>NZ_AOLG01000013.1 GCF_000336815.1 Haloferax prahovense DSM 18310
CCCCGCCCCGAGTCCCGACGACATCGACGGGAAAGCGACGCTCAGGCTCCGCGAGCGCGGGACCGACCGGGTCCACGTCTACGAAGGGTGGGCGTGGACCGAGGAGAAAGGCGACGATGACCCCGAGTGGATGGACGACTACGTCACCCGAGCGAACGTCTCGAAGCAGGGCATCGAGCACCGATAGACGTGAACCGGGGATTCGGCCGGGCCGGAAAACCCCGACTTCGTTTTTTGCGGTTCGTGGGTTACGTGTCGAGTCGGCGGCTTAGCCGCCGACGTTCGCCGCCTCACCGTGGCCGCCGCGTCCCTCGTCGCCGACCGACTCCGAGCGGTGGAGCCAGTAGAGGACGCCGAACAGGCCGGTGGCGAACACGTTCAACGCGGGTTTGTAATCCGCCTCGATGCTTACCTCGACGATTTGGACGCTCTCGGGAGACGGGATGAGCCCCGCGCCGAGGAAGACGAAGTGGACGACCACGCCCGTCAGGACCGCCGCGACGAATATCATCCCCGAGAGAATCGCCGCGAACTTCGTCCCGTAGTACTCGCGGTAGGCGTCCATGATGGGCGGGACGATGAGGTCCGCGTAGATGTAGCTCAGGACGCTCCCGAACGGCAGGCCGTTCGAGAACAGGACCGCCCCGAACGGGACGTTCCCCACCGAGCAGACGAAGGTGGCGACGCCGATGACGGCCCCGAGGACCGCGGTCCAAAACACGTACACGGGAACGCCGAACGTCGGTCCCGAGAACACCGAGGTCCACACCGACTCGGGGATGAACCCGGCGATGAGGCCGGCGAAGACGAACCCGATGGCGATTTCGTCCCAGAGCATCCCCCACTCCTTCCACTGCTTGTCGGCGAGCGCCTTCCACCCCGACAGCGACGTCGCCTGCTCGCGGACCGTCGTGTTTGCCTTCTCGGGGTCGAAGCTCTCCTTGCACGACGTCGAGCAGAAGTAGAACGTCCGCCCGTCGTGTTCGACCGAGTACTCGGTCTCGTCGGGGTCGACTTCCATCCCGCAGACGGGGTCGCGGACGGTCTCCGAACCCTCGTCTTTGACGTTCTGTCGGGCCTGTTCGACCACCTCGTCGGGCACGAGGTAGACGAAGCCGAACGCCATCAACCCGATGAGCATGAACCCGCCGAGGATGTCGGCCACGAGGAACTGCCAGCCGAGCAGAATCCAGATGACCGCGCCGATTTCGATGACGAGGTTGGTCGAGGCGAACATGAACGCCCCGAGGGTCGCCGCCGCCGACCCGCCCTTCTTGAACAGGTTCTTCGCCGTGGCGATAGCGCTGTAGGAACACGACGACGAGACGAAGCCGAACAGCGAGCCGTAGCCGATTTCTCTCGGACCGTGGCCCTCCAGTAGCTCCGAGACCTCCTCGCCCGAGGTCCACGCCTCCACGCCGCCGGCGATTGCGAAGCCGACGACGAGCGCCCACCACGTCACCCACGCCATGGCCGCGGTCGTCGAAAGCGCCTCTCGGGCGCTCTCGACGAGGAACGTTCCCAGCGGCTCCGTGGTCGTGAACACGCCGATTCCGACCGTCGCGAGTGCGATGACCGTGAGTATCGCGTATTCGGTCCGGTCCATGTGGTCGGATATGAGGGGAGCCGTCCCTAACTGGATTGTGCCTAGGAGAATCGGGGTTTCGGCGCGGCGCAAGTTTGGGTTGTGAAGTCGAGTCTGCCGTCGAGTTTAGAGCGGAAAGCCGAGCGTCGGTACGACGGCTCCGACGCCCCACGGAAGGAGCGTGATGCGTGCGACGGCGGGGGATTCTCTCCCGACCCTAGAGGGTTACCTTCGCGTGGGGCCTCCCCCCGACGCATGACCCTTACCGCGGTTCGTTCCGTGGCGTTCCGTGAGAAGAGGCGACGCGGACGGCGGTGACTGGCGGGAGAGGCTGTCTGCCGCCCCGGCCACAGAGTTCCAGTTCCCGCGGAAGATGACTCTCAGTTCACGTTGTTTGCGAGAGAATCATGGGCGCTGCAGGATTTGAACCCACGGCAACTTGGTCCGAAGCCAAGCACTCTGTCCAGACTGAGCTAAGCGCCCTACATGACTTCGTCTGTCGTGGATTGTTTTAAATGGATTGATTCGAGGCGGCGACTCCGCGCGATTTATACGCGACCTCCGAACAGTACGGGGTATGTCTCTCGGTACGCGAGCGCGCGGGTTCGCCGAACTCACCCGACCGGGAAACGCCGTCGCCGCCGGCGTCCTCACGTTCACCGGGGCGTTCGTCGCCGGGGCGTCCCCGAGCGACGCGCTCGTCGTCGTCGCGGCGATGCTCGCCACCGTGTTCGCCACGGGGGCGGGTAACGCCATCAACGACTACTTCGACCGCGATATCGACCGCATCAACCGCCCTGACCGGCCGATTCCGCGCGGTGCGGTGACCGCGGCCGAGGCGAAGTGGTTCAGCATCGCGCTGTTCGGCGGGGCGGTCGTCTCGGCGTTCGTCCTCCCGGTCGTCGCCATCGCCATCGCCGTCGTCAACCTCGTCGCGCTCCTCGCGTACACGGAGTTCTTCAAGGGCCTCCCGGGCGTCGGCAACGTCGTCGTCGCCGCGCTCACTGGCTCGACGTTCCTCTTCGGCGGCGCGGCCATCGGCGAGCCGTTGGGCGCGGTCGTCCTCTGTGTACTCGCCGCGCTGGCGACGCTGACCCGCGAAATCGTCAAAGACGTGGAGGACATCGGCGGCGACAGGGAAGAGGGACTGCGGACGCTTCCCATCGTCGTCGGCGAGGAGGCGTCGCTGTGGCTCGGCGCGGTCGTCTTGGTCGTGGCCGTCGCCGCGAGCGCGGTGCCGTTCGTCTGGGGCGGGTTCGGGCTGGCGTACCTCGGAATCGTCGCCCCCGCCGACGCGGTCATGCTCGCGGCCGCGGTTCGGTCGTTCGCCGACCCGGCCGCGGCGCAGCGCCGACTCAAATACGGGATGTTTTTAGCGGCGTTCGCCTTCATCGTCGGACGGGCGACGGCGCAGACTGGAGGAACCATATAAATGTATGCGGACGAACAATCGGTCGGATTCCGGGGAACGCGCCGACGAACGGGGAGCGTTCTATCCGCCAATCAAAAAGAATATTACCGGCTCACCGCATGGTCGTACTATCCGATGACCCTCGGCGAGCGGAAGCGTCACGCGATTGCGTTCCTCGGAGTCGATACCGTCGAACCGAGGTACCCGCATGTATAAGTTAGGCGCTGACCTCGACGTCGAGGTCGAACCGGGCACGAACCTCCTTCTCGTCGGGCCGCCGCTGACCGGCAAGCGCTCGCTGGCGCTCGACATTCTCGCCGAGGGCACCCGAAACGGCGAGGGCGCGGTTATCGTCACGACCAAAGACGGCGCGGACCGCATCCTCAACGACTTCGGCAAGCGACTCGACTACGAGGGCAAACCCGTCGCGGTCGTCGACTGCGTCACGAAACAGCAGGGCGTCGGCGAGGTCCGCGACGACGAGCGAATCCGATACACGTCGTCGCCGGTCGACATGACCGGAATCGGAATCAAGCTCTCGGAGATTCTCCAGGAGTACTACCAAGACCGCGGCCTGCCGGAGAACCGCATCATGCTCCACTCGCTGTCGACGCTCCTGATGTACGCCGACCTCCAGACCGTCTTCCGGTTCCTCCACGTGTTCACCGGCCGCATCCAGAGCGTCGGCGGCCTCGGCCTGTTCACCATCGACGCCGACGCCCACGACGACCGGACGATGAACACCATCAAACAGCTCTTCGACGGCATCATCACGACTCACGAGGACGCGCCGCCGGACATCCGCATCGCGGACCACTAATCGGGGAGTTTCAGCGGCGACCGCGTCGGCGACGACGGCAAAATCGACGGGTCTTCTGACTTACTGGAACGGCGAGCAGACCGCACAGCCGCCCGAGATTTTTATCCGCAGCCGGCCACGTCGTAGGTATGCCCATCACCAGCGACGACGACATCCGCGCGCTGCTCGACGCCGAGACCATCGCGGTCGTCGGCTGTTCGGCCACGCCCGGCAAGCCCGCCCACGACGTCCCGGCGTACATGCAGCGCCACGGCTATCGCGTCGTCCCGGTCAACCCTTTCCACGACGAAATCCTCGGCGAGACGGCGTACGACTCGCTCGCCGACGTGGACGAGGACATCGACCTCGTGGACGTGTTCCGGCCGTCCGAGGAGGCTGGCGGCATCGTCGACGCCGCAATCGAGCGCGCCGACGCCCGCGGCGACGTGGCGGCCGTCTGGCTCCAACTCGGCATCAGCGACGACGACGCGGCCGCCCGCGCCGAGGAGGCGGGGCTCTCGTTCGTCCAGGACAAGTGCTTCAAGGTCGAACACTCGCGGCTCGCCTGAGCGGACGGCGGAGCGACGAGTCGGCCTGAGCCGGCCGCTGAACCGCCGTTTTCACCCTTCCCACGACTCGAAGTCGCCGTAGACGCCCTTCGAGAGGTATCGCTCCGAGGAGTCGGGGAAGACGGTGACGACGGCGTCGTACGGGAGGTCGAGGTCGCCGGCGGCGGCGCGCTCGGCCACGTCGACGGCGGCCAGCGAGTTGGCGGCGGCGCTCGACGCGACGAGGTGGCCCTCCTCGGCGGCGAGGCGCTGCATCTCGTCGTGGGTGTCGCGGTCGGCGATTTGGACGATTTCGTCCACCAGTTCGGGGTCGAACAGCTCGTTCGTCGCGGGGTCGTGCGTCCCGATGCCCTCGGTCTTGTACGACGCCTCCGCCACGTCGCGGCCGTGGAGCCGGGCGTAGAGCGAGCCCTCGGGTTCCACCGCGGTGACGAACGTGTCCTCGTGGTGCTCGCGGCCGTACCGCGCCATGCCCATGAGCGTGCCCGCGGTGCCGCAGCCGGCGACGAGCGCGCCGACCTCGCCGTCGAGGGCGTCGTAAATCTCGGGCGCGGTCGTCTCGTAGTGCGCCTCGGGGTTGAGCGGGTTTGAGAACTGCTGGGGGACGACGGCGTCGTCGAGTTCGTCGGCGAGCTTGTGAGCGCGGTCGATAGCGCCGCCCATCCCGTCTTCGGTGGGCGTGTTCACCACGTCGGCACCGAGCGCGCGCATGAGCGTCTGTTTTTCCACGCTGAACCGCTCGGGGACGACGAACACCGCGCGGATGCCGAGCTGTCCGGCCGCGACGGCGAAGCCGATGCCTGTGTTGCCGGCGGTCGGCTCGACGATGGTGCCGCCCTCGGGGAGTTCGCCCGATTCGAGCATCCGTTCGAGCATGTACGTCCCGATGCGGTCCTTGACGCTCGCGCCCGGGTTGAACGATTCGAGCTTCGCGTAGACGGGCACCTCGTCGGGCGACGCGTGGACTCTGACGAGCGGCGTCTCGCCGACGGCGTCGAGCACCGAGTCGAGGGGGTCGCGGTGCGTGGTCATACGTGGGCAAAAGTTGCCCCTGGCCCTGAACGTTTTCATCCCGGTTCGTCCCTCGTCGGCGGTCGACTCGCGACCGGAGCGACTGACGCCGGCCGAAAGCAAAGCGTCGTCTTCGGGACTGGCAGCGAGGCTGTGGCGGGGACGGGATGTCGAAAGAGAACGGAGAGAGACGGAGGGGCGGGTCGGATTACGCTTCGTCGGTGGTGTCGCTCGGTGCGTCGGCATCGGCGCCAGACGCGTCCGTGGTCGCCTCGGTGTCGCCGCCGGCCGAGCCTTCCTCGGCTTCGGAGATGTGCGCCTGCGCGATGGCGGCGTCGAGGTCGACGCCCTGTTCTTCGGCGATGGCTTCGAGAATCGCCCGCTGTTCGGCGTTCTCGGCTTCGAGCCGGTCGACGCGCGACTTCGTCTCGTTGACCGTCTCGCGGACCTCGACGACCTGCTCGCGCAGTTCGTTGAGCTTCTTGTACACGTCTTCGGCCATCTCTGCGACCTTCTGGAGCTTCTTCGCGGTGCCTCCGAGTGCCATGTGTCGCCTCTCGGACTCGGGGCTTGTACGACTTCCGGTGCGGTGTCGGAGCGGAGTCGGACGCGACCGCCGAGAGCGGAACTGAGAGACGGAGCCTCAGCCGAGTTCGTTCGGGTCCACCCGGTCGACGACGAACCGGAGGCCGACGAGCGCGACGACGCCGACGAAGACGAGCCCCGCGACGGCGACTTTCGCGCCGACCCCCGCCGTCCCGAGCGCCAGCCGCGCGGCCGTGTTCGCGGGGCTCAATGGAAGGAGCGACGTACCCGCGAAGACGAGAAGCACGCCGATGGAGTACAGGAGTTGGGCGACCCGGCGGTCGGGCGAGGTAATCGCCACCGCCGCGCCGAGAGTGACGACGACGGCCGAGAGCCCGGCGACCATGCCGAACAGCCACGGGACGCTCTCGATAGTCGACCCGTTCAGTTGGAGGAGGAGCATCCACGCCACCGCCTGCACGGGTGCCAGCCCGCCGGCCGCGAGGAGCTTTCCGTCCACGACGGCCGCGAAGCTCACGGGCGCGACCCGCAGGAGTTCGAGCGTCCCGCGGGCCACCTCCTCCGTGAGCGAATCGACCACCAGCGACCCGGAGATGAACACGGGCAGGAACAACAACAGCGGGACGAGCACCGTGTAGGTAAAGCCGAAGTACGGGCTCGACTCCGCCGCCGGCGGGAGTGACAGCGGGTCCGTGGCGAGGAACGCGCTCCGCTCCGCGCGTTCGTTACGCTCCAGTTCGCGGAGCGCGTCGCGGAGGCGGACGACGACCGCCGTCGTCTCCACGCCCGTATCGGGCGCGACCGCCGCGACTCGTATCCTGCCGTCCTCGCCCGTTGACGCCTCTAAGACGGCATCGACCTGCCGTTCTTGGAACGCCGTCATCGCGGCCGACGTGGACGAGTACGGCCGCCCGCTGAGACCGTCTTCGGTCCCGACGGCGCGGAGCAGGTCCTCGACTGCCTCCTCGTCGCCCGCGACGGCCACGTCGACCTGATAGCTCGCCGCGCCGGGGTCGTACAGCGAGACGAGCCCGACGACGAGGAACGACGAGAACGCCGCGACGAACAGCTGGATGGCCAGCGCCAGCACGATGGTCTTTTCCTTGCGGAGACTGCCGAGTTCGCGCCGGGCGATGGCGAGTCGCGGGCTACCCAAGGGCGCTCACCACCTGGAGATTGTAGACGAGGTGAATCGCGATTGCGCCCGCGAGCGCGACGCCGTAGGCCGAGCGACCCCGGCTCGCCCCGAAGGCGGTCACGCTGGCCGTCACCGCGTGGAGCGCCAGCGGCGCGAGGAACAAGCCGAGAACGACGAGAGCGCTCACGCCGGTCCCGTCGCCGATACCGACGCCGGAGGGCGCGAAGGCGGTCTGCCCGAGTGTGAGCGACTGCAACCCGGCGAGTTGGGCGATGGCGGTGAACTTCTCGCCGACGAAAAAGCCGAGCCCCGAGAGCCCGCCGAGGACGAGCGACGACCGGAGCGTCCGGGAGAACCGCGCCTTCTCGAAGGCCGCGAGGACGTGGAGGCTCTTGGCCAACTCCTCGATGACCGCGACCGCGAGGAGAATCATCGGGACGGTCAGGTCCACCGGGAGGACGAACAGCACCGCGATGGCCAGCAGTTCGGCGATGAAGACGAACGGAATCGACAGCGCCGACAGGGTCGCCACGGAGCGCGCCCGCGAGATTCGGCTGTCGAGCGCGTCGAGAAACTTCAGCGGGACCGGCCGCTGGGTGAACATGTCCTCCTCGCGGTAGACGCCGACGCCGAGGAGAAACAGCACGCCCGCCGCGAGGAGAATCGGCCCGACCGAAAACAGGAACTCGCCGAGCGGAATCGACTCGCCGGCGAGGTCGCGGACGACGAGCGTCAGCGGCGAGATGAGCGCGATGGGCGTGACGTTCGTGAAGATGGCCGGGACGAACGTGTACGTCGTCAGGAACACCGACACCGTCACCGTGACGAACGTGAGTTCCTTGAACGAGCGGGCGAACATCGCGCCGACGAACGTCGACGCGAGAAACAGGAGGCCGATGGGGACGACCGCCGCCACCGAGACGACGCCGCCGCCGACCGCCGCCGCGATGGCGATAGTTATCGCGACCGTGCCGAGCAGGTACGGGAGCGTCTTGCCGGCGACGATGTCGCCCGGCGAGATGGGCGCGACGAGGAGCAGCTCGCCGCGGCGGTTGATGCGCTCGTTGAGGACGCTCGACCCGTAGGCCTGAATCACGAAGTTCATCGGCACGAGGAAGGCGAAGGCGAGGACGAGCGAGGCGAAGGGGAACGGCGGGCTGATGCTCGCCGGCGACCCGCTGGTGTCGCCGCCGAAGAGGCTCGCCATCCCACCGAGCGACGGGGCGTCGACGCCGCCGTCGTCGGCCGCCGCGGCGTCGGACGCGGCCGGGCCGTCGGTCGCTGTCCCGCCCGCACCGTCGGCGTCGCCGGAGGTTCCGCTTCCGGTTCCAGCGTCGGTTCCGCCCCCGTCGCCGGTTCCGGCTTCGCCGCCGCCTCCGCCCGCGCCGCCGTCGACGCGGCTCCCGGCCGGGACAAGCGCGGCGCGCTCGCGGTACTGGAGGTCGACGACGACCGGGAACGCGGCCGACTGGTTCTCCTCGCGGGCCATCTGCCGCTCGTTGTACGACTGGACCGCGTCGCGGAACGCGCTGTAGGCGGCCCGGCCGGTCTGCGTGTCGGCGACCGAGATGTGCGTCTCGCTGACGACGAGTTCGACGTTCGGGTCCGAGACGGGTCGCGGGTCGAGCGTCGACGACTGGTCGACCGCGTCGTAGTAGGGGCTGTCGCTGGCGATGCCGACGCGGTAGAGGTCGCGGTCGAGCGCGACCCCGCCACCGGCCGCGCCGGCCGCGATGCCGCCGGCGACGAGGACGGCGACCAGTCCGATAACGGCGGTCCGGCGGTCGAGCGTCCCCGCCGAGCGCGACACCTCCCAGCGGGCGATGCGGAGGACGGTCCGGGCGTGCGCGACCAGTCGCGTTCGGAGGTCGGTCACGACTGCCCGTTACCTCCGGCGACACGTTGCTCGCGCTCGCCGGCGACGTGGTCGCCAGCGGCGGCCGTTCCGCGACCGCCCTCGGCTTCGCTCGTGGTCGGTGCTTCGCGAGCGAGTCGGAGGAAGATGTCCTCTAAGGACGCCTCGTCGGTTCGGATGTCGGCGACGCGGCCGCCGGCGGCCCCGGCCGCCTCGCGGAGCGACTCGACGGCCGCCATCTCGTCGACGACGGCGACGTGGCGCTCCTCGCCTTCGCCTCCGACCTCGTCGTCCGCGGGCAGGGTCTCCGGGAGCGGCACGGTCGTGAACACGCGGTAGGTCGTCTCGCCGTGTTCCGCGCGAATCTCGGGGACCGTCCCGCGGGCGATGATTTCGCCGCGGTTCATGATGACCACGCGGTCGCAGATGGACTCGACGTGAAAGAGGTTGTGCGCGCTGAAGACGACCGTCTTGTCCTCGTCGCGGAGCTCGCGGACGAACTCCAAGACGACGTTCGTCGTCAGGGGGTCGAGGCCGCTGGCCGGTTCGTCGTAGATGAGCAGGTCGGGGTCGTTGACGAGCGACCGGGCGATGGCGACCTTGCGCTTCATCCCCTTCGACATGTCGCCGAGTCGGCGGTCGCGGTATTCGAGGTCGAGGCGGTCGAGCACCGCGCCGGTTCGCTCGTCGGCCACGTCGCGGGGGACGTCGTAGAGGTCGGCGAAGAATCGGAGGTACGACCGCGCGGTCATGTCCTCGTACAGCGGCGACTCCTCGGGGAGAAACCCGAGTTTGCGCCGCATCGCCGGCTCCTCGGGGTCGTATCCGAGCACCGACGCCGACCCGCCGGTCGGTTCGACGAGCCCGGCGAGCATCTTCAGCGTCGTCGTCTTCCCCGCGCCGTTGGGGCCGACGATGCCGAACACCTCGCCCGACTCGACCGAGAAATCGCTTCCCACGACGGCGGGGAAGTCGCCGTAGGTCTTCCGCAGGTTCTCGACCGTAATCATTGAGAGACCTTCACGCGGGACGGGATAAAAGGGTTCGCGCGGGATTTCAGGTTTGATAGCCTTCTCCTTCGCGGGGCAACAGTTTCGTCTCCTCGCGGTCAAGGTGAGAGTATGCCCGCAGACGACTTCCTCTCGCCGTCGTTCGTCCTCTTCGTCGGCGGATTCGTCGCCGCCGTGTTCCTCTTCGGCGCGCTCATCGCCTTCGTCGCCGCCGCTGGGTCACAGACCGTCGAAGGGTTGGCGGTGGCGCTGGCGGGGCTGGGCGGGCTGTTTCTGGTCGCGGGGGCGGTCGGTGCCGGTGTAATGCGCTATCGCCGCGGTTCGGGTTCGGGGTCGAAGACAGCGCCGACCGGAGAGCGCCGTTAGTCGTACTCGTAGAAGCCCTTGCCCGTCTTCTTGCCGAGGTCGCCCGCTGCGACCTTGCGCTTGAGCAGGTACGCTGGCTTGTAGCGGTCGCCGAGCTCCTCGAACAGCGTCTCGGAGGCGTCCAGACAGATGTCGAGGCCGATGTGGTCCGCGAGGGTGAGCGGACCCATCGGGACGTTCGTGCCGAGAGTCATGCCGCGGTCGATGTCCTCCTTGGAGGCGACGCCTTCGTCGTAGGCGCGGATGCCCTCATTGAGCCACGGCATGAGGATGCGGTTGGTGACGAAGCCGGGCTTGTCGTCGGACTCCCACGTCTCCTTGCCGAGGTCTTCGGAGAAGTCGTGGGCGAAGGCGACGACCTCGTCGTCGGTCTTCTCGCCGCGGACGACCTCGACGCCCTTCATAATCGGGACGGGGTTCATGAAGTGGAGGCCGACGACGAGTTCGGGGCGTTCGGTCGCGGCCGCGATGGTCGTGATAGAGAGCGTGCTGGTGTTGGTCGCCAGCACGACGCCCTCGGGGACGATGTCGTCGAGGTCGGCGAAGATGTCGCGTTTCAGGTCCATGTTCTCGACGGCCGCCTCGACCACGAGGTCGCAGTCGGCGAGGTCCGAGAGTTCGGTCGTCCCCGAGATACGCCCCTTGGTCGCGTCGGCCGCCGACGCGGTCAGTTTCTCCTTCGAGACGAACCGCGAGAGGCTGTCGTCGATGGCCGACAGCCCGCGTTCGACGTACTCCGCTTCGAGGTCGCGCATGACCACGTCGTAGCCGGCCATCGCGGCCACCTGCGCGATGCCGTTGCCCATCGTTCCCGCGCCGACGACGCCCACCGTGTCGATATCTTCGGTATCGTACATGTCCGGGTCTGCGCGAGGTGGGGAGGTAAAACTTGCCGATGTGTTCGGAATAGTGACAGACTCGTGACTACCACGGGAAGACTCAAGTCGGGCGCAAGAATGGGGATATGCAACGGTGACTGGGGTGAACGACGCCGGCAGATACGACGAAGACGACGCGGGCGGGGACGGAGGGGAAGCCGTCTCGGACGCGCGCCGGAGCGACGGCGAGGGCACGAACCGGGCAAACGAGGCGGACGAGGGGCCGTCGAACCCCGACGAGGCGCTGACACACCTGCTCAGACCGCGAGGTGCCCGCGCGAGCGACGCCGTGCCGACCGAGCTACAGGACCTGAAGTACGTCGGCCCGGCGACGGCCGAATCCCTCGCCGAGTCGAACATCGACGTGGACGCTATCGTCGACGGCGAGGTGTGCTACCGCGACCTCGTCGCCGCGGGCACGAACCCCGGCGTCGCGGCGAAGATTCGGCGATGGCACTCGCTTTCGTGGTCGTTCAACTCCGGCGACGACCTCGACCGACGCTCCTCGCAGGTTCGCGGACTGGGCGACGACGAGCGCGCGTGGGTCGCCGCGAGTTCGGGCGATTGGGATGCGACCGACGAGGCAGACACCGGTGACGACGAGCGCGACGCCGGCGATTGGACCCCCAGCGGCCGGAGCGAAGCGGCGGGTTCGAGCGGGCCAGCACGGGACGGCGACTGGACGCCGTCGGGAGCGAGCGACGACGCGGATGCGCCCTCGAAGACGACCGAGTCGGGTGATTGGACACCCAGCGGGCGGGAGACGAACGACGCGTCGGCCGACGGCTCGGGAGACGCGCTCGCGGCCGAGGCGGCGTGGCGCGAGCGGTCGAAGCCGAAGCCGCTGACGACGCTCGCCGGCGTCGACGAGGACGACGCCGAACTGCTCGCCGAGGCGGGCGTCCGCTCCGTCAGGCGACTCGCCACCGCGGACCCGGAACACGTCGCCGATGCCCTCCGAATCGACCCGACCGTCGTCAGCGCGTGGAAGGCGCAGGCGCGCGACGCGATGGAGTGAGCGCTCCCGCCGCCACATCCGAATTTTTACTATCTGAGTAGTAATTTTCATTCGGAGAATCATCTGCCGTAATATTTCGTTACGAACCCCATAACGGAGGAATTCGGCAATATCTCCTAAACCACATTAGACGCAGATTTTATATAGGTAGTTACACCACTTTGAATCAGATGATGCCCGGCTCCGACACGGCCGTCGACTCCCCGCAGACGGTATCTCCCGCCCCGACGACGCTCGGGGAACGCTCCCGACTCGCCGACGATTCACGCCCGACTCGCCGACGCTCCGAGGGGTGGGCCTGATGGCGACGACGGACATCAACACCGCCGACACCGCCCGCGACGTGCGGACCATCGATGGGGTGGTCGACGTCATCGCGAGCACCGCGCCCGAGATTCGAACCGGTCTTCCCGGCCGCCGCGTCACCGCCGAGGACGAGAACCCGAGCGGCGAGACGCAGATGGCCGCCGACGTGTTCGCCGACGACCTCCTCTGCGAGCGCATCGGCGCGCTCGAGGGCGTCGGTGAGTACGCCAGCGAAGAGCGCCCCGAGTCCGTCGACGTGGGCACCGGTCGGCTGTCGGTCGCGGTCGACCCCCTCGACGGCTCGTCGAACCTGAAGCCGAACAACACGATGGGGACCATCTTCGCGGTGTACGAGGGCCCGCTTCCGGCCCACGGCCGCGACCTCGTCGCCGCGGGTTACGTCCTCTACGGCCCCGTCATGACGATGGTCGTCGCCCGCAACGGCACCGTCGACGAGTACGTCATCCACGACGACGCGAGCTACGAACTCGTCCGCGAGGACGTCACACTCCCCGACGAGGGCTCGGTCTACGGCTTCGGCGGCCGCGTCCCCGACTGGACCGACGACTTCGAGGCGTTCGCCCGCGAGGTCGAACAGGACGCCTCGCGCAAGCTCCGCTACGGCGGCTCGATGATCGGCGACGTGAACCAGATTCTCACCTACGGCGGCATCTTCGCGTACCCCACGCTGGAGTCCGCTCCCGAGGGCAAACTCCGCGTCCAGTTCGAGGGCTACCCCATCGGCTACGTCATCGAGACGGCCGGCGGCGCGACCTCCGACGGCGCGAAGTCGCTCCTCGACGTGGACAAGGACGACCTCCACGCGCGGACCCCGATGTACGTCGGCAACACCGACCTCGTGGCGAAGCTCGAAGCGGCGCTGGACTGACGCGCGGCCAGCCCGTCTATTGGCGGGACTAGTCCGCCGACCGCACCGACCGCACCGAGCGAACCGAAACGACCGGGCACACTCGTTTTCCGCGGACTCCGTCGTCGACAGCGAGCGGTCTCCGGCCAGATAGTCGTCGGCCTCCATTCGCCCGACCAGCAAATCGTGCATGGAAAACCATTTTGAATACGGTGGTGCATCACCGAGTATGAAGGTCAGAATCGGCGACGGCGCGACCGGCGACGAGGCCGAGGCCATCGCCAGCGCGCTGGCGCGACACCTCGGGACGGACGTGAACGTCTTCGTCGGCGACGGCGAGGAGGCCGTCGCGGACGCCGAACCGCCCGCGGACACCTTCCCGCTCGACGACGACTTGGGACCGACCGAGCGCGAGGAGAAACTCCGCGAGGAGATAGCGGACATCCTCGGCGGCGGCCCCGAGAAGTACAAACAGCGATTGCCGGAGTCCGGCAAACTGTTCGTTCGCGACCGCCTCGACCTCTGGTTCCCGGAGGGACTGAAGTTCGAAGACGGCAAATTCGCCAACTTCGACTCGTGGCACGAGAACTCCCCCGAGGTCGACGAGGCGGACCCGAACACCCGGCTGCCCGGCGACGGTCTCCTCACGGGTGCCGCCGAGTTCGAGGGCCGCGACCTCCACTTCATGGCCAACGACTTCACCGTCAAGGCCGGGTCGATGGCCCGCCGCGGCGTCGAGAAGTTCCTCCGCATGCAGCAGCGGGCGCTCAAGACGGGCAAGCCGGTGCTCTACCTGATGGACTCCTCGGGCGGCCGCATCGACCAGCAGACCGGCTTCTTCGCCAACCGCGAGGGCATCGGGAAGTACTACTACAACCACTCGATGCTCTCGGGGTACGTCCCGCAGATATGCGTCCTCTACGGGCCGTGTATCGCCGGCGCGGCCTACACGCCCGTCTTCGCCGACTTCACCATCATGGTCGAGGGGATGTCCGCGATGGCCATCGCCTCGCCGCGCATGGTGAAGATGGTCACCGGCGAGGAGATATCCATGCAGGACCTCGGCGGCGCGCGGATGCACGCCGAGGAGTCCGGCAGCGCCGACCTCGTCGCCCGCGACGAGGCGCACGCCCGCGAACTCGTCTCGCAACTCGTCACCTACCTCCCCGACAAGGCCGGCGAGAAGCCGCCGCGCTCCGAGTCGAAACCGCCACGGTACTCGCCCGACGGCATCGACGAACTCATCCCCGAATCGCCGAACCGCCCCTACGACGCCCACGACCTCATCGAGCGCGTCGTCGACGCCGAGTCGGTGTTCGAACTGAAGCCCGACTACGGGAAGGAAATCGTCACCGCGTTCGCCCGCATCGACGGCCGGCCGGTCGGCATCGTCGCCAACCAACCCACAGAGCGGTCGGGAGCCATCTTCCCCGACGCCGCCGAGAAGGCCGCGGAGTTCATCTGGACCTGCGACGCCTACGAGATTCCGCTTCTCTACCTCTGCGACACCCCCGGCTTCATGGCCGGCTCGCAGGTCGAAAAGGACGCCATCCTGGAGAAGGGCAAGAAGTTCATCTACGCCACGTCGTCGGCGACGGTCCCCAAACAGACCGTCATCGTGCGGAAGGCCTACGGCGCGGGCATCTACGCCATGGGCGGCCCCGCCTACGACCCGGAGAGCGTCATCGCGCTCCCTTCGGGCGAAATCGGCATCATGGGTCCCGAAGCCGCCATCAACGCGGTCTACGCGAACAAGCTCGCCGACATCGACGACCCCGAAGAGCGGGCGCGGATGGAAGACGAACTCCGCGAGGAGTACCGCGAGGACATCGACGCCCACCGGATGGCGAGCGAGGTCGTCATCGACGAAATCGTCCCGCCGTCGAGCCTCCGGGACGAACTCGTCGCCCGCTTCGAGTTCTACGCCGACGTGGACAAGTCGCTCCCGGACAAGAAGCACGGAACGGTTCTCTGAGCCGGTCTCGGCGGTTAATGCTCCGTTTTTCCGGCAGGTAATCTCACGGTAACTGACCTAAGCGGCTCGTACTGAGGACGGTCGGGATGCTACGGACCTCATCGTCGGCCGACTCCCGTTCCGTCCCACTCGGTCCCACCCGACCTGTCACGTCCCGGCTTCGGGGCCGTCGCCTGCCGATAGCCCGCCATGAGCCACGAAGTTCCCCTTCCCGAGACGCCCCGAGCGGCACTCGCACACGCGATAAGCGACGAGCACGTCCTCTGGACCGTGACGATGCTGGCGTTCGTCCTCGACGTGTTGACGACGCTCTACGGGCTCGGCCGGGGCCTCGCCGAACTGAACCCCGTCGTCCTCGCGCTCATCCCGGCGTTCGGCCCGGTGGGCGCGCTCATTTCGCTGAAACTCGTCGTCCTCGCGGTCGCGGTCGTCGCGTGGCGCGTTCTCCCCAGTCGCTACCGCGGCGCGATTCCCATCGGCGTGGCCGTCCCGTGGGGTGTCGCCGGGTTGATGAACACCCAACTCATCCTCGTCACGGTGTTCGGGTAGGCCGCCGGAGCGACTCGACCAAGACGGCCCACGCGAGCCCCGCCAACCCGATGTCGCGGGCGAGCACGTCGCCGAACAGGCCGCCCTCCGCGACGAAGACGACCGCGAGATAGAGACACGTCGCCGACAGCGAGACGGCCGCGACGGCGCTCGCGAGGGCAGTGTAGCGGTCGGCGACGATGGCCGCGCCGAACCCGACTTCGAGGACGCCGTTTGCGAGCATGAACGTCACCGGCGAGACGACGAGCAACGGCGCGAGCCACGGGACGACGTAGGCCGACCACGAAAGCGGGTCCAGAAGCTTGTGGACGCCCGCGGCGAACACCATCGCGCCAAGGCCGACCCGGGCGACGGTCGTCGGTTCGGGGGCGCGGGCGGCGACCGAGGCGGCCCAGTCGGCGACTGACGTGGCGCGCGCGGAGAGGCCGTCGAAATCCATGTCCCGGCTAGCGACGCCGGGGAGAAAACGGTGCGGGTGGGTTACGGAGACGCGGGGCGACGCGCCGTGGCTCGGCCCAACCCGACCCGGCCCAGCTCAGGCGTCGTCCGCGTCGGCGGCGAACTCGCGTTTCAGCGACAGCGCCGTCCGCTCGAACTCGCAGACGAGGTCGTCGTCCTGATTGAACGCCTCGACTTTCATCGTCACCACGCCGCGCTCGCCGTCGGAGGTCTCACGCTTGTCGAGGACGGTCGTCTGCGCGCGGAGCGTGTCGCCGTGGAACACCGGGTTCGGGTGGGACACGTCGTCGTAGCTGAGGTTCGCCACGATGGTCCCGTCTGTCGTGTCGGGAACCGAGAGACCGACCGCGAGGCTCATCGTGTAGAGGCCGTTGACCAGTCGCTCGCCGAACTGCGAGTCGCCCGCGAACTCGGCGTCGAGGTGGAGCGGCTGCTGGTTCATCGTCATGTCGCAGAAGCGCTGGTTGTCCGACTCCGAGACGGTGCGTCGTTTCTCGTGTTCGATGGTCTGACCGACCTCGAACTCCTCGTAGTACAGCCCGGTCATGGCAAATCGTGTGATAGACCGTGATAAAATCGTGCCGGTCGGCACTCCAGTGTGACAACTATTGCCCCGAGCGAAACTAGATAACAACCATTATAATTATCCACAATAGAGGATTGCGAAAGCGCCCGATGGCGGCCGATTCGTCGGCCCCGACGGGCGCGGGACAGCGCGTCTGTCTCTCGGCTCAGCCGGCATCCGCCCGGCACGAACCATCATGGCATCCGCAGCACCATCCACCGCGACGGACGACGAACCGACGGAAGAGACAGCCCTCGAGACGGCCCGCCGGCAGCTCGAACGCGCGGCGGCGCACCTCGACGTCGACCCCGGCGTCATCGAGCGGCTCCGACACCCGAATCAGGTCCACCGCGTCTCGGTGCCCCTCGAACGCGACGACGGCTCGACCGCGGTCTACACCGGCTACCGCGCCCAGCACGACAGCGTCCGCGGGCCGTACAAGGGCGGCCTCCGGTTCCACCCCGGCGTGACCGAAGCCGAGTGCATCGGGCTCTCGATGTGGATGACCTGGAAGTGCGCCGTGATGGACCTCCCGTTCGGCGGCGGGAAAGGCGGCATCGTCGTCGACCCCAAGGACCTCTCGACCGACGAGAAAGAGCGGCTCACCCGCCGGTTCGCAGAAGAGCTTCGCCCCTTCATCGGCCCCACGAAGGACATCCCCGCGCCCGACATGGGCACCGACGCCCAGACGATGGCGTGGTTCATGGACGCCTACTCGATGCAGGAAGGCGAGACGACGCCCGGCGTCGTCACGGGGAAGCCACCTGTGGTCGGCGGGAGCAAGGGCCGCGACACCGCGCCCGGCCGCTCCGTCGCCATCATCGCCCGCGAGGCCATCGACTACCTCGGCTGGGACATCGAAGACACCACCGTCGCGGTCCAAGGGTTCGGGTCCGTCGGCGCGCCCGCCGCGCGACTCCTCGACGACGAGGGCGCGACGGTCGTCGCCGTCTCCGACGTGAACGGGGCCATCTACGACCCCGACGGCCTCGACACCCGCGACGTGCCGACCCACGAGGAAGAGCCCGAGGCGGTCATGAAGTACGACGCGCCGCGGAAGCTCTCGAACGAGGAACTGCTCGAACTCGACGTGGACGTGCTCATTCCGGCCGCCGTCGGTAACGTCCTGACCGCCGAGAACGCCCGCGACGTGCAGGCGAACCTCATCGTCGAGGGCGCGAACGGCCCGACCACGTCGGCCGCGGGCGAAATCTTCGAGGCGCGCGAGCTTCCGGTCGTCCCCGACATCCTCGCCAACGCCGGCGGCGTCACCGTCTCGTACTTCGAGTGGCTGCAGGATCTCAACCACCGCTCGTGGTCGCTCGAACGCGTCCACGACGAACTGGAGACCGAGATGCTCCGCGCGTGGACCGCCGTCCGCGAGCGCGTCGAGGAACACGACGTGACGTGGCGCGACGCCGCCTACATGGTCGCGCTCGAACGCGTCTCCGAGGCCCACGAACACCGCGGCCTCTGGCCCTGAGCCGGGTCGGCGACGGGTCGGTATTTCACAACCCACCTCGATACACACACCATGCCCCGACGAAGCGTCCTGTTCTCCCCCGGCGACCGACCCGAACTGCTGCGGAAAGCCCCCGGTGCGGGCGCGGACGTGCTCGTCTTCGACCTCGAAGACGCCGTCTCGCCCGACAGGAAAGCCGAGGCTCGGGAGACCGTCGCCGCGGTCCTCTCGGACCCCGACTTCGACCCCGACGCCGAGGTCGCGGTCCGCGTCAACCCCGGCGAGGCCGGCCGCGACGACATCGCCGCCGTCTGCGCCGCCCACCCGCCGGACGCGCTCGTGGTCCCGAAGGCGACGAGCGCGGACGACGTGACGAGCGTCGCCGTCGCGGCCCGCGAGGCCGGTGCGGACTGTCCCGTCATCGCAATCGTCGAGAGCGCGGCGGGCGTCCTCACCGCTCCCGAGGTCGCGGCCGCGCCCGACACCGCCGCCGTCGTCTTCGGCGCGGAGGACTTCGCCGCCGACGTGGGCGCGACCCGGAGCGACGACGGGACCGAGGTGCTCTACGCTCGCGAGCGCGTCGTCGTCGCGGCCGCGGCCGCCGGCGTCGACGCCATCGACACCCTTCACGTCGACTATCAGGACGAAGCGGGGCTCCGCGAGGACGCCGCGTTCGGTCGACGGCTCGGCTACGACGGGAAACTCGCCATCCACCCCGCGCAGGTGCCCGTCATCAACGAGGCGTTCTCGCCCGACGACGAGGATGTCGCGTGGGCTAAGAAAGTGCTCCGCGCCCGCGACGAGGCCGCACGAGAGGGTCGAGGCGTCTTCGGCGTCGACGGCGAGATGATAGACGCCCCGCTCGTCAAGCAGGCCGAAAACATCCTCGACCGCGCCGGCGAGTCGTACTGAGCGCGCTCGGGCCGGCGCGGCCGCCCGTCGAACCAACCGCCGTTGGCTGTTACCTTTTATCGATGAGTATGTGTCTCAATATTGTGGTATGCTAAAATCCCCGCTACGCTTAACCGGATGCCCGGAGCGTATTAGGACATGGCACAAGAGGCGAATCCCTTCGAGAGTCTACAGGAGCAAATCGACGACGCGGCCGCCTACCTCGACGTGCGCGACGACGTTATCGAGCGGCTGAAAAACCCCGAGCGAGTCCTCGAAACGAACCTCGCCGTCGAGATGGACGACGGCGACGTCGAACTGTTTCGCGCCTACCGGTCGCAGTTCAACGGCGACCGCGGCCCGTACAAAGGCGGGATTCGCTACCACCCGAACGTCAGCCGAGACGAGGTGAAGGCGCTTTCGGGCTGGATGGTGTACAAATGCGCCGTCGTCGACATCCCCTACGGCGGCGGCAAGGGCGGTATCGTCATCGACCCCAAGGCGTACTCCGAGTCCGAACTCGAACGCATCACCCGGTCGTTCGCCAAGGAGCTTCGCCCACTCATCGGCGAGAACCGCGACATCCCCGCGCCCGACGTGAACACCGGCCAGCGCGAGATGAACTGGATTAAGGACACCTACGAGACCCTCGAAAACACCACCGCTCCGGGCGTCATCACGGGGAAGGCGCTCTCGAACGGCGGGAGCGAGGGCCGCGTCGAGGCGACCGGTCGCTCGACGATGCTCACCGCCCGCGAGGCGTTCGACTACCTCGACCGCGACATCGAGGGCGCGACCGTCGCCGTCCAGGGCTACGGGAACGCCGGCTCCGTCGCCGCGAAGCTCATCGACGACCTCGGCGCGTCGGTCGTCGCCGTCTCCGACTCCTCCGGCGGCATCTACGACCCCGACGGCCTCGACACCCGCGCGGTCAAGCAGTTCAAAAACGAGACCGGCACCGTCTCGGACTACGAGGGAACGGAGGCCATCTCCAACGAGGAACTGCTCACCCTGGACGTGGACCTGCTCGTCCCCGCCGCGCTGGAGAACGCCATCGACGGCGAACTCGCTCACGACGTGAACGCGGACGTGGTCGTCGAGGCCGCGAACGGCCCGCTCACGCCGGACGCCGACGGCGTGCTCACCGAGCGCGAGGTCCACGTCTTCCCCGACATCCTCGCCAACGCCGGCGGCGTCACCGTCTCGTACTTCGAGTGGGTCCAGAACCGCCAGCGGTTCTACTGGACCGAAGACCGCGTCAACGACGAACTGGAGCGCGTCATCGTCGACGCCTTCGAGGAACTCGTCGACGCCTACGAGACCCACGACCTGCCGAACTTCCGCACCGCGGCCTACGTCGTCGCCATCCGGCGCGTCGTCGACTCCTACGACTCCGCCGGTAACTGGCCGTAAGGTCGAGTCGGTTCGGCGTCGGTCGTCGCCTCGTTTTCCGACCGTTTCGACCGAGTTTCTGTTTCCGCCGCGGTCGGCGGTGTCGGTGATTCTGTGCATGGTGGTGAATATCACGCGAAGCGTCCGATGCCGGGGGATTCAAGTCGGTGTAGGTCGCGTCATTCATCGATGCGTCAGGACCACCTCATCTCCGCGTCGCACCTCTCGCGGGAGGACATCGAGGCGGTGCTCGACCGCGCGGCCGACATCGACGACGACCCGGCCGCGTTCCGGCAGCGACACGCCGGAAAGGTTCTCGGGCTCTGTTTCTTCGAGCCGAGCACGCGAACTCGGATGAGCTTCGACTCCGCGATGAAACGCCTCGGCGGCCAGACCGTCGATATGGGACCGGTCGAGTCGTCGTCGGTCAAGAAGGGCGAGACGCTCGCCGACACCGTCCGCGTGGTCGAGGGCTACGCGGACGCGCTCGTGCTCCGACACCCCAGCGAGGGCGCGGCCACGATGGCCTCCGAGTTCGTCGACGTACCGCTCGTCAACGCGGGCGACGGCGCGGGCCAGCACCCGAGCCAAACCCTCCTCGACCTCTACACCATCCGGGAGAACGCCGGCCTCGACGACCTCACCATCGGTATCATGGGCGACCTGAAGTACGGGCGGACGGTCCACTCGCTGGCCGAGGCGCTGACGAACTTCGACGCCAGCCAGCACTTCGTCAGCCCCGAGAGCCTGCGGCTCCCCCGGAACGTCCGCTACGACCTCCACGCCTCGGGCGCGCAGGTCAGAGAACACACCGAACTCGACGAGGTGCTCCCCGAACTCGACGTGCTCTACGTGACGCGCATCCAGCGCGAGCGCTTCCCCGACGAAAACGAGTACCGAAAAGTCGCGGGACAGTACCAAATCGACTCTGAGACGCTGGAGTCGGCGGCGGACGACCTCACCGTCATGCACCCGCTCCCCCGCGTGGACGAGATTTCGCCGGACATCGACGACACCGACCACGCGACATACTTCGAACAGGCTCACAACGGCATCCCGGTCCGAATGGCGCTGTTGGACATCCTCCTCTCCCAAGACCGATGACAGACGACCACCAACTCCGCGTCTCGAAGATTCGAAACGGCACCGTCATCGACCACGTCGCCGCGGGACAGGCGCTCAACGTCCTCGCCATCCTCGGCATCGACGGCACCAGCGGGGAGGCGGTCTCGGTCGGGATGAACGTCCCCTCCGACCGCCTCGGCCGCAAGGACATCGTGAAGGTCGAAGGCCGCGAACTGAGCCAGTCCGAGGTGGACGTGCTGTCGCTCATCGCGCCCGCCGCGAGCATCAACATCGTCCGCGACTACGACGTGGTCGAGAAGAACCGCGTCGTCCGCCCCGACGCCGTCGCGAGCATCATCTCGTGTCCGAACAGGAACTGCATCTCAAACGCCGACGAACCCATCCGGTCCCGCTTTACCGTCCTCTCGGACGGCGTGCGCTGCGACTACTGCGAGACCATCGTCCGCGAGGACGAAGTCGCGGCCAACCTCGACGTGAACTGACCGTTTTAGGACTCGTTCGACGGCCTTTTTCGCGCGGCGCTCGCCTGACAGCGGTGGTCCTCGTCGGCGAACTCGACGCCGTCGAACTCGAAGCGCGCGCCGCCGGTCGCCGCCGACCCGACGGAGACGGTCCAGCCGTGGGCCTCCGCGAGCGACCGGACGATGTCGAGGCCGAAGCCCGTCCCCTCGGCCGAGGTGGTGAAGCCGCGTTCGAACACCCGCGCTGCGACGGCGGCGTCGATGCCGGAACCGTCGTCTTCGACCGCGAACGTCACCTCGGCCGGCGACGCGGTGACGCGGACGGTCAGCGGCGGGGTTCGACCGCCCGTGGAACCGTGTTCCACCGAGTTCCGAAACAGGTTCTCGAACAGCCGCTGGAGCCGACCGGGGTCGGCGTGAACCGTCGCCGAGGACTCGACGACGAGCGTCGCGTCGCCCGTCTCGACCGTGTTCCACGCCCGGCGGGCGACCGCTTCGAGCGAGACGGGCGCGAAATCGATGACCGCCCTTCCGCTTCGGGCCGCGGTCAACACGTCGTTGACGATGTCGCTGATGCGGGTCAGCGAGGTCGCGACCCGTTCGAGATGTTCGGAGTCGTTGGCCTCTCGTTCGAGGTCGAGAAAGCCCATCGAGATGGAAAGCGGGTTTCGGAGGTCGTGCGAGAGGACCCGGGCGAACTCCCCGAGTCGCTCGTTTTGCTGTGCGAGCTGCTCTTCGTGCTGCCGGCGGGTCGTGATGTCGCGACCGACGCCGCAGAAGCCGACGACCTCCCCGTCAGGCCCCGTGAGCCGGCGGCCGGTGAGTTGGAACAACAGCGTCTCGTCGTCGGTCGGGAGCCGCGCTTCGACGACGGTCGTCCCCGTCCGCATCACCTCCTCGACGGCGCGCTCGACCGCCGGTCGGTCGGCCTCGTGGAAGAACGCGTCGGCCGACATGCCGGTGAGTTCGGCGTCCGACAGGCCGGTGAGCTCCGAGAGTCGCTCGTTCCACGAGACGAGTTTCCCCTCGCTGTCGTAGACGTAGAACACGTCGTCGAGCGCGTCGAGCGCGTCTTCGATGAACCATTCCGTGTCGACTGCCTCCTCGACCCGTTCGGCCGTCCCGCGGGTGGCCCGCGTCCTGCGGCGCTCGCGGGCGAGTCGCTGGACCCGCGAGCCGAGCGGGTCTTCGGCGTCGTCGGCACCACCGGCGTCGTCGGCGGTCGCCGTCGCCCGCGCGAGGACTTCCTCGCGGGCGAGGTACGCGTCGATAGCTAAATCGACCAGTTCGGTCACGGAGTGGTCGGCGTCACCGGGCGCGAGGAAGACGACCGGGAGGTCGCCGCCGGCCGCGCGAATCTCGCGGAGCAGGGAGACCCCGTCACCGTCGGGAAACGCCGAACCGAGAACGAGACAGTCGTACGCGTCGTCGCCGTCGAGGGCGCGGCGAGCGGCGGCGAGCGTCTCGGCCGACTCGACGACGGCGTTCGAGACCGTCCGCTGGACGGCGCGGGTAATCGCGCGGTCGCCGTCGGCGGAGAGGACGCGGAGCGGAGTATCGAATTGCATCGGGCGGAGCAGAGGAAACTGAACGAGTAACGGAATGCTCTCAGATAAGATAACTTTTCTGCGCGTTCTGTCATTTAATCAACGACAGTTCGGAACGTGCATCCAGTTTTTAAATCGCTCGCCGCAGTTGCCCCGGTGTCGTAATCACTTAGTGCGGTGCAGTCGAAGTATTCGGTATGTCCAAGAAGGCCAAACTGGTTCTGGTACTGGCGCTCGTGGCGGTCCTCTACACCGTGTTCTCCGGGAGCGGAGACACCGTCGAAGTCGAAATCGAAGAGTAACCACTTTTTCGCGTGCTCGGCCGCGTTCGGCCGGGTTCGCCTCATTCGCGGCCGGTCAGTGACGACGCCCGAAGAGGGCGTGCACGGCCGAGAGCGAACGACTTACCCGCCGCCCGCGCGAAGGCGGAGCCATGTACGGGGTCGTCACGCGCAACGAAGAGGAAGTCGACTGGCCGGAGTTCGACCGCGGCTTCTACGAGGTCAAGGACGTCACCGGCCGGGCGGCCGAACCGCTGTCGAACGCCGTCAACATGATATCGTGTTTCGGCGACAACGCCGCCGCCAACGAGAGCCCCGAGTTGGTCCCCGTCGACGGCGAGGGGAACCCGGCGACGCGGGACCGAACGTACTTCGACTGGGCGTACATCTGCCCGACGAACGAGAAGTACCGCGCCGGTCTGCTCGAAATCGTCGAGGACGCCGCCGCGGCCAACGGCGACGTTCGCCTCGACGACGTTGGCTTCCCGCGCGACGAGTACTGCCGGTGTGACCGGTGTACCTCGCAGTTCGAGGCGTGGGCCGCCGACCGCGGCCGCGACGCCGACGACGAGGACGCCTGGTTCGAGTGGCGCGCCGAGGTCATCACCGACTTCGTCGCCGACGCGGCCGAGCGCGTCCCCGGTCGCCTGTATCTCACGCTCTATCCCGACCCCTATCCGGGCCACCTCTACCGCCGCTCCGGCCTCGACGTCGAGGCGCTCTCGGCGCACGTCGACGAGTTCGTCGTCCCGCTTTACGACACCAACTACGGGACGACCTACTGGCTCGAAACCATCGCCCGCGGCTTCGTCTCGCTTTTGGAGCCCTACGACGTCGACTTCTCGCTCGAACTGTACGCCGTGAACGTGGACGTGGACGACCTCATCCACGCCATCGAGGTCGCAGACGAGTACGCGAAGGACGTGCTGTTCGGCTACGACGCGAGCAACGCCGCCGCGACGCTCCGCCGGATGACCGCCGACGGCTCTCGCGGGAAGACCTACCACCCCGAAGACGCGACCCGCTGAGCCGGCCGCTGTTCGCCGTCCCGAGCCGCGGGGACGGTCACGGGTGCCCTCGGGAGTGTTCAGAACGCGCCGGCGAGGTAGCCGATGACGACGATGCCGAGGAGGAAGACGAGCGCCGCGAACGCGAACAGGGCGAACATGAGTCGCCGCTGTCCGCTCGTCGGTTGTGCCATGGGCGTTCTCCGGACCGCACCCACTTATGATAGTCGGCGCTCCGGACGGTCCCGTCCGGGCGGGCGGACTCCGGCGGCGAAAAAACGGGGCTCTGCGCGGGTCGGCTACGGGACGACGTAGCCGCCGTCGACGACCATCGGGTGGCCGGTGACGAACGAGGCGTCGTCGGAACAGAGGTAGACGACCGCGCTGGCTATCTCCTCGGGTTTGCCGAGGCGGCCGATTGGCTCGTCTTCGACCAGTCCGGCCCTCGCCTCGTCGTTGCCGGCGGTGAATCGCTCTATCATCGGCGTCTCGATGACGCCCGGACAGACCGCGTTGACGCGGACGTTCTCGGTCGCCACTTCGAGCGCGGCAGAGCGGGTCAGCCCGATGACGCCGTGTTTGGCGGCGTAGTAGTGCGCGAGGTTCGCGCCGCCGGTCAGTCCCGCCACGGAAGACGTGTTGACGATAGCGCCCCCGCCGTTCTCGACGAGGCGCGGAATCTCGTACTTCAGGCCGAGGAACACGCCGGTCAGGTTGATGTCGATGACCCGCTGGAAGTCCTCGATGGACAGCTCGGCGATGGGCCCCGGCGTCCCCTCGATGCCCGCGTTGTTGTGCGCGAAGTCGAGGCCGCCGAACTCGCTTACCGCCCTGTCGACGAGGCTCGCCACGTCGCTTTCCTTCGAGCTATCGGCCTCGAAGAAGGCGGCGTCGCCGCCCTCGCTTTCTATCTCTCGGACGACCTGCTCGCCGGCGTCCACCTGCACGTCCGAGAGCGCGACCATCGCGCCCTCCTCGGCGAACCGGAGCGCGGTCGCCCGACCGATACCCGACGCCGCGCCCGTGACGAGCGCGACTTTCCCATCGATTCCCTTCATGATATCACCACGACCCGCCGGCCGCGTGGGCTGCGCGGTCGTGCGTGCCAGTAGGTGTCACTCGGAAATAACGCCTCTTCAGGGACGCGTGACGCTCTCGCGGCCGAGAAAATAGTGTTTCGTCCGCTCTCTCCGACCGACGGCTCAGTCGAGGTCTTCGATGGGCTCCGCGTTGCCGAAGTACGGGTCGGGCCCGTCACCGGGGGCCGCCCAGTCGACGGCGTTGTCGAGGACGGTCCGAACCTCCTCCTGCTCGTAGATGGGGTAGGTCTCGTGGCCCGGTCGGAAGTAGAAGACGCGGCCCTTGCCGCGGGTGTAACAACAGCCGGAGCGGAACACCTCGCCGCCCTCGAACCACGACGTGAAGACGAGTTCGTCCGGCGCGGGGATGTCGACCCGCTCGCCGTACATCTCGGCGCGGGGGACCTCGAACGACTCGGGGAGGCCGTCGGCGATGGGGTGGCCGGGCTCGACGACCCAGACGCGCTCTTTCTCGCCCGACTCGCGCCACTTCAGCGAGCAGGTCGTCCCCATCAGGCGCTTGAACGGCTTGGAGTAGTGGCCCGAGTGGAGCACGAGCAGTCCCATCCCGTCGCGGACGCGGTCGACCACGCGGTCGACGATTGCGTCGTCCACCTCGTCGTGGGCCTTGTGCCCCCACCACGCCAGCACGTCGGTGTCGTCGAGGACCGACTCGGTGAGGCCGTGTTCCGGTTCGTCCAGCGTGGCGGTCTGCACGTCGTACCCCGCCTCGCGGAGCCCCTCGGCTATCGTCGCGTGGATACCGTCGGGGTAGATTTCGGCGACCTCGTCGTTTTCCTTCTCGTGTCGGTACTCGTTCCAGACGGTGACGGTGACCATACTCCCGCCGTCGCCGGGCGGCGACAAGTATGCACCGACAGCGAAATGCGCCGAAGGCGAGGGCGAGGGCGGCCCGTGGCGGTCGCCCACCGAGTCGGCTACGTCCCTTCGAACTCCGGTTCCCGCCGGCTCATGAACGACTCCACGCCCTCGGCGTGGTCGTCGGTTCCGAACATGACCGCCTGCGCCGACGCCTCGTGTTCGATGGCCGCCTCGATGGAGTCGTCGGGGCGGCGGAGCAGTCGCTTTGAGGCGGTGAGCGCCTTCGTCGGGCCGCCGGCGATGCGCGCCGTGAGGGCGTCGAGTTCCGCCTCGAACTCGTCCTCGTCGGCGACGCGGTTCACGACGCCGAGTTCCAGCGCCCGCTCGGGGCCGAGTTTCTCGCCCGTGTAGACGAGTTCCATGGCGACGTTGCGCCCGACGAGTCGGGGGAGGAGGTACGACAGCCCGGAGTCGACCGCGAGGCCGACCCGGCGGAAGCCGAAGCCGACGGAGGCGTCTTCGCGGAGGAGTTGGAGGTCGCAGGCGATGGCGAGCGCGCCGCCCGCGCCCACGGCCGGGCCGTCGATGGCCGCGACCGTCGGCAGGTCGCACTCGTAGACGCGGCGCACGCAGTCGGCGGTGTCGCGGACGACGTGGTCGACCGCCTCTGGGAGCGTCATGGCGTCGGCCTGTAGCTCCAGCATGGCGTTCACGTCGCCGCCGGCACAGAACGCGCCCGCCTCGTCGCTCCCGCGGAGGACGACACAGCGCGTCTCGTCGGGGAGCGAGCCCAGCGCCTCGCGCACGCCGGCGGTGACTTCGACCGTCAGCGCGTTCCGAACCGCCGGGGCGTCCAGCGTCACCGTCGCCACGCCGTCGTCGAGCGCGAGCCGTACCGCGTCGGAGTCGAGTTCGACCTCGGTCATCTCCCGGTTCGACGTGCAGAACCGTGAAAAACGTTTGGACCGTGGAGAGTTGAATCGTCGCTGACCGGCTCAGGAGAACAGCGCGGACACGTCGATACCGAGCCCCGGGG
This sequence comes from Haloferax prahovense DSM 18310, assembly GCF_000336815.1. Lineage (GTDB taxonomy): Archaea > Halobacteriota > Halobacteria > Halobacteriales > Haloferacaceae > Haloferax > Haloferax prahovense. The sequence goes on from NZ_AOLG01000013.1 coordinate 27,973, forward strand.
CCTCGGGGACGCGCATCCGGCCCTCGCGCACGGGTGCCGGGTCGACCGCGAGGTCGGAGTCGAGGAGCGAGGCGGTCGCCAGCCCGTGGGCCCGGTCGCCGGGGAGCGACGCCGCGACGTGGAGCGCGCCGAGTCGGGCGACGACGGCGTCGATGGTGGTCGTGACGACGACGTCGACGCCGGCGTCGCGGGCGCGAGCCGCGAGGTCGCGGACGCGGTCCGGGCCCCCGAGCGCCATCGGCTTGCAGACGAGCACGTCCGCCGCGTTCGAGGCGAGCGCGCGTTGCGGCGGGACCGCCGCCAGCGACTCGTCGAGCGCGATGGGCGTGTCGTGGAGCCGCCGGAGGACGGCGTGGCCGTCGAGTTCGTCGGCCGGGAGCGGCTGTTCGAGGTAGTCGAGGTCGAGGTCACGTTCCTCGACCGAGTCGAGAAAGCGGTCGGCGGTCCAGCGGTCCCACGCGGCGTTCGCGTCGGCCCGCAGCGACACGTCGGGACCGACCGCCTCGCGGACGGCCCGGAGACGCGCCACATCGTCGGTCGGGTCGCGCGCGCCGACCTTCAGTTTGAGGCAGTCGTACCCCGATTCGACGGCGGTCTCGGCGGCCTCGACGGTCGCCTCGGGACCGTCGTCGCCGAGGGTCGCGTTCACCGGAAGCGAGGTGTGCGAGTCGGTGGCTAGGGACGCGGCGAGCGGTCGGTCGGCGGCGCGAGCGCGGGCGTCGGAGACGGCGAGCGAGACGGCGTGTCTCGCGGCGGGCGCGTCTGCGAGTGTCCCGTCTTCCAGTGCGGACTCGGGATTGGCGTCGGCCACGGCGTCGCCTTCGGCGAGGTCGGCGAGCGCGTCGCGGCAGTCGGCGAGTGACTCGGTCCAGCCCGGAAGCGGCGTCGCCTCGCCGACGCCAGTCTCGCCCGCAACGTCGACCGCGACGAGAAGTCCCTCGCGGCGCTCGATGTCGCCCTTGGCGGTCGAAAGCGGCGTTTCGAGGTCGACGGCGAACTCGCGGAGACGCATCGTCACGCGAGGACGAGGCCGACCGAGAAGAGGACGGCGTAGAGGGCGAGGAGTTTGCCCGTGTCTTCGAGCGCGGGGTTGAGCTTCTCGCCTTTCGTCTCGGTCACGACGGTCCGCGCGATGCGGGCCGCGACGGGCATCGAGAACATGGGCAGGAGGACGAACCAGTCGAAGCCCGCGCGGGTCCACAGGTAGGCGGGGACGACGTAGGCGAGCGCGAGCATGGCGACGTACTCGGCGCGGGCGAAACCGTAGCCGAACCGGACCGCGAGGGTCCGCTTGCCCGTGGTCGCGTCTTCCTCCTTGTCGCGGACGTTGTTCACGACGAGGATGTTCGTGGAGATGGCCGCGATGGGGAGGCTGGCGAGGACGGCGACGACCGTGACGGTCCCCTCCGGAATACCGACGGTGAGCGGGGCGGCGAGGACGCTCGCGGCCTGCACGTAGAAGGTTCCGACGACGGCGACGAGGCCGAAGAAGACGAAGACGAACAGGTCGCCGAGACCGTGGTAGCCGAGGGGGTACGGGCCGCCGGTGTAGGCGATGCCCGAGGCGACCGAAAGCAGGCCGATGACGAGGATGGGCACGCCGCCGACGTAGACGAGGGAGGTGCCGAGGAGGACGGCGGCGGCGAAGGTGAGATACATCGCCCGCTTGACCTCGGCCGGCGGGATGAGCCCGCCCGCGGTGACGCGGGTGAACCCCTCGCGGGCCTCGGTGTCCGCGCCCTGCACCGCGTCGTAGTAGTCGTTGGCGAAGTTGGTCCCGACTTGGATGAGAAGCGCGCCCACGAGCGCCGCGAGCGCGGGGAGCGGGGCGAACAGGTCGGCGTGGACCGCGACCGCGGTGCCGACGACGACCGGCGCGGCGGCCGCCGGGAGCGTCTGCGGCCGCGACGCCATCACCCACGCCCGCCTGCGAGAGATGTCCTGCGTGCTCATTGTCTGCATACGAGGGCCGAAGCAGTGAGTAAGTTCCTATCCGAAAGCGCGCGACGCCGAGGCGGTGGGTGGGAGACGGCGGCCCCCCGGCGTGCGCGTCGGCCCCGACGAGGGAGAGCGCCCCGACGTCGGCGACGACGTGGTCATCGCCGTCGCCGACGGTGGGGTGTCGATGACTCGCTATTCGGAGTCGGAAGCGGAATCAGCGGCGGGACCGGAATCGGCGGCGACGCCGAGATGGTCGGCGAGTCGCTCGCGACCGCGCTCGGCCCGAGCTTCGACCGCTTCCTCGGAGATGTACATCTCGCGCTGACGCTCCACGTCGGCCTCGCGGAGTTCGCGGAGTCGCTCCTCGGCGAGGTCGCAGTCGTCGGGGACTCGGCTGTCGAACCGCTCGCGCCAGTCGTCGCGGGCGGTCTCCTCGCCGGCGAGTTCCGATTCGGGACGTATCCAGTCCCAGTGATGCGCGAGGGCCTCGGGATACCCCCGTTCGAGGCGGTGGTCGGTGATGACCGACCGGCCGACGCGCGCGCCCTGTCCGGCCGACATGATGGCCTGCACGTTGACCTCGCTCACCGGCGCGGCGACGTACAGCCCGTCGATGGCTGTCCGGCCCTCGATGTCGGCGTAGTCGCGGTCGAACTTCGTCCGCGTCTCGCCGTCGTACTCGTAGGTGACGAACATCTCGTCGTCGTCGAGCGGTTCGAGGAAGTCGCCGCCGTAGCGGGCGGCCGCGACGACCCGCCTCGCCGTGACGGTCTCGCCGTCCTGCGTCGTGACCTCGAAGCCCGGCCCGGCGGCGTCCGCGGTCTCGGTCCCGTCGCCGCCGGCGGGTTCGACCGCCTCGACGAGCGCCGGAACGAGGTCGCAGCCGGCCGCCTCGACGTGGTCGTGGATGAGTCCGTAGAACGTCTCGACGTCGACGCCGCCGGGGAAGCCGAGGTAGTTCTCCAGATAGGCACAGCGCTGGAGCGACGACCGGCCGCGGTCGAAGACGACGGTGTCGAGACCGTACCGACCGGTGAAGACGCCCGCCGAGCAGCCCGTCGGCCCGCCGCCGACGATGGCTACGTCGTAGTCGAACGCCGCCGTTTCGGGGTCGGTCGCTGTCGTCGTCGCCGTCCCCTCCGAGCGCTCGGCGTCCGCCATCTCAGAACTCCCCGTTGACGATGTCCGCGACGCGTTGGCGGTCGAACAGTTCGGCGTCGCCCGTCACGTCGCCGAACACGTCGGGGTACAACTGCTTCGCGGCGCGCTCGGTCAGGAACAGGTTGTGAATCGGCCCCTGGAACAGGTAGCCGCCGCGGTAGACCCGACCGTTCTGGACGGCCGCCAGTTCGCCGCCGACGGGGTGGTCCTCCATGTACGCGAGGACGGTGTCGCGGAACTCCTCGGGCGTCTTGCGCTCGTGGCCGCGGACGAGAATCACGTCGGGGTCGATTTCGAGGAGGTTCTCGTAGTCGAGTTCGCCGCGGTTGGTCGTGCTGAGGTTCTCGATGTCGGTCCCCGAGAGCGCGTCGGTGACGCCGAGGTCGTTCCACTGCTTTTTGCTCGTGCCCTTGTCGTTGAGGCGGTACGGCGAGAACGTCTCGGGTTCGGTCGTCCCTTCGAAGGTGAGAAAGACGTTCGGGCGCTCGTCCGCGGGCGGCAGTTCCGCCTGTATCTCCGCGATGAACTCGTCGTGGAACGCCTCGAACGCCTCGTAGCGGTCCTCGCGCTGGAACACCTGCGCGACCTTCTCGAACGCCTCGTAGAGCGTGTAGTAGCGGTAGTCGTGCCAGCCGTCCGACCGGCGGAAGACGAGGTTGCCGACGAACGGGGCGACGTTCTCCGCGATTTCGTCCACGTCGGCTTGGTCCCAGTCGAACCAGTTGATGAGCATGTTCGGGTCGTAGAGGTGGACGTCGTTGTCGAGTTCGTAGAACTCCTCTTTCGTCCGGACCTCGGGGTACGCCTCGATTTGCTCGCGGTCGACGCTCACGCCGGGGAGTTCGTCGTAGACGTAGGTGTAGTACCGGCCCGCGCCGCCGACGCCGGTCAGCCCGTCGCCGACGCCGAGCGCGACGGCCATGTCCGCGTAGCCGCCGTCGTAGGCGGCCCACGACTCGGGAACCGAGTCGAACGTGACCTCGCCCATCGGCTCCATCGTCACCGAGTACGAGGAGTCCGCCTCGGTCGTCTGGGTCTCCGTCTCGGCGCTCGTTTCGGTGGCTGCCTCGGTCGTCGTCTCGGCCGCCGTGGTCGCCTCGTCACTCCCCGACGAGTCCGACGTACAACCGGCCAGCATCCCGGCACCGAGAGCCGTGCCGCCGTACCGAATGTAGTTGCGTCGCGTGAGTCCCTCCTGCCCGGTGGATTTCTCTTCCATGGGATTTAGGCTAACCTAAATGTATAAGAGCGTTCCTATTTTTCGGCCGGCCTAAACCTTGGCGAGGCGACGTGTTTCGGCCCGACGGGAGGGGCCGCATCGCGGTTGCGGGTCCGGCGTCCGGCGAGAGCCGGGGTCAGGCCCTCAGTAGTGCCACGGGTAGTCGCGGAAGCGGGGTTCGCGCTTTTCCAGGAAGGCGTCGCGGCCCTCTTGGGCCTCCTCGGTCATGTAGGCGAGCCGGGTCGCCTCGCCGGCGAACACCTGCTGGCCGACCATGCCGTCGTCGGTCATGTTGAAGGCGTACTTGAGCATGCGCATGGCCGTCGGCGACTTCTTCGTCATCTCGTCGGCCCACTCCAGCGCCACGTCCTCTAGCTCCTCGTGGGGAATCGCCTCGTTCGCCATGCCCATGTCCACGGCCTCCTCGGCGGAGTAGGTCTTGCCCATGAAGAACACCTCGCGGGCCTTCTTCTGGCCGACCTGCTTTGCGAGATACGCGGAGCCGAAGCCGCCGTCGAAGGAGGCCACGTCGGGGTCGGTCTGGAGGAACTTCGCGTGCTCCTCGGAGGCGAGCGTCATGTCGCAGACGACGTGCAGGGAGTGGCCGCCGCCGACGGCCCACCCCGGCACGACGGCGACGACGGGTTTGGGCATGAAGCGAATGAGCCGCTGGACTTCGAGGATGTGCAGGCGACCGGCTTTCGCCTCGCGGACGAGCGGGTCGTCGGAGGCGTCGGCCTCGTCGTCGTCGCGGTACTCGTAGCCCGAGCCGCCGCGGACCGACTGGTCGCCGCCGGAACAGAACGCCCAGCCGCCGTCCTTCTCGGAGGGACCGTTGCCGGTCAGGAGGACGCACCCGACGTTCGCGCGCTTTCTGGCGTCGTCGAGCGCGGCGTAGAGTTCGTCCACGGTTCCGGGTCGGAAGGCGTTTCGGACCTCGGGGCGGTCGAACGCGATACGGACCGCCGGCACGTCGACGGCGCGGTGGTAGGTGATGTCGTCGAACTCGTCGGACCCCGGGACGGGCTCCCAGCGGTCGGGGTCGAAAATCTCCGAGACCATACCGAGTGGCGGCGCGGGCGGCGCAAAAAGATTCGCTTGCGGCGATGGTTCGGGGCCGAGTCCCGCCGCGTTCTCCGCTCGGCCCGGAACTATTTGTCAGTCGGCGAACTACTCTCGCGCATGTCGGCCGCGACCAGCCTTCTCGTCAGATTCGTCCACATCGTCGGGATGGCGCTCGTCTTCGGTGGCGCAGTGTTCGCGTGGACGACGCTCAGAGCGCCCGGTTCCGGGACCGAGGGCGCGGGTGACTCGGCCGGGGTCGTCGGCGACCCGTCGACTCTCGCGACCACCTACGAGTGGGTTTTCTGGGCGGCGATGGGCGCGATGGTCGTCACCGGCGTCGGCAACCTCGGCGCGCTCGGTCCGCCCGGCCCGTCCGGCCGCTGGGGAACGATACTGACGGTGAAGCTCCTCGCGGTGACCGCGTTCGTCCTCGGGTCGTTCGTCCGGACGCTCGTCGCGCTCAGGCTCCGACGAGACTACCCGGTGGGTGCCGGGCGCTCGCTCCTCGCGAAGAGCTACGGCGCGACCGCCGCCGCGCTTCTCGTCCTCGTCGCGCTCGCGGAGGTGTTGGCGCATGGCTGAGACCGCCGCCGGCCGCTTCGAGGCGTGGGCCGTCTCGTCGTTCAATCTCGTCGTCCTGAGTCTCGTCGGACTCCTCGCGGCCCACGCGAGCGGCGCGCTGGAAGGCGAACTCGCCAACTTCGGGACGCTTCCGGGCGTCGCCGCCTTCGCCTACCTGTGGCTCCTCACCGCGGCCGCGACCCGATGGGCGCTGGCTGGCGGCGGGCTGGCCGACCTACAGGACGGCCTCCGCGGACTGTGGCGACTCGTCCTCCGCGGGTTCGCGGCAGGCGCGCTCATCGGGGCGGCGTTCCTCCTCGGGGTGCTCCTCGTCGGCGCGATTCTGAACGGAGCCCCGCTCCTCTCGTTGGCGTTCATCGCGCTCATCGGCGTCGCGGCCGCGAGCGTCGTCGGCGGAGTCATCGGCGGCCTGTCTGTCGTCCTCGACGCCGGCTGTTACTGGGCCGCCGGGCGACTCGTCGGGCCGTGGGCGAAGTCAGATGTCTCGGACGACGCTTCCGACGCGGGGGGCTAGTCTCGAAGCGGACCGCGCGGACTCGTCAACCACGACGTCAGTCCGACGAGTACCGCGGCCGCGATGCCGACGAGAAAGGCGGTCGTTCCGGCCACGGAGCCGTAGGCGACGAGCCCCGTCCCGACGACCGCGGTCGCGAGCGACCGGCGGCGACCCATCGACTCGGGGTAGCCGCCGGCTTTGAACCGCGCGAGCCCCCACGCCACCACGGCGACGAGCGGCGCGAGGCCGAGGCCCGTCAGGGGCCGCTGGACGACGAACCAGAGGACGGGAAAGGCGACCACGACCGCGACGAGCGCGAGCGTCCCGCGGCGGCCGAGCGCCGGGGGATAGCCGCGCTCGGCGAGGTCCGAGAGAAGCACCACGCCGAAGACGACGGTCGCGCCCGCGAAGACCCCGGCGAGGGGTTCGTACGCGACGACGGTCGCGTAGGCGAACGCGAGAACGCCGAGGAACCCGGCGACGGCGTAGACGCTGCCGCGGTACTGGCGGAAGAGTGCGGAGGACATGTCGCCACGATTCGGAGCGCAGGAGAAAAGTCAGTCGGTCGACTGGTTCGGTCGGTCAGTCGGACAGTCGCTCTCTGGCGCGCTCGGCGATACGCTCGCGTACGCGGTGCGAGTCCTCGGCGTCGGTACGGACTTCGATAACGTCGGTGCCGTCGGTGGCGACCGACTCGGCGTAGGCGTCGGGGAAGTCGTCCGGGTCGACCGACGCGAACGAGAGGTCGTAGAGGTCCTCGGTGGCCGCGAAGTCGAGGCCGTGGGGCGTCTTGAACTGGTCCGTGAAGGGCGGTTCGTACTCCTCGATGGGGAGCATGTGGAAGATGCCGCCGCCGTCGTTGTTGACGAGGACGATGGTCGCGTCCACGCCGAGGCGACCGAGCGCGAGCAGGCCGTTCATGTCGTGGTAGTACGCGAGGTCGCCGGTCAGGAGCGTCAGGTGGTCGGTCGCCGCGGAGCCGGCCCCGAGCGCCGAGGAGACGATGCCGTCGATGCCGGACGCGCCGCGGTTGCCGAGGACCGTCCGGGACTTCGTCGAGGGTCGCGCGAAGCGGTCGAGGTCGCGGACGGGCATGGAGTTCGAGACGAACAGCGTCGAGGGCTCGGGCGCGAGGTCGGCCACGTCGGCCGCGAGCCGGCCCTCGAAGGCGTCGGTCTCGTCGTCGACGAAGCTCCAGTAGGCGTCCTCCGCGTCGGTCCACCGCGCGTTCCAGCCCTCGTCCGGGCGGTTGCGGATGAGTTGCGAGAGCCGCCACGCGAGCACCGAGGGCTCGGCCTCAACGAGGTCAGTCGCGCCGAACTCGGCCTCGCGCCAGCGGCCCGTCGGGTCGACGAGGTACTGCCGGGCGTCGGTGCGCGCGAGGTACTTCCGGAGCGCCTTCGAGGTCGGCGACGCACCGATGCGGACGACAACTTCGGGGTCGGGCCAGTCGGCGGTGACGCGCTCGTCGAGGTAGGCGTCGTAGCCGCCGAGGACGGTCGTCGTCCGGGTGTGACCGCCGAATCGGAGCCCCGAAAGCGGGTCGGCGGCGACGGGGAAGCCGGTCGCGTGGGCGAACGCGGCGACGGCCTCGGCGTTGAATCCCGGCGGGTCGGCGGGACCGGCGACGATGAGTCCGCGGTCGACCGCGAGGTCGTCGGCGAGCTTTCGGAGGTGGTCCTCGGAGAGTTCCGGCGCGCCCGCGGTCGTCTTGACGTAGGGTCGGCTCCCGCTCCGGCCGTCGAGCGCCTCGGGGTCGAGGTCGGCGGGCACGTCGCCCTCGACGTACGTCGGTTCGAGCGGCTTTCTGAAGGGGAAGTTGAGGTGGACGGGACCGGCGTCGACGCCGGTTGCCTCGGAGATCGCGCGGCCGGCGGTGGTTCGGAGGCTCCGGAGCTTCCTGTCCGTGGCCTCCGGTTCGGGCATGTCCTTGTACCAGCGGACGGCGTCGCCGTAGAGCTTCTCTTGGTCGACGGTCTGGTTGGCTCCGCTGTCGCGGAGTTCCGGCGGTCGGTCGGCCGTGAGGACGAGCATCGGCACGCGGGCCTGCGACGCCTCGATGACCGCGGGGTGGAAGTTGGCGGCGGCGGTGCCCGAAGTGCAGAGAATGGGCGTCACCTCGCCCGTGCGCCGGGCGCGGCCGAGCGCGAAGTAGGCCGCCGAGCGCTCGTCGAGGTGCGAGAACGTCTCGATGTCGTCGTGGCGGTCGAACGCCTCCGTGAGGGGCGTCGAGCGACTGCCGGGTGCGATGCACACCGCGTCGATGCCGGTGCGTGCCAGTTCGTCGGCGAAGGTCCGTGCCCAGAGGGCGTTTCGGTTCGGTGCTGTCATCTCGTCTGGGTCGTCAAATCGGATTGAATCGAGTCGAGTCGAAGTCGGTCGTCAGCTACGATGTCGGTCGTCAGCTACGATGTCGGTCGTCAGCTACGATGTCGGTCGCCGGCTACGGCGTCAGTCGTCGCGTTCGAGTTCGTCGAGGATGGGTCGGTACTTCAGTTGCACCTCGTCCCACTCCGCGTCGGGGTCGGAGTCGGCGACGAGGCCGACGCCCGCAAAGAGCGTCGCCAGCGTCTCCTCGACGATGGCCGAGCGGAGGGCGACCGCGAAACTGCCGTCGCCGTCGGCGTCGAACCAGCCGACCGGCGCGGCGTACCAGCCGCGGTCGAACGGTTCGGTGTCGCGAATCACGTCGAGGGCGGCTTCCGGCGGGAGGCCGCCGACCGCGGGCGTCGGGTGGAGCGCGTCCACGAGCGAGAGGACGTGTTCGTCGCGTTCGAGCGTCGCGTCGATGGGCGTCCAGAGGTGCTGGACGGTCGCCAGCTTCCGAATCCCGCGGTCGCCGACGCGAATCTCGGCCGAAAGCGGGGCGAGCTGTTCCCGAATCGTCTCCGCGACGAGTTCGTGTTCGTGGTTGTCCTTCTCGCTTCCGAGCAGTTCGTTCGCGAGCCACTCGTCTTCGTCGTCGGTGTCGCCGCGGCCGGTCGTCCCGGCGAGCGCGCCGGTCTCGACCTCGCGACCGCGGAGCGAGACGAGTCGCTCGGGCGTCGCGCCGAGGAAGCTCGCCCCGCCGTTCGGCTCGACGAGGAAGCGGTGGCAGTCGGGGTACGTCCGACCGAGGCGGGCGAGCAGGTCGGGCGCGGCGGCGGGGCGGTCGAGTTCGACTTCGAGCGCCTGCGCGAGGACGACCTTCTGAAGGTCGCCGGCGCGGATGCGAGAGACCGCGGCGTCGACGCTCTCGTGCCACGCCTCGACCGAGGTCGTCCGGTGGCGGTTCGAGACGCCCGGCGGTCCCTCGGGGGGAGCGTCGTCGAGCGATTCGAGCGTCTCGCGGACCTCGTCGAGTCGGTCGCCGACGGCCTCGGGGTCGGCGTCCGCGCCGACGGCGGTGACCGTGAGCCACGCGTCGTCGCCGTCGAAGGCGACCTGCACCTCGGGGACGACGAAGCGCGCGGCCGGGAAGTCGGCCCACGGGTCGCGGCCGGTCGCCTCCTCGTGGAAGGCGAGGCCGCCGAAAAATCGCGGGCGGGCGACGTCAGGGGCGTCAACGTCAGCGCCGTCGAACAGCGACGTGGCCGACTCGCGGACGCGCGCGAGTCGCTCGGGGCCGTCGGCCTCGACGGCCACGGCGACGCCGCCGCCGACGACTGTCGGCTCGTCGGGGGCGGTCCACAGCGCCCGCGGGCGGCGCATCGTCGCGAGCGACGCCGAGACGGGCGGCGCAGACAGTCGAACCGACCTGCTGACGAGATGGGCCCCCATCTCGTCTGTCCGCAACGGTTCCATCGACCGTGGGTCAGGACCGGGGACGCTTGAAACTCTCCCTTCTGTCCCGCGCGCCGCCCCGGGGAGTCGGCGGAACGCGCACATCTGTCCACCGAACGACAACGCTGGTGGCTCGGACGCGAAGCGACCGCCGAAAACGCTGGAAATCAGCTCAGCTGTACCGCTCTTCGTTCCACGGGTTCGCCGTGTTCGAGTACCCGCGTTTCTCCCAGTAGCCGCGTTCGGGCTCGGTGAGGAATTCGACGCCCGAGACCCACTTCGCGCCCTTGTAGGCGTACTTGTGCGGGGTGACGACCCGAAGGGGGCCGCCGTGGTCGGCTGGCAGGTCCTCGCCGTCGTAGCCCCAGACGAACATGACCTCGTCGCGCATGCACTGGTCGAGGGGCAGGTTCGTGGTGTAGCCGTCCATGGCGTGGAACATCACGTGGACCGCGTCGTCGTCGACACCGACCGCGTCTGCGAGCGTCGGGAACGTGACGCCCTCGAACTCGCAGTCGAACTTGCTCCAGCCGGTGACGCAGTGGAAGTCCTGTACCTGCGTCTCGGAGGGGAGGTCTCGGAACTCGTCGAACGAGAGATCGAGTTCGGTCTCGACCGCGCCCCACGCCTCGAACGACCACGTCTCGGGGTCCCACGAGGGCGTGCCGCTCTTGGAGAGCACGGGAAACCGCTGGGTCTCGCGTTGGCCCGGCGGGAGTCGGTCGTCGCCGAACTCCTCGTAGAGGTGGGTCACGTCGTTGGCCATGGTCGAATCTTCGGCCCGACGCACCTATCACTAACGACTCCGGACACCCGTCGGCGACAGGGGCGGCAGCCGCACTAACCGAACGTAAACGGAGATTCGCGTTCGCCGGAACGACCTTCGGAAAACCCGATTATTTCCCCGGTAGAGTTATATACGGCCCTTCCAAAGCGACGGACGTTCAGATGCCCAAAGTAGAGATTACCGTGCCGGAACACCTGGAGATGCAGATCGTCCAACTCGTCGAACAGGGCGAGTTCGTCAACCGCGACGAGGCCATCGAGGACCTGCTGTCGACCGGTATCCGCGCGTACAAGACCAGCGGTCCGATGTCCGACGAGGACCGCGCGTACGAAGACGACGGAATGATGGGCCACGAAGACGAGTACGTCTTCTGAGCCGAGTGACAGTATCCCCCAATAACGCTTAAACCGCCCTCGCGCCTAACCAACGCTCATGCACAAGGACGAACTGCTGGAGCTGCACGAACAGATGGTTATCATCAAGGACCACTTCTCGGCCCGCGAGCACGTCGATTCGAGCCTGTTCGACCCCTACGACGAGCTCGCCGTCGAGCCCTCCCACGTCCACAAATCGAAAAGCGAGCACAAACACGCCGTGTTCGTGCTCGGAAACGCCCTCGCGACCGCGATGAGTGACGATGAGTTCTCCAGCGCGGGCCGCGTCGGCAAGCGCATGGAGGAACTGGCCGACGACGCCGAAGGGAAAATCTGAGCGGCCGTCCGCCGCAGCGCGCCCCGCGACCGACCGCCCGACGCTGAGCCGTCACCCGCCGTCGGATTCGTGTCGCCCGCTAGCACTTCTCAAGCAGTTCTCCGCGGGTTTCTTTATCACCCGTTCGCACGACACAGGTAGCTAATGCTAGAGATACCGGGCTGGATACCGTTCCAGCGGCTCGCCGCGCTCCTCGCGCTCCTCGCGGCCGCCGCCGCGCTCGCCGTCGTCGACAGGCCGACTCGCCTCTCGGTGGCCCTCCGGCGGCGCTTCCTGTTCGGCCTCCCGCTCGGAACGCTCGTCAGCGTCGGCGGCGTCCTCCTCGTCTATCTCGTCGTGCAGGACGGCTGGTCGTCGTGGTACCGGCCCGTCGTCATCCCGTTCCGGGCGTGGTCGTACTTCTACCCGGCCGGGATGCTGACCGCCGCATTCGCCCACTCCAGCGCCGGCCACCTCGTCGGCAACCTCGTCGGCACGCTCACGCTCGCGCCGGTCGCGGAGTACGCGTGGGGACACTACCCGACGCGCCGCGGGTCCACCTCGTTCGGGTCGGCCCGCGAGAACCCCTACGTCCGGTCGCTCGTCGTCTTCCCCGCGGCCGTCGTCGGCGTGGGGCTTCTGACCTCCGTCTTCGCGCTCGGCCCGGTCGTCGGCTTCTCCGGCGTCGTGTTCGCGTTCGCCGGCTTCGCGCTCGTCTTCCGGCCGCTGTCGACCATCTTGGCGTTCGTCTCCGGGCGCGTCGTCAGCCTGTTTTACAACGCGATGCTGTCGCCCGAAGTCGTCTCGTCGGCCCGCCCCATCTTCTCGACGCCGTGGTGGTCCCAAATCGCCATTCAGGGCCACGCCATCGGCTTCCTGTTCGGCGTCCTCCTCGGCGTGTGGCTGTCTCACCGCCGCGAGGGGTCGAACCCGCCCGCGCTCCGGAGCTTCGCCGGCGTCCTCCTGTTTTCCGTGAGCGAGTCGCTGTGGGCGGTGTACTGGTACCGCGGCGGCGAGACCTACGTGCTGTTTCGCGCCGTCGGCTTCGCGCTCGTCGTCGCGCTCGCGACCATCGTCGCGCTGACCGTCGCGGCCTCCGACAAGCCGCTCCGCGAGTACGCGCCCGACAACTCGGTATTTTCGGCCCGCCGCTGGCAGGTCGGCGTCGCCGTTCTCCTCGTCGTCGTCGCGGCCCTGTCGGGACCGGCGATGCTGTACAACACGTTCACCGCGAGCGGCGACGATCTGCCGGGCGAGAGCGTCTCGGTCAGGGACTACGACGTGACCTACGCCGAGGACGTGCCGAACGGCCTGACCGCCGTCTTTGACATCGAACTGTTCGGCGAGTCGACGACGACCAACACCTCCGGGGTCATCGTCAGAAGCGAGCGGCGCGGTATCTGGACGACGGCCGTCTCCACGAGTCGGCTGGCGTTCGACGGCGAGTCGGCGGTCAGGCTCGGCGGCCTCGGCTGGCGCGACCAGGTGACGGCGGTCCGCGACGGCTACGTCGTCTCGGGCGCGGGAACCGCCTACCGGGTGTTCCTCGTCGCCGACGGCGAAGCGCGACTAGCCTACGAAACCGGGCCGGTCCGGGCCGAACCGGTCGTCGCCCGGCGGAACATCTCGGTCGTGCCGACGGCGGCGGGCTACGACATACAGGTGTCGTCGGACAGTGGGACCGTCAGGGGACCGATGCCGACGAAGAATGCGAGCACGACGCTCGACGGCATTCGATTCGTCCGCGAGAAGTCGTTCGTCTTCGCCGAGTCGCGGGGGACGAAAGTCCGCATCGCGCGACAAGAGACGTACAATTAGGCTGGGTCGGGGGTCGACGCGCGCGCTGACGACGGCGCGGTCACGGCCACCTCACCACTCGATGCGGAACACTTCGGCGTCGAGCTGTCGGCGGTCCTCGTCGTGGAAGTCGAACTGGCGGTCGAGGTCGAACGTCGCCCGGAAGGCGTCGGTGAGGTCGCCGCCCGCGTCGGCGACGAACGACTCGACGAACTCCTTGCTCCCCTCGTTGTGGACCGAGTAGGACACGTCGGCGACCGACGCGACCGATTCGAGGAACGCGCGGTCGGCGTGTTCGTTGCCCCGCTGCGCGCCGAACGGCGGGTTCATGAGCACCGTGACCTGCCGGTCGTCGGGGAGACAAAGCGGCAGGCGGGTCGCGTCGGCGCGAATCCAGTCGATGGGGGCGCTCGCGCCGACGCGGCGAGCGTTATCGGTCGCGGTGTCGAGCGCCGCGTCGTCGAGTTCGACGCCGACGACGCGGGCGGGCGAGCGGAGCGCCGCGCCGAGTCCGAGCATGCCGGTTCCGGAGCCCAAATCGAGGACCGTCGCGCCCTCGATGTCGCCGCGGAGGTCCGCGAGGTGGACGAGGTGCGCGGCGAGGTCCGGCGGCGTCGGGTACTGTTCGAGCGAGACCTTCGGGTTCTCGAAGCCGGCGACCACCGCCAACTGCGCCTCCAGCGCGGCCTTGGTTGCCATCAGCCGTCGATGGAACCTCGAAGCTCAAAAGCGACACCCTCGCGCCGGGCGCGCTCGCCGAGCGCCGCGAGCGCGGACTCGGCGTCGTCGGGGCGACAGCACTCCGCGACGTCGACGGCGACGCGCCCGACGCCGAGGAACGCGGCGGCGCGGACGTACTCGCGGAGGCGGTCGGACTCCGACTGCACCGCGAGGGGGTCGTCCTCGCAGAAGCGGGCTTCGACGGTGAGTTCGGCGGGGAGGTACCCCTCCTCGGCGAGTTCGGTCTTCAGGTCGCGGAGGTGCGCGGGAGCGGTCGACTCCAGACCCGCGGCGTCGAGGACGACGGGGGTCAGGTCGGCGGGACGGCCGGCGACGAGTCCGGCTTCGACGGACGAGGATTCGAGCGTGCTCATGTTGCACACACATTTCCTTTGGTTATGTATATATCTTTGTAAATGCCTAGTAGTAATTTCTGTGCGTGAAATCCGCTGATGGCACGGGGGTTCGCCGCGCAAATATGACAGCCTAGAGAGTAATGTCCGTTGGTACCGTACTGCTCGTGGGGGCACACGCTCCACCCCCATTCCCCCTGACCCCGCGGGGCGGTTCCGCCCGGAGCCGGCGACTCTACTCGTACGTGTACGCGAGCACTTCGGTTCCGGCGGCGTCCCGAATCGTGACCGTGTCGCCGCCGTTGTTCCACACCGCGCCGCCGCGACCCCAGTAGACGTCTTCATCGGTGTCGGTTCCCGAGCCCGTGTGGAGCGTCAGCGACGCGCCGGGGTCGAGTGCGGTCCCCTCGGCGAACGTGTAGGTCGCGCCCGCCGCGTCGGAGACGGTCCACCCCGAGAGGTCGACGGGGTCGTCGCCGTCGTTCCGGAGCGTGACGTACTCCTCGTTCAGGTTGTCGTTGTCGTTGCCGGGCGCGTCGGCGACGACCGAGACGGAGAGGCCGTCGTCGGTGGTCGCGTCCGCACCGCCCGCGGCCGCGCCCTCGGTCGCGCAGGACCAGAGGCCGACCCCGCGCTCTCTGGCGTCGCGCTCGGCGCGCTCGTAGCGCTCGCGCTCCTCGAACGAACTCTCGTAGAACCGGGCGTGGCCCTCGGCGATGAGGTCGTAGTTGAACTCCGCGCCGTCGACGACGACGTACGCGAGGAGCCGGCCGTAGTAGCCGCGCTCGCCCGCCTTCTCGTCGTACCGGAGTTCGACGGTCCGGTCGGCGAGCCGGGACTTCGCGTAGGCGCTCGCGTCCTCGCCGGCCGCGCGGAGGCAGGTCCGCCCGGCCTCGGTCTCGGGGACGCCCTCGAACTCGTCGGGCGTGTTCTCGGCGTGGACCTCCGGCGTGTCGACGCCGAGGAGCCGAACTGTCTCGCGCGCGCCGTCCGGCATGACGACCTTGATGGTGTCGCCGTCGACCACCTCGACCACCTCGACTGTCACGTCGCCTTCGGCGGCCGCGGTCGTCGGCGACCCCGACTGCGCCGTCGGCGATGCCGTCTCTGTCGCGGTCGATTCGACCGTCGCCGCCGCCCCCGCGCCGCCTCCACCGAGACAGCCCGCGAGGACCGCGAGAACGACGACAACGAGTGTCGCGGTAGCACGTCTGACCATTCGATTCACCGTTAGTCAGGGAACTGTATAAGTAGCTGCGTCCGAATCCCCCGAATCCGAGCTCGTCGAATCGCCAGACAGCGGCCTTTATCATATTTCTGTTACAAAGGTTTAAATTCACGCTCCACCAGAAACCTTTTAATGGAACGTCCGAGCCGGCAGCGTCAGCGAGAGGAGGAGGCAACGGCACAAGAGGACGAGCAAGTCAACTGTCCGGAGTGTGGCTCTGACCAGATCGTCACGGACGCAGACCAGGGGGAGCTGGTGTGTGACGACTGCGGACTCGTCCTCGACGAGCGACAGATCGACCGCGGCCCGGAGTGGCGGGCGTTCAACCACTCCGAGCGGCAGTCGAAGTCGCGCGTCGGTGCGCCTATCACGGAGACGATGCACGACCGGGGGCTGACGACGACCATCGACTGGAAGGACAAGGACGCCTACGGTCGCTCGCTTTCGTCCGAGAAACGCTCGCAGATGCACCGCCTGCGCAAGTGGCAAGAGCGCATCCGGACCAAGGACGCCGGCGAGCGCAACCTCCAGTTCGCCCTCAGCGAAATCGACCGCATGGCCTCGGCGCTCGGCGTCCCGCGGTCGGTCCGCGAGGTCGCTTCGGTCATCTACCGCCGCNGCCCTCAGCGAAATCGACCGCATGGCCTCGGCGCTCGGCGTCCCGCGGTCGGTCCGCGAGGTCGCTTCGGTCATCTACCGCCGCGCGCTCAACGAGGACCTGATTCGCGGGCGCTCCATCGAGGGCGTCGCCACCTCGGCGCTCTACGCCGCCTGCCGTCAGGAAGGTATCCCGCGCTCGCTCGACGAGGTCGCGGAAGTGTCGCGCGTCCCGCAGAAAGAAATCGGTCGCACGTATCGCTACATCTCGCAGGAACTCGGCCTCGAACTCAAGCCCGTCGACCCCAAGCAGTTCGTCCCGCGGTTCGCCTCCGCGCTCGACCTCTCCGAGGAGGTACAGGCGAAGGCGACCGAGATCATCGACGTATCCGCCGAGCAGGGCCTGCTGTCGGGCAAGTCGCCGACCGGCTTCGCCGCCGCCGCAATCTACGCCGCCTCGCTTCTCTGCAACGAGAAGAAGACCCAGCGCGAAGTCGCCGACGTCGCGCAGGTGACGGAAGTCACCATCCGGAACCGCTACCAAGAACAGATCGAAGCGATGGGCTTCCGCTGAGCGTCGGCCCGCCGCCCCGGCTCACCATCACCGACTGACGACGTCGACGACACTCAGTTTTTCACGAACACCACGACCGGCCGTCCCCAGAGGCCGGTGTCGTACTGGTGTGCGACGTAGCCGTCGAGGAGCGGCGCGACCGTCCCGCGCTCGTCGGCGGGCGCGATGACCACCGGCGGAATCGACGACCGGGCTTCGAGCGCCTCGGGCGTCGCCGCCGACGTCGAGTCGGCGCCGATTCGCTCGACGTACCACGCCATCGGGAGCTGTTCGCCCCACGAGTCGGGGACCGGCGGATAGTCGGCCGCGCCGTCGGCGACGTACATCGAACTCCCGTAGTAGAGCACGTCAGGCCCCTCGTCGTCGGTCGGGCCGACCCACGCCGAAAGGTTGTCACGGAACGACGAGAACTCGCTGGACGGCTGTGCGAAGTGCGCGAGTTCGGTGTCGCGGTCGCTCGGGCCGTACACCTCGGTCGTCGCCACCGCGCCGGTCTGGGCGACGAGCGCGAGTAGGACGATGACCGCGGCCGCGACGCGGGGCACGTCCCGCGAGTCGAACGCGCTGCGACCCCAGCGGACGAGCGCCGCGAGGCCGATACCCGCCGGGAGCGCGAGCGGGACGACGACGTAGACGCCGAGCCACGGCGCGGACACCTCGGTCAGCATGGGGACGAACACCAGCGACGCGCCGGCCCAGTAGACCGCCGCCGACACCTCCGACCGCGGCCCGCCGGCCGTGTAGCGGTCGACGAGGAAGACCGCCGCACCGAGGAGGACGACCGGGAGCGCCGCGAGCGCGAGCGCGCCGAGGAGGTCGCCGAAGTACGGGAGATACTCGTGGGTCCCCTCCGGGTAGCGGTCGACGACGCGGACGCCGACGAAGCGGCGAACCGAGTCGAACAGCGCCGCGTCGATTGCGCCGAGAATCGTCCCCGGCGCGTAGAGGCCCGCGCCGTCGGTGTCGCCCGCGCGCGGGGCGAACGCGAAGACGTGGAGCGCGACGAAGACGAGGAGCGCGCGGGCCGCGGGGGTCGCCGCGCCGCGGAGTCGGGCGGCGTACTCGCCGAGGCGCATCGCGGCCGGGCGCGCCGACGAGAGGAGCGCCGCGTGGTCGAACACCAAGAGCCCGGCGACGGCGAGACAGCCGAGCGCGACGAGACCGAGCCCCGACGAGGCGACGGCGAGCGCGACGGCCGCGGCGAGTCCGTAGGCGTTTCGCCGCCCCGCGCCGTCGACGAGACGGACCGCGAAGCCGAAGGCGACGAGCGCGAAGCCGACCGCGAGCACGTCGCCGCGGGCGAACCGGCCGTAGTAGACGAGAAGCGGGTTCGCCGCGAGGACGGCCGCGAACCCGAGTGTCTCGTCGTCGGCGAGGCGGCCGCGGAAGAGGAGCGCGGCGAGCGGGAGGGCCGCGCCGAAGAGCGCAAAGGGGAGGCGGAGCGCGAAGTCGGTCGCGCCGAACAGCGCGAGCGACGGCCGCGAGAGGTGGTAGACGAGCGGCCCGCCGGCGACGGGGCGGTACGAGAAGAAGCCGGTTTCGAGCGACCGGAGGCTCCAGTAGCCGACGCGGGCCTCGTCCCAGTGGAGCGGCCGGTCGCCGAGTCCGACGAGGCGGACGACGAGCGCCGCGGCGGCGAGCGCGACGACGGCGAGCGTCGTTCGGTCGGGTCGCCGCCCGACGCGGGAGGGAATCATGGGATGACGTGGCGCGCCGGACGGCAGAAAGGTTACGACTTGGAAGGCCGGCGGCCCGCCCCTTCGAAAGCGTCATCCCCGCCGACCGGTAGCACTCGGATATGTCGCTCATCGAGTCGCTACCCGCTCGCCCCCTCGAACCGCAGGAGCTGACGTCTTTGAACCGCGCCGACGCGTTCGAACTCGTCGTCGCCGTCGAGGACGACAGCCCCGCCCGAAGCCTGCTTTTCGCCACCGAGGCGTGGGTCAAGGCCGCCGCCTACGAGGACGACGCCGGCTGGTCGGTCGTCGAGACGGTCGAACTCGACGAGGAGACCGAGCGAATCGACGGACTGCAGGCGTGCGAGGAGGCCATTCTGTCGTTCCGAGACGACGGGAACGAGGAGTAGTATTAACCGCGTTCCGAACTAAGTATAATTTGTCATGTACCGCGAAATCCTCGTCCCGACCGACGGAAGCAGGGCCGCCGAACGCGCCATCGACCATGCGCTCGACCTCGCGAAGACCTACGACGCGCGGATTCACGCGCTGTACGTCGTCGACACCAGCATCTACACCTCGCTCGACGCCGGCGCGGACGTGGTCATCGACGCCCTCGAACGGGAGGGCGACGCCGCGACCCGACACGTCCGCGAGGCCGGTGAGGAGGCCGGTATCGACGTGCAGGCCGAGGTCGTCACCGGGACCGCCTACCGCTCCATCCGGGAGTACATCGACGACCACGACATCGACCTCGTCGTCATGGGTACCCACGGGCGCACGGGGCTGAGTCACTACCTCCTCGGGAGCGTCACCGAACGCGTCGTCCGCACTTCGCCGGTCCCGGTGCTCACCATCCGGTTGGACGACGAAGACGAGGATGACGCTGCGGACGAAGAGACGGACGCCGAGGCCGAGGCCGAGGAGTAACTCGACCACGTCGGAGTCCGAACTCGGGCGCGGGCACGGGTCGCACGTTCCCGCCTTGCTCGGCAGCCTGCTTCGACCGCGCGGTCGGCGACGAGGTCGCCGCGACTTTGATAAACAGTTTTGGTGCGGTCGCTCATACGCCGCGGTATGACCGAGTACACCGTCGAGTTCGTCGGCACGGGCGAAACCATCACCGTCTCCGACAAGCAGACCATCCTCAAGGCCTGCATCGAGGAAGGAATCGCACAGGAGTACTCCTGCCGCGTCGGGATGTGCCTCGCCTGCTCCGCCGAGATTCTCGAAGGCGACGTCACCCAGCCCGCCGCCCGCGGGCTGACCGACGAGGAGGCAGAGCGGTTCGCCCTCACCTGCATGGCCCGCCCGCAGAGCGACCTCAAACTCGACCGCGGCGTCTACCCGCCGAGCATCGAAGGCGACGCCGCGGCCGCCGGCACCGCCGCGGACGACGACTGACGACGGGTACTCTCCGGGGCCGGCGCGCCGGCCCGCGTTTTTCCGTTTCGAACCGAGTCGCCGAGCTGACGCGCCGGACCGACGCGTCGGACCGACGCACTCGCTCGGCCCGCGGACCGCGCCTCACGCCTCGCTCGTCGCCGCGCAGTTGTTCGGCCCCAACTCGACTTCGAACGCCTCCTCGTCCGATAGCGAGTCCCGACCGAGGTTCGTCTCGATGATTCGCTCGTAGTTTGCCGGCCGCGGCGGCATGTCCGAACAGACGAACGAGACGAACGTCGCCTCGTCCATCGAGAGCGCCCCGAGTCGGTCCCGGAGCGTCCCGATTTCCGCGACGTACGCGCCGTTTTCGTCCGGGACCGTCCGCGGGCCGTAGTGGGCGGGCGCGACCAGCGTGTCGTCCGCGAACTCGCCGTACCGCTCCGTGAGCGTCGCGTGGAGCCGCCTCGCGGCGGCGGGCGCGCCCTCGTCGCCGTCTTCGAGGTCCGGGCGCGCGACGCTCTCTAGGAAGAGGCTGTCGCCCGCAAAGAGCAGGTCGCCGAGTCGGAACGCCGTCATCTCGGTCGTGTGTCCCGGCGCGTGGACCGCGACGAGTTCCGCGTCACCGACGCTGATGGTCTCGCCGTCCGCGACGAGTCGCGCGTCGAAGTCGAGGCCGCGGTCTGTCGCGCCCACCGGGAGGACGACGGTCGCTCCGGTGCGCTCGGCGACGGCGCTGACGCCGCTGACGTGGTCGGCGTGGACGTGGGTGTCGACGGCGGCGACGACCTCAGCGCCGCACTCGCGTGCGTCTTCGACGTACCGCCCTGCGAACGCCCGAAGCGGGTCGATGACGACGGCCTCGTCGCCGGCGACGACGAGATAGGCGAGACAGCCGCTGGAGGGGCGGTCGTACTGGAGAACCGTCGCGTCCGCGGTTCCGACGGGGAGTTCGCGGGCGCGGTAGACGCGCGCCCAGCCGTCCATTCCCGTTTCGAGATTCTCCGCGGGGACGCCGGCCTCGGAGAGCACGTCGGCGACGTGCGCGCTCGACCGGCCCTCCGCGCAGACGACGACCACGGGCGAGGGAGCGTCCTCGAACGCCGCCGCGAGCTCGGAGACCGTCCCGCGAATCTCGGCCTGCGTGAAGCGAATCGCCGGAATCTGCGTCGCGGTCACGGCCGCGCCGTCGACGCGCCACGCCTCGAACTCGTCGCGGTCGCGCACGTCGAGAATCGCCGTCGGGTCGCCGCGGGCGAGTCGGGTCGCGAGTTCCTCGGGAGTCATACGCACACGGTACGCGCGCCGGCCGCAAGAACGCTACGCGGACCGAAGAGAGAACAGTGACGCGCTACTCCGACGTTCCGCCGTCGTTGCTCAGGCGTCTCGATGGCGGTTCGTCGAAGCCGGATTCGTCGCGGACGCCGGCCGGCGGGCCGTCGACACCACCGGTTGTCGGAGTGTCGGAGTTCGGTTCGAGGGGCGTTCCCGCCCCGCCAGCGCCGCCCGTTTCGCCGCCGCCGAGTCGCGCGGCCGCGTCGCGAATCGAGAGCACCTGTTCGGTCTGCGAGCGGTTGGCGTCGGCGATTTCGCCGATTTGGTCCGACACCGCGGTCGCGCGCTCCGTCGCGTCGTCGACCATGCCGGCGATTTGCTCGGCGCTCTCGGCCTGGTCGTCGGTCGCCGAGGCGACCTCGCCGACGCCGACGGTCGCCTGCTCGACCGCCGCCGAGATGTCCGAGAGACTGCGCATCACGTCCTCGCCGCGGTCGATGCCGTCGTAGAGTCGGCCGGTCGTCTGCGAGAGGCTCTCGATGGTCTCCCGCGCCTCGGACTGGATGTTGCCCACCGTGCCCTCGACCTCGGCGGCCCGGGCCTGCGACTCCTCCGCGAGGTTCTTGACCTCGCTGGCGACGACGGCGAACCCCTCGCCCGCGTCGCCGGCGCGGGCGGCCTCGATGGAGGCGTTGAGTGCGAGCAGGTTCGTCTGCTCCGCGATGTCGTTGATGGCGTCGAGCACCTCGTCTATCTCCGCGATTTGGTCGTGGAGTTGCTGGACGTCCTCGGAGGCCGTCTCGGCGGCCTCGCTCACGTCGCGCATCACGTCGATGGCCTCGTCGGCCGCGTCCTCGCCCTCGGCGGCGCGCGTGGCGGCGTCGGCGCTGGTCCGCTCGACCTCCTCCGCGGTCGCCGCAATCTCCTCGACGGTCGCGCTCATGTCCGACACCTCGGCGGCGACCGTCGCCATGTCGTCGGCCTGCGCCCGCGCCGTGGTCTCGATATCGTCGGTCCGCTCCGTGACCTCCTCGGAGGTCCGCAGGAGCGACTCGACCGGCTCGCTCACGTCGGCTTCGACCTCGTTTGCGAGGGCGCGTCGGCGCTCGGCCGCCTCCCGCGCTGCCTGACTATACGAGTGGATGTACGTCTCCATCGCCACCTGCTGGTCGAGAGACAGGAGCTTCAGCACGGGGAGGATGCGCGCGACGACCTCGTCGACGGCGTCTTCGACCCGGTCGTCGCCGCCGCGGAGCCCACCTGAGACGCCGGCCGCGCCGCCGAAGAGCCCGGAAAGCAGACCGCCACCGTCCTCAGCGTCGCCCGCACCGTCGCCGTCTGCGCCGAACGCGTCGCCGACCGTCCGCCCGCCGCCGGTGAACTCGGCTTTCACCTCGTCCGCGACGGCACCGAGAATGCCCTCGTAGTAGACCGAGTACGCGCCGAGGTAGAACTTCGGCCCGAGGTCTATCATGTCGTGTAACTTCCCGATTCGCGCCCGCTTCGCGAAGTAGTCCTCGCCGTACTCCCCGCGGCCGAGTTCGCGGAGGTACGTCGCCTGGTCGGCCTGCAGCATCTCCGTGTTCTTCGTCGAGCGACCGAAGAACGTCGTCGCCGCCGCGTGCTCGCCGAGGTGGTCGTAGAACTCCGCGGCGAACTCGTCCGCGAACTCGTCGAAGAGCGGTTGGAGGTCGCTCAATCGTCGCTCGTCCGCCGCCGAGAGGCGGACGAACGACTTCCGGCGGTCGATTTCCGCCGCATCGATGTCCAGTTCTGAGAGTAGCGCATCCCCGTCGACACGCGCTCGCGCGTTGGCGTCGACTGGTGCCGAGGAGTTCGTCATACCCGTTCCCAATAGGTTCCAGTATTTCAAGTCTCACCGCGGAGTATCACGAATGATACCGGTGCTGATTGCCGTGAGAGCCCCGCATTCGTGGACCGGTCCGAATGTTCAGGTGACTGGCGGACCGATGGGCGGTATGGACGCCGATTCGTTCCGCGAGTCAGTCGAGGCGGCGAAACGGACGCAACTCGACCGACTCGGCTCGTCGAAGCTCCTGTTGGCGCTGACCGATGCGGACCTCTCCGAACCGGCGGTGCTCCGCGCCGCCGCGTACTCCGAGCACGCGGCCCGCGGGACGTTCAAGGCGTGGGCCGACGACGAGCCCGACGACGACGCGAGAGCCGCCTTCGAGGCCACCGCGGCCCAAGAAGCCGAGCACCTCGACCGCGTCCTCGACGCGCTCGACGAGGAGGTCGATCTCCCGGAGGAACCGGGCGTAATGCACGCGTACCTCCGCGGGCGCGAAGACACGGTCGAGCGGGCCGCCGCCGGGATGGTCGGTCGCGGCCTCGTCTCGGTTCGGACCCACACGCAGGTCATCGGCTTCTTCGTCAACGAGGCCGACGAGCCCCGCGCCGACCTCTTCCGCGAGCTGAAAGCCGAGACCGAAGAGACGCTTGCGACCGGGCTGGACCTCCTCGCCGACCGCTGTGAGACCGACGACGACTGGGAGCGCGCCCGGATGGTCGCCGAGTACGTCGTCCAGCTGGCGTACGACGACTACGCCGACGGCCTCGCCGAACTCGGCGTCGACCCGAAGCCGCTCTGCTGAGTCGGCTCGGCGCTTCGGAACCCGGACTGCACCACCTCGCCTCACCGACCCAACCTATTCGTGTCCCGGAGTGGTAGCCGGAGGTATGACTTCCGAGGTCCGCGGACGCGTCGAGGCGCTGTACACCGCGCCGTCGAAGGGCGAACCGATGGTCTCCCACGAGACCGTCGCGGTCGCCGAGGCCGGTATCGAGAGCGACCGCTACTTCGACGGCGACGGCTTCTACTCGGCGACCGACGGCTGTCAGGTGACGCTCGTCGACGCCGCGGTGCTGGACGACGCGAAGCGCGAGTACGACCTCGACCTCTCGGCCGGCGAGCACCGCCGGAACGTCGTCGTCCGCGGCGTCGACCTCGACGCTCTGCTCGACGCGACGTTCGAACTCGGCGGGGCCGAACTCCGCGGAACGAAGCGCAGACCGCCCTGCGCGCACCTCGCGGACCTCGTCGGCGACGACGTAGGCGACGCCCTCCGCGAGTCCCGCGGCGGCATCTGCGCGGACGTGCTTTCGCCCGGCCGGGTCGCCGTCGGCGACGACCTCCGCGTGACCGAGGCGAACCCGCGCGAACTGGGTCGGCAGATAGCCCAACGACTCGGCGGCGAGGCCGTCGCGGCCGACGAAGGCGGGACGAGTGCCGAGGAACCGCACGGGGACGGCCACGTATGACCGGCGACGACGATGCTGACGACGCGACCGCCGGAACCCCGGTCGAACGCGCGAAGGCTGCTCTCGCGGCGCTCAGCGCCGACGGCGACGCCTCCGATTCGACTTCGCCCCCGGAGCCGACCGAGCCTGCGAACCCAGTCGTCGCCGTCGCCCCCGGTCGCGTGAACCTCGTCGGCGGCCACACCGACTACAACGACGGCCTCTGCCTCCCGATGGCCGTCGACCGCCACGTCGCGGTCGCGGCCCGTCCACGAGACGACGACCGGCTCCGCGTCCGCGCCGCCGACTTCGACGAGACGGCCGAACTCGCCCCCAACGACGACCCCGATGGGTGGGTCGCCTACGTCGCCGCGGTCGCTCGCGTCCTCCGCGAGGACGGCCCCGTCGGCGGCGCGGGCCTCGCCATCGCCTCCGACGTGCCCACGGGCGCGGGCCTCTCCTCGTCGGCCGCGCTCGAACTCGCAGTCGGCCGCGTGCTTCTCGCAGTCTCCGGGCGCGACCTCCCGACCGCCGACCTCGCGCTGGCGTGCTGGCGGGCCGAGCGCGAGGGCGTCGGCGTCGAGTGCGGCATCCTCGACCAGTTCTCCGCGGCGCTGTGCGAAGCCGACTCGGCGCTCTTTCTCGACTGCCGAACCCGCGAGTTCGAGTCGGTGCCGGTCGGCGACGACGTCGGCGTCCTCGTCATCGACACCGGCGTCTCCCACGAACTGACCGAGTCGGGCTACAACGACCGCGTCCGCGAGTGCGCAGCGGCGCTCGACCGCCTCCGGGAGTGCGCCGACCGCGACCTCGACTCCCTCCGGGACGTGGACCGCGACCTCCTCGACGCCCACGCCGACGCGCTGGATCCGGTACACCGCCGCCGGGTTCGACACGTCGTGACGGAAAACGAGCGCGTCCGCCGCGCCCGCGACGCGCTCGCCGCCGGCGACCTCGACCGCGTCGGCGACGCGATGCTCGCGGCCCACGAGAGCCTGCGTGACGACTACGAAGTGAGCTGTCCGGAGCTCGACGCGGCGGTCGAACTCGCCGCCGAAACGCCGGGCGTCTACGGCGCGCGGATGACCGGCGGCGGCTTCGGCGGGAGCGCGGTCGCGCTGGTCGACGCCGACGCGCTCGACCGGGCGGCGCGCACGATTCGAGACGCGGTCCCCGAGCGCGTCGGCCCCGACGCCAACGTGTTCGCCTGTCGCCCCTCCGGTGGCGTTCGGCTGGTCGACGAGGAGTGAGGAGACGAGCCGACGGCTCCGCGTTGAGCCTCGGAAAAAATCGAACGCGGGTCCGCGAGTTCGACTTCGGTTACGCCTCGTCGAACGAGGCGAATCGGAGATTCGCCGGCTCGCCGAAGCTTACGCTTCGTCGAACATAACAGACGCTACGCGTCTGTTGGCTCGACGAGTCGTTTCACTCCTCGTCAAACAGCGCAGCACGGTGTGCTGCTGGCTCGACGAGTCGTTTCACTCCTCGTCAAACAGCGCAGCACGGTGTGCTGCTGGCTCGACGAGTCGTTTCACTCCTCGTCGAACAGCGTCTCGCCGTCGACCATGTGTTCTTCGACGGTGTCCATGTCCAGCGTCACGCCGAGGCCCGGCTTCTCCGGAATCTCGATGTAGCCGTCCTCGATGACCGTCTCCTCGACGAGGTCGCCCCACCAGCCCAGCTCGTAGGAGTGGTACTCGACCGCCAGCGAGTTCGGAATCGCCGTGCCGACGTGCGCGGAGGCCATCGTCGCCACCGGCGACGAGACGTTGTGCATCGCGACCGGCACGTAGTACTGGTTCGCCACGTCCGCGATTTTCTGCGTCTCGCGCATCCCGCCGACCTTCGGCATGTCGGGCGCGACGATGTCCACGGCCTGCTTCTCGATGAGCCGACGAAGCTCCGTCACGCGGTAGCGGTTCTCGCCGACCGTGATGGGCGTGAGCGTGGACTTCGTGACCTCCTCCTGCACGTCGAGGTTCTCCGGCGGCACGGGGTCTTCGAGCCACCACACGTCGTAGTCTTCGAGCGCGGCGGCGAGGCGCTTGGCGCTGCCGCCCGAGAACGTCCAGTGGCAGTCGAACGCCACGTCGGCCTTGTCCTTGACGCGCTCTGTCACCTTCTCGACGATTTCGGCCTTGTGCCGAATCTCGCCGGGGCGCAGGTGGCGGTTCGCGCGGTCCTTCTCGAAGCCCGACGGCACGTCGAGGTCGAACTTCAGTGCGTCGTAGCCGAGTTCGTCGACCACGCGCTCCGCCTCGTCGGCGCACGCTTCGGGGTCGGCCTCCTCTTCGGTGTGGCAGTCGCAGTAGACGCGGACCTTGTCGCGGTATTTCCCGCCGAGAAGCTGGTACGCGGGGATGTCGAGAATCTTGCCCGCGAGGTCGTGGAGCGCGATTTCGATGCCTGCGATGGCAGTGACCGTGACGCCCTCGACGGAGCCCTCACCGGACATCTTCTGGACGAGGTGCTCGTAGAGGCGGTCGATGTCGAGGGGGTTCTCGCCGATGACGAACGGCTTCATGCGCTCGATGAGTTCGGGTACGCCCGCGCCCCAGTAGGCCTCGCCGGTGCCGACGACGCCCGCGTCGGTGTAGATGCGGACGAGCGTCCACGGGAAGTTCCCGTCGACCATCGTCGTCTGCACGTCGGTGATTTCGACGTCGCGGCCGCCGCCGCGCTTGGCCGTCACGCCCATCGTCTCCGCCGACAGCTCTCGCATCGTGTACTCCGCGTTCGGATCGTGTAACTCCGCGTAGTTCTTACCCATGTGGAGAGGTTTACTCGTAGATTAGTAAAGTTTTCCGACCGAGACAGCCGTCGCTCGGTGACCCGCGGGGACGGAGTTAGACCGGCGCACGTCGGTCGAGCGTGTCGCGGAACGTCTCTCGGACGAGCGCGTCGAGGTCGGCGGGGAGGCCGAGTCGCCGGAGGTCGGTGTCGGGGTCAATCGCCGGATCGAGGTCGACGCCGCGGCGGCGGAGCGCGAGCAGTCGCCAGAGATACGCGAGCCTGAGCAGGCGCATCGCGCCCGGCACGTCGGCGGCGCTCCGGACGCGGTAGGTCACCCACGCCGAGTCGGGGAGCACGTGGTGGGGGTCCGCGAGGCCGTCGGTGAGGAGCACGTCGCGGGCGCGTTTCGTGAGCGCGAGGTCGACGACGCCCGCGTCGTGGACGTGGCCGATCTCCCGGCCGGCGACGAGGAACTCCGTTCCCCCGAAGCGGTGCGGCGCGGTCTCGACGCCGGGCCACCGCGAGACCCGTGAGACGATTCTGTCGATGGAGGTAGTCATTCGGTGAATGTACGCGTTCCGAGGAGATAACTGCGAAGTCGGACCGGCGGGGAGTGTCGGCCCAGACACCGTCCGTCAAACACTCCGTAGTCGGGCGATAACCACAGGATTTCCAGATATTCAGTTCACAGAGAGAGTCAATCGAAAATAGACACTCAGACCAGCGCGGTATTCGCGGATTAACACGGGTTAGGAACGCGAATTTTCGCGTCCCGCGACGACTTCGCGTCGGGGCCTCGTCGCGGGGCGCGCTCTCAGACCGACGGAATCCCGAACTACTGCGGTGTCCGGGGTAGACGATTCGTAACGAAAGCCTCGGGACGCAAATAACGGGACGAACCATGTCTCTGACTGCCACCGATGTACCGACACAGGGTCCCGACTTCGACTCCCGGGAGGCCGCGCGATGAACCTCGGCCAACTCGGCGTCGGTGCCGTCGTCCTCGTCATCGTCGTGTTCGCCCTCCTCTCCGGCGGCGTGAATACGCCCGAGACGCCCGCTCCCGCCGACGACGCCGACAGAAGTATCGGCGCCGACGTGACCGACCCCGCCGGCGACGCGCCGGACGAGGACATCGAAATCCAAGAAGAGCCCGTCGTCGGCGACGACTCGGGTGACGCCGACGATACCGACGGCGGCTCGTCCGCGGACGACTCCGAGAACGCGACCGGCGCGTTCGAGACGGTCGAAACCGACGCTGCCGACGACGACACCGACTCGACGACGAAGAAGTCCTCGAAGAAACGCAGCAGTTCGAGATCGAACGATAACAGCGACGACTCGAACGACGGCTCGAGTGACGACAGTTCGAACGACGACTCGAGTGACGACAGTTCGAACGGTGACAACACCGACGACAGTTCGTCCGCCGACAGTTCGAACGATGACAACACCGACGACAACTCGAACGACGACGGTTCGAACACCGACGACAGCGGCTCGTCTTCGGACGATTCGACCGACGACGACTCGGGTGACGACATCGGAATGTGCACGGTGTGAGCTGAGACACCGTGCGGCGCCCCACCCTCAGTCGACCAAGAGATTGAGCGCGTAGGCCGTCCGGAGCACCGAGGCGGCGTCGCCGCGGGGAAACACCAGTTCGTCGGTCTCGCGAACGTGTTCGAGCACACCCGGAGAAGAGTGCTCGGGGGCGGCCGCGAGCCCGCACTCGTTTTCGGCGGCCCAACTCATCACGTCGAGGTCGGACTTCGAATCTCCCATCACGAGGACGAACGGGTCGTCCACTCCGAGCACGTCGAGCGCGGCGCGGACGCCCGCCGCCTTGTTCAGGTCGACCGCGGAGAGTTCCGCGGCGTCGGCGTGGTAGTACGCGACCGTCACGCGCTCCAGCGTCCGCCTCACGTCATCGGGAATCTCCGCCGCCTCCGAGGTGGGAAGCGCGTCGCGGTCGTCGAGCACGCCCGCTATCTCAGGGTCGCGCTCCGCGAAGTACGCCCGCGCCCAGTCGGGGCCGGCGGGGTCGTCGGTGAGCGCCTCGCCGAGGAGGTCCAGCAGATAGACGAGCGCGCCGTCGATGACTTCCTCGGCGTCGTCGCTGCCGGTCTCGAAGTTCGGCTTGAGCGTGACGTTGAACTCGTTGCCCTGCAGGTGAACGCCACCGCGGAGCGCGTCGGGGAGGTCGCTGATGACGCGCCCGCGAACCGACTCGAAGACCGACTGCACCGGGTCGTCGAGCGTCTCGTAGAGAAGGCGCTTCGTATCCGAGCCGTGGCCGGGCGTGAAGACGCCGGTGCCCGCCTCGTAGACGATGCTCACGTTCCCCGAGTGGACGAGTTCGTTGCCCAATCCCTGAATGGCGAAGCCCTTGACGTTCTCCAAGGTCTGGCCGGTGCAGATGACGATGGGGACGCCCTCCTCGTGGAACTGGGTGAGGAGGTGCAGCACCTCGCGCGGAATCTCGTTGTCGGTCTGTCCCGCAGAGCGCAGCGTCTCGTCCACGTCGAGGACGAGCGCGTTCACGGCCCGGCCGTACTTCGTGTAAAGGTCGAGGGCGGTGAAGGCCTGGTCCCGCGTCGCGCGCGCGGCGAGTTCGGCGTAGCGGTCGCCGTCGGAGAGCGCCCGGCGGATGCGGTCTTTCTTCGCCGTGAGTTCGTCGTCGACCGCCTGCCAGTGCGACAGCGCCACCGGCGAGCCGAGCGGCGGCAAGAGGTCGACGAAGTCCTGTGCGTCCCGGACCGCGTCCGCGTCGAAGTTCCCGTACAGTCTGTACAGGAGGTCGTACCGCTCCATGATTCGGGGTCGTCACCCAACCGCATTAAACCCGCGTGGGAGGCAATCCGTCCCGGCGTCTCGTCGGCTGACTGGGACGCGGTCGCCTCCGCGGTCGGTCGCCTCCGGAGCCGGTCGGCCCCGCAACTCTGATACCGACCGGCCGACGACGTGTGCACATGGCACATTGGACCGACAGCATCGTCGGCGACCGGATGACGGTGGACCGCGAGTTCAACGAGCAGGTGATGAACTCCCGGTTCAACAGTCAGGAGTGGGGTCTCATCATGACGGCGACGGAGTTCGAAATCGAGAACGCGGACGACCCCGAGGAGGCGCGCATCGTCGCCGACACGGAGAAAGTCCCGCAGATTATCCCCGAACTCGACAACATCCGCAGCCAGATGGGCGCGATGGGCGGCGGCGGCGGAGGCGACTCGTCGTCCGGCGGCGGCATCGTCGACTCCATCAAGGGCGCGCTCGGCATGGGCGGCGGCGGCAAGAAGGGCGAACAGGAGAAACTCGAGGACGCGGAACGACTCACACAAGAGTACGCGGACGCGCTCCAAGACCACCTCGAAAAGAAGGGCAAGTGGAATCAGGTCCGCGTCAGCTACCTCGAATAGCGGGCCGGGCGACCGGCCGCGACGGGAGCGCTCACCCGGTCCCGGTGTCGACATTCCGTTCGAGGGCCACAATTCGTAACAGGCGCGGGCGCAACGTCGCTGCTAGATGAGACCGTCAACGCTGATCTTCGCGTTCGGTGGACTCCTGTTCGTGCTTCCGATTCCCGGCACGTTTATCGCCGGCGCACTGGTGCTCCTCGCGGGAGCGCTCGCGCGGTGGCTCGGTTCGTAACGGACCACCGCGAGCGACCACGAACCGGTCGGACGGCCGAGCGTCGGCGGCGACGGCTCAGTACTCGTCGCCGGCGTGGAACAGCGTCCGCTCGCTCGCCTCGTAGATGTTCATCAGTTCGTTGATGAGGTCGTCGTACTCCTCGTCGTCCTCGCGGAGCGCGTCGAGTCGGGCGACCGTCTCGTCGTCGAGGTGAATCTGCGGCATACCTACACTCACGCCACGTGACACCTTAAGCGACGTGGGGCATCGAATTCGACTGCCGTCGAACCCCGAGAGCGCCGCCGCTGGGCGAGAAGCGTATCGAAACGAAGAGCCGGCGGAGTGCCGGGCGGAGACGACAACCGGGTTCCGGTCCGCCGTGCGGGCGCGGCGAACGCTCGACGGTGAACGAATCACCGCCCGCGCGGGTTACTTGAACAGGGACTGGCCGGCGCTGCCGGAGACCTCGGTCAGACCGGCGTGCACGTCGGCGATGCGCTCGCGGATGTCGCGACCGACGACGCGGGGGTCGAACACGTCCTTGTTCGGCGACCACTCCGTTTCGTTGAAGAACGTGTCGCGGGCGTCCTCGACGCCCTCCGGCGGGACGATGGCGTTGGGGTCCTCGCTGTAGAGGTCGTAGGCGGTGCGCGTGTACTCGTACTGGTAGCGGGTGTCCTTGTTGACCTTGCAGATGCCGTGTTTGAGCATCTCCTGCAGTTGGTCGGGCTGGACGCCCGAAGAGCCGTGGAGGACGAGCGGCGTGTCGAGGCCGTGGTCGCGCAGGGCCTGTCGGATGTCGTTTGCGAGGTCCGGGCGGAGTTCGAGGTCCTTGCCCTTGGCGACGCCGTGCTGCGTCCCGACGGAGATGGCGAGCAGGTCCGCGCCCGTCTTGTCGACGAACTCGACGGCCTGCTCGGGGTCCGTGTAGAACGCCTCTTCGGCCTCGATTTCGTCCTCGACGCCCTTTATCTGGCCGAGTTCGGCCTCGATGAGGACGTCGGAGTCCGCGGCCTCAACCATCTCGACGACCTCGCGGCTCGTCGCGACGTTCTCGTCGAACGGCTCGTGGGAGGCGTCGATCATGATGGACGACGGGATGTCGAGTTCGATCTGCTGCTCGATGAACTCGAGGTCAGTCTGGTGGTCCATGTTGAGGAAGACGCCGATGTCGTACCGCTCGGCGACGGTCTCGATGTAGTTCCCCATGGCTTTCAGGCCCGCGACGGCGTCGCCGTCACCGGCGAACCGACAGGCCCCGCCGCTCATCTGCAACAGGAGGTCCGAGTCCATCCGGTCGGCCCCCTCCATGAGACCCATCATAATGTTCGGCTCCGCGATGTTACTCGCGATGAGGCCGAATCCTTCGTCGAGCGCCTCGTCGTACACTGTGGCGAGTTCCTCCCCGCCGTAGAACGGCATTATGCGTTCACCTCGGTTTCGTCAACGACTGCGAGACTAATAATGTATGGGAAGCGAGTTTCGATTCTGCACGTTTTCGTTTGTTCGCGTTCGAGTTAATTTTCGGCGGCGGGCGGAGCGCCGCCGCTGACGGGCGAGCGAAAAACGAAGAGCCGGCGGCGGCGTTACGAGAACAGCTTCTTCAGCCGGGCGAACAGCCCCTTTTCGGGGTCGCCGCCGCGGCGCACGGGTTCGTCCGATTCCGCGGCGTCGCCGGACGAGTCGTCGGTGCCGGCGTCGGCGTCGGCGTCCTCGCCGTCGTCGCCGCTTCCGAACGTGACCGAACCGGTCTTGCCGGCCTCGGCGAGTTCAACCGCTTTCTTCACGACGGCCTCGGCGTTGTTGACGCCGTCTTTGACCGTCCCCTTGACGACGAGTTTGCCGTCGAAGCGGTCGCGGCTGACCGACGTGTCCGAGGTGATGATGACCGCGTCGGCCTCGGCGATGGCGTCCGAGGACAGTTCGTCCTGCGTGCCCATCGCGCCCTGGACCTCGACGTCGATGTCGTGGCCGAGGCGCTCGCCGGCCTGCAGGAGGTTCTCGGCCGCCATCTGGCTGTGTGCGATTCCGGTCGGACAGGATGTGACTGCGACGAGTTTCATTGGTCTAGTGTAAGGATTTCCGCGACTTCAGCCTTGGTGTCGGCCTGCAGGACGCGCTCCGCGAGTTCACGGGCGTCCGCGGTGTCGGTCTCCGCGACGGCCGCCTTGACCTGCGGCACCGTCACGGCGCTCATGCTCAGTTCGTCGAGGCCGAGCCCGACGAGCAGTTCGGTGAGGTCCGGGTCGCCGGCCATCTCGCCGCACATGCCGACCCAGCAGTCCTCGCCCTCGGTCGCCGAGACGGTGGCGTCGATGGCGCGGAGGACCGCCGGCTGTCGGTAGTCGCCGAGGTCGGAGACGCGCTCGTTGCCGCGCTCTGCGGCCATCACGTACTGCGCGAGGTCGTTCGTCCCGATGCTGAAGAAGTCGACGTGCGGCGCGAACCGGTCGGCCATGAACGCCGCGGCGGGCGTCTCGACCATGATGCCGAACTCGGGCAGTTCGTTTTCGACGCCCTCGGAGTCGAGGTCGGCTGCGACCGACTCGAACCGCTCTCGGCCGGCGCGAAGCTCCTCGACCGTCGAGACGAGCGGGAGCATCACCGACAGGTTCGCCCCGTCGGCGCTGGCCGCCGCGCGCAGAAGCGCGCGTACCTGCGTCTCGAAGAGGTCCGCGTCCGGGCCGAGCGACCGACGGATGCCGCGCTCGCCGAGGAACGGGTTCTCCTCGTCCGGCAGGTCGAGGTACGGGACCGGCTTGTCGCCGCCGATGTCGAGCGTGCGGACGACGACGCGGCCGTCCTCGAACGATTCGAGCGCCTTGACGTACGCCTCGTACTGCTCGTCTTCGTCCGGCGGCGACTCGCGGTCGAGGAAGAGGAACTCGGTGCGGAACAGGCCGACGCCGTCGGCCCCGCGGTCGACGGCCGGCCCGAGGTCCGCCAGCGTGCCGATGTTGGCCGCGACCTCGATGTCGACGCCGTCGGCGGTCTCGACCGACTCGTGTCGAATATCCACCTCGGCGGCGGCCGCGGCGGCCTCCTTGCGCTCGTCGGTCGGGTCGACCACGAGGTCGCCCGACTCGCCGTCGACGACGACTTCGGTGCCGTCCTCGACGGATTGGAGTTCCTCGCCAACGCCGACGATGGCCGGCAGGGCGAGCGAGCGCGCGAAGATGGCCGCGTGGGAGGTGCGGCCGCCCGTCACCGTGACGAAGCCCGCGACGCGCTCGGGGTCGAGCTGCGCCGTGTCGCTCGGCGTGAGGCGCTCGGCGACGACGACGCTCCCCTCCGGCAGCGACGAGAGGTCGACCCGCTCGCCGTCCGAGAGGACGCGCACGAGCCGGTCGCGCACGTCGCGGAGGTCGTCGGCGCGCTCGCCCATGCGACCGCCCATGTTCTCGAACTGCTCGACGAACTCGGAGAACGTCTCCTGAACGGCGTGTTCGGCCGGGAGTCCGCCCTCGATGGCGTCGGTGACGCCGTCGGTTATCTGCGGGTCGTTGAGGAACTGGACGTGCGCGTCGAACACCGCGGCCTCCTCCTCGCCGACGCGTTCGGCGGTCCGCTCGCGCTCGGCTTCGAGTTCGTCTTCGGCGGCCGCGCGGGCGTCCTCGAAGCGCGCCAGTTCGGCGTCTTCGTCCACGTCTTCCGGTGCCGGCGGCTCGGGGAGGTCGGCGTCCGGTCGGTACCAGACGACGGTGCCGACGCCCGAAAGCGGTGTCACGCCGATGCCAGAGAGGGTTCGTTCGGTCATAGCTTACTGTTTGGCTTCGGGCGTCGAAAGGATGTCCTCTAGGGCGTCGAGTGCCGCTTCCGCGTCGTCGCCCTCGGCGACGAGTCGGACGGACTCGTCGTGGCCGACGCCGAGGCCGGTGACCGCGAGCATGCTGGCGGCGGGGACGAGGTCGTCCTCGTCGGCGCGCCCGAGCTGGATGTCGGCGTCGAACTCGTTCGCGGTCTCGACGAACTGTGAGGCCGGACGGGCGTGAAGCCCGTCTTCGGGGACGACCGTGACGGTCCGCTCCATCACTCGACCACCTCGGCGAGCACGTCCTGGACGGTCTGCTTGCTCTCGGCTTCGAGGAGCTTCTCGCGCACGTCCTCGTGCATGAGCGACCGCGAGAGGGCGCTCAGAATCTGCAGGTGGTCCTCGCCGCCCGCCGCGGGGACGAGAATCATAAAGAGGAGCTTCGCCGGCTTGTCGTCCATGGCGTCGAAGTCGATGCCCTCGGTCGAGCGAGCGAAGGCGACCGTCGGCTTCGAGACGGCGTCGGTCTTCGCGTGCGGGATGCCGATGCCGAAGCCGACGCCGGTCGTCGCCTCCTCCTCGCGTTCGAGGAGGGCGTCGAGCGCGGCGTCTCGGTCGTCGACGCGGCCGGCGTCGACCGCGAGGTCGAGGAGGAACTCGATGGCTCCCTCCTTCGTCGCCGGCGGCTCTTCGAGCGATATCAGTTCGAGCGGTGTGATGGTGCTGATGTCAGTGACGTCCATTGTATTGTACTTCGTTCGGGTCTGGAAAGATTAGTTCGGTGTGGTCAGTCGTCGGAGCTCTGGGCGGCCACCTTGGCGTCGAAGTTCGGCTTGATGGCCGTCGCGATGACCGCGGTGACGATGGAGCCCAGCAGGATGCACGCGATGAACATGAACGGCTGGTTCGACAGCGGAACCACGAAGATGCCGCCGTGCGGAGCCGGCATGTTCACGCCGAGCGCCATCGAGGCCGCGCCGGCGACGGCGCTGCCGGCGACGACGCTCGGGATGACGCGGGCCGGGTCGGCCGCTGCGTACGGAATCGCGCCCTCAGTGATAAAGGAGAAGCCGAGGAGCACGCCGCTCTTGGCGTTCTCGTACATCTCGGCCGCGTACTTCTGCGGCGCGATGAAGTTCGACAGCGCGAGGCCGATCGGCGGGACCATACCCGCGATCATGACCGCGGCCATCGGTGCGGTGACGCCCTCGGAGATGAGGCCGACGGAGAACACGTAGGCGACCTTGTTGATAGGGCCGCCCATGTCGGCCGCCATCATCGCCCCGAGGATGCCCCCGAGGAGAATCGCCTGTCCGCCGCCCTGCATGTTGCTCAGGAAGTTCGTGAGTCCCGCGTTCGCGATGGAAATCGGGACGCCCAGCACGAACAGCATGATGGGCGTGAGCACCGCGGTCGTCGCGACCGGGATGAGGAGCACGGGCATCATCGGTGCGATGAACTCGGGTACGTCGCGCTGCTTGAACCAGCGCGCGACGATGCCGGCGAGGAACCCGGCGACGATAGCGCCGAGGTAGCCCGCGCCGGCGGAGCCGCCCTGGAGACCGATGACGTCACCGGCCGCCTGCAGGACGTTACCCTGCTGGATGATGTACGACAGGATGAAGCCCGGTGCGAGGCCCGGACGGTCGGCGATAGCGTACGCGATGTACGCGCCGAGCACCGGAACCATAAGCGTCAGCCCAGCGACGCCGATCTGCGCGAGGAACCAGCCGGCGGTCCCCGTGCTGTTGAATACGTCTTGTACGTTGTTCGAAAGCGAGGCTACGGCGTAGCCCAGCGCCAGGAAGATTCCGCCGATAGTCACGAACGGAATCATGAACGATACCCCAGTCATGAGGTCCTCCTTCACCGAAGTGAGGTAGGACCGAACCGCGTCTTCTGCGTCGTTTGCCATAGTGTTGCCACCCCTACGAAAGAACATACGCAAATGTGCTCAAAAACCCTTTCGAATATGAACGTTACTGAGCGTTTCAGTCGTTAACAAACGTTCATCTGAGAATCATCGGCTCCGGACGGTCGTCACCTCGACGTGCGTTTCGTTCGTCAGCACGTCTTCGAGGTTCGGGACGCGGGTGCCCGCGACCCCGACGACGCGGGACGCGGTCAGAACGCCCATTCGGAGGGCGTCGGCGTCCGAAAGGCCGTGTTCGCGCGCGGCGAGGAACCCGGACATGACGGCGTCGCCCGCGCCGACCGTGTCGACGACATCCACGTCGAGCGCGGGCGCGGAGAGGACTTCGCTGTCGGTGACGAGGAGCGCGCCGTCCGCGCCGAGCGAGGCCAACACGTACTCGAACCCGCGCGCGTGAAGTTCCTCGGCGGCCGCGATGGCGTCGGCTTCGGTCTCGACCGTTCGGCCCGTCGCCGCCGCGAGTTCGGAACGATTGGGTTTGCAGACGTAGTAGTCGGCGTCCAGTTCGGCGAGGTACTCGCCGCCCATGTCCACCGCAATCTGCCAGTCGCCCGCGCGGGCGAGTCTATCGACGTCGTCGAGGGACATCCCCGGCGGGAGACTGCCGCCGACGAGGAGCGTGTCGGGCTCGTTCGCCTGCGCGGTTTCGACGAGTTCGTCCACGTCGGCTGCACGAATCTGCGGGCCGTTGTGATTGAGTTTGTACTCGCCGTCTTCCGCGAGCACGGTCGTGTTCAGGCGCGTGTCCGCGTCGACGGTGACGAAGTCCGAGGCGATGCCGTCGGCGTCAAGTCGGTCGCGGACGAACTTCCCGAAGTGGCCGCCGAGAAAGCCCGAGGCGGTCGCGTCGGCGTCGAGCGCCGAGACGTACTTGGCGACGTTGATACCCTTGCCGCCCGCGGTGAACACCGCGTCGTCGGTCCGGTGGACGACGCCGGGCTGAAGCGGTTCGTCGAAGTGAATCGTGTGGTCTACTGCTGGGTTCGGGGTGACTGTGAGAATCATCGTGCAACTCCGTCGACGACGGTGACGCCCGCGTTCTCTATCTCCTCGCGCGAGTCGGCGTCGAGCGTTCCGTCGGTGATAATCAGGTCGATATCTTCGAGCGATGCGAACTGGACGAAGCTCCGTCGGCCGAGCTTCGAGAGGTCCGCGACGAGAACGACCTTCGCGGCCTTCTCGACCATCAGCTCCTTCATCCGCGCCTCGTCCTCGTTCGGGGTCGTGAGGCCGGAGTCCACGTCCAGCCCGTTCGTACCGAGGAACAGCAGGTCGAAGTTCGTCCGCTCCATGAACGACTCCGCGGTCGGCCCCACGAGCGCCTTCGTCCGCCGCCGGAGCGTCCCGCCGGTGAGTTTGACCTCGTTGTCCTCCTCGTTCAGTTCGATGGCGAGCCGCGGCGAGTTGGTGACGCCGAGTATCGTCCCGTCCTTGGGGACCTTCCGGGCCACCTCCATCGTGGTCGTCCCCGCGTCGAAGAACACGACCTGTCCCTCGGCCAGTTCTTCGACCGCGCGGTCCGCAATCGCGCGTTTCCCTTCGAGATTCTGTACTTCCTTCTGCCCGTAGGTCTGCTCGCGCCCGACGGAGGTCACGGGGACGGCTCCGCCGTGCGACCGCTCGATGAGCCCACGGTCTTCGAGTTCGCGCAGGTCACGGCGTATCGTCGCCTTCGAATAGCCGAGGTGGTCGGACAGCGACTCGACCGACCGGCCGTCCGAGTCGGAGACGAGTTCGACGATGCGGCGTTTGCGCTCTGCTGGTAACATCGGTAGCGATTCCTCGTTAGGTGGAAGGTAGGTCGGGGAGTAGTGTTAATTGTTTATGTTGGATTCCGACCGTATATGCTCGAAACAGCCGAATCTCACACAAGAACGAACACGGGGTGCTCGACGGTGAGAAAACGATCAAAAACGAAAACGAGAACGCTCGAAACGAACGTCGAACCGTCGATTCGGTGGGCCGCCGACGCTCAGAGTCGGTCGAGAATCGCGGCGGTCACGTCCTCCGTGGAGGCGTCGCCGCCGAGGTCGGGCGTGCGCGGCCCGTCGGCGAGGACGCCTTCGACGGCCGACCGGACGCGGTCGGCTTCTTCCTCGTAGTCGAGGTAGTCGAGCAGCATCGCCGCGGACAGAATCGTCGCGGCCGGGTTGGCGATGCCCTCGCCGGCGATGTCGGGCGCGGAGCCGTGGACCGGTTCGAACAGCGCGGCGTCCGGGCCGATGTTCGCCGAGGGGAGCAGTCCGAGGCCGCCGACGAGGCCGGCGGCGAGGTCGGACAGCACGTCGCCCGCGAGGTTCGGACAGACGATGGTGTCGAACTGCGTGGGGTCGAGACAGACGCGCGTCGCGAAGGCGTCCATCAGGACTTCCTCGGTCTCGACGCCGCGGTCGTCGGCGACGGAGACGACGGCGTCGCGGAAGCGACCGTCCGTCTCGCGCATCACGTTCGCCTTGTGGGCGACCTGGAAACTGCCGCCCTCGCCGCCGACGTAGTCGCAGGCGTACTCGGCGAGTCGCTCGGACGCCGAGGTGGTGACCACGCGCGTGAGCGTCGAGAGGTCCTCGGAGAGGCAGTCCTCGTGACCGGCGTAGACGCCCTCGGTATTCTCCCGGAGGAAGACGAGGTCCGTCTCCGGGCGGAGCGCGTCGACGCCGGGGTAGGCCTTCGCCGGGCGGACGTTGACGAACGAGTCCACCGCGGTCCGAAGCGGCAGGATGACGTCCGCCGCGGTCTCGCCGGCCGCGCCGAACAGCGTCGCGTCGGCCTCTGCGGCGAGGTCGTAGGTCTCCTGCGGGAGCGCCTCCCCCGTGGCTTCTTTCACGTGGTCGCCCGCGTCGGCCTCGACGAACTCGAAGTCGCCGACGGCCTTCAGCACGTCAACCGCCGCCGGGATGACCTCCGCGCCGATGCCGTCGCCGGGGATGACGACGATTTCCTCAGTCATCGACGTAGGGCAGGGAAGCGGCTTTCTCGGCGACCGCGTCGGCGTTCGACTTCATGAGCGCCGTCGTGTCCCAGACGCCCTCGGTGAGCGCCTTTCGCTGTGCGTCGTCGACGGTCACGTCCACGGTCGTCTCGCCGTAGGTGACCGTCTCGTTTTCCACGTCCACGTCGATGTCTGCGTCCGGGTGCTCGTCGACCCAGTCCTGCAGTTCGGTGACCGTCTCGTGGTCCGCGGTGACCGTCGGGATGCCGAGCGCGAGGCAGTTGCCCGCGAAAATCTCGGCGAACGACTCGCCGATGATGGCGTCGATGCCCCAGCGCATGAGCGCCTGCGGGGCGTGCTCCCGAGAGGAGCCACAGCCGAAGTTGGCGTTGACGACCATGATGGCGGCGTCCTGGAACTGCGGCTCGTTCATCGGGTGCTCTTTGGGTTCGTCGTTCTCGTCGTAACGCTGGTCGAAGAACGCGAACTCGCCGAGGCCGTCGAACGTGACGACCTTCATGAACCGCGCCGGGATTATCTGGTCCGTGTCGATGTCGTTGCCGCGGATGGGAACGCCGGAGCCGGACGCCGAGTCGATTTCGGGAATCTCGTCGGTCATGCGACGCTCACCTCCTTCAGTTCGCGCACGTCAGTCACGTGCCCGGTGACGGCCGCGGCGGCGACCATCCGCGGGTTCATCAGGACGGTGCGACCGTCTTTCGACCCCTGCCGACCGATGAAGTTACGGTTCGACGAGGACGCCGAGGCCTCGTCGCCCTCCAGCTGGTCCTCGTTCATGCCGAGACACATCGAACAGCCCGCCTCGCGCCACTCGAAGCCGGCTTCCGTGAATATCTCGTCGAGGCCCTCCGCCTCCGCGGCGGCCTTGACGCGCTGACTGCCGGGGACGACCATCGCGCGGACGTCGTCGGCGACCTGTCGTCCCTCGACGACTCCCGCCGCGCGGCGGAGGTCGGGCATTCGGGCGTTCGTACACGAGCCGAGGAACGCCACGTCGATTTCGTAGCCCTCCATGGTCTCGCCGGGCGTGACGCCCATGTGTTCCTGCGCCATCCGGGCGGTGTCCTGCTTCTCCTCGGGCAGGTCCTCGGGGGCCGGAATGGGCTGGGTGATGCCGACGCCCTGTCCGGGCGTGGTCCCCCACGTGACGACGGGTTCGAGTTCGGAGCCGTCGATGGTGACGACGTCGTCGTACTCGGCGTCCTCGTCGGAGCGGATGGACTCCCAGTACGGCTTGAGTTCGTCGAACCGCTCGGGGTTCTCCTGGAAGTACTCGGTCTCTTTCAGCCAGTCGTAGGTGGTCTCGTCGGGGTTGACGTAGCCCGCGCGAGCACCGCCCTCGATGGACATGTTACAGATGCTCATCCGACCCTCCATGTCGAGGTTCTCGATGGCCTCGCCGGCGTACTCGTAGACGTAGCCGACGCCGCCTTCGGTCCCGAGGCGACGGATGATTTCGAGGATGACGTCCTTGGCCTCGACGCCGGGGCCGAGTTCGCCCGTGACCTCTATCTTCCGGACCTTCTTTTTCTCCATCGCGACCGTCTGAGTCGCCAGCACGTCGCGAATCTGGCTCGTACCGATACCGAACGCGAGCGCGCCGAACGCCCCGTGGGTCGAGGTGTGGCTGTCGCCGCAGACGATAGTCATGCCGGGTTGGGTGAGTCCCTTCTCGGGCCCGATGACGTGGACGATACCCTGTTCGCCCGAGGTCGGGTCCGAGAAATTGATGCCCGCGTCGCGGACGTTCTGTTCGAGTTCAGCCATCATCTCCTCTGCGGCGTCGTCGCGGAACGGCCGCGACTGGTCCGACGTGGGTACGATGTGGTCGACCGTCGCGTGCGTCCGGTTCGGGTAGGCGACTTCGAGGTCGCGTTCCTGCAGCATGCCGAACGCCTGCGGGCTCGTCACCTCGTGGATGAGGTGCAGGCCGCAGAACAGCTGGGTCTGGCCGGTCGGAAGCTCCGAGACCGTGTGTTCCTCCCAGACCTTGTCGTACAGCGTTCCCTCACTCATGTCCGTCACCCGGTACGACGCGGTCGTCGCGGCCGCGTTCCCAGACATGGTTCGCGCCCTCGCCGTTGCGGGGCGTGTGATCCACGTCGCCCATCGTCTCGGTCTCGGTCTCGGTCGCGTCCGTGTCCGTCGTCGCGGGCGTCGCGTCGCTCCGACCGCCGTCGGTGACGGCCGGGCCGCGCTCGTAGACCGTGGTGAACGTCTCGCCCGTATAGGGGTTCGTGTGGCTGATGTCTCGCATTCGGTCGGTCGTGTCGTCGCGTGTCATTGGTGTCGTGTTCAGTCGTCCGCCGGTGCTTCGGCTTTCTCCGCGTCCGCTTCTTCTTCGTCGTCGGCCCACGCGAACAGGTCGCGCAGCGGCGCGCCGACCTGTTCGATGTGGTGGTTCTCTTCTGCGTCCTTGAGCTGGGAGTACGACGGCCGGCCCGCCTGGTTCTCCAGAATCCACTCGCGGGCGAAGGTGCCGTCTTGGACCTCCTCCAGAATCTCTTCCATGTTCTCGCGGGCGTGCTCGTCGACGACGCGGTCGCCGCGGGTCAGCCCGCCGAACTCGGCGGTGTCAGAGACGGAGTCCCACATCTCGCCGAGTCCGCCTTCGTACATCAGGTCGACGATGAGCTTCAGTTCGTTCAGGCACTCGAAGTACGCCATCTCGGGGGAGTAGCCCGCGTCGACGAGCGTCTCGTAGCCCTGCTTGACCAGCGAGGTGACGCCGCCGCAGAGGACGGCCTGCTCGCCGAACAGGTCGGTCTCGGTCTCTTCTTGGAACGTCGTCTCGATGACGCCCGCACGGGTGCAGCCGAGGCCGTGCGCGTAGGCCAGCGCCTCCTCCTTGGCGTCGCCCGTCACGTCCTGGTAGACGGCGATGAGACCCGGCGTCCCCTCGTTCGCCTCGTAGTTGCGGCGGACGAGGTGGCCCGGCGACTTCGGTGCGACCATCGTCACGTCGACGTTCTCCGGGGGCCGAATCTGGTTGTAGTGGATGTTGAAGCCGTGGGCGAACTGGAGCGTGTCGCCGGCCTCAAGGGAGTCTCGAATCTCCTCGAACACCGCCGGCTGGACGGTGTCGGGGACGAGCACGGAGACGATGTCGCCCTCGGCGGCCGCCTCGGCCGGCTCTTTGACGCGGAGGCCGTCGGCTTCCGCGGCGTCGCGGGACGAGGAGTTCGCGCGGAGGCCGACGACCACGTCGACCCCGCTGTCGGCGAGGTTCTGCGCGTGGGCGTGGCCCTGACTGCCGTAGCCGATGACGGCTACGGTCTTGTCGTCGATCTGGGAGCGGTCGGCGTCGTCGTCGTAGTAAACTTCCGTGGTGAGTTCTGTCATTGCGTGTTCGTGTTTGGTTTGGTGGGTTCGCCGGAGGTTCCGGGTTCCTCTCCGGGGACGGTCTTCTTCGAGCCGTGGGCGAGCGCGGTCTGTCCGGTCCGAGCGATTTCGATGATGCCGAACCGCCGGAACGCGTCCACGGCGTCGTCTATCTTGCGCTCGTCGCCGGAGAGTTGGACCGTGATGGTCTCGGGGCCGGCGTCGAGGGTGCGGCCGTCGTACATCTCCGTGATGGCGTGGACCTTGTCAGGGTCCTCGCCGCGGACTTTCAGGAGGACGAGTTCCGCGCGGACGGCGTCGTCGTCCAGCTCGCCGACGGAGATGACGGGCTTGAGCTTCGCAAGCTGTTTTTCGATCTGGTCGATGCCCGGTTCGGGCTCCTCGACGACCATCGTGATACGGGAGTGGCCCTCGACGGTCGTCGGGCCCACGGTGAGGCTCTCGATGTTGAACTGGCGGCGGGCGGCGAGGCCGGCGACGCGCGAGAGCACGCCGGGTTCGTCCTCGACGATGGCCGAAAAGACCGTTCG
Source organism: Haloferax prahovense DSM 18310 (assembly GCF_000336815.1). Taxonomy (GTDB): domain Archaea; phylum Halobacteriota; class Halobacteria; order Halobacteriales; family Haloferacaceae; genus Haloferax; species Haloferax prahovense. Next base: position 71,412 of record NZ_AOLG01000013.1, read on the forward strand.
CCGCGGTTCGTGTTCCGATTCCGCTTCGGGGTCGATGCGGATGCCCTGCGCGTTGCGTCGGCCGTCGGGGTGTGGCCGCTCGTCGGGCGCGGGGCCTTGCAGTCCTGTCCGATTGTCGCTCATAACTGGTCCTCCGAGAGTGCAAATTTGCCGTTCGCGCCGCCCGAGGAGACCATCGGGTAGACGTTCTCCGCCGGGTCGACGTGGAAGTCGATGACCGAGGGGCCGTCGTACGCGAGCGCTTCCTCGATGGCGCCGGGGACCTCCTCGTAGGAGTCGACGGTCCAGCCGCGCGCGCCGAACGCCTCGGCGAGCTTGTCGAACTGGGGACACCAGTCGTAGCCGGCGGCCATGCGTCGGCCCTCGAAGAAGGCGTCCTGCCACTGGCGAACCATCCCGATGTACTCGTTGTTCAGGATGGCGACGGTGATGTCGAGATTCTCGCGGACGGCGACCGACAGCTCCTGAATCGTCATCAGGAACGAGGCGTCGCCGTCGACGCAGACGACCGTCTCGTCGTCGTCGGCCGCGACCCGCGCGCCGATTGCGGCGGGCAAGCCGTAGCCCATCGTGCCGAGACCGTGGGACGAAACCCACCGCCGCGGCTCGGTGAACGTCCAGTACTGGGCGGCCCACATCTGGTGTTGACCGACGCCGCTCGTGACGATGGTCTCGTCGGGCGTGGCCTCGTCGAGCGCCTCGACGACGAACTGCGGCTTCAGCGGCTCGTTGTCCGGGGCCGCGTAGTCCATCGGGTACTCCTCCTTCCAGGTGAGACACTGTTCGACCCACTCGCGCGCGTCGGGACTCTCGCCCAGTTCGGCGTCGACGCGCTCGATGGCGCGACCGGCGTCGCCGACGACCGGGTAGTCCGCGTGGACGTTCTTCGAGATTTCCGCCGGGTCGATGTCGATGTGGACGATTTCGGCCTCGGGCGCGAACGTGTCGATACCGCCGGTCAGGCGGTCGTCGAACCGCGTGCCGACCGCGATGAGGCAGTCGGTGTGCGTGATGGCCATGTTGGCGTAGCCGGTGCCGTGCATCCCCGCCCACGACAGGCAGAGTTCGTGGTCTTCCGGCATCGCGCCGATTCCGGGCATCGTGGTGACGACCGGAATCCGGTGTTCGGTCGCGAACTGCCGGGCGACCTCGGTCGCGTCGGCCTTGACGACGCCGCCACCGAACAGCAGGAGGGGCTTCTCCGCGCGCTCGATTGCGCGCGCGGCGGCCTCGACCTGCGAGTCGGCCGGGTCGGTGCGGGCGCGACACGTTTCGGGTGCCTGCGCCGGACCGGGCTCGCGGTCGGTCTCGTTGAGCGAGACGTCCTTCGGGAGGTCGACGAGCGTCGGGCCGGGTCGTCCCTCCGCGGCGAGCGCGAACGCTTCGCCGACGGTGTCGCCGACGGTGTCGGGCGACGAGGCGAAGTAGTTGTGCTTCGTGATGGGCGCGGTGACGCCCGTGGTGTCGGTCTCCTGGAACGCGTCGGAGCCGACCATGTCGGACGGGACCTGTCCCGTGAGCGCGAGCACCGCGTCGGAGTCCATGTTCGCGTCGGCGATGCCGGTCACGAGGTTCGTCGCGCCCGGACCGGACGTGGCGAGGCAGACGCCGGGGTCGCCGCGAACGACGCCGTACGCGTCGGCCGCGTGCGCCGCGCCCTGCTCGTGGGCCATCGTCACGTGACGGATGTCAGAGTGGTACAACGCGTCGTAGATGGGCATTATCGCCCCGCCCTGCACGCCGAAGGCGGTCTCGACGCCGGCGTTTTCGAGGGCGCGGACGACTGACGTCGAACCCGAGGTAATCTCGGTCGGCGTCTCGGTCGAATCGTCTGCCCCGTCGGTCGCGTCGGGGTCGGTCGTGGCTGCGGTTCGTTCGCTCATGTGTGGGCTCCGTGGTGTGTGGTCGGTCGTCGATACGGACTGTCTGGTGACTGCGTGTGGTGCTGGTGCGCCATTGTGGGGACTGCGGACGTGTCTGAAAACGGTGCGAATACGCGGGACGGAGAGATGGTGTGGTAGGGGGCTATGCCCCTACAATAATGAGCGACCGAATCGCACCGACGGCGGCGGCGCTGGCCCCGGCTTCCGAGGTCGCGCGAACCGCGTGTTCGTCGTGCGAGGTCATCGTATGCCACACGTCCGTCCCGGCCGTAATAATGCTTTCGCGGCGGGCAACGATTGCACGCCGCGCGGGAGGTCGGACGCGAGCAGGGCGGTCGCCCCGTAGGGCCACAGCCCGGCGCCATCAGGCGCGGACCTCCTCCTCCGTGTCGTCCTCGTGGGTGATACCCACGTCGCGGGCGAACACCTCGAGCGTCGCGTCGTCGACGCGTTCTTTCTCCGCGCCGTGGTCTTTGACGCGGCGGGTGACCTCCCGGACCTCGGCGTCCGAGGGTTCGAACCCGATATCTGCGAGGCGCTTGCGTACCGAGTGCGTCCCCGTGTGCTTGCCGAGTACGAACTCGCGGGTCGCGCCGACCATCTCCGGGGTCATGACGCCCGGTTCGAAGGTGTCGGCGTTCTCGATGACGCCGGCGGCGTGAATACCGCTCTCGTGGGAGAAGGCGTTGCGGCCGACGACCGGCTTGTTCGCCGGGACCGGGATGTCGGACGCCGCCTCGACGACGCGAGCCAGCTCGGTTATCTTCGTCGTGTCGATGCCGGTGTCGACGCCGTAGAGGGATTCGGCGGCCATGACGACCTCCTCGTAGGCGGCGTTACCGGCGCGCTCGCCGATGCCGTTGACCGACACCTGCGCTTGTGCGGCGCCGGCTTCGAAGCCGGCCATCGCGTTCGCCGACGCCAGTCCGAAGTCGTCGTGCGCGTGCACGTCGATTCTCGCGTCGGTGTGCTCTCTGACCGTCGCCACCATGCGGGCGAAGCGAGTCGGCGTCGCCACGCCGCAGGTGTCCGGCAGGTTGATCCAATCGACGCCCGCCTCGGAGACGGCCTCGACGACTTCGATGAGGAAGTCCTCGTCCGTTCGGGTGGCGTCCATCGGTGAGAACATTACTTCAACGCCCGCGTCGCGGACGTGTTCGACACTGCGGACGGCCCGCTCGACGGCTTCCTCGCGGGAAGCGTGCATCGAGTCGGCCAACTGGACGTCGCTGGTGCTCACGAACGTGTGCACCATGTCCACGCCGGAATCCAGCGCGGCTTCGATATCCTTGTCGACGACGCGGGCCAACCCGCACGTCGTCGCGTCCGTCGAAGCAGCGATATCTGCGACTGCTTCGAACTCCGCTTCCGAGTTCACCGGGAACCCGGCCTCGATGACGTGGGTACCCATGTCGTCGAGGGTTTCGGCGATGTCGCGCTTTTCCTCGTAACTGAACGAGGTTCGCGGTGACTGTTCGCCGTCGCGGAGTGTCGTGTCGAAGATTCGTACGTCTTCGATTTCAGATTGTTGGGCTAATGTGCCCTGGAAGAACTCGACCCGCCGGGGAACCCGACGAATCCTCCGTGTCGTTGTGAGACATCGTGTCAGTGACGTGCCCGAACTCATATTTAAACGTTTCTCCCCGACAGTATCACGAACGTTCAGCGGGTGTTGCGTGACAACCACTCTCGGGGCTAATCGCTGTACCTAAACGTCCTTATATGATATCATGACATATGTTGACTTGATATGTCTGCTCGTCGTTCGATAGCTTCTGAGTAATAATATAACTAAATAGAGTTTAGAAACAAAATTTAGCACCCGGTGCGCGCACTCTCGACTGGACAAACGTGGAGCAAACTGCGACTGTCGTGTGAAACGTGATACCAATGTGCGTGTTTGTGCCGTCGAGGCCGTTCACTGCTCGACCGAACCCTTTTCTCGTCGCTCGACAACCGAGCGGGTATGGGCGATTTCAATCTCAACTTGCAGACGGCCGAAGAACACCTCGACGAGGACGACGCCGAGGGTGACGTGGTCCTCGGCGTCCTCGACGGGTCGACCCCGTCCGAGGAGTGGGTCCAGTCCGTCGCCCGCGGAAACGTCCTCTTTCTCGCCATCGAGGGCGACCTCAACAAGCTCGCGTCGGGCTTCGCACGCGACATCAAGGATATGGGCGGCCAGCTGATGCACTTCCGGAAGTTCCTCGTCGTCTCCCCGCCGGGCGTGGACATCAACACGGACGACCTCTGACCGGGCGGCCCGCTTCGCGGTCTCCGCGGTCCCGACGAACGGAACGAACCGACCAGAACCGGGCGCATCGGCCGCGGGGAGAGTTCTTATGCGCCGCGCGCCCCACGATACTGGCATGCCGATGAAAGGTCGCGGTACCTCCGACCTCCGCGAAATCGACCGATGGGACCACGGCGTCGGATGGCTCGCGTACCCCGACGAGACGATGCAGCGGGCCAGTCACGCCGTCGAAGTCGACGGCGACGTGTGGCTGTTCGACCCCGTCGATGCCCCCGGCGTCGACGACCTGTTCGCCGAATTCGGCGACGTGGCCGGCGTCGTGGTCGGACTCGACCGACACAAACGCGACTCGGCGGCCATCGCCAACCGCCACGAAGTACCGGTCTACGTCGCCTCGTGGATGACCGGCGTCGCCGACGAACTCGACGCGACCGTCGAACGCTTCGGGGCCGACCTCGCCGACTCCGGCTTCGAGGCGTTCCGTCTCGTCGACCGCTCCGTCCCGCCGTGGCAGGAGGTCGGCTTCTATCACGACGGGTACGACCTGCTCGTCGTCCCCGAATCGGTCGGCACGGTCGGCTACTTCTGCGCCCGCGGCGAGCACCTCGGCGTCCACCCGATGCTCCGGCCGTTCCCACCGCGGCGCGTGCTCTCCCGGTACGACCCCGAGCGGCTACTCGTCGGCCACGGCGCGGGCGTACCCGTGAACGCGGGCGACGAACTCCGGACCGCACTCGGCAACGCCCGACGAAACCTCCCGAGCGCCTACCTCCGGTCGCTCACCTCGATGCTCTCGAACTGATGTCAGACGACACAACCGCCGTCGGCAACGAGACCACGCCCGGCACCGAGACTGAGTCTGACCGCGCGACCGATAGAGCGGTCGACGAGTCGGAGCGACAGCGAGTCCACGTCACGCGAGGGCTCGTCGACGTGCTGCTCGATATGGCCGAGGAGGCCGAGCCGGCGTCCATGAACCTCGTTCTCGCACCGACGCCCGCCGGCGAATTCGACGACGACCTCGGTCTCGACCCGGAGACGCCGGTTCTCACCCACTTCTACATGGCCGAGGCCGGCCAGTCCGTGAGCGCCGTCTTCGGGATGGACCTCGGGACGCCGGCCGGCCGCGGCCGCGCCCGCTTTCTCACCCACCCGCAGGGGCCGTTCGAACTCACGGAGCGCGACGACCTCGCGGCCGTGGTGCTCCTCGCCGTTCCCCCGTGGGAGGGGCGGACGCTGGCCGCCTTCGACCGCGCCGGGCGGAAGTTGAAACTCGTCGTGCTCGACGCCGAACCGCCGCGGGAAGAACTCGACTGAGCCGACCCCGTTCGGCCGGCCGGCGCTGCCGGCCCGCGGGTGGCGGCCGCTCGCCTCGGCCGACTACCGCAGATAGCCGAGGTCGGTCAGCTGTTCCGCTATCTCCTGGAACTCCGACTCAGAGAGGTCGCCGCCGGAGCGCTCGTGTTGGATGACGATGCTGCGCAGGAGGAACCGGACGAGGTCGCTCGTACTCGAGAACGTGGTTCCTTCGAGCGTGTCGTCGACGCGAGCAGCCAACTCCTTCGGTATCGAGACCGTCGTGTACTCGGTCATGGCTCGAACGTGGCTCCGGGCGGGGTTAACCCCAACGGTGGGTCACGAACCAAACGCCCGTCGCGGTTTTTCGGCGCTCACCGGCGGTATCACCGAAGGTCGGGGGTTTTTCCATGCGGGACATCCTATACACGTTCGATGGCCGCGAGACCGCCCCAAAACGATACGTCAGAGCCGGACTCAATCGAATTCGGTATTGCTGCGCTCGCCGCCGACGTCGACGCCGCAGACATCGACTACCCGGCAGACGCAAGAGAGATTGCGCGGGCGCTCGACGACGTCGCCGTGCCGATAGACGCCGCGGGCAACACGGTCGCGATAAGCGACGCCCTCGCCGCCGCGCCGAAAGACCGGTTCGACTCCCGCCGCGACCTCTTGGAGACGCTCCACCCCGTGTTCGAGGAGTTCCGCGCCAAGGCGTCGAAGAGTCTGATGGGTCGGCTCCGTTCGCTCGTCCCGTTCTGAAGGCGGTCTCGGTCGATTCACCCGGTTCCGACGGCCCGGCGCGAGCCGACGCCGACGCTCACTCCAGTTCTTCGATTCGTTTCATCTGCTCGCGGTGTAACGAGAGGATGAGGTCCGAGAGCACGCCGAACATCAGTAGTTGCACGCCGAAGAGGATGCCCGCCGCGGAGACGACGGCGATGACCTCGTGGGAGATAGCGCGGACGAACCACTCGTAGGCGACGTAGCCGGCGAGGCCGACCCCGGTCGCGGTCGACGTGAGCCCGACGCTCCCGAAGTAGAAAAGCGGGTTGTTGGTCTTGGCGCGGCGGTACAGTTCGAGGAAGATGATACCGCCGTCGCGGACCGGGTTGAGGTTCGTGTCCGACCCGTTCGGTCGAGGGTAGTACGTCGTGGGGACGACCGTCGTCTCGATGCCGCGTTTCGCACACTCGACGGCCATCTCCGTCTCGATGCCGAAGCCGTCGGAGGTGAGGGTCATGTCGAGGAACGACTCGCGGGTGAACGCGCGGTAGCCGCTGAGGATGTCGCGGAAGTCCTGCCCGTGGATGAACGCGAACGCCCGGTTGATGATGCGGTTTCCGACCTTGTTCAGCCGCGTCATCGCGCCCGGCCGCATGTCGGCGAAGCGGTCGCCGATGACGTGTTCGTACCCCTCGGTGAGCGGGTCGAGCATCTTCGTCGCGTCGCCCGCCTCGTAGGTTCCGTCGCCGTCGAGCATCAGGACGTACGTCGCTTCGACGTGCTCTTCGACCGCCTCCCTGACCGCCTGTCCCTTCCCGCTCCCGCGCTGTACGACGACGTGCGCGCCGGCCTCCTCGGCGAGTTCCCGCGTCCCGTCTGTGGAGTCGCCGTCGATGACGAGGACGTTGTGGAACCCCTCGTCTCGGTAGCTGGCGACGACCTCGGCGATAGTCTCCGCCTCGTTGTAGGTTGGGACGAGGACGCAAACGTCCGCGTAGTCCATCAGCGGGACATCCAGCGGACAGTATAAAAGGACTTCTGGATGTGTCCCCGCGAATCCGCGGGGCGAGAGCAACCTACAGCACTTTTATTCTTGGTGGGAAAACCACATTCCATGCGCGCACGCCTCCGTCGCCTCCTCGTCGCGACGTTCGGACTCCTCTCTCTGACGGGGGTCCCCTACCTCGTCTACCTCGCGTTGCTCCGGGTCGTCGACACCTCGGGGTCGCCCGCCCGGAAGTCCCCGGACGAACCGACCGTGAGCATCGTCCTCCCGACCTACAACGAGGCGAGCATCATCGAGGCGAAGCTCGAAGACATCCTCGCGCTCGACTACCCGATGGAGAAAGTCGAGGTGGTCGTCGCGGACGCGAGCGACGACGACACGCCCGCGGTCGTCCGCGACTTCTTCGCTGGACGCGACGCACCCGAACTGACGCTCCTCCACGACGACGAGCGCCGGGGAGTCGCACCCGCCCTCAACGAGGCGTTCGCGGCGGCGAGCAACGAACTGGTCTTCCGAACCGACGCCGACTCGAAGCTCGCACCGGACGTGCTCCGGCAGGCGGCGGGGAACCTCTCGGACCCGACCATCGGCGCGGTGACGGGCCAACAGTCCGAAGTCCTCGGCGACAGCGAGGTCGAATCGGACTACCGCGGTATCCTCACGAAGATTCAGGGCCTCGAATCCCACCTCGACTCGACGTTCATCTTCCACGGCCCCTGCTTCGCGTTCCGCGCCGAGGACTTCGTCCCCATCGCCCCCGACTCCCTCGCCGATGACACCGAACTCGCGCTTCGCATCCGCCGGGCCGGTAAGCGCGTCGTGATGGACCCCGCGATGGCGTTCACCGAGTCCGGCGTCTCTAAGTTCTCGAAGCGCCGACAGCGCAAGGACCGCCGGGCGATGGGCCTGCTCAAACTCCTCGTCCAGAACCGAGACATGCTCGGCCGCTACGGGTTCTACGGGACCGTCGTCCTCCCGTTCAACTGGTGGTTCATGGTCGTCTCGCCGTGGCTGCTCGCGGCGACCGTCGTGCTGGCGACCGCTGCCGGCGTCCTCCTCGCGGGGCCGCTCGGCCTCGCCGTGCCGGGTGCCGTCGCCGCCTTCGCGTGGGCCGGCCAGTCCGAACGCCTCGGTCCGCTCCAGCCACTGTACGCCGTCTTCGACTCGCAGGTGTCGCTGCTCGTCGCCGCGGTCGAACTCCTCCGCGACGAGGGCGACGGCACGTGGGAACTCGACCGCGAGTCGAGGGAGTACTTCGAATGAACGTCCTCTACGTCACGACGCGGTATCCTCCGCACACCGGCGGCGTCGAGGCACACGTCGCCGAGCTCGCGACCCGGCTCGCAGCGGCGGGACACGACGTGACGGTCCTGACCGCCGACGCCGAGGGACTCACCCGCTCGGCGGAGTACCGAGACGGCGTCCGGGTGATTCGACACCCCGGCGTCGCCCCCGGCGGCGCGTTCCACGTCGCCCCGGAGATACTGGCGACCGTGCGCCGCCTCGCCCGCGGTGCCGACCTCGTCCACGCCCACAACTACCACTCGCTTCCGCTCCTGTTCGCGGCGCTCGGCGTCGCTGAGACCCCCTTCGTCGCCACGCCGCACTACCACGGCGGGAGCGCCTCCGACCTGCGGGACAAACTGCTGTCCGTCTACCGAGCCCCGGGCGGGTGGGCGCTCCGCCGCGCCGACGCCCGCATCGCCGTGAGCGACTGGGAGCGCCGCCGACTCGCAGACGATTTCGGGGTCGAGGCGACGGTGATTCCGAACGGTCTCGACGTGGCGCGGTTCGCCGAGGCGTCGCCCGACCCCGAGTGGGCGGACCGAACCTACCTCCTCTCAGTCGGCCGGTTAGAGGAGTACAAAGGCGTTCAGCACGTGATTCGAGCCCTCCCCAACCTCGGCTGTGACCTCGTGGTCGCCGGCTCCGGCGACTACGGCCCGGAGCTGAAGCGACTCGCCCGCGAGGTCGGCGTCGAAGACCGCGTTCACTTCCTCGGCTTCGTCGCCGACGAGGATCTACCGGGGCTGTACGCCGGCGCGGCGGCCTTTGTGACGATGTCCGAGTTCGAGGCCTACGGGATGACCGTCGCCGAGGCGCTCGCCTCGGGAACGCCGTGCGTCGTCCGCAACGCGGGGGCGCTCGTCGACTGGGCGGACCGCGACGACTGCGTCGGCGTCGACCCCGCGGCTCTCGTTTCGGGCATCGAGCGCGCGGTCGACCTCGACGCGCCGGCGGAACCGCTTCCGGCGTGGGAGTCCGTGGTCGAGCGGACGACCGCGGTCTACGACACGGTCTGTCGGGGCGGCTGGAACGCGGCGCACTGAGAACCGGGTCGGGTCGGGTCGGGCTGAGTCGATGCGGCGGCCCTCGACGCCGGCGTCGCTCGCTTACTCGCCCGAGAGCCCGGGGACCGTGTTTCTGACCGTCTCGCGGAAGTGGCTGCTCAGTCCGAGGAGCGCCGTGAAGTATGCGACGGCACCGAACCCGACGACGAGCAGCAGCGAGACCCATCCGGTAATCGAGACGGCGTATTCGAGGACCGACCAGACGAGGGCAAACATGACCGCGCCGGCGACTGTCTGTTCGAGCATCGGACGCGTGAACACGACGCCGCCGAACTCGCGGTGGGCGACGTACTGGAAGACGGCGTGTCGAACGACCTCCGCGGCGACCGTGCTGGCGACGACGCCGACGAGCCCGTAGACGCTCCCGAGCGCGACCGCGGCCGGGAGGTGCAGGAGGACGATGAAGCTGTTCACCCGGAAGACGAGCTCCGGGCGGTCGGTGCCCTGTAGGACGGCCTCGAAGGGGTGGCGGTAGGCATTGCCGATCTGGAACAGGGTCATTCCGACGACCACGAGTACCGGCGTGTTGGCGAAGTCGCTACCGAACAGCGTCGTCACCAACTCCTTCGGCATCGCGGCCGCGCCGAAGAAGACCGGAATCGCGATGAGCCCCGCGTAGGAGATGGAGTTTATCAGGTCGAACCGCACGTCGCCGCCGACGGAGTCGACGCCGCTCGACTTGACGTTCAGCACGTTTCCGATGGTCGTCGCGAACATCGCCCCGGGCTGGGCGAGCTGAATCGAGACCGAGTAGTACGCGACCGAGGCCGGGCCGACGAACGCCTGGATGATGAGCACGTCGGCGCTAGAGTAGAAATTCGACAGCATCGAGGTCGGAACGCTCCACCGGGCGAAGTCGTAGATTCGCTCTGCGACCCGTTTCGTCGGGCGCGCGGGGAGGACGCGCGAGAGGACCGCGGCGAGGACGGCCGTTCCGACCGTCGCGATGGCCAGACCGAGAACGAGCCCGAACGCCTCGAAGCCGAGCCAGTAAAAGAGCAGCTGGAGCGCGATGGTCAGGAGGCTCCGGATGCCGTCGACCCACGAGGAGACCGCCGGGTGACCCGTGCCGGCGTAGAGCTTGTTCGCGATGTTGAACAGTCCGAGCGACACCACCACGAGCACCACGCCGACGGCCAGTTCGCGGGTTCCGAAGTAGTCGACTGCGTAGGGTTCGAGGAGTACGTACGCGCCGGCGACGACGAGCGAGAACGCGAGGTGCGCGAGGAGCGCCGTCCCGAAAAAGGAGCCGGGCTCGACGCCGACCTCGCTCACCCGCTTTTTCACCGCCGCACCGATACCGCTCGGAACCTGCGTGAGGACGAATGCGGCGGCGAGGACGGTCCGGTACGTTCCCCAGCCGACGTCGCCGAGGAGGTTCGCAAAGATGACGACGCCGGCGAAACCGGTACCGGCGGTGAGGACCTTCGAAAACAGGGAAAGGAACGCCTCGCGGCCGATGGAGAGGCTGTCTGTCTTTTTCATGGGAGGCTGAACGACCGGCGTGCGAGGGAGTAGTCAGTCACGGCTGGGTCAGAGATAGCCGAGTTCGCGGAGGCGGTCCGCCGTCGCGCCGTCGACGCCGAGTTCGTCTTCGGCGGACCGGGCGCGCTCCGCGTAGTCGGCGACGGGCGTCTCGAAGAACGAGTCGTCGAGCGACTCGGCGTCGAACGGTTCGTCGGTCTCGGCCTGCCAGCACGGGCGGTCGGCGTCGAGACGGTAGGACTCTCGACTCCCGTCGTCGGCCCAGACGAACTTGCGGTCACCGTCGTAGACGGCGCGGAGCATCCGGTTCGTGTCCCGCGCCTGTTCGGCGAGCTTGTGCTGTTTGCCGCTGTGGCCGATTCGCTCGACGGGAATCCGCGCGCCGGTCACGTCGGGGCGCTCCCCGCGGGCGAGGCCGACGAGGAGGTCGCCGAGCCGAAGGTGCGAAACGTAGCCGTCGACGACGTCGGTGCCCTCACCGGGCGCGTTCACGACCACGAGTGGGACGTGCGTCAGCGCTTCGTTGAGGCTGCTTTCGGTGTGACCCCACAGGCCGCCGTCGGCCTCGAACGCGAGGTTGTCGCCGTGGTCGGAGGTGACGACGAACGTCGTCTCCTCGTCGGTCGCCGCCCGCACCTCGTCGATGAACGAACACACCTTGCGGTCGAGGTAGTCGATGGCCGCGCCGTAGAGGTCGCGGTAGCGCGTCATCTCGGTCTCGTTGCCCTCGGCGACGATTCGCGACCAGTCGAGGCGCTCGGAGCTCCACGAGTTCGGCGCGTCGTGGAGACTCCCGTCGTAGCCGAGGATGTGCCGTAGGGGACCGTGGGCGTCCATGAAGTTCGTAAAGAGGAAAAACGGCTCGTCGGACGCGCCGACGAGGCGGTTTGCCTGCCCGATGAGCGTCTTCGCGCCGTCGTCCATCGGCTTCGGAACCGGCGCGGTCGCAAGCGTGTTGTCGACCTGGACTGCCGCGCCGTTGAGGAGGCTCTGGACCGGCTTGTCGTGTTCGAGCGCGCGCCTGAGAAACTCGAGTTGTTTCCCGAGGCCGGTCTTCTCGCAGGACTGGCCGAACCGGGCCACGTCGATGCCCTCGGGAAAACGCCGGTCGGGAGAGATGTTGGAGAACTCGTCGAAGAAGCCGTCGAATCCGAACGACGACCCGGCCCAGACGTTGGCGCTCACGCCGAGCGCGCGGTGGTCCGGAAGCTCGGCGAGAAACGTGTCGTCGCGACCGATACCCGAGAAGTCGCGGTGATAGGCGTGAACGCCGTGTTCGTGGGGGAGCGTCCCCGTGAACATGCTCGCGTGGCTCGGGGCGCTCCAGGTGCTGGCGGTTCGGCACTGGTCGTAGACGATGTCCGCCCGCTCCTGGAGCCGCGAGGAGAAGGAATCGAAGAAGTCCTTTCGGACAGTATCGAGACAGATAAGGACGACATTTCTCATACGTCGGTACAGGTGGGTGATGTGGCGGCCATAGAAAGGTTCTTCGGGACCGAAATCGCCGCCGAAACCGCCCGAAATCGGGAGGAAGCGGTCGCCGACCGGCGCGTCAGCTGTTCAGATGTAGCCGAGGTCGCTCAGGCGCGCCTTCGTCGTCTGGTCCACGTCGTGGTCGGTGCTCGCGGTGACGGCCTCGCGCTTGTACTCGTCGAGCGGAACGTCGAAGAACGCCTCGTCGAGGTCGCTGACGTCGACGTCCTCCGCCGCGAGTTCCTGCCAGTTCGGTCGATCCGGGTCGAGTCGGTGGCGAAGCCGAGTCCCGTTGGAATCCCACTCGTACTTGTCGGCCCCGTCGTAGACGACGCGGATCATGCGGTCCCACTCGCGGCGCTCCGCCTCGGACGCGTCGGCGGCCATGTTGGAGCCGATTCGCTCGGCGGCGATGCGCGCTTCGAACACGTCGGGCGTCTCCCCGCGGGCGAGTCCGACGAGCAAGCGACCGAGGTCGACGTGCGAGAAGTAGCCGGTCTCGCTGTCGTCGTAGCCCTCGGGCGCGTTGACGACGAGAAGCGGGACGTGGAGCAGCCCCTCCGTGAGGACGCCCTTGTGGGCGAGGAGGCCGCCGTCGGCCTCGAACGCGAGGTTCTCGCCGTGGTCGGCGGTGATGACGAACGTCGTCTCTCGGTCCGTCTCAGCCTGCACGCGGTCGACGAACGAACACACCTTGCGGTCGAGGTAGTCGATGGCCGCGCCGTAGAGCCCGCGGGTGTGTTCGATGTGCTCCCGGTTCTCTTCGAGTTTGCCGGAGACGTTGACCTCGTGGGTGCTGTATTCGCCCGTCGTCCACGAGTACGGCGCGTCGTGGAGGTCTGAGTCGTAGCCGCGGACGTGGGTGAGCGGACCGTGGGCGTCCATGAAGTTCGTGAACATGAAAAACGGGTCTGCGTCGCCGTGTTCGCGGACGAGCTTCACCGCCTCGCGCGCGACGATGTTTGCCCCGTCGTCGAGCGGCTTCGGCACGGGGAGCTCGGCGAACTGTCGGTCGAACTCGACGAGCGCGCCGTTGGCGAGGCTCTGGACCGGGTGGTCGCTGGCGAGCGAGGCTTTCAGGAAGGCGAGGTAGCGGGCGAGCCCCGTCTCCTCACACTCCTGTCCGAACTTTTCGGCGTCGATGCCATCGGGGAACCGCCGGTCGGGCGAGACGCTGGTAAAGTCGTCGAAAAGCAGGTCGAAGCCGAACGCGTCGCTGGCGTAGACGTTCGCGCTCGACCCGAACGCCCGATGGTCCGGGAGGTCAGCGAGAAACGTGTCTTCCCGACGGAGCCCTGAGAAATCCCGGTTGTACACGTGAATCCCGTGTTGGTGCGGTAGTTTCCCGGTCATCATGCTCGCGTGGCTCGGAACGCTCCAGCCACTCGCAGCCCGACACTGGTCGAAAGAGGCGTCGGCCCGCTCGCGCAACCGCTCGGCGAACCGGTCGAAGTAGTCCTTCCGGACGGTGTCGAGGCAGATGAGGACGACGTTTCTCATTTCGGGTTGTCGGCGATTCTTCGCCGGAGGTTATAGCACCTTCGAGTGCGCCGACCGCTGAGCAACAGATATTTGAACGCACCTGCCACACCACCGAAGCAATGAACACCGTGTTGATCACCGTCGACGCGCTCCGGGCCGGCCACGTCGGCCAGTACGGCTACCAGCGGGACACGCTTCCGGTCCTCGACCGCCTGCTCGACGACGACTCGACGCTGTTCACCGCCGCCTTCGCCAACGGGACCAACACGGGAATTTCGGTTCCGTCGCTTCTCACCTCCCGGTACCGCGGGGACGAGCACGCTCGCGACGGGCCAAACATCGCCTCTCCGCTCCCCGACGAGGTATCGACCGCCGGCATCCATTCGAACACCTATTTCGCGAGCCGCGTCCCCCGCCCGGCCGACTTCGACCACTTCGACGACTTCGGCATCATGGACTCCGAGGACTCGGGGTCGCCGTCGGCGGCCCACAGGCTGTTTCGGCGGACGATGGACCTCGTCCGTCCGACGGTCGAGTCGCTCGGGATACGTCCCCTCGCCGAACGGATTCAGGAGGCCGTCTTCCCAGCGTCGCTCATCATGGAGCAGACGGTGTACGAGAACGCCGAGAAGACGACCGACCGGGCCCTGGAGTGGCTCGACGGCGTCGACGGCGACTTCTTCCTGTGGGTCCACTACATGGACCCACACCGCCCCTACGGCATCGACCTCGAGGACCCGGCGTACGGCGAGCCCGCCGACGAGTCGGAGATTCGCCGTCTCATGTCCAAGGCGGGAATCCACCCCGAAGACGTGACCGAAGCGGAGCGTCGGCGAATCGTCGACCTCTACGACTCTGATATCCGGTACACGTCCGACCACATCGACCGCTTCCTCGACGGGTTGCAGTCGCTCGGCCGCTACGACGAGACGGATATCATCCTCACCGCCGACCACGGCGAGGAGTTCGCCGACCACGGGAACTACTACCACCGGAACCGCCCCTACGACGAACTGACGCACGTCCCGCTCGTGGTGAAGTCCAACCGGGGCGACGGCGGGGTCGTCGACGAACAGCGCGAACTGCTCGACCTCGCGCCCACGGTAGCGCGAAACCACGGCGTCGAACCACCGAGCGCGTTCCGCGGGACCGACCTCTTCGAGGGCGGTCCCCGGCGGGTCGTCTCGACCGGATCGTTCAGCGACGCCGGCCCCGTCGTCGGCGTCCGCGAGGACGGCTGGAAGTACATCGCGGTCGACGGCGAGGAAGACGAACTGTACGACCTCCGCGCCGACCCGAAAGAGCGCGAGAACGTCGCGGCCGACCACCCCGACCGCTGTGCCTCGTTCCGGTCGGAGATTCCGCCGCACCTGCTGCGCGAGACGACCGAGGGCGTCCCGGAGGCCGACGACGTGAGCGAGGACGTACAGAAGCGACTCGAAGAACTCGGATATATGGATTGACCGCGAGGAGACGTCGCCAGCGGCGATAGCGTGGTGTCGTCCCGCTACGACGGGACGCTACAGGTAGCCGAGCGAAGAGAGCTTGCTGTCGAGCCCGACATCGTCGGGATCGGTGGATGCGGCGGGCGGCTCGTGGGTTCCCTCGTCAGTCGCCTCGGTGACGACCCACGGAACGCGAATGAGTTCCGGGACTGGGGTCGATTTGTGGTGGCCGTACAGCCCCCACTCGCCGAAACACTCGCCGTGGTCCGACGTGATTATCACCCGCTCCGAATCGAGGTTCGAGAGGAGGAGTTCGAGGTCGTCGAGCGCCCAGCGTAGGTTGTCTAGGTAGCCCTCCCACGCCTCCTCACGAGTTATCTTTCCGTCGAGAATCGCGCCGAATATCCCGGACCGGTCGTTCGCGTCGTCCTCGATGGCGAGCGCCCCGCAGTCGTGCTTCTCGAAGTGCGGGTACGGCGTGTGCGGCTGTTGGTACTGGATAATCGTTCGCGCTGGATCGAGTTCGCGGTGAGCCGCTATCGAGCGGTTCGTCACCGTCCGCGGCCGGACGCTCCCGATGTCGGCCTCCCAGGCGTCCCGCCACACCTCGTCCAACAGCAACCAGTCGTTGGGGTCGAGCATGGCGTCAGAGTTCGGGTTGAACGTGACGAACGCCGTCTGATCCATCTCCTCGCGATACTCTTCGGTGAAGTTGTACCGCATGAACTCGCGGGAGTTCGACCCGAGCGAGGTGGCCGTCGGGACGCGACCGTTGGGGAGGAAATCGTACCCCGATGCGACCGCTTCGAGAGCGTCGGGACGGCACGTGTCCAAAATAATCAGCGCGTCCCAGTCCCGCTCGTATATCGGTCTCCCAAGTCGTGGAGCGCGTGAATACGCCCGCCGAACCGCGCCCCCCAGTAGCTCCGCGGCGCTGACTTTCGCCGCGGTCCCGAGATTCAGATTCTGATAGTACCACCGTGCGTTAGATACCCAATCGCCAAGCCCCATAGGGTACACTCCTTTCAGGGGGGTTTGAACGTTTCTCCACAGAAATACAGTTTGATAATTAGAAACCGGGTATCCTACCGGTCGGTGTGAGACCAGCGTCGGTCACGTGTCGGCGTATTCGCAGAACGCCTTCCTGCCCGCCTCGCTGAACTCGTCGCAGTCGACCTGGAAGCCGTAGTGGGCTTCCATCTCGGGGAGCGTCATCCGCGTCGCTGCGATGCGCGCTTCGAGCGCGCCCTTCCGCTGGAACTCCGCCGGGGCCTCGTGTCGTTCGAGCGGGAGCGATTTCAGGTAGGCGTACGGGAACGTCGCGAGGTCGTAGAGGCGCTTTAGGACCTCTCGGGGGAGGCTCCGCGGCCGCTCGAAGATGTAGTGGTGTTCGTGGTGGAGCGTCCACCGAATCGCGCTCCAGAAGGAGACGCCCGACTGGAAGTCGGTTATCTTCCCGTGGATGTCGCGGCTGATTTCGCCGCGCAGGTCGAAGTCGTAGCCCAGCGAGTCCGAGACGTGACCGTGGTCCAGCCAGATGAGCGCGTCGCGGGCGTACAGCCGTCGCCAGTGGTCGCGGTCCTCTGCGCCGCCCACGTCGTAGTACGGCACGTCGAGCAGGAGTCCGCGGGGGGCGATGTTCATCCCGCGCCCGCTGAGGAAGAAGGGACGGTCGACCTGCGCCTCCAGCGCGTGGAATATCTCGACGAAGTCCTCGATGACCCCCTCGTGGTAGTAGTCGTCCGTGTCGAGCGATTCGAGGACGTACTCGCCGCGGGACTCCTCGAAGGAGATGTTTCGGTCCCCGCCGAGCCAGTCGCACTCGTCCGACCGGTCAAGGACCGCCCGCAAGTTGTCGAATTCGGCCTCCAGCTCGCGGAGGATATCGCGGCTACCGTCGGTCGAACCGCCGTCGACGACGACGACCTCGTACAGCTCCTCGTCGACCTGCTCAACCATGCTCCGAAGCGACTCCTCGATGGTCTCGGCCATGTTGTAGTTACAGACCGCGATGGAGTAGCGAGGGGAACTGGGCATACTCAGAGTGCCCCACACGAGGTTAAAAATCAACTGTCCGGTCGTCATCGCAGTCGCGTGCTCATCGCCATTCTCTATCAACATTGATAACTGGGGGGCAAGGCTGATATAGCACCACGCGGAGACTCCGTACAATGCGGAGCGTAAAGACGACTGTCGAATCCGTGGTTTCGCGGCTTGGTTACCCCGAGATTGCCACGACGCTCATCGACAAGTCGCCCGCGGAGACGAACTTCTCACGGGGGCGGAACGTCGGCATCGAATCCGGCTGTTCGATGCGAGGAGATATCTCACTCGGTGACGACGTGCACGTCGGTCCCGACTGCGTACTCAACGGGACGGTAGGTCTCGGACGGGGGACGAATCTCAACGGTCGGAACACACTCAGAGGGACCGTCGATATCGGACGATACTGTGCCGTTGCCCCCGGCGCGGAGTTCCGGTCGCAGAACCACACGACCGCGAACCCGACGCTGCAGTTGAAACTGTACCGACAGGTCACCGGCGACGAGTTGGCGTGGACCTCGAAAGGAGACATCGACGTCGGGAGTGACGTGTGGATCGGTTCGAACGCGACCGTCCTCTCGGGAGTCTCTATCGGCCACGGCGCAATCGTCGGCGCGGGGGCCGTCGTGACGAGCGACGTAGAGCCCTACGCGGTTGTCGCGGGCGTCCCCGCCGAACGAAAGAAGTGGCGGTTCGACGAACACATCCGAGAGGAACTGCTCGACACGGCGTGGTGGAACTGGTCGGAGGAGAAGGTAGCAGAGAACAGGCAGTTCTTCGAGACGGACCTCACGAGCATCGAGAGCGTCTCCGACGTGCTCGGGTGAGACTGCCGGACGAATTCGAATCGGAACCCCGGCTGATTACTTGTAGCCGAGATTCTCCAGGCGCTCCGTGACCTCCGCGGAGGTGGCGCGGCTGCTGGACTCGACGCCGTCGTCGGTGATAGTCGGCCGCTCGCCGTCGAGGACCGCCCACGGGACCGTCACGAGGCCGGGGTGGCGGTGGTACGGCAGGTGTTGGTGGTAGGTGAATGGCAGCGGCCACGACTTTGCTTCGACCACGTTGCCGTGGTCGGACGTGAGGACGATGCGCTCGTCGAACGCGTCGATGAGCCGTTGGACCTCGTCCATCGCGTAGGTCAGGTTCTCGCCGTACGCCTGCCACATCTCTTCTTCGTCGACGATGCCCTTGGCCGCGGCCTCGAAGACGTTTCCGGCGCGGTCGTCGCCGTCCATGTCCAAGTCCTCGAACAGTTGGTAGGTACAGAAGTGGAGGTCCGGGCGGCCGACGAACGGGACGTGCGGTTGCATCAAGTGGACGATGAGCCGCTTGTCCGGGTACTCTTCGCGCGCTCGAATCGCGGCGTCGATGATGGGTCCGGGGAGAATCGCCTCCACGTCGTCGTCGTAGGCGTCCTGCCACACTTCGAAGAGCTTGTGCCACTTGTCCGGCACCTTCTTCGAGACCTGCGGGTTGCCCGAGACGTAGACGATGTCGCCGTACTCGTCGGGGAACGAGACCGGGAGCCACTCGGGAGTCGCGCTCGCTCGACTGGTCTCCGCGCGGTAGTCGTCGAACTGGTCGAGGTCGACGAACTCCTCGAAGAGGTCGGCCCGGCACGCGTCAAGGACGACGAGCGTGTCCCAATCCGCGTCGACCACGTCGATTCCGCGCCTGCCCGGATACAGTTTCGTCTGAATCGCCCCGTTTCCCCGCCGCATCAGCGTCCCCCGCCACCAGTTCAAACTCCGGCCGTTCTCGGCGATCTGCGAGAGGCCGTATTTGATCCGGTCGAATGCGTTCGACATAGAGGACCGGACCCAACCGACCAAAGAAAAACTTTCTATGGCTTCGGAACAGGACGGGCCGCGACGGCGACCCGCCGTCACAGCGACCCCATAACCGTAGACGCCCCGCTACCCGGGTATCCGCTTTCGTCGACGGGTCGGACTTGAGAGCGACCGTATAACCGCAGACGCCCCGCTACAGGTAACCTAAGTCCTTCAGGCGCTCTTTCGTTGCGCCCTCGGCGGCATCGATACCCTCGCTCTCCTCGCGGACGCCGAGGTCGTCGAACGCGCCGAACGTCTCCGAGACGACGCCGTCGTCGGTATCGGCGGCCTTCCACGCGGTCTTCGCGTCGAAGATGCGAACCGTGCTGGCGGCGTCCTCCCAGGCCTGATACTGCACCACGCCCTCGTCGGTCGTCTCGTAAACGGTCCGTGAGACGCCTCCGTAGGGCATGACGGACCCGCAGAACTCCTCGGCGAGCGCCTGTGAGGGTTCGTCGAGGCCGTGGGTCGAGGCGACGACCGCCCCGTCGTCGGGGACGAACGCGTCGCAGTCCCACTCGCCGTCGAGGACAGCGTCGACCACGCGCGGGAACTCGGTGAGCGAGGCCGCCGCGGAGACCGTCTCGGAGTCCGCCTGCCCGGGGAACTTGACGACGAGCGGGACGTGGAGGACCGCCTCGTGTACGTCCTTGCCGTGGCCGGCGAGTCGCACATCGGGCTTGACCTGACTCTTCTCGCCGAAGCCCTCGCCGTGGTCGCCGGTGACGACGATGAGCGTGTCCTCGTACTCGCCGCGTTCTTTGAGCGTCGAGACGAGGCGTTCGATTTGGGCGTCCATCTGTCGGATGGTTCCGTCGTACAGCCCCTCCATGGCGCGTTTCTCCCACCAGGGTCGGTGGCCACCGAGGTACTCCCACACTTGGTCGTCGACGTCCTGTTGGAGCTTCTGGAGGCGTTTCCCGCCCCAGTTGTCGTGTTCCGGGCGGGGTTCGTACGGCATGTGGCCGTCCATGAGGTTGATGCAGGCGGCCCACGAGTCGTTCCGCGTCTCCTCCCAGTCCAGAAAGAGGTCGACGTACACGTCCGCGGGTGTAGTCGCCTTCAGCGAGTCGGGAGGTACTGCGGGTAGTCCCACGCGAGCTTCGTGACGACCCCATTTGCGAGCGATTTCGCCGGGTGGTCGTGGGACAGACACCGCTTGAGGTAGCCGGCGTAGTTGCCCTGTCCCTCGGTGAGCACGAAGTTGCTCGGGTCGAGACCCTCGACGTACGGGATGTTCCGCGCGCCCTCGACGGTCTGGAAGGTCTCTTTCAGTCCCACGTCCATCTCGGTGACCCACGTGTTCTCGGAGAAGATGCCGGTCGAGTAGCCCTCCTCGTCGGCGAGCCGCTCGAAAATGGTGTGTCCGGGTTCGAGCTTGTTTTTCGCGCCGGTGACGCCGTGTTCGGCGACGTGGTAGCCGGTGAAGATGCTGGTGTGGCTCGGCAGGCTCCACGAGCCGGGGCTGATACCGGTCTCGTAGACCGTGGCCTCGTCGGCGAGCGATTCCAAGAACGGGGTCGTCCGGTGTTCGTGGCCGTGCAGGCTAGTGTTGCTCGCACGGACGCTGTCCATGATGAGGAGTAGGATATTCATGATTCGGAGGTCTGAAACTCAGTGTTCGAGCGGTGCGTCGTCGGCGTCGCTGAGCGAGAAAACGTCACCGGCCCACGACGCGTCGTACTCGATTTTCGACGGGGAGATGACGTTCACCTTCGCGAGCGCCAGTTTGAGCGCGGGGACCGCGACCTGCTTCGGGTGGCGCTTGAACAGGTAAAACAGCCATTCGAGGTGGGTCCCCACGTCGAAGTCCGACTCGGTATCGTGGTGCGGGACGATGCGACGGGGCAGGCGGTGAACCTCCGCGCCGGCCTTCTCGGCACGAATCGCGAAGTCGGTATCGCCGCCGTGTTCACGGTGCTCGTCGAAGCCGCCGACGCGTTCCCACAGGCTTCGGTGAAATATCATGAATCGAGTGAGCGTCCACCGCATGGGCCAGAAGTCCTCCAGCCCGACGACCTGGAACTCGTGCATCGAGTCGACGAGGTGTGCCGCGAGCCGAGTGGGGAAGGTGATGTCGTCGTCGGCGACGATTATCCACTCGTTTTCGGCCTCCTCGATGGCTCTGTTTCGCGCGTAGTTGCGGCCCTTGTCGGTGCGGACGACGACGTCGAGCCACTCCGGGGCGGTCTCACTGGAGTAACATCGCTCTCGGTTGCTCGCGACGACGAGCGACGCGTTGGAGAGCGTGGCGGTCACGTCGAGCGCCCGCGCCGTGTCGTCGCGGTACGGCGCACCCTCGTGGCTCCTGTCTTCCGTATCCCCGTCGGCCATACTGAGTGCTATCAGAAGGTCCCGTATAAAGAGTGTCGTTCGCGCGGGTCGGCCTCGCTCGGCCGCGAAACAGCGACGAGACGGCCGCGAACCCACGCAGAATCGAGTCTCTCCCGGAAATAGCCCGTGTCGGCGGTGAAACCGAGTCATAAGGCTTATGCGGGTTTTCCCAGTCCATCGAAGCGATGAGCGCAGACACAGAGCGTATCGAGGACCCCGACTCGAAGTCGGTCCTCGAACTCGCTAAAGACTGGTATCACGTTCCCGCCCTCCTCGTGATACTGGTCGCCATGTTGGCCGTCCGCCTTCGGTCGTATAGTACTTTCATCAGGGACGGTGATGTCCTCTTCTCCGGGAACGACGCCTGGTATCACCTCCGAGAGGTGACGTACACCGTCCAAAACTGGCCGTCGACGATGCCGTTCGACCCGTGGACGTACTTCCCGTACGGGACGAGCGTCGGCCAGTTCGGGACGATTTACGACCAGATTATCGCCACGGCCGCCCTCGTCGTCGGACTCGGTAGCCCGTCGCCCGACCTCGTGGCCAAGGCCCTCCTCGTCGCGCCGGCAGTCTTCGGGGCACTGGTCGCTATCCCGACGTTCCTCATCGGTCGCCGCCTCGGCGGTCGGCTTGGCGGTGTCTTCGGGGTCGTCATCCTCGCGTTACTCCCCGGGACGTTCCTCCAGCGCGGCCTCGTCGGCTTCGCCGACCACAACATCGCAGAGCCGTTCTTCCAGGGCTTCGCGGTCGTCGCCATCATGATTGCTCTCTCGGTGGCGAACCGCGAGAAGCCCGTCTGGGAACTCGTCGCCGCCCGCGACTTCGACGCCCTCCGCTCCACGCTCATCTGGTCCGCGCTCGCGGGCGTGGGAATGACGCTCTATATGTGGGCGTGGCCGCCGGGCATCCTCCTGGTCGGCATCTTCGGCCTGTACCTGGTCCTCCAGATGGTCGCGGACTACGTCCGCGGTCAGTCCCCGGAACACGTCGCATTCGTCGGTGCAGTCTCGATGCTCGTCACCGGCCTCCTGATGTTCGTCCCCCTCACCGACTTCTCGTTCAGCGTGACGAACTTCAGCCTCCTCCAACCCGTGTTCGCCTTCGGTATCGGCGCGGGCGCGGTGTTCCTCGCCGCGCTGGCCCGGTGGTGGGAGTCTAACGACGTCGACGACCGCGGCTACCCGGTTGCGGTCGCCGCCCTCGGCCTCGTCGCCGTCATCGGTACGGCCGTCGTCCTCCCCGACGCCTTCCGTCAGGTGAGCGTCAACTTCCTCCGCACCGTCGGCTTCAGCGCCGGTGCGGCGACGCGGACCATCGGCGAGGCACAGCCCTTCATCGCCGCGAGCGTCCTGCAGAACAGCGGCATGACCGCGACCGAGCGCATCATGTCCGAGTACGGCTTCACGTTCTTCACCGGCCTCGTCGGTGCTATCTGGCTCGTCGGCAAGCCGCTCGTCCGCGACGGCGACACTCGGAAAATTGGCTACGTCGCCGGCAGTCTCGCCGTCTTCGGCGTTATCTTCCTGATTCCGGCCATCCCGGCCGGCATCGGCGGGCTCCTCGGCCTCGAATCCTCGCTCGTCAGCCTCGCCATCGCGAGCGCCCTCATCGTCGGTGCGGTGCTGCAGGCCGACTACGAGAGCGAACACCTGTTCGTCCTCGTCTGGGCGGCCATCATCACCTCGGCCGCCTTCACGCAGGTCCGCTTCAACTACTACCTCGCGGTCGTGGTCGCGGTGATGAACGCGTACCTCCTCCGCGAGATTCTCTCGCTCGGTATCATCGACCTCGCCGGCACCGACCGCCTCGACGACGTGTCGTACGGGACGGTCGCGGTCGTCGCCATCGCCCTGCTTCTCGTCCTCACCCCGGTGCTCGTCGTGCCGATTCAACTCGGCAACGCCGGCACCAGCAGCAACGCCCTCCAGTCGTCCCAGACCGGACCGGGCACGGTGACGCAGTGGCAGGACAGCTTCGAGTGGATGCAGAACAGCACGCCCGAAGAGGGGCAGTTCGGCGGCGCATCCAACGAGATGGACTACTACGGAACCTACGAACGAACCGACGACTTCGACTACGCCGAGGGAACGTACGGCGTCATGTCGTGGTGGGACTACGGTCACTGGATAACGGTCCTCGGCGAGCGCATCCCGAACGCCAATCCGTTCCAGCAGGGCGCGACCGAGGCCGCGAACTTCCTCCTCGCGCCGAACGAGGAGCAGGCCTCCGACGTCCTCGCCGACATGAGCGAGGAGGGTAACGAGACCCGCTACGTCATGGTCGACTGGCAGATGGCCTCGACCGACTCGAAGTTCGGTGCGCCGACCGTCTTCTACGACGAGTCGAACGTCTCCACGTCCGACTTCTACAGTACGATGTACCGCCTGCAGGAGCAGGAGGGACAGACGAGAGTCGCCGCTGTGTCGAGCCTCAAAGACCAGCGGTACTACGAGAGCCTGATGGTCCGGCTCTACGCGTACCACGGCAGCGCCCGTGAGGCGTCGCCCATCGTCGTCGACTGGGAAGAACGAACGTCCGCCGACGGGGAGACCACGTTCAAGGTGACGCCGTCTGACGGGCAGGCGGTCAGAGTGTTCGACAATATGACCGCCGCCGAGGAGTACGTCGCGAACGACCCGACCTCGCAGATCGGTGGCATCGGCACGTTCCCCGAGGAACGCGTCGCCGCCCTCGAACACTACCGCCTCGTGAAGTCCTCGAACAACTCGGCGCTCCGTTCGGGGTCCTACCAGAACTCGCTCATCCGCGCGGGCAACACCTACGGCATCCAAGCGCAGGCGCTCGTTCCCAACAACCCCTCGTGGGTCAAGACGTTCGAGCGCGTCCCCGGCGCGACGGTCGAAGGCAGCGGTGCCCCGGCCAACGCGACGGTGACCGCTCGCGTCCAGATGCGCGACCAGACAACTGGTACGAACTTCACGTACACGCAGCAGGCGCAGACCGACGCCGACGGTGAGTTCACGATGACGCTCCCGTACTCCACGACCGGCTACGACGAGTACGGTCCGGACAACGGCTACACGAACGTCGACGTCCGCGCGACGGGCGACTACACGTTCACCGGGCCGACGACCTTCGCCGGGAACAACACCATCGTCAGCTACCAGGCGCAGAACGTCGCCGTCGAGGAAGGCCTCGTCAACGGTGCCGAAGACGGTGCCGTAGAGGTCACTCTCGAACGGAACGAACAGGAGTTCAACCTGACGGAGAACTCCGATTCAGACGACTCGCAGACGAACGAGTCGGCATCGACCTCGGCATCAGTCGACGCCAGCGCGGTTTCGGTCGCCGCGTAAGGTTTCGAACCGGGCCGGGCTGCCGCCCGGTCGCTGATCGCCGTTTCGACGCGTTTCTCTTCTCGCCGCCGACCGGCAGAGCGGTGGACTGATATCCTTCCCGAGAGAGCATCCGACAACGAAATGTCGAGGAACTCAGACGGGACGACATCCCGTTTCTCGTGGCTTCTCATCTACCTGAAGGGCGTCTGTATGGGTGCCGCCGACGCCGTGCCGGGCGTCTCGGGCGGCACCATCGCGCTCATCACGGGCATCTACGAACGGCTCATCAGCGCGGTGACGGCCATCACGCCCGGCCGAATCAAGCGCGCTCTCGGCGTCGTCGTCCCGGGACGCCGGGCCGACGCAATCGCGGCGATGCGCGAGGTCGATGTCGGCTTCCTGCTCGCGCTCGGCGCGGGCATCGCCACCGCCATCGTGACCGTGATGCGCGTGCTGCACATCGCGCTCAACGACGCGCCGGTCCCCACCTACGGCTTCTTCTTCGGGCTCATCGCCGCGTCGGCGGTCGTCCTGTACGCGCAGGTCTCGCTCGACGGCCCGCGGCAAATCGCGGCCGCCGTCACCGGGTTCGTCATCGCCTTCGTCGCCTCCGGCGGGAGCGGCGGCGCATTCGGGCACTCGCTCCCGGCGATTGCGGTCGCCGGCGGCATCGCCGTCAGCGCGATGATTCTCCCCGGCGTCTCGGGGTCGCTTCTCCTGTTGATTCTCGGCCAGTACGAGTACATGAACGCGGCGCTCAACACGTTCATCGACCGCCTCATCGACATCGCCGGCGGCGCATCGCTGTCGGTCATCGTCGAACCGGGGACGGTCGTCATCACGTTCATGCTCGGGGCGGTCGTCGGCCTGTTCAGCATCGCGCACGTCGTCCGCTGGGCGCTCGAACACCACCGCCGGGCGACATTGGCGTTCCTCGTGAGCCTCATCGTCGGGGCGCTCCGCGCCCCTGTCGTCGAGAGCACCAACGCTCTCGTCGACGCGGGCCGGTCGTGGTCGACCGAACTCTACGCCGCGTTCGCCGTGGCCGCGGTCGTCGGCGCGGCGGTCGTCCTACTCGTCGACCGGTACACGGGCATCATCGAATCCTGAGCGGGCCGTCGCGGCGGGTGGCCACGGCGACCCGGTGAGAAGGAAGTCGGCTGTCTGTTCGGACCGATACATTCACGGAGTCGTGCGGGCGGCGGCGAATCTCACTCGCGGGCGACGGCGATGTTACGAACCGACCCCCCGCAGTCGGGACATTTCGACAGGTGGGTCGCGCTGACCGTCCGCGTGCGACAGGAGCGACACTCGTAGTACCCCTCTGTCGGGTGATAGTCGTCGATGACTGAGTTATGCAATGCCATGGTATATTTTACCATGGTTTTCGTGGTAAGCGTTGTCCTGATATTCCCCAAATTACTCTAGTATGTTAATATTCTATGCCGTAGAAGAGCCCCGACCGAAAATAGAATCCGCATCAGAACACCGTACTGTTCAGTTCTGCCGGATTTCGGAGGACGGTGGCGCTTCACCGACCCCGCCGCGTCAGCGCCGGGCGACGCAGACAAACGTCTCGCGTCGGGTCTCGCCATGGGTGACCGTGAAGCCGACCGATTCGAGCGCGTCGACGGCGTCGCCGAGGCCGAACCGCTCGTCGAGCGGCGGCCCGTCCTCGCCCGAGCCGGATGTGGACCAATCGACCACGACCACGGTGCCGCCGGGGCGAACGACGCGGGCGAGTTCGGCGAGCGCGTCGTCGGTGGCGAACTCGTGGTAGGTCATCGTCGAGAACGCGGCGTCGAGGTGGTCGTCGTCGAACGGGAGGGTCGCCACGTCGGCCGTGACGAACTCGACGTTGTCGGGCGCACCCTTCTCGCGGTAGTAGTCGTGCATGACCTCCTGTACGTCCACGGCGTAGAGCGTGCCGACGTGGGGAGCGACCTCGTCGGTGAAAAAGCCGGTGCCGCTGCCGAGGTCGGTGACGACCCGGTCGGGAGCGACGCCGAGGTGCGAGAGCAGTTCCTCCCGGGAGACGAATCGGAACCGCGAGGGGTCGTCGAGTTTCGCCGCCCTGTCGGCGTCGAAGGTGTGAAAGCCCATGCGAATCACTCCGCACCCCGACCCGTAAGTCCCATCGGTTCCGGAAGACGCGTGTTCGTCGTGTGCACAACCGACCCGGTGGGTTCGCTCCGGTGGCGAGCGGTGCGGACCGGACGGGTCGACCGCGAAACTGCCGACGGCGATGGGCTTTTTTGCCCGGCAGTCAGTCTCACACGTATGGAACCCCAACTTCGACGACCGACGCGACGCGTCTGCGAGCGCTGCGGTCGGGTGGAACGCTGGGACGACGACACCGCGACGTGGGTCGTCGCCGAAGAGGACGGCGAGAAACGGGTCGGAAGCCCCTACTGCATCCACGAGTGGGACATCAACGGCCGCTTCGCTCCCTTCGAAGAGCCGGCCTGAGACGCCGACGAACTGCGCGCGCGGCCGGCGGCTACGCCGCGTCTTCTTCCCGGAGCGATTCGAGTACCGAGAGCGTGCCGTCCATGTACGACTGTTCGAGTACGGTGTCGGCGGCGTCCTTGGCCACGTCGTCCGCGTTGGCGACGGCGAACGACCGGCCGACGACGGCGAACGTCGAGGCGTCGTTGACGCTGTCGCCGACGGCGACGAAGTCCGCCGGGTCGTAGTCAATCGTCTCGCAGATGCGTTCGAGGCCGACGCCCTTCTCCACTCCCGGCGTCTTGATGTGGTAGGCGAAGCCGGTGTCGATGACTTCGAGGTCGAACTCGTCTGCGACTTCCCGGAGGAGCGCCTCGTCGGCGTCGAGACGAGCGATGAGTTCGGTCTCGCGCCAGCGGTTCGCGGTGTCAGCGGCGTCCCACCCGAGGTCGCCGCCGCGCGCGACGAACTCGTCGGCGGCGGCCTGCGCGGCCTCGCGGTCACCGGTGAACGTCACCTCGCCGTCGGCGAGGACGACCCCGCCATTCTCCGCGATGACGGTCTGCGGGAGGCCGAGGTAGTGACACAGCGAGACCGGGTAGGGAAACGCCTTGCCGGTGGCGAGGATGACGGGCGCGTCCCACGTCGGGAGCACCTCGAACGCGCGCGGGTCGAGGCGGCCCTGCGCGTCGGTGAGCGTCCCGTCGATGTCGAGTACGAGCGGCGGAACCATACCCGGAGTTGGGAGACGGGGGAAAAAGATTCAGCGGTCGGGGAGAAGCGCGCCGCAGGACGGCCCGAGCGGGTCGTCGCTCTCGCGGGTCACGAAGGTCCCGTTCTCGCAGGTCACGCAGGTCGTCGCCCCCTCGGCTCAGCGTTCGGCGTCGTCCAGTCCGCGGAACGCCAGCGTCGAGAAGTTCGGGATGGGCCGCGTCGCCGGCCGGCCCGGCCCGTCGGTGGAGTCGCAGTCCGAGACGCGGCGGACGATGCCGAGGTCAGAAAGCTCGTAGAGGACGCGCCGAATGGTCGCGGGCGACAGCGACACCCGCGGCGACGCGGCGATGTTCTCGGTCGCCGCCGAGACGGAGGCCGTCTCTTCGTCGTCGAGCGCGACGAACGCCCGGAGGACGCGCCGGCGACTCTCGGGGAGCGCGAACACGCGGCCGAGCGAACAGCCGTCGTCGGGGACGGCGTCGATGCCGGCGCAGACGTACTCGGTGTCGAGGGCGTCCCCGCCGTCGGCGGCGGCGAGCGTCGCCGCCCCGTAGAGCGCCGAGAGCGCGTCGTGGGCGTCGCCGTCGGCCCACTCGGCCACCTCGCGCGTCGCCTCGTGCGGGAGCGCGTTTCGGGTGACGCCGTCCGAGGCGCGCGCGACGAGGATATCCACGAGGCTGTGGCGCTCGTAGGCCGGCACCGCGATGGACGCCGCGTCGGTGGCGTCGGTCGCTCCGTCCCCGTCGTCGCGCTCGCTCGCGTCGCTTCGAGGGTCGCGGCCGACGGTGAGCACCGAGACGTGCGGCGATACCGACGAGAGCGTCTCGACCGCCGTCGCCGCGGGGTAGGTCTCCGGTTCGTCGACGTGGTCGACGGCGACGACCGCGTGTTCGTCGTGGGCGACCCGGTCTGTGAGCCGCTCGCGAAGCGCCTCGACGCCGACGCCCTGCGATGGCACCGGCTCCTCGCAGAGCGCGTCGAGCGCCGCGTGGAGAAGCGCGAACTCGGTCGAGGCGTCGCGGGAGTCGACGTAGGCGAAGGAGGTCGTCGGTGTGGCGGCGGTGCGCGTGGCGGTGTGGATGACCGACCGCTGAGAGGGGAGCGCGCTGGAGAGGTGCCCGAAGAGCGTCGCGACGACCGCCGACTTCCCGGCTCCCTTCGGTCCGTGGACGTGGGCGTCGGACGGCAGGTCGCCGTCGAACACCGGGTCGAGGTGGTCGAGGATGCGTTCGAGCGTCGGCCCGCGGCCGGTCGGCTCGTCGGGGTGGACCGTCGGGTCGAGCGCGTTCAGGTCCCGGACGAGCCGCCGTCTCGTCCCGCCGCGGCGGCGTCGCCTGGTGATTCTGTCTTCGAGGCGCATGGCGTGGAAAGTCCGTAGCAGACGGTATCCGGCGCACGCGTAAAAATCGACCACTACCGACATCTCCCCTGAGAAATGAGAACATGAAACACGAAAATCGGCCGTCCGGGGCGCTTCAAAGCCAGTTGAGAGGTTCGTTGCCGGCGGGATTCCCACACCGGACGTAACTAATAAGAACAATAATTTTGAATTATTGTCGTCGTTTCGAATAGGCGTAGAAACGCCGAGCTACGGTATTCTACGGCCAGTACGATGGCAATCCGGTCGCCGAAGTGGTCCGTTCCGTGAGACGAACGGGGGGCGAGACGAGTGAAGGTAAAATAAAGTGCCGTCGGTCCTACCTCACGAAAGACAGATGAAAAAATCGCCGAGCGTCCTCGTCATTGGCGGAGGGTCGACCGGCACGGGCATCGCGCGCGACCTCGCGATGCGCGGGCTGGACGTGACCCTCGTCGAGAAGGGGAATCTCACACACGGGACGACGGGGCGGATGCACGGACTCCTCCACAGCGGGGGCCGGTACGCGGTGTCGGACCAGCCGTCCGCCAAGGAGTGTATCGAGGAAAACCGGGTCCTGCGGCGAATCGCCGGCCACTGCGTCGAGATGACGGGCGGGCTGTTCGTCCAGCGCCCCGAGGACTCCGACGAGTACTTCGAGAAGAAGCTGGAGGGCTGTCGCGAGTGCGGCATCCCCGCCGAGGTGCTGTCCGCCGAGGAGGCGCGCGAGATAGAGCCGTACCTCGCGAAGGACATCAAGCGCGCCATCAAGGTTCCGGACGGCGCGGTCGACCCGTTCCGCCTCTGCGTGGCGAACGCCGCGAGCGCCGTCGAACACGGCGCGCGCATCGAGACGCACTCAGAGGTCACGGACGTGCTCGTCGAGGACGGCGAGGTCGTCGGCGTCGAGGTCACCCACCAGACCGGCACCGGGCCCTACGTCCACGGCGAACCCGGAGAAGTCGAGGAAATCCGCGCC
This sequence comes from Haloferax prahovense DSM 18310, assembly GCF_000336815.1. Taxonomy (GTDB): domain Archaea; phylum Halobacteriota; class Halobacteria; order Halobacteriales; family Haloferacaceae; genus Haloferax; species Haloferax prahovense. Next base: position 101,825 of record NZ_AOLG01000013.1, read on the forward strand.
GACTACGTCGTCAACGCGACGGGCGCGTGGGCCGGCCAAATCGGTGACCTCGCCGGCGTCGACGTGGAAGTCCGCCCGTCGAAGGGCGTCATGACCATCATGAACACCCGGCAGGTCGACACGGTCGTCAACCGCTGTCGGCCGAAGGGCGACGCCGACATCATCGTCCCGCACGAGACGACGTGCATCCTCGGGACGACCGACGAGGAGGTCGAGGACCCGGAGGACTACCCCGAGGAGGGCTGGGAGGTCGACCTGATGATAGAGACGCTGTCGGAGCTCGTGCCCATGCTGGCCGAGGCGCGGACGATTCGCTCCTTCTGGGGCGTCCGTCCGCTGTACGAGCCGCCGGGCACCGGCACGGAGGACCCGACGGACATCACCCGCGAGTTCTTCCTGCTCGACCACGACGACCGCGACGACCTGCCGGGCATGACGAGTATCGTCGGCGGCAAGCTCACGACCTACCGGATGATGGCCGAGCAGATTTCGGACCACGTCTGCGAGAAGCTCGACGTGGAGGCCGAGTGCCGCACCGCCGACGTGCCGCTGCCGGGCAGCGAGGACTTCACCGTCCTCCGCGACTACATGGACGACTTCGGCCTGCGGTCGCCCATCGGCCGCCGGTCGGCCCAGCGGCTCGGCTCGCGCGCCGACGAGGTGCTCAACAGCGTCGACCCCAACCCGGTCGTCTGCGAGTGCGAGGCCGTCACCCGCGCCGAGATTCAGGACTCTCTCGACACCGCGGGTACGGAGCTCAACTCCGTGCGCATCCAGACGCGCGCCTCGATGGGCAACTGTCAGGGCGCGATTTGCTGTCACCGGATGGCGAACGAACTCGCCCCCGAGTACGACGAGGAGACCATTCGCGCGTCCCTCGACGACCTCTACCAAGAGCGCTGGAAGGGCGAGCGCCACGCGATGTGGGGCACGCAGCTCTCACAGACCGCGCTGAAGCACATGCTCCACGCGACGACGATGAACCGCGACGAGGACCCCGCGGCGGCCGACGCCGACATCGACTTCGCCGCCTTCGACGACGGCGGTGCCTCGGAGGGCGACGCCTCGGGCGTCGCGTCCGGCGGCGCGGTCGCGGACGGCGGCCGCGAGCGAACCGACCGCGCGGGCGACGACGCGCTCGGAGGTGCCGATGGCGATAACTGACGACGTGCTCGTCATCGGCGGCGGCATCGCCGCCTGCACGGCCGCGCTCTCGGCCGCGGAGACGGGCGCTCGCGTGCGCCTGCTCGCCCACAAGAAGAGCACGCTCCGGCAGGCCAGCGGCCTCGTCGACGTGCTCGGCTACGCCGGCGGCGACGGTCCACTCTCGGACCCCTCCGCCGGCCTCGACGCGCTCCCGGAGGGTCACCCCTACCACGTCGTCGGCGAGGACGGCGTCCGCGCCGGCCTCCGCATCTTCGACGAGGCGGTCGGCGACGCCTACCGCGGCGGCCACACGGACTCGAACGCGCTCGTGATGACCCACGGCGGCGCGGTGAAGCCGACCGCGCGCTACCCCGAGTCGGTCGCGCCCGGTCTCGCCAGTTCGTCCGGCGACATGCTCTTGGTCGGCTTTGCGGGCCTCACGGACTTCGACGCGCCCGTCGCGGCCGACCACCTGACGGCCGCCGGCGTGCCGTTTTCTGCCCGCGGCGTCACCGTCGAGTTCCCCAAGCGGTTCCGCGCCGACGCCAAGGTGACGCGGTTCGCCAAGGCACTCGACCGCGACGAGGAAGTCGACGGCGGCACGGTCCGCTCCGTCGTCGCCGACACGGTCGCCGAGAAACTGGACGGCGAGTCGCGCGTCGGCTTCCCCGCGATGCTCGGCGACGACCACGACGAGGACGTCCGCGCGGAGCTTTCGGACCGCCTCGGCGTCCCCGTCTTCGAGGTGCCGACCGGCCCGCCGAGCCTGCTCGGGCTCAAGCTCGAAGACATGCTGTTCGACGCGCTCGACGAGGCGGGCGTCCGCATCTCGGCGGGCAACCCGGCGGTCGACTTCGAGGCCGAAGACGGCCGCGTCGAGACGGTCATCGTCGACCAGAAGAGCCGGCCGACACCCTACTCGGCCGACCAGGTCGTCCTCGCCACGGGCGGCCTCGTCGGCAAGGGCCTCGACTCCGACCGAGAGTCGGTCACTGAGCCCGTCTTCGGCTGTCACGTCCCGCACCCCGAGGACCGCTACGACTGGTCCGAACCCGAGGCGTTCGGCGACCACGCGTTCGCGCGCTTCGGCGTCGTCCCCGACGCCGAACTTCGACCGACCGACGAAGACGGCGAACCGCACTTCGAGAACCTGCGCGCCGCGGGCGGCGTCGTCGGCGGTGCCGACGTGGCGCGCGAGAAATCCGCGAGCGGCGTCTCCTTGGCGACGGGTGCCGTCGCCGGCCGACTCGCGGGCGAGGAGGCAACCAGATGAGTGACGCAGAATCCCCAGGCAACCCGACGCTGACCCCCGACGCACAGACAGACGACTTCGAGGCCGTCGAGGTGTTCCCCGACAGCACCGACATGGACCTCCGACCGGGCGCGGACAACTGTTACAAGTGCACCGCCTGCGACGTGTCCTGCCCGGTCGCGGAAGTCGACGACGAGTTCCCCGGGCCGAAGTTCCAGGGCCCGGAGCAATGGCGGCTCAAGCGCAAGGAAGACGAGGCCGTCGACGACTCCATCATGTCGTGTTCGAACTGCATGCGCTGTGACGACGCCTGTCCCTCGGGCGTCCCGCTCAGCCAGATGCACAACACGGCCCGCGGCGAGTACGTCGACGAGGAGATGGACAAGCTCTCGCGGGAGTACATCCGCAACCGCATCCTCGCCAACTACGGCACGCTCGCCCAGTTGGGCAGCATGTTCCCCCGGCTGGCGAACGCCGTCATGGGCAACTCGGTCGTCCAGCAGATAAACGAGAAGGTGCTCGGCATCACGGCCGAGCGCGACTTCCCCGAGTTCGCCACCCAGACGTTCCGCGAGTGGTGGAACGAACGCGGCGGCCCGCAGGTCCGCTCCGAGGAGAAGCGCGTCGCCTACTTCCACGGCTGTTACTCCAACTACAACACACCCGAGGTGGGCAAGGCGATGGTCCGCCTCTTCGAGTCGTTCGGCTACGAGGTCGTCGTCCCCAAACAGCGCTGTTCGGGGACGCCGATGTTCGCAAACGGCATGCTCGACGACGCAAAGCGCGCCGCCGGCATCAACGTCGAGAACTTCGCGGGGCTCATCCCCGAGGGCTACGACATCATCGCGTCGTGTACCTCCTGTTCGATGTCGCTCCGCCAGGAGTACCCCGAGCTGTTCGACATCGACGGCATCGAGGACCTCTCGGCGCACACCTACGAGGCGCTCGAGTACCTGCGCATCCACGAGGACCTCGAAAGCGAGATTCGAGAAGCGTCCGTCGAGGACCAGTCGTTCGCGTACCACGCGCCGTGTCACGGCCGCAATCAGGGTCTCGACCGGCAGGCGGTCGAGCTGTTCCGCCAGCTCGACGGTGTCGACATCGAGGACGTGGGCGACTCCTGTTCCGGCATCTCCGGTACCTACGGCTGGAAGGAAGAGAAGTACGACAAGTCGATGCAGATCGGCGCGGACATGTTCGACCACATGGAGCACGCGCAGGGGAACGTCGGCATGACCGAGTGCCCCACCTGCTCGATGCAGATGGAGCACGGAACGGGCTACGACATCAAACACCCGCTCCAGCTCCTCGAAGAGGCGTTGGTCTGACACGCGCGCACGGCTGACGAACGACTTCGTTCGAGCGCCGGACCACTCGAACGCCGTCGCGCTCGGCGCGCGCGCCGATTCGACGGGGACTTTCCGGTGATTGTTGCTTGTTAATCACCGGATTTGTCCGTCGTTCGACCGAATCGTCCGTTTTGTCCGCCCGATTCTGTCCTCGATTAAAACGGGTGAAATAGTGCCCGTGTGAAATAGTAGACGCCATATTCTGGTGTTTCAGACCTTGTAATGCAATTTCATTCTCCACAATATACAGGCCAGTAGTAAAGAAACATTTATCATATAATTTGTACACGTTTGTAGTGGTAGGACTCTCACACCGAGAGTTCGTATCGAGGTTGGTTAGAAATGTCAGGAGAAACTTACGTCGGTGCCATCGACCAGGGTACCACAGGCACGCGGTTCATGGTGTTCGACCACGACGGCAAGGTGGTCGCCAACGCCTACGAGAAGCACGAACAGATCTACCCAGAGCCCGGTTGGGTCGAACACGACGCGAACGAGATTTGGGAGAACACGAAGAAAGTCATCGATGCGGCGCTCGGAAGCGCCGGACTCGACGCCGAGCAGTTGGAAGCCATCGGTATCACGAACCAGCGCGAGACGACGCTCATCTGGGACCGCGAGACCGGACAGCCGATTCACAACGCCATCGTCTGGCAGGACCGTCGGACGACCGACCGCATCGAGACGCTCGAGGCGGACGGCAAGACCGACGACGTACGCGCGAAGACGGGTCTCGAGCCCGACGCGTACTTCTCCGCGACGAAAGCCGAGTGGCTGCTGGACAACTCCGACCCCATCAAGCTCCAGCGCTCCCGACCCGAAGATATCCGAGACCGCGCCGCCGACGGCGAACTCGCCTTCGGGACCATCGACACGTGGCTCATCTACAATCTGACGGGGAACCACATCACGGACGTGACGAACGCGTCGCGGACCATGCTGTTCAACATCCACGACATGGAGTGGGACGACGAACTCTTAGAGGAATTCAACGTCCCGCGCGAACTTCTCCCCGAGGTCCGCCCGTCGTCCGACGACGACCACTACGGCGAGACCGACGCGGACAGCTTCCTCGGCGCGGAAGTCCCCGTCGCCGGCGCGCTCGGCGACCAGCAGGCCGCGCTGTTCGGCCAGACCTGTTTCGACGCCGGCGACGCGAAGAACACCTACGGTACCGGTTCGTTCATGCTGATGAACACCGGCGAAGAGGCGGTCATGTCCGAACACGGCCTCCTCACCACCGTCGGCTTCCAGCGCTCCGGTGAGCCGGTCCAGTACGCCCTCGAAGGCTCCATCTTCATCACCGGCGCGGCAATCGAGTGGCTCGAAGACATGACGCTCATCGACAACGCCGCCGAGTCCGAGAAGCTCGCTCGGTCGGTCGAGTCCACCGACGGCGTCTACTTCGTCCCCGCGTTCACGGGCCTCGGCGCGCCCCACTGGGACCAGCGCGCCCGCGGCACCATCGTCGGCATGACCCGCGGCACCCGCCGCGAGCACATCGTCCGCGCGACGCTCGAGTCCATCGCGTTCCAGACGCGCGACGTGGCCGAGGCGATGGAGTCCGACAGCGACATCGACCTCTCCAGCCTCCGCGTCGACGGCGGCGCGGTCAAGAACAACTTCCTCTGTCAGCTCCAGTCGAACATCCTCGACACGGAGATCGTCCGCCCGCAGGTCGACGAGACGACCGCCCTCGGCGCGGCCTACGCCGCCGGCCTCGCCGTCGGCTACTGGGAGACGCTCGACGAACTCCGCGAGAACTGGCAGGTCGACCGCGAGTTCGCCCCGAAAGACCCACAGAACGTCGAAGCGCGCTACGGCCGCTGGAAAGAGGCCGTCGACCGCTCGCTCGACTGGGCCCGGGAGGAGTAACTCGTGTTCGAAACATTCGCACTCCAGATTCCGGTCATCGGCGTCAGCGCCGAACGATTCGTCGTCCTCCTGCTCGCGGCGTTCGCGGGCGGTATGTTCGGCGCGGCCATCGGCGCACTGCCGTCGTTCATCTTCACCGGCTTCGTCGTGCTGCTCGGCGAGACGGCGGGCATCGTCATCCGACAGTTCGAAGGAGCCGACCTCATCACCGCAGGTGAACTCGGCACGGGTATCACCGGCAGTATCGGGTTCGGCCCGTTCGTCGGCCCGCACATCGCCTTCGCCGGCGGCGTCGCCGCCAGCGCCTACGCGGGCAAGCGGTACGCGGACATGGACCCCAGCGAGGGCGGCTACCACTTCGGTAAGGACATCACGTACGCGTTCGGCACGCAGCCCGACATCCTCGCAGTCGGCGGCCTCTTCGGCGTCCTCGGGCTCCTCATCTCCCGCATCGCGGGAGGTATCGGCCTCCCGCTCGACAGCGTCGCACTGTCCGTCATGACGACGGCGTTCATCGCGCGTATCGCCTTCGGCTACCCGCTCATCGGCTCGCCCGCCGGCAGCGGCCTCCTCGACATGTCGCCGTTCGAGAAGGGAACGATGCGCGGCGACGGGAGCGGCCGGCCCGCGACCGAACCGTGGCTCCCCCACCAGTACAAGTGGGTCAACATCGTTGTCATCGGTCTCGGAGCCGGTATCCTCGGCGGCTGGACGTGGCTCATCACGGAGAGCTTCTTCCTCGCCTACGGTATCTCCGCGGCCAGCCTGCTGTTCTTGAACCTCGGCGTCGAGAAGATACCCGTCACCCACCACATCACTCTCGGTGGGTCGGCGTTCGGAGCCGTCGCCGCCCCGATGGTCGGCGGGAGCGAACCGCTCATCATCGTCGCCGCCGCGGTCGGTGGTCTCATCGGCGCGCTGCTCGGCGAGGTCACCCAGCGCGTGGCCTACGCGCACTCCGGAACGCACGTGGACCCACCGGCGATGTCGATTACCATCTACTCGCTGCTCATCGGCGTGCTGTTCCTGCTCGGGGCCATCCCCAACTCGGCGTACCTCGGGCTCTAACCGCCCCGGACGCCCCCGGCCCCGCACACGTCGTTCACAATTTTTCTGCGACGCGTTCCGCAACCGGTAGCGATAACGCTCCCCGGTCGATACCGAACGTATGGAACGCATCGTCGCCGTCGTCCCGAAAGACGGCCTCCACGCCCGTCCCGCCTCCCAGTTCGTCGAGACCGCGAACTCCTTCGACGCCGACGTACAGCTCGGCCGCGCCGACGAGGACGACCTCGTCCCCGCCGCCAGCATGCTCGCGGTCACCGGCCTCGGCGTCGGTCACGGCGAGGAGATTCGCCTCGTCGCAGAGGGCGACGACGCGGAAGCGGCGCTCGACGCCCTCGAAGCAGTGCTCTCGACGCCCGAAGCCGGCGACGAAGAATAGGAAACGCCGGTCCGGGTCCGCCCCGCGGCGGTGTCTTTTTTCCGCACGCGTCGCCGACTGCGGCCGGGTCGCCAGCCGGCCGCTCAGTTCAGCTTCCGGTAGTCGCGGGCGTCCTCGGCGCGCTCGACGACCGAGTCGAGCGTCGCCTTCTTGCTCGTCGTCTCGACGGCCGCGTTGAGCGTCCCCTCCAGAATCGGCGCGTCGGCGATGACCGCCTCGGAGTCCGTCGCCATCTCGATGGCGAGTTCCGCGTTCATCACGGCGCTGCCGAGGTCCACGAGGACGACGACGCCGTCGCCGTCGTCGGCCTCCTCGATGCCCTCGCGGATGCGGTCCGGCGAGGTTCCGATGCCGTCCTCGTCGCCGCCAGCGGGAACGATTCGGGCGTTGCCGCCGCCCATCTGCGCGGCGACCTCAGCGATTCCCTCGGCCGCCTTTGCGCTGTGCGAGACGACGACGAGGCCAATCATTCCGCTCTCCCGACAGCGTCTTCGGCCCGAGCGTCGCGGTCGACCTCGCCGTCGAGGTACTCCTCGGCCGTCTCAAGCAGCTCTTCGAGGATGAACAACGTGCTCGTCGCGCCGGGGTCCTGATGGCCGACCGAGCGCCAGTCGAGGAACGACGCGCGGCCCTTCATCGCCTTGATGGGGACTGTGAAGGCGACACCGCGCTCGGCCGCGTCGACGGCCTTGGCGAGGGCTTCGAGCGGCGGGAGGTCGTCCTGCTCGATGGACTTCTTGTAGGTGTGGACGGCGGGGACGAGCGCGTCGACCATCGTCTTCGCGCCGACCTGCGCGCCGCCGCGGTCCTTGACCTTGTCGAGGTACGCCTCCGCGAACGCCACCGAAGTCTCGGCGGTGATGCCGCCTTCGAGTTCCTGACTGGCGAACATGATAGAGCCGCCGTAGAGGGGGCCGGAGGCCCCGCCGACGTTCGAGATGAGCGTCGTCCCGACGTTCTTGACGACCTCGTTCGGCTCCATCTCGGCGAACTCGTCGCGCTTGTCGGCGGCCTTGCCGAAGCCGCGCTCCATGTTCGCGCCGTGGTCGGCGTCGCCGATGGCGGAGTCGAGGTCCGTGAGGTACTCCTTCTCCTCGGCGAGGCGCTCGGCGACGTTGTCGAGCGCGTCCAGCACCGCTTCGCGTTGTGTCTCTGCGTCAGCCATGGCTGTCCTTCGTCGGCCTGTCGTTAATCCCTTGTCCCGCGGGACTGTTCTGCCGCGAAAAATCGGTGGACGCGTCGGGAGTCGTCCCCGAGCGTGCTCGGCGAGCGTCGCCGCTTACTCGGTGACGGTCAGGCCGGGCGTCTCCGCGGGCGCGCCGAGCAGTTCCTTCAGCTCGTCGTCGACGCGGAGTACGGAGACCGAACAACCCATCATGTCGAGCGAGGTCATGTAGTCGCCGACCCACGCGTCCCACGTCTCGATGCCGCGGTCGTCGAGGATGGACTGGAGCTTACGGTTGACGATGTACAGCTCCGACAGCGGCGTGCCGCCCATGCCGTTGACCATCGTCACGACCTCCTCGCCCTCGTCGAGTTCGAGGTCGTCGAGGACGTTCTCGGTCAGGTGTTCGGTTATCTCGTCGGCGCTCATGATGTCGGCGCGCTCGGTTCCCGGCTCGCCGTGGATGCCGATACCGAGTTCGATTTCGTCCTCGCCGAGGTCGAACGTCGGTTCGCCCTTCTCCGGCGTGACACAGGAGGTGAGGGCCATCCCCATCGTGCGCACGTTGTCGACGACCTTCTCGGCGACGGCTGTGACCGCTTCGAGGTCGCCGCCCGCGGCGGCCTTCGCGCCGGCGCACTTGTGGACGAAGATGGTGCCCGCGACGCCGCGACGACCCGACGTGTACAGCGAGTCCTCGACGGCCACGTCGTCGTTGACGACGACCTGCTCGACCTCGACGCCCTCCATGGCGGCCATCTCGGCGGCGGTGTCGAAGTTCATCACGTCGCCCTCGTAGTTCTTGACGACGCAGAGGACGCCCTCGCCCGCGTCCGTGGCCTGAATCATCTCGTTCAACTGGTCGGCCGTCGGCGAGGTGAAGACCTCACCCGCCGCCGCGCCGTCGAGCATCCCCTCGCCGAGATAGCCCGCGTGCGTCGGCTCGTGGCCCGACCCGCCGCCGGAGACGACCGCGACCTTCCCATCGACCGGCGCGTCGCCGCGGACGAGGACGTTCGTGCCGTCGAGCCGGCGCAGTTCGGGGTGCGCCGCGACCATCCCGTCGAGCATCTCGTCTACGACCGCTCCGGGTTCGTTGATGAGTTTCTTCATGACTCACAGTCCCTCACGGTCGATAAGGCCAAAAGTGTTGGTCAGCCGGAAGTCGAAGCCGGCGTCGTCTGCGAAAAATCGGGTTACGTCACCCACTATTTCGCGGGTGGTCGGCGACGGCCGGGCCGCGATCGAACGCCGGCCGAACGCCAGCCGACCGCCGCCAGCGGCCGGAGACCGCGCGGGGCCGCCTCAGTCGAGTTGCGTGACCGCGATGGTCACCGTCACGTCCTCGACGTCCCACGTCTCGACCGTCTCGCCCTCGGCGTCACCGAGGTCGAGCTCGCGGGCGCGGACCTCCTCGGCGATGAGGTCGCGGTTCTCCTCGACGAAGCCGGCGACGCGGTCGTCGTCGACCGCGAGCGACACGTCGATTTCGGCCTCGACGTCGAGGTCGAGCTGTTTGCGCATCTCCTGGATGCGGCGGATGACGTCGCGGGCGTAGCCCTCGGACTCGATGTCGTCGGTGAGCTCGGTGTCGACGTAGACCGTGCCGCCCTCGAAGTCGGCTCCGGTGACGTGTTCCGGGGGTTCGGCGCGGTACGAGACCATCTCGTCTGTGAGGTCGTACGTCTCGCCGTCGACCTCGACGCCGGACTCGACCTCGGCGCGCGAGAGCCCCTCGACGGCCTCCATGATTTCCTGGGCGTCAGCGCCGAACTCCGGCCCGATGACGCTCATCTGCGGTTCGGCCGTCTCGACGAGTTCGTCGAAGACCTCGACGACCTGCACGTCGCGGGTGTTCACGCGCTCCGCGAGGAGGTCCGAGAGGGCTTCGACCGCGTCGGCGACCTCGGCGTCTTCGGACTCGACGACGATGCGCGAGACGGGCCAGCGGAGCTTGCGACCGCCGAGCTGGCGGGCGTGCGCCGCGGCCTCCTCCACGTCGCGGAGGACGGCCATGTTGGCTTCGAGGTCCTCGTCGCGGCGTTCCTCGTCGGCCTCGGGGTACGACAGCATGTGGACGGTCGTCTCCGAGCCGTCGAGCCGCTGGTACATCCGTTCGGCCATGTAGGGCGCGTAGGGCGCGATGAGCCGGAGAGACTCCGAGAGCACCGTCGAGAGCGTGGCGTACGCACCGAGCTTCGACGCCGAGTCCTCTTCGTCCCACATGCGTTCGCGGATGGCCTTCACGTAGAACCGCGAAACGTCCTGCGTGATGAAGTCCAGAAGCGTGTTGAGCGCGGTGGAGACCTCGTAGTCGTCCCACGCGTCGGCCATCTCGGCTTCGACGGTCTGGAGCCGCGAGAGCACCCACTCGTCGACGACGGTGAGTTCGCCCTCCGAGAGGTCGGCCTCGGCGGGGTCGTAGCCGTCGAGGTCCATGTACGGAAGCGGGAACCGGAAGACGTTCCAGAAGATGTTGAGCGTCGATTGGGTGTCGACGAGGCCGTCCCACTCGAACGAGAGGTCCACGCCCTGCTGGTCGTGGCTGAGGAGGTAGGCGCGAAGCGGGTCGCGGCCGGCGCGGTCGATGGCCTCCTCGGGCGTCACGATGTTGCCGACGGACTTCGACATCTTGCGGCCGTCCTTGTCGTTGGCGAAGCCGTGCATGATGACCTCCTTGTACGGCGATTCGCCGGTCGCGGCGGTGCCCATGCCGAGTTGCGACCAGAACCACCCGCGGGTCTGGTCGTGCGCCTCGATGATGAGGTCGGCGGGCCATAGCTCGTCGTAGGCCTCGGTCTCGCCGGGGAAGTCGAGCGTGCCCCACGTGGCGACGGAAGAGTCTATCCACACGTCGAACACGTCGGGGACGCGCTCGTAGGTCACGCCGTCTTCGGTGATGGTGGTGGGGTCGACAGAGGGCCGGTGGAGGTCCACCGTCTCGGGGTCGACGTCTTGGTCGGCGCGCTCTGCGAGTTCCTCGCGGGTGCCGACGACAATCATCTCCTGTGCGCCCTCGGCGTCGGCGTCCTGCGGGACCCAGATGGGAAGCGGGATGCCCCAGTAGCGCTGGCGGGAGACGTTCCAGTCGGGCGCGTCGCTCACGAAGTCGCGGAAGCGGTTGTCGCGGGCCCACTGCGGGTGCCACTCGGACTCCTCGATGTTGTCGAGAAGCTGTTCTTTCACGTCCGTGACCGTGATGAACCACTGGTCGGTGGCGAGGAAGATGATGTCCGTGTCACAGCGCCAACAGTGGCCGTAGCGGTGGTCGTGCTCGCCGGCGTGGAGCAGGTGGCCGAGTTCGTCGAGGTCCTCGATGACTTCGGGGTTGGCGTCGCGGACGAAGGTGCCCGCGTAGTCGCCGCCCTGCTCCGTGAACTCGCCTTTGTCGTCGACGGGGACGAACACGTCCAAACCGAGTTCCTGCCCGCGGGCGAAGTCCTCCTGCCCGTGACCGGGCGCGGAGTGGACGAGTCCGGTGCGGTCGGCCTCGACGTAGTCGGCGGTGTACACCTGTCCCGCGCCCTCGAAGTCGGCGTACTCGGCGACCACGCCGTCGAGCGGGTGGTCGTACTCCCAGCCGACCATCTCCTCGCCCGTGACCTCGGAGAGGACCTCGTAGTCCTCGTAGCGGCCCTTCTTCAGGACCTCCTCGACACAGGGTTCCGCGAGGTAGAGCACCTCGCTCTCGCCGTCCTTCTCGGCGCGGACCTCCTGGTACGTCATCTCGCCGTCGACGGCGACGAACGTGTTCGCGGGGATGGTCCACGGCGTCGTCGTCCAGATGACGAGGTTGCCCTCGCGGCCCTTCAGCGGGAACTTGACGTAGATGGACGGCGAGGTGATTTCGTCGTACTCGACCTCGTTGGCCGCGATGGCGGTCTGACAGCGTGGGCAGTAGTTGACGCTCCGCTTGCCCTGTTCGACCAGTCCGTTTTCGGCGACCTTCGAGAAGGCCCACCACGCGGACTCCATGTACTCGGGCGACAGCGTCTGATAGGGGTTGTCCCAGTCCATCCACGCGCCGATGGACTGGAAGTCCTCGTCCATCGCCTCGCGGTTGCGGACGGCGAACTCCTTGCACTTCTGGATGAACTGCTCCATGCCGAACTCCTCGATGTCGCGCTTCGAGGTGAAGCCGAGTTCCTCTTCGACTTTGACCTCGATGGGGAGGCCGTGCATGTCGTAGCCGGGGCGGTCCGTGACCTGATGCCCCGTCATGCGCTTGTGCCGGATGACGGCGTCCTTCAGCGTCTTGTTCCACGCCGTGCCGAGGTGCATCTGGCCGGACGTGTACGGCGGGCCGTCGACGAAGAAGAACGACGGGTCGTCGGCGTGTGCCTCCTTCGTCGCCTCGTACGCGTCGTTCTCGTCCCAGTACTCGCCGACGACGGACTCCACGTCCGACGGCGTGTACTGGTCTGCGATGTCTTCCATACCCCGTCCTTCTCGCGGATATATATCAAAACGGCGGGTCTGGTCCGCGTCGGTCGGGCGTTCCGTCGGGTCCGACTCAGACACGGGAGACCCTCCGCTGTCGGCGGTCTGTTGGTCGCTGTCGATACGCCTGTCGGGTGTGGTGCGTGTGTCGCTCCATGGGGGGTTCCGGTGTGTCACACCGGAAGAGACTGCAGTCGATCGGAGGTCGATACGGACGGGTGTCGAGGATGAGGGATGTGCGAGGCTACTGCCCCGCAATAATGAGCGACGGAGCGACGACCGACGGTCGGGACTGGCCGACCGCGGGTGAGCGAGAGAGGCTCCGGTGTCGTCGCATGCTATCCGAACGAAGTCTCGGAAGCGTCATAACGCTTACTCCGGCGACGACATCGACATCAACGCCGGCATCGACGCTATCGGTCCGACCAGCGACCGACGCGGTGGGTCGCGACGACCGACTCAGAGTCCGACCCGTGCGTGGTTCCGGATTCGTCGTCGCGCTCGAACACCCGGAGCGTGGCGTTCGTCGGCGCGGCACCTCTCGCCACGTCGAACTTCGAGAGGTGAGTGCAGACGAGCGTGTCCGCGTCGAACGGTTCGAGGTCGGACGGCGGCGACCGGCGAATCGGGAGTTCGGCGTCGCGCCACCCGGTCCACGACGGGGACTGCGCGACGTTGTAGAACGCGGCGTCCTCGCGGGACATCCGAACCTCGAACAGGAGGGCGAACGAGTCGCCTTCGGCCCACAGCAGGTCGTTCGAGTACTCCCCCTGCATCGCGCGGTCGGTGAACACGTCCGTCTGGTCGTCCGGCGGGTCGGCGAACAGCCACCCGCGGAAGTCGGCGTCGTCGGGGAACGACCCGTTCACGTACTGCTCGTCTGCTGGGTGGAGTTTCGAGTGGCCGGTGTCGGCGCGGATTCGACCGCTGGCGGTCCGTCGGGCGTCGGCGAGACAGCCCGAGAGGCCTGCCAACGAGAGCGCGGCCGCGCTCGAAAGGAGGGCTCGGCGGTGCATGTCCGACGCTGACGGCGGCTATCGGTTTAATCCCACGTAATCCACAGGAGGACCGCCAGCGCCACCGCCTGGAGGACGTGGACGCCCATCAGCACCCGCCACGCCGCGGCGGGAACGGCGGTGGCGAACCAGACCGACAGCGTCGGGTCGACCAGGTAATAGTACAGCGCGAAGAGGCTCTGCGCGAGCAGAAAGACGCCGAAGACGACGAGACCGAGCGCGTGTTTCGACCGGAACAGCAGGTAGTTCCGCCCCCAGATTCCGAGCAGGACGACGAGGAACACCGCGCTCGCGCCGAGCGCGAACCGCGCGGCGTCGACCAAGACGCTCATGGCCGCCGCTGGGCGCGAGGCGGTTCACGTCGTCGGGTTCGCGTCGGCGTCATTCGTTCGGGAGGTGGTTCGCTCGAAGGCGGTATCGGAGCGGGGGCGGCGGCAGGGCGAGTGGGCGGCTCGCTCCGGGTCAGTTGTCCGCGACGACGCTGAGGTCGAACGCGGCGTCCGCCGGCTCGTCGTCGGGCGTCAGGTAACCGAGCGCGATGGCGGTGTACGCGCGACCGCCCTCGACGGTGACGTCGAACTCGGCGACCACGTCGCCGTCGTTCGACTCCGTATCGCCCCGAATCTGGAGCGTGTAGTCCCCGGCAGGGACCTCGACGGTCGCGGCGTCGCCGAAGGCCGCGCCGTCGACGAGAGCGTCCCCAGAGCCCGCGACGGTCACGTCGACCGCGGGCGCGTCCGGCGAGGCGTGTAGCACTCGGACGCGGGCCGCGTCGTCGGCGGGGGCCGAGCGGTCGTCTTCGAGGAGGGAGACGGCGAAGCCGTTCTCGGCCGCCGAGTCGAGTTCGCCGAGCGCCGCGGCGGTGTACGCACCGGCCGCGAGGTCGAGCGTCTCGTCGAAGACGACCGTGTCGGGCGCGTCGGTCGCGCGAATCGTCACCTGGTGGGACCCGGCGGTCAGCGCGAGGAAGTCGCTGACCGCGCCGAACGGCACGTCCGAGAGGGCTACCGAGCCGTCGACGAGCACGTCGACGTTCGGCGCGTCCGGCGAGAGGTGCGCGGCGCGGAGGGACACGTCGCGCTGGACGAGCCCGCCGCCGCCGGACCCGGCGTCGACGACCGCGACGGGCCGGAACGCCTCGTCGGTCGGCTCGTCGTCGGGCGTCAGGTAGCCCGCCGCGAACACCGTGTAGACGGTGCCGCCGGCGAGTTCGACGTCGAACTCGGCGACTGCGTCGCCGTCGTTCGACTCCGTGTCGCCCCTGACCTGGAGCGCGTAGGTGTCGGCCGGCACCTCGACGCTGCCGGACTGGGTGAACGACACGCCGTCGAAGAGCACCGTGTCGCCGGCGGTCACGTCGACCGCGGGGGCATCGGGCGAGGCGTGGACCACGCGGACCCGGGCCGTGTCGTCGTCCGGGAGCGACACGTCGTCTTCGAGGACGAGCGGTTCGAACGTCTCCGCCGTGAGTTCGCCGACCGCGGCGACGGTGTAGGTCGCCTCGGCGACGTCGAGGTCGCCCTCGAAAGCGACCGTGGACTCGTCGCCGGCGGCGGTGACTTTCACCGTCCGGGTTCCGACGGGAACCGAGCGGTAGTCGCTGACCGCGCCGAACGGCACGTCAGAGAGGGCTACCGAGCCGTCGACGTACACGTCGACGTTCGGCGCGTCGGGAGAGAGGTGAGCGACGCGGAGCATCGCCATCTCGGGTTCCGGCGTCGGTGTCGGGGTGGGAGTCGGAGTCGCCGTCGTGGTCGTCTCCGTCTCGTCGTCGGTCCCGCCGCCGCCCATACAACCTGCGAGCCCGCCCGCGATGGCGACGCCACCGAATCCACGGAGTACGTCGCGGCGTTTCATGTTCGTCATAGCGACGAGAGATGAGAGCGTCGATTGGAATATCACCGTTTTCCCAAATTCGGCCACAATGGTTCCAGAAATATGTCTTTTTTGCGAGAATGTCAGCATATGACGCCGTTATTTTGTGAACGTTCGGAACCGAGCTCCAACCGGCGTCGGAGTGGGCACAGAAGCTAAGAAGGGAGGGGAGACCCGCCTCAGAAGTCGGGCAGGTCGTCGGGCGCTTCGTACTCGGACTCCCAGTCGATGTAGTCGTCTTTGAGCACGTCGCACACGTCCTGTCCGAGTTCGGTGAGACCGGCGTTGATAGACGACACCTCGCCCCACGAGGTCAGGTCGGGGTGGAGTTCGCGCTCCTTCCAGTCCTCGGGGATGCCCGGCGCGTGGTAGCCGACGCGGTCGGCGAAGTCGTCCCAGAAGAAGTCGAAGTGGGAGAGGAGGTCGAGGTCGAGGACGATTTCCCACTGCGCCTCGGTGACGGGCGTCTCCGCGGCCCACGCCTCGAAGGCGTCGGCCCACGCGCCGGCTTCGAGGAACGCCTCCAACTCGGCGCGCTTGAAGTCGGCGTCGGCGGCCACCTGTGCGTCCTCGTACTGGTTCGGGTCCACGGTCGGGAGCGACGGCGGGTCCGGGACGGGAACGTCGAGCATGGTCGCCAGTCGGTCGCCGTCCGGGAAAAGAGTTCGGCGCTGGTTTCCTCAGTTCTCCATGCGCTCGATAACGGATTCGAGCTGCTCGGCGCGGGCGGCGACCGCCTCGGCCCGGAGCTCCGCTTCCTCGTCGGTCTCGCAGACGAGTCGGGGGACCGGCGTCGGCTTCCCGTCGTCGTCGAGCGCGACGAACGTCAGGAACGAGGTGGTCGTCTTCCGGAGTTCGTCGGTCTTCGGGTTCTCGGCGTGCACGTCGACTTTCACGTCCACGCTGGTCCGGCCGACGTTGAACACGTACGCCTCCATCACGGCGACTTCGCCGAGGTCGATGGGGCTGATGAAGTCGACGTGGTCCATCGACGCGGTGACACACTGGCGGTTCGAAAAGCGCATCGCTGCGATGGCCCCGCAGATGTCCATCCAGTGGAGGACCGCCCCACCGAGGGCTCGCCCGAGGTTGTTGGTGTCGTTCGGCAGGAGGAGTTCGGTCATCTCGGTGCGCGACTCGTCGAGCGTCGCGGTGGATTCGCTCATGCGAGCAGGGTCACGCCGAGGGGGCTTGAAATCGTGGGGCGCGGCGGCGACGGCCCCAACTCACTCGTCGAAGTCGGCGTCGAACGCCTCGGGCGACTGCCCGGCGGCGTCGAGCACCTCGTCGGAGATGAGAATCGGACAGTCCACGCGGATGGCGAGCGCGATGGCGTCGCTCGGGCGCGCGTCGAAGACGAACGTCCGCGCCTCGCCGTCGTGGTACCGCTCGGCGTCGACCTTGGCGAGGAACGTGCCGTTCGAGAGGTCGTCGATGCGGATGCTGTCGATGGCCCCGCCGAACTCGGTCACCATCTCGACCAGGAGGTCGTGGGTCAGCGGGCGCTCGAACTGCTCGCCGGAGAGCCCGAGCTGGATGGCCTGAGCCTGGTCCGACGTGATGACGATGGGCAGGAACTCGTCGCGCGCTTCGAGGACCACCGCCGGCACGTTCGAGCCGTCTTCGCCGACGCCGACCCCGATACCGCGGACCACGGCACGGTGTTTCATGCTATCCTGTAGTTGGCCGGGGTACGAATAGTTACCCCAGAACGAGTCGCCGACCCGGTCGCCGTCGCTCCCCGCGAGCGCTCAGCGTCGGGCGAACTGAACGGCCGCGATGACGAGCAGGATGGCGAGGCCGCCGGCGAAGAAGGCGAGCCCCGGCGGGATTCCCTGCGCCGCCGCGGGCGCGGCCTCCGCGGCCATCGTCGAGACCGTCCCGGCGTCGGCAGACTCAGCCGCTCCACCAGCCCCGCCGAGAACGCCGAGGCCCCGCGACGCGACCCACTGGACGAACGCCGAGAGCAGGCCCAAGACGGCGACGCCGCCGAGCAGGCTCGTCAGCATGGACGCCAGTCCCGTCCGCGTCTCCTCGCCGGCGGCGACGACGACCAGCGGCCTGTCGGCGGGGGCGTACACCTTCATCTCGCGGCCCTTCTCGGAGTAGACGGTGTCGACCACTTCGACGAGGCCCGCGTCGTCGAGCTTTCGGAGGTGGTACTGGACGTTCTGAAGCGACGTGTCGACGCGCTCTGCGAGGTCCGCGGCGTTCGTCGGCGTTTCGTGGAGCGCGGCGAGCACGCGGCGGGCCGTCTCCGACGAGAGCGCCGAGAGGAGGTCCGACGCCTCGTCGTCGTCGAGTCCGATGACCCGCGGGGAGGATTCGTCCGCGGCGGAGGTGTCGGGAGTGGAGGGCAACAAACCGGCCATGGGGGTGAGTACTCCGCCGGAGGATACAAACCTGTTGTCCGTCGCCCGCGGAACTGTCGGCGCTCAGACGCCCTCGCCGACGACGACGACGCGCAGGTCGTTGACGTTCGTCCCCGTCGCGCCGGACTCGACGAGCGCGCCGGCCTCCCGAAGCACCGGGAGCGCGTCGTTTCTCGCCAGCGCGTCGTGGGCGTCGCCGGCGTCGACGGTCGACGAGTCCACGACCGCGCCCGCGACCTCCGTCCCGCCGTCTTTCCCGTCGCTGTCGATGCTGGCGAGGACGGTCTCCTCGGGGAGTTCGGCGGCGGCCGCGAGGCAGAATTCGAGGTTCGGCCCGCCGTCGCCGTCGCCGCGGACCGTCACGGTGCACTCGCCGCCCGAGAGGACCACGGCAGGCGCTGAAATCGGGTTCCCGGTCGCGAGCGACTCCTCCGCGACGGCGACGTGGGTCTTCGCGGCCTCGCGCGCCTCGCCGCGCACGCGAGACGAGAGGACGAGCGGGTCGTAGCCGCGGTCCGCAGCCACCTCGCGGGCGGCGTCGAGCGCGGTGAACGTGTCCGCGAGAACGTGGTTCGTCACCCGGTCGAACACCGAGTCGCCGGGCTTCGGTGTCTCCGGAATGTCGCCGGCAGAGCCGCGAGCGAGGCGCGTGCGGACCGATTTCGGCACGTCGAGGTCGAAGCGGTCCAGCACGTCGAGGGCGTCGTCGTAGGTCGTCTCGTCGGGTGCGGTCGGGCCGGAGGCGATGACGCCGAGGTCGTTTCCGACCACGTCCGAGAGGACGAGGCCGACGACCGTCGCGGGCGCGGCGAGGCGTGCGAGACCGCCGCCCTTCAGCGTCGAAACGTGCTTTCTGACCGCGTTGAGGTCGTGAATCTCCGCGCCGCTTTCGAGCAGGCTGTCGGTCGTCTCCTGCAACTCGGCGAGCGAGATGCCCTCGGCGGGTGACGGGAGAACCGCGCTCGCACCGCCGGTGATGGCGGCGAGGACGAGCGTGCGGTCGTCGAGGTCGGAGATGAGGTCCACGAGCCGCCGGGTGCTCTCGACGCCGCGCGCGGAGGGGACCGGGTGGTCGCCGGGGAGTCGCTCGATACGCCCGTCGGGGCTCGGCGTCGGGTCGGGCGTCACGACGACGCCGTCGTCGATGCGGTCGCCGAGGACGGCTTCGAGGGCGTCTGCGACGCCGTCGCCGGCTTTGCCCCCGCCGACGACGAGGATTCGGTCGTAGGCGGTCAGGTCGTAGGTCTCGTCCGCGACGGTCAGGGTGTCGCCGTCGAGCGACACCGACTCGCGGACGACGCGGTCGGGTAGGACGGCCTCGACGCCGGCCTGCAGGCAGTCGATGGCCGTCTCGTGGGCGGGCGTCGGGGTTCGCGCGTCGAAATCCTGCATAGTTCGTGGGAGATGCCGACACGGATAAAAACCGTGGGGCGGTAAACCCGGCGATGAACGATTCGTCGCCCGGCGAGGGTCACGTCCGCGTCGTCGGCACGGCCCACGTCTCGGCCGACAGCGTCAGAGAGGTCGAAGAGACCGTCAGGGAAGAGCGTCCCGACGTCGTCGCGGTCGAACTCGACGAGGGTCGCTACCGGCAGATGAAGGGCGGAACGCCCGACGACATCGAAGCGCGCGACCTGCTTCGCGGCAACACCGTCTTCCAGTTTATCGCCTACTGGATGCTCTCGTACGTTCAGTCGCGGATGGGAGACAAGTTCGACGTGAAGCCCGGCGCGGACATGCTCGCGGCGGTCGAGACCGCCGAAGACGAGGGCCTCGACGTGGCGCTCGTCGACCGCGACATCCAAGTAACCATCCAGCGCTTCTGGCGGCGGATGGGCACGCTCGAAAAGATGCGCATGGCCGGCGACCTCCTGTTCGGCGTCGCCGACGCCCGCGGGGTCGGGGCGGTGTTGGGCATCGCCGTCGGCGTCTTCCTCGGGCCGCTCGTCGGCCTGTTCGGGGGCGCGGTCGGCGTCACCGACCTCCTGTTGACGCGCACCGCCACCGCCGCGGTCCTCGGGGCCGCGTCCGCGTACCTGCTCTACACCGTCGCCTCGTTCTCTCTCGACGGCGACGACGCGGTTCTCGCGGGCCTCGGCGGCGGCGCGGCAATCGGTATCGTCGTCGGCTTCGGTCTCGGGCTCGGCACCGGCCTCGTCTCCGGAATCCTCGGGAGCCTCGGCACCGCCATCGTCGGGAGCCTCGTCATCGGCGT
This sequence comes from Haloferax prahovense DSM 18310, assembly GCF_000336815.1. Lineage (GTDB taxonomy): Archaea > Halobacteriota > Halobacteria > Halobacteriales > Haloferacaceae > Haloferax > Haloferax prahovense. The sequence goes on from NZ_AOLG01000013.1 coordinate 121,974, forward strand.
CCTCGCGGGCGTCGTCGTGGGCGTCACCGCCGGCGCGGTCCTGAACGCCTTCGGCCTGTTCGCGCCCGCCGAGAGCGACGCCGACTACGAGGAGTTCGACATGGCCGAACTGACCGACGGCGACGTGGTCTCGGCCATGATGGAGGAGTTCCGCCGGTTCAGCCCCGGCGGCGCTGAGGCGCTCATCGACGAGCGCGACGCCTACATCGCCCACCAGCTCGTCGCGCTCCGGCAGTCCGGTCGGCACGTCGTCGCCATCGTCGGCGCGGGCCACCGCGAGGGCATCGAGAACTACCTCGCACACCCCGAGACGCTCCCGCCGATGGAGTCGCTCGTCGGCGTCGCGGAGAAGGACGGCTTCCCGTGGGGGAAACTGCTCGGCTTCGGCGTCACCGCCGTGTTCATCGCCTTCTTCGTCCTCCTCGCGATGGCCGGCGTCGGCAACGAACGGCTTCTGACCATCTTCGGCGCGTGGTTCCTCATCAACGGCGTGTTCGCCGCCGCGCTCGCCAAGGTCGCCGGCGCGCGGTGGACCTCCGCCCTCGTCGGCGGCCTCGTCGCGTGGATGACCTCCATCAACCCGCTTCTCGCGCCCGGCTGGTTCACCGGCTACGTCGAACTCCGACACACGCCGGTCAACGTCGGCGACATCGGCAAACTGAACGAACTGCTCTCCGACGAGGAGACGCCCATCGTCGACCTCGTCGGTCAGATGTTCGACGTGCCGCTGTTCAAGCTCATCATGGTCGTCGCCATGACGAACATCGGGAGCATCATCGCGAGCTTCCTCTTCGTCACCTACGTCATCCCCGTCATCGCCTCGGACCTCGGCGGCGTCGCGGGCGTGGCGAACCTGATGTTCGAGGGCGCGCGCAACAGCGCCGACCTCATCTGGAGGTCTCTGACGTGAACGTCTCCTTTTCCTCGCGCGAACTCCGCGACCTGCTCGTCGCGTGGGTCGCACTCGGCCTCGCCTTCGCCATCTTCTTCGCCGGCGGCGGCAACCGAACCATCCAACTGCTGACGAGCGGGTCGTTCGGCCTCGCGCTCGTCGTGAGCCTGCTGACGGCCGGCGTGGGCTTTCTCCTCCACGAGGTCGCACACAAGGTCGTCGCCGTCAGGTTCAATCAGGTCGCCGAGTTCCGCGCCGACTACGGCATGCTCGCAGTCGCCATCATGAGCGCGCTCGTCGGGTTCATTTTCGCCGCGCCCGGCGCGGTCTACCACCGCGGCGTGCTCACGGAGCGAGAACACGGCCTCATCGCCCTCGCGGGCCCGGTGACGAACCTGCTGCTCCTCGTCGCCTTCGCGCCGGTGTTCGTCGTCGGCGTCCTCGTCGGCTCTGACGTGGTCCAACTCGTCGGCTCTCGCGGACTCATCATCAACGCCTTCCTCGCGGCGTTCAACATGCTCCCGTTCGGCTCCTTGGACGGCAAGACGGTCAAGGCGTGGAGCACGCCGGCGTTCGCCGGCGTCCTCGTCCTGTCGGTTCTCCTCACGGTCGGTCTGTTCCTGTTCGTCGGGTTCTGACCCGACCGACGGGGGTTTCGGACGACTCCAATCGCTCTATTTCTGGCACGTCTCGGTCTCGAAGTCGCGAGCGACGCTAGAGTCGAGACGCGGGACGGAGAGCGGAGAGCACTCGGAGGGCTCGGGACGCACAGACGGTACTCGGGGCGCGACAGGGACGAATGGAGGGAGAAGGGGACCGCACGAGTGCGGCGGGGACCGGTCGGGCCGCCGAGGTCGGGATTCGGGGCAGGTTGCGGCTGTGGAGTGCAGTTCGGGACGCGAGGTTGGGTTGGGCTGTGTCGGGTGTGGGTGGGCGGGGGTTAGCTGCGGTTGGTGTTCGGGTTGGAGTGGGTGTCAGGTGGGCTGGTTTGCGGGCGGTTCGCGGTCGGGCAGGGGCAGACGCGCGCCGTGGGAGGGGAAAGCGTCGGCGGGGAACCGAGACGAATCCGGGTTGGTCGTACGCGTCGGGGACCGCGTTACTGCTGGCCGTGGTCGCGCCCGAGAACGAGCGCGACGGCGTGGACGGCGATGAGCCCGGCGAAGAGGGGGAGTTCGCCGGTTGAGAGACCGCCGCTGAGGACGGGCAGGTACGCGAGGGGCAGCGCGACTGCCGACCAAAACGCGACGGTTTCGAGGGGGGCGTACGCGAGGCGGCCGATGGTCGATGCGAAGCCGAGGGCGAGCGAGTCGTTCGTGGAGGGGATTCCGGACATCGTCACTCCTGCATACGACGGGGACCATCATATAAGGGGCCGAGCGTTACCGTGAATTCGCTTCTTTTTCGACTGTTCAGACCCGGCTTAGGGCGAACATTCTTCTTTCGTAACGTTTTATGAAGGTGTTAAAGCCGACGAGAAATTTTATAATGCTCTCTAGAGCTTTTTCGCAAATATTGCAAAAGCTATAGATTATTCAACACAATCGGCTCGGAGAACCGTCGATTAGGAGGCTCGTAGCAGGCTCGTAGCGGGGTCGTCGGAGCGCGCGCGCGACCGGCAGGACGCGCGTAACCGGAAGGGCGACGACGACACGACAACGACCGAGCGGCGGCGAACACTCACCTATGCGAGAACGTGTATGATTCGTACCCTGTGATTTTATATTTCGGCCTATCTCGTACACGAACATGACGAACGACGACTCCGAAGGGATGACCTACGCCGATGCGGGCGTCGACATCGAGGCGAGCGAGGCCGCGACCGCGGCGCTCGTCGCGCAGGTCGGCGGCGGGTCGGGCGACTACGCCGGCCTGCTCGACATCGGCGACCGCTACCTCGGACTCGCCACCGACGGCGTCGGCACCAAACTGCTCGTCGCCGAGGCGCTCGGCGACTACTCGACGGTCGGCATCGACTGCATCGCCATGAACGCCAACGACCTCGTCGCGGCCGGCGTCCGGCCCGTCGCGTTCGTGGACTACCTCGCGGTCGACGCGCCCGACGAGACGTTCGCCGAGCAGGTCGGACAGGGCCTCGCCGCGGGTGCCGAGGAGGCGGACATCGAACTCGTCGGCGGCGAGACGGCGGTCATGCCCGAGGTCATCAACGGCCTCGACCTCGCGGGCACCTGCGCCGGACTGGCGAAGAAGGACGCTATCTTCCCCGGCGAGGCCGAGGAAGGCGACGCGCTCGTCGGCTTCCCGTCGTCCGGCATCCACTCGAACGGCCTCACGCTCGCCCGCAAGGCCGCCACGGCCGACGGCGACTACGACGACGCGTGGGACGGCGACGACTACGACACCGTCGGCGAGGCGCTCCTCGAACCGACGCGGCTCTACACCTACCTGTTGGACGACCTGCGCGCCGCCGAGACCAACGCCGCGGCCCACGTCACCGGCGGCGGCTGGACCAACCTCGAACGCATGGGCGAGTTCCGCTACGTCGTCGACGACGCCTTCGAGCCCCAGCCGGTGTTCGAGTTCGTCCAGGAGCGCGGCGGCGTCTCCGACGAGGAGATGCACACGACGTTCAACATGGGCACCGGCTTCGTCGCGGCCGTCCCCGAGGCGAACGCCGAGGCGTTGGTCGAGGCGACCGACGGCCGCATCATCGGCCGCGTCGAATCGGGCGACGGCGTCTCGATTCGCGGCCTCGACCTCTGAACGCGGACAGCTTGTCGAATCGAACTGTTCGATTAGAAGCACTATTTTATCGACGTTCGCCATAGTGGAGGTGTGACTTCACCGCCACCGACACCGAACGGCCTCCCGCTCGTGGGCCACACCGTCGGCTTCGCGGCCGACCCGTTCGGCTTCGTCGCCGACCTCCTCGCGGACCACGGCGTCGAGGACGCGGTCGGACTCGACGTGGTGGGTATGGGCGACCTGTACGTCCTCGCTCACCCCGACCACTTCGAGCGGGCGTTCGTGACCGACCGCGATACTATCGTCAAGGGCGGCGAGTTCGAGGCCGCCTTCGGCGACGCCGTCATCGCCGCCGAGGGGGACGAGTGGCGGCGACAGCGCGACGAGCTAGAGCCCTTCTTCGGCTGGGAGCGGGTCGACGAGTACGCGTCCGTGATGCGCCGACAGGTCGAGCGCCGCCTGCGGACGTGGCCCGACTCGGGGACGCTGTCGCTCGAAGCCGAGATGAAGTCCGTCACCCTGGACATCATCTTCGCCACCATCCTCGGGCGGGAACTCGACCTCGACGGCGACGACCGAGTTCGCTCGGCCGCCGACGGCCTCAACGGCCGCTTCGCGCCCGCGTCGTGGGTGTTGCCCTCGTGGGTGCCGACGCCGAGCAGGCGTCGGTTCGACCGGGCCGACCGAGTCCTCCGCGAGGAGGTCAGAAAACTGGTCGAGACCGCCGACGAAGAGAGTCTCACGCGCCGACTCGCCGACGCGCTCGGGACCGACGCCGACTACCCGGCGGCCGTCGAGTCACTGGAGAACCAGCTCGTGGGCATGATTTTCGCCGGCCACGAGACGACGGCGCTCGCGCTCACCTACGCGCTGTACCTGCTCGCGACGCACCCCGATGTCCGCGAGCGCGCCACCGACGAGGTCGACCGCGTCGTCGGCGATGGCCCCGTGTCCGCCGAGGCGACCGGGGAACTCCCGGTGCTCGAACGCGTCATCAAAGAGACGCTCAGGCTCTACCCGCCGGTTCACACGCTCCCGCGGGAGACGGCGAAGCCGTTTCCGACCGGCGACCGAGTCATTCCGGCGGGCGCGGACATCCACCTCTCTGTCATCCGCATCCACCGCGACGAGCGGTGGTACGACGACCCGCTCGCGTTCCGGCCCGAGCGCTGGGACGGAGAGACCGACCGTCCCGCCTACGCCTATCTCCCCTTCGGGGCCGGGCCGCGGAGCTGTCTCGGGCGGGCGTTCGCGCTCACGGAGGCGAAAATCGTACTCGCGACCGTCCTCCGCGACTTCGACCTCGGCTGGGGCGGCGACGGAGAGTTAGAAATCGCGCCCGAGATGACGACCCAACCGAAGGGCGAAACGCCGCTCGTCGTCCGCCGGCGCTGAGTCCGTCGCGTGGGAGTGTCGGCGTTTGGCGTTTCGGACGGCGGACCGCCTCCGGCGTCTCGCCGGTCGCCGGACTCGACCTCAGATGTGGGCAGCGATGTCAGCTTCGGTGATGATGCCGACCGTCTCGCCGCCCTCGACGACGATGATGGCCGAGTTGTGGTCGAGGTAGACGCCGATTTCGTCCAGCGTCGTCTCGGGTTCGACGGTCGTGACGCCCTCGGACATGACCTCGTTGACCGGGCGGTCGGTCACGTCGTCCTCCTGGACGTGGCGGATGTCGGCGTTCGAGATGATGCCGAGCGGGCGGCCGTTCTCGATGACTGGCAGTTGGGAGAACCCGGCGTCGAGCATGATGTCGCGCGCCTCGCGGACTGAGTTGTCGGGGGCGACGCTCCGGACGGTCGTGTTCATGATGTCTTCCGCGCGCACGATGCGACCCTCGGCCTCATCCAGCGCCTCGACGATTCGCCGGAGCGTCGAGAGACGCGGGTCGACGTCGCCGCCTTCGATGCGGGCGATGAGCGGCTGGGAGACCCCGGCCATGTCGGCGAGTTTGCTCTGCGTCAACTCCAGGGAGTTCCGCCGTTCCCTGAGGTCCTGCGGCGTGGGGAGTTCCATGCCGGAGTGATAACCCGTAGTTATGAAAAAGTGTTCCGGTCGCTCATCGGGGCATGGGTTCGCAGGCGCCGCGAAAATCGCTCGCTCGTGTCGGGCGGTCGCCCCAAGTACACCGGTCGGTGCGGTTTGGCACGACCCGACGCGGCCGGGCGCGACGGCGCGGGATTACTGGTCTTCGTCGGAGTCGAACTCGCGGATGTCGATGACGTCGAGGGGGACATCGCGGAGCGCGCCGCCGACCTCGCTTTTGGCGATTCGGGAGGCGTGCTTCTCGCCGTCCGCGTTGAAAATCTTGATTTCGAGGAGCAGGCCGACGAGGGCGGTGTTGGCCGCGATGAACGCGGAGTCGAACGGTTCGCCACAGGCGGGACAGGGCGTCGCGCCGACTTCGACCTCGACGTACTCCTTGTCCTTCTGGTTGAGTCGCTTGCCGGCCTCGCTGACCGCGACGCCGATGGCGTCGTCGATGTCTTCTACGTCCCGGACCAACCAGGCCGCCTCCATCGCGACGAGATAGTTGCTCATACACACGTTACGCGCCGGTGGGGTTTCGTGTCTTGTGGTTCGAGCGCCGGGGCGCGTGGGATTCACACACCCGGGCCGCGAACCGACCGCGACGCGTCCGAATCCACGACACTCCCGTCCCTCGGCCGGAGCGCGCACGACCCGCGCATGCCACGGGGATTATCGCTATAACTTATGGAAAAGCGCTCCGCGGGTCACGCGCGTCTCACGCCGAATAGTCGGTCTAGTTGGAGTAGAGACAAGTGTGCTTTAATCGATAGACAGCGCCGGGGTGTCGTGCGGCCGGCTGAGAGAAGATTTATATACTGGCACCTCCCGACCCTCGACTGAGGACACGGTGATGATACCCCGCCTAACGAAGTACGTCCTGTTCGCCGCCTACCAGCTATCGGTCGCGATGGGCATCGCGCTGCTCCCCGTCGCGCTCGCCGCTCGCCGGATGGGTGTGACCCTCCCGATTCGCCGGCTCGTGGAAACGACCGGAACCGCCTACGAACGCGCCGCGGGTCGCTAAGTCGACTCCCGCGCCCTCCCTCCTCCCGACGGTACTTCCCGCGAGCGATCGCATCGCGCGGCCGCCGCCGACGCGCGTCTGACGCTTTGGCACCGGCAACGGCGAGGTGAAGGGTTGCATTTATCAGCGCCGAAGTGCAATCGCTGACAATGCGTACCCCGACTCACGACGAGTTCTCCGGCCGTCTCGACTCGCTGAACGGCGACCGCTCGAACGTGTTCGGTCCCGAGCTCGGCGAGTTCCCGCACGCCGAGCGTCGCGCCGACTCGCTCGGAGACAAAGAGACGAAGACCGGAACGACCACCGTCGGTATCAAGACCGAAGAGGGCGTCGTCCTCGCGACCGACATGCGCGCGAGCATGGGCTACATGGTCTCCTCGAAGGACGTCCAGAAGGTCGAAGAGATTCACCCGACGGGCGCGCTGACCATCGCCGGCTCCGTCTCGGCCGCCCAGTCGCTCATCAGTTCCCTCCGCGCGGAGGTCCGCCTCTACGAGGCCCGCCGCGGCGAGGACATGAGCATGCAGGCGCTGTCGACGCTCGTCGGCAACTTCCTCCGCTCGGGCGGGTTCTACGTCGTCCAGCCCATCCTCGGCGGCGTCGACGAGACCGGCCCCCACATCTACAGCATCGACCCCGCCGGCTCCATCCTCGAAGAGGAGTACACCGTCACCGGCTCCGGCAGCCAGTACGCCCTCGGTGTGCTCGAACAGGAGTTCAAAGACGGCCTCAGCATCGAGGAGGCGAAGCAGGTCGCCACGAAGGCCATCCGCTCGGCGGTCGAGCGCGACCTCGCCTCGGGTAACGGCATCAACATCGCCGTCGTCACCGAGGACGGCGTCGACATCCAGCGCCACCAGAACTTCGAAGGCCTCGAATAAGTCGCCCGCAGTCGGCGGTTTCTCTTCGTTTTAACGGGTCGCTACCGGCTGGACTCGCGCGTACATCGTACTCACTCGTCGCCCGGAAGCGGTCGCAAGAGCCCGTACCACGCCCGGTAGCCGAGCACGCCGAGAACGCGCCCGAGTCCGAGGCTGTACCGGAACGACTCGGTTCGGGGGAGCAGTCGACGCTCAACCGCGATACCGAGGAGGCTGACGACTAGCCCACGACGCCGACGCGTCCGAACCTTCCAGCTATCGCGGTCGTACGCCCACACCTGTCCGATTCCCCACGCACCGCCGACGGCGATACCACCCGGCGACAGCGGCGTCGGCTCGTACGACTCGTCGTCGCTGGAGCGGAGCAGACGGCGCATCGACACCATCCAGAGCGCGGTGAGAAGCGCGAGACCGAATTCGGCGACGGCTTTCGTCCGGCGGGAGACCATACACGACGTTCGAGCGGCGCGATAATAGTTATTTCTCAGACAAGAATGTGTGAAGCCGAGGCCGACCCGCCGTCGTCGAGGCTGTCGCGGAGCCGACTGCACCCGCCGGCTCAGAACCAGTCGGCGAACGCGCCTTCGAGCAGCGAGTCGGACTGGCGCTCGACGTACTCGCGTTGCATCTCGCGGAGCGCCGTCTCGAAGTCGTCGGCGTCGCCGAGGGCGTCGCGGACGCGGGCGCGCTTCCAGTCGGCCGGCGTGACGCCCGTCTCGACGCGCTTGCGAAGGGGTTCGAGGTAGTAGTTGGCCTCCTCCTCGGAACAGCCCGCGAGCCGAAGCCCGTCGCGGGCGTGGACGAGCAGGTCCTCGTAGAGGTCAGCGCCGACCACGTCGTCGCCGTCGACGTCTATCCAGCGCAGGTCGCCGTGCGGTCCCTCACGCATCGCGGTGTAGAAGTTCTCCTCCGCGGTCTCCCAGTCGAGGTCGATGACGGGGTGGTCCAGTCGGGGGAGTCGCTCCATGAGTCCCGCGAAGGCGGCCTGGAACGCCACGGAGTCGCGGACGGTGGGCTGGCCCGCGATGGGGCGGAACTCGATGCGGGCGTTGGCCGACGAGCGGGACGCGCCGTCGAACACCGGGCGGACCCACCGCCAGTAGGTGCCGTGTTTCCGGCGGAGCGTGGCGAAGTCGTCGTCGAAGCGGTCGCCGCGTTCGACCGACATGGGAACCATCGTGGAGTCCTCGACGACGCGGTCGACGGCGTCTTCGACGGTGTCGAGGTCGCCGGGGAAGGCGACCTTCTCGTGGTCGCCGGAGTTGAGCACCGACTCGAACACCGCGATGCGGTTTTCGTCCCAGCCGTCGGCGAGAATCTCGTCGGCCGTCACGCCATCGTCGTAGAGGTCGGCTGGGAAAAACGGCGAGTTGACGCCGAGCGCGAGAAGCGGCCCGGCGACCCGCAGCGCGTAGTTGAAGTGGTACGGCAGGTCGGCCGCGTGCGGGACCTGATAGTGCGGCTGGATGGACGTGATGAGCGCCTCGGGCATCACGGTGTCCGCTTCGAGCGAGACGTGCGGCGCGTCGAGCGTGAACGACTCCGGGGCGGTCGGCCCGTTGGCCATCGCGTGGTACCGCACGGAGTTGCTCATGTTCGTCGCGAGGCGGACGCCACCGTCGGTGACGGAGTCTGTCAGGTACTCGCGGGCGCTCTCGCCGGCCGGCGGGATGCTCCACATCCCGTCGGAGACGAGGCGCATCCCCTCGGCGGCAGCGCAGTCGAGCGCGGCGTCGAGTCGGGCGCGGACCTCGGACTCCTGCGCGCGGAGCCCGTGTGGATTCAGCGGCTGGGGGCTCGTGGTCATCTCGGCGTTGTGGAGCCCGAGTTCCTTCTCGAAGCCCATGAGGCCGAGCAGCCGGCGCGGGACCCGCATGAGCGCGTGCACGTCGTCTTCGCTCGCGGACCAGCGACCGTCGGAGACGGCGTAGAACTCGTACTCCAAGCCGACGATGGACTGGTGGTTGTCGAAGGTCCCCTCGCGCAGTTCGCGCTTGAGTACCTCGGCGTCGGCTTTCGCTTGCGCTTCGAACTCGGCCGCGTCGACCGCGAGCACGTCTTCGACGCGCTCTGCGAGGTCGTCGCTCATACCCGGCGTTCCGGCGTCGAACGCCTTCAACTTCCCGGCACCGCGGTCGTTCGGCAGCGAATCACATCCCCGACGACTGTCGAGACGCTTTTGCCCCGCGCGGCGATACCCACGGACGATGCAGTTCGCCGAGTTCGCCGCCCGCGCCGCCGAGATAGAAGCCGAGCCAGCGGACCTCGCGGTCGTCTCGCTCCTCTCCGACCTCTTTTCGGACGCCGGCGACGACCTTCCGACGGTCGCCCGGTTCGTCCAAGGTCGCGTCTTTCCGGCGTGGGACTCGACCACGCTCGACATCGGTCCGCGGCTCTGCCACGAGGCCATCGCCCGCGCGGCCGGCCCGAACGTCTCGGCCGACGACGTGGAAGACCGCCTCGCCGACCGCGGCGAAATCGGCGCGGTCGCCGCGAGCTACGACTTCGGCGGCCAGCGCGGCCTCGCCGCCTTCGGTTCGGGCGGCCGAGCGGGGCTGACGGTCGCCGAAGTCGATTCGGAACTCCGGGCGCTCGCGGCCGCCTCCGGTTCGGGGAGCGAGGAGACGAAGCTCAAGACGCTCTACGGCCTGTTCAATCGGACCGACCCCGACGAGGCGCGCATCCTCGCACGGCTCGTCCTCTCGGAGATGCGCATCGGCGTCGGCGAGGGGGCCGTCCGCGACGCCGTCGCGGAGGCGTTCTTGGTCGACCCCGCGGACGCCGCCGCCATCCGCGACGACGACGCCGACGCGGAGACCGAAGCCGTCGCCCGCGACCGCCGGAACGAGGCCGTCGCCGCCGTCGCCCGCGCCCTGCAGGTGTCGAACGACTACGGCATGGTCGCCGAACTCGCCCGCGACGAGGGCGAGGCCGGCCTCGACGGCGTCCGCCTCGAGGTCGGGCGCCCCGTACAGGCGATGCTGGCGCAGGCCGGCACCGCCGCCGACGCGCTCGACGAGTGGGACGCCGCCGCGGTCGAAACCAAGTTCGACGGTGCGCGCGTGCAGGTCCATCGCGACGCCGACGGCGAGGTCTCGCTGTTTTCGCGCAACATGGAGGACGTGACCGGCGCGCTCCCCGAGGTAGTCGAGTTCGTCGCGGACGCGGTCGACGAGCCCGCCATCCTCGACGGCGAGGTCGTGGCGATGGACGATGACGGCGAACCCCTCCCGTTTCAGGAGATTCTCCGGCGCTTCCGCCGCAAGCACGACGTGGGCCGGATGCGCGAGGAGGTCCGGGTCGAACTCCGGGCGTTCGACTGCCTGCACGCCGGCGGCGACGACCTCCTGACCGACCCGCTGTCCGACCGACACGACCGACTGGCCGCGGTCCTCGGCGACGACTCGGCGGCCGTCTCCGACCTCCTCCTGACCGACGACGCCGACGAAATCGCCGCCTCCGAGGCCGACGCCCTCGACGCCGGCCACGAGGGAATCATGCTGAAGAACCCCGACGCGCCGTACTCGCCGGGCGACCGCGGGAAGAACTGGCTGAAACGCAAGCCCGACGTGGAGACGCTGGACCTCGTCGTCACCGGCGCGGAGTGGGGCGAGGGCCGACGCGCGGAGTTCCTCGGGACGTTCCTGCTTTCGGCCCGCGTCGAAGCCGAGTCCGGCGACGACGCCTTCGAGACCATCGGCAAGGTCGCCACGGGTATCACGGACGAGGAGTTGGCCGAGTTGACCGACCTCCTCGAACCCGAAATCGAACGGGAGTCCGGCAAGGAGGTCGACATCCGCCCGTCGGTCGTCTTCGAGGTCGGCTACGAGGAGATTCAGGCGTCGCCGACGTACTCCTCGGGCTACGCGCTCCGGTTCCCGCGGTTTGTCACCGTCCGCGAGGACAAGACCGCCGAGACGGCCGACTCGCTGGAGCGCGTCGAGCGACTGGCCGAGTCGCAGTAAGCGAGGCACGCGTCCGTCGCGGGTCGCGCCCAAAGGGATATACTATCGGTGATTCGACGTGTTGTCACGGTGACTACACGTGAACCTTGACGCCCTCCTGAAGCCGGTTCTCCTCTATACGGGGCTCCTCGGTCTTCTCACGGTCGGCGGGGTGTATTTCGCCACGCACTCGGGACTGTACATGCTCGGATTGATAGGAGCCGGCGTACTCCTCGTCGTACTCGGCGGCGGGGCCGCGGGTCAGATGGGTCCAAGTAACGTCGAACACGCGGGCGAGAAGGGAGGGACGAACAGGGTCGTCTCGAACGCGGGGCTGTGGTCGCCCGTCGAGACGGACACCTCGCTTCGCCTCACCCTCCTGTTCTACGGGGCCGGGTTGTTCCTGTGGAGCCTCGTCGTGTTCGGCGTCCTGCGCGACACGCTCGTCTGAGTCGGGGCCGCGCATCCGCCACTCGTCGCCCGCCCACACCGGCCGCCTCGCCCCGAGAGTCGCGTTTTTTACCCCTCGGTTCGAGGTGTCGCGTATGACCATCAAACACGACGGCCTCGACGTGTCCTGGCTCGGCTACGCGACCGTCAGAATCGAGTCGCCCGACGGCTTCGTCGTCTACTTCGACCCCGGCCGCTACGGCGTCCTCGACGACTACTACGCCCGCGACGGCGACCTGATTTTGGTCACACACAACCACCACTACGACTCCGACGCCATCGAGCAGGTCGCCGACGCCGACGCGACCGTCGTCGCCTTCGAGGGCGTCGACGCCGCGACCATCGACCGCGACGTGGTACCGGTCGAGGAACTCCCCTACGAGACGGTCCGCGTCGGCGAGGCGGACCACCTCACCGTCGGTGAAGTCGACGTGTGGTCGCTCCCGGCGTTCAACGACCCCGACGGGCCGCATCTCCGCGACGGCGACGTGGTCCACCCGCAGGGCTTCGGTTGCGGCTACCACATCTCGATTGCCGACCGGACCGTCTTCTGGCCCGGCGACTCCGACGTGCTCGAAGGCCACAAACACCTCGAGGTCTCGCTGTTTCTCGCCAACATCGGCGGTTCGGTCGTGATGGACCGCCACGAGGCCGCCGACCTCGCGGAGACGCTCGACCCCGACCTCGTGCTCCCGATTCACTACGACACGATTCCGCTTCTCGAAACCGACCCGGACGCCTTCGTCGTCGACGTGGCGAACCGCGGCATTCCAGTCGTTCTCGACGACCCCGACCAGGTCTGAGACCGCGACGACGAAACGGACAGAACGATTTTGCCGCGCCGGGCCGTCCGTTCGCGTATGGACCTCGACTACGGCATGCTCGGCGGCCGGCGGCCCTACTACCGCTTCGGCGACGCCGACGCCGACCCGCTCGTGGTGCTTCCCGGCCTCTCGGACGCCTTCCAGCGCACCGACCCGAACCGCGCGACTGCGGCGGCGCTCGCCGGCCTGTTCCGCGAGTTCGACGACCGCGACGTGTGGGTCGTCGGCCGGCCGCGACACCTCCCGGTCGGGTCGACCACGCGAGACATGGCCGCGGGCTACGCCGGCGTCATCGACGAACAGGACCTGTGGCCGGCCGACGTTATCGGCGTCTCGATGGGCGGACTCGCCGCCCAGTACCTCGCCGCCGACTACGGCGACTACGTGGACTCGCTGGCCGTCGTCTCCGCCGGGACGCGACTCGGCGGCCACGGCGAGAACGTCGTAACGCGCTGGCGCTCGCTGGCGGGTAAAGGTCGCTGGGCCGAGGTCGCCGCCGACGCGGAGCGGGAGGCGGCGACGGGCCTCGAAGCGACCGTCGCCCCGCCGCTCATCGAGGCGGCCGGTCGAGTCGTCGACTTTCGGCCCGCCGTCCCCGCCGACGCCGTCGTCTCCTGTACGGCCTGTCTCGAACACGACTCCCGGGAGATACTCGGCGACATCGACGCGCCGACGCTCGTCGCCGCCGGGAAGGCCGACCGACTCGTTCCCGAACCGCGGATTCGAGAACTCAAAGACGGCATCGCGGACGCGACGCTCGCGCTGTTCTCCGGAGCGGGTCACAACCTCGCGACCAGCGAGCCGCGAACGCTGAACGGTGTCGTCAGGCGCTACTTCGACGGGTTCCGCGGCGACGGGCTGTATCCGTAATCGCGTACCGCGAGCGACGAGGGCCTCGAACCCTCCCCGCGGCACCAAGCTCATACGCCGGGCGGCCGTCGAACCGCCATGCGCGACGCCCTCCGGTCGAGCCCGCTTTTCAGCGGCTGCCGACTCCTCGTCTGTTTCGTCGTCACAGAGGTGTAAGGAGGAAGCCCTCGGCTTCAGCCGTGGGAGGAACCCGACACCCTCGGCTTCTACGGCGGCTACACTATCGTGGCGCTGTTCAACCGGTCCGGGACGGAGCGCTAGAAAAGCGGCGGTCGGGGTGACCGGGGTTAGATGACCCCCATCTCGTCGAGCCGCGTCGGCAGGTACTCGTCGGTCACGAAGTCGAGACCGCGGGAGGCGAGCGCCTGCTGTTCGGCCTTCTTGCCGATGTCGAGTTGCAGCTCGATCTGTTCGGTCCAGTAGTCGCTCATGAACCGCGGGTCCTCCAGTTCGGACTGGAGCGCGTTGATGTCGGAGTCCGCGAGCGGGTCGGTCGGGAGATCGTAGTCCACGATATCCTGCGGCTGGATGCCGACGAACCTCGCTTCCGGCGTCGCGAGGTGTTCCGAGAGGTGCGCGGACTTGATGGAGCCGTAAGCGACGGAGCCGAAGATGCGGTAGGACCACGGGTCGCCGTCGGTGAAGACCACGACCGGTAGGTCGAGTTCGTTGTGCAGGCGCTTCGTGATACGCCGGGTCGCCCGCGCGGGCTGGCCCTTCAGGTGGACGATGAGCACGTTGTACTCGTCGTCGAAGCCGTTTTCGACGAGGCGGTCGCGCATCCCACCGGTCTCCACGCAGAGGACGAAATCGATGTCGTGGTCGAGGAACTCGATGGTGTCGGGGTTGTTCGGAATCTGGTAGCCGCCCTCGCCCACGTCGAGTTGGCAGTGGATGTCGCGCTCGCCGCGGCGGGTCTGCTCGCGGAGTTCGAGCGGGCCCATAAGGGTCGCCCCCGACTCCTCGGGCCGCATGTGGAAGTCCTCGCGGGTGACCTCGGAGACGATTTCGAGGTCCTCGATGAGCTGGTTCGACTCGTCCTGGTCGGAGAAGTGCGCCTCTTCGGCGTCCCACGACTCGGAGATGTAGTACAGCTCACGCAGGGTGGACGAGCGGTCCTCCTCTAACTGCCGCGCGAGGAACTCGATGGTGTAGGCGGCCTTCAGGAGCTTTCGCGCCCCCCGGACGCTGTTCGCAGAGCGCGTTGAGGTCCGGTCGCCGTACACCCAGACGTTCGAGTTCTCGTCGTACTCGATGTTGCTTTTCGTCCGCGTCGGGAGCGTCATGTGCGGAATCTCCCCCGCGTCGAACTGGTCGTAGAACTCCGCCGCGAGGTCGATGAGACGCTCGCGGGCGCGTTCCTCGGATGTGTTCGGTTCAGGTGCCATTATACGTTCACCGTGAGTTTCTCCGTCTCGACGCCGTCGACGTTGATGTCGAACGACGCGTCCTGTGCGACCGAGTACGTGAGCGTCGCCGTCTCACCGGACGACACCTCGGGGTTCCACTTGACGAACCACTCCCCGTCAAGGTCGACGACCGTCGCCTCGCCGTCGAGGCCGGCCGGCTCCGCCGAGACGATGTCCGTGATGTCTGGCGACTCGTTCGTGTTGGAGTAGTTCTTCACCGTGAGCGTCACCTCGCCGTCTTCGACGGCTCGCTCGACGGTCAGGTTGTTCATGATGCGGCCGAGCGCGCCGTCGATGTTGGGCTCGGGTCGCCCGGTGACCTCCGAGAGCTTCGTCGCCATCTGCGGGAGGATGCGACCGAGCACGTCCTGTTTCTTGCGGCGCTTCTGGAGCGACCGCCGCTTCGAGAGGTAGGACTTGAGTTCGCGGGCCGCCTCGCGGATGGCGAGTTCGACCTCGTCTTGAATCGCCGGCACGTCCGCGAGCGCGTCCTTCGACTCACTCGTGAACGGGACGTTCGTGGAGGCGACGTGGACCATGAGGACGGCGGGACCGTTCGGCATGCCGCTGCCGCCCGGTTGGTCGAGGCCGTAGTTCCGCCAGCCGATGTCTTTGACGACGTGGGTGATGGTACACGCGCCCTGCTGGTAGACGAGCGGGACGCGGTTGGCGAAGCGGAGCAGGTCGATTTTCCCCTCGGACTTCAGTTCGCCGCCATAGGCGATGCCGGCCTCGACGATGAACGGGTCGCCGCCGTGGACCTCGGCGTCGCGGGTCGCCGCGGCGTAGAAGTCGGCGTCGAACTCCTTTTTCAGGCCGGCTTCCACGAGGTCCGCGGAGATGGGAGAGAGACAGTCGGTCGGCGGCGCGAGGATGTCCGTCTGGCGCATCGCGTCGAGCAGGTCGCGGGCCACGTCGCGGTCGTCGGCGACCTCGCGGACCTTCGGCACCTCGTCGGAAACGGTGCGCATCCGCGACCAGATGGCGTCGGCGACGTTCTCCTGTGCCGTCTCGCCGTAGGTCTCGTCCTCGCGTTCTTTGGTTCGCTCGGCGGCCCACGCGACGAACTCGGCCACGTCGTCGCGGGTGGCGCGGTCGGCCGGGCCGGTCGTCTCGGCGAACTGCGTGGCGATGGAGCGCGCCATCGACACCTTGCCGGCGTCGTCTTTCTGCGTGGTCGTCACGTCGTCGACGATGGCGTACACGTCGCCCTCGCGGTCGTCGGTGAGGACGGGCCACAGCGCCTCGACGACGTTCTCCCGGACCGTCTCGCCGAACGAGGTGTCGGTCTCCTCACCGACCGTCTCGGCGACGTTTTCGACGATGGTGACGAGTTCGCCGTGGGCGATGCGGTCCTTGCCGACGACGATATCGACCAGTTCGTCCGCGAACGTCGCGGTCGCCTCCTTGCCCTTGTTGGCGACGGCGTCCTCGACGACCTGTCTCTTATACACATCTC
>NZ_AOLG01000014.1:0-150183 GCF_000336815.1 Haloferax prahovense DSM 18310
GGGGACGGATCTCCTTCGTCTGTTTCGGAAGCTGGTCGGTCGCCCGCTCGAACTTCATCGGCTCGTCGAGGCCGGGTTCCCGGAGTTCGATGCGTGCGTGGGGGTTGACGACCGCCGTGTGGAGGATGTAGTCGTGGAGCTGCTGGCGGGCGCGCATGTTGGCTTCCATCTCCAACTCGATGCGCGTGCCGTGGGGGCGGTCCCACGAAGTCGTCTTCTCGGTGCGAATCTCGGGTTCGTTCTGGTCCGTGTTGATGACGAGTTCGAAGTACTCGGCGTCCTCCGAGCCCTGCGTCCGGCTCGTCACCTTGGCGGGCTTCCCGCTCGTCAGCTGCGAGTAGAGGACCGCCGCGGAGATACCGATACCCTGCTGACCGCGGGACTGTTCGCGCGCGTGGAAGCGAGAGCCGTAGAGGAGCTTCCCGAACACTTTGGGCACCTGCTCTTTCGTGATGCCCGGCCCGTTGTCCTCGATGACGAGGCGGTAGTAGTCGCCCGCCTCGGCGATTTCCACGTAGATGTCGGGCTGGATGCCCGCCTCCTCCGTGGCGTCGAGCGCGTTGTCCACCGCCTCCTTGACGGCGGTGACCAACCCGCGGGCTCCGCTGTCGAAGCCCAACATGTGCTTGTTCTTCTCGAAGAACTCGGCGATGGAGATCTCCCGCTGGCCCTTCGCCAGCTCCTCTGCGATCCCCGGCTCGTCACCGAGTGTCGACTGGAACGAGGTCATTTCCTGATGCGCATCTACCCAGTCCCGCGTTAAGTACTCACCGGCAACGGAGTGAAAGTGAACACGGGAGGTTGACGCGCTTCGAGGCCGATTCGCGCCGGAACCGCGAGTCGTGTTACACAGAGTCACCCACGAACTTCGGTCAATCAATCGAAATCGCCGGCCCGGAAACCGCTACGCGGGACTCCAGTAAGTAGTACGCGCCCGCGCGTGCGAGGCTTTAAGGGACGGGCTATCCTAGGCCAGTTCAGATGTCACAGGATAACGAGTACGGGGCCGGACAGATTCAGGTCCTCGAAGGGCTCGAAGCCGTTCGAAAGCGTCCGGCGATGTACATCGGGTCCACCGATTCTCGCGGACTCCACCACCTCGTCTACGAAGTCGTCGACAACTCCATCGACGAGGCGCTCGCGGGCCACTGCGACGCCATCGAGGTCGCCCTCCACGAGGACGGCTCTGTCAGCGTCACCGACAACGGCCGCGGGATTCCGGTAGATACGCACGAACAGTACGACCGACCCGCGCTGGAGGTCATCATGACCGTCCTCCACGCCGGCGGGAAGTTCGACAACAAGTCCTACCAGGTCTCTGGCGGCCTCCACGGCGTCGGCGTCTCCGTCGTCAACGCGCTATCGGGCAAGCTCGAAGTCGAGGTCAAACGCGACGGCGCGGTGTGGACACACCGCTTCGAGTTCGGCGAACCGCAGGTCGACGAGTTCGAGCGCGTGCGCGACCTCGAACCCGACGAGGACACCGGGACGACCATCCGGTTTTGGCCGGACGACGGTATCTTCGAGACGACCGAGTTCGACTTCAAGACGCTCGAAAACCGCCTGCGCGAACTCGCGTTCCTCAACTCCGGCGTCGAGATTTCGCTCGGCGACGAGCGGACCGGCGAGTCGAGCACGTTCCTCTTCGAGGGCGGCATCCGCGAGTTCGTCGAGTACCTCAACGAGACCAAGACGGCCCTCCACGACGACATCATCTACTACGACGACGAGTCGGAGGGCATCGAGGTCGAAATCGCCATGCAGGCGACCGACGAACTGCAGGGTTCGATTCACGCCTTCGCCAACAACATCAACACCCGCGAGGGCGGCACGCACCTGACCGGGTTCAAGACGGCGCTCACCCGCGTCGTCAACGACTACGCGAACACCCACGACATGCTGGACGACCTCGACGGCGACAACCTCCGCGGCGAGGACGTGCGCGAGGGGCTCACCGCCGTCATCTCCATCAAACCCCCCGACCCGCAGTTCGAGGGCCAGACGAAGACCAAACTCGGTAACTCCGAGGTCCGCGGCATCGTCGAGAGCGTCACCCACCAGCAGCTCGGGACGTTCTTCGAGGAGAACCCGGACACGACGACGGCCATCATCTCGAAAGCCGTCGAGGCCGCCCGCGCCCGCAAGGCCGCGAAGCAGGCCGAGGAGCTCACCCGCCGCAAGTCCGCGCTCGAATCCACCTCGCTGCCGGGGAAGCTCGCGGACTGTCAGAGCCGCGACCCCGCCGAGTCCGAGCTGTTCATCGTGGAGGGCGACTCCGCGGGCGGCTCGGCCAAGCAGGGCCGCGACCGCAAATTCCAGGCGATTTTACCCCTCAAGGGGAAGATTCTGAACGTCGAGAAACACCGTCTCGACCGCATCCTCGAAAACGACGAGATACGGGCGCTCATCACCGCCATCGGCGGCGGCGTCGGCGACGAGTTCGACATCGAGAAGGCGCGCTACCAGCGGCTCATCCTGATGACCGACGCCGACGTCGACGGCGCGCACATCCGGACGCTGCTTCTCACGCTCCTGTACCGCCACATGCGCCCGCTCATCGAGGCCGGCTACGTGTATGCGGCCCAACCGCCGCTGTACCGCGTTCGCTACCGCGGCAACACCTACGACGCGATGGACGAGGCCGAACGGGACCGCATCATCGAAGAAGAGTGCAATGGCAACCCCACGCAGGTCCAGCGGTTCAAGGGACTCGGCGAGATGAACCCCGACCAGCTGTGGGACACGACGATGAACCCCGAGAACCGCGTCCTCAAGCGCATCACCGTGGAGGACGCCGCCGCCGCCGACCGGATGTTCAACATCCTGATGGGCGACGCCGTCGGGCCGCGAAAGCAGTTCATCAAGGACCACGCGAACGACGCCGAGTGGGTGGACATCTAACATGAGTTCTGACGCACCAGATTCCTTCGAACCGGGCGCGGGTATCGCGGCCGAAGTCAAGAACGCGCGCATCGAAGACGAGATGGAGCAGTCGTACATCGACTACGCGATGTCGGTCATCGCGGGGCGGGCGCTGCCCGACGTGCGCGACGGCCTCAAGCCGGTCCACCGGCGCATCCTCTACGCGATGCACCAGGCCGGCGTGACCTCCAACTCGTCGCACCGCAAGTCCTCGTCCATCGTGGGCGAGACGATGGGTGACTACCACCCCCACGGCGACTCCGCCATCTACGACACCCTCGCGCGCATGGCGCAGGACTTCTCCATGCGCTACCCGCTCGTCGACGGCCAGGGTAACTTCGGCTCCGTCGACGGCGACCCGCCGGCCGCGATGCGCTACACGGAGGCGCGGATGTCCCCCATCGCCGAGGAACTCCTCGACGACATCGACAAGGACACCGTCGACTTCCAGTCGAACTACGACGACCGCAAGCAGGAGCCGACGGTCCTCCCGTCGTCGTTCCCGAACCTGCTCGTCAACGGCTCGTCCGGCATCGCGGTCGGGATGTCCACGAACATCCCGCCGCACAACCTCGGCGAGGTCATCGACGCCACGGTCGAACTCATCGAGAACCCCGAGGCGACCATCCCGGACCTGATGGAACACATCAAGGGCCCGGACTTCCCGACCGGCGCGAACATCGTCGGCCGAAACGCGGTCCACAAGGCGTACAAGACCGGTCGCGGTCGCGTCCGCGTCCGCGCCGACTACGACGTGTTCGAAGAGGAAGGCCGCATCGTCATCAACGAACTCCCGTATCAGGAGAACAAGGCCCGCCTCATCGAGCGCATCGCCGACGACGTGAACGAGGGGAAAATCGAGGGCATCCGCGACATCCGCGACGAGTCCGACCGCGACGGCATTCGCGTCGTCATCGAACTCAAGCGCGGCGCGATGGCCGAGGTCGTCAAGAACCAGCTGCTCGACAACCACCTCGAATCCACGTTCGGCGTCATCAACCTCGCGCTCGTCGACGGCCAGCCGCAGGTGCTGACGCTCAAGGAGACGCTCGAACACTACCTCGACCACCGCCGCGACGTGGTCCGCCGGCGCTCCGAGTACGAACTCGCAGAGGCCGAAGACCGCGCGCACATCCTCGAAGGCCGCCTGAAGGCCCTCGACAACATCGACGACGTGGTCGAGACCATCCGGAACTCCGAGAGCCGCGACGACGCGAAAGCCGCGCTCCGCGGCGAGGTCGAAGTCGAAGTCGACGGCGAACCGCTGCCGACGTTCGACTTCTCCGAAGAACAGGCCAACCACATCGTCTCGATGCAACTCGGCTCGCTCACCTCGATGGAGGCGGCCGAAATCGAAGACGAGTACGAGGACGTACAGGCGACCATCGAGCGCCTCGAAACCATCCTCGGCGACCGGTCGGAACTCGACGCGGTCATCGAGTCCGAGCTGCTCGACATCAAAGACGAGTACGCCGACGACCGGCGGACCTCGTTCGTCGCCAACACCGGCGAGGTCACCCGCGCCGACCTCATTCCCGAGGAAGACGTGGTCGTCGTCGTCAGCGAGGACGACTACATCAAGCGGATGCCGGTCTCCCGGTTCCGCGCCCAGCACCGCGGCGGCAAGGGCATCATCGGGACTGACCTCAAGGAGGGCGACAACGTCTCGTCGGTGTTCGTCACGAACACCCACGACGACCTGCTCTGTTTCACCAACCACGGACAGGTCTACCAACTCAAGGCCTACCAGGTGCCAGAGATGTCGCGGACCGCTCGCGGGAAGTCGGCGGTCAACCTGCTCGACTTCGACGACGGCGAGGAGATTACGGCCGTCGTCAACTGCGACAACCTCGAAGATATCGAGGGCTACCTGACGATGGTGACCCAGAACGGCTACATCAAGCGGACCGGCACCGACCGGTTCCAGAACATCCTCTCGACGGGCATCATCGCCACCAAACTCAACGAGGGCGACGAACTCGTCGACGTGGAGGTCACAGACGGCGAAAGCGACCTCGTCATCGGCACCGAACAGGGCATGTCCATCCGCTTCGACGAGGACGAGGTGCGCGCGATGGGACGCTCGGCCCGCGGCGTCCGCGGCGTCAAACTGACCGGCGACGACGTCGTCGCCGGCGTGGCCGCCATCGACGAGGCCCACCACAGCTGGATTCTCACCGTCACCGAGAACGGCTACGGGAAGCGCACGGACCTCGACGCCTACCGCAAGCAGTCCAGAAACGGCAAGGGGCTCATCGACATCAAGACCAACGAGCGGAACGGTCCGGTCTGCGCCATCAACACCGTCGGCGAGGGAGACCACCTCGTCGTCATGTCCGACGAGGGACAGATTCTCCGGACGCCCGTCGAGGACATCTCGACGGTCGGCCGCAACACGATGGGTGTCATCGTGATGGACCTCGACGACGGCGACGACGTGGCCTCCGTCGACGTGATTCCGGCCGCGATGACGACCGAAGACGAGGAACTGGACGACGTGGAAGGGAACGCGGAAACCGACGCGGAAACCGACGCGGAAACTGACGCGGACGACGAATAAGTCGGCTCTCCCCGACGACGGATTTCTTTTTGCGGACCCCACCGGGGAGCCGCGGTTCCGACCGTCACTCCCCGAAGGCATTTACCCCGGCCGACGGGTCCTCCCGGTATGAGAGACGCGTCGCGTTCGAGAGTCGTCGGTGTCTCGGCGCTCGCATTCGTCGTCGTTCTCGGCGGCTTGACCGCGCTTCGGGCGTGGAACCTCGAACCGCCGACACACGTGCAGTCGCTCGTCGTCGACGCGGGCGCGGTGCTCGTCGTCGCCGGCGTCGCGTCTCACGTCGCCCGAGGCGAGCGCGTCGGTGAACGGGCCGGCGAGGGTATCGTGCTCGCCTTCGGTCCGTGTTTCGCGTTCGCGGTCAACCTGTTCGCCCCGGTATCGACGATGGAGTCGCCGCTGTGGCTCGGGTATCCGTTCGTCGCCGGCGCGGTGCTTTCACTCGGGCTCGGCGGTCTCGGGGCGGGTGTCGGGTACGTCGTTCGAGTCCTGAGAGCGACAAAAACCAGCGACAGCGCGACGTAGCTCCTATTTCTCTACGTCCGACGGCTCTCTCGTCAGGTCGTAGGTGTAGTGTCGCGGCTTGCGGTCCCGGAGCCAGTCGCGGAGCGGTTCGACCCGCGGCCGGTAGGTGAGCGTCGACCCGAGCGCGGTGAGCGGGAGGAACTTCGCCGCCTCGATTTCGTCGTCGGGGTCGCTCGGCGACGGGGTCGGGTCGTCGGCGACGGGCGTCGCGTGATAGAACCGCTGGAGATAGATGCGGTGGTCGGGCGCGCGAATCTCGCTCGTGAAGGCCAGCGACTGGATTTCGACCTCGACGCCGGTCTCCTCTGCGGCCTCGCGGGCGGCGGTCTCGAAGAAGAACTCGCCGGGTTCGGAGCCGCCTTTCGGCAGTCCCCAGCGGTCCTTCTCGTAGACCGCGAGCACCGAGTTCTCCCGCAGGACGACGACGCCGGCGGCCAGGTCGTGCGGAGCGGGGGCTTCTCTCGGCGTCGACATCAGAGGATGCGCTTGCCGAAGGCGCTTGCGGCGAGTTCGGTCGCGAGCGTCGCGGTCTCGTTGTGCTCGTCGAGGATGGGGTTGACCTCCACGAGTTCGAACGAACGCATGGCCTCCGAGCGGGCGACGAGTTCCATCGCCGCGTGGGCTTCGCGGTAGGTCACGCCGCCGCGGACGGGCGTCCCGACCCCGGGGGCCTCGCGGGGGTCGAGCCAGTCGAGGTCGAGGCTGATGTGGACGCCGTCGGTCCCGTCGGTCGCCACGTCGAGGGCGTCGTTCGTCACGTCGGTGATGCCGCGCTCGTCGATGTCCGACATCGTGTAGACTGTGACGTCGGTGTCGCGAATCGCCTCGGCCTCCGGGCCGTCGACGGAGCGCAGGCCGACGATGGCGACGTTCTCCGCTTCGAGACCGGCGGCATTCGCCCACTCGACGCCCTCGAAGTCGCCGATACCGAGCGCGGCCGCCAGCGGCATGCCGTGGACGTTTCCGGACGGCGAGGTGCTCGGCGTGTTGAAGTCGCCGTGGGCGTCGAACCAGATGACGCCGATGTCGGCGTCGCGGGCGCTCCCGACCAGCGAGCCGATGGCGATGGAGTGGTCGCCGCCGAGCGCGAGCGGGGTCGTCCCCTCGGCGAGCGCGGTCGAGACGGCGTCGGCGAGGCTCGTCGTCACCTCTTCGACCTCCTGGACGTGTTTCGCGTTCGCCGGCCCGGCGTCCGCGTCCCGTGTCGCGTGGTGCGGGACCGCGAGGTCGCCCGCGTCCGTCGGCGAGACGCCGGCGGACTCGAGTTGCCCCGCGAGTCCGGCGTATCGAATCGCGGAGGGACCCATGTCCACCCCGCGTCGATTGGCACCGTAGTCCGTCGGTGCACCGAGAATCCTGACGTTCCGTTCCATAGTGAACCAACTCGGCCGGGGTGTTTAGTGGCATCGGAAAAATACCCTTATTGATAATGCCCTCCGTCGCCTCCCGGGAGGCCGCCGTGTGGCGACGTGGACTCCGGCCTGTCGCAAGGCCGTCTCGCTTTTCCACGGCCGCGTCGTATCGAGTGCCATGCGGCACTTACAGATTCGCGTCGAGGCGGGGGAACTCGACGCGGTCGTCGATGCGCTCCGAGGCGAGGACGTCGACCCGGTCGTCCTCCCGGTCGGCGAGTCCGACGCCGACGCTCGGTCGTACCTCATCGAGTTCCCGCTGCCGACGGAGGCGGTCGACAGAATCAGAGAGACGCTCTCCGAGGCGGGGTTCGAGGAACGCTACCTCGTCATCGGTAACATCGAGTCGGCGACGACGCCGCACTACGACCGACTCGTCGAGCGGTACGTCGAGGGCGACGAGGAAGAAGAGCGCGTCTCGAACGAGGAGATTCTGACGAAGGCGCACGACCTCAACCCCCAGCCGACGGCGTACTACGGGATGACGGTGCTGAGCGCGCTCGTCGCCACGGCGGGGCTGTTGCTCGACTCGCCCGCCCTCGTCGTCGGGTCGATGGTCATCGCCCCGCAGATCGGCGCGGCGCTCATGGCCAGCGTCGGCGCGGCGCTCGGCGAGGACGCGATGTTCACCGACGGGGTTCGCTCGACGGTCGTCGGCCTCGCCGTGGCCATCGTCGCCGCCGCGGCGCTGGGGTGGTGGCTTAAGACGGCGCAGTTCGTCCCGTCGGGACTGAACGTGACCACGGTCCAGCAGATTGCGAGTCGGTCGTCGCCGGGGCTGTTGACGCTCGTCGTCGCACTCTGTGCGGGCGCGGCCGGGGGCGTCGGCTTGGCGACTGAACTCCCCGTCTCAATCGTCGGCGTCGCGGTCGCGGCCGCGACCGTCCCCGCGGCCGCGGCCGTCGGTATCGGCGTCGCGTGGGCGATTCCGGCGGTCGCCGTCGGCGCGCTCACGCTCCTCGCGGTCAACGTGGCGAGCATCGTCCTCGCGGGGACGCTCGCGCTCTGGTACCTCGGATACCGACCGAGTTACTGGGACTCACCGGGGTCGACGCGACGGCGGCTTCGCTCGTTCTTCGGGACCAGAGCGACGTGGGTGGCGCTCGCCCTCCTCGGGCTCACCGTGCTCGGACCGGGGTCGCTTCTCACCTCGCAAATCGCGTTCGAGAACCGTGCGACCGGGGCCGTGCAAACCGTTCTCGACGACTCGGAGTACGACTCGCTCGAACTGCTGTCGGTCGGCGTCGAGTTCGGAACCGCCGGACTCGACGACGGCCCGCGACGGGTGACGGTCGCGGTCCAACACCCGGTCGGTCGTCAGTACCCGCAGTTGTCGTCGCGAATCGGGGACCGAATACGCGAGGCGACGGGGAGGGACGTCGTCGTGACTGTGAACTTCGAACAGCGGAGTCGGTCGGGGCCGTCGTGACCGACTGAAAGCGGAGACGAGCGTCCGGAGACCGAACGAAGAGCTACTCGTCGAGATACGGTTCGCAGACGCGTCGGACACCCTCCTCGAAGGAGATCTGGGGCTCCCAGCCGGTCGCCTCGCGTATCTTCGTGCAGTCGGCCATCGTGTCGTGGACGTACACGTCGAGGGGGTTTTCGATGTAGACCGGGTCGACGTCGGTTCCGAGGGCCTCGTTTATCATCCCGACCATCTCGTTGAACGAGTAGCTCTCGGCAGTCCCGAGGTTGTAGATACCCTGAAGCCGGTGGTCGGCGGCGAGTTCGATGCCGCGGACGATGTCGTCGACGTGCGTGAAGTCACGCGTCTGAGTGCCGTCGCCGAACAGCTCCGGCGACTCGCCGTTGGCAATCTGGTCGGCGAACTGCGCGACCGTATTCGCGAACTCGCCTTTGTGTGCTTCCGCGCCGCCGAAGCCCTGATACACCGAGAAGAACCGGAGCCCGGCCGTCCGCATGTCGTAGTGGTGGTGGAAGTACTCCGCGTAGCGCTCGCGGGCGAGTTTCGACGCCTCGTAGCCCGTGCGCGCTTCGACCGGCATGTCCTCCGGCGAGGGCTCCGTCCGAGAGCCGTAAATCGAGGAGGTGGAGGCGTAGACGACGGTGTCGCAGCCGTCCTTCCGGGCCTGTTCGACCGTGTTCACGAAGCCTTCGACGTTGACGCGCGCGCCTTTCGTCGGGTTCTCTTCGTGCATCTTGTACGACGACAGCGCCGCCAGGTGGAACACCACGTCGACGCCCTCGGTCGGGAGGTCGTCGTCGAGGACGCTCGCGTCGTGGAATTCGACCGCGTCGTCGAGATTATCGGGCGTTCCGAGGTAGAGGTCGTCGACCGCGACGACCTCGTTTTCCGCCGCGAGATGGTTCGCGAGGTTCGAGCCGATGAAGCCGGCACCGCCGGTGACGAGGACTCGTTTCCCATGCATGTGCTACCGAACTCTCGTGAGGCGTATAGTGCTATCGACAGCATCGAGGCCGAATTAGGGTTCAAAATGAACATTCATGAGCGTGTCGTGGTTACAAAGTAGACGAACGGCAGATTCGAGGCGTCATCCATCGGATTTAAGGACGTATGTAGCGAACCACTCTCCATGTCATCAATCGAGCTCACTTCGAGTCAGAAAACTATCTTGACCGCCCTCATCAACCTCTATCGGGACTCCGAGGACGCCGTCAAGGGCGAGGATATCGCGACCGAAGTCAACCGAAACCCCGGCACCATCCGAAACCAGATGCAGAGCCTGAAGGCGCTCCAGTTGGTCGAGGGCGTCCCCGGTCCGAAGGGCGGCTACAAGCCGACCGCGAACGCCTACGAGGCGCTCGACGTGGACAAGATGGACGAGCCCGCGTTCGTCCCCCTGTTCCACAACGACGAGGAAGTCGAAGGCGTCAACGTGGACGAAATCGACCTCTCCAGCGTCCACCACCCCGAGCTGTGCCGCGCCGAGATTCACGTCCAGGGCTCGGTCCGCGAGTTCCACGAGGGTGACAAGATTCGCGTCGGCCCGACGCCACTCTCGAAGCTCGTCATCGACGGCACGCTCGACGGCAAGGACGACACGAGCAACATCCTCATCCTCCGCATCGACGACATGAAGGCACCCGTCGGCGAACCCCAGCACTAACCACGCTCCTCTCTTCGTCTTTTTCCGGACACTCTCCGCGCGCTCCGACCGACGGGTCCGGCGTTCGGACGCCGGCCAACCCGAACAGTGGGGCTCGGACCGCAATAATGTCAAGTTTTAATGTAGAATTGGGAACAGTTTTATCTGAATCGAGGAACCAGTACCCCCATGGCGTACAATCAGCAGAGCGCGTTCGGCATCCCATCAACGTGGGAGGAGCTGAACGCCGACGTGACAGCGTTTCTCTTCACCGTAACCCTGCTTATCGGGGCGGCGTCGCTCGCTTTGATGGCCGGTGGAGACCCCGAAACGATGGCAGTGGTCGCACTGACCGGAGTCGCAGTCGTTCTCCTTGGAACGGCCCTGGTTCGGCTCTCCGAGAATCTCCGAACCGCTGAGTCGTCCCCCTTCTGAGGACACCGAGGCATCGAGAGACCACCGCTGCGCGGCAGCACGTATTTTCTCACACGAATCAGAACGAGGGGTCGCTGTTGAGTTCCTTACTCCGTGAGCGCCATCGACACTCGGGGATTGCGGCGTCGGAGAAATCGAAACCGAGTCGGCGAGCGTCGGGCGTCGCGTCACCCGGCGGCCGGGCGCGGCGACCGAGTTACAGGTCGTTCCAGGCGGAGAGCGCGCGCTTCGGCGACGTCACGTCCGCAATCCAGTTCGCGGCGATACCCTTCTTCAGCGTCCGCGCGAGCGGGCCGCCGAAGACGTTGACGGGGAACTCGCCGAAGACGGGGAACTTCACGCCGTGGGCGACGGCGTCGTGACCGATGGAGATGACCGTCCCCTTGTCGGTGAACGTCCAGCGCTTGAGCGGCTTGCCGGCGATGGCGCGGGCGATGTTCTCGCCAGCCACGTCCGCGGCGTCCCAGGCGGCCTGCGCCGTCGGCGGCGCGACGCTGTCGGGACCCTGCTCGACGAGGGCGCAGTCGCCGACCGCGAAGACGCGGTCGTTACTGGTCTGGAAGTCCTCCTCGGCGAAGAAGCGGTGGGAACGCTCGTCCTGTTCGAGTTCGACGTCGGACGCCTCGGGCTGGCCGGTGATGCCGCCGGTCCAGACGAGCACGTCGTAGGCGAGCTCCTCGGGCGCTTCGTCCTCGCCGCCGCCGATGAAGACGGTCTCCTCGTCGACCTTCGAGATGAAGTCGCCGGTGAGGATGTCGATGTCGAGGTCTTCGACGCGACGCCGGAGCGCGCCCTGCAGTTCGGGGTCGTTGCCGGGGAAGATTTCGTCCATCCCCTCGACCAGTTTGATGTCGATGGGCGCGCGGTTCGTGTCGCGGTACTCGGCGACCTCGGCGGCCGTCTGGATACCCGAGAGGCCCGCGCCGCCGATGACGACCTGCGCGGGGTCGTCGCGGGAGGCGTCGGCGGCCGCCTCCTTGATGTCCTGGTGAATCTCGCGGGCGTCGTCGAGACCCTTGAGCTGGTGGGCGAACTCCTCGAGGCCCTCGATGCCGAAGAAGGCGGTCGAAGAGCCGATGGCGACCAGCAGATAGTCGTAGTCGACGGTGTCGCCGCCTTCGAGTTCGACGACCCGGTCGTCGACGTTCACGTCGGACGCACGGCCCTTGACGAAGTCGGTCGAGTCCTCCTTGACATCGTCGACGGGGATGGCGATGCTGGACTCGACGCTCGGGTCGCGGATACAGCGGTGGACCTCGTGGAGGACGAGGTGGTAGTCGTGTTCGGCGACCCACGTGAGTTGTGCGTCGTGACCGAGCTCTTCTTCGAGGGTTTTGACCGCGCCGGCCCCGGCGTACCCCGAGCCGAGAACGACGACCTGCGTGCTCATGTCGTCGTCTGTGCAGTCATCCGATAAAGGGGCTTTGAAACCGTCTCCACGACTGTGGTAATTTTGGCCTCCACGGCCCCAGAGCGTCGAAATCCGGGTTCGACGGTTGTCGGATTAATCGAGGCTGAGACCCGCGTGCCAGCGGTCGACGCCCGCGTCTCGCTTGGCCGCGTCCATCTTGGCGAGGAGGTGGACCGCGAGACTGGCGGTCTCCGCCGCGCGCGACTCGCCTTCGGTGCGGAACTCGCCCGTGACCCGGTTCGCGTAGACCGAGCAGACGGCCCCCGCGCGGAGGCCGTAGACGTTGGCGATGGTCAGGAGCGCCGCGGCCTCCATCTCGATGTTCTTCACGTTCGCCTCGCGGAGTTCCTCGACCAGCGAGTCGGAGCCGGCGGCGCGGAAGCCCTCGAAGCCGGGGCGTCCCTGCCCCGCGTAGAAGGAGTCGGCGCTCATCGTGAGGCCGACGTGGTAGTCGTAGCCGAGGCGTTCCGCGGCCGCAACGAGCGCCGAGACGACCTCGTGGTCGGCGACAGCAGGGTAGTCCTCGCGGACGTACTCCTTGGAAGTGCCCTCCTGTCGGACCGCGCCCGAGGTGATGACGAGGTCGCCCACGTCCATCTCGGGTTGAATCGCGCCGCAGGAACCGACGCGGATGAAGGTGTCCGCGCCGACGCGGGCGAGTTCCTCGACCGCGATGGCCGCCGAGGGACTACCGATACCCGTCGAGGTGACCGAAATCGGCGTTCCGTCGTAGCTCCCGGTCGCGGTCCGGTACTCGCGGTGGTAGGCCTTCTCCTCGTGGTCGTCCCACAGCGCCGTCACCTTGTCCACGCGCTCGGGGTTCCCGGGGAGCAACACCGCGTCGGCGAGGTCCTCGGGACCGACTTCGAGGTGGTACTGAACCTCGTCGTTCGGGTCCTCGCTATCGTTCATGGCTCTACTCGCGGGCCAGCGGTGGAAATTCTTGCGTTCTCCGGAGGCGTCGTCACGTTCCCTATCGGTCTCTCGACCGTCGCCTCGCCCGCGACTCCGCGCCACGCCGGGTCGTCGGAGCGGTCGCCGTCGCGGAACGGCGGCGGGAGGTCGGCGCGCTCGTCGGCCGCCAGCAGGTAGCCGAGTCCCGCGCCGACGTACCAGTCGACGAGCGACGGGTCGAGGCCGGCGTCGACGACGAGGTCGCCGCCGGTGTACCACTCCAGCGCCTCGTCGTCGTCGGCGTCGACACCGGTCCGACGCCAGCGCACGCCCGAGTCGCCGTCGCCGAACGCCGACACCGAGAGCGTCACGTCCGCCATCGTGGGGTCGGAAACGCGCTCGAACGAGAGGTTGGCGGGGGCGACGCCGTCGGCCCCGGCCTCGTAGTACGACAGCGCGTGGTCGATTTCCGCCTCGTAGGTCGCTCGGTCGTCGGGCGAGACGTTCGAGAGGTCGACGTGGACCGCGACGGTCCGCTCGCGGAAGGGCGTCTCCCGGTCGGCGGCGTCCGGTTCGGGCAGTCGCGTCGTCTCGATGCGCTCCGACAGCACGGCGAAGTCGCCGGCGTCGTCGTGGGTCAGCCCGAGGAGGTGGCCGAACTCGTGGCGCAGGACCGTCTGGGTCGTCTGGTCGTCGTAGCCGGCGGCGACGACCACCGACACCGGTTCGCTGGGCGCGGTCGGGTCGTCGCCGTCCAAGAGGGGCGCACAGCCGACCGCGTCGGTGCCGTCGTAGTCGCCGCAGGCGTCGATTCGCTCGACGATCGAGACGGTCACGTCCGGAGTCGAGGCGTTCGGCACCACGACGAACGCCGGGTCGTAGGCGGTCGCCGACGCGTTCGCTCGCCAGTAGTCGACCGCCGATTCGACGAACGAGGCGTAGTCGCGGCCGTCCGCGGGCGCGTCGATGCCGACGACGATGGGCGCGCGACGCCACGGGTTGTCCGCGGGTCGCGTCTCCGGCACCGCCGACGAGCCGGTTCCGCCGCGGGCGGCCGAGACGACTCCGTCGTCGCCGTCGGTCGCGTCGGCCGACGGGGCTCCGAGGGCCGCGTCTACGACCGGCGGGGCGGGTGACAGAGACGTGCACCCAGAGAGTACCACGAGAAAGGCGAGCGCGAGGGCGGCGGTTCCGCGGCCGACGGCGAGGGACACGTTACTCGTCGGGCTCGGCGTCGCGCTTCGCCGCGGCGGCCTCCAGCGTGTCCAGCGAGATGGTGTTCGGGAGGAGTTCGCCGAGCGTGTACTCGGCGACGTCGTCGCCGCCGAGGTCGCAGACGACCGGGAGGTCCTCGTCGCAGAACTCCGCGAGCGTCTGGCGGCACATCCCGCAGGGCGTCACGCCGTCGCGCGCACCCGAGGTGACGACGAGGCGGTCGAACTCCGTGTGGCCGTTCTTTACCGCCTCCGCGACGGCGACCTCCTCGGCGTGGAGGCTGTTCGAGTAGTTCGCGTTCTCGATGTTGCAGCCGACGTAAACCTCGCCGTCGGCGGTCCTGAGCGCCGCTCCGACGGTGTACTCCGAGTAGGGAACGTAGGCGTTGTCGAGCGCTTCGCGGGCGCGTTCGACGAGTGCTTCGGGCATTGGGCGCTCATTCGCGTGGGGTGGCTTAGTTCGTTCGGCTCCCCGAGACTGTCGTGTCGGCCGACGGACACGGGCGAGATTACGGGGCCGCTCGCCCGTCGCGTCGTCCCGCAAGCGACTATACGGCTCGGCCCTAACGCGGCGTCGTGAACGACACATCCGGCGGACGACGAATCCTGCTCCTCGTCGGCGCGAGCGTCGTGGCCATCTCGGGCATCCTCGGCGTCTTTATCGGCGAGAACGGCGGCCAAGTCGCCGCCGAGATATCGCTGTTCGGCTTCCTCTCGCTTCCGACCACCCCGCTCGCGTTCAGCCTCTACGGGATGGTGTTCTCGGCCGTCATCCTCGGGGCGCTGTTCGCGCTCGTCGAGTACGTCTCGCGCGTCGAGAACGCCCGATAAGACGGCGGCTCTCGGATCGGGCGGCGAAGGCGTATCGGCCGGGGAACTCCGACCGAAAGGCGGACCGTTTTTGCTCGTCCGGCCCCGACGAACCCGCATGGACGCGCCCTCGTCGACCTCGACCTCGGACGCCTCGGCCGGCGACGCCTCGCCCGGCCCGCTCCCGGAGGACACGGGCGGCAAGAACCGAAAGCGCGCCGCGCTGGCGACCGCGCCGTTCCTCGCGCTCGGGCTGGCCGACGTGGTGCTCATCCTCCTGCAGGGGCTCGAACCGCTCTGGGGGTTCGCCATCCTCCCGCCGATTCTGTTCTGTAGCGTGCTGACCTGGATCGTCTTCAGCACCGACTTCCTCGACGACCGGACCTGACTCGGTCCCGGCTCAGCGCCGCAGGTTCGTGGAGTACTTGGTCGGCGTCTCCTCGTCGTAGCCGAAGTCCTCGGCGGTCAGCTCCGGTTCGGCGTCCCCGGCGCTCGCGGGCGCGGCGACTTTGAACCGCTCGCGGAAGCGCTCGGGCATCGAGAACGCCTCGCGGTCGAGTCGGAGCGCGATGGCGTCGCCGTCGACTTCTCTAACCCGGTCGAGTCGCCGACGCGGTCC
Organism: Haloferax prahovense DSM 18310; assembly: GCF_000336815.1. Lineage (GTDB taxonomy): Archaea > Halobacteriota > Halobacteria > Halobacteriales > Haloferacaceae > Haloferax > Haloferax prahovense. Next base: position 15,871 of record NZ_AOLG01000014.1, read on the forward strand.
CGCCGGCAGGTCCTCGGCGTCGACCGCCTCGAAGCCGAACTGCGCGCAGTAGCCGTGGTCCGAGGTGAAGCCGTAAACTGTCTCGAACTCCTCGGCCGCGGCGCGGTCGACCAGTCGCTCGACGACGTGTGCGCCGACGCCCTGTCCGCGCCACCGCTCCGAGACGCCGACGCAGGTGACCTCGCAGAACGGCTCGTCGGTCTTGTGGACCCGGATTCGTCCGAACCCCGCCTTCTCGCCGGACTCCTCGTCGAGCGCGATGACGTAGTCGCGGGAGCGGAAGGAGCCGTCGTCGAGTCCGAGTTCCTCCAGCGAGTCGAGCAGCCAGACCTCGTCTCGGTTCTTCGCGTCTCGGACGTACATGCGTACTCGTAGCACACCGGCCGACAAAAACGACTCGGGCCGATACGACGATTCCCGCCGCGTCCGGCGAACTCAACGAAAGAACACTAAAGATTCATAGTCGCGGTCGCGGTACCTCGATTCATGGACGTACCCGACACCGACACCGTGGTGCACGAACCGGACCCGGCGTTCGTCGAGGACGCCAACGTCACCCGATTCATGCGGGAACACGACATCGAGGACTACGACGAACTCATCGAGCGGACGACGACCGAGGTTCCGGGCGTCGGTGCCTCGGGCGTCGAGTGGTTCTGGGACGAGCTCGTCGACTACCTCGACATCGACTTCTACGAGGCATACGACGCGGTTCGCGACGACTCGGAGGGGCCGCAGTTCTCCCGCTGGTATCCCGGCGGCGAAATCAACGTCGCCCACAACACCCTCGACCGCCACGCCGCGGTCGACTCCGGGAACCGGAACCGCGTCGCCTGCATCTGGGAGGGCGAAGACGGCGAGGTCGTCCAGCGGACCTACCACGACCTCTACCGCGAGGCCAACCGCGTCGCCAACGTCCTCGAATCGTACGGCGTCGAAACCGGCGACACCGTCGGCCTCTACATGCCGATGGTCCCCGAAGTCATCTCCATCCTCTACGGCTGTTTCAAGGTCGGCGCGATAGCCGTCCCCATCTTCTCCGGGTTCGGCGTCGACGCCACCGCGACCCGCCTCGAAGACCCCGAGTGCTCGGTGCTTTTCACCGCCGACGGCTTCTACCGTCGCGGCTCGGAGGTCCGACTGAAGCCGACCGCCGACGAGGCGATGGACGAAGCGGACTGTGTCGAGAACGTCGTCGTCTACCGGCGGTTCGGTGACGAAAGCGGGGATAGCGACGACGTGCCGTGGACCGAGGGCCGTGACGAGTGGTGGGAAGACACCGTCGGCGAGGCCGAACCGGAGTACGAGACGAAGCGCCTGCCGTCGGACGCCGAGTCGATGCTCCTGTACTCCTCGGGGACGACCGGCAAGCCGAAAGGCATCGTCCACACCCACGCGGGCGTCCAGATGCAGACCGCGAAGGAGATTCACTTCGGCTTCGACCAGAAGCCCGAAGACCGCTTTTTCTGGGTCTCCGACATCGGCTGGATGATGGGACCGTGGACGCTCATCGGGAACCACACGTTCGCCGGCACCATCTTCATGTACGAGGGCGCGCCCGACTACCCGAACCCGGACCGCTTCTGGGACATGATAGAGCGCCACCGAATCACCACCTTCGGCATCTCGCCGACGGCCATCCGCGCCCTGCGGAAGTACGGCGACGAGGAGGTCGAGAGACACGACCTGTCGAGCCTCCGCCTGCTCGGGTCGACCGGCGAGCCGTGGGACCCCGAGTCGTGGATGTGGTTCTACGAGCGCGTCGGCGGCGGCGAGGCACCCATCATCAACATCTCCGGCGGCACCGAAATCTGCGGCTGTTTCCTCATGCCGATGCCGACCCAACCGCTCAAGCCCTGCTCGCTCGGCGGCCCCGGCCTCGGGATGGACATCGACATCGTGGATTCCTCGGGCGAGTCCATCGCCGACACCCACGAACGGGGCTTCCTCGTCGCCCGCGACTCCTGCCCGTCGATGACAAAGAGCCTCTGGGAGGGCGACGAGCGCTACCTCGACACCTACTGGTCGTCGTGGGACGGCCTCTGGGACCACGGCGACTGGGCGCAGAAAGACGAAGACGGCTTCTGGTTCCTCCACGGCCGCGCCGACGACGCCCTCAACGTGGCCGGCCGCAAGGTCGGCCCCGCCGAGGTCGAAGGCGCACTCATCGAACACGACGCGGTGAATCAGGCCGCCGCCGTCGGCGTCCCCGACGACACCACCGGGACCGCCGTCGTCGCCTACGTCGTCCTCGAAGACGGCGTCGAGGAGAGCGACGACCTCCGCGAGGCGCTTCGCGGCGTCGTCGGCGACGAGTTGGGCAAGCCGTTCCGCCCGCGCGAAATCCTGTTCGTCGACGAGTTCCCGAAGACGCAGTCGGGGAAGATTATCCGCCGCGCCATCGCCTCGATTTACGCGGGCGAGGACCTCGGCGACATGAGCAGTATCGAGAACCCCGAGGCGCTCGAAAAGATAGAGCAGGCGTCCTGAGACGGGTTTCTTCGCCTTCGTTCAGTCGGACAGCGCCGCGCCGACGCCGTCGTTCCACGCGTCGGCGGTGAAGTCGACCGCGTCGTTCCACGTGGCGACGACGGTCGTCACCGCGAGGTCGCCAGTCACGTTCACCATCGTCCGGATGCGGTCGAGGATAGGGTCGACGCCGGCGACGAGACCGACGATTTCGAGCGGCAGGCCGAGTTGGGTCAAGACGAGCGTGAGCATGATGAGACCCGACCCGGGCACGCCGGCGGTCCCGATGCTCGCCAGCACGGCGACCGCGACGACCGCGAACTGGTCGGCCAGAGAGAGGTTCACGCCGACGATGTTCGCCGCGAAGATGGCCGCGACGCCCTGATACATCGCCGTGCCGTCCATGTTGATGGTCGCACCGAGCGGGAGGGTGAAGCCGTAGATGCGTTCTTCGATGCCGAGGTTGTCGTCCGCGTCGGACATCGTCACCGGGAGCGTTCCGGACGACGACCGGATGCTCAGCGCGGTCACCATCGCGTCGCGCGCACCGGAGAGGAACGCGACCGGCGACCGCCCCGCGACCCCGACGACGAACGCGCCGAGGTAGACGACCCCGATGTGGACGACGGCCGCGAGGAGCATCGTTCCGATGAGGAGCGCGAAGGGCAGAATAGCGTTGACGCCGGCGGTGCCAAAGACGTTCGCCATGAGCGCGAAGACGCCGAGGACGCCGAACTCCATCGCCCCCCAGACGACCTTGTACATCGCTTCTGCGCCCGCGTCGGCGAGGTCGAAGAACGTCTCGATTCCCCGTTTGACCTCCTCGTCGTCCGTCTCTTCCCACGCCAGCGTGAGGCCGAGACCGAACACGACGACGAAGAAGATGGTCGGGAGCACGCTGCCCTCGGCCATCGCGCCGACGGGGTTCGTCGGAACGATGTTGAGGATGACCTCGATGGCGTCCGGGGCCTCCGCACTCTGGGCTTCAGCACCGGTGAGCAGCTCTTCGAGCCCGCGGGAGCCGGGGGAGACAAGGTTGCTCACGCCGAGTCCGATGGCGACCGCAAACGCGGACGTGAGCGCGTACAGCCCGACTACCTGCGCACCGACGCGACCGAGCGACGACGGCGAGAGCTGTCGAACGCCCATCAGGAGCGTGAACACCACGATAGGGACGATGAGCATCTTCAGCAGTCGGACGAACAGGTCGCCGACCGGTTTCAGGGCCGTCGCCGGCTCGCCGACGACGAGGCCGACGAGCGACCCGAGGACGAACGCGACCCCGATTCGGTAGACGATGCCAACCGAACGATACCGGTTCCAGAGTGACACGATGCCAGACTGTGACATGTAACGTGTTTGCACTAACTATACAGCCAGAATATAAATATAGCGGTGAGAATTCTGAATATAACACTGAGGGAGAATTCAAGCTCAAATATGAGACAATAGTTGGAGTATTCGATGAGTACTTTCCATCCCAGACGCCGTCGTCAGCACGCGTCGTCGGGGGCGAGCGCGACCGACTCGGGAACCCCGTCGCCGACTGCGAGCGCGGCTTCGACGGCCTCGTCGCCCGCGGGGATTCGAATCGTCCCACCGGCGAGAAGCGGGGCGAGCACGCCGGCGACGACGGTTCCCGGGTGGCTGAGTGACGACCGGACCGCGACCGTGTCGTCCACGCCGAGGTCGAAGTCGGCGACGACCTCGCGGGCCGCGTCGAGCAGGTCGCCGTGTGTGAACTCGCGGTCGTCGGCGACGAGCGCCGGGTCGTCGGGCGCGACGACTTCCGGGTGAACTGCCGGGTTCTCGCTCCAGACCTCCTGTTCCCAGTGCGTCGTCGCGGGCGAACTCGGCGGACCACCGAACACGGCGAGTTTCTGTCCCGGCGGCAGGTCGGCGAACTCCGTCTCGCGGTCGACGGCGACGACGGTCGCTCGCGCCTCGACCGCCGGGTCGAACGCGGTCACCGCGCCGAGTTGGGCCGCCCCGAGGAACGTCAACAGCGGTTCGGGGAGCGAGACCGGGTCGACCGCGACGCGAGCGCCCTTGCGGACGCCGAGGTAGCGGAGGACGTTCCCGGCCTTGTACGAGGTCGTGATGAGGTCGTGGTACGTGTAGGTCCGGCCGGGGCCGTCGACCCGGAGGGCGAGTCGGTCGCTCCGCCGGTCGCGGGCCATGAGGTCGCCGATAACGTCCATGACCGGTCGTAGGGAGTCGGCGCGAAAAAAGGCCCCGAGGCGCTCTCGCGGTCCGAGAACGCGGCGGGTGTCTGGGCGAGCGACGCCGAGACGACGCCAGCGCGACGGGTCAGGGCGCGCCCGCGATGACGAACGTGCTCTCTTCGGGACCGTTTCGGAGTTCGCGGGTGTCCTCGGGCGAGACGCGCACGGCATCACCGGGTTCGAGGTCGACTTTCTTGTCTTCGACGACGAGCGTCGCCTCGCCGGAGACGAGGTAGTACACTTCCTCGTGGCCCTGTTCGGCGTGGTCGTGCGGCTTGCCGGACCAGTCGGGGTCGGTCTCTAACACGCTGAAGCCGAGTTCGACGCAGTCGAGTTCGTCTCGCAAGAAATGGAGGCCGCCGCCGACCGCGTCTACGTCCTCGTAGTTCGCTTTCGTGTATGACATCGCCTGAACTGACGGCCGCCGGACAAGAGAGCGTGGTGGTGCCGGAAATCCGTTACAGCGAGTTCTTCAGCTTCTGGAAGAGGCCCTCTTTGACCTCCTCGCCGCCGGCCTCGGCGAACTCTTTGAGCGCCTCGCGCTGTTCCTTGTTGAGGTCCTCGGGCGTGACGACGTGGACCTCGACGTGCAGGTCGCCGTTACCCCGGCGGTCGAGGTGCGGCATCCCCGCGCCGGAGACGGTGAACGTCGACCCGCTTTGGGTGCCCGCGGGCACTTTCAGTTCCTCCTCGCCGTCGAGCGTCGGCACCTCGACGGTCGCGCCGAAGACGGCCTGCGGGAAGGAGATGGGGTGGGTGTAGCGGAGGTCGTCGCCGTCGCGCTCGAACTCCTCGTGGTCGCGGACGTTGACCTCGACGAACAGGTCGCCGTTGGGGCCGCCGTTCTCGCCGGGTTCGCCCTCGCCGCGGTAGCGGAGGCGCTGGCCGTCGCGGAAGCCGGCGGGGATGGTGATGGTCACGTCGCGAGTGCGGCGGACGCGCCCGCTGCCGCGACACTCCGAGCAGTCCTCGCTGTAGGTCTCGCCCTCGCCGCCGCAGGCGCGGCAGGTCGTCGTCTGCTGGACGCGGCCGAAGGGCGTCTGCTGGACCGTCGTCTGCTGGCCCGAGCCGTTACACTCCGAACACGTGTTCACGTCGGCGTCCTCGGGGTGGCCCTCGCCGTCGCACTCGGGACAGACCTCGCGGCGGCGAATCGTCACGTCGCGCTCGACGCCGTGGTAGGCGTCTTCGAGGTCGATGGAGATGCGCTGGGCCACGTCGCGGCCTTGCTGGGGCCGGTTTCGCTGTTGGCCGCCCGCGCCGCCGTTGAAGAGGTTGTTGAAGATGTCCTCGAAGCCGCCACCGCCGCCGCCCATCCCGCCGAACGGGTTGCCGCCGCCGCCGAAGGGATTGCCTCCCCCGCGGCCGCCGCCACCGCCGCCGCGTTTCTGGGACTGCTGGAAGCGCTCGTGGCCGACTTGGTCGTACATCTGCCGCTTCTCGTCGTCCGTGAGCACCTCCTTTGCCTTCTGGACCTTCTTGAACTTCTCCTCGGCGTCGTCCTCGTCGGAAACGTCGGGGTGGTACTTCGCGGCCTTCTTGCGGTACGCGTTCTTGATCTCGTCTTTCGAGGCGTCCCGCGAGACCCCGAGTACGTCGTAGAAGTCCTCGCTCATCAGTTGCTCTCTTGTAGCCGGTGAAGGTATTTGAAAAGTCCGTCTCTCGTATCGCGGCGAGTGCGAGCGCCGTCAAACCCGGGGTTTCGACCGGATTCGACCGCCGGCATCGGGTCTCTCGGCGACCCGAGAGTCGGTCAGTCGATTACTTGTCCTCGTCTTCCTCGTCGAAGTCCGCGTCGGCGTCGACGAAGTCCTCGGGGTCCGCACCGCCGGGACCGCCGGCCGCGCCCGCACCAGCGCCAGCGCCGCCGGCACCGCCGGCCTGCGCCTGCTGTTGGTACATGCGCTTGCCGATTTCCTGCAGTTCCTTCGAGAGGTCCTCGGTCACGTCTTCGAGTTCGTCCGTGGAGGCGTCGTCGTCTTCGAGGACCGCTTCGACGTCCTCGATGGCCGCCTCGATGTCGGCGCGGAGCTCGTCGTCGACGTTCTCTTCGTTCTCTTCGAGGAGGGTCTCGGCGCGCTGGACCGCGCCCTCGGCCTCGTTGCGGGCCTCGACGGCGCGGCGACGCTCTTTGTCCTCTTCGGCGTGCTGTTCGGCCTCCTGCTGCATGCGGTCGATCTCGTCGTCGGAGAGGCCCGCACCGCCCTCGATGGTGATGGACTCGGCGTTGCCGGAGCCCTTGTCCTCGGCGGAGACGTTGACGATGCCGTTCTCGTCGATGTTGAAGCCGACTTCGATCTGCGGGGTGCCCGCGGGGGCCGGCGGGATGCCGGAGAGCGTGAACTCCCCGAGGAGTTCGTTGTCCTCGGCCATCTCGCGTTCGCCCTGGAAGACGCGGACCTGCACCGTCGTCTGGTTGTCGGCCGCGGTGGTGAATATCTTCGACTCCTCGGTCGGAATCGTCGTGTTCTTCTCGATGAGGCGCTCGAAGAGGCCGCCTTTGACCTCGATACCGAGCGACAGCGGCGTCACGTCGAGGAGGACGATGTCGTCGACCTCGCCGCCGAGGACGCCGCCCTGAATAGCCGCGCCGAGCGCGACGGCCTCGTCGGGGTTGACGGACTTCTTCGGCTCGGAGCCGAGCAGTTCTTCGACCTTGGCGAGGACCTGCGGCATCCGGGTGGAGCCGCCGACGAGGATGACGTCGTCGATGTCTCCCTTGTCGTAGCCGGCGTCTTCGAGCGCCTGCTCGGTCGGCTCGACCGTCCGGTCGATGAGGTCCGACGTGAGCGACTCGAACTTCGCGCGGGTCAGGTCGTATTCGAGGTGGACCGGCCCGGAGTCGGTCGCCGTGATGAACGGGAGGTTGATGGTCGTCTCCTTGCGCGAGGAGAGCTCGATTTTGGCTTCCTCGGCCGCGTCCTTGAGGCGCTGGAGGGCCTGTCGGTCCTCGCGCAGGTCGATACCGTGGTCGTTCTTGAACTCGGTGGCGAGCCAGTCGATGATGGCCTCGTCCCAGTCGTCGCCGCCGAGGTCGTTGTCCCCGTTCGTGGCGACCACTTCGTAGACGCCGCCGCCGAGGTCGAGGACGGACACGTCGAAGGTGCCGCCCCCGAGGTCGTAGACGAGCACGGTCTGGTTCGACTCGTCGTCGAGGCCGTAGGCCATGGAAGCCGCGGTCGGCTCGTTGACGATGCGCTCGACCTCGAGACCCGCGATTTCGCCGGCGTCCTTCGTCGCCTGACGCTGCTTGTCGTTGAAGTACGCGGGGACGGTGATGACGGCCTTCTTCAGTTCGTCGCCGAGGTAGTCCTCGGCGTCGCGCTTGATTTTCTGGAGAATCATCGCCGAAATCTGCTCCGGCGTGTACTCCTCGCCCTCGATGTCGACGGTGTAGCCGTCCTCGCCCATGTGGCGCTTGATGGACCGAATCGTGCGCTCGGGGTTCTGGATGGCCTGGTTCTTCGCCGGCTTGCCGACCAACCGCTCACCGTCGTCGGTGAACGCGACGACGGAGGGGGTAGTTCGGTCGCCTTCTGCGTTCACGATAATCTCCGGGTCGCCGCCCTCCATCACCGCGAACGCGCTGTTCGTGGTGCCGAGGTCGATACCCAGAATCTTGTTGCTCGCCATCTTGCCCGCAAATACCGTCTTTTGCCGGTTAAAGGTTACTAGATACTGCGACACACGGCGCGCACCGAGGCCGACGCTGTCTTGCGATTTTGCGTTCTCGCGTCGAAACAGGTCGGTCGATTTATGTAGAACCGCCGACCGCGTCGCCAGCGTCGCGTCCGGCAGAGTCGCCGTCGGGGGCGGCGGCGTCTCAGTCCATCGACTGCGGTCGCTCCGTCCCGTCGGTCGAGTCGTCGGAGCCGGGCGCGCCCGCACCGCCGAGTCGGAGCGACGACGGGTCCACCCCGTCGAGGGCGTCGAGCACCACCGAGAGCGTCCGCTCCCTGCCCTCACTGGCGAAGAACTCGTGGCCGCCGTCGTACGGGACGAGGTTCGACGCGGGGGTCCGGTCACCGATTGCGCGGACGTCGACGACCCGGTCCGACAGCGAGACGAAGACCACGTCGTCGGGACGGAACGGCGGCAGCGACTCCTGCGCGCCGTGAATCATGCGGAGGAAGGCGGGCGAGGCGTTGTCCGGGCCGTCGGCCAGTTCGGCGGCGAGTTTCAGTTCGCCGAGGTCCGTACGAGAGATGCCCGCGGGGACGAGCGGGCGCGTCGTCGGCAACCGCCTGACGACGGGGAGCAGCAGGCCATCGAGGCCGGCTGTCGCGGTCCCCCACCACGGGCTCAAAAAGACGTTCCGGACCGCGAGGTCGAGGTGGGCGGCGACGAGGCCGCCGGTGCTGTGGCTGAGGACGAGGTCGATGTCGCGGTCGACCGCGTACGCCCGCACCGGGCTCACGTACTGGCCCTCGAACTCCCAGCTGTTCGTCGGGAGTTCGACGGCGTGGACGTGGTAGCCCTCGTAAGTGAGGCGGTCGAGGAGCCACTCGACGCTCCGGTGACCCGGCTTGTTGCCCCATCCGAGGACGAAAAGCAGGTCGTCGTCGCCGGGGTCACCGTGTTGGGTGACGCGCACGGTCGGCCGCCGCCGACGGGAACGAAGTCGCATGCCGTAGTGATTGCGAGGTGAGAACAAAAGTCCTCCCCGGGTCGGCGGCGCGTCAGGTCACCGTGGCCGGTCGCGGGGAGACAGCTGTGTCGCTCGCGACTACTCGCCCTTACTGACCGTGATCTGCGCGGCGCGGATGACCTTGTCGGCCATCTCGTAACCGGGCTGGAACACGTCGGCGACGGTGTCCGCCGGCTCGTTGCTGTCGACGCGCATCATCACCTCGTGGCGGTTGGGGTCCACGTCCGTCCCCGGTTCGGGGTCGATGATTTCGACGTTCTCGTCTTCGAGGATGCGGTCGAACTCCTTGAGCGTCGATTCGAGGCCGCCGCGGATGTCGGCGTCCTCGTCCTGGTCGAGCGCGCGGACGAGGTTGTCGCGGACGGTGACGACGCGCTCGACGAAGTCCTCGGTGGCGCGCTCTTTTATCTGGTCCTGTCGCTTCTTCGCGCGCTTCTTGTAGTTCTGGAAGTCCGCCTGCGTGCGCTTGAGGCGAGACTGGAGTTCCTCGGCCGTCGCTTCGGCCTCGTCGCGCTCGGCTTCGAGGTCGGCGACGCGGGCTTCGAGCGTCGCGACCTCGGCCGCGAGGTCGTCGTCGTACTCGGCGACGCGGTCGGAGACGGCCGGCCCGTCACCCGTCGCGTCGGGGTCCGCGGCCGCCGACTCGCCGCTCGACGCCTCGCCCTCGGCGTCCGTCGCCGCGTCTTCGGCCGCCTGCGCCGCTGCGTCGGGTGCCGCGTCGGGCTCGGATTCTGCGTTCGCGTCCGTGGCCGACTCGGCAGGGTCGTCGCTCATGGGCGGGAGAAGTGGCCGGCGCGGCTTAAACGTGTAGACTGCGGGCCGGCCGAAACGTTTCTCACCGTGGGGCGGCTGCGCGGGTCGATACCCGCCGTCATCGACCGACAGCGACTTACTGGTACATCCCGAGCGGCCGGGCCTGCGTGCTCTCTTCGTCGGACTGCTGCATCCGACGGGCCAACTGCTCTTTCGCCTGCCGTATCTCGGTGGCGCTGTCCACGAGGTCGTCCACGGGGACCTCGACGCCGACGAGCGGTTCGATGCCCTGTTTGATGATGACCCGGGCCGCCTCGGGGTCAGGGAACTGCGGGTCCGACTCGACGACCAACGCGAGCGCCGGGCGGCCGACCGAGACGGCGTTGCTCAGGAGCGCGCCCGTCGGTCCCGAGACGAGGCCGGTCTCCGTCGGACGGTCGATGCCGGCGTCTTCGAGCCGCGACGTCGCGCCGTCGGTGCCGACGCCGTAGAGCGCGGGCACGTCCTCGGACTTCTCGTGGGCGATGCCCGAGAGGAACACGGGGAGCACGCCGAGTTCTTCGAACCACGGGCCGAGACAGCTGGCGAGTCCGGTCGCCGCGTCGGGTCGGATGGGGATGTCGCTCTGGAGGACGAGCAGGTTCCGCTCCGCGTCGGCGTAGAGCCTGACCGGCGGGTGGAGTGTCGGGTCGTCCTTCATGTAGACCGCAACCTTCGGGACGCCCTCGCAGAACACGTCCGCGTAGTGGGTCATGTCGAACGCCTCCACCAAGTGGTCGGCCGCAATTTTGCCGACCAACCCGACGCCCGGCAGTCCTTCGACCAGCGTCGGCGACTCCAGTTCGTCGGTGAGTTCCTCCGCGAGGACGCGAATGCGTGCCATACGTGAACATGGTCGCCGGGGCGAGGTAAATCCGACGGGTGACTGCGTCGTCATCGGCCGACTGGCCCGCGTCCGTGAACCGTCCGGCGTCGCCTCCCGTCGGCCCCGGACCCGTCACCCGACGACTCCGAAACCGACAAGCGCGCCCCCGCGGAATCGAGTGTCATGAACCCGCTCCAGCGGTACGCGCCGCTCGTGGACGACGAGGAGGCCTTTTTCGCGGCCTGCGAGCGGCCGCTTCCCTCCGTCGTCCGCGTCAACACCATCAAGACGACGGTGACGCGCGCCCGCGAGGCGCTCGACGACGAGGGCGTCGCCTACGAACCGACCGACTGGCACCCCGGCATCCTGAAGCTCGAAGACAGCAGCCCGGGGACGAACTGGCCGTACTTCCACGGCTGGCTCCACGGCCAAGAGGAGGTGTCGGCGCTCCCGGCTATCGCCCTCGACCCGCAACCGGGCGAGCGCGTCTGGGACACCTGCGCCGCACCGGGGTCGAAGACGACCCAGATTGCCGCCATGATGGACGACGAGGGCGTCCTCGTCGGCAACGACAACAACCTCGGGCGGCTGTCGGCGCTCCGCCACAACGCCGAACGCCTCGGCGTGACCAACCTCGTCGTGTCGAATCAGGACGCCCGCAACTTCTCGATGAAGCCCTTCGGCGAGCGGACCCCGGAGAAGTCCGGGTCGTTCGAGCAGTTCGACCGCGTCCTCGTCGACGCCCCGTGTTCCTGCGAGGGCACCTGCCGGAAGAACCCCGACGTGCTCGACGAGTGGACGATGAACCACGTCAAAAGCGTCGCCGGCATCCAGAAGGGCATTCTCCGGCGCGCCGTGCAGGTGACGAAAGCCGGCGGCACCGTCGTCTACTCCACGTGTACCTTCGCGCCCGAGGAGAACGAGGCCATCCTCGACTTCGTCCTCGAACGGGAGGACTGCGAGGTCGTCGAGTGGGACGTCCCCGACGGCTTCGAGACCGCGCCCGGCATCACCGAGTGGGAGGGCGACGAGTACGACCCGTCGGTGACCAAGGCCCGCCGCGTCTACCCGCACCACAACGACACGGGCGGCTTCTTCACTGCCAAACTGGAGGTGAACGCATGAGCGACGACACCGCCCCCGACGAGAACTGGGGCCAGCAGTTCGACCGCCTGCCGCCGACGGCCGACGACCGCGTCGTCGAGGGGCGGCCCTCCCGCGAGGAGGTCGTCGACTGGTGGGAAGAGCGGTTCGGCGTCGCCCCGGCAGTCTTCGACGGCTACACGTTCTGGGAGAAGGGCGCGGGCAAGATTTGGGCGTTCCACGGAGAGGTCGTCGACCCCATCAAAGTCGAAGGGCTCGGAATGCGCATCCTGCGGACCCGTCAGCGCCACTGGAAGCCCTCGACCAACGCGGTCCAGCGGTTCTGCGGCGACGCGACGAAGAACGTCATCGAACTGAGCCCCGGCGAGGCGAAGGCGTTCGTCGACGGCCACGACCAACAGCTCGACCGGTGGGAGGGCGACTGGGGCTACCTCACCGCCGCCCACGAAATCGCCGGCGAGCTCGAACCCCTCGGCGTCGGGCTCTACCTCCACGGGGAACTCCGCTCGACGGTCCCGAAGGGTCGGCAAGAAGAGCTCGTCAAACCGAAATAGCCAGCAGCGACCGGGGCGCGGTGCGGCGCACCGCTACTTCTCTTTGACTGTCCCGCCGGTCAGCCCCGCCCACTCGACCCGGTAGCCGAGTCGCGAGAGGACCGCGCTCGCGTCGTCGAGGCCGCGGTCGTCGAGGACGGACTCGACCGTCGACAGCGACATCCCCGCCTCGACTTCCCCGGCGAGCGCGTCGAGGACGGCGGGCCGGACTAGGGTCCGCCCGACGAGTTCGTGTTCCGGGAAGGCCACGTCGTCGAGCGCGTCAACGGAGACGCCGCAGGCGGCCGCGAGGTCGGACAGGGTGACCACGTCGTCGTCCGGCGCGAGTTCGGCGGGGAGCGACGAGGCCGCGTCGGCGACGAGGTCGGACTCGTAGTCGCGCAGCACGTCCACCACGTCCTTCACGCGCACGGAGCCGGAGTAGGGGACGGCACGGTGGTCGCGGGCGGCGATGTCCTCGCCGACGCCGAGCGACTCGTCCACGGCGACGACGAGTTCCACGTCCTCCACGTCGGCGAGTTGGCCCAGCTTCTTTTCGACGTACTCGGGCGTCCAAAAGCCCATAATCTCGAAGAAGACGCGGAAGTCGGCGTGCGCGTAGTCGAACGCGAAGTCCGGAATCATCACGCTCGTCCCTGTGTCGAGGGGTTCCGGCTCCCGGACGAGCGACCAGTCGAAGTCGAGGCCGCGGAAGCGGGCGGCGAAGTCGGCCTCCACGCCGCTGTCGAAGCCGGGTTCGGCCATCGGCTCGACGCCGGGGACCGACACGTCGTCGCTCGTGAGCGTCAGTTCGCGTTCCGTCCCGCGGTCGTCGATGGTCGCTACGAGTCGCCAGTCGCCGGCGGTTGCGACCGACCGAAGCAGGCGAGCGAAGGCGGTTCCGTAGCGTCTGGTTCGCTGAAAGAGCGCGTCGGGGCCGGTGACGACGACCTCGCGCCCGGCGTCGGTCTTCCGGACCTCGTACATGAGACGGAGGCGCTTGACCGCCGAGACGACGGCCTTCGGGTCGGAGCTTCGGACCCGAACCTCGGTCGCGTCGAACAGGGCGGTCTGGGCGAGCGAAAGGTTGTACTGCGCGAGCAGTTCGTCGGGCGTCCACCGCGGGTCGAACTCGGAAAGCACCTGTTCGACCTCGCGGTCGGCCGTGAGCGACTCGTCGACCGCCTCGGGCGACGACCCGAGCGAGGACGCCGCGCGGTCGAGCGCCGCGGCTCGCTCCTCGGACGTCGTCACGCCGCCGACCGCCATCGCGGCCTCGAACGCGGCGCGGCGGGTGCGAACGGGAGGCAGGGGAGCCGCCGTCTCGAACACCGCCTCGCGGTCGAGCAGCGACGCGAAGCCGCGGGCGAGTTTGAAGTCGTCGGCCTCGGCTTCGAGATCCGCGAGGGCGTCGTCGAGGTCGGCCCGCGCGTCGCCGACGTGTCGCCGGAAGACGCCGATGGCCTTCGCAGCCAGCGGGCGGTCTCCCCGGTCAGCGAACTGCGGGTGGTAGCCGCCGCCCGCCCGCGACACGCGAAGCAGGTCCTTCGTCAGCACGCTCGCCACGACGGGACCGCGGGACAAAAACGACTCGGGCGGCGGGGCGAGAAGTGAGCGACGATGCGGACGACGACAACGCGGACGACAAGGTTCATTGCGCCCGCGGCGGACGCCATCGTATGGAGCGACGACGCCTCCTCGGACTGGTCGCGGTCGGCCTGTCGTCCGGCTGTCTCGGGTCGCTTCCGGGCGCGACGGGCCCGCGAAACCCGCCCGATGCACCGGCAGGGGAGCCCCGAGACACCCCGGAGGTACCGCCGGTTCGCATCTCCGAGGTCGACTTCGAGGCGACCGACGACGGCCGCCTCCGCGTCTTCGGGACGGTCGTCAACGACAGCGGAGCGGAGCGAATCGCCACGGTCGAAGCCCGTGTCAGCGTCCGCGACGAGGAGTCGACTCGGTCGCAGGAGCTCGCCGTCCCGGCCGCCGGGAGCGCCGACTTCGCAATCGAGTTCGAGTTCGAGTTCGACGTCTTCCGCAACAACGGCGATTTGAACGTCTCGCTGGCCTGACTCCGAAGGCGACCGCTTTCCCGCCGGTGCCGACCCGCGCCGACCCGCGTCCGCGTCACCGACGCCGGGCCGCGACCCGTTCTTCCGCCGTCTCGACGCTCACGAGTTCGTAGAGCGTCGCGGTCGAACCGTCGGCCTTCGGTCGGAGGATGCGACCGAGGCGCTGGGTGAACTCGCGTTCCGACCCCGACCCCGAGAGGAGGATGCCGACGTTCGCGTCGGGCACGTCCACGCCCTCGTCGAGCACGTTGGCCGCGACGACGGTGTCGTAGGTGCCGTCGCGGAAGCGGGCGAGGATTTCGCGGCGCTCTTTCGTGCCGGTCTCGTTGGTTATCGGCGGGACGAGAAAGCGCCGCGAGATGCGGTAGACGAGGTCGGTCGAGGCGGTGAAGACGATGACGCGGTCCTCGCGGTGTCGCGCGAGCAACCGGGCCAGTTTGTCCACCTTCGCCTCGGAGTTCATCATCACGTCGCGGGCGTGCTGCTTGGCGAGGAGCGCCTCCCGCGCTCTCGGGTCGTTCCCGGAGCGCATCACGAGTTTCTGGTAGTCGCTGCCCGACTGCATCGACAGCCCCGAGGTGCGCAGGTAGTTCACGAACGTCTCCTGTGCCTCGTCGTACGTCTCGCGCTCGTCGGCGGTGAGTTCCACCTCGATTCGGCGGACCTCGTAGTCGGCGAGGTGGTCGCCCGCCAAGTCGTCCACGTCGAGGCGGTACACCCGCGGGCCGACGAGTTCCTCCACGCGCTCGTGTGCGCCGTCGGGGCGCTCGAACGTCGCCGTCAGGCCGAGGCGGGAAGGTGCGGCGAGAAAGCGCGGAATGTCCTGATAGCCCTCGCCCCCGAGGTGGTGGACCTCGTCGAAGACGACGAGGCCGAAGTCGCCGCCCACGTCGTCGGCGCGGAGGTACGCCGAGTCGTACGTCGAGACCGTGATGGCCTCTTGGGTCTGCTCGCCGCCGCCGAACCGACCGACTGGCACGTCGAATTCGGTTTCGAGTTCTCGTATCCACTGGTCCTGTAAATCGATGGTCGGAACGACGACGAGCGTCGGTACCGAGCGGGCGACCATCGCGGCGACCGCGAGCACCGTCTTACCCGCGCCGGTCGGCAGTTCCACGACGCCGCGACCGCCCGCGTCGAGCCACGCGTCGAGAGCGGCCCGCTGGTAGTCGCGGAGGTCGTAGGTCGTCGAAAGCGAGAGGGGGGCGTCGAGAGCGGCCGTGACCCGGTCGTCGTAGTCGACGCCGGCCGCGTCGAGCGCATCCCGAATCGCGGCGTACCGCATCGCTGGGGCACGATAGCCGCCGCTTCGGGGGTCGGACTCGACGCCGGGAATTGAGATATCGAGGTCGGTGCCGACGTGAACGGTTCCGTCCTCGAAGCGGAGGGTCGTCACTACCGGCGCGTTGGCGGGGCGCGGTGATAAACCGACGGTCCCGCGGTGCGGCCGTCGGACCGGAGTCCCGTGCGCTTCCGGTCCCGCCGTCCGCGGGCCGAAGGTTCAAATCCGATGGCGGGGCTACGGACGTGTATGAGCGACGACCTCGACGACGCGGTCGCACAGTTCCTCAGCGACTACAACAGCGCGATGAAGGAGTACGAGAAGGGCTACGTCGACGCCGACGCGACGCTGTCGGTCATCGACGCGCACATCGACGAGTTGCGCGAGGCGCGGAAGTAGAGACGCGAGAACCGGGACGTAGAGGCCCGGATTACTCCCCGATGAGTCCGCGAATCCGCTCGACGTATTCCGCGAACTCGCTTTCGGTCCGCTCGCGCGGGCGGTCGATATCGACCGAGACGATTTCGCGGACGCGACCCGGGTTGGCGGCCATGACGACCACGCGGTCGGCGAGCGTGACGGCCTCCTCTACGTCGTGGGTGACGAACAGCACCGTCTTGTCCGTCTCCGCCCAGATGTCGAGCAGTTCGCCGTGGAGCATGTCGCGGGTCTGGGCGTCGACCGCGCCGAACGGCTCGTCCATGAGGAGCAGTTCGGGGTCGACCGCGAGCGCGCGGGCGATGCCCACGCGCTGTTTCATCCCGCCGGACAGCTCTTTGGGATAGGCGTCGGCGAAGCCGTCGAGTCCGACGAGTTCGAGCATCTCCGTCACGCGTTCCGAGCGCGCCGGCTCCTCGACGCCC
Organism: Haloferax prahovense DSM 18310; assembly: GCF_000336815.1. GTDB lineage: Archaea > Halobacteriota > Halobacteria > Halobacteriales > Haloferacaceae > Haloferax > Haloferax prahovense. Next base: position 32,685 of record NZ_AOLG01000014.1, read on the forward strand.
TGTTCCTCGAGCCCGAAGGCGACGTTCTCGGCGACGGTCCGCCACGGAAACAGCCCGTACTCCTGAAACACCATGCCGCGGTCGGTGCCGGGGCCGGTGACGGGCGAGCCGTCGAGGGTGACCGCGCCCGACGTGGCGTCTTCGAGGCCGGCGATGATGCGGAACAGCGTCGTCTTGCCGCATCCCGAGGGACCGACGATACAGACGAACTCGCCGTCCTCGACCGCGAACTCAACGTCCGACAGCGCCTCGACCGTCCGGCGGTCGGAGGCGTAGGTCTTGCCGAGCGAGTCGACCCGGACCGTCGCGGTCTCGTCGGGGCCGGTCGCGGTCGTGTCGGCTCCCGCGTTCGCGTCTCCGCTCATGCTCTCCACTCCAGCGCCCGCCGTTCGACCCGGCGGAACAGGCCGTCGCTCACGAGGAAGACGATACTGATGACGAGCATGTAGGCGACCGACACGTCCATGGCGAGGTTCTGCGCCGTGTTGAGAATCTCGTAGCCGACGCCGACGCCGACGATGAGTTCGGCCGCGACGACGATCATCCAACACTGGCCGATGCTCGTCCGGATACCGGTCATGATGGAGGGGCTGGCCGCCGGGAGGACGACCTTCCGAATCATCGTCCAGTCGTCGTCGACGCCGAGGGTCGCGGCGACCTCCTTGAGGTCCTCCGAGACCCCCTCGACGCCGCCGTAGGCGCTGTAGAAGTTAATCCAGAAGGAGCCGATGGCGACGATGAACGTCGCGCCCTGGTGGTTGACGCCGAGCCAGATGACGGCGAAGCCGATCCACGCCAGGGGCGGAATCGGCCGGAGGAGACGCGTGACGGGCGTGAAGACGCTGTCGACGCGAGTGTTCCAACCCATGGCGACGCCCGCGAAGACGCCGAGCGAAGTCCCGATGAGCAGGCCCGGCACGTAGTGGTAGAGGCTCTGAATCAGTTTGACCACCAGTCGAGTCGCCGGGAGTTCCGCGCCCGTAAAGGGAATCGACAGCGACGCCGGCGCGGTGAGTTCGACGACGAACGCCGCTAGCACCTCGACGGGCGAGGGGAGGAGATACGTGGGCTGGAACAGCGCGGCGACGTACCAGACGGCGAGAAAGCCCGCGAAGCCGGCGACCGCGAGCCCCGTCTGTTCCGAGGAGAACCCCGCGAGCCGGTCGAGCAGTCGCTCGTCCGCGTCGGTCTCCGAGAGGGCGACGCCGCTGCCGACTTCGTCGTTGCTCATAGCGAGTCGTAGATGCCGTAGTCGAACATCTCGTCGACGGTCAACTGGGCTTCCGTCTTCCCGAGCGTCTGGGCGTAGTCCGCGAAGATTTCAGCGCCGCCTTCGATATCGTGGGGGTCGGTGATGAAGTCCGACGCGGGGGAGTCGAGCGCCGCGCGAGCGGTCTCGACCGGGAGCGCGCTCTCTCCGATGACCGAACTCGCGTGCTGGGCGGCCGTGTCGGGGTTGTCGGCGACGAAGTTCGTCGCCTGCTGGTGGAGTTCGACGAACTCCGTGGCGAGGTCGCGGTTGTCCTGCCGGAGGCGGTCGTGCATGAGCGTGACCGCCGCGGGCTGGCCGGGCATGAAGTCGCCCGCCCACGCGATGGGCTGGAACGGCGCGTCGTTGGCCTCGATGACCGTCGGCACGGGCTCCATGATGCTCGTGCCGTCGATGTTGTTCGAGAGGAGCGCCTGCTGGACCGCGGCCGCGCCGCCGAGGCCCTTGATGTTCACGTCCTCCTCGGGGTCGAGCCCGAGCGTGTTCTGAATCCAGTAGCGGAGCAGGATGTCCGGAACCGACCCCGGCGGAAAGGTGCCGAAGGTGAACTTCCGGCCCTCTCGGGCTTCGAACTCGGCGAAGGCGTCCTTGCCGTGTTCCTCCCAGAGGGCGGCGAAGTCGTCGGTGGCGAGAATCTGCATCGCGTTCTTGATGTTCGCCGCGGTGATCTTCGCGGGGATGCCCTTGTCCATGACAATCATCGCCGGGACGATACCGAACATCATCACGTCGAAGTCGCCCGTCGCCGACGCCTGCACGATGCTCGGGCCGTCGGAGAATTTCTTGCCAGCCACCGGGACCGAAAGCTGGTCGAACAGCCCCTCTTCTTCCATCACGAAGTACTGCATGTCCGGGTAGATGGGCATGTAGGCGACGTTGAGTTCGTTCAGCCCGCTCCCGCCGGACCCGCCGAGACAGCCCGCGAGGCCGGCGGTCGCGGCGAGGCCGGAGCCCTGCAGGAATCGTCTACGGCTGAGTGAAGTCGAGCGTGGTGCCTCTGTCATTGCCATCGTTACGAATCAGCGCCTTATTCCGGGCGCGTACGCGGTAACGATAGACGCGGTAGATGACGCGCGAGAACCGATGGAAATCCGGTTCACGACCGTATCCGGGGTTGAAACAGTCTGTCCTCCTGAATTGCCTCCTCCAAGATAGCGGCAGTAAAATCCGTTACTGTCCGTCGGTCACGTCACGGGGCCGACGGGTCGACCGCGACCGTGCGTGGGAAGAACTATCCCGAACCGCGACGCGGGATAGGATATGACGCACTTCTCCGACCGAGTGGAGCGAATCTCCATCAGCGGCATTCGCAAGGTGTTCGAGGCGGCTGGCGAAGACGCTATCAACCTCGGGCTGGGCCAACCAGACTTCCCGGCCCCGGACCACGCGCGACGGGCGGCCGTCGAGGCCATCGAGGCCGGCGAGGCGGACGGCTACACGGGGAACAAGGGACTCCCGAGCCTGCGCGAGGCTATCGCCGAGAAGCACCGCCGCGACCAGGGCGTCGACCTCGACCCCGGCGACGTCATCGCCACGGCCGGTGGAAGCGAGGCGCTCCACATCGCCATCGAGGCGCACGTGAACGAAGGCGACGAGGTCATCATCCCCGACCCGGGCTTCGTCTCCTACGACGCGCTCACCAAACTCGCCGGCGGCGAACCGGTGCCGGTCCCCCTCCGCGACGACCTGACGCTCGACCCCGAGGCGGTCGAAGAGGCCATCACCGACGACACCGCGGCGTTCGTCGTCAACAGCCCCGGCAACCCGACGGGCGCGGTGTCGCCGCCCGACGACATCGCCGAGTTCGCCCGCATCGCCGACGAGCACGACGTGCTCTGCATCTCCGACGAGGTGTACGAGTACACCGTCTTCGAGGGCGAACACCGCTCGCCCATCGAGTTCGCCGAGACCGACAACGTCGTCGTTGTCAACTCGGCCTCGAAGCTCTTTTCGATGACCGGCTGGCGGCTGGGTTGGGTGTACGGCTCTCCCCGCCGGGTCGAGCGCATGCTCCGCGTCCACCAGTACGTGCAGGCGTGCGCCTCCGCGCCGGCGCAGTTTGCGGCCGAAGCCGCGCTCAGCGGCCCGCAGGACCGAATCGAGGAGATGACCGAGACGTTCCGCGAGCGCCGCGACCTCGTCGTCGAGGGGCTGGAGGACATCGGCCTCACCGTCCCGTCGCCGGGCGGCGCGTTCTACGTCATGCCCGAGGTTCCCGAGGGCTTCGTCGACGAGTGCATCGACCGCGGCGTGATTATCGTCCCCGGCGAGGCGTTCGGCGAGCACGGCCACGGCTACGCCCGCCTGTCGTACGCGACCGACACCGAGTCGCTCCGCGAGGCCATCGAGATAATGGGCGAGGCGTACGACGCGGTCGTCTGAGAATCTCGCACGTCCGTAACCGCCCGATTCGTCGACCGCACCACGGCAACGGACGGCATCCGATACGTCTTATTCTCGGCGTTTGAAGTGAAAACCCTTAACTTCGGGAGCTGGTGACGAAACGTTTGTCATGCCCGCAGAGACGCACGGAGTCATCAGCCTGCTACCGGCGCTCTTCGCAATCGTGCTGACGCTGGTCAGTCGGCAGGTGCTCCTCTCGCTTTTCACCGGCATCTGGATCGGTGCGACCATCCTGGTGGGATGGAACCCAATCGGCGGGGCGGCGTACTCCCTCCAGTTGGTCATCAACAACGTGACCGAGTCGTTCAACAGCAAACTCCTCCTGTTTACCTTCCTCTCGGGTGCGATGCTCGGGATGATATTCCTCTCGGGCGGGATGAACGCGCTCGCACAGCGCATCATCGCCCGCATCAAGACCCGGAAACAGGCCGCGTTGGGGACGAGCGTCCTCGGGATGCTCATCTTCGTCGACTCCTACGCGAGCACGATGATCACGGGCTCGGTGATGCGGCCCATCACCGACAAGTTCGACATCAGCCGCGAGAAGCTGGCGTACCTGCTCGATTCGACCACCTCGCCCGTGGTGAGCGTCGCCGTCGTCTCGACGTGGGTCGGCTTCGAGGTCGGACTCATCCGCGAGCAGTTCGCCTCGCTCGGCATCGACCAGAGCGCCTTCGTGGTGTTCCTCCAGAGCATTCCGTTCCGCTTCTACAGCCTGCTCGCGGTCGCGCTCGTGTTCATCCTCGTCGTGATGGACTGGGACTTCGGGCCGATGAAGCGCGCCGAACGCCGCGCGAAAGAAGAGGGGAAGCTCCTCGGCGACGACGCCGACCCCCTCATCGAGACGCGCGAGGAGGACATCGTCACGCCCGACCACGTCGATTCGCGCTGGTGGTACTTCGCCGCGCCCATCGTCACGCTCGTCGCCGTCACCGGCTTCGGTCTGCTGTACTCCGGCGGCTGGCCCGGGCTTGCACCCGTCGAGGCGCTGAAGGAGGCGGCCACCGCCGACGCCATCCTCTGGGGCGTCTTCTCGGCGTGCGCGCTACTGCTCGCTATCCTCGTCGGCCACGCCCGCGTCGAACTCGAAGCCGTCAGCGACGCCATCTTCGAGGGGTTCAAGATGGTCATGTTCCCCGTGGCCGTCCTCTCGCTGGCGTGGACCATCGGCGGCGTCAGCCAGGCGCTCGGCGTCGGTGCGTTCGTCGTCAGCATCGCCGAGGGCGTCATCACGCCAGAAATCCTGCCCGCGGTCGTCTTCCTCGCCGCGGCCATCATTTCGTTCTCGATAGGTACGTCGTGGGGAACGATGAGTATCATGTTCCCCGTCGCGGTGCCGCTTGCCTACCAGCTCGGCGCGCCGCTGCCGGGCGCAATCGGCGCTATCCTCACCGGCTCGCTGTTCGGTGACCACTGTTCGCCCATCAGCGACACGACGGTCCTCTCGTCGATGTTCGCCGGCGCGGACCACGTCGACCACGTGAACACGCAGATTCCGTACGCCGTCCTCTGCGGAGCCGTCGCGACGGGGCTGTTCCTCGCGAGCGGCTACGGCGTGGGCTCGCTGGCGCTCCTCGGCATCGGCGTCGTCGCGCTGTTCGCGCTCGCGTACTACCTCTCGCAACACGCCGACGTGAGCGTCCCGACCGCCTTCGGCTCCTCGTCGGAGTCGGACTGACGAGTCCGACTCGGACCGCCGCTTCGCGCCCTATTTTTCGCGTCGTCGCGCGTGACTGAGCAGAAGAGAGGAGAGTCGCACTGTCGCCGAGCGGCGGCTCGACGATGGAAGCGTCGGCCCGAATCGGGTCACCGACCGACGAACCCCGAGACCAAAACCGTCGCGTACGCCAGGAGCAACAGCCCGCCGAAGAGCCCCGCAGCTTCGAGCCCCATGTTCGGGTAGACGAGCGAGAACAGCGCCGTCGAGACCGCGTCGACGAGCATGCCCGGGACGACGAGCAGCGCCGCGGCCTCCCGTTTCGCGCCGCCGGAGAGCCCGCGCCACCGGAAGACCCCGACCGCGAGCGCCCACATCGCGGGCACCGTCAACGCGAACACCGCAGCCGTGACCAACGGACGGGAGGGAACTAACACGAGCTGGCCGACGACGCGGAAGACGAGGCCGGCGACGAGGGCAATCGCCAGTCCGACGCCGAGAAGCACCCGCGTCTCGGACAGCGGGAGCCGACGAGCGTCGGCCTCGGAGACCTGTGAACCGATTGTCATGCGTTCCGTACGCGGGCGAGAAGTATCAGCGTTCGTACGGGCCGTAGGTTATTATGTCATTCAGAAGTAACGATTGGGCGGATGTCAGTTCTCTCGACCGCCGACGAAGGGAAGTTCCTCATGGACGAGGAAGCCGAACAGATCGGAATCGTGACCGAAGTCGACACGGACGCCCAAATCGCGTACGTCGAACCCGACCCAGACATCGCCGAGGCAGTCGTACAGGGCCTCGGCTTCGGCGACGCCGACGGCGACGACATCGAAGTACCCGCCGCGTCGGTGGAGACGGTCACCGATACGGAACTTCGCGTCGCCAAAGACCTCTAAGCCGCAGTCGGTTAGGAACCGATGATTCCATTTTTATCGCGTAAACCCGGACGAGCGACCGCCACGCCCCGGTGAACGATACTCTCGACCCGTTCCTCTGTCGTACGTCGGTGAGCTGCTGAACTCCAATTCCATATAGCGCCATTTGATTTATCTGTGGCGTGGCGGACGGAGTACTGACCCAAGAAGAGCGACAAAATCCGCAGAAAAGACGAATCGACGACAGTTACTTCGCCGTCGAGACGATTTTGATGACGTCACCCTCTTCGAGTTCTTGGTCTTCGGCGATGCGGCGTTTCGCTCGCGCGTCGACCGCGTGGAGATAGCCGTCGCCGATGTCGGAGTGGACCGCGTACGCGAGGTCCCGCGGCGTCGACCCCCGCGGAAGGAGGAAGGCGTCGGGGAGGACGTTACCCGTGCCGTCGGTCCACTTCGACTCGTTTTGGACCGGGTAGACCGTGATTCGGTCGAGCACGTCGTAGACCGCGGTGTCGATGGCCTCCTGCGTGCCGGTGCCGCCGTGTTCGCCCATCAGGTCGCGGATTCGTTCGAGGCCCTTCTCCTGTGCGCCGCTCACGTCGCCGACGAGTTCGAAGTCGTCGTCGCCGGGGTGGTAGTCGATGATGCCCGCCTCGCGGGCCCGCCGGAGCGCGAGTTCGCCGTCCGCGGTGGCCGCGATGACGGGCTTCCCGGTCTCGGCGAGTCGTTCGAGGTTCTCCGGGGGCGCGATGTCGACCTTGTTGGCCACGAGGACGATGGGCTTGGTCCGCCGGCGAATCGCGCGGGCGAGTTCCACGCGGTCCTCGTCGTCCCAATCTTGGGGATTCGGCGAGTAGTCGAGGTCGCGCAGGACGGCGGCGATATCGTACTCGCTCGCGCCGACGCCCGTCAGGAGGTCCGAGAGGGCGTCGTCCATGTCGAAGTCGGGCGACCGCGACTTGCGGACCACGGACTCCCAGTTCTTGTGGACGATGCCGGCGAGCCACTGTTCGAGTTCCTCCTCGATGAAGTCGACCTCCTCGACGGGGTCGAAGCTCCCCACCTCGACGGGTTCACCCTCGGCGTTCGTCCCGCCGGAGGCGTCGACGACGTTGACGATGGCGTCCGCGTTCGTCAGCTCGTCGAGGAACTGGTTACCGAGGCCGCGGCCCTCGTGCGCGCCGGGAACGAGCCCGGCCACGTCGACGAGTTCGACGGCGACGTAGCGGATACCGTCCTCGCAGTTGCCACAGCGCTCGTCGCGGTCGAGACAAGGACAGCGGGTGCGAGCGTGCGTGACGCCGCGGTTCGCGTCGATAGTCGTGAAGGGGTAGTTCGCCACGTCGACCTCGGCGAGCGTCGAGGCCGTGTAGAACGTCGATTTGCCGGCGTTCGGCTTGCCGGCTAACGCGAGAGAGAGCATGGCTCGACGATGGTCGCGGACGCGGAAAAACGCTCGCGTGCGAGGACGCGCGAGCGACGAACAGAGACCGGCGAGCGGTCAGTCCGTCAGTCGCCTGTAGGCGGCGCGGCCGGCGAGCACCACCCCGCTCCCGAGAATCGCGAGGAGGCCGCCGAAGACGACGAGGTACGGGACCGCGTAGGCGACGGCGACGACGAGCGCCCGAAGGGCGACGAACGCGCCGTTGACCGACTCGGAGAACGCCTGTAAGACCGGCGTGTCGTACCACTGCGCCGGGCCGGGCGGCCGCTCGGACAGCGAGACGCGGACGGTCGAGAGGGCGACCCGGTCTTCGAGCGACTGCTTCTGGGCTTCGAGCCGCTCGATTTCGGTCTGGACCTCGGTCAGGCGCTCTTCGACCGCGAGCACGTCTTCGGTCGTGTTAGCCGACTCGTAGAGTTCGCGGAGGCGGTCACGCTGCGCGCGGAGGTTGCTCAACCGCGCTTCGATATCGACCAGTTGGTCGGTCACGTCCTGCGAGTTCGTCTCGACGCGCTCGACTTCGCCGAGGTCCTTCATGTCGGCCATGAACGCCGAGAAGTCCTCGGAGGGGACGCGCACGACGAGTTGACCCGAGCGGTAGGTGCCGCCGCTCCGGCGGTTGACGTACTCGTTGGAGTCGCTGATGTAACCGCCGTAGGACTCGGCGGTCGCTTCGACCGCGTCGCGCGACTCGTTGAACTCGTCGACGGTTAGTTCTATCCGGCCGTTCTTGATGACCGCCCGCCGCTGGGCCTGCGGGAGGTCGTCGCCGCCCGTCTGTTCGGCGTCGGTGGAGGCGGCCGTGTCGGCGGCGAGCGAGACGCTCTCCGCGCCGCCAGCGCCACCGTCCGCCGCGCCGCCGGTACACCCGGCGAGGAGGACGAGGAGGGCGACCGAGAGAAGTTTCAGTCGATTGTCCATAGACGACACTCTCCACCTGAGGGATTAATCGTTGGGTAAGCACAAACGACGACTGTTGCTATCGCGGCGCACGGGGAGCCGCGGTCGCTCGGTCGGTCTCGAATTCGGTTACTCGGCCTCGCGGGGGAGGTTATCGCGGTGAATGCGCATCTCGCCGCGGGCGCGCATCGTGCCGTCGACGTGCGCGCCGGCTTCGAGCACGAGGTCGTTACAGGACACGTCGCCGAGGACGCGCGCGTCCTCGTGGATGCGGACCTCGCCGTTTCGGGTGGTCACGTCGCCGTGGATGCGCGTTCCGCTCCCGACGACGATGTCGTCGCGGGCGCGGAGGCTCCCGAAGACGTTGTTGTCCTCGGCGAGGTCGATGGACTTCGCGCGGATGTTGCCGTGGATTCGGCAGTCTGACCCGACGTGTGCGGGCGTCGAGACGCGCCACGCGTCGTCTGAGACGGTGGCGTTCCGGGGAATCACGAGCGGGTCGTGCGGCGACTCGCCCGAGAGGGTTTCGGCGAGTTCGTCGGCCGCCTCGTCCTCGCCGAGTCGGAGAAGTTGCGAGAGGACGATGAAGTAGAATACGAGCGTCGGGATTGGGTTGCGGATGACGATCCAGCCGTTGGCCTCGAACCCCTCTTCGATGTCGACGTCGTCGCCGATGTCGAGGTCGCCCGAGACCATCAGGCGGCCGGCGATGTGGACGCGCTCGCCGAGGTAGGCGTCGTTGCCGACGAGGACGTTTCCGGCCACGTCGTCGAGCATGTCGAGTCGGCAGTCGGCCTCGGCCTCGATGTCGCCGCCGAAGGTGACGCGCTCGCCCGCGAGGACGTTCTGTCCGCGGACGCCGAACTCGACGGTGCTCTGCCCGCCGACGACCACGTCGCCGTCGGTGACGAGGTCGTGTTCCTCGACCGTCGTCCCGTCGGGAATTTCGAGCGCATCGAGCGGGTCCGTACCCAGTGACACGCTCCGAACCAACACCCGTGCCATAATAAACCGTCCGCAAGACGACCGTCAGACACGACGGGGGCCGCCGGTTTCGCGACGACGACGCGTATTTAACTACTCGCGGAAAACAAAGACAGGTATGACGATTCTCTCTTTCGACGACGACGGCGTAGACGTGGTCTACGAGGGAACGGAGTTCCGCCTCGAAAAGGCCCTCATCGAGGAGGCCATCGGGAAGTCCTACCCCGACGTGACCGACCACGAGGTGCTGAAAATCGTCGAGAAGGAGCCCTCCCTCTCCGGCGAGCCCCGGCGCGTCCGCGACATCCTGAACTCGTCGTAGCCGCCGCCCGAACGGCCGAAACTCCGATTCTCCGCGTATCGCCCTCGAATCACGCGCGCTCGCCGCGCGAACGACTACTCCTCCTCGCCGGTCGCGTTCTTCACCCCGTAAATCTCCGTCTCCGGGTTGAAGTCTGCCCACGCGAACCAGAACATCGGCGAGCGGTCGTTGGCCCGCGTCAGGACCGACCCCTCGTGGGGACCGTCGAGCGCCCGGCCGGTGAGGAGGTTCCACCGCGACCCGGCGGCGACGAGAACCGACCCGTCGCGTTCGAACGCGACGGCCTCGCCGTCGACCCGGCGGACGTAGGCGACGAGACTCCCCTCGGCGGAGGCCGCCACGACGACCGGGAGGTCGCCGACGGTGTCGTTGACGACGCCCGCGCGCTCCACCGCGTCGAGCGGGTAAGCGCGGGCGACACCATCGGCGGCGACGCCGACGACCGACGTTTTCGGGTGCAATCGGTCGTCCGCCGCGTCGTTGAAGCCGATGCCGATGGCGCTCGACTGCTGATAGCTCGCGTAGGGGTTCACGTCGTACTGGCGGGTCTGCCGCCCGCGAATCGTCCCCGAGACGGGCGGCGGAACCAACACCTCGGTCTCGGGGTGGGCCGCCCGCCACTCGCCCCACGTGGAGCTGGTCGAGGGGAGGAGCGACAGCGTCTCGCCGGTCAGTTCCCCGCGAATCGCGGTCGCGAGCACCTGGCTCCACAGCGAGTTCGTCCGGTCGTCGTACATCACGAGGTCGGACATCCAGAGCAGGCCCGAGACGCCGAAGTACGTCGGCTCGCCGCCGGCGAGTCTGTCGGCGACGACGGCGCTCCCGCACAGCGGACAGTAGGTCACGACCACGGGCCGGCCGTCGAAGTCGTCGTTGACGATTTCGTGCCAGTTCAGGACAGCGAGCGGGTAAGCGCGGGCGATCCCGTCGAGTTCGACGCCGACCACCTCGTCGCCGTCGTCGAGCGTCGCGTCCACCTCGCCGAACCCGCTCCAGTCGGCCGCGAAGACGGGGGCGGTGATGGCCGGGATGGCGTCTTTCGACGCGCCCCGGCGGAGTTCGTCCTCGGGGACCGGAAGCTCGAACGGGCCCGAGTACTCGCCCGCGGTGGAATCGGTTGTTTCGGCGGGCTCGGACGCGTCATCGGCTCCCGCGTCGTCGCCCGCGACCGGCGGGTCACTTCCGAGACAGCCTGACAGAGCGACACCGGCACCGAGTGCGGCGAGAACCCGGCGTCGGTTCGTTGTCGAATCCATGCCCGATATTCGACCGAGTCGCCTATGAGAAATGTGCGGTTAGGTATCGATGCGCACGACCGTCGCGGGGTCGTCAGTTCGGAGTCGGGCCTGAAGGGAGAAAACGAGCGAAGCGGCCGCTCAGAACCGAAGTCGCTCTTCCAGACAGACTTTGACGATGGACTTCCCGATGGCCGCGCCGCCGGCGAAGGGGTCAAGTTTCGTCTCGCCTGCGCGCTCGCGGTAGGGGATGGGCACCTCGGCGATGTTGTAGCCGCGCATCGCGGGGCGGATGAGGAGTTCGGCCGACAGCCCCGTGTTCTCGGTCCACTCGATGTCGTGGAGGAGTTCCCGGCGGTACGCACGCATTCCGGTGGTCGTGTCGTGGACGGTCGCGCCCATGAGGAAGCTAGCGACGCGGGCGAACGCGATGTTCCCCGCGCGGTTGAGTCGGGGCATCGTCTCCGCGCCCTTCGTGATTCGGTCCCCGGAGACCACGTCGTAGCCGTCGTTGATGAGGTCGAGGAACTTCGGGAGATACTCCATCGGATAGGTGTCGTCGCAGTCGGTGGTGACGACGACCGGCCGGTCGGGCGCGAGCACCGCGGCCTCGACCGCGACGCCGTACCCCTGCGGTTCCTGTTCGATGACGCGCGCGCCCATCTTGCGGGCGATTTCGGGCGTTCGGTCGTCGGAACCATCCACGCAGACGACTTCGGCGCGCCCGTCGGTGATTCGGTCGATGTCCGCCAGAACCGACCCGATGGCCTGTTCTTCGTTGTACGTCCCCATCACGACCGCGAGGTCGTCGAAGGTGTACTCGGTCATTGGACGGGGTTATTGACGGTCGCTCTTGAACTTTTAGGTTTGCCAAAACCGTGGCGTGCGAGGGCCGGTGTTAGCTCAGTCCGCGGCTATCGGGCTGGTCTTCCAGTTCTTTCGCGTGGTCGACGAGGTAGTCCATGAGGCGGGTCGCCGACGCTTCCACGTCGTCGAGTTCGTCGTTCGACTGCCCGCTGACGCGGACGGAGAGTTCGTAGAGGTCGAGTTCGACGTGGGGGACGGTCTCGTCGCCGTTGCCGTTGTCGCGCTCGTCTGTGCCGCCGTCCGCCGCTTCGACGGTCGCGTCGGCGTCGACCGGCTCGTCGCCGTCTGTCGATTCGGTCGCATCGTCGGACGGCGGGGTCGAATCGGCGGGGTCGTCCGCCTCGGGGTCGGCGTCGGGGTCGTCGGTCATGTGCGGCGCGTCGCTTCGGGGGATGAAAAAAGCGCGGGGTTCCGGCACGCGCTCGCGGGTCGCCGACCCTCACCGAATACGGTCGCAAACACGCCTCTGCGACCGATTCAGGCGAGGTCCGCGTCGAGTCCCTCGCAGGCGCGGTCGTGGAGGCGACCGGTGACCGTCTCCATGAGGCGTTCGAGGTTGACCGCGTCCTCGCGGTTGTACGACACGAGCGTATCGAGCGACGACTGGTCGCCGCGCTCGTACTCGCGCCAGAGGCGGACGGCGTCGCGGCCGGAGATGTCCGGGCGGTCGCGATCGATGCCGACGTCTTTCTCGATTTGTTTCAGCCCGCCGGTGAGGTCGAGCGTCCGGCACGGATACATCAAGTCGACGTGCGGCACGTCGATGGAGACGTCGAACGAGGTCTCGAGGAACGGCACGTCGAAACGCGCGCCGTTGAACGTCGCGATGAGTTTCGCGTCGGCGAACTGCTCGCGGAGGGCGTCGGCGGTCAGGTCCTCCCCGCTGACGAGCGTCGTCGTCTCGCCGTCCTGATAGAACGAGACGGTCGTCACCGAGTCGCGCTCGGGCGAGAGGCCGGTCGTCTCGATGTCGAAAAAGCACGTCTCGTCGCGGAAGTTCTCGTACAGTCGCCAGCGCTCGCCCGAGGGGAAGCAGTCGTCGAAGAACCACGAGTTGCCGTCGTCGAGGTGGGCGTACGCGTCCGCGATGAACGTCTCGATTCGGTCGCCCGTCTTCGCGCCGACGAGCGAGGCGTCGAACTCGTCCCAGTGGGTCGACCCGGCCCGCCAGAGGTTTCGCTCCGTCCGCTCGCCCACGCCGCGGACGGGGATGAAGCTGTTCTCGATTCGCATGTCCGACAGGGGGGCGTCGGCGACCCTAAATGCGTCGTCGTGGGTCGGCGGCCGCGCTCCCGGGACGTCCCCGCCGCGGGCGTTTTACCCGCAGGGCGCGAAGCCGAGGGTATGTGCGGCCGCTACACGCTGTTCACCCCGCCCGAGGAACTCGAAGTGCGGTTCGACGCGACGCCGACGCGCCCGCTTTCGGCGCGGTACAACTGCGCGCCCGGCCAGGAACTCCCGGTCGTGACCAACGAAGCGGACGACGAGTTCCGCTTTCTCAAGTGGGGACTCGTCCCCTCGTGGGCCGACAGCGCCAGCGTCGGCAACGACCGAATCAACGCCCGCGCGGAGACCGTCCGCGAGAAGCGGAGCTTCGCCGACGCCTACGAGGCCCGCCGGTGTCTCGTCCCGTCCGACGGCTTCTACGAGTGGGTCGACCGCGGCGGGCGAAAACAGCCCTACCGCGTCGCCTTCGAGGACGACCGCCCGTTCGCCATGGCCGGCCTCTGGGAGCGGTGGACGCCGCCGACGAAACAGACCGGCCTCGGCGACTTCGGAAGCGGCGGCCCCTCGCGCGAGCAGGGGCCGCTTGAGACGTTCACCGTCGTCACGACCGAGCCGAACGACCTCATCTCCGAGCTCCATCACCGGATGGCCGTCGTCCTCGACCCCGAGGAAGAAGAGACGTGGCTCCACGGCGACCCCGGCGAGGCGGCGGCGCTCCTCGACACCTACCCCGACGACGAACTCGGGGCGTACCCCGTCTCGACGCGGGTGAACAGCCCCGCTAACGACGGCCCCGAACTGATAGAGCGAGTCGAGGCGTAGCACGCTGGGGGAAAGCCGCCAGCGTACGGCTGTCCCGACACCTCCGACGCGAATCGGCTGGGTTCGATGGAATCCCGAATGTTCCGGAATCGGTCGAACCCGAGAATCTGGATTGCATATAGCGATATGAGATATACAGGTCTCGAATCGGACAATCGGCAACCCGTAGAGAGACCGTAACCTACGAGCTAACGAACGAGCCACGCTGACGGAGAGAATCGGGAAGACCGACGGTCGACAGTACTGACCGTCAGCGACGCAGAGCGAGAGGCAAGTCGTGCCCGCGGCTCGAGCGTTCGTATCGCAGCCAGGGGTTCGGTTTGCGCCGGTCGCATGGGTCGTGCGGACGAACCGATGAGTCACAGTCGAAATCCGAGACAGCTCACTCGACCGGGTCGTCGCCGTCGAGAGAGCAGCCCCCGTCGAATTCGAGCGTATTGACGAGTCACCGAGACTGCGATTCGAGCGATCCCGGAGAACGGCACAGCGCGCTTGAGAGCCGCTTCGGCGTGAGGTGGAAGGAAAGTAGGGTTCCCGTTCTCGCCTCGAAGATGGAGGGCTGTAGCGGCGTCAAACGCGAACGAATCGGGCCGTCGGAGACATCGGTCCGGGTCGCTCTCGGATGGTTCAACAATCATCGTCGACGGTGGGTTGCGTGTCCAAATCGAACAACATTCGAAGAGGCTCTGCGTGGCGACCCCAGTATAATAACAAAATATCCATTCTGAAATTAATCGGCGACAGACGACATATATTCGGGAGAAGAAAGATGAGATAATCTATGAAAATATCAAATGAATCTATGTTGCAATATATTTGTTCGAGAGAACGAGTCTGACGCGTCGGTGAGCGAGTAAATTCCACACTATAATATAAAGAAAAATTCTTTGAATAATTCGTCCCTAAATTTGAAGAATAAAACGGAGACGAATCATCGTCATTCGGGAGATTTATAATAATTCAGTTAGTTTTGGATTGAAATAACGAACGGCGTGGAACCGCATCCTCGAAACGTCACTCCGGGGGTAAACAATCCGAGAAATGCCATCTAATATTTGGGTGCCTTAGCATAAATGAGATATTATCGGCAGTTCTATGACCTCTCAGAAGCAACAAATTTTGGCCGAGTCTCAGATCCGCTCGAAACGCCTGAAATCGGGACTCTCCAGAGTAACTAAATATCCTGAATACTACATGCAAACCGCCGAAAATACGGTTGCATAATTCAGGATAATTCAACTCCACCGCGGGAAATCCACATGTGCATCTCAGGATAACATCTCTTATTCTGGACTGTGCCGGTAGATTGAATATCGACCCCCGTGTCGATCCGTCCATGAGCGACGAGGCCGACCGCGCGACGGTGCAAACCTACCTCCCGGCCCACCAGAAGGCCATCTGGAAGGACCACGCGGACCGACTCGGGATGAGCCAGAGCGAATTTGTCAGAACGATGGTACAGGCCGGTCGGCGCGATTTCGACGTTCCGACGAGAGGCGATGAGACGGCCACAACCCCCGGGGTTGACGGGGGAGAAACGGGGCTCCAGAACGGCGGTTCAAATCAAGACGAGGAGGACGAAAATAACGACCAGTTCGAGGCCCGAATCGTCGAGGCGCTCGCGGTCGATTCTCACCGGTCGTGGGACGACCTCGTTTCGGCGCTGACCGACGACATCGAAGACCGCCTCGAATCGACGCTGCAGGAACTGCAATCGAGCGGCCGAGTCGTGTACAGCGGGCGACACGGCGGCTACACGCTGGCGGAGCGCGATGGCCGCTGAGCGCCCCGCCGACGCGGAGGACCCGGTCGGGTACTTCCTGCAGGATATGACTTACCACGGGAAGACCGACCGGACCCGCGACGCCTACGAACGGGTCCTCCGAGCGTTCGAATCGTTCCTCGGTGACCCCTCGCGGAACCCCTCCGGGACCGCTCGGTCGGTCGACGACGCGACCCACCGCGACTGCATGGCGTGGATACACACCCTGCGAAACCGCGACGTCGCACCGAGCACGGTGGCGACGTACGCCTCCTACCTCCACCGATTTTACGCCTACATGGCGCAGGTCGGCGCGTTCGACTCCAATCCGATGAGTCTCGTGATGGAGGAGATGGACGAGCGCATCGACACCAACCCCGCTCGCCGGGAGCTTTCGGTCCCGCAGATGCGGGGGTTCGTCCGCGAAATCGCCCATCCGCTGGACCACGCGCTGGTGGTCACCCTCCTCAAGACCGGGATGCGCGTCGGCGAACTGTGCAATCTCGACCTTCGAGACGTGTCGCTGGCGGCGGATACACCGCTTTCCGGTGTATCGACCCGCGCCGCCCTCGACGGACGCGGGCCGTCGATATACGTCGCCGCCGACCCGAGCGTCGGAAGCGTCACCAACGGCGAATCGCGGACCGCCTCGAACAAGCGAAAGCGGTCGACGGTGGTCCCGGTCGACGAGGAGTTGGAAGGCGTCCTCCTGCGCTGGCTGGCGATTCGACCAGATTCGCCGTCGCCGGCGGAGCCGCTTTTCGTCGGCACTGCATCGGGCTGGGGCCAACGACTGGAACCCGACGCCGTCCACCACGTCGTCACCGCTCACGCCGCCGACGCCGGGTGGTACCGGGCGGGCGGCGACCGCGAGGAGAACGTCACGCCGCACTACTTCAGGCACTTCTTCACCACCCACCTCCGGGACCGGACCGGCGACCGCGGCATCGTCAAGTACCTCCGCGGCGACGTTGCCGGCGACATCATCGACACGTACACCCACAACTGGGGCGATAGAGTGCGTGAGACGTACGAATCGAAGATCTACTCGCTTTGCTGAGCGGCTTGCGAGCTGTTCGAAGCGCTACTTGTAAACTGTATATCGCTATACTGAATCCGGTGGTCGAAGTTTATCGTTTGACGCCCGTCGCCTCGATTTGGACGGCGACGTCGTTCGGGAGTTCGGAGACGCCGACGACGGTCATCGCCGGTCTCCGGTCGTCGAAGTAGGCGTCGTAGGCCGACTCGATGGCGTCGATTCGGTCGAGGTCGGTCGTGTAGACCGTGGTCCGGAGCACGTCGTCTAAGTCGAGATCAGAGCGTCCGACGGCCGCTTCTACGCGTTCGAGCGCGTTTACCGTCTGACTCTCGACCGACTGGTGACCGTCCGCCGTCTGCTCCGGGTCGGGGTACTGCGCGTCGAAGAAGACGAGTTGCAGGTTCCGCTTTCGAGCGCCGTAGCCGGCAGTCGCCTTGAAGTGGTCGCCCTCGTATCGGGCCGCATCGCCGTTCATATCCGCACCTCCGCGGGATTCGTTCGAATCTGGTTCACGGTCGTACTACCCCGCGAGCGGCCATCGACGTATCGCTAGCATGTACTAACTTCGGGAGAGAGATTCTCACGCGGTGAATCAGAGGGTCAAACGGATGCTTGACTCATGCCGGTCTCTTTATCCGCGGAGCGAGAACGACGGCCGAGACCGTGAGTTCGTTGCTCCCGTTGAAACCCGCCGCCGCATCGATTCGAGACCGAGCCCTGACGCCGCTTCTCGTCGAGCTCGACGACGACGACGCGGACGAGGTTCTGTCGGCGCTCTCGTCGACCACCGCGAGGCGACTCCTGGCCGCCGTCTACGACGACCCGCGCCCCGCCTCGGAACTGGCCGACGAACTCGACACGACGCTCCAGACCGTCGGCTACCACATCGAGCGACTGGTCGACGCCGAGTTGATAGAACCCGTGACGACGTGGGTCTCCGCGCAGGGCCGCGAGATGGCCGTCTACGGCCCGACCCGCTCGGCCGTCGTCCTCTTCGCGGGCGCGGAACGGACCGAATCGAAGCTCTCCTCTGGCCTCCGGACGCTAGTCGCCGGCGTGGGCGTCACGCTGGTCGGAAGCGTCGCCGTGCAGGCGCTGTGGACCGCGCGGCGACCGCAGGTCCGGTACGCCGCGCCGGCTCCGACCGCCCCCGAACCGAGCGTCGCGGAGTTCGTCGCCTCCTACCTCGCCGGACCCGGCGCGCTCGTTCTCCTCGTCGGCGTCGTCCTCGCCGTCCTCGTGAGCCTCGGCGCGGTCTGGACTCAAAGGCGCGTTTGAGCCACACACAGGGGGAAGTGACCCCGACGCGTTGGGAGAGGTGTGCAACGACGAACCCTCCTCGCCGCGGCCGGAACCGGCCTCGCGGCGGCGCTGACAGGCTGTATCGCAAGTGCCGGCGACGGTGCAGACGACTCGGACGACGGGAACTCGACGACCGAATCGACCCCCGACCCGACGCCGACGCCCGAACCGGTGGACGCCGTCTCGGTCGCGACCGGCGAGCGCCTCACGACGGTCGTCGGCGACGGTCCCGCCAGCGACGACGGGGCGCTGAAACCCCACCACGTCCGCCTCGAAAACCCGACCGACGAGCCGTGGACCGCCCGTATCGACGTGTCGCGCCCGCTCGGCGCAGGCCACAGAGAGACCTACGAACTCGACACCGACGCGACGGTGAACGTCGCGCTTCGCATCCCTGCCGACTACGAACTGACGGTCACCGACATCACCTCGGACGCCGTGTCGGCCGAGTCGGTCGGTCCCGAGGACTTCGACTGTAACCGCTCGTGGACGGCGTTTTCGCCCGGCGACGGCGGTGTCTCGGTCTCCGGGGCGTCCACCCGGATGGCCTGCGGACCCCACGTGCTCGCGGCCGACGACGCGGTCACAGTCGCGCTCGGTGACGGGTCGCTTCCCACCGACGCGACCAAACCCCACGGCCTCGCCGTCACGAACCCGACCGACTCGGCCGAAGTCGTCGAGTTCGCCTACGAGACGCCCGCGGGCGCGGTGGCCTTCGGCGGCGCGTACCGCCTCGAACCCGGCGCGCGGGTCGGCGCGTCGCTGACCGAAGCCCGCGAGGTCACGCTCCGCGTCGCTCGGCGGAACGAGTCGGGCGAAGAGACGACCGAGACGGTCACCATCGAAGAATCGCAGTTCGACTGCAACGCGTCGAACACGACCGTCTCGCTTACCGACGACGGCGGCTTCGAGGTGCGGACGCTCTCGACGCTGATGTTCTGCGGCGACGCGGACGCGAAAAACGAGTCGTCGGCGTCACTCGGCAGTTAGACCTTCAGTTCGGTCTCTAACCCGGGCGACGCGATGGCCCGCTTGACGGTTTCGGCGGCCGGCGTCGCCTCCGCGACGTTCTCCATCAGGACCGTCTCGCTCGGGAACAGGTGTTCGCCGAGGACGAGACCGTGTTCGCGCGCGGTCGACCCGGTCATCGTGAGGTAGACGCCGATACCGGTCTCCGCGATGGCGGCCTCTTCTTCGGGCGCGCCGTTCGGATACGCGAACGTCACGTCGTCGAGACACCGCGTGCCGAGGACCGCCTCCACGAGGCGCTCGTAGCGCGGCGAGATACACAGGTCGCCCGCGTAATCCGCGACGAAGTCGCGGTCGAGTTCGGAGCCCGGCGGGAGGAGTTCGGGGTCGGCCATGAGCGTGTGGTAAACCGTGTCGCCGAGGCCGGAGACGACCCGAACGTCGGTGTCCATCGGGTCGATGCGGGCGTTCACGTCCTCGATGCTCCCGAGACCGTCGGGGCGGAGTTTGACGACCTCTTCGAGGACGAGGTCGGCGCTGTCGAAGCCGAGGCCGAACTCGTGGGTCCGCAGGGCGCGGAACGGCTCCTCGCGCCCGACGAGGTGAATGTCGACTCCGTCGATTTCGAGGACGACGCTGTCGAAGACGATGCGCCGCGGCATCCCGTCTCGGTCGTCGCGCAGGAGCGTGTACTCCGGCGCGGCCGGGTCCGAGAGGTCGCTGTAGTCCGCGAGTCGCTCGTACACGTCGTGTTCCGGCTGGGTATGGCCCTTCGTGACCGACTTCTCGTATCGGAGCGTCGAGGTGATTTCGTCCGCCACCTCGGCGATGCTCTCGGTCGTGGCGAACCGCTCGAGCACCGCTTCGAGGGGGCGACCCTTTCGCGGAACAGCGACGCGCACCGTCTCTGTCATCATCGGAACGTCGGGACGGCCCGCTAAACAGGTTGCGCTTCGGGAAAACGTCTCTCGGGAGAGAGCTCGGCGGGGCTACTCCGATTCGTCGCCGGCGTCGTCGTCGCCGGCGGCCGGACCGCCGCCCATGCCGGTCCCGAAGGCTCCCGCGAGGCGCTCGCGGAAGGTTTCGAGTTCGGCGACGGTGTCGTTCAACTCTTGGATGTCGTCGCGCAGGGCCTCGATTTCCTCGTCGGCCGCGGCGTCTTCGACCCGCGATTGAACGTCCGCGAGGCGGTCGTCGAGGGCCCCGCGCGTCTCCACGATGTCCCCGTCGAGTTCGGCGATGTCCTCGCGGATGTCGCCGACCTCGGCGTGGAGCGTCGAGGCCTGTTCGGTCGCTTCCGCGGCGCTGTTTTCGGCCCCTTCGAGCCGCTCGACGGTCTCGTCTAACCGACCGGCGATGTCGTCGAGGCGCTCGCGGACCGTCACGAGTTCCTCCTCGCGCTTGGCGAGCGTCTCCTCGACGCTGTCGAGGCGTGCGGAGCCGGCGTCGATGTTCCGCGAGGCGGTTTCGAGCCGCTCGTCGTGGTCCTCGAACCGACCGTCGTGGTCGTCCAGTCGACCCTCGACGGCCTCGAACTGCTCGTTGTGGGATTCGAGCCAGCCGTGGTGGTCGTCGAGCGTGTCGTCCGCGGTTTCGAGGTCGGACGCGAGGCCTTCGAGCCGGCCGTCGTGGTCGTCGAGGCGACCTTCGGCGTCCGCGACTCGCGTGGCGACGCGGTCGGAGCGGTCGTCGACCGCGGCGATGGTCTCCTCGGCCGCGTCGAGCCGAGAGGTCGCGTCGTCGACCGACTCGACCGCGCCGTCGACCATCGAGTCGAGGGCGTCGAGGTCCTCGCGGAACGCGGTCATCTCGGTGCGGAACTCGGAGACGAGTTCGCTTCCGGTTCCCTCCTCGTCGATGAACTCCGCGAGCGCGTCGGAGTACGCCGCGAGGTCCTCCATCTGCGACTGGAGGCGGCGGATGCGAACGTCGGTGCTCCGGCGCGTCTCGGCGTCGACCGCCTCGCGCAGGACTTCGATGTCCTCCTCGTCGGCCGACCCCGACCGAATCTCGGCGGCGAGCGCGCCGACGAGGGTGTCCGCGTCGGTCGCTGGCGCGCTTCCGGCCGCGTCCACGTCGTCGACCTCACCCGGCTCGCCGACCGGCGGTTCGGCGTCGGTATCGACGTCTTCGGCGGCCTCAACCTCGACCTCGGTATCGACATCGGGCTGTTCGAGGTGCGCGGTCACGGCCGGCGCGGTATCGGTGGCGACCGCGCGCGGGCCGGTCGGCTCGGCGGGGTCGTCGGCTTCCGCGTCGGCGTCGAGAACGTCGGCGTCGGCTTGGCTGACCTCGTCGGCCACGTCGGTCTCGTCGGCCACGTCTCCCTCGCCGTCTCCGCCCTCGAAGGCGGCCGCGAGGTCGTCGTCGGTCGGCTCGTCGTCGAAGACTTCCGCGCCGTCGGACGCCTCAGGGGCCGCCTCGGCTTCGACGGCGGCTTCGGCCTCTACGGCGTCGGCGGCGTCGGCGGCGGGTTCTTCGAGGACGACTTCCCTTTCGTCCTCACCGTCCGCGTCGGCCACCTCGTCGTCGTGGAGCGGTTCGCGGTTCCCCGCGAGCACGTCTCGAACGAGCTGACTGCGGTCCTCGCCGAGGATGTCGTCGATGTCGTCGGGGTCGATACCGCCGTCGACGGGGATGCGTTCGAGCGTCGGCTCTTCGAGGAAATCCGTCTGGTCGTGGCCGTCGGTGATGCGGATACCGTAGACCGTCACGAGTTCCTCGCCGGGCTCGAGCGTCCGCTCGTACTCGACGCGGTGGTCCTTGTAGGCCGTCCAGTTGTCGCTCTCGAACTCGGGGTGGAACCCGACGCTCTCCATCGGAAACGACTCCGGAATGCGGTCGATGACCCGGATTCGGGTCGCCTCGTCTCGCGTCGAACTGATGACGAACTTGATGGCAGGAACGGGAAACTCGTCGGCGGCGAAGGTCTTTTCGACCGTAACCTCGCCGTCGGAAACCGATGTAACCCCTTCGGACTCGCGGCTCATGGCCGCCACTTTCCCGACATCCATTATAAAACAACCGGGGGCCGTGGAGCTGCCCCGCCGCAGTCTCTCGATTCGACCGTTTCGACGCGGTGACTGTCCGTCTGTGTCGACCGTCGCTAAAAGGGCCGTCGCGGGAAACGCGGTTCTGGACGCGGCCTCAGAGGTCGACGCGGTCGCCGATTTCGACGAGGTCGAGCGAGCGCGGGGCCTCGAAGCTCTTTGCGTGGTGGTGCAGCACCTTCGGGTCGGCGGTCATGCCCTTCCACATGTCCCAGTGGGTCGGCACGAGGCGGTCGAGGTCGAGGTCGCTGGCGGCCTCGATAATCTGGTTCTCGTCGTTGTACCACTTCGTTCGAATCGGCTCGCCCGTCTCCTTGTCGGGGATGTTGCCGATGGTCCCGAACGCGAGGATGCCGAGGTCGAGGTCGTAGCGCTCGCCGATGTCGGCGAACTCCTCGGCGGGCTTGGTGTCGCCCCCGTGGATGAACGTGCCGGACTCGTGTTCGAAGACGTAGGCGACCGGGTGGCTCGCGTCGGGGTCGTAGGCGGGCTCGACGTGGACCGTGAACTCGCCGATTTCGACGCTGTCGCCCTCGGTGACCTCCTCGAATTGGTCGTCGGAGAGGTCGTAGTCGTCGAACCACGCCTCGTCGTCGTAGGCGACGGCGAGCGAGTCGTCGGGGGCGACGAACGTCGCGCCCGTGTTCTCGAGGATGGGGGCCTGACTCGGGCCGTGGACGTGGTCCGTGTGCTCGTGCGTTGCGAGGACCGCGTCGGCCTCGGCCACGTCCTCGGGGTCGAACGGGACGGGAATCATGCGGACCGTTCGCGGCGGGTCGCCGATGCCGACGTACGGGTCGACGAACAGCGTCGTGCCCTCGCTGCCCTTGATGACGAACCCGTTGCATCCCAGATACCAGATGGCCACCGTCTCGGGGTCGGCCGACTCGACCGCGCGTGGGAGCCAGTCGCTCCAGTCGCTGACTGTCATAGACACGTGTCCTCGCGCGGGGGGACTAAGCGTTGCGCTCTCTCGCGTTCGGCGCGCCGCGAGAGCCGCCTCGCGTTCCGTGACACCGCCGCCGTCGCGTCCCGGAATTCGGCGCAATTTCCGCAATATGTGTGAAAATACCGTAGAACGCAATAGAATCGGGTGATGTATGTGGTGTATAAGGTAGTACCCCGACAAGATATTTAGTGTAGGCACACATGGCATCAATTACCATGTCAAGAACTCACAAACAAACGGCGGATTTCTCGTCGATGGCTCGGACGATGCGCGCGTGCGGTGCGTGGGAAGCGGTTTCCCCGCTGGACGACGACGCACGGCGAACAGACGAGTTCTGACGCGACCGAACACTCCGCGTTCGGCCCGGTCGGGCGACGCGGCCCCGCACTTATCTTCTTCGACGCGGTCCGATACCCCATGCCCACAGCAATCAGTCACCACGACGGGCGCCGAGCGAACACCGCAGAGCGCGGAGCGGAGGGTTCGCCGTGCGCGTGAGCGTCGTCGGCGGCAGCGTCGTCCCCGACCCGGTCGAAACTATCGCCGAAGACGTGGGCCGCCTGCTCGCCCAGCGCGGCCACACGGTCGTCTGCGGCGGTCTCGGCGGCGTCATGGAGGCAGCTTGCCGCGGCGCAAAAGACGCCGGCGGCACGACCATCGGCGTCCTCCCGGGCGAGGACCGTGACGAGGCAAACCCCTACGTCGATATCGCCGTCGCGACCGGTCTCGGCCACGCGAGAAACGCGCTCGTCGCCATGAACGGAGACGCCGTCATCGCCATCGACGGCGGCGGCGGAACCCTCTCGGAAATCGGCTACGCCAACGTCTTCGACCGCCCCACGGCCGGGCTCAGAACCCAGCAGGTCGGCTCGCTCGGCGGGTTCGAACCGTGCGACTCGCCGGAGGATGCCGTGGCGTTCATCGAAGACGCGGTCTGAGAGCCCGGTCGCGCCGCGCTACGCGTCCGCGACGCCCTCGTCGCGTTCGACGCAATCACGGAGCAGGTCGTCGACGACGCTCTCTCGGAACGACTCCCAGTCGGTCGTCGACGTCCAGAGCCGACCCGCGTCCGTGGGTTCAAGCGCGTCGCGGCCGCGTTCGCGCTCGCGCGTCGTGACGAACCCGTTCGCGGTGAGTCCCTCGACGGCCACGTCGAGGCGCGGGGCGAGCGCGTTCGAGAGCCGCTTTTCGAATCGGTCGCCGGTCACGCTATCCCGAGCGACGCCCACGCAGAACGAATCGAAGGCCGACCACGTCTCCTCGTCGCGCGCGCCGGCGACGATACCGTGGTGTTCGGCGCGCTCGCGGAGTTCGGCGGCGACCGCGCGACGCGTCCGCTGGCGGGAGCGCGGCGGTCCGCCGGCGAGGACAGACAGAATTGTGGCTTCGAGGTCGCCCAGCGGCGAGAGCGCGTGGCCGTCGAGTTCGAGGGTTGACTCGCCCGTCGCGTGGCCCGCCTCGTCGAGTTCCGAGAGGCTCGTCGCGGCCTCGGCGGCCCGTTCGGTGAGGGCCGTCGTCCGCTCGGCGACCGGGCCGGCGGCGGCCGAGAGCTGCGCCCGGGCGTCCAGATAGGCGTCGAGGTGCGCCTCGAAGCGGTCGAGCGACGCGAACAGCTCGATGGTCGCCCGGTCTTCGAACTTCCCGAAGCGCGCCTCACAGCTCGTTCGGAAGCGGGCGACCAGTTCGCTGGGATTCTCCTCGACCGCCGCGAGCAGGCGGCTCTCGTCGTCGAGCCACGCGTCGAGCGCATCGAGCACTGCGTTCGGGTCGCGCGTGTCCTCGGGGTCCGGACGGGGTGCCTCGGACTCGACGAGGTCCGCGAGCTGCTCGCGAGCGCGCCCGACGTAGGAACTCATCGCGCCGAGCGGCGAGTCACCGTTGGAGCGCGCCCCGCGAGCGCCCGCGGTTCGGCCGGCGCGGGAGTTCGGACGTGACCGTCGGGACTCGCCGCTGGCCTCGGCGAGCGCGTCCCGCAGGTCCGACAGGGCGATTCGGAGCTGTCGGGCGACGGCGGCGGCCGCGGGGCCGTCGGCGACGCGGCGGAACTCGTCGAACGCGTCGGACGCGGCCTCGACGTCGGAAACGAGAGTCCGGAGGTCGTCGATGGCGGCGAGATCGGGACGGTCGGTCGCGGGGACGGTCAGAAGCGAGACGGTCCCGCGTTCGAGCTCGCCGCCGTCGACGAGGGCGGTTCGCGCGGCGTAGAAGGCGGCGGCGACCTGCGGGGGCGCGCCGGCGAGGTTCACCCGCACGTCGCCGTCCACGGCGGCCTCGCGGAGCAGGTCGGTCGTCGCGGCGTACAGCTCCGCGAAAGAGCCGGTGAAGGGGAGCCGTGCTTCGTCGAGCGTTCCCCGACCGGCGAGCCGTTCGCTGACGACTTTCGCGGCGTGTGCGCTCGCTCGCGGCGCGCCGGGCGCGCAGTCGTCCGGGTCGCGACCCTGCTCGGGGTCGGCCTCGTCGCGGACCAGACGAACCCGGTCGGCGTCGACGTCGCCTGCTTCGAGCGGGGTGACGACCCGCTGCACGTCGAGTCCGAGGACGGAGAGGTGGGTCGTCGGCATCTGTCTGACCCATTCGCTACCGGTACCCTCAATGTTGTGGTGGCTCCTGAGAGCCGCCTGTCAGAATCAGAAGCGCCGGCGCGGCGTCAGACCCACGAGCGGATGAGGTTGCGCCCGACGACGCCGAGCCCGAGCGTGTCGACGACGAACAGGATGACGCCGCCGATGATGGGGACGAGCGACAGGACCGCCGCGATGAGCGCGCCGACCGCGACCGAGACGCCGAGCGGGGGCGACCCGCCGGAGGCGGTGCCAGTCACGAGCGAGCCGAGGAGGACGGTCGCGAGCGCACCGCCGACGATGCCGAGGAGGATGAACGCGAGGAACCCCGGAATCGCCACGAGGAGGCCGATGATGGTGATTGCGAGGAGGACGAGGACGATGAGGCCGCCGATGCCGATGCCGAGGCCCCAGAGGAACGACCCGCCGGGGTCGTCCCGAATCTCGGCGATGGCGTCTCTGGTGTACGCCGGGGCCGCGGCGACGAGGATGCCGCCGACGACGAGGTCGATGAGGAAGCTCACGCCAGCACGGAACACCGGCGAAAGCTGCTGTGCGGACTCGAGGTTCTGCGCGGCGGCGGTTCCCGCGAGCGCGAGGACGCCGAGCAGGCTCAGGAGGGCGGTTCGTGACGTTCGTGGAGGGACCATACGTATCCGTGGAATGGCGACCCGTATAGGTATTCTGGACGGACTGTCAGGAGATCAGATACGTCCGAAGCGAGGTGGAAGAGTCGAAACAGGACGCTCGTCTCGGCGGCGTCGCGAGAGCCACGCGGGGGCGGGGCGCTCACCGGGAGTCTCGGGCTACCAGGTGCCGTGGAACGTGTCGAACTCCAGAGAGTCGAGCGGTTCGTCGCCGACGGCGATGCGGTACTCCTGCGGCGTCAGCATCGGCTTGTGGAACCGCGGGCCGTCGTCGGTTGTGATGCGCGGACAGCCGGTGTTGACGAACGCGTCCATGTCGAAGTTCCGGAGCCTGTCGGGCGTCACCTCGTCCATCGTGATGAGGTAGGCGTTCTCGTTGTCCTCCAGAATCTTCTCGGCGATTTCCATGCGACCCTGGCCGATTTTCGTACAGAAGATGACGCCCCACTTCTCGGCGTCCATCGCCTTGTGGACCGAGGCGTACCGCTGTTTCATGAACTTCCGCGTGTCGGCGATGGTGACGACGTTGTTCACGGGGTCGGCGATGACGACATTCTTGTCGGGGTGTTCCATCGCGAGGCCGAGCGGGTGGAACTTGCCGCCGCCGACGTAGAGCACGTCGTCCGCCGGGATGTCCGCGGAGGCGTAGTTGCAGCCGAGGACCTGTCCCTCGTAGGTGAGGCGGTCGTCGCCCTTGCGGGTCTGGACGGTGTAGCCGCGCTCTTCGAGCCAGTCGCACATGTCCTCGAAGCGGTTCATGTGCTGGGCGGTGGTGACGAGACCGACCTCGTCGCCCTCGATGTCGTCGAGCGCGTCCTCCATGATGGGGAAGGGGTCGACGTTGGAGAACAGCGGGACGTAGATGATTTTGTCCGACTCCTTCATCGGCGAGTGGCCGAAGTGGACGAACACGTCGGTCCGCCGCATGAGGTAGGTGTCGAGGTCGCACGCGCCGTAACACGGCTGGCCGGAGAGCATGAACGTCACGTCGTCGTCGCAGAGCTGTCGGAGGTCGTCGGCGACCGCCGGGCCGCGGCGCTTCAGTCCCTCGGGGAACTGGAGGCCGACGCGCTTGGCGTCGCGCTCCTCGATGGCTTCGACGATCTGTTCGAGCTCGTAGTCCCACTCCCGGTCGTGCTTGAGCGACATCCCGGTGTTTCGAAGGTCTCCCTCCGAGGTGGCGTCCTGACTCATTGCCCCATCGTTGCGGACGGAGCCGTTTAACCACCGCGCTTCCCCACGAATGAGCGTCACACACCCGCACGCACGCCGAAGCGAACCGCGGCGTCGACGGCGGCGTCACCCGGTTACCCCGTTGTCACTCGGGGATTCAAGACTCGCCGCGGCCTACCGCCGTCCATGTCCGACATCCCCCTCGAACACGTCCACGTCGAACCGTCGGAACCGGGCGACGGCCCGGCTCCCGCCGTCGTCCTGCTCCACGGCCGCGGCTCGAACGAACAGGACCTCCTCTCTATCGCACAGGAGTTCCCCGACCACGTCCACGTCGTGAGTCTCCGCGCGCCCGACCGCCTGCAGGGCGGCTACACGTGGTACGAACTCGACCTCTCAGAGGGCGGCCTCCACCAGAGCCAGCCCCACGCCGAGCAGTTCGAGCGCTCGCGAAACCTCGTCCGCGAGGCTATCGCCGGGGCGGTCGAGGCGTACGACATCGACCCCGACCGAATCGGCCTCCTCGGGTTCAGCCAGGGCGCGATTACCAGCCTCTCGCTCCTCCTCGACGACCCCGACGACTACGCGTGGGTCGTCGCGCTCCACGGCTACCTCGCGGATTCCCACGCCGACCTCGAACCCGACGGCATCGCCGGCAAGCCGGTGTTCGTCGGCGGCGGATCGATGGATCAAATCATCCCGTCCTCGCGGGTCGAACGCGCGGCCGAGCGCCTCCGCGAGCTCGGCGTGGACGTGACCGCGAACCTCTACGGCGCGCCCCACGGTGTCAGCCCGGACGAACTGCAGGACGTGGTCGCGTTCGTCGAGTCCCACGTCTGAGCCCTCCGCAGGGCCGACCGCTTGCCACCTCTCCTTCCCCGTTCGGCAGGTTGAAACCGCTCGCACCCCAACGCGCGGCTATGAGCACGCAGACGACGCGGCTCGAAGAACTCGGGCGCGAACTCGGCGAGGCCATCGCCGACCATCCGAAGTACGAAGCCTACGAGGAGGCGAAGGCCGCCGTCGAAGCCGACGACGACGTGCAGGAACTCATCACGGAGTTCAACCAGCTCCGCGAGGAGTTCAACGTGGCCCGACAGATGGGCGAAGCGACCCAGGAGGGGCTCCGGAAGGTCCAAGCGGCCCAAGAAGAACTCCACTCCGAGCCCGTGATGGAGGAGTACCTCCTCGCGCAGGCCGAACTCGTCGGCGAGTTGGAGAAGATTAACGAGGCCATCTCGGAGCCGCTTGCGGTCGACTTCGGCGGCGAGGCCGGCGGCTGCTGTAACGACTGAGGCCAACTCGACGCGGCTCGTTTTCGCCGCAGGTTCAAGTACCAAGCCGGGGCCAGCCCCGGCTATGTTGGCAATCGCGGGCGGCAAGGGCGGCAGCGGCAAGACCACCACGACCCTCGGACTGGCGAGCGCGCTCGACGGCCCGGTGCTCGCCGTCGACGCCGACAGGGACATGCCGAACCTCCACGCGATGGCCGGCGTGGAGCGCCGAGTGGACGCCGTCTCGGGCAAATCGGTGTGCGAACCCTCGGTTCGGTCGCATCCGACCGACTCGACCGTTTCCGTGCTCCCGGCACCCACCGGAACCGACGACGAGGCCTTCGAGCGGTGGCTTCGGACCGCCGCGGACGACGAACGTCGCGCGGTCGTCGACTGCCCAGCGGGTGCTGGTCCCGACGCCGCCGTCCCGCTCCGCGTCGCCGACGCCGTGGTCATCGTGTCGCCGCTGTGCGCGCCGGCGCTCCGCGACGCCGCCAAGACGGCCGCGATGGCGCGGGCGCTCGGCACCCCCGTCGTCGGGTGTGTCATCTCGCGGTCACGAATGGCTCCAGAGGCGGTGTCCGACCTCGTGGGCGCGCCGGTGCTCGGGACCGTTCCGGAGGAGTCGTCGCCAGTTCTCACCCGTCCGACAGTTCGGGCCGCGTACCGTCGAATCGCCGACAGGATACCGGGGAAGAAGTAATATGAGCGACTTCCTTACACTGGGGTATGTCTCGACTGGCGACGGGAATCGACGTGCTCGACCGCCAACTCGGCGGGGGCATTCCCGCGGGGAGCATCGTTCTCCTCGCCGCCGACCCGGCCAGCCAGTCCGAACTGTTCTTACACGAACTGACGACCACGCGGGGGACGCTGTGGCTGACGACGATTCGTTCGGCCGAGGCCGTCACCGACGCGCTCGAACGGAACTCCGGTCCGACCGGAAACCCCACCGTGCGCGACGTGGGCGGCGACGCGCCGCTCGACACGGCGAGCAGCCTGGTCCGCGACCTCCCGGAGGGCGCGAACCTCGTCATCGACGTGGTGGACGTACTCGAACGAAGCGAGGGCGCTCGCTACCGGAAGTTCCTCAACGACCTGCAGACGCACATGGTCAACACCCGCGGACTGACCGTCCTCCACGGGCTGAAAGGCGAGTCGGTCCCGGACAACCGCGACCTGACCGAACACATGGCCGACGTGGTGTTCGACCTGGACACGAAGATAGACGGCTCGGAAATCGTCAACCGGCTCGCAGTCCCCAAGTTCCGCGGCGGCCGCGCGCTCAACGAGACCATCAAGCTCCGGCTGGCGGAGCGCGTCACCGTCGACACCAGCCGCGACATCGCCTGAGCGAGCTCGAGTCGCCGCTCAGAGCGCGAAGAACCCGAACGTGCCGAGCGTGACGGCCGCGATGAGCGACATCCACGTCCGGGCGGACAGCGCCGCGCCACGGGAAAAGACGTAGGCGAAGTACGGTGCGAGCGGGGAGAGACGGTAGACGAACGGCACCTCGATTCCGGCGCCGTACTTGAGCGAGAGCGTCAATGCGACGGTACAGAGCCCGGCGACAAGTGCGACTTTCACGTCTGTGAGGTCGCGGAACTCGGCCGTCGCGTCGTCGTCTGACGAAGCCATAGCTACGAGGCGGTCGGAAGGCGAGTATCAAGAAGCCGCCGATTCGCCGAGACGGCGAGGGCGGCGGACTCGCTTACTCTTCGTCGGCGTCGAGTTCTGCGGCGAGTTCGTCGGCGTCGATGTCGACGTCCTCGATGGCCTCTTCGATGTCGGCGCCGCCCGCGCCGCCCATCATACCGCCGAGGCCGCCCATGCCGCCCATGCCGCCCTCGATGGTCTCCTGAACGATGACGCGGTCGATGTCCAGCCGCTGCATGATGTCCTGCGCAATCTGCTGCTTGGAGAACATCCACTGCTGGTTCATCGTCATCTGGGGCGTCGCCTCGATGTAGAGCGTGTCCTTCTCGACGGTGACGGTCTCCGTCTCGGGCTCGGCGTCCTCATCCTCGTCGTCGTCGGACTCGACGACCTGCTCCTCTTCGACCTCGTCCGTCTGAATCCAGACTTCAGGGGCCTGCTGGAGGTACATGCCGAGGAGGCCGGAGGCCTGCTCCTCGCGGTCGTCGACGAGTTCGAGCACTTCGTACTCGTATTCGAGGTCCTCGCCGGCGAGGGGGTGGTTGAAGTTGACGCGGGCGCGACCGCCGATGATGGTCTCCAGACGGCCCTGGTCGCCGTCGATGGTGACCTGTGCGCCGGGGTAGCGGTCGTCCTCGTCGATCTTGTTGGCGCTGACCGTGCGCACTTCGTCCTCGTCGTACTCGCCGAAGGCGTCGGCCGACGGAATCTCGACGGTGCCTTCATCGCCTGCCTCGGCACCGATGAGAGCGTCGTCAACCTCGGGGAAGACGTGACCGGCACCGACGATGACGACGCGGGGCTCGAACTCGTAGCCCTCGACGTCGATCTCGGCCTCTTCGGCCACTTCTTTGTCCGTCGTGTCGACGACGTCGCCGTCCTCGATCGTTCGCACCGTGTACGCGAGGCGGACGAAGTCGCCGTCCTGAATACCGGACTCGACCTCTTCATCGACCTGCTCGGCCTCCGCCTGCTGTTCGTCGCTCATACACGCTACGTGACTCGTGCGACCCTTAAGAATCACGTTTCGCCGCCGCGACGCGTTCGAGGCGGCCGACACCCGGGAACTCGACCCCGAGGGCCGCTGTGGGGTCGAATCGCTTATATCATTGTCAATAGTTATAGAAAACGAGGCGTGTTCACATGGCACAGACTGGCTTGTTCCTCGGGTTCGTCCTCGGCGTCGTACTGCTGGCGCTCACCGTGTTTCTGACCGGTCGCGGCTGGCGACACTACTCCGTCACGAACGTACCGGTGCCGACCGGCGGCCGGTCGTCGGGAGGCACGAGCGAGAGCACCGCCCGTCGCTGGGCGGACGACCCGACGGTCCTGTCGCTCGTGTTTCTCCTCGCGGCGCTCGGCTTCGGCGCGGTGGCGGTCCTCTTCGTCGGCGGAAGCGCCATCCCCGAGAGCGTGACGAGCGCCGCGGGGCCGGTCCTCGTCGCCGGGACGCTCACCGTCGTCGTCGCGTACCTCTTCTACGGGACGTACCACGCCGCGCGGGGGCGCGGACTGACGCGGTCGCAGGCGACGCTCCTCGGGTCGTGGGTGCTCGGCCTGCTGTTCGTCGTCGGCGTCGCGCTCAGGCTGGTGGGCCTCCTCTGAGATGGCGACCTCGTACGCGGGGCGGCTCGACCCCCGACACGTGCCCCGGTTGTGGTGGCTCGCGACGCTCTGCTGGGCCGAGGCGCTCGCCCTCGGGGCGTACTTCTACGCCGCGCCGGAACGCGTCGAGAGTCTCCGGTACCTGTTCTACCCGTTCGTCTGGATAACCGTCGACGCGGCGGCCGTTCTCTGGACCGACCCACCGCGGGCGAGCGGCCGGGCGCGGCTCGTCGCCGGCGCGGTCGCCGTCGCCTACTTCTTCGTCCTCGCGTCGCTGGCCGGGTTGGTGTCCGTTGACTTCGCCGCGCTCCTCGGCGGGAGCCACGGACACGCCGCGACCGCGCACCACCCGACCGGCTGGCAGTTCTCGCTCGCCGCGCCGGGGTGGGGGCCGCGGGTCGGCTACGCCGGCGAGGTCGTCTCCGCGACGTTCGTCCCGTACCGCGTCGCCGGCTACCTCGCGCTCGCGTACCTCGTCTACGCCGCCGTCCTCGACGCGGCGAAGAGCGCGCTCTCCGGGGCGCTCGGGGTCGTCTCGTGCGTCGGCTGTACCTTCCCGCTCGTCGGCGGTCTCGTTGCGGGCGCGGCCGGCGGCACCGGCGTCGTGAGCGCGCTCCGGGCGCTCTCGGTCGACATCTCGACGCTGGTGTTCGTCGCCGCCGCGGCCCTGCTCGCGTTCGGACCGTCGCTTGCGGAGCGGGCGCGACGATGAGCGAGCGCGACGGCCCTGGGGTCGGTGTCGCGGGTCGACGCGGTGCCGTCTGGACAGTCGCGCTGGCGGTCGCGTCGCTCATCTTTTCGGCTCCCGCGCTCGCGCACGCCGGCTCGCTGGCCGGGTCGCTCCGCTCGGTTCCGGCCCCGTTCTGGCTCGTCGTCGTCTCCGGCGGCGGCGTCGTCTGCGTCTCGTTTCTGCTGTCGGCGTTCGTCACCGACGACGAGACGCTCAACGCCTTCGAGCGGGTCGGCGTCCGAATCGGAGGACTCGCCGGGGGCGTCCCAACCGCGGCGGTCGCATTCAAACTACTCGGCGTCGCCGCGCTCGTCCTCGTCGTCGCCTTCGGGCTGTTCGGGCCGCCCGTCGGCATCGCCAACCTCGGCGTCCTGCTCGTCTGGGTCGGCTGGTGGGCCGGATTCACGATGGTCACCTACCTCGTCGGGAACGCGTGGCCGCTGGTGAACCCGTGGCGGACGCTCGGCGCGGCGCTTCGAGGTCGATTCGGGGAGACGTGGGGGCTGCCGCGGTCGTACCCCAACCGACTCGGGTCGTGGCCGAGCGTGGCCGGCCTGCTCGGACTCGTCTGGCTGGAGGTCGTCAGCCCGCTCGCGGCGGACCCGCAGGCGCTCGCGACCGTAGTCGTCGCGTACAGCCTGCTTACTGTCGGCGGCGCGGTCGTCTACGGCGACGCGTGGTTCCGCCGAGCCGACCCCGTCGCTCGGGTGTTCCGGCTGTACGGCCTGCTCGCTCCGGTCCAGCGGGGCGACGACGGCGGCCTCTCGGTTTCGGTTCCCGGCGCGGGGCTGGCGCGCGCTCGCGAGCGACTGGGAGCCGACGACGTGGCGTTCGTCGTCGCGCTCCTCTGGGTGACGACGTTCGACGGCCTCGTGGTCACCGTCCCGTGGGGTCGCGTCCTCGACGCCGCGGGCCCGGCCCCCGCGTGGCTCGCGAACCTCGTCGGAATCGTCGCGGGCTACCTCGTCTTCCTCGGCGGCTACCGACTGGCGGCGCGGGCCGCCCGCCGAACCGCCGACACGTACGTGACCGTCGGCTTCGTCGCCGGTTGGTTCGCGCCCGCGTTGGTCCCCATCGCCGCCGGCTACCACCTCGCGCACTTCCTCGGCTACGTCGTCGGACTCGCGCCCGCGCTGGTCGCGGTCGCGGCCTCGCCGCTGTCGCCGCCTGCGAACCCCTCGGTGCTGGCCGTTCCGGCGTGGTTCGGCGGCCTCCAGTTGGCGTTCGTCGTCCTCGGTCACCTGCTTTCGGTGTGGGTGGCCCACGCCCGCGCGTTCGACCTCTTTCCGGGTCGCCTACAACCGCTCCGGAGCGAGTACCCCTTCGTCGCCGTCACGGTCGGCTACACGATGGCGAGCCTGTGGGTCGTCGCCCAACCGACGGTCGGGGGTGTTGCAGGGTGAGTCGCAAAGCGAGTCGTGGGGTGGGTCGCAAAGACTCGGTCGTTGTCCCCGAGACGGCCGTCCCTGACGGCGAGACCGCGGCCGCGACGTGCCCGTACTGCGACCGCCCGTTCCGACGGAAACGACTTCGGGACCTGCACGTCGGCGACGCCCACGAAGGGCTGAGCGACGACGAAACCGCGGCGTACGAGGCCGCGGTCGAGGCAGCGGACGAAGACCTGTTCGTCTATCACCTGAAGGTCGCGGGCGCACTCGGCGTGGTCTTCACGGCGCTGTTCCTGCTCGCGGTCGTCGGTTTCAGCCTGTGACGGGGCGCGAGTGGGTCAGGCGTGGTCGCCGCTGCCGTGTTCTCCCTCGTTGGGGTCGGGAAGGCGCAGCACGACGCCGGTGAGCACGCCGACGCCCGCCAGCGCGACGACGCCGCCGACCACGACGAACGATTCGCTCGCGCCGACGGCCTCGGAGACGAGGAGGACCGTGAGACCGAGAACGACGGCCCCGAAGGCGGCCACGAGTGCGACAGTAGTCCGATTCATGTGTACTGCTACCACACCGAAGTCAAAGAAGGTACGTGCAAGGCGGCGGAGGTAAAGAGACGCTGTTGGAGTCCTCAGTTACTGATAGTTTTCTGCGGCCGTGCTGAATACAGAGCGCGAATCGGTCAGAGCCATCGACACCGTTCGGCACAGATATGAAAATCCCTGCTGCAGGTGGGAGAATGCAGTCCGTATTTATCCTTCGCGGGAAACTACACGCCCGATGCCCTCCATCATCGACCAAACTGTGTTCAGTGAGCCGTCTGGAAGGACACAGGCGTTCGTATTGTTTGCTAGCTCGCTCGTTATGTTAAGTATCTATATCTACTATAATATTCTACGCGGTGTTCCCGACATCAGTTCGCTTGTTATGGCGGTTGGATTCGCTCTGTCTGGACTTGCTGAGTCCCTCCCAACGGAGCGCCGACACATGGCAGGCGGATTGCGTGTCGTCGCGATTCTCGTGTTGATTGGGTTACTCAGTCTCACTATCTTCGCTCCCGAAGTAATTCTCGGGCCACAGTAGGGCTCCGTGTTCACTTTGAACACGTACTGACACGCTGGTTTGTTTTCCTCAGTGTGAAAGAAATGAAGCTGATGTGCTGAACTCACCCTCTGTCTGTGTCACACGGGTTCTATCAGTTTCTAACGAGTTCGACAGAGCCACAGACGGGAAAAACAGCGTCCAGTCAGACCGCGTTCTCGCCGGTCGTTGCGGCGGCGACGACGAGCGCGAAGACGGCCACCGCGAGCACGAGACCGGGGCCGACGACGAGCGGGTCGGTGAGTCTGCCGGGGGCGACGCGGGTCATCATGACGGTCACGCCGACGCCGACGGGGACCGAAAACAGAAGCGCGTAGCCGACCGCAACGAGGGTTTCGCGGGAGCGCCAGCGGGGGTGGGAGTCGGCTCGCACGGTCACAGGAGCGAGTACGACGCCGCGAGCGTGAGCGCCAGCGCGGCCGCGAGGCCGATGCCGACCAGATACGTCAGCGACCGCGGCTCGAACCGGAGGTGCTGGAAGTACGCCGCGACCAACACCGCCTTCGCGGCCGACAAGACCATGATGACGCCGAAGGCCAGCCAGTAACTCAGTCCGGCGAACTCGACCAGCACCTGGACGGTCGCCGAAACGAACAACACCACGTAAATCGCCGTATAGAGTTTCGTTGATACCATTGCTGTCACCTCACAGGATGTAGAACAGCGGGAACAGGAACAGCCAGACGATGTCGACGAAGTGCCAGTAGAGACCGAAGTACTCCACCGAGCGGCTGTCTTCCAGATACGCGCCCCGCCAGGCGCGCGCGGTCAGGTACAGTGCGATGACGAGGCCCGCGATGACGTGGGCGGCGTGCAGGCCGGTCGTGAGGAAGAACGTCGAGGCGCGGACGTTCGTCGAGAGCCACAGCCCCTCGTGGAACAGGTGCTGCCACTCTAACCCCTTGTTGACGAGGAAGCCGATGCCGAGGACGAACGTGGCCCCGAGGCTCGTCACGAGGCCCCACTTGTGTTTCTTCTCGGCCGCGACGAGCGCGAGTACGACCGTGAAACTGCTCGTGAGCAGGATGTAGGTGTTCACGAGCCCCGGAATCGGGTCGGACGGAATCGGCTCCCAGCCGGTCCAGCCGAAGGCGACCCGGGTGAACACGTAGGCCCCGAGGAAGCCCCCGAACAGCACCACGTCGGATGCGAGGAATATCCACATCCCGACCTTGCCGTTGTCGATGCCGGCGAAGGGCCACGCCTCGCCCTCCTCGAAGACCGGCCCGCGGAACGGTTCGAGCCCCATGGCGACGAGCGACCCGAGGGTGACGACGCCGCCCGCGACCGTCGTGGTCGCGTAGGCGGCCCCGACCATCCCCTCGGGGAACGCGGCGTCTTGGAGCGGCGAGAGGCCGAGGAGGACGAGGAACGCGCCGGCGGAGAGGACGAACGGCCAGATGCTCGCGTGACTCGGACCCTCGACTTCGGTCGCATCGGCAGTCGGCAGTTCCGCGTCCGCCGTGACCGCTCTCGTCGCCGACGCGGTGACGCCGCCGTCGGAGACGGCCGCACCGGTCGGCCCGCCGGAACGCTCCTCGCTCGGCGCGACCTCGCCGGCGTCGAGGAATTCGAGGTGACCGTCGCGGTAGGTCGGCGTCCCGTCGAAGTTCTCAAGCGGCGGCGGCGACGAGACGGCCCACTCGGCTGTGGTCGCGTACTCCCACGGGTTGTCGGGCGCGGGGTCGCCGACGAAGGCGCTTTTGAACAGGTTGTAGAACATGATGAGGAACGACAGCCCGAGGACGAACCCGCCCACGGTGGCGAGCTGGTGCCACGGCGCGAGTTCGGGCGCGTAGTCGAACACGCGGCGGGGCGTCTCCCACGCGACGAAAAGCGGGAAGTACAGCAGGTTGAAGCCGACGAAGTAGACGGCGAAGTGGAGTTTGCCGAGGAACTCGTCGTACATCCGGCCGGTCATCTTCGGGAACCAGTAGTAGAGGCCGCCGACGAGGGCCGTCACCCCGCCGACCATCACGTAGTGGAAGTGGGCGACGACCCAGTAGGTGCCGCGGAACTCGTAGTCGAGGACGACCGCGCCGAGGAAGACGCCGGTGATGCCGCCGATGATGAACAACAGGAGCGCCCCGAAGACGAACAGGAACGGCGTCGTGAAGCGTATCTTCCCCTTCAGCATCGTGTAGATGAGCGCGAACACCATCAGGTCGAACGGCAGGGAGATGCCGATGGTGGTGATCATGAACAAGGTCTTGACTTGGAGGTTGATGCTCGTCAGGAACATGTGGTGCATCCAGACGGCGAAGCTCTGGATGGCGACGAGCACCATCGCGAGGATGAACCACTTGCGGCCGACGATGCGGCGGCCGGTGAACGTCTGGAACACCTCCGCCATGACGCCGAGCGCCGGGAAGAAGACGATGTACACCTCGGGGTGGCCGAAGAACCAAAACAGGTGCGTCCACAGGAGCGCCCCCGCCGGCGACTCCATGGCGAAGTAGGTCGTCCCGAGCAGGCGGTCCGACGAGAGCACCAAGAGCGCCGCCAGAAGCGCCGCGAAGGCGAACAGCATCATCCACGCCGTCAGGAGAATCGTCCAGCTAAACAGCGGGACGTTCCGGAGCGTCAGCCCCTCGGCGCGCATTCGGTGCATCGTCGTCAGGAAGTTGACCGACGAGACGGTGACCGAGGCGACGAACAGCACGAGCGCCAAGACGGCCGTCGACGCCCCCACGTCCGGCGTGAACGTCGGGACGTTCAGCGGGGCGTACATCGTCCACCCGCCGGAGAACGTCCCTCCTTGGAAGAACGAGACGCCGAACAGGATGCCCGAAAACAGATAGAGCCAGTACGACAGCGCGTTGAGCCGCGGGAACGCGAGGTCCTTCGCGCCGAGTTGGAGCGGGACGACGTAGTTGGCGAAGCCGAACGCGAACGGCGAGAGGAACCAGAACACCATCAACAGCCCGTGGGCCGAGACGGCCTGATTGTACGCGACAGGCGCGAGAATCCCCTCGCCGAGCGCCCGCGGGGCGAGCAGTTGGATGCGCATCAGCCACGCGAGGACGCCGCCGAGCACGAGGAAGAAAAGCGACGTGACGATGTAGAGGATGCCGACGTCCTTGTGGTTCGTCGTGACGAACCAGCGCTTGATGCTCCCCGTGCCGGGGAAGTCGTGACCGTGGTCGTCGCCGCCGCGGGCGACCTCGTGGCCCCCGTCGGCCGCGGCGTCCCCTCCGGGAGACGCGTCGGTCATGGGACCACCGCCGGCCGGAGACTCGATTTCGCGGCGACCGATTCATCAGTGCTCGACTCGCTCGCGGTCGCGTTATCCGCGGTCGTGTTCGCGTACCACGCCTCGTACTCGTCGGGTGGCATCACGACGACCTCGGCGGACATGTAGGAGTGGCCCGCCCCGCAGAGTTCGTAACACTGGGCGGTGTAGGTTCCGGGCTCGTCGGCGGTGAACCACGTCTCGGTCTCCTGACCGGGGATGGCGTCGGACTTGACGCGTAACTCCGTGATGCCGAAGTTGTGGAACACGTCCGCGGTGGTAATCGTCAGTTGGACGGGCCGGTCAGCGGGGACCCGGAGCACGCCGTCGGTGGTGTGGCCGTTCGGATAGGTAAAGCGCCAGCCGAACTGGTAGCCCTCGACCTCGACGTCGAGCGACTCGGCGTCGGAGGGGCCCTCCTCGACGTACAGGAGCGTCAGGTACGTCCACGAGACCAGCGAGACGACGATTATCATGCTCATGAAAAACGAAGTGAACAGCTTTCGCCCGCCGCCGCTCCCCGACGGGAGTTCCCCGAGGACGAGGCGGTCCTCGTCGTCGATGTGACCGTTTCCGGAGCCGGAGCGATACTTGTACGCGTTGTAGAGCATGTACCCCACGACGACGACCCCGACGAGCGTCCCCAAGAGCAGGAACACCTCGAAGATGCTTTCGAAGACGAACGTGCGCGTCCCTCGCGGGACTAACCCCGACTGGAGCGGGAACGCGGCCGCCGGTACGAGTTCCGTGACCATTGATAACACCACCCAAATAGTATAATTAACGTTCGTGATGATTATTGTTTCGGAGAAGTCAGTGGTGACCGGCCTCGAGCGGACGTTTCCGGTCGCTCACGGGGAAAGGCAGTAAGAACAAAACAGGTGGAGTTCGGTGCGCGGTCGACAGCGGGCGACGACAGCCCACGATGCCCCGACCGCCGGTGACGCCCGTTCAGACCTCGTGTTGCGGGATTCCCGCGAACAGGTCGAGGAGGTAGCCGAGCGAGAGGCCGTACACCCAGTGGGCCAGAAGCGAGAACACGAGGAACGAGAGGATGACGAACGCGTCGGCCTGCGGCCAAAACGCCGGGACGAACCCGACCCAGTAGAGCGTCGCGAACGACACGCCGCGGAGGTACTCCGGCGACTCCGGCGGGAGGAACGCCCCGACGACGACGAACGTCACCGGGAGGACGATGACCCCGCCGATGCCGAAGAGGAAGGCCCCGAGAGCGAGCGTCGGTTCGTAGCCGAAGAACGCCGCCATCCCGGCGAATCGCGTAATCGGCTCGGTCGTGAAGAGACCGAGCAGTTCGGGGATGGCGACGAGGACGGGC
This sequence comes from Haloferax prahovense DSM 18310, assembly GCF_000336815.1. Classification (GTDB taxonomy): domain Archaea; phylum Halobacteriota; class Halobacteria; order Halobacteriales; family Haloferacaceae; genus Haloferax; species Haloferax prahovense. Next base: position 72,459 of record NZ_AOLG01000014.1, read on the forward strand.
AGCATCAACACCGTCCCGACGAACCCGCTCGCCATCGCAGTGAGGATGACGCGACCCGTGATTTCGTAGTCGGCGGCCTCGCCGACGCGCTGTTCTACTGCGGTGGCCGGGTTCGGCGTCTCTTGGCTCATACTCCCGTCGTACTACGCGGTCTTGCATGATAAAAGGTAACAAATACCTCGATACTGAGGGGTCGCCGCCGCGAGTCACCGAGGTTTTTGCCCCCCGGACGCGCCGGTCGAAGCATGTACGAAGTCGAGGTCAAGGTCCGCGCGGACCACGACGCGGTTCGCGAGCGACTCGACGCGACCGAAGCCGAGCAGGTCAACCGCGTCGCCCAGACGGACACCTACTACGACGCCCCGCACAGGGACTTCGCCGAGACCGACGAGGCACTTCGACTCCGGCGCGAGTCGCGCTACGAGGGCGGCGACCTCGCCGACGAGGAGACCGTCGTCACCTACAAGGGACCGCTCGTCGACGAGTCGTCGAAGACCCGCCGGGAGTACGAGACGGGCGTCGAGGACGGCGAGACGATGGACGCCATCTGCGAGGCCGTCGGCTTCGACCCCGCCGCGACCGTCGAGAAGGACCGCGAGCGGTTCGCCCTCGACGGCTACACCGTCTCGCTCGATTCGGTGGCGGGACTCGGCGAGTTCGTGGAAGTCGAAGTCGAGGTCGAATCCGGCCTCGACGACGCCCGCGAGGGGGCGTTCGCCGTCCTCCGCGACCTCGGTCTCGACCCCGACGACCAGATTCGGACCTCCTACCTCGGGATGCTGCTGGGCGCGCCCGAGGAGTAGTCGGGTCGTCGGCTCCCGCAGGCGTCCGTTCTCTCGGCAGATACTGCCCGAGCATACTCTCAGGTAATACGAGTGTGGCCAAAGGTTTCCGCAAGTTATAGAACCGCCCGCCGGGTACGTCCCGCCAATGAGCGACCGAAATATCCGCCTCGAATCCGCCGACAAGCGCGCGGTCGAGGACCAGGAGGTCGAAATCGTCGAGCGAAAGGGCATCGGGCACCCTGACTCCATCTCCGACGGTATCGCCGAGAGCGTCTCCCGCGCCCTCTCGAACCTCTATCTCGACCGCGTCGGTAAGGTGCTTCACTACAACACCGACGAGACCCAGCTCGTCGCCGGCACGGCCGCGCCCGCCTTCGGCGGCGGCGAGGTCATCGAACCCATCTATCTCCTCATCGTCGGCCGCGCCACGAAGGAGTACGACGGCGAGAAGATTCCCGTCGATTCGACGGCGCTCCGGGCCGCCCGCGAGTACCTCAACGAGAACATCCCCGGGCTCGACGTGGGCACGGACATCATCGTCGACGTGAAGCTCGGCGAGGGCTCCGGCGACCTCCAGGACGTGTTCGGCGAGGAGACCCAACAGGTCCCCATGGCGAACGACACGAGCTTCGGCGTCGGCCACGCCCCCCTGACCGAGACGGAACAGATCGTCCTCGAAGCCGAGCGCGCCCTCAACGGCGCGGCCTACGGCGACGACCACCCCGAACTCGGACAGGACATCAAGCTCATGGGCAAGCGCGAGGGCGACGTCATCGACGTGACCGTCGCCGCCGCCATGGTCGACAAACACATCGAGGACATCGACGACTACGTCGCCGCCGTCGACGGCGTCCGCGAGTTCGTCTCCGACCTCGCCACCGACTACACCGACCGCGAGGTCAACGTCGAGGTCAACACCGCCGACGACTACGAGGAAGGCTCTATCTACCTCACCACGACCGGCACGTCCGCCGAACAGGGCGACGACGGCTCCGTCGGCCGCGGCAACCGCGCCAACGGCCTCATCACGCCGAACCGCCCGATGAGCATGGAAGCGACCTCCGGCAAGAACCCCGTCAACCACATCGGGAAGATTTACAACCTGCTTTCGACCCACATCGCCGAGACGGTCGTCGCCGAGGTCGACGGCATCCGCGACCTGCAGGTCCGCCTGCTCTCGCAGATCGGCCGCCCCATCGACGAGCCGCACGTCGCCGACGCGAAAGTCATCACGGACGAGGGCGTCACCGTCGCCGACATCGAAGACGAGGTCGTCGCCATCGTCGACCGCGAACTCGCGAACGTGACCGACATCACCCGTCGGACCATCGAAGGCGAACTCAGCACGTTCTAATCGGCGCGACTCGCAAGGGCGCGAAAACAGAACACCGCTTCGCCCGCGAGGGCGGTGCGATTACTCCTCGCCGTAGTACTTCTCGACCAGTCGCGCGGCCGCCTCGGCCGTCTTCCGGTAGTCGCGGTCGCCGTCCGGCGTCCGAACCGCGTACTCGTAGTGCCGACTGCTCGGCACGTACCACTTCTCGGGGAAGTCGTCGAGGACGTGCTGCGGGTCGCCGTTCTTCGGCGCGCCCGCGCCCACCTCGACGACGGGTTCGGTGTTCTCGCCCTCATCCTCGTCCGCATCCTCAGTCGCCGCACCGTCTCGGGGAGCCATCACCGACGGGTCGGACTCCACGAGGAGCGTCTCGGGCACGTCGGGGTGGGACGCCGAGATACCGCGGTGGACGCCGGGCGTGTTCGACGCCGCGAGCGTCTGCTCCATCAGAATCTTCTGCATGCTAATCTCGTGGCCGTCGCCCGGGTCGCGCTGGTCGTAGGTGCCGTCGGCGTGCATCTCCCACGCCTTCCGGTTGTCGGCGAAGCCGAGTTCCAGGATGAATCGCAACTGCTCGCGGATATCGGTGTCCTCGACGGGCGCGACGGCCTCGACGCGCTTGTCGAGGTTGCGGGTCATCCAGTCGGCGGAGCCGATGTAGTAGTCCGGGTCGCCCGCGTTCTCGAAGTAGAAGATGCGGGAGTGTTCGAGGAAGCGGTCCACGACGCTCCGGACCGTGACGGTCTCCGAGACGCCCTCCAGACCGGGGCGGAGCCGACAGATGTCGCGGACGAGCAGGTCGATGTCGACGCCCGCCATCGAGGCCTCGTACAGTTCCTCGACGATGCCGGGGTCTTCGAGCGCGTTCATCTTGGCGACGATGCGGGCGTCGCGGCCGGCGCGGGCGTGTTCGGCCTCCCGGCGGATGCACTTCGTGAACTCGTTTCGCATCGTCACGGGCGCGATGAGGAGCTTCCGGAACTCCTCGTCCAACGAGGGGCCGGTGAAGAAGTTGAACACCTTCACGAGGTCCTGTCCGATGTCGCGGTCGGCGGTGAGGACGCCGAGGTCGACGTAGCCCTTCGCGGTCCCGGAGTGGTAGTTGCCGGTGGCGACGTGGGAGTAGAGGCGGACGCCGTCTTCCTCCTCGCGGACGACGAGCGCCGTCTTCGTGTGCGTCTTCAGCCCGATGGTGCCGTAGGCGACGTGGATGCCTTCCTCTTCGAGGCGGCGGACCCATTCGAGGTTGTTCTGCTCGTCGAACCGCGCTTTGAGTTCGACCATCGCCGCGACCTGCTTGCCGTTGTCGGCGGCGTCGATGAGCGCCTCGATGATTTTCGAGTCCGACGCCGTCCGGTAGATTGCGGCCTTGATGGCCAGCACGTTGGGGTCGTTGGCGGCCTCGTCGAGGAACTCTTGGACGGTGTCGCCGAACGAGTGGTACGGATGGTGCAACAGCACGTCCTTGCGGCGAATCTCGTCGAAGATGGTATCGCCGTCCTCGGCGGCTGTCTCGGGGGGAGACGCGCCCGAGCCGATGCCCGCGTCGGTCGCGTCGAGGTCCGAAAACCGCGGGTGCGGCTGCGGCGTCCACGACTCCAGCGAGAGGTCCGGGCGGTCGAGGTCCGTGAGGTCCATCAGCTCGCGGTAGTCGAGCGGCCCGCGGAGTTCGAACACCTCGCGGTCGTCGAGGTCCAACTGCTCGACGAGGAGGTCCCGCGCGGCGTCGGGCGCGTCGGCCTCGATTTCGAGGCGGACGACGGTGGCGAAGCGGCGCTGTTCGAGCACCTCCTCTATCATGTCGATGAGGTCCTCCGCGACCTCCTCGTTCCGGCGAACCTCGGCGTTCCGGGTCAGCTTGAACACCGCGGTGTCGACGACCTCGACGTTCGGGAACAGGAGGTCGAGGTTGGCGCGGATGACCTCCTCTAAGAGGACGTACCGAAGCTCGTCGCCGTCGGTCTCGACTTCGACGAGTCGCGGGCGGTTCTGCGGAATCTTCACGCGCGTGAACGTCTGGTCGCCGTCGTCGTCGCGGGTGACGACCGCGAGCGAAAGCGAGAGGTTCGAGATGAACGGGAAGGGGTGCGCCGGGTCGAACGACAGCGGGGTGAGCGTCGGCAACACCGAGAGTTCGAAGTAGTCGCGCATCTCCGCCCGCTGGTCGGGCGTCAGCTCGTCGTAGTCGCAGACGCGGATTCCCGCGTCGGCGAGCGCCGGCCGAATCTCCTCGCGGTAGCACGCCGCCTGTCGCTCGAACATGGGGCGGGCCTTGTCGATGGCCTCCTCCCACTGCTCGCGGGGCGTCCGGCCGTCGGTCGTCCGCTCCGTCACGCCGGCGTCTATCTGCTGTTTCAGCCCGCCGACGCGCTTCATGAAGAACTCGTCTAAGTTCTTCGTGAAGATGGAGAGAAAGCGGACCCGTTCGAGAAGCGGGTTCCGTTCGTCGAGCGCTTCGTTGAGCACGCGGGACTGGAACTCCAGTTCGCTCAGCTCGCGGTTAAGATAGTACTGCGGGGCTGCGAGGTCGATATCGGCTGGCGACTCGTCGGTCATTGGCATCGAATGGGCATCGAAGTGGCGGCAGTTGTTCGTCGAGAGCGGCCGCGGGGCGGTCGGCGGTTGTACGAGAGGGAAACGGGGTGAAATCTATTAAGCGGTTTATATTGTTTCGCCGTCTGTCTACGGTTCAGTAAATTGTACTATGTACAGATATATAACACTAATAGCGACGGAGGGAGTCGCGTCGAGTCGGGCGCGGACGCCCCGCGAAACGAGACGCTGAAGGGTTCCCGCGGAGAACGTCGACCGTGAATCAGACGGCGCACGTCGTCCTCGTCGGCTACGGCGAGGTGGGCACGAAGAGTTCGAGCGTCCGGGCGAAGATGGAGGCTAAACTGCGGACGAACCTCCAAGCGGTCCTCGACGACCGCTCGCTCTCGGGCCGCGTCGAGCGGGAGTGGTCCCGCCTGCTCGTCCGCGACGCGGCCGACGCCGACGCCGTCGCGGCCGCCTGCGCCGAGGTGCCGGGCGTCGTCTGGGCGCGGCCCTGCGTCGCCTGCGACCCCACTCTCGACGACATCGTCACGGTCTGCCGAACCCTCGCGTCCGACCACCCCGACGGGGCGAGTTTCGCCGTCGACGCCGACCGCGTCGGCGACGCCGACCAACACGAGTTCACCAGTTCCGACCTCGAACGCGAGGCCGGGAGCGCCGTCGTCGACGCGACCGGCGCGCCCGTCGACCTCGACGACCCCGACCGAACCTACCGAATCGAGTGCCGCGAGGAGACGGCCTATCTCTCCGTGCGGCGGTTCGACGGGCCCGGCGGACTCCCGCTCGGGACGCAGGGGCGAGCCGTCTCCCTCGTCTCCGGCGGCATCGACTCGCCGGTGGCGACGTGGGAGCTGATGCGCCGCGGCTGCGAAATCGTCCCCGTCTACGTCGACCTGGGCGACTACGGCGGTGCGGACCACCGCGCGCGAGCCATCGAGACGGTGCGGACCATCGCCCGCCGCGCCCCGAACACGGACATGCGGGTCCACGTCGTCCCCGCCGGCGACGTGGTCGAGCGACTGATGGAGACCGTCGAGGACACCCGGATGCTCTCGCTTCGGCGCGCGATGCTCGCCGTCGCCGCCGAGGTCGCCACCGACGAGCACGCCCACTCAATCGTGACCGGGGAGTCGCTCGGTCAGAAGTCGAGCCAGACCGGCGAGAACCTCGCCGTCACCGAGGCCGCGGTCGACTACCCCGTCCACCGCCCGCTTTTGACCCGCGACAAGACCGATATCGTCGCGGCCGCCCGCGACCTCGGCACCTACGACGACTCGACGCTCCCGGTCGGTTGCGAGCGCGTCGCCCCAAGTTTCCCCGAGACGAACGCCTCGCTGTCGGCCGTCGAGGCCGCGGAGCCCGACGACCTGTTCGACCTCGCGGTCGAGGCCGCCCGCGAGCGGGTCGTCGTGTCGCCCGACGGCGAGTGAGCGCGGGAGCGCGGAGTGGAGGCCGAGCGCACATTCTGAACCCGGTTGTCACCAGCCTCACCGAGACACGATACCGACGCACACACGGACCGTGCAAACGACCAACATAGTCACGATTCTTCAAACGTTTAGATTCGTTTCGAATGAACAATTGCACAAAAATGGCTTTATTTACCGTGAGCGCTAGGGTTCTCTCATGTCGAAAACATCGCATCCCGGTCACGGCCATCCCGGCCCCGAGTGGCGCGTCAGCCACCGGGCGTCGCGGACCGACTGGAGCGACACCGTCGAACGGTGCGCGGCCTGCCGCGCCCGCGTCGACATGAGCGAAGCCCACTACCAGGTCCTCCTCGAGCGAGACATCGATCAGCCCGGTAAGATAACCCTCGAACGCGAGCGCGTCGTCTTTTGCGACGAGTCCTGCGCCGCCGAGTGGGAATCGACCGCCTGAGTACCGGAACCGCTTTACCGAGTCCGGACCCTCCCTCTCGACGTGACGCAGGTCTGTATCGTCGGCGCGGAGGACGTCCACCTCCAGTACGAACTGCTGTCGCGCGACACCGCCCGCGCGGCGCTTTCGACCTACGACATCGCAGAACCGTTCGACAACTCGCTTTCGGTCGATACGGTCAGTCTCGGCGCAGCCGTCTCGCTTCTCAACGATCTCAACTGGTATCTCGTCCGGTTCGCCGACTTCTCGCTGGTCCGCGAGCCCTCCGTCTCGGCCGACGAGTGGCTCTCTCGCGACCTCGCCCGACAGATTCGAGACGGGAAGGTCCAGCCGGAAGACACCGGCGACCACCTCGCCATCTACGGCGTCGAAGACGGTCGCCTCGTCGAGCCGATGTACGTGACGCGCGTCGACGGCTCGGTTCCCGACTACGACCTCAGAGACGTGGAGCGGACGCTCGTCGTCAGAGTCGCGGAAGACGAGTTCGGTCGGTGAGAGCCGGCCGTCGAGAGACCGCTATTCCTCGGCGTCGAACATCCCGGTCGACATGTAGCGCTCGCCGGAGTCCCAGAAGACCGTCACGACGAGCGGTCGGTCTTCCTCGTCCGCGTCGGGGTCGGCGAGTCGCTCGGCGACGCGCTTGGCCGCGAGGAGCGACGCGCCCGACGACTGACCGGCGAGGATGCCTTCCTCGCGGGCGAGGCGGCGACACTCGGCCTCGGCCTCGGCGAGTTCGACGATTTCCACGTCGTCGATGAGGTCGGTGTCGAGGTTGGGGCTGACGAAGCCCGGCCCCATCCCCTGGAAGTCGTTGTTTCCGACCTCGTGGCCCGAGAGGACGGCGCTCTCGGCGGGTTCGACGCCGACGACGCGCATCGAGGGGAACTCCTCGACGAGGCGGCGGCCGTTGCCCGAAATCGTGCCGCCGGTGCCGATGCCGGCGACGAGGGCGTCGATGCGGCGGTCGCCCACCTGTTCGAGAATCTCCTCGGCGGTCGTTCGGTAGTGCGCCTCCGGGTTCGCCGGGTTCTCGAACTGCCGGAGCTGGTACATGCCCTCGGCTTCGAGTTCGTCGGCGCGGTCCTTCGCGGCGGAGATATCGCCCTCGACGAGTTCGATGGTCGCCCCGTAGGCGCGCATGATTTCGCGGCGCTCGGGCGACATCGAGTCCGGCATGACGATAGTCAGGTCGTAGCCCTTCGCCGCCGCGACGACGGCGAGTCCGATACCGGTGTTCCCGGACGTGGGTTCGACGAGGTGGTCGCCCGGCGAGATGTCGCCCGCCTCCTCGGCCGCCTCGACCATCGCCAGCGCGGGGCGGTCCTTCGCCGACCCGCCCGGATTCTTCGACTCTATCTTCGCCGCGATTGTCGACCCCTCGGGAGAGTCGACGCGGACCAGCGGCGACCCGATAGCGTCGAGGATACTGTCGTCCATCGACCCTCCGTTGACGGTGCGACACTAAACGACTGGCGGAGGCGGACGATACGGCCACCGTCTCGGGGGCGTACGGGACCGTCCACCGAACCGTCGCGCCACCGCCGAGCGCGGGCGGCGAGCCCCGCCGCGAGCGCACCCGTTAAATCCGCTCGCCCGGTACACCGGCGCATGGCCGAAGCTGAGACGCTCGAAACGATGCAACCGAACCCCGCGTGGGACGCGGCCTCTTACCCCGACGTGGTCGACGCCCTCGCGGCCGAAGAGTACACGTTCAAGGTCTGGGGCGGCGACTGGTGCGGCGACTGCCGCGGACAGCTTCCCGACTTCGCGGCGGCCCTCGACGCCGCCGGCGTCCCCGCCGAGCGAATCGACCACTACCCCGTCGAAAAGGCCGACGACGGCTCGAAAGTCGGCCCGCTCGTCGAGGAGTACGACATCGAACTCATCCCGACGGTCGTCGTCGAACTCGACGGCGAAGAGGTCGCCCGCTTCGTGGAGGAAGAAGACGTTCCGATTGCGGTCTACCTCGCGGACCAGCTCTCGAACTGAGCGCCGGCTCCGATTGTTCGTTTTCTCGAACCCACCCAATTCGCCCACGCAGTCGAATCCCCCGAGTCAATCGAATCCCGCCGAAACCGTGATAGGACACCCGCGGGTACGGCGATGCGATGCGACGAGCGCAGCTGTCTCGGGAGTCAACAGATGTCTGAGAAGCGCAGCGGAGACCGCGGTGAGCGCCCGGACAACGGGGAAGAATCACGGCGCTATCACCTCGACAGCGACGACTACCGCCGCGACCTCGTCCCGGTGTTCGCCGAGGCCGTCCCCGTCGCAAGCGCGGTTCGGGCGGAACTCGACGAGAGATGCCTCAACGGGGAGTACGGAGAAGACGGCATCGAGCGATGCTCCAGTGCGCTCGCGGCAGTCGACGCGCTCGACCCCGAGCGCCCGGACGGCGGAACCCGCATCTTCTCTCTCGACCGCGATGGCGAGGACGCGCTGTTCGCGCTTCTCGACGCCGCGACGACGATGGTCGGAGAGCACTTCGTGTTTCGCCTCGCGCTCCTCGACGACCGCGGCGACGACCTGCTCACGACGATTCCCCACGAGTCGATGCTCTGGGGCGAGTCGCCGCCGCTCCCCGAGGCGGTCGTGGCGTCGATTCAGGAACTGCTCGCCGACCGGGTCGGTGTGCTCGTGGCGTCGCTGGTCCACGAGCGCTGGGAGACCGACGACCACGCCTACCGCTTCGACACCACGGCAATCGTGCAATCGACGCTGGACGGGCGGCGGAGTCGGACCCACTGTTCCGCGCTCTCGGCGCGGCGTCTCGACATCGTCGACGAAACGACGCTCGTCTTCGACACGCCGACGGGTGAGAAAGTCGTCCCGTGCGTGACCCGCGAGCGCGCCGAGCGAGTCGCAAAAACGGTTCGGTCGTTGCGGCGGCGGTACGACGGAACGCGGCTCTGAGTCGGAAGCGCCGTCTCAGTCGTCTTCGGCCGCACCTGCGGGTTCGCCCGCCGTGAACCACGCCAGCGCCTCGTCGAGGTCGTGGGTCGGCGCGGAGCAGGTGAAGTTCTCGCAGGCGTAGACGGTGGGTTCGCCGTCGGCCATCTCGCGGCCGGCCCAGATTGGCGGGGCCTCGTCAAGTCCGAGTTCGTCCAGCCACGCGTCGAGTTCCTCGTCGGTGCCGGGGCGACGGGAGACGACGAGGCCGGGGAGGTACCGCGAGGCGAGCGTCTCGCGCCACTCGTCGGAGACCTCGTCGGCCGCGATGGTGAGTTCGGGGACGCCGCTGGCGGCCTTCTCGGCGGCGAGCGCGAGCGAGACGTGTTCGAGCGGACTGCCGCGGACGCGGTTGGCGAACGAGCCGAGGACCGCGTCCGCGACGTCGCCGAAGTCGGCGTCCGGCGCGAACTGTTCGAGGTCCAAGAACAGCGACGTGGCGACGCCGAGGCTCGACGGCGTGGACTGGTCGGTCGGCTCCTGCGGCCGGGTGACGAGCGACTCGCCGCTCTCGGGGGTGAAGTAGAGCGTGCCCGCGTCGGCGTCGTAGAACTCGCGGCGGGTCGCCCGCGCGAGGTCGAGCGCGAACGAGAGCGGGGCGAGGTCGCCGGTGGCCTGATAGAGGTCGAACGCGCCGCGCGCGAGGAAGGCGTAGTCTTCGAGGTAGCCGTCGCCTTTCACCTCGCCGTTCATCACGCGCCGCGAGAGCGTCTCGGTCTCGTCGTCCCAGAGGCGCTCGCGCACGAAGTCGAGGGCGCGGCGGGCGTCGGAAGCGAGCGAGTCGTCTTCGAGGACGACCGACCCCTGCGCGAACGCCGAAATCATCAGGCCGTTCCAGCCGGCGAGCACCTTCTCGTCGCGGGCGGGGCGCTCGCGCCCCTCCCGGGCGGCGAACAGGGCTTTCCGGGCCTTTTCGAGGCGGTCTTCCACCTCGGATTCGTCGAGGTCGTACTCGTCGGCGAGTTCGGCGGTCGTCGCCGAGACGTTCAGGACGGTCGTCTTGTTCTCGAAGTTGCCGCCGGGCGTGACGCCGTAGCGGTCGCAAAAGAGGTCGGCGTCGAGTTCGGGGAGGAGGTCGCGCACGTCGTCGGGCGTCCAGACGTAGAAGGTGCCCTCCTCGCCGCCGGACTGGGCGTCGAGGGTGGCGAAGAAGCCGCCGTCGTCGTGGGTGAGTTCGCGGCGGACGAACTCGAACGTCTCGGCGGCGACGGTCGCATAGGACTCGTTGCCGGTGAGTCGGGCGGCGTCGAGGTACCGCGAGGCGAGGCCGGCCTGGTCGTACAACATCTTCTCGAAGTGCGGGACAGTCCACTCGCGGTCGACGCAGTAGCGGTGGAAGCCGCCGCCGAGGTGGTCGCGGAGGCCGCCGTTGGCCATCGCGTCGAGGCTCTGCCGCGCCACGTCGAGCGCTTCGCGGCGACCGGAGACGGCGTAGCCGCGGAGTAGAGCGTCGATACGTCCGGGTTGGGGGAACTTCGGCCCGTCGCCACCGAAGCCGCCGTGGTCGCGGTCCGCACCGCGGAGAGCCGCCTGCACAGTGCTGTCGAGGACGTCCGAGCCGGGGGCTTCGCCGGGTACGTCGGGCGTCTCCTCCAGTCGGTCGGTGATGGCGCTCGTCCACTGCTCGGCGCGGTTTGCTATCTCGTCGCGGTCGGTCCGCCACGACTCGGCGAAACTCTCGACGAGGTCGCGGAAGCCGGGCGCGCCGCGGCGGGGCTCCGGCGGGAAGTACGTGCCGACGAAGAAGGGCTTGCCCTCGGGCGTGAGCCAGACGGAAAGCGGCCAGCCGCCGCCGCCGGTGACGAGCTGACAGATGGTCTGGTAGATGCGGTCGAGGTCGGGGCGCTCCTCGCGGTCGACTTTCACCGGGACGAAGTGCTCGTTGAGCACCTCGGCGATGTCGGGGTCCGAGAAGCTCTCGTCGGCCATGACGTGACACCAGTGGCACGCCGAGTAGCCGACCGAGAGGAAGATGGGCTTGTCCGCCTCGCGGGCGGCGTCGAGCGCCGTCTCGTCCCACGGTTGCCAGTTGACCGGATTGTCCGCGTGCTGGCGGAGGTACGGGCTCTGCTCCTCGTCGAGTCGGTTGCGTCCCACCGGGTCGGACATGCGTCGCAGTCGGCGCTCCGGGAACTAAAGCGGCGTGGAGACGGCCGACGCGGCCGACTCGGGGTGCGGGTGGGACAGCGGGTCTCCCTCGTTGGCGACCGTGAATAACCACAATCGTGCCTATTTCGCCGCCGATAAAGAGCAATCTTTACACTCCCGTGCGCAGGGTATGCGACCATGAGCGAGACCGTCCTTCTCGTCGGCGGCGGCGGCCGCGAGCACGCGATTGCCCGCGCGCTGGCCCCCGACTGCGACCTGTACGCCTGCGCCAGCAACCGAAACCCCGGCATCGCCGCCCTCGCCGAGGACTTCGAGACGATTTCGGAGACCGCCGCCGAGGACATCGTCGCCTACGCCGAGTCGGTCGGCGCGACGCTCGCGGTCGTCGGCCCCGAGTCCGGCCTTGCGGCGGGCGTCTCCGACGCCCTCGACGACGCCGGCGTCTACACGTTCGGCCCGCAGGCGGCCGAAGCGCGCATCGAGACGGACAAGGCGTTCCAGCGGCAGTTCATGCGCGACGAGGAGATTCCGGGCAACCCCGACTTCGCCACCTTCGACGACATGGAGGCCGCCTGCGACTACATCGACGACTACGACGGCGACCTCGCGGTCAAGCCCGCGGGCCTCACCGGCGGCAAGGGCGTGAAGGTCATCGGCGACCAGGTGACGCCCGAGGAGGCGAAGGCGTACCTCCGCGACTCGGACTACGAGCGCGTCGTCCTCGAAGAGCGCCTCGTCGGCGAGGAGTTCACGATTCAGGCGTTCGTCGCCAACGGCGAGTTCCGCGTCAGCCCCGCCGTGCAGGACCACAAGCGCGCCTACGAGGGCGACGAGGGACCGAACACCGGCGGCATGGGAAGCTACACCGACGTGACGCCGTCCCTGCCGTTCATGGCCGACGGCGACTACGAGGCCGCCGTCGAGGTCATCGAGGCCGTCGTCGAGGCGCTCCCCGACTACAAGGGTATCCTCTACGGCCAGTTCATGCTCACGACCGAGGGCCCGAAGGTCATCGAGTTCAACGCCCGCTTCGGCGACCCCGAGGCGATGAACACCCTGCCGGTCCTCGAAACGCCCTTCATCGACGTACTCACGGCCGCCCGCGAGGGCGAATCACTACCCGAACTCGACTTCGCCGAGGCCGCGACGGTCTGTAAGTACGCCGTCCCCGAGGGCTACCCGACGGACCCCGAAGCCGGCGCGGAAATCACGGTCGAGGTGGACGAGGACGCCGGCGCGCTGCTGTTCTACGCGAGCGTCGACGACCGCGAGGACGGCCTCTACACGACGACCTCCCGGTCGTTCGCCGTGGTCGGCGTCGCCGACAGCATCGCCGAAGCGGAGGAGCTCGCGGAGGATGCGCTCGCCGACGCCGGCGAGGGCTTCCACATCCGCCACGACATCGGCACGGCGGCGCTCGTCCAGCGCCGCATCGACCACATGGCCGAACTCCGCGGCGAGTAAGCGGCAACCGACCCGGCGAGACCGATGTTCTAGTTCTCTCGTCGCCGCCGCGGCGAGGGCGCTTTTACCTCCGCGGCCCAATCGACGGACGTGACCGACGACGATGCCGCACCGGCGGACAGCGACGCCCGCCGACACGACCGAATCCAGCACCACCCGACGCCCGGCCCGCGGAACTCGCTGCAGTACTGGACCGACGCCAAGCCCGTCTGGCGCGTGATGCTCAACTACGTGTTCGTCCTCGTCGCCCGCATCGCGCCGTCGCTCTGGGTCAGAAACTGGGCGCTCCGGCGCATCGGCGTCACCGTCGGGGCGGGCGTCTCGTGGGGCCTCGAAGCGACCCCCGACGTGTTCTGGCCGGAACTCATCACCATCGAAGACGACGCAATCATCGGCTACGACTCGGTCATCCTCTGTCACGAGTTCCTGCAGGACGAGTACCGGACCGGCGAGGTCGTCGTCGGCGAGCGCGCCATGATAGGCGCGAAGGCGACCATCCTGCCGGGCGTCCGCATCGGCGAAGGCGCGCAGGTCGCGGCGAACTCGCTCGTCACGCGTGACGTGCCCGCGGGAGAGACGGTCGCCGGCGTGCCCGCGAGACCCATGTCCGGCGACGAGACTGACGGAGCGTAATCGGTCGTCGTCGCGGCCCGCGGCCCGCGGTCAGTCGTCCACCGTGGACTGTTCCTGCAGACGGACGCAGAAGACCGCGCCCTCGCCGTCCTCGCGGTCTTCGACCCAGATGGTGCCGTTGTACGACGAGATGACGTTGTCGGCGAAAAAGAGGCTGATACCCGTGCCGTGGTGCAGTTGGTCGTACTCCTCGCGGCCGAAGATGAGGTCCCGGTGCTCCTCGGGGACCCCCGGGCCGTTGTCGGCGACGCGGACGATGACGAAGCCGCCGTCGCGGTCGGCCGAGACTTCGACCCGCGGCGTCTCCTTGTCGTTGTGCATGACCGCGTTTTCGAGCAGACACTCGATGGCCTCGCCGAGGAGGTCGTCGCCGATGACCTCGACCTCGGGGAACGACCCGAACTCGAACTCGGCGTCCGGGAACTCTATCATGGCGTCGACGATTTTGTTGTTCAACACCACGTCGAGGCGGACCGGGTGGTTGGACACGTCGTGGGAGCGTTCGAGGTGCTCGCGGAGGTCGCGGGCGCGCTCGGACTTGTGGACGATTTCGAGGACCTTCTCCTGGACGAGGTCGAGTTCCTCCAGCGCCTGCTCGTCGTCGATTCGGCTGGCGACCTGCTGGGTGTAGCCGTAGACGACGTTGAGTTCGTTCCGGAGGTCGTGCCGGAGGAGGCGGTTGAGCACCTCCGAGGCGTTCTCGTAGCGGCGCTGTTTGGTCGTGTCGACGAAGAAGGCGAGAAACCCCTCCACGTCGCCGTCGACGACCATCGGGCTGGCGAACCCCTGTCCGTAGACGACCTGCTGGTCTTTCCGCCGCGCCATGAACTCCCCGGACCACGTCTCGCCGGCGATCATCTGCTCGACGATTTCGTAGTATATCTCCTCGTCGGCGGCGATGAGTCCGACCGACTCGCCGACGATGTCGTCGTAGTCGTAGCCGAGGAACTCCAATCCGGCGTCGTTAATGTCACGAAAAGCGAAATTCGTATCCGCAATCAACATGGGGATATCCGCACTTCGGAAAGCCTCGCGATACAGTTCCGGGTCGGTATCCTCCATGTTCGGTCTGCAGAGATAATTCTACCACCAATACTTATTTTCGGCGGTCGTTTCACCACCGAAAATGTATCAGTTGTATTTCACTAACGGTGTTCGTTTATGCCTGGTTTATGACCCCTTTATGACTCGTCTCTGAGGTCGAACAGCCGTTGGTAATAGTGTGCGACGATGTCGATTGCGGAAGAAACATCGCGCTCGGGGCTCTCTCGGACCCACTCGTCGTGACGGGTGACGCCGACGACGAAATACTGTGCGAGGTTATCGACGGTTTCGCCGTCGGCCGAGGGGGCCATCCGTGCGACTTTGATGCGGTGGGCCCGCCGAGCGACGGTCTCCCAGCCGTCGACCTCCTGTCCGTGGAGTCGCCAAAATCGGGTGTGGAGCGTCGCGTATTCCGGGTTTATGTCGAGTTCGTCACAGACGGTACCGAGGAGTTCTCGAACGTCCCGCCACCGCGGGTCGTCGTTTATCGCGTCCGGCTCGGAGTCGTCGGGAACGGACGAGACGAACGCTCCGGGTGGGACGTCGTGTTCGAAGCAGGCCTCGAAGGCGTCTCGGTTTTCGATTTCGTCCTGGAGGAAGAGCGCGCGCATGAACAGTTCGCCGGCGCGCTCGGCGCGCTCGGCGGGAACGTCGGGAAACTCGGCGACGAACGCCTCGGACATATGATGTACCGCACGCTCCGCGGCGGTCATCGCGGCGTCGAAGTCGCAGCTGAGAAGATGTGTCTCCCGCATATCCTGAAAGTGAAACCCTCGAAGTAGCGTCTCTGCAACCTCAAACGCTCGGGTTGAGGGGGCAGTAACGTCGAGGGTGGGGAGGTTCTCCGTCATCGTCTTCAGGGGGAGCCGATATGAGACAATCTTCGGACCACTTCTAAACTGTTATGGTAACGGTATGACAAAATTTCCGAAAACATCAGTCGTCGAGATTGTTTACCTATCGAACACGGCCGACGCCCTTGTCGAGGACACGGGCATTCGGGATGACGAACTCAGTGTCCTCGGATTCGACGTGGGTGACGAACATATCGAGTTCCTGAACGACGCCGCTGACCTCGCCGACGACGATTTCATCGCCGATGCTGTACGGTTGGGTGAAAAGGAGGTACGTCCCCGCCGCGCCCGAGCGGAGTAGGTCGCGGAACGCGACGGCACTGAGCACGATGAGCCCCAGCATGTACGACGCGAGGAGGACGATGAGCGCGAGCGTGGCGACGCCGACCTGCGAGAGCGCGACCAGCGTGGCGAGAAAGAAGACGGTGTATTTGGCGAGCGACGGGAGGACGTTCACCTGCGGGAGTTTGACCGCGCGGAACCGCTCGGCGACGAGGAGTTCGACCTTGTCGCCGACGACGACGCCGATGATGAGGACCAAGATGGCGATGAACAGTTGCGGCAGGATGGCGATAACGAGCCCCCAGAAGCGGTCTGCGTAGTTGACCCCGGCGAACGAGAGAGCGGCGAAGACGCTGATGCCGAGGACGAAATACCGCGTCAGCCACGACAGGATTTCGACCGTCGATGTCTCGAAGTCGCGGGCGGTCCGCTCGAAGGCGGTTCCCTCGATGGCCTCGGGGACGCCGACGCTGATGAGGAGTCGACGGACGAGCGTCCCCGCGACGTACGCGAGCACCAACCCGAGAAACAGGATAGCGAGCACGCCGAGAAACCGGAGCCCGACTATCCGGACGATGTCGTCGACGGCGCCGCCGACCGTCTGAAGCGGGGCGGCAGACTCGAACGTGAATACGGGCGCGGACGCGGATGCTGCTGTGGACGCTGGCTCGGGACCGGCCGACGAGTGGACGAGGGACGCCGAAACGGGCCCCGGCATCTCAGTACGCCTCCGGGTCGATTTCGAGAATCATCTTGCCGCCTTTGAACGCCCGGACGAGTCCGTCGGACTCCGAGAGAACGATGGCGGTGGCGTTGGTGTCGCGGGTGATGGCGCCGCCGGCCATGTGCCGCGCGCCCAGCCCCTTCGGGATGTCGACGCCCTCCGCCGAGGGTTCGAGGTAGCGGTACGCCGAGACGATTTTCCCCGAGTCGGAGATGACGAACGCGCCGTCGAGCCGCGAGAACTCCTTGAGCATCACGTTGACGATGGGGTCGCCGACGTAGACGTGGGACTTCTCGAAGGGGTTGTACGAAAGCGGCCGCGACTTGTTCATCACCTTCCCCGCGTCGCCGACGATGAACAACGCGCCGACGGGTTCGCCCTTCTGCCCCTTCTTACCCAGTTCGATGGCTACCTCGAACACGTCGCGGATGACGCCGGGGTCCGCCCGGGAGTTCGCAAAGAGGTCGTAGATTCCCGACCGCATGTTCTCCTCGACGCGAACCCGGACGAGCGAGTCGAGGTCGCCGCCGAAGACACCGACGTTGCAGGCGATGGTATCTCCCGCTTCGACGATACTCTGTTCCATCGCGCCCTCGACGCCGAAGCGGATGCGGTCCTTGACGTTCTGGAACTGGAGGGGCAGCTCCACGAACGTCTCGGCTTCGACCGTGTTCTCCGGCGCGATGACCACCGTCGGAACGTCCGTCTCAGCGAACTGCTCGTAGTGGGAGTGACTCGGCGTGAACAGAAACAGCCCATCGACGTCCGCCACGAGGTCGCCCAATAACTCGGATAACGCCGCCATTGGTGGAGAGACACACCGGGTGAGAAAAAGGGTTGTGTCGCGTCTGACGCGTGGCGTGCGCGATTCGGCCGGTCGAAACCGGCGACTGATTCTCCCCGAATGGAGCCGAACGGAGCTTACTGCCCCAGAATCGGGGCTCTGAGCGCGGCGACTTCGTCGAGAATCGCATCGGCGTCTTCCGGGGCGACGCCGTTTTCGTCGAGCGCGGCCGCGAGGTGTTCGGCGATGGCGTCGAAGTCCTCGCCCGAGAGGTCGAGGTGGTCGTGGGCCGCCCGCATGTCGGCCCCGTCGTACTCGACGGGACCGCCCGCGACGGCGCTGATGAACTTGACCTGATGGGCGCGCTGTTCGACCATGTCGATGTCGTCGAAGTAGTGCGCGACCGAGTCGTCGGCGAGGACGCGGTCGTAGAAGTCCGAGACGACTGCTTCGACGGCCTCGTGGCCGCCGAGGCGAGCGTAGAGTGACTGCGTAGGCATTCGTCGGGGAGTTGGACGGCTCGGTGGTAATATTTCCTCCGAACGTATTCGGGGTGTTTAAGCGTGGAGTACGGGACTGCGGCGGGATGAGAGGGCGTTCTGTTTGAATCCCCCGCGTCTGGGTGGCCCCACAAGAGGTTTGACAGCCTGTTGTGATGTTGGTGATTAGAGAGATGCGTAACTCGACCTCTGTCGTGCTAACGGCTCTTCTGATTATTCTCGCGGGGTGCTCGGGAATCGGAGCCCGCGACACGACGACAGCCGAAACGACGTCTCCGTCCGCGGCGACCACACAGTCTCCGACTGAGTCGACCTCGACGCCCGAGCGGACGGGGGCGCTCACCGACCGGACACCCAAGACCCGACTGTCACTCTATCCAGAGGCCGGGTTTACAGGGCGCGTTGCTGTCGCAGTCGGCGGTGAAGAGGTGTTCAATGAGACGCTCTCCGACGACGGTGGAAACGGCGGCCTCGACCTGACCGACCAGTTGCAGCCGACCCGCCAGACGGTCTCCGTCGCGGTGAACGGAACGGTGCAGTGGGAACGGCCGGTCGGTACCACGGAGTCGTTCGAACTCACCGTCCTTGAAAACGGGAGTATCGAGGTCCGCGAGCACACAATTCGATGACGAAGGCTCGGGCCCCGGAGTGGCGGTCTATCTGCTGTTTTCGAACTCCCCACTCCCCCCACTCGCCACGGTCTCAACGCTATCAGCGACGACGAGTTTCAACAGAAAGCGCGCGGGACAGGGTTCGAACCGGACCGAGACTCGCCGCGCTCGTCTCGTAGGGGTCGAACCCTTCTGCTTGCATACACGTCTCTCACGGTGTTCGAGACGGTATGCGCGGGACAGGGTTCGAACCTGCGAAGGTCTACACCACAGCGCCCTAAGCGCTGCGCCTTTGGCCACTTGGCTACCCGCGCGCAGTCGGACGACGCTCGCCCTTCGACCGCACATTTCCCGCACCGATATATAAACGTCACGAGGGCTCGCCGCGGGGATTATGCTCCCGCGGCCGCAACGACGACCATGTACAGCGCCCGAGACCAGCGAGACAATCAGGAGTGGCTGGCCCGCATCGACGCCGCCGCCGACGGCCTCGAACTCGGTAGCGAGGCCCGCTCGTACGCCTCGGACATGTTTCTCACGCAGTTGCCCGACGAGGACCGCTCGAAGAAGGCCGTCGCCGCCGCCAGCCTCTACGCCGGCGCGCTCATCGCCGGCGAGGAGCGCTCGCAGACCGCCGTCGCCGAGGCCATGGATGTGTCGCGGCTCAGCATCCAACAGCGCTGGAAGGACCTCCTGCGGGAGGCCGGCTTCCGACCTCCGAGTTGGTAGCCGGTCACTCCGAGGAGCGCGTCGGTGCCATCCGCCGGGTCAAGACCGCGTAGGTCACCGCGACGGCGAGGATCCCGGCGACGAGGCCGGCCGGGATACCGACGAAGAGCGAGAAGAAAATCCACCGAGCGGCCAGCTCGGTGACGGCGATGCCGACGAGGACCGCGGCGACGACGCCGACGGCGAAGCTGGCGAAAAGCGGGTGTCGCATGGGCGACGATACGACCGTGAGCGTGAAAACTATTCGTCGCTCGGGGGCGTCCGACCGCGACCCTCGCGGTCGGGCGTGAGGTTGCCGTGGCGGTCTATCTCCCCGGAGACGATGCGGGTCGAGGAGATGCGCTCGCCGTCTTCGGCGGGGACGTGCTCGACGACCTCGATACGGAGGGGTTTGAGACCTTTCTCCTCTCGAATCTCGTTGACGCGCTCGCCGCCGCCCCGCGTCTCGGGCGAGACGATGAGGACGTCGAAGCCCTCCTCGGTCGCGATGCCGGTCGGTTTGTCGAGTTCGCGGACCTCGAACTCGCGGTCGTACTCCTCGGCGAGCGGTCGGAGTTCGGCTTCGAGGTCGGCCTTGCGGTCGTCGAAGGGCCGGACGTAGCGGTCGACGTGTCGCGTCTTCGGTGCGAGTTCGTCGCTCGTGAGTCCGACCGTGACATCACCCAATTCGAACGCTCGCTCGAACAGCGCGAGGTGTCCATCGTGGACAGGGTCGAACGTCCCGCCCAGCGCGACGTGCATACTCTCGCGGTGGATGCGGCGCGACTTAAGCGGGTCGGGTTAGCCTAACGGACCAGCACCCGCGGCGAGCGAAGGGCTCCCGAAATCGGGCGAGGCACCGCAGCAGCCGGCAGACCGCGGAGCTACTCCTCGCGGACCGTAATCGTGACCGGTTCGGTCTCGTCGGTGCGGTCGGTTCCGAGGTGTCGGTCGAGGTTGAACACGGCGTTCAACTGCTCTTGCACCTGTCCGGAGACGCCCTTCACGAGGTCGCTCGGCGCGATTGCGACGTACTCGTAGGGGTTGTTGCCCGCGCCGGAACTCTTCCGCTTGCGGCGCTCGACCGTCTCGTCGTCGGTGAGTTCGGCCAGCGCCTCCCGAACCGTACTGGGGTAGAGGCCGGTTCCCTCCGCGACTTCCTCGCTCGTCGAGTGGGGGTGCTGTCGGAGGTAGACGTAGATTCGCGCGCGGGTCTCCGTGTCGAGAATCCACGCGAGCAGGTCCACCAACCCATCGTCGAACTCGGAGACGGCGCAGTCGGCCGCGCCGCCCGAGTGTTCTTCGTCCGTCGACTCCGCGCTCCCCTCTGTGCTCTGGTCCGCAGACATTTGTGCTACGGCAAAGGTCAAAACTGGGGCGCTAAAAAATGTTTCCTGTCGGTCGTCGGCGTGCGACTCAGTCCAGCGTCAAGTGTTCGCACAGGGCGTCGAGCCCGGACTCCCCGTGAATCCGTCGCTGGACGGCGGTGCCGGATTCGGCGTCGAGAAGCGACCGGAGGCCGTCGACGCCGAGGCGGTCGGTCTCGCTTTCGACGAACGATTCGAGGCTCACGACGCCCTCGGAATCCGGGGCGACGAAGTCGGTGTCTCGCCCGTAGCGGGTCGCGCGCCACTTGTTCTCGTCGAGGAGTTCCCGGCGGACCGTCGTTCCCGATTCGCCGGACTCGTAGCGGTCGGCGAGGTCCAAGACGAGCGCGTGGACGTACTCGACGAAGTCGGCGACGCGCTCGGGGTCGGTCTGGGCGTCGGGGGTGCGAATTTCGACCGTCCCGTGGCCCGTGTGGGGGCGCACGTCGTACCAGAGTTCGCCTCGGTCGTCTATCGAGCCGTACTCGACCATCCGGCGCTCGAAGCGCAGGAAGTCCTCGAAGTCGTCGAAGGCGGTCGGCATGCCGGTGTTCGGGAGGTTCTCGAACACCTTGGCGCGGGCGGAGGCGAGGCCGGTGTCGAAGCCGTTCCAGAAGGGGGAGTTCGCGGAGAGCGCGAGCAGGGGTGCGAGGTACCAGCGGAGTTCGTTGGCGACCCAGACGGCCTTGTCGGCGTCGTCGACGCCGACGTGGACGTGCAGGCCGGCGGTCGTATTCCGGTGTTGCGGGTACTGAATCCGGTCGAGTTGCGCCTGATACCGGGGCTTCGTCGCGTGGTCGAGTTCGCGCCACTTGGCGGCGGGGTGGAGCCCAGCCGCGGCGATGCGGTAGCCGTGGTCAGCGGCGTGGTCGACGAGCGCCTCGCGGACCGTCTCGACGGCCGCGCCGGCCTCGTCGGGGGCCTCGATGAGCGGCGTCTGCGTCTCGATAGTGAACTTGAACAGCTCGTGGTCGAGTCGTCCGGCGAGCGGTTCCGGAGGCTCCGGTCCGTAGACTAAGTCGTCGATACCCGAGGTGGGGCGGCCGTCGGCATCGACGATGTAGAATTCCTCTTCGACGCCGAGCGTCCCCATTCGGTCGAAGGCGTCCGCCGACCCTAGTTCCATCGCAACGGCGTAAGTTGCGCCGAATTAAAAACACCGTGGGAGCCGGCGAACGCGTCGCACGACCGCGGGCAAGCGAATCGGACGATAGTGACGGGCGAAAATCAGGTCTCTCGGAACGGTCGTCAGACGGAGCGATGACGGTGACGCCGCCGCCCGTCTACTTCGGCCGGGCGACGATTCCGAGGTGGTCGGCGTGGAAGCGGTCGAGACGGGCTGTGTCGAGGATTTCGTAAGCGGATCCCAGTTCGGCGACCACGTCGTCGAACACGTCGTCCGGCTCGGCGGTCACGTCCTCGCTCCGCGCCTTGACGGCCATCAGGAGCCGACCGTCGTCCGCGAGGAACTGTCGGTTGCGGACGGCGACGGTCGCCTGCCCGCGGGTCGCCACGTCCATGACGAGGCAATCGATGCCGGATTCGACCACGTGCGCGTAGGATTCGGGGTCGCGCGCGTCCTTCAGGAGCGGGAAGAGATTGGTGCGGTCCTCGGCGACGCCGACGAGGTCGCGGACGGGGCGCGGCGCGAACTCCACGGCGTAGGTCGGCCCGGCGAAGTCGGCGACGTGCGAGACGGTCGTTCCCGAGGCGGCCCCGAGGTAGAGGACCGACTCGTCGCCGACGAGACCCGTGTCCATCCCGAGTTCGAGCATCGCGCCGAGCTTCGAGCGCCCGGCGTCCCACGCGCGCCAGCCGTCGGCGTCCACGGGTTCGCCGTAGACCTGCGCGCCCCGGGTCGAGAGGCGCTCGCGGCCGCCGAACGTCCGGCGCTCGACGCCTTCGGGGAGGTCGGCATTGGAACTGGCGGCGGAATCGTCGCTCATTCGTCGGCCTCCTCGTCGGCGCGGGCGCGAATCGTCGCCATCCGGTCGGCGAGTTCGGCGTGCAGGTCCGGCCGGTAGTCGCCCGAGTAGTGGTCGATGCGCGCGGCGATAGAGAGCTTCCCGGCGAGCGCGCGGGCGGCCGACCCGCGGTCCTGCGGGCGCGTCCCGCGGACGTACTCGTGAGTGAAGATGACGCCGTGTTTGGGCGACGTGGCGCGGCCCTTCAGGTGCGCGAAGAGGGCGTCTTCGGCCCCGAGTACTTGGACCGTTCCGCTCGGTTTCTTGGCGAGGCTTTCGAGGCCGCCCGCAAGCGCGATGAGCCGCGCCGCGAGGACCGGGCCGGCCATCTCGGCGAGGTTCGGCGCGGTCGTGGGCGCGCGCTCTTCGATGAACGCCCGGAGGTCGTCGCGCTCGTCGAGCAGGTCCACCGCGCGGGTTGCGTAGGAGACGACGCGCTCTTCGGCGGCGGTCTTCGGGTCGCGGGCGGCGATGTCGCGGACGCCGTCGAGGCCGCGCGGGACGGTCTCGTAGAGCGTGCCGGCCCACTCGACGACCCGCTCGGCGAGTTCGTTCGCGGTCCGTTCGGCGTCGTCCATCGCGCGCACGGCGTGGGCGAGTTGCACGTCGTCGGCGCGCTCGCGCTCCGCGACGGCCTCGCTGGCGGCGGCGAGCGTCGCCGAGCGGAGTTTGGCGTAGTAGTCGGTCTCGTCGGCGGCGAACCCGGCGTCGACGGCCTCGGCCGGCCAGTCGGCGGGGGCGGAGGCGCGGCCCGTTCGGACTCGCGTCGCCCCGGATTCGGGGTCGTCGGGGTCCGCGCCGGCGAACCATGCGTCTGTCATACTGGCGGATTGCGCCCCGTTCGGGTAAAAGGACACGGACCCGCGGGCGCGGTTCGGCGCTCATGGTACGCCGTGGTAAGTTTTAACACACCATGTCTCGTACGAATGCTCGATGGAACGCGCTTCGTACGTCTGTCGTGAGTGTCAAACGACCGTGAGCGCCGCGTCGTACCGCTCGACTTGTCCGGAGTGTAGCGGCGAACTGCGGCCTAGGTCCGTGACGAGCCGCCGACGCGCCGGAGATTGAACGACGCGCGCGGGTCGTCCGACCCGAGCGCCGTCCGCTCGCTCGCAGTCACGACCGACGACCTCGTGACCTCCCTCGAGGCGAACCGCCGGGGCGACGACCCCGTCGTCCTCCGCGTCACCCCGCCGTTCTACGGGCGGATGCGGGCGCGAATTCACCGAACCGGCGGCGAAGCCTCGGACTACGCCGACCCCGAGCCGATACACCTCGACCCGCGGGTCTTCGTCGGCGACGACGCCCCCGCGTACCCCGAACCCGACGAGACGCGGCCGGAGCCGTACGAGGTCGAAGCTCACCACGAGCGCCACACGGAGGCGGTCCGAGCGTGGCGCTCTGCCGTCCGCGACCACCTCCGCGAGGCCGTCGCGCTCCCGACGGACGACGGTCCCCACGAGGTCGACGTCAAGTACCTCGGCTGAGCGAACCACTTTTTCCCCGCGGGGCACACCGTAGCGACATGAGCACCGACGAGTACCGCCGCGGGACGGCGGTCGAGCGCGAGCGTCAGCAGAAACAGCGCCCGGCGCGCGGCCGCTACCGCGGGGTGTTGCCGGTCATCTACGCCATCGGGTTCGTCATGTTCACCGGCGTCTCGCTGTACATCGGGCCGGAGCCGGCGTTCGCAGTCTACCTCGTCACCCACGTCTTCTACGCGGGACTCGTCCGCGCCGACATCAAGTCGCTCCGCGGGCAGGGCATCGACTGGGGCGCGTCGCGGCACCTCTGGTTCGGCGCGGCGTTCGCGCTCCCGTTCGTCGCGCCCGCCTACTACCTCTACAGCGGCCGCGTGATTCGCCGCGAAAACAAGTCGCGGAACCTCGATGACTGAGGCAGAAACCCGCGGACTGCTCCGCGAGGCCGAGCCGAGGGTGCGGCGGCCCGGCCACCGAACTTATGCCCGGCGAGGGGAAATGGCGGGGCAATGACTTCCAGACGCGTAGTCGCGGTGCTCGCGCTCGCCGCGCTCGTGCTCACCAGCGGCTGTATCGGCTTTCTGACGGGCGAGGAGACGCTGACGTTCGAATCCGAACCGGCCACGACGGACGCGACCGTCGCCGAGAACGCCGGCTACGAGACGAACGGGACCGAGACGTTCGCGGTGAATCGCACGCTCTCGTTCGGCGGGCAGGAGCGTAAAATCGCCGCCAGCAACCACATCACGACGTACGAGAAGACGCTGGACCTCGGCTTCTTCGGCGAGGCCAAACTCGGCTCGTTCAGCGTCATCTCGACGCCCGCGGTCGAGGTCGCCGGCCAGCCCCGGAACCCCATCGGCGACTACTCGAACGACGACCTCATCCGCCTCGTCGACAACCGGTATCAGGGCCTCAGCGACGTCCAGCAGGTCAGTTCGCGGAACGTCCAGATGCTCGGCGAGACGACTAACGTCACGAAGTACAGCGCCACCGCGCGGTTCGGCGGGCAGGAAGTCGACGTGTACGTCCACGTGACGAAAGTCCAGCACAACGAGGACTTCGTCATCGCAATCGGGCTGTACCCCCAACAGCTCGACGGCGAGGAGGAGAACGTCCTCGAACTGATTCGGTCGGTCGAACACCCGTCTGAAGCGTAAGCCGCCTCGGGCGAGCCTTTTTCTCGTCGCCGCGGGTCGATGGTTTCATGACTCGCGTACGGACCGCAGGTATCGCGGTGACGGCGCTCGGCGTCGTCGGCTACGGCGTCGGGTCGCTCGTTGCCTACCCGGGCCGGGCGTTCTCGGTGACGGCCGTCATGGTCGGCATCACGCTCTGGGCCATCGGGGGTGACGTGCGGTGATTTCGGCGCTCGTCTACGGCGACGACGGCGTGTCGGCCTACGAGGAGACCGCGTTGGACGCCGCGCGCGACGCCGACGGGACCACGTGGGTTCGCACGACCGCCGCGGAGGAGTTCGAGCGCGTCGCCGAGGCGTTCGGCGTCCACCCGCTTTCGGTCGAGGACGTTCGGAACGACGCCCGCCCGAAGGCCGAGGAGTACGACGAGTACACGTTCGTCGTCGTCCGGGTGGCGACGCTCCGCGCCGGCGAACAGGTGTTCGAAGAGGAGGTCCAGACCAGACCCGTGGGGCTCTGCTTCGGCGACGACTGGCTCGTGACGCTGACGCGCCGGGAACTGGAACCGATAAACTACGTATGGAACGCCATCGAGCGGGAGGAGCCCCGGATGCTCCGGTTCGGGCCGGACTTCGTGGCCTACCGCGTCATCGACCGCATCGTCGACGAGTACTTCGGGCTGTTGGACGAGGTCGGCGAGGAGATAGAACTCATCGAGGACATCATCCTCGAGGGTCCCGACCCGGAGGTGCTCGAGGGGCTGAACGCGGTCCGGCGCGACCTGCTGTCGTTCCGGAAAACCGTGTGGCCGACGCGGGAGGCCGTCGGCGTGCTCGCGCGCGGCGACCCCGACTACGTCCGCGAGTCGACGGAGAAGTACTACCGCGACGTGTACGACCACCTCGTCGAGTTGGTCGACCTCACGGAGACGTACCGCGACCTCGCGCGCGGCGCGCGGGACATCTACCTCAACACGCTCTCGCAGTCGACGAACGAGGTGATGAAGACGCTCACCGTCGTCGCCACCATCATCCTCCCGCTCACGCTCGTCGTCGGCATCTACGGTATGAACTTCGACCCCGGCGCGTCGGCGTTCAACATGCCCGAACTCGGCTGGGCCTACGGCTACCCGGCGACGATGCTCGGCATGGCGCTCGTCTCCGCCGTCCTGCTCGTCTACTTCCGACGGGAGAGCTGGCTCTAAGCGACGAAAGAGATATACTACCCGATTGCTCACGTCTGGCGCTCGGTTCGCGTCGGCGAGATGGCGACAAATCCCCCCACATCGTGCGATTGACCCGCATAACCTCGGCGAAAGGTTTATATGCTTTTCGGACTTACTGATGGTAAGGCCAGTCCAAGCCGGATTATTCTTTCGTCTTCTGTGGTCTTCCCGGCCGAGACGTATCCGCGCCTTCCCCCCCACCATGAGCGACACCACAACCACCCGAACCTACAGTACCGACGCAAAGGCCAGGGACGTCCGTCCCCGCGAGTCGGAGCGAGACGAAAAACAGCAGGACGAAGCGCAGGTCTGCCCCGAGTGTAGCGGCCACCTCGTCACCGACGAGGAACACGGCGAGACGATTTGCGAGGAGTGCGGCCTCGTCGTCGAGGAAACCGTGGTCGACCGCGGCCCCGAGTGGCGCGCGTTCGACTCCGCCGAGCGCGACAGCAAGTCCCGCGTCGGCGCGCCGACGACGAAGATGATGCACGACAAGGGGCTGTCGACCAACATCGGCTGGCAGAACAAGGACGCCTACGGCAAGTCCCTCTCGCCGCGCCAGCGCGAGCAGATGCAGCGGCTCCGCACGTGGAACGAGCGGTTCCGCACCCGCGACTCGAAGGAGCGCAACCTCAAGCAGGCGCTCGGCGAAATCGACCGCATGGCCTCGGCCCTCGGTCTCCCGGAGAACGTCCGCGAGACCGCCTCGGTCATCTACCGCCGCGCGCTCAACGACGACCTGCTCCCCGGCCGCTCCATCGAGGGCGTCGCCACCGCGGCGCTGTACGCGTCGGCCCGGATGGCGGGCACTCCCCGCTCGCTCGACGAACTGGAGAAGGTCTCGCGCGTCGATAAGATGGAACTCACCCGGACGTACCGCTACGTCGTCCGCGAGCTGAAGCTCGAAATCAAGCCCGCAGACCCCGAGCAGTACGTCCCGCGGTTCGCCAGCGAACTCGGCCTCTCCGACGAGGCCGAGCGGCAGGCCCGCCAGCTCCTCCGCGACGCGAAGGAGACGGGTATCCACTCCGGCAAGTCGCCGGTCGGTCTCGCCGCCGCCGCCGTCTACGCCGCCGCCCTCCTCACCAACGAGAAGGTGACCCAAAGCGAGGTCTCGACGGTCGCAGACATCTCCGAAGTCACCATCCGCAACCGCTACAAGGAGCTGCTCGAAGTCCAAGACGGTACCCTGTTCGCGTAACCGCTCGGTGGGCTCGGTGGCCCGCACTTTTCTCGGTCGTGCTAAACCGTAACAACATTTATCCGCACCCCCGAAGCATATACGGGGTATGGTTGAAGCGTTCGTCCGACTCTTGTGCCCCGAATGTGGAAAGGACTGGGAGACGAATCCGACCGATCTCCCCGCTCACCGCGACAACTACTCGTGTCAGGGATGCGGCGCGACGCGGCGCACGGCCGAGTTCATGCGGACGGAGCGCGACCTCCAGACGCTCAAACAGTTCGAGTAGCGAGGAGCGAGAGAGGGTCGCCTCACGACCGGGGCGGTCCCGGCTGGCGTCCGTTTTTTAGATGTCGGGAATCGACGAGAGCGCGCCGCACGCGTCGCACTTCAGCACGTCGGCACCTTGTTGCGTGACGAACTTCGTGTCCGGCGACCCGCACTCGCTGCACAGGACGAACGACTCGACGTACTCGTCGAGCGCGTCGGCGATGCGGCGCTGGCGGAACTCGCCGGTGAACCGCGCGCGACCTCTGTCGTCGATTTGGGCGCTCGTTCCCAACTCCGTCTGGAAGAACTTCAGGACGTGCGTCGCCTCGCGCGCGAGGCGGTCGTGGGTCGCCGCGAAGTTCTCGTAGACCGTGACGTTCCCCTCCTGGCGGACCGTCGGCTCCGGAACGCTGAAGCGGTCGCCGCCTTCCGCGACGTCCGGCGACTCCGAGAGCGCGCGGTCCAGTTGGTCGTCGTAGTCCATGCGCGACAGTACGCGCACGCCGGGGTAAAATTCTCACGACCCCCGGCGCGCGCGACCGGCGCTCGGCGCGCGCCCTACATAGCTATATAAACCACTCGTGAGATTCCGCCGACGCTCGCTATCGAGGGGGCGAAACAACAAACGAATTGAAAACGTTCGAACACGAAATTTCCGCTGAGACCCCCATAATCGGCGGTTTAAGGGAGTCGGATGCTAACGTGACTCAAGATAATACTATATCCCTCCGGTCTCAAGCCGTGGTTGCTCATGAAGAAGCAGGAACTCATCCACCTGCACGGTCTGCTCGCAGAAGTCCACACCCAGATTGAGGCCTGGGAGGACGAGGAAATCAGTCTCGTCGAGTACAACGAACTCGGCGTACGACCGACATCCATCCACAAGTCCAAGACGGACCACAAAGCAGCCGTGTTTAAACTGGCGAAGGGAATCACCGGAGCGATGCACGAGGCCGAACCAGAGCCGCTCGCACCGCAAGCCGACTGAACCGAGAAAAGAAACGCGTTCTCCTCTACGACCCTACATCCGAGAGCGACCGCGCCGCTCTCTCGCGCGACAACGCTCCCGAGCGACCGCCGTGCCGAACCGATGGATGAGTTCCGCTCGCGGGCAGAAATAGCGTTTTGACGGAGGTGGGGCGTCGTCACGGGCTTTCGATGGCGCTGGGACGTCCCCTCCGCGACGACGATAAGCCGTGCTTCAGCGGTCGTCGACGAGGTCGTCGAAGTCGACGAGCGCGTCGTCGTCGTCCGAAGCGCCGGTCTCGGCGCGGGTGTCCCCCTCGCCGTCCGTCTCGACCGAATCGTCGTCGACTCGTTCGACCGACAGCACCTTCAGCGGGATATTTTCGAGGCGTTGGCCGATCTCCTTGCGGGCGATGCGCGAGGCGTGTTCCTCCTGTTCGACGTTGAAGACGGTCATCTCCAGTTCGAGGGCGACGAGCGCCTCGTCCGCGGCGATGAACGCGGGGGGGAGTTCCTCGCCGCCGGGCGAGCTCCGAGAGCCCATGTTAATCTCGACGTACTTCAGGTCGGGATTGAGCATCTCGCCGGTCTTCGAGATGGCGATTCGGACCGCCTCGTCGACGGTTTCCACGTCGTACACCGGGACCGCGGCCTCGACGACGACTCTGCAGTCCATGGTTACGATGAGGTTGTGTGCCGAAGGGTATCAACCTTCTTGCCACTCCGTCTCCCGCCCGCTCACTCCCCGCCAGAGCGGAGGTAGTGGAAGACGTACGTCTGGGTGTAGCCGGCGTAGCGACCGCCGAGGCGCTCGCGAATGGCCCGCGAGGTGTCGGCGTAGTTCCCCCGGTCGCAGTCGGGGTAGTGCTCCTCGATGGCCGACCGAATCCACGTGTCGAGCGGGACGGCTTCGAGGTAGTCGAGCGAAAACAGCAGGACGCAGTCCGCGACCTTGTCGCCGACGCCGACGAACGTCGTCAGGAAGTCGCGGGCGTCCTCGTAGTCGCGGCCGCGGGCCTCGGCGGGCGTCGCCTCGCCCGTGGCGACCATCTCGGCCGTCCGCCGGACGTAGGGCGCGCGATAGCCGAGGCTGAGGTCGCGGAGTTCGTCTTCGGTGGCCTCGGCCAGACGCTCGGGCGTCGGGTACGCGAAGTACGTCTCGCCGTCGAACTCGACCCGCTCGCCGTAGGACTCTCTGAGCCGCGACTGCATCCCGAAGATGCGCGAGACGCGCATCTGCGCCGAGCAGATGAACGAGACGAGACAGCCGAACGGCGGGTCTCGGACGAGTCGCATGCCCGGGTACGCCTCGTAGGCCCGCCGGACGAGCGGTTCGTCGGGCATCTCCGAGACGATGGCGTCGAGGTCGTCGTCGAGGCGAAGCAGGTGGGTGAGAAGCGGGACGGCGTCGAGGTTCGACTCCCACTCCAGCGCGCCGTCGGTCTGGCGGACCCTGACGACTGCGGACTCGTCGGAGACGCCGTCGAGCGGCGGGACGACCGTCTGGTACCACGCGTCGCCGCCGTGGGCCGCGTCGCGCTCGTACATCCGGCCGTCGGGGCGGTCCCAGAGGTACGACTGGCCGCTCTCCAGCGTCGATTGGAGGTCGAACGCTCCGTCGAGGCTCGCGAGGTCGATGACACCCGTCTCCATCGCTTCGACGTTGGGCGCGGGGGATTTGCGGGTTTCGATGCCGGCGGACGAGACGGGACGACGGGTCGAGACGGCGACAAATCGAGACGGGGCGGCGGCGAGGCGGGTCGCGGCGACCCACGTCGCGCTCAGCGGTTGCGGCTCACCGGGAAGCTGACGCGGTCCGGGTGGTCGCCCAGTCGGTCGAGAATGCGCTCGTAGAGCCGGTTTTTGACGCGCTGGGCGCGAGTCGGCGGGACGAGCACGCGGAGTCGGAAGACGACCCACGACTCCTCCTGTGCGACGTTGACGGTCGGGCCGCCGGCCACGTCGAGGTCCAGCGGCGACTCGGCGAGCCTCGCCCGGTAGCGTTTCATCGCGGCGTCCATGTCGTCGCCGAGTTCCTCGTCGGCCACGTCCAAGAGGAGTTGGCGGACGAACGGGAGGTCCGTCTCGTAGGACACCTGCACGGGTACCTCGGTCCAGACGCGGTCGAACAGCGCGCCGTAGTTGACGACCTCGGACGAGAGGACGAGCGAGTTCGGGACGGTGACGGTCCGACCGGACGGCTGGTTCGACGCGAGGGTGCCGCCGGTCTCCCAGAGCGTCGTGACGAGGAAGTCAACCTCGGCCACGTCGCCGGAGACCGAGCCGATGTTGACGCGGTCGCCGACCGCGTACGGTCGCTTCGCGAGGATGTAGAACCAGCCGATGAAGGAGAGAATCGGCTGTTGGAGCGCGAAGGTGACGGCGAAGCCGATGACGCCGAACGAGACCAACAGGCCGAGCCACTGCTCCGTGAACGCCCCGAGGACGCCGACGAGCGCGACCCCGCCGAGCGTGAGTCGGAGGACGTTCCGAACGTCGTGGGCCCGGCGGCGGTCGGCGATGCGCCCGACGAAGAACGCGGCGAGAAACCGGTAGACGCCGTAGGCGACGAGTGCGACCGCGGCGGCAGACAGCCCCTTCGAGAGGAGCAAGTCGGCGTTGGGCACGTCGAAGTCCGAAAGGGGGGTCGTCGCGCGGACGAGCGCCGAGAGAACCGCGGCGATGAGCCCGGCGGCGAACGCGCCGAGGCCGAGGCGGCGAGACATACCGTTGCCGTCGGGTGGGCGACTGAAAAAGGTGTAGTCGAACCGAGGCGAGGGGCGGCGGCCTCAGTTGCGGATGTGGAGGTCCGTGAGGTTCGCGAGGCGGTCGGCGACGCCGTCGTCGAGGCCCTTGCGGGTGACGCGCCACTCCCAGTTGCCGGTCTGCGTGCCGGGGGTGTTGAAGCGGGTCTCGGAGCCGAGACCGAGGAGGTCCTGCGTCGTCGTGAACGCGAGGACGGACGCGGAGTTCCAGACGGCGTCGATGATGGACCAGTGAATCTCCGAGCCGTCCGCGCCGATGTTGTAGTGGAGGCAGTCGCGGGTGCGGTCGTCGAGGTCGCGGTAGTAGCCGACGAACGTGTCGGTGTCGTGGGTCGAGGTGTAGGCGACCGAGTTCTCCGGGTAGTGCATCGGCTGGTACATGTCGCCCTCGCTGCACCAGTCGGCGTACTGCGGGACGCGCATGCCGGGGAAGGCGAACCGGTCGCGGAGGTCGACCAGCGAGGCGTCGAGGAAGCCGAGGTCCTCGACGATGAAGGGGAGGTCGCCCAGTTCGCGCTCGACCGTCTCGAAGAAGTCGTGGCCGGGGGCGTCGCGCCACTCGCCGTCGCCGGGGTCGTCGGAGTCGGCGTCGATGGCCCAGAACTCGTCGAACCCCTTGAAGTGGTCGATGCGGGTCACGTCCACGAGGTCGAACAGGCGGCGGAGGCGGTCGAGCCACCAGCCGTAGCCGTTCTCGCGGAGCGTCTCCCAGTCGTACAGCGGGTTGCCCCAGCGCTGGCCGGAGTCGTTCGGGTTCGGCGGGACGCCGGCGACCACGGCCGGTTCGTTCGATTCGGTGAGGTCGAATGCCTCCGGGGCGGCCCACACGTCGGCGCTGTCGAGGGCGACGTAGATGGGGAGGTCGCCGACGAGGGTGACGCCCTTCTCGTCGGCGTAGTCGGCGAGGGCGCGCCACTGCTCGTCGAAGCAGAACTGGACGAACTCGCGGTAGCGAATCTCGTCGGCGTACTCCTCGCGGGCGTCGGCGAGGGCGTCGGGATCGCGGGTCTTCAACTCGGTCGGCCAGTCTATCCACGCTCGTTGGAACTCGTCTTTCAGGGCGGCGAACAGCGCGTAATCTTCGAGCCAGCCGGCCTCGCGCTCGCGGAAGGCGTCGAGGGCGGCGCGGTCGTCCTCGGCGGCCTCGGCCTCGAAGCGGTCGAAGGCGGTGCGGAGCCGCGAGCGCTTGTACTCGCCGACGCGTTCGTAATCGACGGCGTGAGGGTCGAAGTCGGGAACGGGTTCGAGGTCGTCGTCGGTGAGCCATCCGCGCTCTACGAGGTCCGTGAGGTCGATGAGAAGCGGATTGCCGGCGAACGAGGAGGACGATTGATACGGCGAGTTCGCCATGGCTGGCTCGGTCGGCCCGAGGGGGCAGAACTGCCACATCGACTGTTCGGCGTCGGAGAGGAAGTCAACGAAGGCGCGAGCACCGTCGCCAAGGTCGCCGATGCCGTGGGGCCCCGGGACCGAGGTGACGTGCATGAACACCCCGCTCTGTCGAGAAAGTCGCATACCCACAGGGTCCGCGTGCGACCCAATTGGTACTTTGGGTCGAAACGGCGGGACCGAAGGCGAGGCGGCGAGCGCGTCGACGGGGCCACGTCGGACCGTCGACCCCACCCTCTGTCGTGCTAGCAACCCGCACGAAATCGGTCGCGAGCGGGCGTCGCTCGCGCTCGTCTCAACAACACTTATTCTCCCCCGTCCGTTCCGTGCGCGTATGAGTGATATCGCTGTCATCCTCCCCGACGGAACGGAACTCTCCGTCGAGGAGGGTGCGACGGTGCGAGACGCCGCGTTCGCAATCGGCCCCGGCCTCGGCAAGGACACCGTCGCCGGCGTCGTCGATGGCGAACTCGTGGACAAGAAGACGCCGCTCCACGACGGCGCGGACCTCGTCATCGTCACCGACCAGTCCGACGAGTATCTCGACGTGCTCCGCCACTCGGCGGCCCACGTCTTCGCGCAGGCCCTCCAGCGGCTCCACCCCGAGGCCAAACTGACCATCGGCCCGTGGACGGACGACGGCTTCTACTACGACGTGACGAGCGTCGACCTCGAACAGGAGGAACTCGAAGCCATCGAAGACGAGATGCGCGACATCATCGAGGAGGACCTCGACATCGAGCGCGCCCTCGTCGACCGCGAGGAGGCCCTCGAAAAGTACGCCGACAACCCCTACAAGCGCGACATCCTCGAAACGGAGGCCGCCGGCGACGACGAACTGTCGTTCTACCAGCAGGGCGAGTTCGAGGACCTCTGTAAGGGCCCGCACGTCGAATCGACGGGCGAAATCGGCGCGGTCAAGCTCCTGAACATCTCCGCGGCCTACTGGCGCGGCGACGAGGAAAACGACACGCTGACGCGGGTCTACGGCACGGCGTTCGAGTCCGAGTCCGACCTCGAAGCGTTCCTCGACATGCGCGAGGAGGCCAAGGAGCGCGACCACCGGAAGCTCGGACAGGAACTCAACCTGTTCGCCATCGACGAGACGACGGGGCCGGGCCTGCCGCTGTACCAGCCGAACGGCAAGCGCATCCTCGACGAACTCGCGGACTACGCGAAACAGCTCAACCTCGACGCGGGCTACGACCCCGTCGAGACGCCCCACCTGTTCCGGACGGAGCTGTGGAAGAAGTCGGGCCACTACGAGAACTACGTCGACGACATGTTCCTCCTCGACGTGAACGACGAGGAGTACGGCCTGAAGCCGATGAACTGCCCCGGCCACGCGACCATCTTCGACCAGCAGTCGTGGTCCTACCGCGACCTGCCGGTGCGCTACTTCGAAGACGGGAAGGTCTACCGCAAAGAACAGCGCGGCGAGCTATCGGGGCTCTCTCGCGTCTGGTCGTTCACCATCGACGACGGCCACCTGTTCGTCCGCCCCGACCAGATAGAAGACGAGATCAACCTCATCATCGACAACATCCTGTCGGTGTTCGACACGTTCGGACTGGACGCCGAGGTCGCGCTCGCCACGCGCCCCGAGAAGTCCGTCGGAAGCGACGAAATCTGGGAGCAGGCCGAGACGCAACTCCGCGCCGTCTTAGACGACAGCGGCATCGACTACGGCATCGAGGCCGGCGACGGCGCGTTCTACGGCCCGAAAATCGACTTCGCGTTCAAGGACGCCCTCGGTCGCAAGTGGGACGGCCCGACGGTCCAACTCGACTTCAACATGCCCGACCGCTTCGACCTCACCTACACGGGCGAGGACAACGAGGACCACCAGCCGGTGATGATTCACCGCGCGCTCTACGGCAGCTACGAGCGCTTCTTCATGGTGCTCATCGAGCACTTCAACGGCAAGTTCCCGTTCTGGCTCGCGCCCGAGCAGGTCCGCATCCTGCCCATCTCGGACGACCAGATGGGCTACGCGAAGCAGCTCCAGTACGAACTCGGTGACTTCCGGGTCGACATCGAGGACCGCTCGTGGACGCTCGGCCGGAAGATTCGCGAGGCCCAGACCGACCGCGTCCCGTACATGGTCATCGTCGGCGGCGACGAGGAAGAAGACGGGACCATCTCCGTCCGCGACCGCAAGGAACGCGAGGCCAAGGACGTGAGCGTCGAGGCGTTCCGGGACCACCTCCGGAGCGAGTACGACGAAAAGCGCCCCGAACCCGACTTCCTCGCCGACGCGGAGTGAGGAACGCGACCGACTCAGGCAGTAACTGATTCTCTGTTCCGGCGGTTCCGCGCCGCCGCGTCCAACTCTCGCCGGACCGTCGTTCGGAACGACTCGTCTCTGATGAGGTTCGCGAGCACGCCGAAATGTCCGCAGTCCCACTCGCGGCGGTTCGGCCTCGGGACGCCCCACTCGTCGAGGAGCGCGCGAGCCGTGGACGCGGGGGCCATCTCGTCGCGAGCCCCGACGAACGGGAAGACACGTTCGGGCGCGAGACACGGGTCTTTGGGCGGGTTCAACAGCGGCGCGAACTCGTGGAGCGCCTCGCCGGCCCAGCCTGCCGCGTCGAGGGCGGCGTCGATGTCGAGCAGTTTCGTGAGTCCCCCCGCGAGGAGCGTCTGGTCGATTGCGCCGGGCATCCCCGCGGGGAACAGCAGGTCGGGGCGCATCGACTCGGGCCAGTCGCCGCACCGGCCCCCGACGTGGAGCGCGACGGTTCCGCCGAGGCTGACGCCGCCGACGCCGACGGCCGGCGCGCCCTCGGTCCGCGCCCAGTCGGTGAGGACGGCGGTCTCCAGCGCAGCCGCCGAGTAGAGCGTGAACAGGCCGACGGGCGCGCGGGCGATGTAGGGCTCGCCGCTGTATCGACCGAGTAGCTCGCGCCGGCCGTGCCACGGCGCGTCGGGGAGGACGACCCGGTACCCCTCGGGGGCGAGCGCGCGGGCGACGTACTCCTCTTCGGGCCAGTAGGTGAGTTGGTCGTCGAACATCCCCCAGCCGGAGTGGAAGACGAGCGTGGGCAGGTCGTCGGCGGCGTCGACGGGTTCGTACACCCGCGCAGACGCCCGGTCGCTGAGGTGCGGCGAGGGCGACCG
Source organism: Haloferax prahovense DSM 18310 (assembly GCF_000336815.1). GTDB lineage: Archaea > Halobacteriota > Halobacteria > Halobacteriales > Haloferacaceae > Haloferax > Haloferax prahovense. The sequence goes on from NZ_AOLG01000014.1 coordinate 108,545, forward strand.
GAAGCGAAGCAGATACTCGACGGTTCCCGGCCCTCGAACCGTCGCAGAACGCTCGACTCGAGGGAACTCCTCGGCCGCGCTGGACTCGGCGAAGCCGTACAGTCGCTCGGGTTCGGCGAGTTCGTGGTGCCAGCGGGTTCGCGCGTCCTCGGGCGAGGGCGTCTCGAACTTCACCGGCGGCACGAGGTGTTCCTTCGGGAGGAAGCCGAAGATGCCGGTCGGCTTGGCCCGCCGTTCCGACACCTCGCGGCGCTCGCGCTCGACGGCGACGCGCTCGTCGGGCGTCGACTCGTCGTCGCCCCAGAAGACGCTGTCCCAGCGCTCCATCGTCTCGTCGTACGCGCCGCGGAGGCGGGCGTACCGCGCGAGGGCGCGTTCGATTCGGTCGTGGAGGTGCGGTGCCGGCGGCGAACCGACCTCGCGGAGGTACGCTTCCGGCCCGTCCGAGAGCGCCACGTCGGCCGCGGCGCGAGCGCGGACGACGCCGAACTCGCGGGGGAGCGAGCGAGTTTTGAACGCCTCGAACGGTCGCGAGGTCAGCAGTCGGCCGGCGGGCGAGGTCAGCAACCGGTGTACCGCCGGGGTTTCGAGATGGTCCATGCCGTGTGATACGAGTGACACGATAATGACCCTAGGCCCGCGTGTCGGAGCGTGAGAACGGGCGGAGTGGTACCGGGACCGGCCTCTCGAACTAATAAATTAAATAGCGCGATATGAAATCCGATTCGCGGGGAAAACAGACGAATCGAAGCGGAACGAGACGACGGCGCTCAGGCCGACTCGAACCGCCACCGCGTCGCGTCGGCGGGAAAGCCGGACCACGCCAGCACGCGCTCGGGTCGAATCCGAAACACCGGCGTCCCGTGGCGAATCCCGTACTTCGCCTCGTAGGCGTCGTCGATGCGGGCGAGCGTGGTCTCGTCGGCGGTCTCCGCGTCCAGTCGCTCGGCGGCGCCTTCGAGGATGACCACGTCGGTTCCGCTTTCGGTGTGAACCGAGAGGCGCGGGTCGTGCGCGAGGTTTCTGACCCATCTAGTCCGCTCGCCGCCGCCGCAGTGGAACGCGCCGTCGACCCAGACGCCCCAGACCGGGCGGGCGTGCGGGCGGCCGTCGGGGCGGGTCGTCGTGGCCCAGAACACCTCGCCGTCGGCGAACGCGGTCTCGACGAGGTGCCACTCCAAGAGCCCCTCTTCCGATTCGGGGATGCCGTAACTCGGTTCGGTCATCGGGCGGTCGCGGGTCGTCGCGGGCGGCGCGTCGTCGGACATGAGAGAAAGAAGGGACGCGAGAGATTAAACGCGGAGCCCTACCACGTCGTGAGCGCGTCGGTCCCGTGGGACCACGTCAGGGCGGCGAGGAAGGCGAGGACGCCGGTGATGGCCGACGCGCCGCCGACGAAGAACACCCACTCCATGCCGACTTCGGCCATGAGGTAGCCGCCGAGGAGGGGCGCGACGACGCTGCCGGGCCGCCAGAGGAGTTCGCGGATGCCGAAGCTACTGGCGACCCCCGCGCCGCCGGAGCCCTCGTCGGCGAACAGCGCCATGCTGGCCGGTTCGCGGAGGCTGTCTGCGACGCCGAGGAGGCCGGCGAGGCCGACGAGCGGGAGGAACGCGGGCGAAAGCGGACCGAGGAAGGGGACGGCGGCAGGGAGCGCGAGCGCCTCGCCGACCGCGGGCGAGAAGGGGACGGCGAGCGCGATGAGGCCGTAGAGGCCGCCGCCGACGAAGACGAACCGCGCCCGGCCGTACGAATCGGAGATGCGCCCGGTGTACGGCTGACAGAGCATGTTGGTGAACTTCTCGGCGACGACCGTGGCGGCGACGGCGATGCCGCCGTATTCGAGGCCGCCGGAGGCCGCGGAGACCCCGGCGTAGATGGGCACCCACGTCCGGACGAGGGTGACCGCGACGGCGTACTGGACGCGGAACGTCGCCATCGTCAGGATGCGCTCGTTGAGCGCGAGGTCCGTGAACGGAAAGCCGTGGACGCGGGTCTCGTCCGGCGGGAGAAACACCCAGATGGCGACGACGGCGATGGTCAGGAGAATCGTGATGACGATGAAGATGGGCGTGAAGCCGAACAGGTCGTAGAGGATACCGGCGCTGATGCTTCCGAGGATGGAGGCCGCAAAGCGGGCGGCGTTCGCCTTCCCGATGTGGTTCGCGCGCGTCCCCTCGCGGGCGAGTTCGCCGACGAGCGCGAGCGACATCAGCCCCGCGCCGGTGACGGCGACCCCCTGTGCGGCCCGCACGAGAATAAACGAGAGACTGGAGTCGACGAGCGGGAACGCGGCGTAGACGACCGCACCGAGGCCGACCGTCCCCGCAAGCACGAGGCGTTTATCGTACCGGTCGCCGGCCCACGACAGCGGCACGACGGCGATAGTCTGGGCGAGCGTGAAGCCGGTGGTGAACATGCCGATGACGAAGCCGCGAGAGAGGGAGAACCCGCCGAGCGCGAGCCCGCCGAGCGCGAGTTCGGGGACGGCGACCGCACCCGGGTCGAGTTCGTTGATGTACTTCGGGAGCAGGGTGACGAGCGTGATGAAGCCGAAACCGCCGGCGAACCGAGTGAGATACAGCGTCCAAAACCTGAGACGGGTGCGGTCCATGGGCTGTGTGCGGCTAACCGGTGAAAAGAAGTTCCGGAACCGGCCGTCGACGAAGATGACCTAAAGCCCCCGGATAACGGTGGTGAGTTTTATCCCTCACGAAAAGAGACATGTTACCATGGAACTGGTGGATGGTGAAACGGTGGCGAGAGGGGTGGAGACGCGCCTCATCCGAGTCGAGCGGGAGATGAACGACCACGGGGCGATGACCGTCCGCGTGGCCGAAACCGGAGAGCTCCGCACCGTGGTGGCGTGTGCGACCTCCGACCTTCGGGCTCGCCTGGCCTCGGCGACGGTGGGGTCGGAGTTCCCGCTTCGACTCGCGCCCTCGCCGGGCCGCGGGAACTCGTGGGTCGTGCTCGGGCGCTGAGTCAGGAATCGAACAGGAGTTTTGCGCCGACCGCGAGGCCGCCGAAAAGCGTCACGAGCACCGCACCGGCGACGACGTCGGCCCCGAACAACACCCCGAAGTCCGGGGTGAGCGCGGCGACGAACCGGTCGGGGTCGAAGCGCTCCCCGACGCCTGTAGCCAGCCCGAAGACGACGGCGACGAGAAGCGTGATGAAGACGAGGACCACTTCGGTCCTGTCGCTCTGGTTCATACTCGGTAGCGTTCGGAGCGGGACATAAAACACCCGAGGGTGGCGACCGAGTCGGTTATCCGACACGAACGACCGAGTCGGTTATCCGACACGAACGACCGAGCCGGAGTCCCGACTGCCGAAGTTGGTCTGAGATGAAGGAATGGGCCGGACGCGATTTGAACACGCGACCGTCTGATTAAGAGTCAGACGCTCTGCCTAACTGAGCTACCGGCCCTTGCAATCTCTCGTAACTGCCGGTAGGTAAAATGACTTTCCTTTCTGTACGACGACGGCAGGGACGCACACGCACGAAACAACGAACAAACGGTGGGTGTTAAGTGGCGGCCGACCGGAGTAGCGGGCAACGATGAGCACAGGGGTCAGCATTTCCTCGATGTCTACGTACGCGATACTCGGCTGTGGGAGCGTCGGGCACGCGGTCGCCGAGGAACTGACAGACGAGGGAAAAGACGTCCTCATCCTCGACAAGGACGAAAGCCGCGTCGAAGCCTTGCGCGACCAGGACTTGAACGCGCAGACGACGGACATCACCGACCCGGAACTGGCCGGCGCCGTCACCGGTCGCGACGTGATTCTCATCCTCTCGTCGGACGTCGAGGCCAACAAGGCCGCCGTCTCGACCATCCGCGACCGCGGCGAAGACCAGTTCATCGTCGTCCGCGCGTCGGACCCCGTCTCCGAGGACGAACTGACGAAACTCGGTGCCGACGTGGTCATCAATCCCTCCGAGGTCATCGCCGACTCGGCACTTCGGAGCGTCGAGTCCGGCGAACTCGAATACAAAGCCCGCCAACTGGCCGACCTCCTGCGCGACACCGACCACGGGATGGCCATCCTCACCCACGACAACCCCGACCCCGACTCACTCGCGTCGGCGGTCGCCTTACAGGCCATCGCCCGCGAGTACGACGTCGAAGCCGACATCCTCTATTCGGGCGACATGGGACACCAGGAGAACCGGGCGTTCGTGAACATCCTCGGCATCGAACTCACCCCGCGGGCCGACTCGAAGCCGCTCGAAGAGTACGGCGCGGTCGCGCTCGTCGACCACATGAAGTCGGGGATGCCCGACCTCGGTGACGCCGACATCACGGTGTTCATCGACCACTTCGAGCCCGACGACGGCATCGACGCCCGCTTTACCGACGTGCGGCCGAACGTCTCTTCGACCTCGACGATTCTCACGAAGTACATCCAGGAGTTCGACCTCAGCCCGTCGCAGGCGGTCGCCACGGCGCTCCTCTACGGCATCCGCGCCGAGACGCTCGACTTCAAGCGCGATACGACGCCCGCGGACCTGACCGCCGCGGCGTACCTCTACCCCTTCGCCGACCACGACACGCTGGAGAAGGTCGAGTCGCCGTCGATGTCGCCCGAGACGCTGGACGTGCTCGCCGAGGCCATCCAGAACCGCGACGTGCAGGGCTCGCACCTCGTCTCGAACGCGGGGTTCATCCGCGACCGCGACGCGCTGACGCAGGCGGCCCAGCACCTCCTCAACCTGGAGGGCATCACCACGACCGCCGTCTTCGGCATCGCCGACGACACCATCTATCTCGCGGCGCGGTCGAAGGACATCCGCATGAACATCGGGAAGATTCTGAGCGACGCCTTCACCGGCATCGGCGAGGCCGGCGGCCACTCCACGCAGGGGTCCGTCGAGATTCCACTCGGCATCTTCACGGGCATCGAATCCAACGACGACAACCGCGACACGCTCCTCCAACTCACCGAGGAAGCGGTAAAGCGCAAGCTCTTCCGTGCGATGGGCGTGGAGGGCGGCGAGAGCGGAAACGGAAGCTAGAACGTCAGACGACGAGCGACTCTTCGTCTTCTTCGGGATTCTTCAGGCGCTCGATGACGTCGTTGATGAGGATGACGTCACCGACGGCGCGGACCCACCGATACGGGATGAGAACGCCCTTTCCGGGTTCGATTTGATTGCGGAACAGTTCGTCGTTCAGCGCCGTCAACGCGAGACCGGTGACCGTCTCGTGGTCCAGGTCGAGGCGGACGTCTTCGACTTCGCCGACGAACACACCGTTGTTCGAGTAGACCTCCCGGCCTACGAGCGTCGTAATCTCTTCGGGCGTCCCGTCCATATCCGCCAACATGGGATGCCGGGTCTTAATTGTTCGTAGCCCACGGCTCGGGGCGCAGACACGCGGCAGACGGGCGTCCGACGCCGGCGAGAAATCGCCGGACAAAGACGTGTTGTTCCGTTGAGAAGATGGCGTTCCTCGCGTCGCGGGCGACGGCCGAGGCGGGGACCGAAACGGGGGCGCGTTACCGCCGCGGCGCGACCAGCTGAATCGGGTGTTGCGTCGGCCGGCTGAGGAGCGAATCGAGCTGTTCCAGACAGGAGGTGCCGCTGGCGACGACCGTGCGGTCTCTGTTCTCGTCGGTCTGGAACTGTCCCTGTAGCTCGGAGCCGACGTCGACGCTGAGTTCGTAGTACTCGGACTTGTAACCGAACGAGCCGGCCATGCCGCAACACTCCACGTCGGAGGTGGCGACGTCGTAGCCGAGGTCCGACAGGACCGCCTCGGTGTGGCCTTCGAGGCCGAGGGTGCGCTGTTGGCAGTGGCTGTGGTAGGCGACGCCCTCTCCCTCGCTCGTCGAGAGCGCGTCGGCGTCCGCGCCGTGTTCCAGTAGGCCGAAGACGTACTCCATGACCTCGTAGCTGACCTCCGAGATGCGCTCGAAGGACTTCTCGGGCAGGAACTTCTCGTACTCGGTTCGGAACATCGCGAGGTCAGACGGCTCGATGACGACGATGTCGCGGCCGTCGTCGATGTGCTCCGCGAGGCCGGCGTACACGTCGTGGGCGTGATCTTCCGCGGTCGCAATCATGCCCTGCGAGAGCGGGGCGCGGCCCGACGAGCGAACGTCGGGGACGATTACGTCGACACCGAGGGCTTCGAGCGTGCGGACCGCGGCCTTCCCGCGTTCGACCTGCACGTGGTTCGTGTACACGTCGGGATAGAGCACGGCGGTCCGGACCGGGTCGTCGACCCGCGAGGTCCGGTTCTCGAACCAGTCTTTCAGCGTCTCGCGCTGGAAGGCGGGGAGTTCGCGGCGGGCGTCGATGCCGAGGAACCGCTCCATGATGTCGCGGGAGACGCCGAGTCCGGCGGCCCAGTTAGAGACGGGCGCGAAGAAGCTCCCGACCTTCGCGGCCGTCTCGAAGTTGCCGAAGAAGCGTTTCTGGAGGCTGACGCCGCCGGGTTCCTCGTCGGGGGTGAGCCCCTCGACGAGCCAGTCGAGTTCGGAGACCTCGCCGCGGTTGACCCGGTCGCGGACGACCGTGTTTATCCACGGGATATCGATTTCGACCGGGCAGGCGGTGGTACACCGGCTACAGCCGGTACAGAGGTCGTTGAACTCCGCGGCGCTGTCGAGGCCCTCGACGCCGGCCTCCCAGCCGGTGCCGATGCCGCCGGAGTAGGTCTCGCCGCCGAAGGCGTGGCCGCCGACGTGCTGGAAGTTGGCGCAGACGTTGGAACACGCCGAACACCGGATGCAGTAGAGCGTCTCGCGCAGTTGGTCGTCCTCGCGCATGTCGAACCGCCCGTTGTCGATGAGAACGAGGTGGAAATCGCGGTCCGTCTCGGTCTCCGAAAGCGGCGTGTCGGGGGCGTCGAAGTCGACGGTCGGCGACTCGACCGGCGGGGTCAGAAGCGAGATGTAGGAGGTGATGTCCTGTCCCGTTCCCGACTTGCCGATGAGTTCGACGAAGGGACGGAGGTCCTCGACGGTCGGGATAACTTTCTCGACGCCGGCGACCGCGACGTGTGTATCGGGCACGACGGCCGTCTTCCGGGCGTTACCCTCGGAGGTGACGAGCGCCATCGTCCCGGTGTCGGCGGTGATGAAGTTCGCGCCGGTCATCCCCACGTCCGCGCCCTCGATGAGTTCGCCGAGTTGTTCGCGGGCGAACATCGTGAGTTCCTCCGCGGTCTCGAGGGGTTCGTCGGGGTCGAACGTCTCGTTGAACAGGTCGGCGATGGCCTCCCGCGACTTGTGGATGGCGGGCGCGACGATGTGCGACGGGGACTCGTCTGCGACCTGCAAAACCCACTCGCCGAGGTCGGTCTCGACCACGTCGATGTCGGCGGCTTCGAGGTCCTCGTTGACCTCTATCTCCTCGGAGGTCATCGACTTCGACTTGACGACGCGTTCGGCCTCCTTGTCCTCGCAGACCTCGCGGATGTACTGGTTCGCGTCGGCCGCGTCGTCGGCGATGTAGAGCGTGCCGCCGTTGGACTCGACGGTCTCGCGCAGTTGGTCGATGAGTTCGGGGAGGCGCTCGATGGCGTCTTCCTTGATGGCCCGCGCTTCGGACTTCAGCCCCTCGTAGTCGTCGAGCGTCTGGACCGACTGGTAGCGACCCTCGTTGAACCCGCGGGTGCTCGTGCCGACGGCGTCGCCCTCGGTCTCCATCAACTGTCGAATCTTCGCCGCCTTGGCCTCGCGCGCCTTACTCATCGAGAATCACCACGTGGACTTCCTTCGGACCATGCGCTCCTTTCACCAGCGCGCCCATGTCGGCGGTGGCGCTCGGGCCGGTGGCGATAATGGCCGAGGAGTGTCCCGTGCGGAACTCCTCGCCCAGCCAGTCGAACGCCTCGGGCATGCCGGGGACGATATCCGACCGTCGGAGGACGGCGACGTGGAGGTCGCCGAACAGACTCACCGGCTCGATGCCGTCGGGCGTGCCCTGCACGACGACGCTCCCGTAGTCCGCGATGCCCAGTCCCGCGGCCGTGATACCGGCGTTCGCCTCGCGGAGGTCCGCGGGGGTCGGGTCGGTGTTCACCCAGCCGGGGAGCTCGACGCCGTCGTACGGAAGTTCCACGCCGATAGTCGGGTCCGAACAGAGTCCTTCGAGCACGTCCGCCAGCCTATCGGAAGACGCGTGTGTCCAGCCTACTTCGAGTCGTTCGAGCGAGTCCTCGAACGTCGCAACCGTGCCGGTTGACATACGTTGAGCTAGCGCGTTCTACATAATCGTTCTTCGGGTTCAGACACCTCGCTGTCGGTTAATTATGAAGGATGAGAGTTAGGGGAACCGGCCGGCCGCCTCGTCCGCGTCGGCGACCGTTCCGGCCGCCTCGCGCTTACCGGCGGTGGACTTCGTCACCGCGTACGTTTGCACGACGAAGTAGCCAGCCCAGAGGAGGTAGCCGCCGGTGCCGCTCCCGAGGACCGTCGGAACCGTCCGGAACGTCTCGAGACCGACGGTGGTCAGCCACGTCCCGATGAGGAGGACACTGAAGTAGCCGTAGAAGCCCGTCGCCCACCACATACCGACGACGCGCGCCCAGCCGGGTTGGACGTGTTCGGGGAGCCGAGTCGTGTTCATCACGAGGACGAGCGCGGTGTAGGGCCACATCATCACGCCGGACATCGCGGCCCCGACGACGAGGAAGAAAAACGGCTCTTGACCCTCGAACGGCGAGGAGAAAAGCAGGATGATGACGACGCCCCAGACGCAGAAGGCGGTGAGGAGCCGCCAGAACAGCTTCGGGAGGTCCCAGCCGGCCTCCCGGCCGTAGGACTCGTAGAGGGCGTCGGCGCTGTTGCGGACGAACGACTCGACGATGGCGTACTCGGTGGTGAACAGCGCGACGAAGAGGACGGCGAAGACGAGAACGGAGCCGACCGGGCCGAGCAGCGGGACGACGTCTCCGAGCCACATCTGGATGGCGTTGGCGGTCGACCCCGACGCGTAGCGGATGGCGACGCTCATCAGCGCGGGGGCGACGAGGAGCAAGCCGAGGACGAACGTGAGCAGGTGTTCGAGTTGGACGACGCGCCACCAGCCGCGCCACCGACGGAGATTCGTCAGAGTCGGACGGAACGCGAACCCGTCGCGCTCGATGGGTTCGGGGTCGTCGCCGCGGAGCGGGTTCTTCACGCGCCCCTGATAGTTGCCCATACCGTAGCCCTTCTCCCGCATCCAGAGGCTCTGCGAGAGGTTCAGGTAGCCGCCCGCGCCGGCGAAGGCGAGGCCGCCGAGGAAGACCGCGATGTCGAGCCCCTCGGGGAGCGTCCCGACCGAGCCCGCGGCCGCGGGGAGGTCGGCGAACTCGACCCACGAGCCGGTGACGGCGACGAGCAGCAGAGCCGCGCCGATGGCGACGAACAGGAGGCCGATCTGGAACACCTCGACGGCGTTGTACATGACCGACGACACCTGATACGACAGCCAGATGACGCCCATCAGGACGGCGGCGACGAGCTTCCACGTCGCGAGCGACGCGCCGAAGAGTGCGACCGACCCGTCCAGTCCGAGCGCCGTCGTGGCGACCTGCGCCGCGCCGGCGGCCCAGCCGGGCCAGCCGAGGCTGATGAGGCCGCCGACGAGGAACGCCCACGGCCAGTACGACCCCACGCGTGCGAACGCGCGGAAGATGCTTTCGCCGGTGGCGAGCGTCCAGCGCTGAAGCTCCGTGTTGATGAGGAACTGCGTGAAGACGCCGACGACGAACGCCCAGAAGACCCCCCAACCGTACTGCGCAGTCAACACGGGCCAAAAGAGCGTCTCGCCGCTGCCGAGCGACGCCCCGAGCATGATGGCCGAGGGGCCGACGACGTGTCCGACGCGAGGGACCCGCGGGAGGTCGGCGAGGCGGAACGACCCGCCCTCACCCGATTCGGGGTAGTCCTCCGAGTCGTCTGACTCCTCCAACTCCTCGTAGCGAAGCGGGAGATACCAGGTGCCGCGGTACTGCTTTCCCTCGACCTCGGAGGCGTAGACGTCGTCGCCGCCGGCGACGCTCGGTTCCGTCGAGGAGGCGGACTCCGGGGGTTCCCCGTTTGAATCGTCCGAATCGGCGGGGGCGTCCGACCGCGCGGACGCGTCCGCGTCTGAACCGGGGCGACCGTCGCTCACGAGACGAGACACCCCGGAACGGCACTATCGGACGGCGAATCCCTTGACATCGATGCGTTTGCCGGGATTGTGGCCCGATGGTGTATAAATTCGTAGGGTGGCTGTCGCGTTCGAAAACCGGACTACCCGCCGAGGAAGTGCCAGATGTGGCCGCGCTCTTCCGGCGGGTCGACGCCGGGCAGTTGCTTGAGCGCCGGCTGAATCGCGTTCCACCAACCCTCGGCGGACTCGAAGCCGGCGGGGTAGTCTCGGTACACGTCCCGCAGGAAGTCGGCCTTCTTCGCCTCCGGGTGGTCCGTGAGGTACTGGTACGCCGCCGACAGCGCCTCGCGGCGGGCGTCCAGCATCGGGCCGCTCCCCGGCAGGTCGGCGCGCTCGATGGCGGACGAGACGGCGGGCGGGTGGTCGAGGCCGTCGGGGTCGTCGGCCTCGCCCGCAACCGCGGTTTCAGGGGAAGAGCCCGGGTCGGTCGAACCCGCGGCCCGTCCCACAGTCGAGTCCGCGTCGGCGGCCATCGGAATCCAGAACACGCGACTCCGAGCGCCGACCTTTCGAGTGGCGAGGTCGCCGCGTTCTTCGAGTTCGTTCAGTTTGTTGTGCGCGGTGCGCCGCGAGCAGTCGAGCGCCTCCATCACGTCGGTGGCGGTCAGCGGACGGGCCGCGTCGTCGCGCGCCTCGAACACCTCCAAGACGGCGTCCAGCGAGATGCGTCCCACGTACTGTCCGTGCTCGTTTCGGGAGCGCGCGCGAGACTCATCGTCCATGAGATGTCCTTTTCACACGACTGCATAAGCCTTTGCACACGAGTGTACTTCCGATTCATTCGTGTGTTATGGCCGAGAAACACGTGTGAAGTGGTCGTTTCGAGAGTCGAGGGTTCGATTTCGGCTCCGAACCCGAACAGACAGAATAGACCATGTAAGACCGTAAATCGGCGTTTAACCGCGTATTTGGCGCAGTATCCACGAGTGTACTGGGTTGTGTACTCCGGGGAAGACGACCGAAACCAGATATGTCATAAATAGCGACGAACGATAGATATTTATCACAAAAGTTGTGTAGCGGATTCCACGATGCACCGCATCAGGCACGAATCTGGAACGGCACAGGCTGGAACGAACTGTGGGGGTGTGCGGCATGGTTAACGCGACCGACGCGCTCATCGCTCTGCTCCCGCTCATCACCATCGCCTATCTGATGGTCGGGCGGTACTGGCCCGCGACGCGGGCGATGCCCGTCGCGTGGCTCGTCGCAATCGGGGCCGGCGTCCTCGGCTGGGGCATGACGCCGCAGTGGGTTATCGCGTCGACCATCAACGGCTTCATCACCGCCTCGAACATCCTGTACATCGTCTTCGGGGCCATCTTGCTCCTGTACACGCTCAAGCAGACGGGCGCCTTCGACGCCATCAACAACGGCTTCGCCTCCATCAGCGAGGACCGCCGCGTGCAGGTCGTCCTGCTCGTGTTCCTCATGGGCTCGTTCATCGAGGCGGCCGCCGGCTTCGGCACGCCCGCGGCAATCGTCGGCCCGCTCCTCGTGGGCCTCGGCTTCCCGCCGCTCGCGGCCGTCGTGGTCGCGCTCACGGGGAACCTCATGGCCATCACCTTCGGCGCGGTCGGCACGCCGCTCATCATCGGGATGATAGACATCTTCGACGACGTGCCGGTCATCACGAACGCGCTCGACGCGCAGGGCACGGGCGTCGAACAGTGGGTGTCCGAAATCGCCGTCTTCGCGGCGATGAACCACGTCGTCGTCGGCGTCGTGCTCCCCTTTATCGGCGTCGCCATGATGACGCGCTTCTTCGGCGAGGAGCGCTCCATCAAGCCGGCGCTCGAAGTCCTCCCCCTCACGCTGTTCGCGTGGGCGTCCTTTTCGGTGCCGTACTTCCTGACCGCCTACTTCCTCGGACCGGTGTTCCCCGGCCTCGTCGGCGCGATGGTCGGACTGCTGCTCACCGTCTCCGCGCTCAAGGCCGGCTTCTTCCACCCCGACGAGGAGTGGGACTTCGCGCCGCAGACCGAGTGGCCCGACCACTGGGTCGGCGACATCCAGCCCGGCGAGACGAGCGAGCGCGGCGGCGCGGTCGCCGCCGACGGCGGCGTCGTCCAGCAGATGTCGCTCTGGAAGGCGTGGACGCCGTACGTCCTCGTCGCGGCCCTGCTCGTCGTCACCCGCGTGTTCGACCCGCTGACGAGCTTCCTCACGTCGAATCTCGTGTTCGAGTACGCCAACATCTGGGGCACGGACCTGACCGGCGACTTCCAGTTGCTCTACCTGCCCGGTGCGGTGTTCCTCGCGGTCCATCTCGTCACTATCGGCCTCCACGACATGGACACGGCGGCGGTCAAAGCGACGTGGGCCGAGACCATCGAGAAAGTCACGCCGGCGGTCATCGCGCTGCTGTTCGCCGTGGCGACCGTCCAGATAATGCTCCAGTCGGGTAACGCGACGGGCACCGACAGCATGCTCATCGTCCTCTCGGAGGGGATGGCCGGCATCGCGGGCGGTGCCTACCCGTTCTTCGCCGCCTTCGTGGGCGCGTTCGGCGCGTTCCTCGCGGGGTCGAACACCGTCTCCGACATCCTGTTCGGCACCTTCCAGTACGGCGTCGCCGACCAAATCGGCACGCCGAAGACCGTCATGCTTGGCGCGCAGGCGGTCGGCGGGGCCATCGGCAACCTCATCGCCGTCCACAACGTCGTCGCCGCGCTCGCGGTCGTCGGCCTCGTCGGCGAGGAGGGTCGCGTCATCCGCCTCGAACTCATCCCGCTTTTGTACTACGGGACCGCGACCGGCGTCCTCACGCTCCTGTTCAGCTACGTGCTGTTCCCGGGCGTGTTCTGACCGGACGGGGGTCCCGACAGGACCGACCTGAATTGTCCCGGCCCGACTCGAACCGGACCGAACCGACTCGGTTCGGGTCGCGAATCGACGCGCAAACCAACCGCGCGCGACCCGGACCGACACCCGTCACCGGGTGTCTTTATCCGTTCACGCAAACCGACATACGACAGAGCTAATCAATGGCATCCAACACGCACGAACCGGCCACCGACCCCGCGCTCGCTGGCGATTACGACTACGTCAGCGACGACGTCGAGCGGCCGGGGCTGGTCGAAGACCTCGAGTCCCTCGTCGAGGGCGACGTGCGCTTCGACACCTACACGAGAACACTGTACGCGACCGACGCGTCGGCGTACGAGCAAGTCCCCATCGGCGTCGTCATGCCGACCTCGACCGCCGACGTGGCGGCGGTGATGGAGTACTGCGCCGACCGCGAAATTCCCGTCCTCCCCCGGGGCGGCGGCACGAGCCTCGCCGGCCAGACCGTCAACGAGGCGGTCGTCCTCGACCTCGTCCGCCACATGGGCGGCGTCGAGGAAATCGACCCAGAGGCGCGGACGGCCACGGCCGAAGCGGGCGTCCGCCTCGGCGAACTCAACGAGGAACTCGCCCCCCACGGTCTGAAGTTCGCGCCCGACCCGGCGTGGGGCGACCGCTCCGCGCTCGGCGGCGCAATCGGCAACAACTCCACCGGCTCGCACTCGCTGAAGTACGGCAAGACCGACTACTACATCGAAGAGCTGGAAATCGTTCTCGCGGACGGCACGGTGACGACGTTCGGCGAGGTGAGCGTCGACGAACTCCGCGAGTCCGGCGACCCCGACGGCGACCTCGAAGCGCGCGTCCACGCGGAGGTCGCGCGGATACTCGACGAGGAGGCCGACGAGATTTCCGAGCGCTTCCCCGACCTGAAGCGCAACGTCTCGGGCTACAACCTCGACATGCTCGTCGACGAGATGCGCGGCGAGCGCCGCACGCCGGACGATACCGGCATCGACGAGGACTGGGAGGCCGGCCGCGTCAATCTCGGTCGGCTCATCGCCGGGAGCGAGGGTACCCTCGGAATCGTGACGAAGGCGACCGTCTCGCTGGAGGAGATTCCGAACACCGCGTCGGTGGCGCTTCTCACCTACGACGACGTCATCGACGCGATGCACGACGTCGCGCCCATTCTCGAACACGAGCCGGCGGCCGTCGAGGTCATGGACGACGTGCTGCTCGACCTCGCTCGCGACACCGCCGAGTTCGCGGACGTGGTCGGCATGCTCCCCGAGGGCACGGACTCGACGCTCCTCGTGGAGTTCTACGCCGACTCCGACGAGGACGGCAAACAGAAGGTGGCGAACCTCATCGAAGACCGCGTCATCGACCCCGCCGGCACCGAGTTCGACCCCGACGAGGGCTCGGCCTCGGTGACCGAAACGGAGCGCCGCGCAACCGACTTCATGGAGGCCCACGACGCCGACACCCGCGCGAAGTTCTGGAAGATGCGCAAGTCGGGGCTCCCGATTCTCCTCGGTCGGACGACCGACGAAAAGCACATCGCGTACATCGAGGACACCGCCATCCCGGCGGAGAACCTCCCGGCGTACGTTTCGGACTTCCAGGCCATCCTCGACGAACACGACACCTTCGCCTCGTACTACGCCCACGCGGGGCCGGGCGTCCTGCACATCCGCCCGCTCGTCAACACGAAGACGGTCGAGGGCGTCGAGACGTTCGAGGCCATCGCCGACGAGGTGACGGACTTGGTCGTCAAGTACGGCGGCTCCGTCTCGGGCGAACACGGGGACGGCCGCGCGCGGACCCAGTGGAATCGCAAGCTGTACGGCGACCACCTCTGGAACGTCTTCCGCGACCTCAAGACAGCGTTCGACCCCGACTGGCTCCTGAACCCGGGGAACATCTGCGGCGACTACGACATGACCGAGAACCTCCGATTCTCGCCCGACTACGAGTTCGAGGCCGGCTTCGAACCGGCGCTGAACTGGGACAACGACAACGGGTTCGAGGGCATGGTCGAACTCTGTCACGGCTGTGCGGGCTGTCGCGGCCAGCAGTCCACGGTCGGCGGCGTCATGTGCCCGACGTTCCGCGCCGCCGAAGAGGAGATTCAGGCGACCCGCGGCCGCGCCAACATGCTCCGGCAGGCCATGAGCGGCGGGCTCCCCGAAGACGAGATGTTCACCGACGAGTTCGTCGACGAGGTGCTCGACCTCTGTGTCGGCTGTAAGGGCTGTTCGAAGGACTGTCCGAGCGAGGTCGACATGGCGAAGATGAAAGCAGAGGTCGTCCACGAGTACCACCAGCGCAACGGCTCCAGCCTCCGCGACAAGCTCTTTGCAAACATCGACTCGCTGTCGAAGCTCGGGTCGGCGTTCGCCCCGCTCGCCAACGCGGCGACGAAGGTGCCGGGCGCGCGGACGGTCATGGAGAAGACCGTCGGTATCGCCAAGGAGCGCTCACTCCCGAGATTCCACTCGACGAGTTTCGTGGACTGGTTCGAGAGCCGCGGGTCGGCCGACATCACCGAGGCGCAGGCCGACCGCAAGGTGCTGTTGTTCCCCGACACCTACACGAACTACAACCACCCCGAGGTCGGCAAGGCCGCCGTGAAGGCGCTGGAGGCCGCGAACGTCCACGTTCGGATTCCGGAGGGCGTCGCCGGCTCCGGTCGGCCGCCGCACTCGAAGGGCTTTCTCGACAAGGCCCGCGCCGACGCCGAGCAGAACGTCGAGGTCCTCGCGCCCTACGTCGAAGAGGGATGGGATATCGTCCTCTGTGAACCCTCCGATGCGGTGATGTTCCAGTCGGACTACCTCGACTTGCTCTCCGGCGACGACGTGGAGACCGTCGCGACCAACGCCTACGGCGTCATGGAGTACGTCGACGCGTTCCGGCTCGACGAGTCGCTGTCGTTCCTCCCGCAGGATGAGTACCTGACGTACCACGGCCACTGTCACCAGAAGTCCACGAAGAAGGACCACCACGCGGTGGGCGTCCTCCGCCGCGCCGGCTTCGAGGTGGACCCGCTGGACTCGACGTGCTGCGGGATGTCCGGCTCGTTCGGCTACGAGGCCGAACACTACTCCATGTCGAAGGCCATCGGGAACATCCTCGAAGGCCAAGTGGCCGAGAGTCCCGGCGACGTGGTCGTCGCCCCCGGCGCGTCCTGCCGGACCCAACTCGAAGACATGGACGGCGCGGACGACGATCCGCCGCACCCGGTCGAGGTGCTCGCGCGCGCCATCGACGCGTAACGCGGACGCCGCGGCGGCGCTCCGACGGCGCGCATCGCGGGCCCGACTCGGACGCGACGCCGGTCGTCGTCCCACCTCGTTTTTCGTCGCAGATACGTTTAGGGCGCTCCGCGGTCAACCGCGGGACGACCGAGATGCGAGTGAACCACCAATGACACCGATGGAACTCGACGACGTTCGCGTCGACGCGTACATGACGACCGACGTGGAGACCGTCGGGCCCGACGCGTGGGTCACCGACGTGGTCGACCGACTCAAGGCCGGCCCGCAGTACGGCGGCCTCCCGGTCGTCGACGGCGACGACCACCTCCTCGGGTTCGTCGGCGCGATAGACCTCTTGGAGGTCAACGGCGACGTGCGGGTCGAGTCGGTGATGAGCCGCGACCTCGTGGTCGTCCGCCCGGAGATGACGGTGAAGAACGCCGCGCGCGTCATCTTCCGCACCGGCCACCAGTTCCTCCCCGTCGTCGACGACGACCGGGTGCTGCTCGGCCTCTTTTCGAACGGCGACGCGGTGCGGAGCCAAATCGAGCGGACGACGCCCTCCAAGGTCCAGAGCACCCGCGAGATGCTCGAACGGACCCACGACGCGTCAATCAGTGTCGCCGAGCGCGAAGTCGAGGTGGACTCGCTGATTCCGACTCAGCGAGAGGTGTACGGCGACGAACTCGAAGGCCGGAAGTACGAACTCCAGAACGGTCTCGCGGAGCCGCTCATCGTCGTCTCCCACGGAGCCGAGACGCTCCTCGTCGACGGCCACCACCGGGCGATGGCGGCGAGACGCCTCGATATCGACCGGATGCTCGCGCACGTCCTTTCGGTCTCCCCGGAAGAGGTCGACGAACTGGGTCTGCGGAGGATGGCCCGCGTTGGGGGCCTCCAGTCGCTCGCGGACGTGGAGGTCAACGACTACCTCCAGCACCCGCTCATCGAGAAGACCGAGCAGTAGACCGGAAGCGCCGCCGGGAGGTACGAGTCGGAGCGGTGGCCGAGTTACTCGGCGAGGTCGTCGAGCGCGTCGCCGAAGGCGGCGAGTCCGGCTTCCATCGCCTCGGGGTCGCCGCCGAGGGAGATGCGGAACGACTCCGGCGCGTCGAAGAAGCGACCGGGGACGACGAGCACGCCGCGGTCCCACGCGGCGTCGGCGACCGCGTCGCCGTCGGCGGAGACGTGGTCGAGGAAGGCGAACGTCCCGCCGGCGTGGATGCGGCCGTCGAGTTCGTCGCGCTCGGCGACGAACGTGGCGAGGAGGTCGTGGTTCGCCGAGAGGTGTTCGCGGGCGGCGGCCTCTATCTCGTCGCCGTGGTGGAGCGCGCGCCGGGCGAGTGTAGTGCTCGGCTCGGCGACCGCGGGGAGGTACATCGACGCCGAGCGGGCGCGGGAGACGACTTCTTCGGGGCCGATAATCCAGCCGACTCGGAGCCCACCGAGGCCGTAGAACTTCGTCAGCGACCCGGTGACGACGGTGTTGTCGAGGCCCGACGCCGTGATACCTCCGAAGGGACCGTCGGCGGCCGGGTCGACGAAGGGCGCGTACACCTCGTCGACGAGGAGGTAGCCACCGGCGTCGGCCGCGGCCGACGCGACCTCGGCGAGTTCGGCGCGCGGCGTGAGTTTGCCGGACGGGTTGTGGCGGTTGGTGACGATGGCGTAGGCGAAGGCGTCGGTCGAGGCCCCGTCGAGGCGATGGGGTTCGAGTTCGTAGTCGTACTCGGGCGGGCGGACGAAGCGGTCGACGCGCGCGCCGAGCGCCTCGGACGTGGCCACGAGCGGCTGGTAGCCGGGTTTTTCGACGAGCACCTGCGGGCGCGAGGCGTCAGGCTCGTCGTCTTCTTCTTCGGCGTCTTCCTCGCCGGTCGCGAGGCCGAGGAGCGCGCAGGCGGCGAGGAAGTTCGCGTTCGTCGCGCCCGCGGTGACGAGGACCGACGACTCGGAGACGCCGTAGCGCGCCGCGAGCTGGCCGGCGAGCGTCGCGTCCTCGGGGTCCGAGCGACCGGAGAGAACCGGCGGGACGAGGTCGTCGCCGCGCCGGGACGACCCGAGGTCGCTCGTCGCGAGGTCGTGGGCGGCCTCGTCCGCCCGGTCGACAATCCACTCCAGATAGGGGATTTCGGGGAACGTCGTCGTCATTGGGACTCCTTCGCGGTGGCTCCCGTAAGTCGTTGGGGTCTCGCGGACATCGGCCGCGGCCGCGGGGTCGTCAGCCCCCGTCGACCGGCGGTCGGGGGAGCGACGAGGCGTCCGCCCGACAGTCTTCGATGCGCTCTCTGGCCCACGCGACCGCCGCGGGCGAATCGTTGTAGACGACGCCCGCGAGGCCGCGTTCGGAGTACGCGACCAGGAACGCGACGGGGCCGTCCGGGAGGTCGGAGACGACGAGACTGTAGGGAAGCGATTCGACCGACCGGAGCGAAAAGGAGCTGACCGACCACGCCTCGGCGAGCTGCGGCCGATAGGCGGTGACGAGCCGTTGGACCACGTCGTCGGTGGCGACGAGGTCGACCGGGGTGCCGTCTTCGACGACCGCCCGGTGGTAGGCGTCGACCTGCGAGGGAAGCGCCCCGCGGACGAGGCCGCGTATCGACGTCGAGCCCTCGACGAAGGACGTGAGCTTCGAGAGCACGGGGCCGAGGCCGTCATCGGTGGCGACGACCTCGCAGCCGTCGAGGAAGACCGGCGCGAGCGGCGCGTCCGAATCGAGCGAGTCGAGCACTGCGGCGGCCGCGTCGATGTCGTCCAAACACTCGACGAAGTTCGAGTACGTGTCGAGCGCCATTCGCCCGGCGAGCGTCGGGCGGTGGACGCGGTCGCTCGTCTCGACGAAGCCCGCGCGCTCTAACTCGCGGAGGCCGCGGTCGACGGTCGAGCGCGACACTGGGAGCCCGCTCACGAGTTCCGCGGTGGTCCGAGGCTGGCGAACGACGGCCTCGAGCACGTCAGCCCGCGACGCGAGCACGTCGAACACCTCGTCAGCCTCGGACCGAACCATGTCGAGCTACATGAACGTCGTACTACTTAAAGAACAGGAGAATCGGCCACAAGCATATAAAGAAACATCGTATTTATATATGCCAAGTCACGGTATGACTGAGTGATGCGATGGGTGAAGTAAAGCGTGTAGCAGCAGTATGAGGGTATGCCGGGGTGCCTCTGACAACCGGCTTTTCGTCCGAACCGGGGTGCCCGGTCCGGTTCGGGCGTCAGAGGGGGGAGACATCCCCCTTCACATTTTGCTTCGAAATGCTGCTTCGACGAGCGGTGTCGCCGTCTCGACCGAGTCACCGCGCGCGAGGTGCGCGTCGCACGAACAGTCCGACGAGCCGAAGCCCTCGATTGGGGTCGAACCGAGCGAGGACGCGAGTTCGGTCGCGACCGCGCACTCCACGTCGCGGTCGGTAACGCAGACGACGCGCGCGAGTTCGACGGCCGGATGGCCGCCGAGGTAGTCGACGTGCCAATGGCGAGCGTCGTGGTCGCCGGCCGCGACGCGCCGATGGCGGAGGACGCGTCGCAATCCGCCCGTTCCGAACGCGCTCCCGACGTAGACGTAGGCACCGGCGGAAACGCGGTGCTCGCCCAACGCGCCGACGTCGATGGTCGCCGCGGGCGCGTCGAAGACCAGCGCGTACGTTCCGGCGGGCGACCGAGAACCGAGGGCCAGCGGGTCGTCGTCGGTGCCGAGGACGGCGGGGTCGAGCGTGTGGACTGTCGGATTCTCGTCGGTCGAGTTCTTCGGGCCGGTCATCGGTCGGAGTGCGTCGCCCCGACTACGAAAGCTCGGCGGGTCGCGGCTCGGCGTTGTCGAGGAGGGACGAAAACAGCTCGGCCGCGTCGGCGTCGAGGTCGTAGACGCTGTGGACGTCGTCGGGGTCGCGGCCGCGACCGCTGGCGGCGCCGACGACCTTCGCTATTCTGTCGTAGTTGTCGCGGACGAGACTGCCGAGGAGGCCGGGCATCCCGGCCCGGTCGGTGAGTTCCTTCGCGGCGGCGCGGCCGGCGTAGACGCGGCTCTCCCGCCGGTCGACGAGGACCATAGCGAACGGCACGTCCGCGAACTGGGCGTCGAGGAACGCCTGCGCCGCGTCGTCGTACCACGAAATCGCTTCCACGTCGTCGAGGCGCTTCAGCGCCGACGCGGCGACCGAGCAGTAGGCGCACTCACCGTCGTAGATGAGGACGGCGTCCGCGGATTCGTTCATGCGCTTCCGTCGGGACGCGAAGAACAAAAACGGCGCGGCTACCGTGGCTCGTGCTACCACCTCAGAACTGCGACAGCGTTAGGGCGGCCACGTCCGCAGTAGGCGTGTGGACGACCTCATCGAGTGGCTCCGGACCAGACCGTACTACGAGGGGCAGATTCGGTCTCACCGCCGGTTCGAAGCGCGCGAGCCCGCCTTCGCCGACGTGGACCTCGAACCGCGACTGGCGTCGACCCTCGAAGACCGCGGCATCGACCGACTCTACCGCCATCAGGCCGAGGCGGTCGAGGCGGTCCGCGACGGGAACAACGTCGTCTTGGCGACGCGGACCGCCAGCGGCAAGAGCCTCGCGTACACCGTGCCGGCGTTCGAGCGGGCGATGGACCACGGCGGCCGGACGCTCTATCTCGGCCCGCAGAACGCGCTCGTCGCCGACCAACTCGACACGCTGTCGGACCTCGCTCGCGGCCTCGGCTTCGGCAGCCGCGTCTCGGTCGACCAGTACACCGGCCGGCTGTCGAAGTCCGAAAAGCGCGAGGTCAGAAAGCGGATGCCGACGGTCCTACTTTCGAATCCCGACATGGTTCACTACGCGCTTCTCCCGCACGCCCATCGGCTGTGGGAGTGGTTCTTCTCCTCGCTGGAGACGGTCGTCATCGACGAGGTCCACGGCTATCGCGGGGTGTTCGGGAGCCACGTCGCGCTGCTCCTCCGTCGGCTCAAGCGCGTCTGCGAGCGGTTCGGCTCCGACCCGCAGTTCGTCTGCTGTTCGGCCACTATCGGCAACCCCGTCGAGCACGCCGCGCGCATCACGGGCGAGCGGGAGGACACCTTCGCGCTCGTCGACGAGGACACGAGCGGGACCGGCGAGACCAACTGGCTCCTGTGGAACCCGCCGGAGTACGAGAACCCCGAGGCCGGCGGGTCGGGGCGGCGGCGCTCGGGCCACGTCGAGACCAAGAACCTCTTCGTCGACCTCGTCGCCCGCGGCCACCAGACGCTGGCGTTCACCCGCGCCCGACAGGCGGCCGAACGGTACGCCTCCGAGAGCGCGAGCGACCTCAGAAGCCGCGGCGAACACGCGCTCGCGGGGGAAATCGCGGCGTATCAGGCCTCCCTGACTCACGACCGGCGGCGGGAGATAGAAGCCGGCCTGCACGACGGCGACATCACGGGGGTCTGGAGCACCAACGCGCTCGAACTCGGCGTCGACGTGGGCGGGCTCGACGTGGTGCTCATCGACGGCTACCCCGGCACGCGGATGTCCGCGTGGCAACAGGCCGGACGGGCGGGTCGCGGCGATAGGCCCGCCTTGGTCGTCCTCGTCGGCGGCGAAGACCAACTCGACCAGTACCTGCTGAACCACCCCGCGGAGTTCTTCGACGGCGACCCCGAGCGGGCCGTCTCGGACCCGGAAAACGACCACCTGCTCCCCTCGCACGTCGCCTGCGCCGCCGCCGAGAACTGGCTCTCGACCGGCGACGAGTCGTACTTCGGCGGGTCGTTCCCCGGCGTCGTCTCGGGCCTCGAAGCCGACGGAACGCTGGCGCGCCGGGAGACGGACGAGGGGCTCCGGTGGACCCACGACGGAAGCGAGAGCCCGCAGCACGCGATGAGCCTCCGGACCATCACCGACCGCGAGGTCCAACTGATGGACTCGCGGAACGACGAGACCATCGCCACGCTGGCGTTCGACGACGCGCTTCGAGACGCCCATCCCGGCGCGGTCTACCACCATCAGGGACAGACGTACGAGGTCGCGGAGCTCGATTTGGACCGCGACGTGGCACGACTCCAGCCGACGTGGGCGGACTACTACACCCGCGTTCTCCACGACAAGCACATCACGGTCGAACGGGACATCCTGTCGAAGCCGCTGTCGACGTGGTCCGACGTGGAGGTCCGGTTCGCCGAGGTGACGATGCGCAAGCAGATTACGGGGTTCGAGCGTCGCGACCCGAAGCGCGGGACGACCATCGGCCAGCAACTGCTCGACCTGCCGGAGACGAGCCTGCGAACGAAGGCGCTGTATTTCACCGTCCCCGGCGACGTGGAAGCGGAGATGCGGGAGCTATCGAGCGACCGCGCGGAGGGGCGCGACTACGGCTTCAACGGCGGCATCCACGCCGCGGAACACGGGATGATTTCGCTGTTTCCGCTCCGGCTCCTCTGTGACCGCGGCGACATCGGCGGGCTCTCGACGCCGTACCACAGCCACACCGACCAATCGACAATCTTCATCTACGACGGCCACCCCGGCGGGGTCGGCATCACGCGCGCCGGCTACGACATCGCCGAGGGACTGATGCGACAGACCGCCGAACTGATTTCCGACTGTGACTGCGAGGACGGCTGTCCCTCCTGCGTGCAGTCGCCGCAGTGCGGGAACGCGAACGACCCGCTGGCGAAGGATACGGCGGTCCTGCTGTTGGAGTCGCTGACGGGAACGCGGGCCTGAAGCAGCGAGACGGGCGTGAATCGCCCGCCCTCGCCGACCCACCGAACTAATTATCACTACATCGCCATTTCAGGCCCGCTATTCGGAACCAACAGCTATTTTTGGGAAGCCTAAATTCATAGGAGCAATGAACGCGGACATCTGCGTGGTCGTCCCGACCATTCGGGAGTACGAGTGCATGCGGTCGTACTTCGACAACGCGCGCGAACACGGGTTCGACCTCGACCGGCTCTTCGTCCTCCTCGTCACGGAGGACTTCTGCGACGCCGAGGGAATGGAGTCGATGCTGGACGACGAGGGCGTTTCGGGCGCGGTCTTCGACGGGGCCGCCCGCGAGGAGTGGTACGACGAACACGACGTCTCGGAGTACTCGCATCTCGTCCCGGCGGCCAGCCACGCCCAGACGAGTTTCGGCCTGCTGTACATGTGGGCGCACCCCGAGTTCGACTACGGCGTCTTCATCGACGACGACACCCTCCCGCACGACGAGTGGGACTTCTTCGGCCGCCACATGGCGAACCTCGACCGCACCGACGAGGTGGAGTCGGTGTCGAGCGACGAGCGCTGGGTGAACGTCCTCTACCAGAACGCCGACGAGCACGGGCTGTACCCCCGCGGGTACCCCTACTCGGCGATGGACGAGACGGTCGAGACCGGGACGCGAGAACTCCGCGACGTGGTCGCCTCGCAGGGGCTGTGGACGAACGTCCCCGACCTCGACGCGGTCCGCATCCTGATGGACGGCGACCTCGAGGGACAGGCCCAGACCCGGACCGACTTCGACGACTTCGACGGCGACTTCGTGGCCGAGCAGGGGCAGTACCTCACCGTCTGCTCGATGAACCTCGCGTTCGAGCGCGAGGTCATCCCGGCGTTCTACCAGCTCCCGATGGACGACAACGAGTGGGAGGTCGGCCGCTTCGACGACATCTGGTCGGGCGTGTTCCTCAAGCGCGCCGCCGACGTGCTCGGCAAGGACGTGCTCACCGGCTACCCGCTCTGCGAGCACAACAAGGCCGCCCGCCCGACGTTCGACGACCTCAACAACGAGGTGCCGGGCCTCGAACTCAACGAGCACCTCTGGGAGGTCGTCGACGCGGTCGGCGACGACGCCGACAGCTACGCCGGCGTCTTCGAGGCGATGGCCGACGCCCTCGCCGACGGCGACTGGTCCGACTACCGCAACGGCGACTTCTTCAATTACGTCGGCGAGCACATGCGCGACTGGCTGGACTGCCTCGACGCCCTCGCCGCGCCGCGGGCCGCCGCGCCGGCTGACGACTGATTGACCGACGGCTGACCAACCGGCCGACTGCTGACCGGCCGCCGCGCGTCGCCGGACCGACCATCGTCTCTTTGTCCGGCGATTTGCTCGATTTTCCCGACGAATCGGCAGCTATAAATGGTTTAGGGAGACCTAAATCAATGTATGCAAGAACGCGACCGAGAGCTTCGCGGCCACAGTCGTCGCCGGTTCATCGCGACGACGGCGGCCCTCGGGGTCGGCGCGCTCGCCGGCTGTACCGGCGGCGACGAAGAGACGGAGACGACGACCGAGTCCGGTACCGGCGGGGAGGTCGAACAGATCGGTTCCGGGCGCTCCCCGTTCGGCGACCGCGACATAAGCGGCGGCGTGTCCGTTGCCGAGATGCCGGACCTGTCGGGTGAACTCACGCTCTACTCGGGCCGCGGTAAGGCGCTCGTCGGCGAACTTATCTCCTTTTTCGAGGAGTACTACGACGACTTCACCATCCGCCCGCGGTACAACTCGGCGACCGAGTTAGTCAACCAGATTCAGACCGAGGGACAGAACAGTCCCGCGGACGTGTTCTTCTCGGTCAACG
Source organism: Haloferax prahovense DSM 18310 (assembly GCF_000336815.1). GTDB lineage: Archaea > Halobacteriota > Halobacteria > Halobacteriales > Haloferacaceae > Haloferax > Haloferax prahovense. The sequence continues at coordinate 133,273 of NZ_AOLG01000014.1, forward strand.
CCGGGTCGCTCGGCGCGCTGAAGGACGCCGGTCGAACCCAGGACCTCCCGAGCGAGGTGCTCGACCTCGTCCGCGACGAGTTCCACGACCCCGACGGGCAGTGGACCGGAACCTCCGGTCGCGCCCGGACCGTCCCGTTCAACACCGACCAGTTCGACGAATCGGGGATTCCCGACGACATCATGGCCTTCCCGGACACGGAGGCGTTCCGCGACAACATCGGCTGGGCACCCACGTACTCCTCGTTCCAGGCGTTCATCACGGCGATGCGCGTCCTCGAAGGCGAGGAGGCCACGAGAGAGTGGCTGCAGGGGATGCAGGACCTCGGCGTCACGGAGTACAACGACGAGTTCCTCGTCTCGCAGGCCGTCGCCGACGGCGAAATCGGCGCGGGCTTCGCGAACCACTACTACATCCAGCGCATCCTCGCCGGGCGGCCGAACGCGCCGCTTTCGACCGCCTTCACCGCGGGCGACGCCGGCTCGATTTTCAACGTCGCGGGCGCGCTCGTCCTCGACACCGCCGACGACTCCGAACTGGCGAGCAACTTCGTTCGCCACCTGCTGTCGGCCGAAGCGCAGGACTACTTCGCGCGGACGACCTTCGAGTACCCCCTCGTCTCGGGCGTCGACCCCATCGGCGAGCTGCCGGGCATCGACGAACTCAGCCCGCCGGAGGGCCTCGACCTGACGCAGCTTTCGGACCTCGAAGGAACCGTGGAACTCTTGCGTGAGGTGGGCGTTCTCTGAGGTAGCTCACTCATGGCGACCGAACAGCAGACGGGGACCGGTGGGGGAGACGACGAGCAACCGCTCGGCCTGACCGTCGCCAGCGGGGCCGTCGCCGCCGCCGTCGTCGTCCCGCTGTTGTGGCTCGTCAAGACCGCGCTCGAGGTGGGGTTCGCCGAGGCGCTGGCGCTCGTCACTCGGCCGACGACCGTCGAGGTGTTCCTGAACAGCGCCGTCCTCGTCACGCTCGTCACCGCCGCGTGCATCGGTCTGGGCGTCCCGCTGGCGTACCTGACCGTCCGGACAGACCTGCCGTTCAGACGCTTTTGGACCGTCGTCGTCTCGCTGCCGCTCGTCATCCCGAGTTACATCGGCGCGTTCGCGTTCGTCTCGGCGTTCGGCCCGCGGGGCGCGTTCCAGCGGCTCTTGGCCCCGCTCGGCGTCGAGTCGCTCCCGGAAATCTACGGACTACCCGGTGCCGTTTTGGTGCTGACGCTCTACACGTATCCGTACGTGTTCATCACCACCCGGGCCGCGCTCAAGTCGATGGACACCACGCTCATCGACGCCGCGCGGACCCTGAACCACACCCGCTGGGAGTCGTTCAAGCGGGTGACGGTCCCGCAGATTCGCCCGGCGGTGGCCGCCGGCTCGCTCCTGACGGCGCTGTACGTCCTCTCGGACTTCGGCACGCCGGCCATCATGAAGTTCGACGCGTTCACCCGCGTCATCTACGTGGAGTTCGGGACGTTCGGCCGCGACACCGCGACGCTCCTGTCGCTCCAGCTCATCGCCGTGACGCTCCTCATCTTGACCCTCGAATCGCAGATTCGCGGCGACGAGCGCACGACGACCGGCGGGCGCTCCGGAAGCCCGATGCCGCTCGGAAAGTGGAAGTACCCGGCGCTCGGCTTCGCGGCGCTCGTCGCCACCGTCGCGCTCCTCGTCCCGCTCGGCATCCTCTTTACGTGGCTCGCGCAGGGGGTCGCCGCGACGAGTGGCTCGCTCGCGTTCCAGCCCGAGTACGCGCTCAACTCGGTCCTCGTCGCGGCCGCGACTGCGGGCGCGGCGACGCTCGCCGGCCTGCCGGTCGCCTACCTCGCCGCCCGGCACCCCTCGCGGCTCAGTTCCGTCTTCGAGCGCGCGACCTACGTCGGCTACGCGGTGCCGGGCGTCGTCCTCGGGCTGGCGCTCGTCTACTTCGGTAGCTCGTACGCGACGCCCATCTACCAGACGCTCTATCTCCTCGTGTTCGCGTACGTCATCCGTTTTCTCCCGCAGGCCATCGGGTCGCTCCGGGCGTCGTTCCTCCGGGTCGACCCAGCGCTCCCCGAGGCGGCGCGGACGCTCGGGGAGACCCCGTCGGGAGCGTTCCGTCACGTGACGCTTCCCCTCGTCGCGCCCGGCCTGTTCGGCGGCGCGGCGCTCGTCTTCCTGACCACGATGAAGGAACTGCCCGCGACGCTCCTGCTGCGCCCCTCGGGGTTCAGCACGCTCGTGACGCACATCTGGACGGCCTACGAGCAGGGCTACTTCGGCCAGGCCGTCGTGCCCGCGTTCATCCTGCTTTTCGTCTCCGGGCTCTCGATGCTCGTCATCATTACCCAAGAGGGATACGATGTCAAATAGCACACTCACGACCACCGACCGCTCGAACCGCACAGAATCCACCGGCTCCGAGGCCGAGGACGCGGACGCCGGCGGCGTCCTCGAACTCGACGGCGTCTCGAAGTCCTACGGGACCGAGTCGGTTATCACCGACCTCTCGCTCGGCGTCGAGGAGGGCGAAATCCTCACGCTTCTCGGCCCCTCGGGGTGCGGCAAGACGACGACGCTCCGGCTCATCGCCGGGCTCGACCGCCCCGACGGCGGCGAGGTCCGACTGAACGGAAACGTCGTCTCCGGCGGCGGCACCTTCCGCGCGCCCGAAGAGCGCGGCGTCGGCGTCGTCTTCCAGGAGTTCGCGCTGTTCCCGCACCTCACCGCGGCCGAGAACATCGCCTTCGGCCTGAAGGACCTCGACGAGGCCGAGCGCGACGAGCGCGTCCGCGACCTCCTCGACCTCGTGGGACTGGAAACCCAAGGCGACAGCTACCCCGACGAGCTCTCCGGCGGCCAGCAACAGCGGGTCGCCCTCGCCCGATCGCTCGCGCCGGAGCCCGCCATCCTGCTCCTCGACGAGCCCTTCTCGAACCTCGACGTGGACCTCCGCGTCCAGATGCGCGAGGAGGTCCGTCGCATCCTCAAGGAAGCCGGCGTGACGGCCGTCTCCGTCACCCACGACCAGGAGGAGGCGATGTCCATCTCCGACCGCGTGGCCGTGATGAACGACGGCGACCTCGAACAGGTGGGCGAGCCCGAACAGGTGTTCCAGCACCCCGAATCGCGTTTCGTCGCCGGCTTCCTCGGCTACGCGGGATTCCTGCCGGGACGCATCGCCGGCGGCGTCGTCGAAACCGAACTCGGGTCGGTCGCGCGCGACCAGATACACGGCCTCGCGCCCGAGTACGACGACACCGACATCGACATCCTCGTCCGCCCGGACGACGTGTCGGCCCACCCCTGCGGCGACGGCGGCGAGGGCCACGGCAAAGTCGTCGGGAAGCGCTACCTCGGGCCGACCATCCTCTACGAGGTCGAACTCCACGGCGGCGACACCCTCCTGTGTATGCACAACCACGACGAGACCGTCCCGACCGACGGCTGCGTCGAGGTGACGCTCGACGCCGGCCACGAGCTCGCGTGGTTCCCGCGCGAACAGCGCCCCGAAACCGGCCCCTACTCGGACTGAGGATGGGTCGACGAGACTCGAACACGGGCGATTCCCTCCCGCTGGTCGGGCGCATGCGAGCCGCGGTCCGCGGGCTCGCGTTCGACGTCGACTTCACCATCGACATCGACCGGACGCGAACGCGTCGACGACTCGCAGCGCTCTGCGTCTCGCTTCTCGTCGGACTCGTCGTGACGTGGTTCGCGGTCGACCTCTTTCCGTACCACACCGTCAACGACGACGAGGGCGTCTATCTCACGCAGGCTGCGATGCTCCTCGAAGGCAAGCTGTTCCTCTATCCCGGCCCGCTGACGGAGGCCGTCAGACCGTGGTTCTTCGTGGTGCAGGAGACGCCGAGCGCCCCCGGCGGCGTCCAGCTCTACTCGAAGTACTCGCCGGCCGTTCCGGCGCTGTTCGCGGTCGGTCTCGCGGTCGGGCTTCCGAACCTCGTGTTGGGAGCCATCGCCGCGATGTCCGCCGCTTTGGTCTACGCGCTCGCCGCCGACGCGTTCGACCGGACGACCGGAGTCGTCGCGGCGGGGCTGCTCGGGCTCTCGCCGCTGTTTCTGCTCACTTCGTCGACGTTCCTCGCGTACGCGCCGACGACGATGCTCAACCTCGGCTTCGCCGTCTGCTACGTCCGGGCCGCTCGTCGCGACTCCTCGGGCTACGCCGTCGTCGCCGGTGCGCTCGTCGGCGCGGCGTTCTTCGCCCGCCCCTACACCGCCGTGCTGTTCGCCCTGCCGTTCATCGCCCACTCGCTGTGGGCGCTCGCGACAGCCCGCCGCGCGGGGACTGCCTGGGTCGTCTTCCGCCGGTACGCCGCCATCGCGCTCCCCGGACTCGCGTTCGTCGGCCTGACGCTCGCCTACAACGCCGTCGTGACGGGCGACCCGCTCACGTTCCCCTACATCGCCTTCGCCCCGCGGGACGGCATCGGCTTCGGCGAGCGGGCCATCCTCGGCTACGAGGTCTTCTACACGCCCGAACGAGGGGTTGAGACCGCAATCGAAGCGCTCGACCTGCTCGTGACGCGCTGGGGACCGATGGGCTGGCTTGGCTCCGTCGCCGCGATGTTCGGCCTCGGCGTCACGACCCACCGCTGGTGGGGTCACAAGACCGGCCGGAACCTCCGCGGGAGCGCGAGACGACGACACCACGGCCTCGGCGGCCGCGACCGCGCCTTCACCGAACTCTCAGACGACGCCCTCGCCTGCGTCGTCGCGGGCGTGTTCGCCTCGGTGTTCGTCGGCAACGCCGCCTTCTGGGGGACGCACAACGGCCTTCGAAACGGTCTCATCGACCTCCTCGGGCCGTTCTATCACTTCGACGCGCTCGTCCCGCTCGCGGTGTTCGGCGCGGCCGGAATCGTCGCCGGCGCTCGCCTCCTCCGCCGGCTGGCCCACCGCCGCTTTTCGGCCTCGGAGGCCCGGGGCGTCGTCTTCTCGGTGCTCCTCGTCTCGGCGCTCGTCGCCGGCGGCGTGACGGTCGGGGCGGTCGAGGAGCCCTACGACGAGAACCGACTCCGAACCGAGAACCTTGCGGCGACCTACGAACCGCTCCTCGACGCCGGCTTCGAACACCCGCCGCTGACGCCGTCGGTTCCAAGCGTCGGTACCGGCGGTCTCGGGAGCGGTGGCGGCATCGGACTCGGTGGTGACTCGGCCGCGACGGGCAACGAGACGAAGGCGCTCGTCTTCCACCCCGACCCCTACGGCGACTGGTCGGCTCATCCCTTCCAGACACTCCGCAACGACCCCGGCTTCGACGGCCCGGTGGTGTACGCCATCGACGACGGGGCCGAACAGGACTTCGCGGTCCTCGACGCGACGAATCGGACCCCGTACCGGTTCACCTATCGAGGGACGTGGACCGGAGCGGTGGACGCCGTCGAGCCGGAACTGACCCGACTCGACGTGCTGTCGGGCGAGCGGGTCGACGCGACGACGACGCTCGGCGCGCCCGAGGGGACGAACACGGTGTCGATTCGCGTCGAGACCGACGAGGGCTACGCCCGCTACGACGCGGCGATGGCCGAGAGCCTGACCGTCGAGTGGTCGTTCTCGCCCGACGGCGTGGCCGTGACGAACCGCCCGCTCGCCGCCGGCCCCCAGCAGCTGTCGATTCCGCCGGGCGCGAGCGAGGTCGACCTCGCGGTGACCTACGTCGGCGACTTCGGCGAGACGGTCACGTACCGACAGACCGTGACGGTCGAGCGCTCCGGCGACGAGGTTCGCGTCGTCTGGCCGCCGGAGACCCGCGTCTGCCGGCTGACCACCGACTGTGGGACCGAAGGCGAGTGGGTCGGTCCCGACGGCGACTACCTCGACGGCGTCTCGGTCGAGACTGACGCGCGCGTCGCCTGAGCGAGAGCCGGGGGCTCTCGGGCGCTTGGCGTCGGGTGAAAAATGAAACCGTGATTCGGTTCGAGTTCGTTCGGTTCGTCCGCGGTCGGTGCCGCGGACAGACGTGTCGCGGTCGTCGCAGTCGGCGACTCAATCGTCCGCCGGGCCGGTCGCGCCCGACGAGCCGAGGAAGCCGTCGATAGTCGCGCGCTTCGCGATGTGCGGGCGGTAGACCCACGCGTTCAGGAGGACGATGGGAACCATCGTCGCCGCGACGAGCGCGTAGCCGACGTGCAGGTTCGGCAGGAGCACCGACGAGTAGACGAGCGGGTAAGCGATGCCGCCGATGGTACCGACACCGCCGACGACGCCCGCGACGGCCCCGGAGCTGTTGGGGAACATCGCCGGAACCTGTGCGAAGATGGCACCTTCCGCGAACGCGCAGGCCATGCCGACCATGAAGCCGGCGGCCACCGCGATGAGGACGGCTCCGGAGAGACCGGCGAGCGTCATGGCGAGCATGGAGACGATGATGAACGAGAGCGACACGAACGTCCACTGCTCGCGGTAGCGGCCCTTGAACACGGGCAGGATGTCCATCTCCCTGCGCGCCAGCACGTCGCTGACGTAGCCGCCGATGGGACGGAGCAGGCCGGCCGCGATGGAGAACGTGGCCGCGAACGTGCTCGCGAGCACGAGGTTGTTCGTGTTGAACGCCTCGCGGTAGTAGGTGGCGAGCCAGCCGTTCATCGAGAGTTCGAGGCCGAAGCTCATGACGTAAGCGAGCGCGAGCGCGACGGTCCCGTACCGGGTGGCCGTGTGGACCCACTGCTTGAGCGTCGCGTTGTCGGCGGTCGCCTGCCGACGCTCGTCGGTCGCCGCGGCCTCGCCGAGGACGTAGTAGGCGACCGCGAGCAGAATCGAGACGATACCGGTGTAGAAGAACGCCGCCCGCCAGTTGCTCTGGAAGAGCGGCCCGCTCCAGTCCGCGCCGAACACGCGGGGCAGGATGAGCGCACCGCCGGCGGCACCGGCGTTCCCGACGCCGGCGTAGATTCCCTCGGCCATGCCGAGGTTCTCCTCTTCGAACCACTCGGAGACGTGCTGGATGCCGATGACGAACGTGATGCCCGCCGTGGCGACGATGAGGCGTTCGATGAAGAACACGGTGTAGCTCTCGGCGAAGGCGCTCGCCATCGAGAACACCCCGACGTAGCCGAGGACGATAGCGAACACCACCGGCGCGCCGAACTTATCGGAGAGCCAGCCGGTGAGGATGCGGCCGAAGGGCGCGAGCCAGATTGCCGCGCTCGCCAAGATACCGATTTCCGCGAGCGAGAGCCCGAACTCCTCCGCCATCGGCCCCGTGAAGGGCGCGAACGAGAACCAGATGAGGAAGGAGAAGTTGAACCCGATAGTGGCGAGAAGCAGCGTCCGCCACTTGGTCATCTTTACGAGACCCATACGCCCACCCCCGACACAGTAGCACAATCGTGTATTATTCTACCTTTTTCTTGCATTGATTTGGACATCATGTAGCGGATAGCACAGAGTTCTAATTGAAAAACTCTGCCCACAATGTCCCATAAACACTTATCGAATGTTTAGAGAACTGGACCAGATAGAAACAATATTACCAATATTATTCGATAATATACCGAGTTGTACTGTGGACATACGTCCAAAAACACTCTGAGAATATGAATCTGGTGGTGAGTTCTCGTCGGTCGTTACGGGTCGCGACGCCAGACGACGGCCGCCCCGTTGGCGAGTGCGACCGCGAGCGGGTCGGACGGGGCGGTCGAGTCGTCGGGTTCCTCGACGCCGGGAGCGACTAACGCCGGCTCCCAGCCGTCGGTCGGAATCGCGGGCGCGTTCTCGTCTTCGGCGGCGTCGTCGGCGAGCCTCGCTGGCGACACCTCGACGGGGACGCCCTCCATATTGGCGGCGAAGAGCAACTGCTCTCTATCACCCTCGTCCGGGGCGGTCCGGAAGCCGTAGTAGAGGACCGTCCCGTCGGTCGGGTGGCGGTAGGCGAAGTAGTCGTCGTCGTCGAGGTCGGCGATGAGCCACGGGCGGTCGTGGCGGAACTCGCGGGTTTCGAGGCGGAAGGCGGTCCGCTCGTCGTCCTGTTCGTCGCGCCAGTGGTCGAGGTTCGCGAAGTCGTGCACGTCGCGCATCCACGCGTCGCCGTATGCTTCGAGGTCCGCGGCCGAGAGGTCGTCGCCGAGCGGTTGGTCCATCGCCGAGAGCATAGCCGCCATCACGTCGAGGTCGTAGTCGGTCGCGCCGACCGCCGAGGAGAGGGCGTTCATGAAGGTCAACAGTTCCTCGCGGGAATCGAAGCCGAGGCCCTTCACGCGCCGGAAGAAGCGGTCGTCCTCGAAGTCCTCGTCGCGCACCTGCCAGTAGCAGAACTTCGACTCGTCGGAGACGACCTTGACGTTCCACGTCGGGTCGGTGTCGCGGACGAACCCCCACGGCGCGCGCATGTTCGCGTGGACGAAGTCCATCGGGACGCCCGGCAGGAAGCAGTGAAATAGCATCGACGACGCGGCGTTGTCGTACGCCTCGTCCAGCGTCTCCGGGTAATCGTCGCCGAGGTAGGGGTTGACCGGCGACTGGTTGAACTCGACCGTCGGGTCGATTTGGGTCCCGCGGCGGACGGTGTCGTGGTTGGCGACGCCCGTCAGCCAGTTGCCGCCGAACTCGCCGACCTCGCGGACGCGCCACCACTTCGTCGCCCAGAAGGTGAGGAGCGCGGGGGTGTTGTGCGCGAAGGTGATGGGCGACCACTGGAACGAGTGGGGATGTTGCTCGATGAGCGCGCGGTACGAGGAGGCGAGTTCCCAGTCCTCCCGCGGCCACGGCCGCCCGTCCTCGTAAATCATCCACGGCCGGTACTCCGTGCCGGCGACCTCCTGGGTCACGCGGTCCATCTCCGCGAGGAAGTCGTCGTCGTGGTACATTTCGCCCGTCTCAGGGTCGTGGGAGGTGAAGTCCTGCGCGCCGTCGACGCGGATGCCGTCGGCACCGAAGTCCATCTTGCGCCGCTGAATCTCCAAGAAGACGGCGCGCGCGGTCGGTTCCGTGTAGTCGAGGTGCTTGCCGTACATCCCCGGACCGAGGACGTACCGGTCCGAGAGGAGTTCCGCGCCGCGGTTGTCGGCGTGCCCGAGCGCGATGTCGAAGACGACCTTTATCGGTCGCGGGAGGTCGTGGCACGCGGCGATGAAGTCAACCAGTTCGTCCGGACGGCCGGTCTCGAGGACCGCCGGGTTCGGCGCGGAAAAGGCGCTGACGACGATGTCGTAGCCCCAGTTTATCAGTTCGGGGCGGGCGACGGCGACCGTCGCCTCGGCGGCCGAGTCGTCGGCGACGCTCCAGAAGTCGTGTTCCTCCTCGTTCTCGGTCAGCGGCTCGACGGGCATCAGCTGAATCCCGTCGTAGCCGGCGAAGGCGCGCTCCCACGGGACGAGGTCGTCGCCGGCGCGCTGTTTCGCGGCGATTCCCTCGTACACCTCGGCGAGGCCGGCGAGCGACCCGCGCGCCGTGGCGGTTCCGGGGTGAATTTCGAGCATGCTCGTCGCGGGGTCGATGCGCGGGAGGCCGCTGTCCTCGGTCGTGGCGACCCGCTCGTCGTCGGTCCCGAGCGCCTCGAAGTAGTCGCGGTCGGCGCGGGTCTCGTCCAGCTTGTCGAGGTCGTACACCTCGGCGGGCGCGAACGCCCCGAACGGGACCGAGTACGCGACGGGGTCCTGAACCGTTCGCTCCTCGCCGTCGTCGCCCTCGTAGACGAGTCGGTAGAGCGCGCCGAGGGTGTCGCGAGTGCCGGCGCGAACGCCCTCGACGGCCGCCCAGTGGTACTCGCCGACCCGGCGCATCGGGACGCGGTGGCGGTCGAACGCCACGCGCCGATGGTCGGTCTCGCCGGGGTCGAGGTCGGCCGGCGGCGTCAGGAGTTCCAGTTCGACCGCGGCCTCGGAGACGCCGGCCTCGACGAGGTCCGGCGTCCAGAAACCGAACTCGACGACACCGTCGTGAACGTGCGCGCCGAGTTTCGTCGTCAGCGCCTTGGCGGCCGAGAAGTCGTCGTCGTTGCTCTCGACGACCGCCTCGTGCCACGAGGCGAGGACGTCGGTTCGGTCGGCGTGCAGGGTCGGGGTGGGGGAGTTCGTGCTCATGGTGAATCGGGCTGGTCGGGCCGAACGGAGGCAGAGGTGGAGTTGAAGCGGGAGCGGCGACCGAACGATGGGCGGGAACCGGGACGCGAGATGGGAAATCCGGGATTCGAGACGGTCGAAAAACGGGGCGAGAGACGTTACGCGAGCGGGCAGACGACCACGTCATCGACGCGGATACCGCCCTCGGCGGCGACGGAGTCACCGGAGATGACGTCGGTCGCGTCGACCGCGAGGTCGCCGACGTCGACCGTGGTCGAACCGGGTGCGAAGTTGAGCGCACAGAGGTACGAGCCGTCGTCGTGGTCGCGGACGAACGCGACCGCGCGGTCGGAGTCGGCCTCGTAGTCGATGCGGCGGAACGTCCCGTCGTACCGGAGCGCGGGCGTCTCGTCGCGGAGTTCGATGAGTCGCTCGTAGTGCTCGCGGATGTCGTCGCGGGCGTGGTCCCACGCGAGGGCGTCCCGACGGCCGCGCTGGCCGATTTCCTGTCCGCCGTAGACCATCGGCACGCCGGGGAGCGTAAAGAGCGCGCCCGCGGCGGCCAGCGCCTCGTCCTCGCCGCACTCGACGATGTAGCGCGTCTCGTCGTGGTTTTCGAGGTAGAGCATGAACGCCGCGTGGTCGGGGAAGCCGACCTGCGTGCGCTGTTCGATGGCATCGAGAATCCGTTCGGCGGGCTCGTCGCCGCGGCCGACCTGCCGGAGCGTGAAGTACAGCGTCGTGTCGAAGTGCATGTCGAACATGCCCTCGTGGAAGTCGGCGATGTACGGGATGGTCTCGTCCAGAAGCAGGAACTCGGGGTCTTTCGCCTTCACGCGGTCGCGAATCTCCTGCCAGAACGTGTCGGGGACGGCCCACGCCATGTCGCAGCGAAAGCCGTCGACCACCTCGGCCCACATGTCCACCGCGTCGAGCAGGTAGCGCCGGACTTCGAGGTTCCGGTGGTCGAAGTTGGCGATGTACTCCCAGTCGAAGTAGGTGCCCGGCTCGCCGCTCTCCTGCCACTCGTACCAGTCGTAGTACTCCGAGTCGGGGTTCTTGTAGGCGTCTTCGAAGAACGGGTGGGCGCGGGCGGAGTGGTTGAGCACGAGGTCGAAAAGCACCTTCATGCCGCGGTCGTGAGCGGCCTCGACGAACTGTTCGTAGTCCTCGCGGGTGCCGAGGTCCTCCGCAATGTCGTAGAAGTCAACGATGTTGTAGCCGTGGGGCGCGTGGTCGTTCTGGAGGACGGGCGTGAGCCACAGGCAGTCGACGCCGAGCGATTCGAGGTAGTCGAGTCTGGTTTCGAGCGCCTCGAAGGTGTTGTCGACGCCCTCGACATCGGAGGCGTAGCCGCGGACGTAAATTTCGTAGAGCGTCACCTCCTGTGCCCACTGCGGCGGGTCGTTGGGGCGGGAGACGGACGCGCTTCCCGCGCCGGAGCCGTCTGCGTGGCCGGTTACGTCGGTCTGGACCGCTTCTGTCTCCGTCTCGGCGAATCCGCCGTCGGCGACGGCCTCGCGCTCGACGGTGACGGTGTCGGGCACGCTGTACGTCTCGTCGAGGGCGACCGCGTGGACGCGGAGTCGGTCGCCGACCGCCGAAAGCGGGACCCGGAGTTCCCAGCCGTCGGTCTCGACGGCCGCGTCGTCGATCTCGTCGCGGTCGTCGACGACGAACTCGACCACGAGGTCGTCGCGGCCGGTGTCGCTGTCGGGGTTCGGTTGCGGGTCCGCGCGGACGACGACGACGCCGTCTTCGACGGTCGCGTCGAGCCTGATGCGCGGCCGACCTCCCCGTCCCCGCTGGGCGTCGCCGGCACCGCTTCCGGAGCCGGACGCGCCGCCGCTGAACCCAGTCGGGCGTGCGGAGCCGCTCTGTCCGCTGTAGCCGCTCATCCCGCTCATCCCGCTCGCGCCGCTCCTGACGGAGCCGGCGGGCAGGTAGGAACCGGGGAAGACCCGGACGGTGAGCGTGTGCGTCGCGTCGGGCGCGTCGAGTTCGACGACGTAGCGGCCGGCCGCGTCGGGCGTGAACTGTACGACTGCGGTGTCTTCGTCGAGTTCGAGACTGCTGGCGACCGGCGCGCTCCGAACCCGCCACGAGTAGTCGGCGTCGGGGTCGGGGTCGCGAGGTGCGAGTTGTACTGACTCGCCGACAGCCATGAACTGCGGCGGTCCTGGGTGTTGCATACTCACAATCAACGTGCCGGGTGACTTTGAGTTTACCCCTGATGGACCCGAGGTTCCGGTTGGAGACGGGTTCTACCGAGTCGCCTCGGCGTCCCCCGAATTCGTCGGTTTGCAGGCATAAATGATGGAAGATGGGCGGCCAATACTTATGGTTCGAGACCCTCGTCTACCTCTATGCGACTTCGGACCGCCTTAAACGAATACAAACGCGACCGGGGCGGACGCTTCCCAGAGGAGTGTCGGACCTCGGACGGGGCGTTCTCCGGTCACGGGGACCGGCTCGTCTACGTCGGCCTCGATGGGTCTCTCCGGGATTACTCTGCTTCGCTTTCGGGCCTCTACGGTATCGACCGCTCTCGGTTCGGCATCGAGGCGGACGGCGAGACACACTGGTTCGACGAGTTGGAGTCCGTGCGGCAGCACTACTACCGGGAGACGAGCCTCGTCGAGACCGAGTACGACGCCGGGGAGTACACCGTCCACCAGTACGACCTGACGCTCGGTCGCGCCCACGTGACTCACGTCGAGCTTCGCGGCGCGATTCCCACCGACGCCCACCTGACCGCCTTTCTCACCTTCGCCCCCGAAGGTCGAGAGACGCGGGTCGGCCGTCTCATCCACGAGGCCGGCGGCCCGAACGACACCCAAGCGGTCGAGGTGTTCCACCGAAACGAACACGACTACGTCACCGCGTCGACCGGCCTCACCGACGTTCGCGGCCAGATACCCGAGCGGTTCGACGAGATTCTCTCCGACGACAGTTTCGACTTCCCGCGAGAGGCCGTCCTCGACCGCTACGAGGACACGCACCTCTCGGGTGACGTCGTCGTCAGCGCCCCGCTCGAACAGGAGGGCCGCGCCGCTCGGACGACCCTCGTCACCCAGCTTTCGGACCACAACGAGATGGCTCGGACCGACGCCCTCGCCGACCTCAGATACTGTTCGGTCCAGCACGCGACCGCCGACGCGCTCCGAGAAGCCGCCCGCGAGCAGGCCGAGGTGTTCGTCCCCGACGGGACGCCGCGCGAGCGAATCGTCCGCGCCGACCTCCGGGCGCTGTCGCTTCTGACCGCGCCCAGCGGCGCGCGCATCGCCGGGCCGGAGTTCGACCCGTTCTACGCCCACTCCGGCGGCTACGGCTACACGTGGTTCCGCGACGACGCCGAGGTCACGCAGGCGCTCGCGCACGCCGACGACGCCTTCAGTCTCGGCCTCGGCGACCGCCTCGGAACGAGCGCCGAGTTCTACTGCAAGACGCAGCTCGAAGACGGCACCTGGCCTCACCGCGTCTGGGCCGTCGACGGGACCGTCGCCCCCGGCTGGGCCCACGGCCGCGTCGAAGGCTCCGGTGACGAGGAGTACCAGGCCGACCAGACCGCGAGCGTCGTCGCCGCGCTCGCGTCGCTCCTCGCCGACCGCCGCGACGAACTCGACGACGAACTCGTCGGGCGCATCCGTTCGACCGTCGCGGCTGGCGTCTCGGGGCTCGACAGCAGTCTCGAATCCGACGGACTCCCGAAACCCTGTCAGAACGCGTGGGAGAACATGAGCGGCCGGTTCACGCACACGGCCGCGACGTTCCTCCAAGCGTACGCCACGGTCGCCACCGCGCCCGTGAACGACGACCTCCGCGAGCACGCCGCCGAGCAGGCGACCGCGGTGTACGAGGGACTCGACGAACTGTGGTCCGAAGAGCGCGAAGTCTACGCCCTCCGCATCGATCGGAACGGCGAACTCGACGACCGCCTCGATTCGGCCACGTTCGCCCTCGTCGACGCCATCGACGCCTACGCGGACATCGAGGAGGTCGAATCGAAGACCGCGAACCGGCTCGTCAAACACATGGCTGCGACGCTCAAGGGCCTCTACCGCAACCCCCGCGGCGACGTCGCCGGGCTGGTCCGGTTCGAGGACGACTACTGGCGCGCCGACGGACAGGACGGCGAGAAGGTCTGGTCCGTCTCGACCGCGTGGGGCGCGAACGCCGCCGCGAAGTTCGGCGTCCTCTGTGACCGCATCGGCAAGGACGGCCGCCGGTTCGTCGAGCGCGCGACGAATCTCTACGAACTGCTCCAACCCGACGGCCCCCTCACGACCGAGGCGGGCTACCTCGCCGAACAGGTGTTCGACGACGGGAGCTTCGACAGCGCGACGCCGCTCGGATGGCCCCACGCCATCCGAATGGAGACGACGGCCATCCTCGCCGACATCGACGCGCTCCCAGCGCCGAAGCCCGCGCCGACCGGTCCGGAGAACCGACCGCGGTGGACGACCGGCGAGAAGTACGGCATCGGCACCGTCGCCGACCACTACGCCGAAGACCCCTCGCGCGTCTGGTTCACCCTGACCGAGGGCGCGCTGACCGAGGTCCGCTTCCCGCGGGTCGACCTGATGAACCTCCGAACGCTCGACTTCCTCGTCGTCGACGCCGACCCCGACGACGAGTACACGGCGCGCACTCACAACGAGACCCGGCGGGACGACCACGCGGACACGGTCAAACGCCGGGCCGAAATCGTCGACGACGACGCGCTCGTCTTCCGCCACGTCGTCACCGAGACGGGCGACGGTCGCGGCCACGAGTGGGAGCTCACCGTCGAGTACGTCATCGACCCCGAACACGACGCGATGCTCGCGGACGTGCAGTTCGAGTCAATCGACGGCGACGACTACGAGCTGTACACCATCGCCGACACGGCGCTGGCGAACACCGGGACGAAAGACCGCGGCATCCGCCTCGGCCAACTCGGGAGCTATCACCTCGTCGCCCGCGACGCGGGCGCGTTCGACGCCGGCGACGGCCACGAACCGCTTCTCATCGACCAAGACGGCAGGGAGTACAGCGTCGCCATCGCACTCACCGCCGCCGGCCGGTTCGAGTGGGCCACCGTCGGCGTCGCCGGCTCGCGGTACCTCGCGGACTTCTTCTCGAAGGGCGAACTCCCGAGCGCCCAAGAGCGCGTCGACGACGAGAACGTCGTGCTCGTCGGGCGCATCGGCACGGGCGACGAACTCGGCGAGACGCTGGCGCTCGGCTTCGCCGAACACGCCGACACCGCCGCCGCGCTGGGCGAGGCGGCCGGCGCGCTCACCCGCGGCTACGAGACGGCCCGGGCGGCCTACACCGACTCGTGGGCCGAGTTCCTCGCCGACAAGGAGCTCCCCGGCTCGGTCGACGACGACGGCGAACTCGCCGCGCAGTACAAGACCTCGCTCATGAGCCTGCGGGCGGTCGAGGACAAGACCTACCTCGGCGCGGGGCTCGCCTCGCCGTCGGTGCCGTGGGGCGAGGCCGTCCCCGCCGAGGAGGCGAAGGGCTACGGCTACAACTTCGTCTGGTCGCGCGACCTCTATCAGGTCTTCACCGTCTTCGAGGCCGTCGGCGACGTCGAGACGGCCATCGACGCGCTGGAGTACATCTACACCTACCAGCAGGACGACCGCGGCTTCATCCCGCAGAACACCTACCTCAACGGGCGGACCCGCTGGGGCGGCGAGCAGATGGACAACATCTCGTTCCCGCAGGTGATGGCGTACATGCTCAAAGAACGCGGCGTCGCCTTCGACGACGTGGCCTACGACTACGAGAACGTCAAGTACTCCGCCGACTACGTCGCGCGGAACGGGCCGCCGACCGCACAGGAGCGCTGGGAGGAGGAAGCCGGTTACTCGCCGTCGTCCATCGCGGCCGAAATCGCCGGCCTCGGCTGTGCGGCGTCAATCGCGCTGGACGAGGGCCACACCGAGGACGCGCTCGTCTGGCTGGCGCTGGCCGACGACTGGACAGAGCGCGTCGACGACTGGACCGCGACGCGGACCGGCACCGACCGCAACACGCACACGCCGTACTACGTCCGCGTCACTCGCGACGGCGAACCCGACGCCGGGCACCTGCGGACGCTCGCGAACAACGGGCCGACGCTCGACGAGCGCGAGATCATCGACGCCGGGTTCCTCGAACTCACCCGCCTCGGCATCAAGCCCGCCGACGACGAGATAATCCGGAACTCCGTGAAGGAAGTCGACGAGACCATCCGCGTCGACACGCCCCACGGGCCGGCGTTCTACCGGTACAATGGCGACGGCTACGGCGAGCGCGAGCGCGACGAAGAGGGCGCACCGTGGTCCGTCGACGCCAAAGGGAAAGGTCGGCTCTGGCCCATCTTCACCGGCGAGCGCGGCGAGTACGAACTGCTCGCCGGGACCGAGGAGGGCGACCTCGCGCCGGACAACCTGCTGCGGACGATGGCCGCCTTCGCCAACTCCGGCCGCATGCTCGCAGAGCAGGTCTGGGACCGCGAACACGCGACCGACTACAACTGGGAGTTCGGCGAGGGAACCGGCAGCGCGACGCCGCTGGCGTGGTCGATGGCCCAGTTCATCCGCCTCGCCCACGGCGTCGAGGCCGGCGAACCCGTCGAGACGCCCGCGTTCCTCCGCGAGCGATACGCCGAGTCCGACCGCCCGAACGGGCCGTCGCTCCGCGTGAGCACGCGCTTCAAAGGCGACAAACTCGTCGTCTCGGGGCAGACCGACGCCGCCGTCGTCGCGGTCAAGACGCCCGGCGAGACCCGATTCGTCGAACCCGACGACGGGACGTTCGAGGTCGAAGTCGCCATCGAGTACGGCGAGAACCAGGTGACGGTCGCCGCGGCGACCCACGAGGACCTGACGAAAGCCGGCACGACCGTCTCGCGCTTCACCCTCTGAGGC
>NZ_AOLG01000014.1:150190-166855 GCF_000336815.1 Haloferax prahovense DSM 18310
AGCACCGCTTTTCCGTCTCCAGCCTAACGGTCGGGTATGCCGGTCTATCAGCGTCGAACCCGAATCGCCGCCCCGCTCGAACGCGTCTGGGAGTTCCACTCCGCGGTGTCCGGACTGGAGGCGCTCACCCCGGCGTGGATGAACCTCGAAATCGAGTCGGTCCGCGGCCCCGACGGCGAGGAGGACCCCGACGAACTCGTTTCCGGGACGGAAATCGAGATGTCGATGCGACCGTTCGGCGTCGGCCCGCGCCAGCGGTGGACCTCGCGCATCCTCGACCGCGAGTCGGGCGAGAGAACGGCGTGGTTCCGTGACGACATGGTTGGCGGCCCCTTCTCGCGGTGGGTCCACACCCACCGCTTCGTCGCCGACGGCGACGAGACGATTCTCGAAGACCGCGTGGAGTACGAGTTGCCGTTCGGCCCGCTCGGCGACCTCGCGGGCGTCTTCGGCGGCGTCGGCTTCGAGGGGATGTTCCGCGCGCGCCACGCCGAGACGAAGCGGCTGTTGGAAGAAGAATAGAGACGGGCAGTCGGACGCGCCGACGGTTCAGTCGTCGCTGAGCGAGAAGCGCGGTTCGACCTCGGAGCGGACGCCGCCGATGTCGAACTCGAATCGCGCGCCGCCGAGGTCGGGTTCGGGCGCGGTGGCCTCGATGTCCCAGCCGTGGGCCTCGACGATGCTCTCGACGATAGAGAGCCCGAAACCCGTCCCGGACTCGGAGGTCGTGTGGCCGTGTTCGAAGACGGTGTCGCGCTCGTCGGTCGGGATGCCGGGGCCGTCGTCGGCGACGTAGAAACCGGTCTCGGTGGGGCCGACGCGGACGGTCAGTTCGTCGGTCGCGTCCTTCGACGCCCCGTCTGCGGAGGCGTCGCCGGGAGAATCCCGACTGCCCGTCGAGCCGTGCTCGACAGCGTCACCGGACGCAGTCCGGGTGCCTGTGGAACCGTGTTCCACAGCGTCACCAGACGTAGTCTGGTTGCCCGTCGAGCCATGCTCGACGGCGTTCCGAAACAGGTTCTCGAACGCCTGTTGGAACCGGCCTTGGTCGGCCTGCGTGTTCCCGAGGCCGTCTTCGACGACGAGGACCGCGTCGTCGCCGGTGTCGACCGCCTTCCACGCCCGCTCGGCGACGTTCCCGATGGCGACCGAGCGCGTCTCCCCGACCTTTCGGCCCTGTCTGGCCAGTTTGAGCACGTCGTTGAGGAGCGTGTCCATCCGGGTGACGCCGTCGAGCGCGCGGTCGAGGTAGGTCACGTCGTCCTCCTCGCGGGCGAGTTCGACGAACCCCTTGGCGACGTTGAGAGGGTTTCGGAGGTCGTGAGAGACGACCGATGCGAACTCCTCGAGACGGTCGTTCTGCCGCTGGAGTTCGCGCTCGCGTCGCTGGCGGGCCAGCGTGTGCGTGACGTTGTTGGCGACCGAGCGCAGGAGGTCGACCTCGGTGTCGGTCCACGAGCGACTCGTCTCGACCACGTCGAAGACGACGAAGCCGACGAGCGCCCACTTCGAGACCATCGGGACGGCGACGAAGCCGCCGGTCTCGGCGTCGGTGAGCACGCGCTTCGTGTCCGACGCCTCGGGCGGGAGGTCAGAGACTCGGTGGAGCCGGACGTTTTCGAAGCGATAGAGCCGTTCGACCAGCCAGCGAGCGTCTTCGAGGGCGACGCGCGCGGGATGCTCGCGCGGGTCGCCGCCGCGCCAGTCGTGCATCAGCGCGGCGACGTTCGTCTCGTCGTCGTAGAGGTAGACCGAGCAGCGGTCGAGGTCGGCCACCTCGCCGACGGACTGGAGCGTCCACTCGATTTTCGTCCCGATTTCGTCGGTCTCGGCGCTCATCAGCGAGGTGGACGTGTCCAAGACGGCGTCTTTCAGGCGCGTCTCGTAGCGCAGGCGGTTCCGCCGGCGGCGGCGCTCGGTCACGTCCTGTAGCGTTCCGATGACCGCGGGCTCGTCGTCCTCGGTGGGACGGAGCGCGAGGTGTCCCTCGCACAGGAGGTCGTCGTCGTGCGGATACGCGGAACCGGGCGAGAGCACCGTCTCGAAGCGTTCCGTGTCGGGGGCGTCAGGGGCGACGACTCGCTCGAAGGCGGCGCGAATCTCGTCGTCGGACTCGGCGGCGAGGTCGGCGAACTCGCGGCCGATAATTGCTTCCCGGTCGTAGCCGGTGAGCTCGCAGAAGACGCCGTCGGCGGAGGTGAAGCGACCGGACGAATCGAGCGAGTAGACGCCGCTGTCGAGCACCTCGATGGCGGTGCCGTACCGCTCGGAGGCCGCCTTCGCGCGGTACTGCGAGACGGCGTTGACGACCCGGTTGGCGAGGACCGTGTACTGGTCCGTGCCGGTGTCTTTCTGCATGTAGTCGGTCGCGCCGACGCGGAAGGCGTCGCGGGCGACCTCCTCGGAGCCTTTGCCGGTAAAGAGAATGAAAGGGAGGTCGGGGTGTTCGGAACGGACCGCGCGGAGGAACTCCAGTCCGTCGATATCGGGCATGTCGTAGTCCGACACGACGCAATCGACCTGTTCCTGTCGGAGTCGTTCGAGGGCGTCCGCCCCCGAGTTCGACGTCGAGACCGACAGGTCGACGTCGCCGGCCTCGCGTTCGAGGTAAATCGACACGAGGTCCGTCAGACTGGGTTCGTCGTCGACGTGGAGGACACGTACGTCTGCCCCCGACCCGTCGTCCATACGGAGTAGCGACCGCTCACCGTAATGAGCGTTGTGACGCGGTTATCAGCGTCGATAACCAACACGGAGGCTGGAGGTGAACAGGCGCTTCGGCGGACTCCCATTCGGAGGCTGGACAGCCCTCTCGTGGCGGGACAGGTCAAGACGCGCTGACGTAGATACCGCCGAGGACGATCGCCCCGCCGAGGACGGTCGGGAGCGTGGGAATCTCACCGAGGAGAAAGAGCGCGAGAATCGTACTGCCGACGGGCTCGCCGAGCAGAGAGACGGAGACGACGCTCGATTCGAGATGGGCGAGCGCCCAGTTGATGACGGTGTGGCCGAAGATACCCGGGCCGACCGCCATCCCGAGAAACAGGAGCCACTCGCGGGCCGGATAGCCGGTAAGCGAGTCGCCGCGGCCGACCGCGACGACGAGGAGCGCGGCGGCACAGACCGTGTAGACGACGACCACGTAGGGGACGAGCGAGACCCTGCTTCGGACGCTCCGGCCCGTGAGGACGTAGGCGGCGGCCGTCACGGCACCCACGACCGCGAGCCCGTTTCCGAGAAGCGGGCGCGGCGCGCCGCTGGCGGTGAGGAAGTCGGAGACGGACATGAGCACCATGCCCGCGAGCGCGACGCCGATGCCGACGGCGGTGCGGCGGCTCACGCGCTCGTCGAGGACGGCCCACGCGCCGACAGCGACGAACAGCGGTTGGGACTGCACGAGCGTGACGCTCGCGGCGACCGTCGTGTGGTTGAGGCTCTCGAACCACGACGCGAAGTGGGCCGCGAGCGCGACGCCCGCGCCACCGGCCGCGAGGAGGTCGCGTCCCGAGATGGTCGCCAGCGCGTCACGGTGGCGGACGAGCGCGACCGGCGCGAGAAGAGCGACGGTGAACAGGACCCGATAAAAGGCCTTTATCAGGCTCGGTGCGGCGCTCCAGCGCACGAGGATGGCGCTCGTGCTGACCGCGAGGACGGCGATGCCGAGCCCCGCGAGCGGCGAGATGGGAGCGTCGAAGTCGGGCGTTGACACACACCCACGTCGCGGGGGGTCCGCTTACCGTTTGTGGGTCTCGGTGAGTCGCAGTCGGCCGGGGTGGAGCGGGGTCGGGGTCGGGGTCGGGGTCGGGTCGGGTCGGGGGTTTCCCCGACAGAGCTACTCCTTCCGTGCTCGAATCAGCGCCTTCGGGTTGGCGAACGAGACGACCTCGTCGCCGTCGAACACCACGTCGAACAGCGCTTTCGCCTCGTCGGGCGCCTCGCGGAAGCGCCGTTCGAGTTCGGCCCGGTCGTCGGGCGAGACGTTCGTCCGCTCGGTCCACGGGTCGAATTCGAGGCGTATCGCTGCGGTCTCGACCGCTTCGACCGACAGGCCCGCGGCCTCGAACCACTCGCGCCACCGCGAAACCGGGTGGAGTTCGACGTGGGTCGGGTCGCGGAGCACCTCGACGCCGTTGAGGAACTCGGCGAGAGTCGCGTCCTCGGGCGCGACGTTGTCCTCGAAGGCGAGGACACCGCCGGGTTCGAGGACGCGAGCGACTTCCGCGACGAACGACTCGGGGTCGGGGAAGTGGTGCGCGGCGATTCGGCAGGCGGCCGCGTCGAAAGAATCGTCCGCGAAGGGAAGGCGCTCCGCGTCGGCGACGACGCCCGTGACGGGGTATTCGCGGACCGCGGTGGCGACCATCTCCGGGGCGGCGTCGGCCGCGACGACCGAGGGAACGCCCGCCTCGGCTATCGCGCCCGCGGTGTGGCCGGCCCCGGTCGCCACGTCGAGCGCGCGGGTCGCGCCGCGGCACCACGACGCGAGCGTCTCCCGGTCCTCGCCGAGACGGTGGACCTCGCTGTCGAAGTACGACTCGGCGGCGCTCCCGAACTGGGCGGCGGTTCGGCGTTTCTCGTCGCTCATGACCCGAGATTCGCGCAGGTCGGTGAAAAAGGGGAGCGAGGAGACAGGTAGAACGGCGGGCGGAGTCTATCCCCGTCGTCGGCGCACGGGGGCGACGCTACGCCGCGTCCGCGTCCACGTACTCCGGGCGCTCGGCGTACGGAATCGGGTCGCGCTCGCCGAGGTTCTGGAACGCCTGCAGGCGGAACGCACAGGAGTCGCAGGTGCCGCAGGCCGGTTCCTCGGCGCGGTAGCAGGACCACGTGTGCTCGAAGGGGACGCCGAGTTCGAGGCCGCGGCGGGCGATGTCGGTCTTCGAGTCGTGGACGAACGGGACCTCCAGCGAGATAGTCGTGGCGGGCTTCGTGCCGACATCGACCATGGCCTCGAAGGCGTCGAAGAACTCGGGGCGGCAGTCGGGGTAGCCCGAGTAGTCCTCGGAGTGCGCGCCGACGAAGACGGCGTCGCAGTCGTTCGCCTCGGCGTACGAGACGGCCATCGACAGGAGGTTGGCGTTGCGGAAGGGGACGTACGAGGTTGGAATCTCGTCGGCGTCCATGTCGGCGTCGGCGACGGCCATCGAGTCGTCCGTGAGCGACGACGCGCCGATTTGCTTCAGGTGGCTCGTCTCGATGTGGAGGAAGTCGCGGGCGTCGAGTTCGTCGGCGAGCGCGCGGGCGCAGTCGAACTCCTTCGACTCGGTCTTCTGGCCGTAGGAGGTGTGGAGCGCGTAGAGTTCGTAGCCGCGTTCCTTGGCCTCGTAGGCGGTCGTCGCGCTGTCCATGCCGCCGGAGAGGAGGACGACGGCGCGCTTTTCGTCGGACGTGGTGCCGGTATCGGTCTCGGTAGTCATCGTTGTCGTGGAATGGTTCGGGGTGCGTTCGGAGTGTATTCGGGGTTCGTTCGGAGTGCGTTCAGAGTGTTTTCGGAGGTACTCAGGTCTCGGGCGCGTCGTTCCAGAGGTCGACGTGGAGTCTCGGCGTGTAGCGGTAGCCGAACGCCGCGGCGAGGTCGGCGACCTCGGTCCGGGTTCGGGCGAGTTGCTCGCGGGTCTGTCCCTCGGGCATGAGCAACACGTCGCTGTCGCGGATTTCGCGGGCCGCGACGCCGCGCACGTCGGCGACGAGCGACTCGATTTCGTCGATGTCGTCGCGGCCGGTGACGACGAACTTCAGTTGGAAGTCCGCAGCGTGTTCGACCAGCGAGGCGAGCGCGTCGAGGTCGACGCGGGCGTTCTCGTGTCGCTCGGTCCAGACGCCGGGGTCTACGTCGGCCGGGGCATTGTCGGGCGTCGGCGTCGACGACGCGAGTTTCGGGCTGATGCTCGCGAGGTCAACCGGCGCGTCGGTTTCGAGCGTCCCGTTCGTCTCGACGGTCAGGTGGTAGTCGTCGGCGAGCGCCGACAGGAGCACGTCGGTCTCGGCGTGGACGAGCGGTTCGCCGCCGGTGACGACCACGTGATCGGGAGAGCGCGACTCGACCTCGGCGACGATTTCGTCGAGGGTCATCCACGCGTGAGTCGGCTCCCACGAGGTGTGAAACGAGTCGCAGAACCAACAGCGAAGGTTACAGCCGCTGGTGCGGACGAACGTGCTCGGAACGCCGGCGAGTTTGCCTTCGCCCTGAAGCGACGCGAACAGCTCGTTTATCGGGAGGCGGTCGCCCTCGGCGTCGGTGTCGTCGCGGGCGACGGTATCGGAGACGGGCATCAGAAGCCGGCGCAGAGTTCCGAGGTTTCGCTGACCGAGACCGAAACCTCGGAGACGGTGTCGGGAAGCGCCGACAGGAGCTTCTCTTCGAGCACGACGGCCATCACCTCGGCCGTCGGCGGCGCGTCGAGGACGACCGTCCCGTCGGCGTCGCCGGAGCGCTCGAACGCCTCGACCAGCGGGTCGCCCGACTCGACGAGGAAGCGGTGGTCCCACTCGTCGATGACGTCGGTCACGACGCCCTTGTCGACGACCCAGCCCTCGTCCGTGAGGTCGCCGACGACGCGAACCGAAATCTCGTAGTTGTGCCCGTGCGGGCGGCTACACTTGCCGTCGTGGTGGAGGAGGCGGTGGCCGGCGCTGATGCGGATGGGCCGGTCGCGACCGATGTGGAGGACGCGCTCGCCTGCTCGGGACAGCGGGGTCTCGTCGTCGGCTTCCGCCGACCGTGCGTGCTCTAGTGTTCCCCGAGGCATACTCGGGGATTATCACGAGAGTATTTAATTCTCCTGTCTCGGTACTGTGGGTCGAATTCAGCGACTCACGAGCCGCGGACCGCCCGGAAAAAGGAACCATCCCGGCGGTAGATGNATTTAATTCTCCTGTCTCGGTACTGTGGGTCGAATTCAGCGACTCACGAGCCGCGGACCGCCCGGAAAAAGGAACCATCCCGGCGGTAGATGACCGCCGACGACGAGACGAGTGGACCGAGCTACGGTTGGTTCGCGATTGCCTCGCGCCACTGGTCGGGGACGCGGGTCGGGCGGCCCTCACCGTCCATGGCGACCTGGACCGTCTCCCCGGTGGCGACGACCTCGCCCTCGTAGGAGAGCGTGTAGTAGATGGGGAAGCTCTTGCCGCCGGGCTCGCCGGCTTCAACCTCCACCTCGACGGTACCGACGCCCTCGATGGGGGCGCGATAGTCGAGTTCGAGGTGTGCGACGACGATGTGTGGGTCGGAAAGCGGCGTGTCCATCACTTCCTCGAAGAAGCGGACCCGGGCCTGCTCGCAGTAGGTCGCGTAGACGGCGTTGTTCACGTGTCCGAACGAGTCGTGGTCGCGGAACCGGACTTCCACCTCGGCGACGAAGCTCATTGCGGTGCGCGACACAGGCGAGAAGTATAGCACCGACGGTTTGTCTCCGGTGGACCCGGTGAACGAGAGGCGGACGAGAAGACGAGTGAGAAGACAGCGGGGCGAGTGAGGGGAAGGAGACGGGACCGCAGACGCCTCAGTTCGCCGTCCGAGCCGACTGGTCCGCCGGAGCGGACTGCCGACCGTGGAGTGCGACGGCCTTCCAGACGTTCGAGCGCGAGCCGGCGCGGACCATCTCGACCGGAACGCGAGCGCCTGCGGAGAGGGACGCCAGGGTGTCGCGGATGCGCTCTGACTCGTAGGCCACGAGGTGGCGCGTTTCGTTCGTCTCGTGCAGTTCGACCGTCATCGTCTCGTGGTCGTTCATCTCGACGCGGACGTTCACCAACACCGGCGCGGACGCGAGGGTCACCATCACGCTCACCTACGAATCCGCCCGGCATAAGCCGTTATAATACTGATATCTTCGGATATGGACTCTACATAGACGGCTGGAACCCACCGGAGAGGCGTCAGTGAGTCCACTGGGCGAGGAGCCAACCAGAGGAGTACACCCATGTCGAGTCGGGCCTAACGACCGACAGATGAGCGACCGTGAGTCTCACCCCGAACGCGACCCGGCTGACTCGACCGTCACGGTCCGCGTCCGCGGTGGCGACCCCGACGACGAACGGGACAGCGACACCGACGGCGGCCGTGTCACCGAGGTCAGCGTCGAACGCGGGACCGTCCTCCGCGATGCGCTTCTCGACGCCGGTCTCTCGCCGTACACACGGCTCACGAAGCGGGCGAACTGCGGCGGGCGCGGCCTCTGTGCCACGTGCGGCGTCCGGATTCGTTCGAGCGAACCGACGGCCGACCACTGGCACGACGACCTCGCGGCGCGGTTTGGCTACCCGCGGCTCTCCTGTCAGATTCGCGTCGACGAGCCGATGACCGTCGAGCTGGTCGAGAAGACGGTGTGGGGTGGGCGGGAATAGGTGGCTGGTGTCGGGTGGGCGAGAGTGAGGAGGTGAACCGACCAGTACGAGAGAAGACGGTCCGCCCTCCCCGATTTGAACTCACTCGCAACGCTCCGCGTTGCTCGCTGCTCAAATCGGGCCGAGGAGTCCCTCACATGCAACACGGCTCGCTGCGCTCGCGGGTGTTGAAGTTCAGTCCGCTCTCCCCGATTTGAACGGGGGACAAGCCGATCTACAGTCGGCTGCTCTGCCAGGCTGAGCTAAGAGCGGTCAAGAGAATCTCAATCTACGGTTAGACTTAAGAATTCTCATTCCGGGCGGCCAAGCGCCCGACGACGGCGCGGTTACTCGTCGGACATCGCCGACTCCGAACCGTCCGCAGACGCTGACTGCTCGCCATCTGAGTCGGGGTCACCGTCACTCGCCTCGGTGTCGAGGTCGTCAGAACTCGTCTCGCGGACGCGAATCCCCTTTCCGGCGAGGTGTTGCATCTGTCGCTGGGCGAAGTCCTCCTCGCTGGTCCCGCGGGTGGCGAGCACGTAGACGAGTGCGCTCCCCGTCGGACGCATGGTTCGACCGGCGCGCTGGGAGCCTTGCCGACGAGAGCCTCCGAGGCCGGAGGCGACGATTGCGAGCCCGGCGTTCGGGAGGTCGATACCCTCGTCGCCGATGCGGGAGATGACGAGCGTGTCGAGGTCACCGTCGCGGAACGCCTCGAAGTACGCCTCGCGGCGGTGGTGACGGGTCTCACCGCTGACGAAGGGTACGTCGAGCGCCTCGGAAATCGCCTCGCCCTGGTCGAGATAGTCGACGAAGACGAGCGTCTTCGAGTCGGCGTGGCGGGCGCGGAGCCGACGAATCTCGAATATCTTTCCGGGGTTCATCGCGGCGAGCATGTGCCGCTCGCGGCCGTCGCTGGAGGCCCACTCGTTTCTGGCCATATCGTCGCCCCAGCCCACGTAGCGAATCTCGACTTCCGGCTCCTGAACGTAGCCGGCGTCGAAGAGCTTCCCCCAGTCGGTCCCGATAGGCGGACCGATGAGCGTGAAAATCTCGGCCTCCTTGTCGTCCTCGCGAATGGGCGTCGCCGACAGCCCGAGGCGGTGTTTAGACTGGAGGTCGGCGCTCCGCTGGAAGACGCGACTCGGGATGTGGTGGGCCTCGTCGTAGATGATGAGCCCCCAGCGACGCGAGTCGAAAAGCGACCGGTGGCGGTCCATCCCGGCGGTCTGGTAGGTCGCGATGGTGACGGGTCGAATCTCCTTCGCGCCGCCGTGGTACTCGCCGATTTGGTCGGCGTCGAGGTCGGTCGTCGAGAGGAGTTCCTCGCGCCACTGGCGGGCGAGTTCGCGGCTCGGGACGAGAACGAGCGTCTCGCCGCCGACCGCGGCGAGCGCGCCGATACCGGCGATGGTCTTCCCCGCACCGGGCGGGCCGACGAGGACGCCCGCGCGCTGGTCGACGAAGCGGTCGACCCAGTCTCGCTGGTAGTCGCGGAGGTCGACGTGAAGCGAGACGTCGAGTTCCTCGCCCTCTTCGAGGTCGCGGTCGTCCTCGACGGGGTACCCCGCGTCGTAGAGGATGCGCTTTATCGCCGCGATTTCCTCGTCTCTGACCCACGCCTCCGTGTCCGAGATGGGCGCGTAGACGTGGTCGTCGTCGAGTTTCTGGAGCGCGACGTTTCCCATGAGGCTCTCCGTGGCCGCTTCGAGGACGGTGTACCCCTCCTCGTGGGAGTAGAGGCGGAACTGGTGGGCGCGCTTCCACTGGTCTTCGACCCACGCTTCGAGGTGCGGCGACCGCTCGGGGAGGACCGACCGGAGCATCGAGAGGAGCGAGTCGACATCGTCGAAGGGCGCTTGCCACACGTCTTCCTGCCGGATTCGATAGAGGTAGCCTCGGCCTCTTCCCTCGCGGTCGCCGGTGGTATCGACGAGGTGCGCGAACTGGGAGAGTCGCGCCCGCGTGTACTGGGTCGGGTTGTCGACGACGATTTCGCGGCGCTTCGGGAAGAGGACGACCCGCTCCCGCGAGGCGAGTTCGCCCCACTCGGTCGGATACCAGACGGTCGGGTCGGTCTCGACGTTCACCCGCTGGACCCGACCGGCATCCGCGAGAGCGTCGAGTCCGTCCATCGCGTCCGCCTGCGAGACGCCGAGACGCCGCGCGACCTGCTGGGCGGTCACGACGGGTCGGCCCTCTGATTCGAGCGCCTCGTAGAACGACGCGAGCGAGACGCCGTCGTCGCCCTCGCTCGTCACCTCGGCGGCGGTTGGCGACGCGTCGGTCGCGTCTGCCAGTCGGTCGAGCACGTCTGCGGAGGCGTCGGCCTCGTCGGCCTCGGCGTCTCCGTCGGGAGGACTCGGGTCCTCGTCCTCGGCAGTCATCGAAGGCGGGTACGGCCGCGACGGGGAAACGGCTTGCGACACCGAGAGCGACTCGCACTATCGAGAACGAGGCGGTTCGCCTATCGGGACGTACTCGACTGCGCCGGAGCCATCCGGTCGAACACGGACCTGAAGTCGTCGCTGACGGTCAGGAACTCCGGGAACTCCTCGAGCGTCCGGACGCCGTCGAGGTAGACGTATTCGACCGGTTCGGGCGGAATTTCCTCGAACACCTGAACCGGACCGCGTTCGGTGAGGCCGACGAACGGCCGTCCCTCGGGGTCGGTCTGCGGAGTCAGTTCGTGTTCGAGGTACAGTTTCGCCATCGCGAGCGCGCTCGCGAGCGGGACCTGTCCGGGGGTCAACTGCCACGTGACCCCGCGGTCTTCGTAGTGGACGGTGGTCACGTAACCGTCGTCGAACCGGAAGCAGTCGACTCGTTCTCCCGAACGAGACCACCGCGTCTCCGTCGAACGGGATCGCTCGAGGGACCACTCTCGGTCGTCCCTTCGGCCCGACACGGCTTCGCTGAGGCGCACCCACACGCGACTGAGCGCACGCATACGGTATCGGTTCGTTCCCCTGGGTAATTGCATTGACGCCACGCTATCGACACAGTCCGTCGCGGGAGAACGTTCCGAGCGTGGGCGAACCGGGGTGCGCGTGAGTCGCATGCACACCTCGTTTCCGGTGAACGGGAGGACGAGACTCGAGTTGCAGACCTCGACAAAAGTCGGCGACGGCAGTCGGTCGGCACCGGTCAGTCACCGACCCGTTCCCGCGGGAAGTACCACACCTCGCTTCCGGTGAATCGCAACTCCGCGTGAGACGGTCAGAGACACCACGTTTCCGGTGAATTGGTCGAAATATACGAGGCCGAAATCCGACCCCGACGGCGAGGATATCTCGAACTGCGAGTGTTGGGGCCGCCGGTCGAGACCGACGGCTGAACGTCGCGTCGACTGAACGGGGTATCGGCAGCCGTTGCAGCGGTGGTCCCGCTTCGGAGTCAGCCGATTCCCGAGTCAGCCGCTGCCAACCGACCGAGCGGAGAACGTAGCAGCGCTGACAGACACCACGTTTCCGGTGAAATACGACACGGTGGGGGGAGGCAGTAATCACGTCGGAATCGGTGTCGCTCGCCGGCGAGCTACGAGAACGGAGTCACGCGCACACCACGTTTCCGATGAACTGGCCCGAGCGTCTCTCGGTGGGGAACGCGCCGAACAGCGGCCGTTGACGCCCGTGCCTTCTCCGTAGTTTTCGGCCTGAACTGAATCGGTCCACTTATTACCAACACACCACGTTTCCGGTGAAATACGACGTGAGAGGCGCGCTACTATCTATATCAACTCGAACCCCCGGAACGGTGTGAGACACCACATTTCCGGTGAGCGAGTGGGCTGTGTCAACTACCGACGGTCAACTGACCACTTTCTCTGGGTCGGTGGCACTGGAGCCCACGTATAACAACAATTAAATAGTTTATTTGTGTTACCGACCATTGATACACTCGCAAACAAGAATATACTCGATCCTCGAGTATTGGTCGACCCGAACGATACGTCTCGAGGCACGTGTTCTCGGTGTTCTAACCGCTCCTAACGGTGCTCGCGGGTCTCTGAGATCCTGTGCTACTGGTCGTATCGACGGTTACCGCGGGCGACGTTCATTGAGTTCTGTTACGACGACAACGAGCACGTTCAGCGTGGCTACCACCGGTATTGTCGGACTCTCGGACCTCGTCTTCGTTTTCGTCCTCGTTTCTTGACGAGAGACGAGCCGAGATTCCTCAACCCTCGCTGGGTCAGGTAGACTCCCTCACACCGTGTTTCCGGTGAATCAATACCTCCGTTTCGTGTGGACGGGAAACCGGGGTTCGTGGTCGTTCACCGGAAACGTGGTGTGTGTGTGCTGCGTCGAATGGTAAGTCCTTTCATCGGAAACGTGGTGTGTTGCGAACATGCCTAACGCCAGCGACGACCTCTTCACCCGGGAGGACCCCATCTTCGCCAACAAGGAGTTGTTGGAGATAAACCACCTCCCGGGGGAGGGTCGCATCGTCGGTCGCGACGACGAGATCTCGGATCTCGCGACCGCGGTGAACCCCGCCATCTTCGGACAGAGCCCGAGTAACGTCCTTATCTACGGGAAGACGGGGACGGGGAAATCGCTCTGTGCGAAGTACGTCTCCCAGCGACTCGTCGAGACGGCTGAAGAAGAGGGAGTGAAAGCGACGTTCGCCTATGTTGATTGCGCGCAGGACACGACCGAGACGCAGGCCGTCCAGACTATCGCCGATAGCGTCAACGACACCGCGATTACCGGAATCAAAGTCCCCGACAAGGGACTCTCGACGTCGACGTACTACAAACGACTGTGGCGTATCCTCGATTCGCTGTACGACGTCGTCCTCATCATCCTCGACGAAATCGACAAACTGAGCGACGACGACATCCTCATGCAGCTCTCGCGAGCGGGAGAGGCCGGCAAAATCGCCGGCTGTAAGCTCGGCGTCATCGGAATCAGCAACAAGATTCAGTACAAAGACCGGATGGACGAGCGGGTGAAATCCAGCCTCTGCGAGCGCGAATTCGTCTTCCCGCCGTACGATGCGAACCAACTTCGCGACATCATGGACGCGCGGAGCGACGCGTTCCGTGACGGTGTGTTGGACCCGTCGACGATTCCACGGGCCGCGGCGCTCGCCGCCCGCGAGCACGGGGACGCGCGGAAGGCTATCGACATCCTGCGATACGCGGGTGAGATTGCCCAATCTATGGGGGCGAGCACGGTCAGAGAGAACTTCGTCACGCAGGCGCGACAGCGCGCGGAGACCGACCGCTTCCGCGAGTTGATTCGCGGGTCGACGCCGCACTCTCGCTACGTGTTACAAGCGCTGGCGATCCTCTCGCTTTCGAACCAACAGCAGGACGGCTTCCGGACGAGTCGCGTCTACGAGGTTTACGAGAACATCTGTCGGCAGCAGGGTTCTGATAGCCTGTCGCTTCGGCGGGTCCGCGACCTGCTGAAAGAACACGCCTTTCTCGATATCATCGAACAGTCGAAACACAGCGGCGGAAGTGCGGAAGGGAGCTACACTAAACACCAACTGCTCGAAGATCCGGACGTAGTCAAAGACGTTCTCATCGAGAACACGGACACCTGACGGGGAATCAGGGGACCGACCGAAAGCACGTAAGGGCCGAATCGCCTAGTGGGGGACGCTGCACCGCTGCAAGTACACCTCTGTCGAGCGACCTCTTATATTTTATTGCAGTGGCATGTGATTGGAATTATCACGTGTGACCGGATCGGTCACACCATCGGTTGTCGAGGGCGAGTCACGATTCGAGTTGTTCGAGCGGGACTGATGTCGAACAGACGGATTCGTACAGGCTCTCGACCCACGAGACGACCTCCGGGGCGTCACCGTCGACGAGGGCCGTCAGGTTACCGTGTTTGTCGTAGGCGGAGACGGCCCCGTGGCCGTCGACCAGTAGGAGGCCGAAGTCGAGGTCCTCGTCGGTGACCCGGAGTTCGAACTGGTCGAGGTCCTGTGCGCGCTCGAATGACTCGGGGTAGGCGTCCATCGACCGTTCGAGGACGTCGCGGTCGACGACGAGCTCCATCCGCGTGTCCGGGCCCAATACGTCTTTGGCCGACTCGTTGAACACCCGACTCACGATGGGCGTGACACCGCGGAAGCGGTCGACCGGCTCGTTTCCGACGATGGTCAGGTATCTGTTGAGCGGTGCGTGAGGGTCGTTGTCGGCAGCGGTGGTGATGTTCATCTGGCTGAGGACGCCGGACGGTGCGCCCTCACATATTTCCGCGGCGTTCGCCAGGAACTCGCTCATCCGATCGGCGCACTCGACCGTACCGATGAACTCCGCGTACTGGTCGTGGACCATTACGCCACCCGCGGTGAGATGATAGAACCCATCGGTCTTTTTGACCCACCCGCGGTCACAAAACCCTGCGAGTGTCCGCTGTGCCGTCTCCCTCGCACAGTCACAGCTGTCTGCGAGGTCAGTTGGTCGACGCGGCTCGACTGCCAGCGCTTGGAGAATAGCCTCCCTGCTTTGCGACCCGACGAGGAACGCAACGTCCTCCCGCGCACTCATGTGCCATCCGTTGGACTGTTCTGTATTTTACA
This sequence comes from Haloferax prahovense DSM 18310, assembly GCF_000336815.1. Classification (GTDB taxonomy): domain Archaea; phylum Halobacteriota; class Halobacteria; order Halobacteriales; family Haloferacaceae; genus Haloferax; species Haloferax prahovense. Next base: position 165,068 of record NZ_AOLG01000014.1, read on the forward strand.
CTTGCGGGTGTTCAGGTCCGTACGCGGCGAAAAATCGATAGTTCGGGAGCGTCTATCCGAGCAGTCCGAGTGCGTCGATGCGCTCGACGATCTCTTCGACCGCGGTCTCCGCGTCGTCGGTCCGCTTTCCGCCGGTAATGACGATTTTCCCGGAACCGAAAAGCAGGATGACGACCTTCGGCTCGTCCATCCGATAGACGAGGCCGGGGAACTGCTCGGGCTCGTACTCGACGTCTTCGAGGCCGAGACCGATAGCCAGCGCGTTCAGGTTCAGGTTGTGTCCGAGGTCCGCGCTGGAGACGATGTTCTGGACGGTTATCTCTGGCTCGTCATCGACGGGAATCTTCAGCTCGCGGAGCTTGTCGAAGATGATTCCGAGTGCGTCGTGCACGTCGTCGATACTCTTTGCGCCCGTGCACACGATCTTCCCCGAGCGGAAGATGAGCGCAGCGGCTTTCGGGTCCTGGGTGCGATAGACGAGGCCCGGGAAGTTGTCCGGGTTGAAATCTGCACCGGGGAGGTCGTCGGCGAGGGCTTCGAGGTCGAGCTCCTGACCGATCCCGGTCGATGCGACTACGTTCTGAATCTCGATGGAGTCTGCCGGCCCACTCATTGCTCGCACGTGAATCGTACCTCCGGCCTTATAAAGCGACCCGTTATAAACCGACTTCAACGGGTCGATTCTATCGACACCTCGCACGCACGCGAAACTAATACATTGATTTCTCGCTCAGTCTAATTGATGTCACAATTGACCGCGCGTGAAGTTATGGCACGCCTCGTGTCTATTTTTCTCACAGAGCCACTAAATCAACGGGGTTAAATGTATCCCCGGCATTCGGATTAATGCGAAGAAGCGCACGGGGGCACTCCCCCCGAAAGCTTCCACCGAACGCCCCGACCCCAAGGTCGTCAGGCGCTCACCGGGATGACACACCTTCCCGGGGGTCGCCACGATACGACGGCCTTAAGTGGTCCAAGGCATTTCGGATGAATGCGAACGACACACCGCGATTGCAGGGCGATTCAACGCGTCCTGCCTCACCGGACCAGAACCCACGGAGGTTCGAAGGGTTTATACCCACGAATCGCCTCGGTTCAGGTCCGAAGGAAATGAGGATTCCGCCCCTGCGGTACGCCGCAAGACGGTATCTGATGTTAGCCCTAGTAGTTCGGTGACATCCGAACGGATGTCATACGAACTCGGACCTTTGAACGGTGATTTGACAGCATATCGCTGCCATTCCCCCGCCAAAACCCCGCGACCAGGTTTAAATGGTCGCGACCCATTCCGGTTGATCCTGCCGGAGGTCATTGCTATTGGGGTCCGATTTAGCCATGCTAGTTGCACGAGTTCATACTCGTGGCGAAAAGCTCAGTAACACGTGGCCAAACTACCCTACAGAGAACGATAACCTCGGGAAACTGAGGCTAATAGTTCATACGGGAGTCATGCTGGAATGCCGACTCCCCGAAACGCTCAGGCGCTGTAGGATGTGGCTGCGGCCGATTAGGTAGACGGTGGGGNTTCATACGGGAGTCATGCTGGAATGCCGACTCCCCGAAACGCTCAGGCGCTGTAGGATGTGGCTGCGGCCGATTAGGTAGACGGTGGGGTAACGGCCCACCGTGCCGATAATCGGTACGGGTTGTGAGAGCAAGAGCCCGGAGACGGAATCTGAGACAAGATTCCGGGCCCTACGGGGCGCAGCAGGCGCGAAACCTTTACACTGCACGCAAGTGCGATAAGGGGACCCCAAGTGCGAGGGCATATAGTCCTCGCTTTTC
>NZ_AOLG01000015.1 GCF_000336815.1 Haloferax prahovense DSM 18310
GTCTCGGAGGTAGTCTGTTAGTTCGAGCTTCAGGTCGTTTGGTATCCCGCTCGGAGCACTACTGTACCCTCCAAGGAGATATTTCGGCAGCTTGTGTGCATCCTCGGGAAGCGACCGCTCACCAGCCTCATGCTCCTCAAACGCTACTTCGAGTGCGTCACAGAGGTCAACGAGTCGGTCGAGAAAGTCTTTGATGCTCGCCTCTAATCCTTCATCGCGGAGGGTATCCCGTTCTGCGACGAGGTCGGCTCGTGTATCGGGGATGCCGTCGAGAACGGTCGAAACTGAACGACCACCAAGATGGTCACTTGCAATCTCCTCAATACGGTCTGGCACAGCATCGAGCTCATAGACTTGTTCCGGTGACCCGAGATACTCCTCGATCTCTGCGGGCGAAATCCCACATCGCTTCATCGACCCGATAAAGGAGAGGAGTTTCGATGCGACGCCGCTCACGTATGAATCTGGGCCGTAGACGTTGGGTTTGACAGCACGGTAGTCGATTTCGTCGAGGACATCGAGCACGATGACGTACTTTTCAGCATCCGTTGCGATCTCGAAGTCTGGATCTAATCCCGCATCATAGGCATAGTCCGTTAGTATCTCGTTGCAGATAGAGTGGTACGTATACGCGTCGACGTCATACCCTGCGGGTCCGAGTTTTGCGTTGAGTTTCTCACGCATCGAATCAGCGGCGTTGTTGGTGAAGGTCAACGCGAGAATCCGATCCGGAGAAACTC
>NZ_AOLG01000016.1 GCF_000336815.1 Haloferax prahovense DSM 18310
CTTCCAGGTCGATATCGTAGGCTTCCTCGTCGTAGTCCGCGTTGAACGCGGCATCGGCTGCCTCGAGATCGGTCGCATCATCGGGAACATCGGGTGCCGACTCGGACTCGTTGATTACTGCCCGAAGATCATACTCCTCGTACGCCTCCAGCACATCATCGACGAAGTCCCAGTATTCCTCAATAGAAGCCGTCTGCCTGTTGGGTACGTCATAGCCGAGGGCCTCCATTCCCGCGACTGCACGCTTGTTGAGAATCGCGTACGTGTCTGGGGCGAGGACATGAAGTAATTCGGTCGCTGTGGCCCAGCCGAACCCATCGAGTTCCAGTACATCTTCCAGTGCGTCCGAATCCTCGAGAGCTCGTTCAACAGTGCTGGCGACTTCCTCGGGTGACTGCTTGTCGAATACGATGTCGTCGACATAGTAGTCGATACTGCGCCGGGGCTCGGTTGCCCAGAAGCCGTCGTGAGCCACCAGTTCCGCAAATGCGTCACGCGTTGGATTATCGAGGAAGTTCTTGGCTAGCTTGCGCTTCTCTGCGATGTCGTCATTTCGGTCGGGATAGTATGCCATCGTTGAATCCTCCACTCTGTTTTGAGTAGTAGCCATTTTCACTCAAGACTAATACTCAACACAACATCGTGGATGTAGATGTATATAGTTTTCTCTAGTTAGAGAAATCAGAACCTCTAATCAGAAAAATCGCAGAGAAATACAGGCTCTCTCCGGGAAATTCGCGGTGGGTTTGCTCTGAATCTC
>NZ_AOLG01000017.1 GCF_000336815.1 Haloferax prahovense DSM 18310
CGGCTACCCTGTTTGGTCGCAAGGGTTCTCGACGAAGGATGAAACGACATTTCGAGACGCCCTAAGAGAGCGTCCGGCCCCTGAGCTTGGTTGTCCGGAGTGTCCGAACGACGATGTCGTCGTCGGCCAGAAGTCTGCTGACGCTGGCAAGGTACAGCGGTGGTTCGACTGCCCAGCCTGTGGCTATGAAGTTCGCTCCCAGATCGTCTACGCTGCGGAGCGCTGACTCACGAGGAGGCTATCCTTGCACTATCTACCACGGACACCACGTGGAACCTCCGCGTCGACGAGAAGGATCGACGCGATCTTCCCGGTGGATCAGCGCGAGTGAAAGTTGTCGGTGCACCCAGTAGATACGAAGTGGACTGGTGGAGTCCCGACCCAGGTGAAGACTGGAAACCAGTTAAACGCGGTGAGTTCGACGACATCGAGGAACCTGACGGAGTATCGCATCTCGCATGAGCATCCAAAACGTGTGGCAGTCAACCACTCAGTTCCAGAAGTCATAGGTTGGCTCGAAGGAAGGAAATGAGATTATAGTGTATCTCGACTCATAACAAGAATGCCCCCACAGAAGGAGTCAGAGGAGCCAGTTACATCGGCTCGAGTGAACCGATGCAAGGATAGTACTCCGTTAGGAATCAGTATCGCACTCACAGGGCCAGATCTTGTCCAACTTGGAATCGACCCTGTCGATACCGATGTCGTAGACGTGTATATCGAGGACGGAAAACTTCGATTGGCTCCAGGTGAAGGAGAGCCAGTGATTTCGGAAAGTCCTCCCCCAGTAGGTGTGAAAGAGGAGTGGTCGAGGAGAGAGTGATGTAGACTTCGGAACTTCTGAGAACATGCCAGGGTGGTCCCTAATGGGAATAGTTGTTGTGAGGGATCCCTTGGAGCGGTTATTCGGCCGCTGTTGGGCCATATTCCCCTACGTTTATGATAATCGGATTAGCATGTTGGAGCAGTAATGGACGCTGAAGATCAATTTCTCCAAAGTGTGTTTGCGGGTGAGAAACAGTTCGTAATTCCTGTCTTCCAACGGAACTATTCGTGGGGGACCGATGAGTTAGATGCTCTCTGGTCCGACGTTCAAAATCTCTTGGAGGCCGACTCGGTTTCTGAAGAGCACTTCATTGGAACGTTCGTTGTAATGCCCGGAAATCATCGTCCGGGAACTGTGCCAGAATATCTCGTTATCGATGGACAGCAACGTCTCATCACACTCACGCTCTTCCTCAGTGCCATCCGAGACTATGCGGCCGAAATCAACGATGAGCGACACACCAGTTTCGCTGAAGAAATTAACAAGAAGTATCTCATCGACGAGTTCAAAGACGGGGTTGAGAAGTTCAAAGTCGTCTCACGCGCCGAAGATCGGGATGCCCTCTTCGCCATCGTGGAGCAGGAGACCGTAGACGGAGATCTCGCGGAGACATCTATCTATCAGAGCTACGACTTCCTGCACAGCAAGATAGAGGAAGTGAATGGAGATGATGAAATTGAAACGCTTGATCGGCTCAAGCAGATCATCATTCAGCAGCTTCCGCTAGTGATGATTACGACTTCTGAAGACGAGAATCCCTACGCCATCTTCGAGACTCTAAACGAGCGCGGGCTTCAGCTCGAAGAATCCGATCTTATCCGGAACCATGTCTTTATGCAACTCTCTCTGACCGAGCAGGACCGGTTCAACGAGGCACACTGGATGCCGTTTGAGCAAAAGTTCGAAGAGACAGATGACTATTCTGGGGTCGATCTCACGGAGTTCTATCGCGACTACATGATGCGAACCGGCGAGTACGTCCAGAAAAACGAGATCTACCACCAGTTCAAGCGGCGAACGTCAGCGATGACACCCAGAGAACTCGTTGATGAACTATCGTACTATGCTGATCTCTACCTCTGGATTCAACGACCGGAAACGGCACCAAACGAAGAGCTGACGAATGCGCTGCGCCGCCTCCGATATCTCGAAATCGGCACTGCTCATCAGTTAGTGCTGAATCTGCTGTACAGATGGGATTCGGATGACCTTTCGATAAATGAGCTTCTCAAGACTCTTCACGGACTGGAAAGCTTCGTTCTTCGGCGGTTCATCTGTGGTCGAAGCACACGAGGCTATTACCGTACATTCCCGATTGCTGCACGATCCATCGAAGATGACGACGTGGAAGGCTCGCTATTCGCCTATCTGGAGAGTCAAGGATGGCCAGATGACGCAGAACTCCTCGACAGCATCCACCGATTTGATATGTACAACCGCGATAAAAAGAAAACGTGGCTCGTTCTTCGAACGCTTGAAGAACAGTTCGGACACAGAGAGCCGGTCCAGTATGATGAGCTCACGATTGAGCACGTCATGCCGCAAACAATCGACG
>NZ_AOLG01000018.1 GCF_000336815.1 Haloferax prahovense DSM 18310
ATTTCATGCTTGGCATCATGGGGCACTTGACTAGACTGACTTCGGTACAGCCTCAAACTCGACAGAGGTAGCAGAACAGCCAGGAAGGGATATGAACCAAATCGCCGCCCTGTTGGAGCGAACCGTTGTGATGGACGACAACTCAATTGGGATCTCGTACGAATCCTCACATTTCGGGATCGAGTGATTATTCACTTGACGTACTTGTCAATCAGGTAGTCGGTGATCTGCTCTTCGCGAGCCTGGATAAACGCCTGTGCGTTCTCCGGCGTAGGTTCGACATCGGGGTACTGATTTACCCGTTGGATACGCTCAGCCTCGGCGTTGCCGAGATCATCCAACCATTCGTGGGGCCACTGGTCGCTTTTGATCTCTTCGTTCATCTCGTGTGGCAACAGCTGTAGATTCCCAATTCGATCAACATCAACAGTCTCTCCAATAGATTCAGATACAGTCTCTTCTCTGCTTTTCGGGTAGATGTGGTCAACCGAGTAGTCGCCAATACTGGCAGACATCGATTGCGTATACGATTCTTCGATGAGCCCGAGTACTGCCGTGACATCCGTGTCGGTAAATACAGGTTCTCCTGGGCTGCTCTCGTAACGAGCGTTGGCTACGACTCGACGGATGTCTTCAGCGGATGGACTGATGTTC
>NZ_AOLG01000019.1 GCF_000336815.1 Haloferax prahovense DSM 18310
ACACTTTGGGTCCTTAACCTGGCTCTGGGTTGTCTCCCTCACGGTGCACAAGCTTACCCCGCACACCGGACTCCCTGAGTCTACGACGTTCGTAAGTTCGGAGTTTGACAGGGAAGCGAACTCCTCTCGGAGTCCGGATTCCCAATCGGTCGCTCTACCTCACGAACTATCTCATCAGAGGTCATGCTTCGACATGTTTCGGTTGGAACCAGCTGTTGCCAAGTTCGATGGGCCTTTCACCCCTACACCAGAGT
>NZ_AOLG01000020.1 GCF_000336815.1 Haloferax prahovense DSM 18310
GAACCAGATCCCGGGGTTGTTCCAGAATAGCGGGGGTTGGATATCCCTCGTGAATTTCGCAGGCATCAACTGCGAAGACTAAACACTCCTCGAGACCGATAGCGAACAAGTAGCGTGAGCGAACGCTGAAAAGCACCCCGAAAAGGGCGGTGCAATAGGGCTTGAAATCAGTTGGCGATAGAGCGACGTGGCATACAAGGTCACTCGACGAAAGAACTGGGAGCGATCCCNGAGTGAAGCCGATGTTACGTCGTGCGTTTTGAAAAACGAACCATGGAGTGCATCTGACTGGCGAGTCTAAGGGGTGAACCCCCGGAGGCATAGGGAAACCGATACGGCCGCAGTCTTTGACCAGGGCCACCGTCTTCAAGGGCGGGGAGCCAACCGGATGCGACCCGAAACCAAGTGATCTACGCCGGAGCAGGGCGAAGCGTGGCGAAAGCTGCGTGGAGGCCCGTTAGAGTTGGTGTCCTACAATACCCTCTCGTGACTCTGGTGTAGGGGTGAAAGGCCCATCGAACTTGGCAACAGCTGGTTCCAACCGAAACATGTCGAAGCATGACCTCTGATGAGATAGT
>NZ_AOLG01000021.1 GCF_000336815.1 Haloferax prahovense DSM 18310
ACCACTGGGCTGGGCATCGTCGGTCTCGCTGTTGTCTGGCAAGCTGACTCCCTCATCGAGATGTTCACACTCAATCCAGACCAGAAGAAGGGACTCAAGCGCCACAAGCGCTCGGCAATGAAGTCCGCTGTGGTTCTCGTTATCCTCGGCCCGCTGTACACCGTCGCCGGATCGATGATGGGCCTCCCACTGGCGCAGTGTGTTGATCTCGTCCCCTGGTAAGCCATCCACTCCCCTCTCATCGTGAGAACCCTACAACAACGCGAACTAACCGTACTCATCGCAGCCCTCTGCGTGACTAGCCTAGTCACGGGTATCGTCTCGGCGAATCCGCCGCGACCAGGTACGGAAGATAACGGACTCACTGAGAACGAGTCAGCAACACTCTGGTCTCGCGATGCGGACAATTACATCAGTCAAGAGGAATACCGCCAGCGCTACGGTGACGAGCGGACGTCAATCCACCAGCTTGCAAACGGGACGGATATCACGTTCAAACGCCCGCCCGAGACGGCCGCGACGTGGACTCGAAACGATTTCACAGACCTCGAAGCCGGTGGGTCGGATACGTCCGTCCATCCACCCCACGCGTCCCTTGAGGACGGTGTATTCATCGAGGACGCTCACGCAACAGTGTTCGCAGTTCAGCCGTCGACTCGGGGCCACCTCGAATCCAGTGAAACACCACTGTACATCGCCCCGAACGGCACGATGCGTGGGTTCGTCGATTACCGCGTTCGTATCCCAAACGGGAGTTCCTCAGGGAACAGGACTATCGAGTGGTCGCTCTCGGATCACGAGATCGAGGAAGTTCGGCTGCAAAAGGACGGGGAGACCATCACGAAGAGTGATGGATCACACACGCCGGCTATCGACTACCAGATCGACGACGACTGGAGCGCAACCCTCACCCTCGAAGCAGAGATCCACGTCCGACTGAAGAAGACGACCCGGACCGACGTTGTCAACGGAACCAATGTTGATGTCGTCTACCGTGAGGAGACGCGAAACGTCTCGGACTCACTTGACGTTGAGGTCTACGACCTCTCCGCGTACCCCTATTACGCCGAATATCCGAACGGGGATTCCGGCGTTGCCATCTTCCAGTCCCGTCCCTGGCAGGGGTACACGCTTACTGAGGACGGTGACACGAGAGTTCGTGGTGTCTGGCGATTCTACACTGCCCGAGACACCAGCTGGGACGGGCTCGTGCGGTCCAACCGTACCGCTAGTACCGAAGTAGAGTCCGACGCGATCCCTGTGTTCGTCCACGCGTATCCCTCCCGGATTA
>NZ_AOLG01000022.1 GCF_000336815.1 Haloferax prahovense DSM 18310
TCTCAGAAGATAGTCGGTGACGAGGCAGAAGTGGCGCTGCTGGACTGCGTCCGTGACGAAACCCTCTCCGCATTAGAACACGCCGATAGCCCAGAGTCCTTCGAGGCGGCCAGAGAGGCCCTCCTCTCACCGTTCCCCGAAGGAGCCACCCGGTCGTCGGTCCGTGAGGCATGGAACAAATGGCGAGCGACTGACGATGACTCAGCACTGGCCCGGGGCTTACACATCTCTCGTGTCTGGGATGGCGCTGGATTCGATCTCGTTGGACTCGCACACGACGACGGCGAGTTCCGACCAGTCAGATATGAGGCGAAGGCGCTCTCCGGTGGCCCCGTGAGCAACGTCCATCTCAGTGCGAACCAGATCTCGGTCTATCGCCGTGTGTGCCTACAACCCGATCCCGAAGAGGCGTGGCGGTATCGGGGCGACTGGCGACTCGTCGGGGTGCTCCCGGACGAGTCAGCCATCAATCTGAACGGTCACCTCGACGAACTCCCAGCACTCCTCGACGAGCTCGACGTCCAGGGGTTCACACACGACGGCATTGTCCTCCGGATCAATCGACGTTCGGATGACCGATCATCGGCCTTCCAAGGCTGAGGTGTCAAGCGTCGCTGGTACACATTCGACCGTATCATTCGATTATATGGAATCCAAAGTGGGACCTACGACGCCTCGTACTACGAGGCCCATCTCGTCAGAGCTGTCGAGAGTGTGCTGTCACCGCTCGGATGGAACCGAACAGATATTCGATGAAGACTCGCCAAGACAAGAGAGGTAAAGCTAGTAGAGTTCATAGCGACCCAGAATGGATGATTTGCCATGAGATGTCGATAGCGGACCTCTATCGAATTATTCCAGTTTCCAAGAGTGGGTCGGCGATGGTACCTTGCCCGAAGGACAGGTATCACCAGAGGTGAG
>NZ_AOLG01000023.1 GCF_000336815.1 Haloferax prahovense DSM 18310
GGAGTGTTTAGTCTTCGCAGTTGATGCCTGCGAAATTCACGAGGGATATCCAACCCCCGCTATTCTGGAACAACCCCGGGATCTGGTTCATACGTTACGGGGTTTTCACCCTGTATCACGCTCCGTTCCAGGAGACTTCACGTATGATCCAGGTCCGTTATGGGTAGTCCGTACACCACATTGCCCGAAGGCTTCGGTTTGGACTGTATCGCGTTCACTCGCCGTTACTAACGA
>NZ_AOLG01000024.1 GCF_000336815.1 Haloferax prahovense DSM 18310
ACGTGGTTTTCACCGGACGCCCGCCAGTTGAGCTGGCGGATTTCCCGATGAACCTTCGTGGCCGGCTACGGACGCTTTAGGCCCAATAACATCGGTCATCACTTGAGCTGCCGGTATTACCGCGGCGGCTGGCACCGGTCTTGCCCAGCTCTTATTCCACGACCGCCTTACAGTCGTGAAAAGCGAGGACTATATGCCCTCGCACTTGGGGTCCCCTTATCGCACTTGCGTGCAGTGTAAAGGTTTCGCGCCTGCTGCGCCCCGTA
>NZ_AOLG01000025.1 GCF_000336815.1 Haloferax prahovense DSM 18310
TCACTCATCAGATACCACGCTGTGTCGTGTACCTTCGGATAGGACACCGCTGGTACCCCTCGTCTGCCTCGCTGTCGGCATCGCAGTCCATCGGAGTGTAGCCGTGAGAGTCACGTTTCGTGTTGCTCATCTGTACGGCGAAGAGGGGGTGCTGAAGCATAAGGGTCTCAAGAATCATTGTTGACACGTCCGACCGACTTGCGCCCTCTATTCAGGGGCCGCACGCATCCCCTCCGATCTGGACGATTTGGGGACGGAGTCGTTCGTCAAGCGGGAAAACTTCAGTTCTCTCGACGGCCTGGACCAGTTCTCGGCAAAT
>NZ_AOLG01000026.1 GCF_000336815.1 Haloferax prahovense DSM 18310
TATTTATACTATGCCGGGGTCAAGTTCCTCTATGACAGACCCATCTGACGGTTCTGATTTCATCGCAGACGCTGAATGGCATAACGAATGGTGGGATACAGGCAATGGTTCGCTATCTGAGCTAGAGCAAACCGCTTCTCTAGACCCGCGATCAGACTTACTCAAAGTACTGCAGTCCATTGATGACGAGCGAGAAGACGGTACTGAGAGTCTCGTGTATCCCATTTACGGACCGACCGGAATCGGCAAAACAACGCTTCTTCAGCAATTCATCGCTGCAATCCTTGATTCAGACACCGTTGACTTCTCTCCCAGCCATCGTGATTTAGATATCGTCGGCTCCGTTGATTCACGCCAGATCCTCTATGTCCCTCTTGAGGATTCTCTCTACCATCTCGAACCTTCAAGCAGTGCTGTGGAAAAACTCGAAAACGTTATCGACTATTTCCGTTCTCACGTCGCCCCACGGCGAGGTCGTAAGTACATCATCCTCGACGATATCGGGGCTCTGCGACTCGATGAAGATGAACAGAGCGCTCTTCTAGACTTGGTCGATGATGATACCTATCTACTGCTGACCGGAATTGTAGAATCACAGGTCGACTTGAGTGGGATCTCGGATTCGAGCGAGCCCAAAACCAAGTATCCTCGTGCGATGCTGCCGATGAAGTTCATCGACACCATCAAGCAAGGGGCATATGATGACTCTGCGTTACTCGAGATAGACCCTGATTTTGCTCTTCGCGTGGAGTCCCATCAAACGAGGAGTATGGACGGCGAGGCACTGATAAAGGATGTCCGGAGTAATTTGTCTGAATCGGAAAACTTGGATGACGCGGTCGCGTCGTTGAATCAGCTTTACTTTGAAGCC
>NZ_AOLG01000027.1 GCF_000336815.1 Haloferax prahovense DSM 18310
GGAGTGTTTAGTCTTCGCAGTTGATGCCTGCGAAATTCACGAGGGATATCCAACCCCCGCTATTCTGGAACAACCCCGGGATCTGGTTCTTATGTTACGGGGTTTTCACCCTGTATCACGCTCCGTTCCAGGAGACTTCACATAAGATCCAGGTCCGTTATGGGTAGTCCGTACACCACATTGCCCGAAGGCTTCGGTTTGGACTGTATCGCGTTCACTCGCCGTTACTAACGA
>NZ_AOLG01000028.1 GCF_000336815.1 Haloferax prahovense DSM 18310
GTGCTAAATTCGAAAACTGCAAGGTGAGAGCCTAATCAAATTCAGTTGGCGTGAAAATAAGGCACGCAACAGAACCCAAACTCCGAAACTGTGCGGCTCGCCTCGGTCGCGTATTGACTCTCGTTCTCGGTGAGCCGCTGAATGCGCGAAAACAGCCTAACTCCGACACATCGCCGTCGTCGGCGCGACCCTCGTACACGAATAGAGGGGGTCTCTGACGAGTCGGATCACCCCCGGTCTCGGTGTCCCCCCGCGTGTATTTCACCAACTGATGAACTACGATTGTCTGTTGTCGGCTCCCCCAGCAGACTACGCGACGTGTTCCCCTGCGGCCCGAAGGGCGGCACGCGGCGAGCGGGATGCCAGAGCGCACACCCAAGACTATCCCTCTCGTGGTGGAAAGAACCACTCATGCAACCGTATCCATCGACGCCTCAGCTCGGAGATGCCGCCGACGAGTTGCTGTCGAGCGGTCACTTGTGGCTCCGTGAGTACGTCGCTGGTCCCCGGTTGCGGTTTCAGATGAAACCGTCGGGGCGTCTACTGTTCGGCGGCCGAGACCGGGTCTTCGACGACGTGCCTCCGCCGTACGAATACGCCGTTCGACACGTTCGAGAGCGGTTCGACCGCGACGCGTTCCACGACGCGGTCGACGAGCCAGAAGCGTACGTCTTCTTCGGCGTGGCACCGTGCAATGTCGGTATCGACTACGACTGGGAGCGAATCCCGGCATTTCTCGGCTGGACCATCTGGAACGGGACCAAAGAGCGACTGTTCCCCATCGACAAAGCCGAGCAGGTGTTCGAGCGCTTGGGTCTGACGCCGCTGAACACCTTCCAGAAGGAACTGAACGTCCGGGATTTCCACCCGGAACGGCTCGACATCCCCGAATCCGCGTGGTACGCCGGACCCGCCGCAGGTGTCGTCATCGAGAATCGACGCGGTGGACGCGCACTCGTCCGAGAGAGCGCCGTCGACGAGATAAGCGACCACGAGCCGATACGAGGTGAGCCAGCGGAACTCGCCGACGAACTCGTCACCGACGCGCGAGTCGGCCGCGCCGTCGAAGCCATCGAAACGTCCCAAAAACCGCCCACGACCGCCGAGGTTCACGCACGCGTGTTCGAGAGTATCGTCCGTGAAGGAGTACGTTCGACTCGACAAAGGCCGCGTCGATTGGGAGACGTTGCGGTCCGCAGTCGGGTCGGTCGTCGCCGAGAAACGCGGTAAGTTGGCCGACAACTGAGTCGCCAGTTTCCTCGTTCCGAACCAGTCTTCTCTCGATGGTCGGGGAAAGCGGGCCTCACTCGCAACGTGAAGCGTTGCTCACTGGTTCAACTCTACTGAGCTATGAGGCTGACCTCGTGGGTCGCGCCGAGCCGAGACTCGGCGCTCAGGAGTTGAGGTCAGCAAAACCATAGCGGGAGGTAGATTTGAACTACCGATCTCCGGGTTATGAGCCCGGCGGAATCTCCTGGCTNGGTCAGCAAAACCATAGCGGGAGGTAGATTTGAACTACCGATCTCCGGGTTATGAGCCCGGCGGAATCTCCTGGCTATCCCATCCCGCTACTACATCGAACTCGGTTGCTAGTGGTAAGGCTTCTGTTTCGGACGCAGAGTATCAATATATTATCATTTAGGGGCTGGTACCTGCGGGAGGCCTCGGTACTCGCATTCTTTTTCTTTTTGCGCCCGGACCAGAGGCGCGGCGGTCGCACCGCAACTCGTTGAAAGAGAGCTATATATCGGCCGATTTTGAAGTACACTAACGGTGACACATCCAGACGAGAACGAGTCCGTCGCAGCGTGGACCGCGGGGATGGCTGGCCTTCGAGAACTCCCGTGGCGTGTCGCGTTCAACGGCGTCGATTTCGGTCGCGTGTCGTGGTGGGGCGTGTTCGCCGTCGCCCCCGCTGCCCTGCTGACTTTCGGCGCGCTCGCCGGTGACCGCGCCCCGTTCGTGTACAGTATGTACTGCGCGGTGATACTGACGGCAGTCCTCCAGAGCTCGGAACGGTTCATCGGTATGAGCGTCGCGCTCGACGATGACGCCGGCGAGCTCGAAAGCACCTACCACATGGGTGACCCCTCGCTGTTTCGGAGCGACGAGGACGTGACGACCTCACTCGCGGACGTTGAAACTGCCCGGTTCGTGACCATCGGGGACCGGACTGTAGTCCGATTGTACTACGAACAGTCGTTCGTCAACAAGCCCTCGATGTTTCTCGTTCCGGACGAGTTCGAACCTCGGTTCCGGGAGACGCTCCGTCAGTACAACGTGTCGATTCGAGTGGACTCGACGCTGAAGTCGGCCGACCGGGTGTGGGGGCGGTTCGCCGTGACCGCTCTCTTTCTGGGTGCGATTCCGCTCGGCACCGTCTTCGTCTGGCCCGCCGGTTCGGTGCCGTTTCTGCTCGCCGTGTTCGGACACGCCGCGTTCGTACTGCGGCAGGGTTGGTGACGCCGTGGGTCGCTCACAGTCGGTCGACCCGGGGACGAACTCACGGCAGAAGCGACAGCGCGTCAAGGAGCGCCTGTTTCACTCGCTCGTTCGACACCGCGTGGCCGACCGCGAACATGAGACTGACCACGACTCCGACCGCGACCGACGCGATGACGCTCGAGTCGGAGGGGCCGAACACGGAGACCACTCCCGCCGCGACGATACCACTCAGCACGACGAACAGCCAGTTTCGCCGCGGCGTCCACCGACTCGTCTCCATTCGCCCGCTCTGTCGGTTGTCAGGAACAAAACGTTTGTCATCGGAGCGGTCGTCCGCTCCCGGTGACACCGACGTCACCTGCTTTCGGTCACGTCGCCGAGAAGGTATATAGATTCGATGCGTAGGTGCGTGCGTAATGAAAGTCGGCTCCGAGACGAAGCTCTACAAGGCGGAGCGAACCGACGTCTCCCAGAACCAGGGGAAGTTCCGGACCCACTTCAACTTCCCCGGTCGCGCCCTCCCGGACCACGCGGACCACGGCTACGGCCCGCTCGCGACCATCGTCGAGTCGTTCATGGACCCCGACACCCACATCGCGATGCACCCCCACCGCGACGAGGAAATCATCTCGTGGGTGCCCGCCGGCGTGATGCGTCACGGCGACCAAGACGGCAACGACCTCGTCACCGACGCCGACCACCTGATGGTGATGAACGCGGGCGAGACGTTCTGGCACGAGGAGTTCACCCGCGCGGACGACCCGCCGCTGCGGATGCTTCAGATGTTCGTCCGGCCCCACAGCCTCGGACTGGAGCCGAACATCCAACACGAACCCATCGACGCCCCCGTCGAGGGTGAGTGGCGGCACCTGTTCGGGCCCGAGGGCTCCCACGCGCCGCTTTTCGTCCGCAACGAGGTCGACCTCTTCGACCTCCGTCTCGACGCCGGGTCGAGCGCTGACCTCCCCGCTATCGAGGGACGAGACGCGTACTTCTACGTGTTCGACGGCGCGGTCGAGGCCGCGGACACGCGCTTCGGGAAAACCGAAAGCGGCCTGCTCGTCGATGACGCCCGTCTGACGCTCACCGCCGACGAGGACGCCACCGTCGTCGCGTTCCTGATCGACCCCGACGCTCCCGTCACCCGACAGGGAACCATCGGTCGCTGACGCGGTATCGCCGCCGACATGTCTCCGCCGCCGCACCGTCGCCGCCACACTACCACTCTCCAACACACCCCGCCCAACTCGATGCTCACAGACACCGCCGGAATCCACCACGTCACAGGAATCGTCCGCGACGCGCAGGCGAACGTCGACTTCTACGCGACGACGCTCGGTCTGCGCCTCGTCAAGCAGACGGTGAACTTCAACGAGAAGTTCACGCGCCACCTGTTCTACGGTGACGAGACCGGCTCGCCCGGAACGGCCTTGACTTTCTTCCCGTACCCGGCGGAGGAGCCGGGACGCCCCGGCACGCCCCAGATTCGAACCGCGTCGCTGGTGATCCCCCCCGACGCCGTCGACTACTGGATCGACCGCCTCGCCGACCGCGGCGTCGAAGTCGACGGCCCGTTCGAGCGGTTCGACGAGACTGCCCTCCGGTTTTCGGACCCCGACGGGACCGACCTCGAACTCGTCACCGGCGAGTCGTCGGTCGAACCGTGGTTCGGCGGTCCGGTCCCCGCCGAGCGCGCGATTCGCGGCATCCACGGCGTCACGCTCCACTCGACGAACCCCTTCGTGACCGCCAGCGTGCTCGATACGCTCGGGTTCGACCTCGTCGAACAAGAGGGCGATCGCGTTCGCTACCGAGCGCCGGGCGACCGGGCGACCGTCGTGGACCTCCTCGATAGGGACGGCGAGTTCGGCCGCGAGGGCGCGGGGAGCATCCACCACGTCGCGGTCCGCGTCGAGGACGAAGCCCAACTGTACGAGTGGCACGACCTGTTCCGCGAGCGCGGCTACGACGTGTCGCGGGTGAAAGACAGACACGTGTTCCACTCGCTGTACGTCCGCGAACCGGGCGGTATCCTGTTCGAACTCGCGACCGACGGCCCCGGCCTCACGTTCGACGCCGACCCGGAGACGCTCGGTCAGTCGCTGTACCTCCCGCCGTGGCTGGAGGAGGACCGCGAGATGATAGAAAGCCAACTGCGCCCGCTCGACCTTCCGGTTGGCGTCGGACCTAGCAGCGACGACGGACTGAACTGATGGCCCGCCGCCCAACAGCGCCCCGGTCCGCGACCGACCCCCACGAGGGGCAGGAGATTGCGACGGGCGGAGCGCCCCCGCAGGTCGCCGACGCGGCAGTCGTCATGCTCCACGGCCGCGGCTCGAAGGCGCGGCACGTCCTCACCCTCGTCGACGAGTTCCTCCACCGGGGCGTGATGTACCTCGCGCCGCAGGCCGCCGGGAGCTCGTGGTATCCGGCACCGGCCACCAGTTCCATCGAGCGAAACGAACCGTGGCTCTCCTCGGCGCTCAGTCGGGTGTCGGCCGCGCTCGACATCGCCGGCGACGCCGGGATTCCGCCCGGGCGAGTCGTCCTCTTCGGGTTCTCACAGGGCGCGTGTCTCGCCGCCGAGTTCGCGGTTCGAAACCCACGTCGGTACGGCGGTCTCGTCGCGCTCTCGGGGAGTCTCCTCGGACCCGACCTCGGGAGTCGGACCCACGACGGCGACCACGATGGGCACGTCAGCGACGACAACCTCGACGGCACGCCGGTCTTCTTCGGGAGCGGCCGCGACGACTCTCGCGTCGACCCCGAGCGAGTCGAGGCGTCGGCCCGAGTCTTCGCGGCACTCGGGGCCGACACGACGAGTCGGTTGTACGAGGGATTGGGACACGCCATCAATGACGACGAGATTCGGGTTATCAACTCGTTCATCGAGCGACTCGGCTAACGAGACAGGCGAGTCTCCGGAGTCTCGGCGAAGGAAAAACGAGAACGCGACGTCGGAGTCGGAAGGTACGACCGCGCGGGTTGCGGCTAGACTTCGTCGATGAGGGAGCCGTAGACGGACTCGGCGTCGGCGGGCACGTCGAAGTCGTGGTAGTGTTCGCCCTTCTCTTTCGAGAGGATGTTGAGGGCGGCGGCCGCGCCGTCGCCGGCGGAGATGACGGCCTGCCACTCCTCGGCGCGGACCATCGCGCCCGTGGCGTAGGCGTCCTCGACGCTCGTCTCCATCGTCACGTCCACGTCGACGATTTCGTCGTCGAACGCGCAGCCGAGCGACTCCGCGAGGTCGCGGTTCGCGCCCGTGGCGAGCACGACGTAGTCGGCCTCGTACTCGTCGTCGCCGGTCGTGACCACGAAGCCGTCGTCGCTCTCGCTCACGTCGGTGACTTCCTCGCCCTGGTGGCGCTCCGCGTCGAAGTGGTCGACCTGCGTGCGGAGCGTCTCCATGTAGTCCGAGCCGTCGATGGAGCCGATTCCGGGGTAGTTGAACAGATGCGCCTTGTGCATCCACGTCTTGTCGGTGTCGAAGACCGTCGTGGAGAGCCCGTTCTTCGCGGCGAAGAGGGAGGTTGTCAGACCAGCGGGACCGCCGCCGATGACGATTACGTCTGCCATGTTCCATGCACTAGCGTACTCGATAAAGAACCCCAGCAAAGCGGATATTTTGTAGTACGCTCGATTACGCGCTATCGCGGTTCATTCGTCGAACTGCGACTCGGCGAACGAGACGGCGAACTGGTCGCGCATCTCGCGGCGGAGCATCTCGCTCATCACCTCGTAGACGACCGGTTGCGGGTATTTCTCCAGCAACGTGGCGAGTTCGACGGCGCAGTCGGACTTCAGGGCGGCAAATTCGGCAGTCCACGGTGGATTACTATTACTCATTAACCGCACATTCTTCCACGCGTAGTTATGAATTTTGCTTGAAACAAACGAGAACGGTCGACGACGGTCGCACCGCTCGCCGGAACACGTGCGGACGGTCGGTAGAAGGGTGCCGGTCTGGCGGGACGAACTCGCCCCGCCGGATGCCCTGTGTTGGGCACCCTTTCACGGTAACCCGTGGTGGTCGCGCGGGAAACGGTGGGTTCGTTCTGTTACGCGACGTTACTCGAAGAGTTCGACGGCCTGGTCGTAGCGGGCGGCGGGTTCGTCCCAGTCGACGACCTCGAAGAACGCGGAGACGAAGTCGCCGCGGGCCGGGCCGTAGTCGTGGTAGTAGGAGNTGGTCGTAGCGGGCGGCGGGTTCGTCCCAGTCGACGACCTCGAAGAACGCGGAGACGAAGTCGCCGCGGGCCGGGCCGTAGTCGTGGTAGTAGGAGTGTTCCCAGACGTCGAGCGCGAGGATGGGGTGGGAGCCCCAGAGCGCACCCTGGTCGTGCTTGTCGACGACGACGTTCCGAAGCTGGTTCGAGAACGAGTCGTAGACGAGAAGCGCCCAGCCGCCGGCTGCGCCGGCCGCCGCTTCGAATTCACCCTTCCAGGCTTCGTAGGAGCCGAAGTCCTCGGCGATGCGCTCTGCGAGCGCGCCTTCGGGCTCGTCGCCGCCTTCCGGCGACATGTTCTGCCAGAACAGGTCGTGCAGAATGTGTCCCGAGCCGTTGTGGGTGACGTTACGAAGCGCGCCGGCAGACGAGCCGAACTCGCCTGCTTCGCGGTTGTCGGCGAGGGTCTCCTCGGCCGCGTTCCAGCCGTTGACGTAGCCCTGATGGTGGGTGTCGTGATGCCACGTCAGCACCTGCTCGGAGATGTGCGGTTCGAGGGCGTCGTACTCGTACGGNCCGTTGACGTAGCCCTGATGGTGGGTGTCGTGATGCCACGTCAGCACCTGCTCGGAGATGTGCGGTTCGAGGGCGTCGTACTCGTACGGGAGGGGGTCAAGTTCGTAGTCTGACATTGGTGTTCGCAGTTAGACCGAGGGACCGAACACACATGTACTTTCGCTGAACGCGATTTACGTAGTGGATGTGATAGTTTACGCTCGCACCTCGACCCACGATTTACTAGCTCTTGGAGAGTGCCTGCGGGCCGAGCAGTAGGACGCCTTTCAAATAGACGAATCCGAGTCGTTCGCCTGGTTCGAGATCTGGGGAGATGCACTCTGCGGGCGGGATAAAGCCCTGGCTTCGCGGAGTTGCCGTTCGTGTTTAGTAGCCAACAATTTATTATAGTAGACCGCCGTCACGAACTGACGTGCTCGAAGAGTTCAACGATTCGTCATTACAAACTGATGGAGCGGTTCCTCCCTCTGAACCGGACCCTATCGCACTCTCGGTGTCAGACCTCCACAAGCAGTACGAGGGTAGCGACGGTCGGGTCACGGCAGTCGAGCAAGTGGACTTCGACATCGAGCGGGGCACCGCCGTCGGGTTGCTCGGACCCAATGGTGCCGGGAAGACGACCACGATTAAATCGTTGCTCGGCCTCATCGTTCCCACGAACGGAACGGTCCAGATTCACGGGACTGACGTACATGACGAACCGGAGCGCGCGTACCAACACATCGGGGCGATGCTGGAGGGCGCTCGGAACGTCTACTGGCGGTTGACGGTTCGGGAGAATATGCGGTTTTTCGCGGCACTCGCCGGAGAGTCGACGGGGCAAACAGAGCGACGTCAACAGGAACTGCTCGATAAATTTGGGCTCACAGACAAAGCTGACTCGACCGTCAGAGAACTCTCGCGGGGCGAAAAGCAGAAAGTCTCGCTCGCCTGCACGCTCGCGAGGGACGCCGACGTCGTTCTGCTGGACGAGCCGACGCTCGGACTCGACGTCGAGAGTTCGCTCGAGCTGCGCAAGGAACTTCGTCGTCTCGTCACGGACCAAGGAACGACGCTTCTCCTGTCGAGCCACGACATGGACGTCATCGAGGACATCTGCGACCGAGTTGTGGTGATGAATGACGGTGAGGTCGTCACCGACCAGAGCGTCTCGGACCTCCTCGACGTGTTCGACATACAGTCGTATCGTATCGTAGTCGATGGGACGCTCTCACAGCGGGACCGTCAGCACCTCTCGGCTCAGTTCGACGCGGACTCGTTCGAGACGAGAGGTGATTCGACCCAGTTTTCGGTCCGCGTCGGCGGCGACGAGTTCTACCGACTCGTCGACGGACTGCGCGAGGTCGGGTGCGAAGTCGAGTCGTTCACTTCGGTCGAACCAGATCTCGAGGAGATATTCATCCAACTGACAAACGAGTCTTCGGAGGGCTCACTCGGATCTGACCGCCCACCACAGATGGACACGCAGACATGAGTTCGGAGCCAGCGCACTCGACTAGCCTCGGTGGGACGACGACACTCGTCGGCCTCGGTCGCCTCCTCTGGGAGGTCATCAGAAAACAGTTCACCGTGATGCTCCGGTACCGCGTGAACTTCGCCATCAACGTGGCGACAATGTACGTGTTCTTCGCCATCGTCTTCTTCGGCGGGCAAGCGGTGGTGGGTGGAATCGGTGGGTCGCCACAATCGCTCGACTCGACGCTCAACGGCGTCATCGTCGGTTGGTTCCTCTGGACGATGGCGCAAGGCGCGTACTCCGGTCTCTCGGGGAACATCACACAGGAGTCCCAGTGGGGAACCCTCGAACAGCTATACATGTCTCCGTTCGGATTCGGCCGCGTCATGCTCCTGAAAGCGGCCTCGAACGTGATTCAGAGCATGGCCATCGGCGGAGTTATCCTCATTCTCATGCTGGTGACCACGGGACGGACGCTCTCGGTCGACTTGCTCACTATCGTCCCCGTGGTAACCGCTTCGCTACTTTCGGTCGTCGGAATCGGGTTCGTGTTCGCGGGTCTCGCGCTCATCTACAAGCGAATCGGTGCGGTTTCGAACCTCATGCAGTTCGCGATGGTCGGTCTCGTGGGTGCCCCGACGGCAGACGTACCGCTCCTTCGACTACTGCCGCTCGTTCAGGGGTCCGCGCTCCTCCAGCAATCGATGCGCCACGGGATTCGACTGTGGGAGTTCTCGGCCGAGGAACTGTCCGTCCTCCTCGGGGTCGGCGTCGGTTACCTCGTCTGCGGATACGTCGTCTTCAAGTACTGCTCGCGGGTCGCTCGTCGCCGCGGCGTCATGGGACACTACTGAGCGAATATCCACCGTTCGGGTGCCGTCCCACTCTCCCCAGCGGCGACGCGAGCTGAGTTTCTAACCAATTGCCATTAGATTTATAACATGTCGTCCAGACATACAGTTTGATGTCAGTCACATTGGACATCGGTATTGCACGTACTGTTGACAAATCACACTACGACGGCCTCTTCGGGTCGATCATCTCCGACAAGTTCGAGATGTCTCACGACAGCACCGGGACGGCGTCGTGTTATCTCCCGTGCCACACGGCCTCGAAGCTCCCCTGCTGCGACACCACCAACTGAGGTGTTTCCGAGCCTTCTCCGCGTCGCTCGACCGCGGAGAAGTACATCAGTTTTTTCTGGCGGCTCGCAGGCGCTCTCCAATTCACCCCACAGCGTACCGATTCACACCTACTATGGCTACATCGACATCTGACGAGACGGTATTCACACAACAACAACGTCGCGAAATCGCCGGTCGTGCCCGGACGCTCCACGAGCGTCTCGAAGGGCCTTCGAACGACCCCGGCCCCGACCCCGAGATATCCCCGACGACGATTCTGGACGAGTGGGAAGGGCTTTTCGCCGACGAAGAACAGTTCTCCGAGCGGCTGTCAGCCGATGGAATCCGGCGGGGAGACATCGAATCGGAGTCGGCGGCCACGAAGTGGCCGAGCGACGTGCCGCTCCCGGCGTGGCTCGAGACAATCGAGGAACTAATCGAGTACCTCCGGTCTTCCGACCCGACGCGCTACTCGAGCACGCCGGATGACGTCCCGTTCCGGGAGCTTTTGACCGGATTCAGCGAGTTCGCGCGGAGTCGGCTCGGGACGCTCTCCGTTCCGGACGAGTCGGTGGAGCCGTTGGTCGAGGGGCTAACCAGACGGTTCCACGCGCTCTGCGTCCGGCCGCTATACGTCGAATTCAAGAGCTTCGTAGAACACTTCGACCCCGAACTAGCTGCGGCCGACCCTGACGAGTTTGACGACCCGCCGACCGAGTACTACGAGGAGTTCATCGACGCGATGTTCGCACATGGGATGTCCAACCTCTGCGTCGAGTACCCCGTTCTCGCCCGGCAAATCGCCGTCATCATCGACAACTGGGTCGATGCGGTCTCCGAACTCTGCCGGCGGATTCGAGACGACACCCCCGCGCTCAAAGCGCGGTTCGACATCGACGGTTCGGTGACCTCGCTCGAACCGCTCTCGACGGACGCGCACGCGAAGGGCCGAATTCCCGTCCGCGTCTCGTTCGGTTCGAGGGACGTTATCTACAAACCGAGAGGTGTCGACGGGGGCGTGGCCCTGTACGAAGTGCTCGAACGCGTGAGCGAACGCACGTCGGTCGCGACCTTTCAGTCCCCGGAGTACCTCCCCAGAGACGGCTACGGGTGGATGGAGCCAATAGCGTACGACGACTTAGCCGATACCGACGCAGTGCGGCGGTACTACGAGCAAGCGGGTCTCCTCACTTGCGTCGCGTACGCGCTCAACATGACCGACTGCCAGTACGAGAACCTGCTCGTAGACGGGGAGAGCCCGATGGTCGTCGACGGCGAGACGGCTTTCCACCCCTCCC
The DNA here is from genome assembly GCF_000336815.1 of Haloferax prahovense DSM 18310. Lineage (GTDB taxonomy): Archaea > Halobacteriota > Halobacteria > Halobacteriales > Haloferacaceae > Haloferax > Haloferax prahovense. The sequence goes on from NZ_AOLG01000028.1 coordinate 11,066, forward strand.
TTGACCCGGCGGCCATGCCGACGCCGACGGAAGTGTCCACGGTCGCCCACAGTACGATACTCTCTACGCTCTTGGCACCGTGGTCGGTTGGTGACCCGCGCACCCCGAGCGACGACGATGCAGGCGTTCCCCACGCCGGCTTCGGTAGTTCGAGTGAGCGAGCGTTCAAAGACGTCTCCAAACCCGGTATCGAAGCGGCGAACACGGACGTCATGACAGTAGAGGAAGTCCGGCCAGAGGTCAACCTGACCACGAACACCGCGAGTACCGCGGATGGCGACCACCCGCCGGTTTCGTACACCGAGGCGCTCGTCGAGGGGTTCACCGAAGCGTACGACACCATCCGGTCGCTACACGAAGACGGCGCGTTCTTCAGCGACGTGTTGCCGTCCACCCTCGTCGATGGTCTCGAAAATCGGTTGGTGTACCGGGCGACGGCCCGATACGGCTCGATTCTCCGGTCGGCGGCCGCACGCGACCCGCTTCGAGACGGGGCCCGCCTCTCGGTCGAGTACGAAAAGCTCGCGGTCCCCTTCTTCGACGGCCGAATCGACGCCGACGGATACTGGCCGTTGTACGCCGCCGAGCGGAGGGCGCTTCGCCGCCGCGACTTCCCTCGGTTCGCGTCGTCGCCGACGAGTAGTACAGTCACTCACGATAGAAACGAGTTGCCCGTCGATGTCGACACGCCGGGATTCGACCGCTGCCGTCAGCGCGTCGCCTCGATGAGCGACGACGACCGCGACCGACAAGCGTGGCTACTACAGTACGCGTTCGGCCCGCAAGTGCCGGGCCCCGCACCCGAACCTGACGTCTCTGCCGAGGTGTTCGGTGCGACCGCGAAGACCCTGTTCGAGGAGGTTCTGGACGCCGGTATCGAGACGCCAGACGGCGACGCCTGGGTGTCTATCTCACCGACGAAGACGGGTATCGACCTCTATCCGACTGACTTCTCGCTGTACCACGGACGCGGTGGTATCGCGCTGGCGGCCGCGGCACTCTTCGAGACCACGGGCGAGACGCGCTATCGAACCGTGGCGGAAGAGGTCTTATCGCCCGTGCTCGACGCCATCGAAGACGGTGGCCCGCCGCCGAACTTGGGTGGGATGCTGGGCGTCGGGTCGGTCGTCTACACGCTTACGGTCATCTCGGAGCTTCTCGACGCCGACGAATACCGCCGCGCCGCGCGGTCCGCCGCGGACGTCGTCACGGAGTCCCACGTAACGAACGACGAAACGTTCGACGTACTGGAGGGGGCCGCCGGGACCATGCTTGGCCTCCTCGCGTACTACGACCGGCACGGCGACGAGTCCGTTCTCGACCGGGCAGTCGCGTGCGGAGAGCGCCTCCTTGATGGCCGCGTGCTGGAAGACGGCTACCGAGTGTGGCGAACTGCCGAGGATGAACCGCCGCTCACGGGGTTCTCACACGGTGCGTGCGGAATCGGCTACGCGCTCGCCCGCCTCGCCGAGGCGACGGGGGACGAACGGTTCTTGGACGCAACGCGCGAGGCACTCGCCTTCGAATCGGCGCTGTACGACCCGAACCAGAACAACTGGGCGAAATCGCACGAGGACCCGAGCTATGATGATAAGTGGTGTCACGGGCGGTCGGGAATGGCACTCGCTCGGCTCGGCATCGCGGACGCGCTCGACGACAGCGACCTCCACAACGCCGCGATTGACGCGCTCTCGGAGACCGCGCGAGCCGAACCGTCGAACATGGACCACGTCTGCTGCGGGAACTTCGGGCGGGTCGAAGCGCTTCTCGTCGGCGCGCGCCGCGGCCCCCTCGACGGCTCACACGCAATCGAACTGGCCCGCCGGTGTCTCACTCGGAGAGACGCCCACGGCGAGTTTTCGATGACCGGACACACGGCGACCTTTCCGAACCCGATGTTCTTCCATGGCCTCTCCGGCGTCGTCTACTCGCTGTTACGACTGGAGAACCCCGACCGACTTCCCTCCGTCCTCCTCTTGGAGTAAGTGGGGCCTTCACTCTCTACCACTCTCCTCCACTCACTCGTCGTCGCCGACCCGGGCGTCGTCGAGTTCGGCCTGCACCGCGCCCCACGACACCGGCGGTTCGAACGCGGCGAGCGTCGCCTCGAACGACTCGATTCGCGCCCCGTACTCGTCGCCCCACGACGGTCGGACGAGCTCGTCGAGTCGCCCGCGGAGCCGTTCAACGCGGGCGTCGAGTTCGTCGAGGTCGGCGGCGGCGTCGCCGAGACCGTCACTCTCAGCGGCCGACTCGGGAGCCAGTTCCCGCAGGTCGGCGAGTTCGGCCCGCACGTCCTCGACCAGCAGGTCGGAGACGCGGGCGCGGAGCGCGGCGTTGTACCACTCGGTCGCGCGGTCGTCGCCTCCCGCCTCGGGCGTGTCGGCATCGTTCGCGTCGGCGACGAACGCCACTCGGTCGGCAAGCCCGTCGAGCGACTGTTCGAGCGCCGTCACGTCGCCGTCGAGCCCGCGCACGCGAACGTCGTGGTTCGACAGCCAGCGCTCGAACTCCTCGATGTCGAGTTGTACGTTGTCCGCGTGCGCGGTGAGCGCCTGCGACTCGGACGCGACCTCCCGGAGTCCGAGCACAGTATCGTAGACGGACCGGGGGTCGTCGCGCCACCCGGAGAGCCCCTGTAACTTCTCGCCGAGCGATTCGACCCGCTCGGCCGCGTTCGCGACCTTCGACTCGAACACGTCGAGACGGGACCGAACGGCACCGACGGCCGCGTCGTCGCCGGCGGCCTCACCGGCGTCGTCGAGGTCGATGGACGCGAGTTCGACGCGCGTCTCCGCGGTCGAGAGAATCATCGACGTGTCCGTGACCGCCGAGTCGACGCCGTCGGCCGTCACGATGCCGTCTTCGGTCACGTGGTCGAGCACCGCGCGAACGGTGTCGGGGTCTCGGGACTCGTCGGCGTCCACGACGCGCTCGACCGCCGCGGATTTCGACAGACCGACGATACGTTCTGAGCCGGTGGTTCCGTCCTGCTGGGCCATCGTGCGTACGTATCTCGGGACCCGTTATATTTTCTGTCGTCTCGATTACGTTCGAGTATATAGGTCTCGGTACCGATGTGTGCGCTAATATCGAACTATTTCGACTCTTAGTGTTACGTTGAACTCTGATAGAACTAAAGTGGTATTATAAACGCATTTTATTTAAAACCGGGTCTGACCACGTGATGGCGCAAGATTCCAAGAAGTTGGCAGGCAGCGTATCACGTCGGCAGTTCCTCGTCGCATCGAGCGCGGCGGGCGTCGCGGGGCTCGCCGGTTGTTCGGGGCAGTCGAACCCCGAGACCGACGCGCCGGCGACCGAAGAAGAAGAGACGGACGCGCCGGAGACCACGACCTCGACCCCCGAGGAGACGACCGAATCGAGCGCGCCGCAGATGCTCACCGCCGAGGGCTCCTCGACGGTGTATCCCATCGCGAACAAGGGGAGTTCCTACTGGAACTCCAACGCGCCGCCGAGCGACGGCGAGTACTGGGGTTCGAACGACGAATCTACCGTCCCCGGCTGGGACGAACTCGGCGCACCGGACATGCGTCTGGCCGACTACTTCGCATCCCTCTACGGCTTCGAGCCGACCGAGACGCAGGCGAACCCCGCGTTCGCAACGTCCATCGGCCTGAGCCACTCCGGGACGGGCTGTAAGTCCGTCCGTGACGGCCTCGTGGACATCGGTAACTCCTCTGGCCCCATCACGGCAGAACTCGGCATCAGCGAAGAAGAGCGCGACGCGAACTACGTGGACCACGTCCTCGGCCGCGACGGCCAGCCCGTCGTCGTCTCGAAGGACGTCTACGACGCAGGCGTGACGGAACTCACCGGCGAAGAAGTTCGCAAAATCTACCAGGACGAAATCACCAACTGGAGCGAAGTCGGCGGCCACGATCAGGAAATCTACGTGGTCGGCCGCGCGGAAGGCTCCGGGACGGACACCTCGTTCCGCCTCAACATGCTCGGCAGCGCCGACGCCTCGATGGAGGGCGTCGACACCCGGAAGGGCCAGAACCAGCAGGTTGCGACCGTCGTCCAGCAGAACGACGGTGCCATCGCGTACATGGCACTCGCGTTCACCGGCCCGCAGGTCCAGCCCATCGGTATCGAATTCGAGGGCACGCTCTACGCGCCGGACAAGAGCGCGGAGCACACCATCTTCGACAGCGACTACCCACTCAACCGCGACCTCCACCAGTACACGACCATCACGGAGGACACCCCGAGCGGGACAGACATGCGCGAAGCCGCGTTCATGAACATGTTCCTGACCACGTTCGGTCAGAAGGTGTTCGTCGAGGACAACAACTACATCCCACTGCCTGACAAGGACCTTCAGTCCGAGAAGGACAAGCTTCCGAGCCAAGCGTAACGCGACTCGGACGCGGTAGCGGTTCCTGAACCTCGTTCTTTCCATTCATCGACGCTCCAATCATGAACGTACTTCCAAACTCCGACGGTGCCGGCCTCCGAGCGGCGGCTCGGCGAGGGCTCCGGCGCGGTCGCGACTTCGTCGACGAGACGCCGCCTGACGCGCTCGTCACGGTCACGGTCGCGGCGGTGTCGCTTCTCGCGGCGTTCGCGGGCTTTCTGGCCGTCTCCTCGCTGACGGCTATCCCGTTCGCGGTGTTCCTCGTCGCGACGGGCTACGGCTGGCTCAGACACCAAGAATTGACAGCGCGCGTGCTCACGCTGACGACGACGGTCTCGACCATCCTCGTCCTCGGGCTCATTCTCGTCTTCATCTTCGCGGAGGCGTGGCCGACCGTGCAGTACGCGACCGTGAACGTCTTCGGCGTGCCGATTCCCGGCCTGCGACTCTTCATCGAGACGCGCTGGAGTCCGGTGACGCCGCCGATTCAGTACTCGCTCGTCCCGATGATTCACGGGACGGTGCTCGTCACCATCATCGCGACGGCGGTCGCCGCCCCGCTGGGCGTGGCCGCGGCGCTCTTCCTCAGCGAAATCGCCCCGCGGACCGTCCGCGAACTCGTCAAACCGGGGGTCGAGATTCTGGCGGGCATCCCTTCCATCGTCTACGGTTTCATCGGCTTTACCATCCTCAGCCCGTGGGCGGCCGACCAGTTCGACATCGTCGGGCAGGGCACGTACCTGTTCGTCGGCATCGTCGTCGGCCTGATGGCGCTCCCGACGGTCGTCTCGGTCGCCGAAGACGCGCTCAACAGCGTCCCCGAGTCGATGAAAAGCGGGTCGCTCGCTCTCGGCACGACCGACTGGCAGACGATGACCTCCATCACGTTGCCGGCGGCGTTCTCGGGCGTCTCGGCCGCGGTCCTCCTCGGCGTGGGCCGCGCCATCGGCGAGACGATGGCGGCCACCGTGATGCTCCGCGGCAGTCCGGGCCTCACGAAGCCGCTGTACAACGTCTTCTACGGTAACGACACGCTCACGTCACTCATCGCGGCGAACTACGGCGACGCCGACGGTCTCCAGCTCTCGGCGCTGTTCGTCGCGGGCGTCATCCTGTTCGTCACGGTGCTGTTCCTCAGCATCGGCTCGCAGTACATCGAGGCGCGCATGCGCCGGAAGCTCGGAGGTGCCGAATAATGGCGGGCGCGACCGACACCGCGCTCGTCAGCGAGGACACCTCCGAAACAGAAGCGGTCGCCGCCGGCGCGGTGGGACTGGCGGCGGTGCTGTTCGCCCTCTCGCTCGCGTCGGTGTTCGAACTCGTGACCATCACCGACCCCGTCGCGGGCGTGCCGATGGTCGCGCTCCTCGGCGGACTGTTGGTCGTTCTCGGCTTCGCCGTCGTCACCTTCGGCGTCGGCTCCCGACTCGGCTACGTCGCCACCGACCCCAGACCGACCGCCGGGCTTCTCGCCTCCGGGACGTTCGGCCTCATCTGGTTCGTCGTCGGCGGACTGGTCGCCTCGCAGACGCTCGGGCTCGGGACGGCCGGGTGGGTCGTCGCGTCGCTCGTCACCGGCGGGGCCGCGTTCGCGGTGAGCGCGCTCCCCCGCGAGGACATCGGCTCGACGCTCCCCGCCGGCGCGCTGGCCGTCTTCGCCGGCGTCGTCTTCCTCACCGGCGTCATCGGCCCATCGTGGCTCTGGGACCTCGGGTGGGAACAGCAGGCGTCGTTCAACGCCGAGTTCACGATTCCGGTCCTGACGGCGTTCTGTTCCCTGCTCGTCGGCTGGGCCGCCGCGAAGGCCTACGGCGGGTTCGGCGCGCGCGGCCGCCACATCGGCGCGTACGTCCTCGTCTACCTGAACGCCATCTCCATCATCGCGCTGCTGTTCCTCCTCGTCGCGTTTACGGTCCTGAAGGGCCTGCCGGGGCTGTTCAAGGGCCTCGCGTTCGGCGCGGGTGCGGGTCCCGAAGTAACGCTCGTCGGCGTGACGTTCTCGCTTCCCGTCTCGTGGCCGTTCGTGATGAACGGCGTTGCGCTCCTCAACGACGTGAACGGCGTCCTTCCGGCCATCGTGGGCACGATTTGGCTCGTCGTCGGCGCGGTGCTGTTCGCCGTTCCGCTCGGTATCGGCGCGGCAGTCTTCATCACCGAGTACGCCGACCGCGGGCGCTTCACGCAGGTCGTCGAAATCGCAACTAACGGTCTGTGGAGCACGCCCAGCATCGTCTTCGGGCTGTTCGGACTGGCGTTCCTCGTTCCGCGGCTCGGCAACCAGAAGTCGCTGCTGGCGGGGATGCTCACGCTCGGCTTCATGCTCCTCCCGCTCGTCGTCATCACGAGTCGGGAGTCGATGCTGGCGGTCCCCGACGAGTACCGCGACGCGAGCGCAGCCCTCGGCGTCACGAAGTGGCAGACCGTTCGGAGCATCGTCCTCCCGGCAGCGCTTCCGGGCATCGTCACGGGTATCATCCTCGGGGTCGGCCGCATCGCCGGCGAGACCGCGCCGATTCTCCTGACCATGTCGGGGAGCGTCGCCCCGCCGGGCAGCCAGACGGTCGACGTGCTCGGCGGCTTCCAGCTCCAGTACGCGCCGCCGTTCGTCACCAACCCCGAACTGATGCAGGCGACCTCGGCGCTTCCGTATCAGCTCTACTCGCTTATCACCGCGGGCGTCGGGCAGTCGTCGAACATCAGCGCCATCGACGAGTTCCGGTGGGCGACGGCGCTCATCCTGCTCGTGGTCGTCTTGGGCTTCTACGCGATCGGCATCGCGACGCGATACTACTTCCGGAGTAAACTTCAGCACGACTAACCATGAGTGAAACCAGACAGACGACGGACGACGCACAGGCGACGGCGGACAGCGAACTCGCCGGCGGCGCGAGCCCCGGCACCGACCAGCCGCTCGAAGTCACGAGCGGCGAGACGCGCGAGCGGACCCGCGAGGAGTGGGTCGAACACGAGTTCGAGGGCGAGGCGAAGCTCTCGGTCTCCGACCTCGACGTGTACTACGGCGACGACCACGCGCTGAAGAGCGTCTCGATGGAGATTCCCGAAAACAGCGTCACGGCGCTCATCGGCCCCTCCGGCTGCGGGAAGTCGACGTTCCTCCGGTGTCTCAACCGAATGAACGACCGCATCAAGGCCGCGAGCATCGACGGCTCGGTCCGACTCGAAGGCGAGGAACTCTACCAGGACGGCGTCAACCTCGTCGAACTTCGCAAGCGCGTCGGTATGGTGTTCCAGTCGCCGAACCCGTTCCCGAAGAGCATCGCGGACAACATCTCCTACGGCCCGCGGAAGCACGGCGACCTCGACACCGGTCTGCTCGCCAACCTGCTCGGCCGGAGCGACGACGACGCGGTCGACGAACTCGTCGAGCGCTCCCTCCAACAGGCGGCGCTGTGGGACGAGGTGAACGACCGCCTCGACGACAACGCGCTCGGGCTCTCGGGCGGTCAGCAACAGCGGCTCTGCATCGCCCGCGCGCTGGCGACCGACCCCGAAGTGCTGCTCATGGACGAACCCGCCTCGGCGCTCGACCCCATCGCGACCTCGAAAATCGAGGACCTCGTCCACGACCTCGCCGAGGAGTACACGGTCGTCATCGTCACCCACAACATGCAGCAGGCGGCGCGCATCTCGGACCAGACGGCGGTGTTCCTCACCGGCGGCGAACTCGTCGAGTACGGCGACACCGACCAGGTGTTCGAAGACCCCCAGAGCCAGCGCGTCGAGGACTACATCAGCGGGAAGTTCGGGTAGTCGACGCCAGACCCACACCCGCCGTCTCGACCCGGACAGACCGCCAACCCGCCCGCCCGTCCCCGCGGCCGGTATCCCGACTTCGACTTCCCGACGCGACGACGGGGTTCGACGACTTGCCGCCGTCGGAGTCGGCCCATCAGTCGGCGGCGCTCGCTTCTCGCCAGTCGAGCCACCCGCCGAGGCGGGGTCGGCGTCACCGCGGAACTGGCATTCAGACAACACGAACTCAGACAGCCAACACAATGGAGACACGCAAGATTCAGCAGGTCAGCAACGGGACGTTCACCGTCTCGCTCCCCCGAGAGTGGGCGGACGGTGAGGGCATCACCGCCGGAACCGTCGTCAACCTCCACACGCACCTCGACGGGATGTTAGTCGTGCAGGCTCCCGAGTGCGAGGACGATTCGTCGATGCAGTTCACGGTGACTGTCGGTGGGAGCGACGCGGACGGCGGAGTCGACTCCGCAGGCGGCGACTTCCTCGAACAGACGCTCCGGGCGGCCTACGCCGCCGGGTCGAAACAGGTCGTCATCGAGGCCGACGGGACGTTCGACGCCGAACAGCGACAGGCCGTCAGGCGGGTCGCACGGAACCTCGTCGGCGTGACCATCACGGAGGAGTCGGACACCGCCGTCACGGTGCGGAACGTCCTCGACGCGAACGAGGTCTCTATCCGCCAGTCGGTTCGACAACTCCAGTTCGTCGCCGTCTCGATGCACCGCGACGCGACCGCCGCACTCACCGGTGCCGCCCCCCTCGACGGCTTCGCGGAGCGCGACGACCGCGCCGACCGCCTGTTCGCCATGGTCGACCGGCACTTCACCCGCGGGCTCGACCGCCTCGACGAGGTGGACGCCCTCGGAGAGACGCGCCCGGAGCTGTTCCGACTCCACACCGCGGCCCGCGAGTTAGAGCGCGTTGCCGACCAGGCCGAGCGAATCGCCGCCGTCGCGTCGGCGGTCGCCGACCCGCTTCCTCCCGCAGTCGCCGACGAGGTGTCCGAACTCGCCGAGTTGGTCCCGGAGTCGCTCGAATCAGCGGTACAGGTCGCCCTCGAAGGCGACGACCCCGACGCGGCGCGGGAGGCGCTGGCGGCGCGCGACCGGGTCTGCGAGGGCGTCGCCGACGTGGAGCGACGGCTGTTCGAGGAGGTCGACGCCGACGCGAACTACCGATTCGCGCACGCGCTTCACGCGCTCGAACGAACTGCCGAACACGCCGGTAACGTCGCCGAAGTCGGGCTCAGGACGGCGGTCCGGACCCGAAACATGGACGAAAAGCCCGCCCGCGAGGGCGGCACCGAGTCCGCGGAACACACCCAGCGCGCGTAGGGCGTCCGTTCGGCGGTCGTACTGACTTTCACCACTCGAGGAGCGTCCGAAGGCGAGGAACCGGTCTGTACGTCCGTCCGCGGTCGTCGAAGTAGGCCCGCGTCCGACGCTTGCCGTCGACGATGAACCGAAGGCGGTCCCGCGGCGTTCGGTTCCGCAGGTGGAACGAACTCGCGGGGTCGAACACCAGTCCGCGCGCGTCCTTCCGACACCGACCGCGGATGAGTCGCTGTTCGAGCTTCGCGAGGTCCGCGTCGTGCCAGTGGACGAGGACGCACGCGGGCTGGCCGTCGACCGGCCTCACGTCGTCCGGCGGCGTCAGCCGGAGCCGACCGTCGCGGACGGTCGCGGACGAAACCGGCCAACTTCGGGGATACCCCGCGTCGTCGGTGACGGTCGCGACCACCCGGTCGTACGTCTCCGCCTCTCCGCTGTCGACGCCGGCCGCGTTCCACGTCGGGACCGTCGTCGTGCCATCGGACGGGCGGGAGTCGACTGCAGTCGGCCGAATTTCGATGAGAATCCGAAGCCCGTACCAGTCCAGAAGGAGCAGCCCGAGCCGCGTTCCGAGGAAGTCTGCCGCCTCGACCATCGCCTCCCGTTTCGGCGACGGCGGCTCGTCGCGGATGAGTCGCTCGACGACGGCGGTGTTCGCTTCCAAGTCGTCGTCTCGAACCGTTGCGCGTCCAGTGAGGTGCAATCGACCCTCACCTTCGTGGAGCAGGAGCGACACCCGCGGGTTGGCCGCCGCTCGCTCGGCTTTCCCCGCGAACGCCGGCGCGGCCGTTACCACGACGACCTCCCGTTCGCGGTCGAAAAAGGGCGTGACCGGCACCACCGCCGGGCGGTCGTCGCGGGTCGTCGCGAACTCGGCCGTCAGCGAGTCGTACACGGCGTCTCGAATCCGGTCGGTCGCGGTGGACGCCGTCACAGACGACTCCGGGGGCGCGGCAATCGATCCGTTTCCGGAGCTTCGATGCGAACCCAGCGCCGAGGACAAGGGTCAGTCATCGAATCCCCAGCCGCTCGTGCGCAGCCCTCGGAACGTCGACCGCAGTCCGCGCTCGGCCTCGCCGGGGTGTGGGAGTCCCAGCCGAAACGCGACCTCGTCCTGCCGCTTCGGCGGGTCGAACAGTTGTGGCTCAGACAGCCCCCAGACAGTCGGGGGCGGCGCTCCGGCCCCCGTGTGCTCGACGATGCCACCGACGGCTCGGCGGGCCGCCTCGTTCGCGCTCTCCATCGTCGCCAAGTCAGTGTCCGTGCGGACGTAGTCGGCCGCCAACACGAGGTTCGGTGCGTCGGTCACCGCAGGGGGCCGGTCTCGGAGCGAGCCGACCGTGTTGATTAGCAGCGGTTCGTGATTCTCCATGCCGTCGCCGGTCTCGACGATTGCGGGGTCGAGCACCCAGTCGTACAGGTACTCGGTCGAGAGCCGCTCCGCATCCCGGTTGAGGTGAGCCGTCAGTTGGTGCCAGACCTCGGTTTTGATCTCCTCGCGGCTACACTCGCGGGCCGGCTTGTCGTACACCGATCCGGGGGTCTCCCAGTCCGAGATAATGGCGGAGAGGACCCCTCGAATCGAGCCGTCGGCACACGTCTCGATGTCGAACGGGCCGTCGTCCCAGAACTGGCGCTGCGAGATCGCGGTCAGCGCCCACGGGGAGTCTGTGTACGCTTGATGGCCGCGCGCGAGTGGCAGGTCCTCGGTGAGGTAGAACTGAATCCCGTTCATCCAAGCGGTGTCGAGTCGCCCGATGGTTCCGAGCGACGGGGCCGCCAGCCGGAGTTCCGGCGTCACCAACGACGCCATTACCTCGACCGGAAGCGCCGCCACGTAGTAGTCCGCGGTCACTCGTTCCCCGCCGGCGAGTTCGACGCCGGTGACGCGACGGCCGTCGGAGTCGATTTTCGTGACCGGCGATTCCGTGCGGACGGACACGCCCAACGATTCCAGATAGGACTCCCACGGCGTCATCCAGACCTCGCTCGTCGGGCCGTTGAGCACCGCCTCGGTCGGCCGGTTGGGGTCAATCTGATCGAGCATCAACTGCGCGTAGATCTGTCCGATGGTACGGGCGCTCCCGCGCTGGGGCTTCAGCGCGACGAGTGCCTGCGTGCTCTCGGCGAGGTGCTTGCGGTAGGCCGGTGACTGCGCCTCCGCGTCGACGAACTCCCACCACGACACGCGGTCGAGTTCCCGTTCGCGGCGCGCTCGACAACTCGTCAGCAGCACCAGCAGGCGTCGTAAGAAGTAGTTCGTCTCGGCGGGGCTGATTTCGCCGCCGCCGATTGTCGGTTTGAGCGCGGCGACCCACTCGGCAATCGTGTTCGGTGTCCGCGTCTCGGACCGCATCTCTTCGCCCGTCGTCGTCGCGATGAGCGTTTCGTCCGTCTCGACGAGGTTGTCCGCGACCGTGCCCCCGGCCGCCCGCGGAATTCGGCCGAGCGTGTCGCGGAGATTTCGATAAAACCCCGGGAAGAACCGAAACCCGTGTTCTGCCGGCAGCGAGTGACCGTCGTCACCGGAGGGGACCGAGAAGCTCCGAGCTTTCCCGCCCAGTCGCGATTTGGCCTCGTACACGGTCACGTCGAAGCCGCGTTCCCCGAGTTCGTGCGCCGCGCTCAGCCCGCCGACCCCTCCCCCGAGAACGGCGACTCGAAAACTGCCTGCTGACATACGCTACTCGTGGTGCGAGACGGAATAATTATTTGCAATATCGAAGCATCTGCCGTCTCAGCGGGCGAGAACCGCGGCACACCCGCCCCGTAGCAGAGAACGGGTCGACGGAGACGACGAGAGCGTCGCTACAACGTGGTTGCGTCTTCGGGAACTTCGGGAACTGACGTCCAACACCGGTTCCGAGAGTCGTCAGCGGAGACGAGCGGGGTATCAGAACAGAGGGGTGTGTGCGCGAGTCGATAGACGAACTCGCCGTGGCTCACGTAGTATCCCGATGGAATCGACGCTTCGTGCTCCGAGCGGTCGTAGTACGGAAGGTCCTCCAGTGCGGCCGCGACAGCCGCGTACTCGTCTCTGGCCAGACGAAAGTCCATCACGCTGTAGGGGTCTCGTTGGGTCACTCGGTCGAGCGCTCGCAGTATCAACTCCGCTCCGTCGAGTCGTTCGTCCGAGGCGGAAACGATCTCCGCCGCCTCCGGTGACGGGATGTGCATCACCGTGAGTACGCCCCCGTTGACTCCTTCGATGGTGAGACAGCCGCTCAGCGCGGCGACCGAACCGAGCCCGAGTGTTGCAAGTAGCGACCGCCGATTCACGACGCTGTAACTCCGACGGAGTCACATCACCGTTCCGGTGCCCGGCGCGTTCTGGCCGGGCCTCACGCGACTTCGGGAACGAGATTCGTCAGGGCGCGGTCGCCGAACAGGACGACGAGCGCCGCGCCGACGAGGTTAAAGACGAGGTCGAGGGCGGTGTCGACCCGGCCGTAGGAGACGAGCACGGGTTCGATACCGAGCGCGTCGGCCCCGCGGTGGATGGCGTACTCGGCGAGTTCCCAGAGCACGCCGGCGCAGACCACGACCGCGAGGACGCGCGTCGAGGGGTCGCGGCCGCGGCGGCGCGAGAGGACGTAGACGACCCCGCCGAGAATCGTCGCCGAGTGGGCGTGGGTGAGGTGGTCCCACCACCACACGTCGTCGTAGGGGCCGAGCATCCCGACCGAGTGGGTCAGCATCGCCGATTCGACGTAGAGGCGCTGCCACGGACGGAACTCGACGCCGGCCAGTCGCTCGACTGCGACGGGGAGGAACGTGCCCGCGAGGGCGAACACGGCGTTCACCATCGCGGCCGGGTTGCGGCGGCGGAGCCCCGTCAGGAACACGGCGACGATGGCGGCCCTGATTCCGTCGTCTGGTCGCCGCCGTCCCGCTGAATCACTCGTCTCGGTCACGGTTGTTCTCACCGAGACTGTCGTCGGCTTCGGGTAAAAACGTTGACAGCCGGACGGCGGTCGGTCCCGGACGAACGGCCGCCCTCAGACGACGGTCGCGAGCGCCTCCATCACGCGGTCGACCTTCTCCACGTCGGCGTTGTAACCCATGTGGCCGACGCGGAGGATGTCGTCGGCGAGGTCGGCGAGGCCGGTCGCGAGGACGATGTCGTGTTCGGCTTCGAGTTCGTTCCGGACGCGTTTCGCCTCGTCGGGAAGGTAAAACGCCGTCACCGTCGGAGCGCTCCGCTCGGCGTCGGGGTAGACGTCGAGTCCGAGGTCGGCCCCGCGCTCGCGGCAGTGCGCGGCGGCCTCCTCGTGGCGCTCGTAGACGGCGTCGAGGCCCGCTTCGAGGAGCATCGACAGCGACTCGTCGAGGGCGGCGACGTTCGCGCCGAGGTGGGTGTACGGGAAGCCCCCGCTCGTGTCGCGCCACGGCAGGAGGTTCGTGTAGAGGGAGTCGGGGTCGCGCTCCTCGATGACCTCCCACGCGCGGTCGCTGACGGCGACCGTGGTGAGGCCCGGGGGCGAGCTGAACGCCTTCTGGGACGCGCCGAGGTTGATGTCGATGTGCTCGCTCGGGACGGGGGTGCCGCCGAGCGAGGAGACGGCGTCGACGATGGTCAACACGCCGTGGTCGGACAGAAGTTCGAGGACCGGCGCGATGTCGTTGAGCGTCCCCGTCGGCGTCTCGCAGTGGACCATCGTGGCGACCTCGAACTCGCCCTCGTGGAGCGCGGCTTCGACGCCCGTCACGTCGAGCGGGTCGGTGTAGTCGGCACCGACGACGGTCGGTTCGCCACCGTAGCTCTCGACGAAGTCGGCGAAGCCGTCGCCGTAGAGGCCGTTCGAGACGCAGAGCACGTCGTCGCCGGGGGCGACCGTGGAGGCGATGGCGGCTTCGAGACCGAGGATACCCTCACCGCCCATGACGACCACGTCGTCGTCGGTGTCGTAGACGCGCCGGAGCTTCTCGCAGACGCCGTCGTAGGTGTCGAAGAAGGACTGCTCGATATCGGGATTCGGCATCGGCTCGCTCAGTCGGTCGCGGACCCGCGGCGGCACGGCCGTGGGACCGGGTGTCATCAGCATGGATTCCCGTTACGAACAGAGCGTCTTAGCAGTACGGCATCCGCGGCGGGTGCCCGACCACGGCCTGCTCGGCGGGGGGGTGGGCGGCGGACGCGGCCGGCGAGCGCGACCGCCAGCGCCGGCGGCGGACGGGAAGGCACAAAAGCGCCCTCGCCGTCACCCACGTGTATGGGCAAACTCTCACCTGCGGACCTCGACCGTTACGTCTTCTCGCGGACGGGGGCCCCCAACGACGACCTGCTCGTCGGGGCCGGCTACGGCGAGGACGCCGCCGCCGTCGCCACCAGCGAGGGGACGATGGTCGTCAGCACCGACCCCATCTCGCTCGCCGCCGAGCGCATCGGCACCCTCGGCGTCGCTATCGCCAGCAACGACGTGGCCGCCTGCGGGGGCGTGCCCGAGTGGCTCGTGAGCACCGTCCTCCTCCCCGAACCCGACGTGGACCTGCTCGACGACATCACCGCCCAACTCGACGCGGAGGCCAACAGACTCGGCATCAGTATCGTCGGCGGCCACACCGAGACGGTCGCCGGTCTCTCCCGGCCGCTCCTGTCGCTCACCTGTATGGGTCCGACCGACCGGTACGTCCCGACCGGCGGCGCGGAACCCGGCGACGCGGTGATTCTCACCAAGGGTGCCGGCGTCGAGGGCACCGCCGTCCTCGCCACCGACTTCCGCGCCGACCTCGATGCCGCCGGCGTCGACGCCGAGACGGTCGAGCGCGCCGCGGGCTTCTTCGACGACATCAGCGTCCTCCCCGAATCCGCCGTGCTCGCGTCCGACGCGACCGCGATGCACGACCCGACCGAGGGCGGCGTCCTCAACGGACTGGTCGAACTCGCCTGCGCTTCCGGCGTCCGAATCGAGGTCGACGGCGACGACGTGCCCGTCCGCCCCGAGACGCGGGCGCTCTGCGACGCGATGGGCGTCGACCCGATGCGGATTCTCGGCTCCGGCGCGCTCCTCGCGGCGGTCCCCGGCGACGAGGCCGACGAGGTGCTCGCCGCGCTCGACGACGAGCGAATCGAGGCGACGGTCGTCGGAACCGTCGAGGCGGCGGACGACGGCACGAGCGCGGCCGCGGACACTGACGTTGATTCGGACGTGGGCGTCGTCTACGGCGGGACCGACTACGCCGACGGCGTCGAAGACGACATGTACGACCTCTGGGACTGAACAGAACGCGAGTCGCCGACCGACGCCGCCCCCGGCGACCGACCCAACACAACTTTGACTACTGAAATTCCACTTGTTGATATGACTGCTGAACGTCCGTCTCGACTCGCGAGCGACCCGCCGGGAGCGCCGTCCGCGACCCGGGCCGCGGTGACCAGATGAGAGGCGTCGTCGTCGCCGGCACGGCCTCCGGCGTCGGGAAGACGGTCACGACGCTCGCGGTGTGCCGTGCGCTCGAACGCGAGGGCTACGCGGTCCAGCCGGCCAAGGCCGGCCCCGACTTCATCGACCCCTCACACCACGCCGCCGTCGTCGGCAAACCGTCGCTGACGCTCGACCCGTGGCTCGAAGGCGAAGACGGCATGCGCCGGACCTACGCCCGCGGCGAGGGCGACATCTGCGTCGTCGAAGGCATGATGGGCCTCTACGACGGCGACACCTCGACGGCTCGGGTCGCCGCCCTCCTCGACCTCCCCGTGGTCCTCGTCGCGGACGCGAGAGCCGGGATGCAGAGCGTCGCGGCGACGGCCTACGGCTTCCGGACCTACGCGGACCGCATGGGCATCGAGGCCGACGTGGCCGGCGTCATCGCCTCCCGCGCCCACGGCGGCCGACACGCCGAAGGCATCCGCGACGCCCTCCCCGAGGAACTGCCGTATCTCGGTCGAATCCCGCCGAGCGACGACCTCGAAATCCCCGAGCGCCACCTCGGACTCCACCTCGGCGACGAGGCCCCGCTGTCCGACGAGGCGCTCGACGCCGCGGCCGACGGGATTCGCGCCGACGCGCTCGCCGAGGTGGCGCGAAAACCCGAGTGGAACACCGAGGAGTTCGAAGCGGGCATTCGAGCCGAGTCGTCCCAAGCTACGGATTCCGACGGTCCGACGGTCGCCGTCGCCCGCGACGAGGCGTTCTGTTTCGTCTACCCGTCGACCCTCGACAGACTGGAATCGCTCGGAACCGCCTCGTACTTCTCGCCGGTCGCCGGCGACGACCTCCCCGACTGCGACGGCGTCTATCTGCCCGGCGGCTACCCCGAGCGGTTCGCCGCGGAACTCGCGTCGTCGACGACGCTCCCGGCGCTCGCCGACCGGGCCGCCGACGGCCTGCCGGTGTTCGGCGAGTGCGGCGGCCTGATGGCGCTCACCGAGTCGCTGACGACGACCGACGGCGACACCCACGAGATGGCCGGTATCCTCCCCGCCGACGTGACGATGCGGGAGCGCTATCAGGCGCTCGACCACGTGGAACTCCGCGCGACCGACGGGACGCTGACCGCCGACGCGGGCGAGACGCTCCGCGGCCACGAGTTCCACTACTCGTCGGCCGACCCCGCGACCGACGCCCGGTTCGCCTTCGACGTGGAGCGCGGCACCGGTATCGACGGCCGCGAGGGACTCACGGAGTACCGAACCCTCGGCACCTACGCCCACGTCCACCCCGAGAGCGGGGCCTTCGACCGCTTCGTCTCGCGGCTGGCGGACTGACCGCGGCGAGAGCGCGAGGGCGTGAGAGCGCGGGAGCGAGGGCGGCGAACCCCTATATACGAAGCCGCGACAAGCACCGACCGACGACCGACCCACGCGGGGCGGGACGGACCTGACCGATCCGCACCGATCCGACCCCGACGCGACACCGATTCACACTCAACGATGACCGACGCATCCGACGGAAATCCCGAGACAGACGACGAGACCACCCCCGACTCGGTTCGAGCGAACACCCCTGGCCGCGGCGTCCGCCCCGAAGCGGCCGCCATCGAACCCGCCGCGCCCGACGACTTCGGCCTCGTGCAGGTGTGGTGGGGCGACGGCAAGGGCAAGACCACGGCCGCGATGGGCATGGGCTTCCGCGCCGCCGGCCACGGCTACCGCGTCCACATGCTCCAGTTCCTGAAGGGCGGCGCGGACTCCGTCGAGGCCGTCCGCGGGGAGTACAACGCTATCGCGGCGATGCCCGGCTTCTCCTTCGAGAACCTCGGCCACTACGGCTGGGCCGGCATGGCCGACGGGAGCGACGACGCCGACCACGAGGCGCAGGTCGCCGCCGGTCTCGACCGGGCGCGCGAACTCGTCGACGCCGCGGCCGACGCCGACCTCACCGAACCGCTCGCCCTCGACGGCCCGCCGGAGGACGGCGTCCATCTCCTCATCATCGACGAACTCCTCTACGCCGTCGCGATGGGACTGCTCGACGAGGAAGACGTGCTCGACCTCGTGGAGCGAAAGCCCGAGCATCTCGAACTCGTGTTGACCGGGAGCCACGAGGAACCGACCTACGTCTCCGACGCCGCGGACCTCGTGACCAACGTTCGAAAGGAGAAACACCCCATCGACGCCGGCCAGCGCGCGAGAAAAGGAACTGAATACTGAGCGCGTCGGCCAGTCCGACGGAGCGCCGACGGCTCAGAGCCGTCGGGCGATGTCCAGCGCCTCGTCGGTCGGCACCGGCTCGTCGAGCGACCGGAGCGTCTCGACGAGCGCCGCGACCCGCGTTTCGTCGGGGTCGTCGCCGACCCGCTCCAAGAGCCGCCGGGCCGCGCCGGTCCCGCTCTGCGGGCCGAAGTAGAGCGTCCGCGACCCGCCGAACGCGGCCGGGTCGAACGGCTCGAACGTCGCCGGGTCGTCGAGCATCGCCGCGGTGTGGAGCCCGGATTCGTGGGAGAACACGTCCGACCCGAGCACCGATTTCTCCGCCGGCACCGACTCGCCGAGCGCCGTCAACACGTCGTTCGCCCGGGGGATGAGCGTCGAGGGGTCGAGCGCCGGGCGGTTCACGGCGCGGCTCGTCTCGGCCGCGACGACGAACTCCTCGACGGGGACGTTGCCGGCGCGCTCGCCGATACCACCGACCGACACGTCCACTTTCTGCACGTCGTGGGCGACCGCGGTGAGCGCGTTGGCCGTGGCGACGCCGAGGTCGTCGTGGAAGTGGACGCCGAGGCGGGTCGGGTCGGTGTCGAGGTCGTGGAGGAACGACGAAACCTCGAACGGCGTCTTCGAGCCCACGGTGTCCGCGATAGTGAGGTACGTCGCGTCTATCGAGTCGAACAGGCCGTCGAGGAACGCGGGGTCGGTCCGGAAGCCGTCCATCGCGGTGAAGTGGACCTCCAGCCCGGTCTCGGTCGCGGAATCGACCGTCTCGCCGACGAGCGAGCGCAGTTCGTCCGCGTCCTTCCCGAGCAGTTCGGTCCGCTGTCGCTCGCTGGTCGGCGCGAACACGTCGATAACGTCGACGCCGGCGTCGACCGCGGCCTCGACGTCTTTCGAGACGGCTCGGGCGATGCCCGTCAGTTTCGTCTCGACGTCGACGGCGTCGCAGACCGCTCCGGTCTGTGCGCCCGCAATCGGGAAGCCGACCTGCACGTAGTCGACGCCGAGGTCGGACAGCGCGCGCACGGCCGCGACCTTCTGCTCCGTCGTGTAGGACGCGCCGGGTCGCTGTTCGCCCTCGCGGCAGGTCACGTCGAGGAGGACCGGCTCCGCGGCGGCCATTCAGACCCCTCCCGCGCGCCGGAGCGCGTCGATGTCGGCGTCGTCGTAGCCGAGCGACGAGAGAATCGCCTCGGTGTGCTCGCCGAGCTTCGGCGGGTCGGTCGATTCGGGACGGTCGAAGCCGCTGGCGACGACGGGGAACCGCGGGACGCTGACCGACCGCGACGTTCCCTCGGCGGTCTCGACCTCGGTGAAGAAGTCGGTCGCCCGCAGGTGCGGGTCCTCGGCGACCTCGTCCATCGAGTTCACCTTGGCGACGGGGACGCCGACCTCGCGCAGGCCGGCGACGAGGTCGGCCGCGTCGTGGGTCTCGCACTCGGCGCGGAGCAGGTCCATGAGTTCGTCGAGGTTCTCCCGGCGGCCCGGGAGCGTGTCGAACCGGCCGTCCTCGTGGAGGTCGAGGGCGAGCGCCTCGCAGAGCGCCGCCCACTGACGCTCACCCGAAGGACCGATGAACACCCACTCGTCGTCGGCCGTCTCGAACACGTCGTAGGGTGCCCAGTTGGGGTGCGACGCGCCCATCGGACCCGGCACGTCGTCGTAGGCCTCGGTGTACGCGAGCCAGTAGCCCATCATCGAGACGGTGGACTCGAACAGCGGTGCGGTCACCTTCGACCCCTCTCCGGTCCGGTCGCGGCGGTAGAGCGCCCCGAGGACCGCTATCGCGCCGTAGAACGACGCGGCCATGTCGGCGATGCTCGTGCCCGACCGGACCGGGGGCATCCCCTCGTGGCCGGTGACGCTCATCAGCCCCGACAGCGCCTCCGCGATGGGGTCGAGCGCGGGGTACGACTCGTAGGGGCCGGGATTGAACCCCTTGATGGAGCAGTAGACGAGGCCCGGATGCGTCTCTTTCAACTGCTCGTAGCCGATGCCGAGCCGTTCGGCGGTTCCCGGCGCGTAGTTCTCGACGACCACGTCGGTCTCGTCGAGCAGGTCGAAGAACGCGTCGAGTGCCGCGTCGGACTTGAGGTCGAGCGTGAGGCTCCGCTTGTCCCGGTTGACGTAGTTGAACGAGCTGTTTCCGACCGGCGACGACCCGCGGATGAGGTCGCCGCCCTCCGGGTGTTCGACCTTGATGACGTCCGCACCGAGGTCGGCGAGGAGCATCGAACAGAACGGCCCGGCGATGATATGGCCGAGTTCGAGCACGCGCACGCCGTCGAGCGGGAGTCCTCGCGTCGCCGACGCGGTCGCGCCCGCGGCAGTCTCGGTACTCTCGGCGCGCTCGGCGCTGTCGCCGCTCATGGAGTGACGCCCCCCGTCCCCGCGGGCGACGACGAGCGCTCGCCGGCGCGTTCAGACCCGAAGAGTATCGTCTCGCCGTCCTCGCCGAAGACGAACGCGTCGGCGAGGTCGAACGACACGTCGAGGCGGTCGCCCGCGACCGCGTCGTCGACGGCGTCGCTGACCACGTCGAAGGGGGTGCCGTCTTCGAGGCGGCCGTGGACCACGGACTCGGTGCCGAGCGTCTCGACGACCTCCACGTCGACCGAGAGCCGACACGCCCCGGCGGAGCCGACATCGAGGTACTGCGGCCTGATGCCGAGTCTGACGCGGCCGGCGGTCGGGGCGTCGACGCCGGCCGGGAGCGAAAGCTCGAACCCGGGACCGACGAGCACGGTCTCGCCGTCGCGGTGCTCGACCGCGCAGTCGACGACGTTGGTCGAGGGCATGCCGATGAACTGCGCGACGTACTCCGAGTTCGGGTAGTCGAACAGCTGTTTCGGCGGGTCGACCTGCGCGAGTTCGCCGTCGCGCAGGAGGACCACCTGGTCGCTCATCGTCATCGCCTCGGTCTGGTCGTGAGTGACGTAGACGACGGTCGTGTCGAGTTCCTGATGCAGTCGCTGAATCTCGACGCGGAGGTCGGATTTGAGCTTCGCATCGAGGTCGGACATTGGCTCGTCCAACAGCAACACGTCGGGGTCCTGCACGAACGCGCCGCCGAGGGCGACGCGCTGTTGTTGGCCGCCGGAGAGCTCGGCGGGCATCTTCTCCAACTGCGCTTCGATTTGGAGGACCTCGGCGGCCTCGTCGATGCGCTCGTCGCGCTCGGCCTTCGGGACGCCGTGAATCTTCAGGCCGTAGCCGATGTTCTCGCGGACGGACATGTGCGGGTAGAGCGCGATGGACTGGAACACCATCGAGACGTTGCGCTCCTGCGGCGGGAGGTCGGTCACGTCCTCGTCGCCGAACGAGACGGTGCCCGAGGTGGGCGTCTCCAGCCCGGCCAGCATGCGCAGGGTCGTCGTCTTCCCGCAGCCCGAAGGGCCGACGAAGGTCGTAAACGAGCCTTCGGGGATGTCGAGGCTGAGGTCGTCGACGGCGACGTGCGTGTTTCCGAGGGTGCGAAACTCCTTTCTGACGGTGTCGAGGTGGATGCTGGTTGCCATTATTCGAGGCCTCCAACGCTGAAGCCCTGGAGGAGGTATCGTTGCAGGAACAGTGCGATGAGGAACGGCGGAATCGAGATGAGAAGCGAGACGGCCATCGTCTCGCCCCAGCCGATGCTGACGCGGTCCAAGAACAGCGACGCGCCGACGGTGATGGTGTACATCTCGTCGCGGCTCATCACGACGCGCGCCATGGTGAAGTCGTTCCACGCGACGGCGAACGCGAAGATGGCCGCGGAGATGTAGCCGGGGCGGGCGACCGGCAGGACCACGTCTCTAACCGTGCGCCAGCGGCTCGCGCCGCGGACCCACGCGGACTCTTCGAGCGCGATGGGGACGGTCTGGAAGTACTGCCACATCAGCCAGATGCAGAACGGCGCGGAGATGGCCGTCAGCGCGAGGGTGAGCGCGAAGTGGCTGTTGAGCAGGCCGAGCGTCGAGAAGACGACGTACAGCGGGATGGCGAGGACGATGGGGCTGAACATGTACGAGAACAGCACCGCCCGCGCCGCCAGCGACTTCCCGGTGAAGTCGAAGCGCGTCAGGCCGTAGCCCGCCGCGACCGCGATAGTCGTCGAGAGGACGGTCGAACCGAGCGTGACCACGAGACTGTTGACGAAGTACCGGACCGTGTCGGTCGACCCGAGGAGGACGAGGAAGTTCCGGAGCGACGGCTGGGTGGGCAACAGGTTCACCCGCCCGCCGGCGAACGTCGTCGCCGGCGACTGGATGGCGATGACCACCATCACGTACACCGGGATGATGGTGAACACCGAGATGAGAAGCGCCGTCAGGTAGACGGCGATTCGCTGGAGGCGTTTCTGGGTGTCGTGGGAGACGAGGCTGCGACCGGTCGATGTCGCCATCTCACGCCACCTCCTTTTCGGGGGCGAACGCCCGGAAGTAGACCACCGCGACGCCGGCGAGGAGGAAGAACATGACGCCGGCGAGCGCCGTCGCCATGCCGAAGTTCACCTCGCTGAACGCGAGTTGGTAGACGCGAATCGGGAGCGTCGTCGTCTGCTGGAGCGGGCCGCCGCGGGTCGAGAGGTAGATGATGTCGAACTTGTTGAACATCCAGATACCCCTGACGAGGAGAATGATGAGGATCGCCCCGCGGAGGTGCGGGAAGGTGATGTCGCGGAACGCCTGCCACGTCGTCGCGCCCTCGACCCGCGCCCGCTCGTAGAGGTCGGGGTCGATTGCCTGCAGGCGCGCGAGCAGGATGAAGAAGGCGAAGCTGGCGAACTTCCAGACGCTCGTGACGACGACCGCCGGCATGGCGAACTCCAGGGTCGAAAAGAACGCTATCGGCTTGTCGATGAGTCCGGCGTCGACGAGGAACTGGTTCAGAATCCCGATGTTGGGGTCGAGGATGAACTTCCACATGAAGATGACGACGAGCGTCGGCAGGAGGTAGGGGAAAATCATCAGCGTCCGCAGGGCGTCGCCGCCGCGGATGCGCTGGTTGATGACGAGCGCGAGCCCCAGCCCGATGACGAGGCTCAGCCCCGTCGTCGCCACCGCGTAGACGACGCTGTTCCAGAGGAAGCCCCAGAACGCGCCGTTTCCGAGGAGTTCCGCGTAGTTGCCGAGGCCGACGAACTCGGGGTTCCGCACCGGCGACGCGAACAGGCTCATCCCGAGCGCGTAGACGATGGGGATGACCCAGACCACGACGAAGAACGCGAGCATCGGGACGAAACACGCCGCCAACAGGAGCGTCGTGCCGTCCACGTCACGCTCTCGGAGGGCCGACCCGGCGGCCGCCAACCGCGATTTGAGGGCCGTACTCATTGCAACCCGCGGAGCTCTTCGGCCAACCAGTCGACCGTTTCGTCGGGTGTGAGCCCGCCGACGAGAAGCTGGTCAGCCGCCTGTCCGAAGAGCTGTTCGCTGTAGGCGTCGGCCGCGACGATGTTCGGCGCGCCGTCGTCGCCCGTCGCGAGGACGCTCGTGAAGGCGTCCCAGTTGTCGCGGACGAGATTCATCACGTCGGGGTGCTGCTGGATGACCTCGTTTTCGGCCACCTCGGGCGCGTCGAGTTGCTCCCGCGTCGGCGGGAACTGGAACAGCGGCGCGGAGAGCACGAAGTCGAAGAAGCGCGACGAACTCGTGAAGAAGTCGACGAACGCCTGCGCGCCCTCGGTGTTCTGGCCGTCGTTGCGGACGAGGTGACCCTCCATGTACGCCCACCACCTGTCCTGTGCGGCCCCGCTCGGCACGGGGAAGGGCATCGGGCTGAGATTCTCGACGAGGTCGGGTCGGTTGGCCTGAATCGTGAGAATGGGGAGGCCGCCGACGCTGGCGATGGCCGCGGCGTTCTCCTGTTGGAGCGCGCCGATGGCGTCGCCCCACGCCCACCCCGAGCCGTTCGGCGAGTGTTCGGCCATCGACTGGACCCACTCGAACGTCTCGACGGCCGCCTGTCGGTTGTCGTCGTTGTCGAGTCTGACCTCGATGCCGTCGGAGGGGCCGCCGTAAATCTCCACGTCGTTCTGCCAGAGGTACTGCGTCATCTGGGTGTCGGCGTTGTTCGTCTGGCCCGACTGGATGACGTAGCCCTCCATCGACTCGTTGGCCGACACCTCGCCGGCCGCCTCGACCCACTCGCTCCACGACGCGGGCATCTCCGAGTACACGTCGTTTCGGTACCAGCCCATGAGTGGTTCGACCATCGCGGCCGCGAAGTACGACTCGCCGCCGACGCTGACCGGGTCGGGCAGGTCGTTGTCCTGAACCGCCCCCGTGACGGGCGCGAGGACGCCGTCGCGCTGGAGCCGATACGCGTCTGTCGAGGTGTCGAAAAGCAGGTCCGGCGGGTTGCCAGCGGCGACCATCTTCTGCATCTCGGCGTCCGAGGAGGTCCCCTTCGCCGTGTAAATCATCTCGACCGTGTGGTCTGTCTCCTCCTCGAACTCGGCGATGATTTCGTCCATCACGTCCTTCGAGTCGCCCCGGTCCGAGAGGTATCGAATCGGCTCGTTGGAGCCGCCGCCACCGCCGCCGCCCAGACAGCCCGCCGTCGTCACCGCCGCCGCGCTCCCGACCGCCGCGAGGAACGTCCGGCGCGACGACCCGCGCGTTTTCCGCCCGTCACCACCACGAGAGTGATTCCCATTCATCATGGTAATTGCAAACAATACGTACACCGCTAGAGGTCACGGGAGTAGTGCCTACACCTGTTGGCTCTTTATAGTGGTTTTCGAAGATATGGTGACGTGTTTCAGGTGTACTAGGTGCTCAAAATTCGGGGTGCAGCGTGCGCCGGAGGCAGTCGGACTCGGCTGAGGTCAGGTGCTGTCGGGGTTCGCGGGCGTCGTCGCATCGGCGAGCGCGTCGCTGAGGAGTTTCTTTTCCGCCCGCCGGAGGTGTTCCAACACGGTCGGTCGGCTCACCTCGAACGCCGCCGCGATTTCCTCGACCGTGACGCCCCGCGGCCAGT
Organism: Haloferax prahovense DSM 18310; assembly: GCF_000336815.1. Taxonomy (GTDB): domain Archaea; phylum Halobacteriota; class Halobacteria; order Halobacteriales; family Haloferacaceae; genus Haloferax; species Haloferax prahovense. The sequence goes on from NZ_AOLG01000028.1 coordinate 36,105, forward strand.
CGTAGTAGCCACGTTCGAGCGCGTAGCCGACGACCTCGGCCTGCCGCTTCGAGAGCCGCGTGGAAGGGCCGACGAAGGGCTTCAGCCGGCGGAGTTCGACGGTCCCGAGCGACCGGAGCCCCGAGATGATGGCCTTGAGGTCGGCCCGCCGGAACACGACCACGTCGAAGACGCGCGAGCGACCGTAGAACTGGCTCATCCGCTGGAGCATCCCGTGGTTCTCGCGGATGACGGGGAGCGCCCCGGACGACCGCTTCGTGATGAGCAGTTGGTCGTCGCCGACGAGTTCGAGGTCGCGGACGACCTCGCTGGCGGCGAGCCGTTCGGCCATCTCGTCGCGGTGCTCCCCGGCGTCGACGACGAATCGGATGTCCGTCTCGCCGAGCACCTCGCAGTTCGTCACGACGACCGGCCCGTCGACGAGGTCGCTCACGTGCGACAGCACGTAGTCCTCGTTCAGTTCGAGGAGGATGGTCGCGCGAAGCATCGCTACCGGGACCTCCGGCTGTCGGGGCTGGGCGGGCGTCCGGGACGGTCCTGTTCGACCACGTTACTACGCCGATACGTCGCCCGCGGGTAATAGCTGTATCCCGATCCGGGCGGCCTACCCGCTCGCGTTGGGCGGTCCGCCGCCTCCAATTCGTCCCGGCTACTCCTCGCCGGGCGACACCGTGATGACGGGGACGGGCGCGCTCCGAACCGTCTGCTCGGCGACGCTCCCGAGGAGGATTCGGTCCACGCCGCTCCGCCCGGTGGCCCCCATGACGACGGCGTGGATGTCGTTACCTTCGACGTACTCCCGAATCGCCTCGCTCGGCGAGCCGTGTTCGATGGTTTCGGCGAGCTTCGTGACGCCGCGTTCGTTCGCCTCCTCGACGACCTTCGAAATCGCCTCGTTTGCGCCGCGCTCGCTCTCTTCGCCGGAGAGCATCGACCGAACGTCGAAGCCGAGCGCGGAGTCGTCCACGACCGACAGGACGTGAACCGTCGCGTCGAGTTCGGCTGCGAGTGCGAGGCCATGGCTCGTCGCTCGTTTCGCGGAGCGGCTTCCGTCGGTCGGGATGAGGATGCGCTCGTAGGGGAACGTCAGCTCCTCGTCGGGCTTCATGCGGGCGGTGAGCACCGGCCGGTCCGACAGGCGGACGACCTTCTCCGTGACGCTCCCGCGGAGCTGTCGAGAGATGCCTTTGCGCCCGCGGGTCGGCATCACGACGAGGTCGTAGTCGTACTCCTCGGCGTACTCGACGATGGTGGGCGCGGGGTTGCCCTGCACCACGTCCGTCGAGTAATCGACGCCGAGGTTTTGGAGCGTCTCCGCCGCCTCATCGACGACGCTCTCGCCCTCGCGTTCGAGCGCGTCGACCACGTCGTTCCCGACCACGGTGACGCTGTCGCGGGTCGTGTCGGCGACGAAGAGCAGTCGTATCTCCGCGTCGTCCCAGTGGGCGAGTTCGCTGGCGTGGTGGAGAACCGCGCTCGACGACGTGCTCTCGTCGACGGGCAGGAGGATGCGCTCGTACATAGCCTGTCATACACCCGGTCGCCGGTAAGTCCTTTCGCCGGACGGCGACCGCGGACCGGCCATCGTCGGGGGCGCTAGCTCCAACCGCACCACACAGTTATCACTCGACAGTCACAATCGGACGGTCATGGCACCGACAGACGAGTCTCCGCACGGCGGCGCGCGGACGCGACGCCACCGCCGACAGGGCGGCGACGACGACGAAACCGGCGTCGACGCGTGGCTCGACGCGACGATTTACTTCGGGCTCGGACAGCACCTACTCCTCGCGCTCCCGATGCTCTGGGTCGCCTTCATGACCGTTTCGACGCCCGTGGCGGTCACGACCGCGGCCGTCGTCTCGCTGGCGGTCGCCTGCCTCGCCATCGGCGCGCTCCGCATGAACGCCGTCTCCGTCGGCGCGCCGTGGCACCGCATCGAGGACAATGAAATCGGCCTCGGCCCCGACGCGGGGTACGGCTTTCTCGCCCGCCGGGCGGCCTATCTGAACGCGACGCTCGGCCTCGGGACGTTCCTCGGCGCGCGCGCCGACCTCGCCGGAGCGGGGCTCCCCGGTTCGGTCGTCGTCGCCGGCTGCGTCGCGCTCTGTGCGATGCTCGCGCTCCCTCGACTGCGCGCCGCGCCGGCCCGTACGTCGGCCGCGGTGGCCGGCGTCTACTACGCCGTTTCGCTCCTCGTCGTCGCCACGTTCCCCGGGATGGTCGACCTGTTCTCCCTGTCGCCGTCGGTCGCGCTGTGCGTGCTCGCGGTCGCGCTCGCCGCCGCGTTCGACGTGGCGACCGGCCGAGACCGGCGCTGACTCGGCTTCCTCGACCCACTGCCGTCCTGTCTTCCTCGGTCACCAAGTTTTCAACCCTCGCGCACCGACTCGTCGGGCATGACACCGATTCCGCGCACGGGCCGCCCTCCCGAGGTGCCGCGGCGTGACTGACGCCGCGCTCGCCGACGACCCCGTAGCGGCGCTCCGAACGGCGGCCGACACCCTCCGCGGCCGACGCGAGACGGTCGACGAAATCGGCCGCGAGGAGCTTCGGACGCTCTCGTCAGCCGTCAGCGACGTGACGGGGATTCTCGACCGGTTCGAAGAGCGGGCGACCGACGACCTCGAAGGCTACGTCGCGTTCCGCGAGACGCTGTCGAACCGGCTGGAGGAGGTTCCCGCCGACGTGCGCCACAGCGACGCCTTCATCGCCGCCAACGAGTCGCTCACCACCGGCATCACGTCGTCGCTGTCGGCGTCGGACTTCGAGCAGGCGAGACGCGAGTTGGGCCCCGCCCGCGAGGAGGCGGCGCTCCTCGACGAACTGGACGAGGCGAAAGACGACTACCGGAGCGCCCGTCGCCGAGTGCAGGAGCGCGCGGACGAACTCGACGCGCGAATCGAGCGCCTCGAACGCGTAGAGCGGCTCGGCGAGGTCGACATCGACGCGCCGGTGGACGAACTCCGCGACCCCATCGAGCGGTACGACGACGCCGTGGCCGAGGCGTTCGACCGGTTCCGCGCCGAGTCGCCCGCCCGCGAGGTGCTCGCGTGGCTGGCGGCCGCGGAGTCCTATCCGCTCGTCGAGACGCCCAGTCCCCCTGAGCGACTGCGCGAGTACCTCGAAACCGCCGCCATCGGCGACGAGCCGATTCCAACGCTCGTCGAGTACGCCGGCTACTCGCGGTCGAAACTCGACCACTACGTGGACGACCCCAAGCGGTTCTCCGCGGCCGTCGGGACGAACAAGCGGTTTCTGGAGACGCTCGACGCCGACCCGCTGACCGTGTCGTGGCCGCCGGAGCCCGCCTCGGAACTCCGCTGGCGGACGAAGGAACTCGTCGCCGTGGTGAGTCGGTTCGCCGGCGACGAGACGGTCGCGCGGGTCCGCGAGGTCCACGAACTGACGTACGAGGAGTCCTACGACCGCCTCCGCGACGCCGCGGTCGCCCGCGCCGAACTCACCGACGACCAGCGCGACCGCCTCCGGCGGGGCGTCGTGGCCGACGAGTTGGCTTCGGCCCGCGAGGAGCGCGAGCGGGTTCGGGACTGCCTCGACGCGCACTCGCGACTGGACGACTGAGCGTCGCCCGGCGACCGCGGCGATGGGACCGTGAGGCGAGCGAGACGGCGACAAAAAAACACTTACCGCGCTCGGCGGAACTTCCGACGATGCGTCTCCGGAAACTCGCCCTCCTCCTCGCGGTGGTCGGCCTCGTCTGTCTCCCCGCACCGGTGTACCTGCCCGCGCTCGCGGAGGCGACGTCGCCGCCGCCGCAAACCTCGCAGTCGTACCGAGCCGAGACCGTGTCGCTCGCGAACCAATCGGACGTCGAGACTATCGTGAGTCGCCACGGGCGGACGGTCTCGATTTCGGTGCACCAAGTCAGCCACCGGTACTCGGCCGGCGGGTACCGCGCGCCGAACGAGACCCGCGAGACGCTGGCGGCGGCGATGCGGAACGGCACCGCCCGGACCGCGGCGGCGGGCGCGAGAGCCGACCTCCAAGCCATAGCGCGGAACAACACGTACGTCCACGACGCCTACGGCGAGCGCCAGCAGTACTACCGGTTCAGCGTGGAAGAAAACGGCTCGGTCGTCACCGCGCGAAACGCCACACTCCAGCGCGTCGCAAACGCCACCGTCGAGCGAGGGGCGTATCGCTACGAGAACCTCTCGCCGGAGGCGAGAGAGACGGTCGATAGAATCCTTCGGAACTCCTCTGACGAGGACTTCGGCTACCGACCGCGGGTGAACGACGCCTTCGTGGACCGCCTCCCGGCGCTCGTCGAGAAGGATGGAACGCTCCACAGCATCACCGTCTACGGGCACGTCGACGACTTCGGCTTCGGGGCCGCGCTCGTCGTCGGACTCGGCGTTGCCGGCGTCGGCGCGGTCTTGATTCTCGTCGGCGGAGTGCTGTACGCCGTCGCATGGTGGCGCGAGTAGCGGGAGAAGAACGGTCGAACCGCGAGACCGCGGCTCAGTTCAGTTCAGTTCAGTTGGCGTCGACGATTTCGACGTCGAAGACGAGCGTCTCGCCGGCGAGCTCGTGGTTGAAGTCGATGCGGACCACGTCGTCGTCGGCGTGGACGATTTCGCCGAGGCCGCCCTGCTGGGTCTGGACGTACAGTCCCTCCTCGGGCTCGTCGCCGAGTACCTCGCGGAGCTGTTCGGTCTCGTGCTCGCGAATGAGGTCTTCGTCGTGCTCGCCGTAGGCCTTCTCCGGCGGAATCTCGATACTCTCTTCGTCGCCGACGGACATGCCGACGAGCGCCTCGTCGAGGCCCTCGATGACGGTTCCCGCGCCGACTTCGACCACGAGCGGCTCGTAGTCGCGGTCGCCCTGCGCCTCGGAGAGTCCTTCGGCGTCGGCCACGTCCTGACGCGACGTGTCGAAGACCGTGCCGTCGGGGAGCTTTCCAACGTATTCGAGCGAAACGGAGTCGCCGGTTTCTATCGTCATACCGCCTACTCTCTGCCGGAGACGGATAAGTGACCGTACTGCCGACGAGAGTATAATCTATCTGTTACATCGAGGCGCGCGCTCATGCTCTCCGCGCGCCACTAGATAGCATGGCGTTCGCTCGAACAAATGGCATCGACACCTACTACGAACGGCGGGGTGAGGGACCGCCGGTGGTCTTCGTTCACGGGGCGATTCTCGACCACAGCCAGTGGGACCGCCAGACTGAGGCGCTGTGCGACGACTACACTACGGTCTCGTACGACGTCCGGGGACACGGCCGGACCGGCGGCTCGGAGCCAGCGACGTACTCGATGGAACTGTTCGCCGACGACCTCGCGGCGCTCGTCTCGGAGTTGGGCCTCGACCGGCCCGTCGTCTGCGGACTCTCGACCGGCGGCTGTGTCGCGCAGGCATACGCGATGCGGTATCCCGACGGGCTCTCGGGGCTCGTTCTCGCGGACACGTTCTCCCCGGTCGTCTTCGACCGTCTCGAACGGTTCCAGCGACTCGTCGTCCCCCGGTTGACGATTCCGTTCGTTCGACTCGTCGGCTACGAGCGCGTCGAGAAGGTCATGGTCTGGTTCCAAGAGCGGCTGTCGGGAACGCCCGCGGGCGGCGACTACGGAAACGTCGAGCGTCTTCGGGAGCGCGGCCCGCCGATGGCGACCGACGAGTTCGCGAAGGTGATTCGGGCGGTCAGTCGGTTCACCGACTCGTCGGTCGTCCTCGGCGACATCGACGTCCCGACGTTGGTCCTGTACGGCGAGAACGAACTCCCGTTCGTGCGCAGGCACGCCGCGGCGTTCGGCGACGGGATTCCGACCGTCACGGTCCGCGCGGTTCCCGACGCGGGCCACGCGTCGAACCTCGACAACCCCGCGTTCTTCGAGGACGCCCTTCGGGAGTTCCTCGACGGCCTCAGAACAGTCGCCAGATGAGCGACCGAAGTTTGTAGCTCAGTGACCCGCGCTGGTAGCCGTTCCACCCGCTCATGCCGCCGGCGAGCGTCGCCGCGTCGTACCCCTCCTCGCGGAGGAGCTCCGTCGCCCGCTTCGCGACGATGCCCATCTTACAGACGACGACCACGTCTCGGTCCCGCGGAATCTCGTCCAGCCGACCTCGAAGCGAGGCGTCGTCGCCCGACCGGAGGTCGTCGTAGACGGGGACGTTGCGGCTCCCGTCGGGTCCGTTCGCTCCACTCACTTCCCCGACGTAGTCACGTTCGCTGACGCTCACGCGACTCCCGTCGATTGCGCCGCGCTGGTAGTTCGACTCCGGGCGGATGTCGAGGATGAAGAGGTCGTCGCCGTCGGCGAGGCGGGCGTCGAGTTCGTCGGGGCGAATCGTGGTCACGGCTCTCTCCACGTCGCTGACGCGGAAAGCGCTGGTGCTTCCGGCGTCCCGGCGCTCCGCCGGTGGTTCCGCGTGAGCGTTCGACGCCGTCCCGTCCGCCGGGAACGACGCCGTAGCTTGAACACGGCGGTCCGCGTAGCGCCCCCATGGAGTGGGACGAGCGCTACCGGACCGGAACGTACCCGACCGACCCCGAGCCGTCGCCGGTGTTACGGTCGTACCTCGACGAACTGCCCGAGGGTCGCGCCCTCGACGTGGCGGCCGGGAACGGCCGCAACACGCTCTTTCTCGCGGAAAACGGCTATCGGGTCGACGCGCTCGACCAGTCGGGCGAGGGGCTCAGTATCGTCGAAGAGCGCGCTCGGTCCCGCGGGTTCGCCGACCGCGTGGAGACGATTCAGGCGGACGCGACGACCTACGACTTCTCCGAGTCGACGTACGACCTCGTCACCATCAGCTACTTCCGGACGCTGGACCGCCTCGCGGACATCAAAGCGTCGCTGAAACCCGGCGGCGTCCTGTTCTACCAGCACCACCTGCGGGCCGACCCGCCGGCGACGGTCGGGCCGAGCACCGACAGATACCGCTTCGATTCGAACGAACTGCTCCGGGCCTGTCTCGACCTCACCGTGCTCTACTACGATGAATCGACCGAACTGCGCGACGAGCGGCGGTCCGCGACAGCGACGATTGTCGCGCGGAACACGAGGGGTGGCGCGCAGTCATATCCGCGGAGAGGGGCATATAAGTAACAATTCAGAGAGAAACTATCTAGAGCGAGACGCAGGTGAAATCGATTTTGTGACGGCGAGCTAAAAGAAACAGAATATTGTTTCTAAAGTAAGTCAGTCATGTACCGCGGTTGAATCCGGTTTAGAACCACACATGATGCAGTTTGAGAAATATATTCAGAACAGAGTTGTATTTTTTGTTAGTTTGAAATTTGACCGATATGATTTATCGGATAGAATCCGGGCTGTGACTTCACTCTATGTCCGACATGTGACGGTTAAATTATATTAAATTATCCTCTCGCTTGCCGGCCGTGTTGGGACCACGCTGGGCCGGTCTCACAGCCGGGTCCCCACGAGGAAGAGGCCTCTTCGAGTCGGGGCGGGGACTGACCGGCGAGCCTAACCGGATTGGCCGGTGACTGATTGGGCTGCGCGTCGAATCGCCTCCCGTGGCGGTACGCCAACGCCGCCGCGCCATCATTCGGTCGGATTCGTCCGTTCGATTTTTATCGCTCCGCGACGGTCATACACGAATGACCGTGTTGGATTGGCTCGACGAGCCGCGCATCATCGACACGCACGCCCACCAACCGACCGCGGAGTTCCTCGAAGACGCCGGCGGCGAGATGATGCGGGACGCGGCGAACAGGTTCGGCGCGGAGATGGAGACGTGGAGCTACGAGGAGATGATAGCCGAGTACCGCGAGCACAACATCGGGCGGGCGGTACTCCTCGGGTGGGACGCCGAGACGAACACCGGGAACCCGCCGGTTCCGAACGACTACGTGGCCGAAGTGAGAGACGAGTACCCCGACTTCTTCGTCGGCTTCGGGAGCGTGGACCCGCTGAAAGACGACTGCGTCGAGGAGGCGGTTCGGTGTGTCGAAGACCTCGGTCTCTCGGGGTTCAAGTTCCAGCAAATCGCGCAGGGGTTCGACCCGAGCGACGACGAGCACGCGGAGTTGTTCGACACTATCGAGGACCTCGGCGTCCCGGTCGTCTTCCACGGCGGGAACTCCACCCTCGGCGCGTGCTCGCCCGGCGGTCGCGGCCTGAAAATCAAGTACGGCAACCCGATGCTCATCGACGACGTGGCCGCCGAACACCCGGGCCTCCAGATTCTCATCGCCCACCCGGCGTACCCGTGGGAGAGAGAACAGCTCGCCATCTGTCAGCAGAAGGGCAACGTCTACATGGACCTCTCGGGCTGGCTCCCGAAGTACATCGACGAGCAGGTGCTCCACTACGCCAAGACCGTCCTGCAGGACAAGGTGATGTTCGGCACCGACTACCCGATGATTCGGCCGGGCCGGTGGTTCGAGTCGTTCGAGGAGCACTTCGACGCCTCCGAGGAGGTGAAGCGAAAGCTCCTCTGGGAGAACGCGGAGCAGTTCCTCGGCCTCGACTGAGGCAGGGCAGAACGGACGAGTGAGACGGGACGGGACAGAACGGACGAGTGAGACGGGACGGGACAGGACGGGGCCGGCGTCCTCAGTCGAACTGCGGCCGCCGCTTTTCCAAGAACGCGGAAACGCCCTCCTCGTGGGCGTCGGTGTCGTAGGCGAGTGTCTGCGCGTGCGCCTCGCGTTCGAGGCCGTCGGCCCACGACCGGCCGAGGTTCGCGTGTATCGCTTCCTTCGCCAGCGCGAGCGTCTCCGTCGGCTGTGCGGCGAGCGTCTCTACCGTCTCGTCCACGGTGGCGTCGAGGTCGGCGGCGGCGACCGCCTCGTTCACGAGGTCGAGTTCGGCGGCGCGCTCGGCCGAGATGAGTTTCCCGGTGAAGACGAGTTCCTTCGCGGCCCGGAGGCCGACCAACCGGGGGAGCGTCACCGTCGCGCCCGCGTCGGGGACGAGACCGACGTTGACGAAGGACGCGCCGAAGCGAGCGTCGCGGGTGGCGTAGGCGAAGTCGCAGGCGGCGACGACGGAGGTCCCCGCGCCCACGGCGTCGCCGTTGACGCGGGCGACGACCGGCACCGGAGCGGTGAGAATCGCCTCGGCGACGCGGCCGAGGGTGCCGCGGACGCGCTCGTAGGCCTCGCGGGCGGTCTCGTCGCGCTCTGCCATCGCCTGAATGTCGCCGCCGGCGCTGAAGGCGTCGCCGTCGCCGGTTATCACCGCGGCGTCGAACGCCTCGGGCGTCAGTTCTTCGAGCGCCGCCGAGAGCTCTCGAGCCACGTCGGCGGTGAACGCGTTTTTCGCCTCGGGTCTGTCGAACGTCACGGTCCGGACGCCGTCGGCGTCGTCGACTCGCATACCCGCGCTACGGGGACGCGGGGTAAATAGCCTCGCCGGCGGACCACCGGGCGAGTCGAGCGGGTCGACGACGCCCCCGGCTCACTCAAGCAGCGCTCCGAACGCCGACTGTTGCGCCCGGCGGAGCCGTTCGAGGAACGCCGACTTGCTGATTCCGAGTTCGTCCGCCACGTCCCGAGCCGTGATGCTCCGGGGGAGGTCGAAGTACCCCATCTCGACGGCCGTTCGGAGGGCGGCCTCCTGCGCGGGCGTGAGGTCCCACGCCCGACCGATGGGCGATTCCTCGTCCGCCCGGAGGGGGTAGACGCGCTGGAGTTGGATACCGACGGTGCCGCCGGCCTTCTCCATCACGCCGCGGAGCACGTCGTAGCCGACGACCGCCCCGCGCATCGTCGCGCCGCCGGCGTCGTACCGCATCGACTCGACGAGGAAGCCGGCGTCGACGAGTTCGTGAACGACGCAGGGGTGTTTCGAGAGACAGCGGAAGGTGTACGTGTCGTCGCCGCGGGTGACGTGGAGGTAGCGGATGGCGTCGTCGTCGTCGAGGGCCTCGGGGAGCCGGTCGTCCGCGGGGGCCGAAAAGTGAAGCAGGACGTTGCCGTCGGCGCGGAGTTGCGGCGCGTTCGCGTCGACCGCGACGGGGACCACGTCGGTCGCCCGCGCCAACGGGCAGTCGTCGCCGTCGATGCGAAACTCGGCCACGAGGCACTCCGCTATCATCGGCGTGTGCGTACGCGGCACGGGTATAAAAATGCAGGCCATGGACGGGTCAATTCGTAAGTAGTTATAGATGATAGTTCCTGATAGACCAATGGACCTCGAAACCGTCAAAGAACGAGCGGGCCCGCGGCAGTTCGCTCCGAAAGACGACATGCCCGAGGAGTACCGCAAGGCCGCGACGCGGATGATTCAGTTCCACGCGAACAGCGAGGTGATGGGCGGATACCTCGAAAAGCCGTTCATCCGGCAAGCGCCGAGTATCGACCGAAAGCTGGCGTTCTCAGCGAAGGTGCAGGACGAAATCGGCCACGCGCAACTGCTCTACCGCGCGGCCGAGTCCCTCGGCGTCAAGACGCGAGACGAGATGCTGGACGAGCTCGCCCGCGGCGACGGCAAGTTCCTCAACTGCTTCCACTACCCGATGGAGTCGTGGCACGAGGTGCCGATGATAGCGTTCTTCGTCGACGGCGCGGCCATGCACCGGCAGGCGACGCTCAAGAACACGTCGTGGACGCCGTACGCCCACGCGATGGACAAGGTGTGCTTCGAGGAGGGCTTCCACGTCAAACACGGCGAGTCCATCCTCTCCGAGTTGATGAACGGGTCGAAGGCGACCCAAGAGAAGACGCAGGCCGCCTTCGAGACGTGGTGGCCGCGTATCATCCAGTTCTTCGGCCCGACCAACGACAAGTCCGTCCACAACGACTTCGCGCAGGAAGTCGGCCTGAAGACGAAGTCCAACGACGAACTGCGCGACACGTTCCTCGACACGTACGTCCCGAAGGCCGAAAAGTACGGCCTCGTCGTCCCCGAGTACCCGCGCATCGAGTACGACGGGGAACTCGACACCTACCACGTCAACGAGGACGACCTGAACTGGGACGAGTTCTGGACTATCGCCAAGAACGCCTCCGAGGGGAGCCACGAGCAGATCAACTCCCGCGCACAGGCACAGGAGGCGGTCGAGTGGGTGCGCGAATCGATGCACGATTGGGAGGGCGCGTCGGGGGCCGGAACCCCGCAGGCGGCGGACTGAGAACCATGATTTGGGAAGTGTTCAGACAGGACAAACCGGGAGCGTACCACAAACACTGCGGCAACGTCCACGCGCCGGACCGCGAGCTGGCGCTCCAGTTCGCGGCCGTCCAGCACGGCCGGCGGATGAAGACCCACAGCCTGTGGGTCGTCCCGCACGACGAAATCGGCGAAATCGACGCCGACGAGACGAGCTTCGGCGGAACGACCGACAAGACCTACCGCTGGGCCACCTCGTACACGGATATCGAACCGGCCGCGCCGGAAGTCGCCGAAAGCGAGGCCGAGCAGGCCGACGTGGAGAAATCGCTCGAGGCGGACAGCTAACCATGACCGACGCACTCAACCCCGAAGACCTCGACGCCGAGCAGCGCGCCGCGCTCGAAGAGCTGCTGTTCCGCCTCGCGGACGACGAGTACGTCCACGGCGAGCGCCTCATCGAGTGGCAGATTTACGCGCCGACGCTGGAGTCCGACCTCGCGTTGGCGAACGTCGCACAGGACGAGTTCGGCCACGCTCGGCTGTGGTACGACCTGCTCGAAGAACTCGGTCACACCGAAGCGGAACTCATCTGGGAGCGCCCCGCCGGCGAGTTCAGGCACGCCACGCTGGTCGAACTCCCGTTCGCGGAGGGCGATTGGGCCGACGTCGTCCTGCGGAGCTACCTCTACGACGCCGCCGAGCGCCTGCGCCTCGACGCGCTCGTCGACACCAGCTACGCGCCGCTCGCCGACCGCGTCGGCAAGGTGCTGAGCGAGGAGCGCTACCACCTCGAAAACGCCCAGAGCTGGCTCGACCGCCTCGCCGAGGGCGACAGCCGCGACCGCGTGCAGGACGCGCTCGACCGGCTGTTCCCCCACGCGCTCTCGCTCTTCGCCGAGCCCGAACACGAGGAGGCCATCGTCGACAACGGCTTCCGGACGATGTCCACCGCCGACCTCCGCATCGAGTGGCTGGAGACGGTCATCCCGTACCTCGACTCGCTCGGACTCGACGTGCCCGAACCCGACGAGGTCGAGCGCCCGAGCGCCCGCGGCCGCGACGGCACCCACACCGACCACTGGGACGAACTGGCCGCGGAGTTCCGACGGACCTACGAGGAGCTCGAAGCGCCCGAGCCGGCGAGAATCGGCAGGGAGCGTGTCTGACGTGAGCGCCGACGACGCGCCCGAGGCGACCGTCTGCGGCTACACAGAGTACGCCGGCGGCGAGGTCCCCGAGGGCTTCCCGAAGACGGGCGTCGGAGCCGCGGGCGTCGAAGCCGACATCTGGGACGCCCTCTACGAAATCGAGGACCCAGAGATGCCGGTGAGCATCGTCGACCTCGGCCTCATCTACGACGTTCGCGTCGTCGAGCGGGAGGGCGAAGACGGCGAGGCGAAGACGCTCGGCATCGTCGAGATGACGCTGACCTACACCGGCTGTCCGGCGCGCGACTACCTCGAAAACGACGTGCAGTGCGCGATTCTGGCGGCCGGCGTCGACGAGGCGTCCGTGCGACTCCGGTTCACGCCGGAGTGGACTGTCGACATGGTGACCGAGGCGGGCCGCGAGGCCCTCCGCGAGTTCGGACTGGGGGTGTGAGCGATGCGCCGCTTCGACCCCAGCACCGAGACGACGGGCGAAACGTCGGGCGCGGAGTGCCCGTACTGCGACGGCACGAACACCGTCCGCGAGCATCCGAAGGGGCCGGGACTGTGCCGGTCGATGCACTTCTGTAACGACTGTCAGGAGCCGTTCCAGCGGTTCGAATAGCGTCGGCGGAGAGACTGGAGAAGAACGATTTTTTCGGGACCGACCGCCACGGAGAGCCGAGGCGGTCGGTCCGGGGGCGGCAAGTTGAGGGCCGGAGCGTTCGGCAGACTACGGGCCGGATTCGGGGCCGAGTCAGCCGATGTTGAGGTTCACGTTCTTCGCCTGCGTGAACTCGCGGACGGCCTCCGCGCCCTGCTCGCGGCCGTGGCCGCTCTGTTTCGTGCCGCCGAAGGGCGTCTGCGGGAACGTCACCGGGTACTCGTTGACGCTGACCATTCCGTAGTCGAGCGCGTCGGCGACGCGGTGGGCGCGAGAGAGCCCCTCGGTCCAGACGCCGGCGAGAAGCCCGTACGGCGAGTCGTTGGCGAGTTCGATCGCCTCCGTTTGGTCCGAGAACTCGGTGACGACGAGGACCGGGCCGAATATCTCCTCGCGGGCCACGGTCATGTCGTTCGTCACGTCGGTGAGGACCGTTGGCTCCACGAAGTAGCCGGTGTCCTTGTCCTCGGGGATGCCCCCACCGCAGGCGACGGTCGCGCCCTCCTCGACGCCGAGAGAGATGTACTCCAACACGTCCTCGCGGTGGGACTCGCTGACGACCGGCCCCATCCGGCCGTCGTCGTCGATGCCGGAACCGAGCGGGGTCGACTCGGCGCGCGCGACGATTCGCTCGACGAGGTCGTCGGCCACGCCCTCGTGGACGAGCAGGCGCGACCCGGCCCAGCACATCTGGCCGGCGTTCATGAAGATGCCGTAGTGGACGCCCTTGGCGGCGGCGTCGAGGTCGGCGTCGGGGAAGACGACGTTGGGGCCCTTCCCGCCGAGTTCGAGCGTGACGCCGGTCACGTTGGCCGCGGCGTCGGCCATGACGCCTTTACCGACTTCGGTGCTGCCGGTGAAGGTGACGTGCGCCACGTCGGGGTGCGAGGCGAGCGCCGACCCCGCCTCGGACCCGCTTCCGGGAACCACGTTCACCACGCCGTCGGGGAGGCCGGCTTCCTCGGCCGCGAGGCCGTAGTAGAGCGCCGAAAGTGGCGTCTGGCTGGAGGGCTTTACCACCGCCGTGTTGCCGCAGGCGAGCGCCGGCGCGAGACTCCGCCCAGCGAGTTGGAAGGGGTAGTTCCATGGGACGATGTGTCCGGTGACGCCGAGCGGTTCGCGGGTCGTGTAGTTGACGCGCCGGCCGGGGACGGGGTTGTACTCGCCGGTCACCTTGTCGGTCCACCCGGCGTAGTAGCGGAAGGTGTCGACGACCATCTGGACCTCCATGCCGGCCTCGAACGGCGTCTTGCCGTTGTCGTGGGACTCGACGAGCGTTATCTCGTCTTTCCGCTCCTCGATGGCGTCGGCCATCGCGCGCAGTTTCTCGCCGCGCTCGGCCGCGCTCGTGGTCTCCCACTCGCCGCCGCGAGCGCCCGCCGATTTCGCCGCCCGTACCGCGGCGTCGACGTCCGCCTCGCCCGCGCTGGCGACCTCGGCGTACGGCGCTTCGGTCGCCGGGTCGCGCGTCTCGATGGTCTCGTCCGATGCCGCGGCTACCCAGTCCCCGTCAATGTAGAGACTGGTGGGGCCACTGTATTCCATTACGAAATATCCTTCTCGCGCATAATATTAACTATTGTTGGTTACTAACTCCGCGGCGGGAGAACTCAGCCGGTCTTGTAGACCCCCCTCGCGGTCGCCACGTGATTTCCGTCCGTCGCGTACACGTCCACGTCCACGGTTCCCACGTCGCCGCCGAGCCGGACCACGTCGGCCTCGGCGCGGAGGTCCCCTGTCCCCGCGTTGAGATAGTCGATTCGCATGTCGATGGTCGGGACGGGCTGGTCGACCTCGCTGACGAGCGCCGCGCCGCCGACCGTGTCCGCGAGGGTGAACGTCACGCCGCCGTGGGCCATCACCCGGTCGGCGTTCCACGACAGTTCCTCGCGCATCTCGATGCGGCCCTCCGCGTGCCCGTCTGCGGCCTCGGTGACTTCGACGCCCAAGAGCCGCGCGAACGGCATGCTCTCGAAGAACTCCTCGATGTCCATGCCACCAGTTCGCACAGGTGCGTTAAGTTCGTTTCGTCGGTCAGACGAGTCGCGGGCGGACCTCGTCGCCGAGTCGGCGGACGCACTCGACCATCTGGTCGGTACCGATGCCGGGGTGGTAGGTTCGGAAGATGAAGTGGATGTCGTCGCCGAGGGCGTCGCGGTAGCGGGCGAGTTCCGCGACCACGTCGTCGGGCGTACCGAAGACGGCCTGTGCTTTGAGTTCCGCCCGGCGCTCGTCGGACAGTTCGTGGACCTCGTCGCCGGAGAATATCTCGGCGTACCGGCGCTGGAGGTAGAGGTAGCCGTCTCTCATCGCGTCCCACGCCTCGGCCTTCGAGTCGCCGACGAAGCCGTGTTGGAGGACGTATATCGTGAACTCCCCGTCGAGGCCCTCGGCTTCCCGAACGCTCCGGATGTCCTCGACGCGCTTGCGCAGGCCGCCGAGGGAGAGCGACGACGGCGCACACCACGCGTCCGCCGTCCGGGCCGCCCGGCGAACCGCGGGCTTGGCCGCGCCGCCGAGCATGAGGGGCACGTCGTGTGCCGGTTTGGGCGTCACGTCGACGCCGGTTGCACCCTCGTGAAACGGCGACTCGTGCGCTATCGGACCGTCTGACCACGCGTCGCGGAGGAGGGAGACCGTATCGGCGAGGCGGTCGACGCGCTCGTCTCGCGGAACGCCGAAGGCGTCGAACTCGCGGGGGTTAGAACCGATCGCGAGGCCGAGCGTCGTTCGGCCGCCCGAGATAAGGTCGACCGTCGCCGCGTCCTCCGCGAGCCGAATCGGGTCGTACAGCGGCGCGAGCGCGATACACGTGCCGAGTTCGACCGACTCGGTCGCCGCCGCGAGCGCCCCGAGCGCGGGCATCGTCCCCGAGAGGTAGCCGTCCGGCATGAAGTGGTGTTCGGACACCCACGCGCTGTCGAGGCCCGCGTCGTCTATCGCGCGCCCGAGCGTCAGCATCTCGTCGTACAGGTCGGCCATCGGCCGGTCGTCGTCCGGCCGCCGCTGGCAGGTGAACAGTCCCGTCCCGAGTTTCATGACTCGGAGTTCGAACCTTAGCTATTAATAGTTAGGAACACCGAGTTCGTCGGAGATGGTTCCCGACGACTCGGTACCCTCGGATTCGACGACCGCGACCGCGACGGGGCCGGCGCCGCCGGGCGAGCGCGTCGTGGGGCGCGCGGTGGAAGACGGCTGGACCGAGGCGTTCGTCTCGCCGCGAAACCCGACCGGCGCGCTCTTTCAGTTGATGGAGTACCACGACGACTACGGTGAGAAGGGAGCCGACGACGCGTTGTTCGTCCGCGGCGAGCGGTTGGATTCGTGAGTCGCCGGTCGGGGAGCCGCCTTACTCCTCGGCCGACTTCGTCTTGATGAGGAACTTCATGTCGCCTTCGAGGACGACGGTGCCGTCCTGCTTCGTCATCTCGATTTCGAGGACGACCAGTCCCGCGTCGTCGCGGCTCCCGAGGTCCTTCCGCTCCGAGACGACCATCGTCTGCGAGAGCGTGTCGCCGATGAACACCGGGTTCGGCAGGTCCATGTAGTTCATCCCGAGGAAGGCGATGGCGGTGCGCTCGACGATACCCGAGCGATACACGAAGCCGGTCGACTGGACGAACGTCATCGGCCCGTGGGCGATTCGCTGGCCGAACTGGGTGTCTTCCGCGTACTCGCTGTTCGTGTGGAGTTCAGTCCAGTCGCCCGAGAGCGCGGAGTGCATCATGAAGTCCGCCTCGGTGACGGTGCGGCCGACGCTCTGGAACTCCTTGCCCTCCTCGAAGTCCTCGAAGTAGTGCGGTTCGTAGCTGTATGCCATACCTCACCGTCACCGCCATCAGATAAAGTAGTTTACATACCCATCTTTCCTGACAGTCGACGCCTACTTGGGGAGCGCAGGACGACGTGTGGTCGCATGTCGGAGCAAGACGACCACGCGGAGAGACGGGAGCGCGCCTCGAACGACCCCTACTGCGGGCGCGTCGGTATCGACCTCGCCGAGGTCGGCGACGGGTACGCGGAGACGACGCTGACCGTGGCCGAAGACCACCTGAACTTCCACGGGACGCCCCACGGGGGCGCGGTGTACAGCCTCGCCGACGCGGCCTTCGCGGCCGCCTCGAACAGCCACGGCGACGCCGCGTTCGCGCTGGAGACGAACATCTCGTACCTCGCGGCCGCCGAGGTGGGCGAGACGCTCCGCGCGGTCGCCGAGGAGACGCATCTCGGGGGGCGGACCGCCGAGTACGAGGTCGTCGTCTCCGACGGGGACGGCGAGCGAATCGCGACGTTTCGAGGGCGCGTCTACAAGCCCGGCGGTCGCTGACGGCGCGCGTTACTGGCCGCGGTGGTCGTAGACGCGCTGGACCTTTCCGACCTCGGTGCGCGCGATGTCGCCGTACTCGACGAGGTTCAGTTCGTCGGGCGTGAACGAGAGCACGTTCGAGAGCCGCTTTTGAATCCGACCTTCGAGGTCCGACAGCGACCCGCCGAACTCCTCGACCAGTTCGACCGTGATTTCGACCCGGTCGAGATTCCCCTCGCGGCGGAGGTCGATGCGGTAGTGCGGCGCGATTTCGTCGAACTCGAGGACGACCGATTCGACCTCGCTCGGGTAGAAGTTCACGCCGCGGACGATTATCAGGTCGTCCGACCGGCCCGTGATGTTGTCCATGCGGACGCAGGTTCGGCCGCACTCGCAAGTGCCGTAGTCCAGCGTGGTCAGGTCGCCCGTCCGATACCGGAGGACCGGCAGCGCGTCCTTCGCGAGGGTCGTCAACACGAGTTCGCCCTCCTCGCCCTCCTCGACGGGGTCGCCGGTGTTCGGGTCGACCACCTCGGGGTAGAAGTAATCCTCCCAGATGTGAAGGCCGTCCTGCGCCTCGCACTCGACGGAGACGCCGGGACCGACGATTTCCGAGAGGCCGTAGATGTCGATGCCGGTCACGCCGAGTCGCGCTTCGATTTCGTTCCGCATCGGCTCGGTGCAGGGCTCCGCGCCGAAGATGACCGTCCGAAGCGGCAGGTCGCGGATGTCGACTCCCATGTCGTCTGCGACCTCGGCGAGATAGAGCGCGTACGACGGGGTACACGCGATGACGTCGCTTCCGAGGTCGGAGAGCAGTTCCACCTGTCGCTGGGTGTTGCCGCCGCCGATGGGGATGACCGTCGCGCCGAGCTCCTCGACGCCCTGGTGGAGGCCGAGACCGCCGGTGAACAGGCCGTAGCCGTAGGCGTTCTGGACCACGTCGTCAGGACCGACGCCGGCCGCGACGAGACACCGCGCGACGGCCTTGTTCCACACGTCGAGGTCCTCGCGGGTGTAGCCGACGATTTTGGGCTTGCCGGTCGTGCCCGACGACGCGTGGACGCGAATCACGTCGTCCATGTCGACCGCGAACATCCCCGTCGGGTAGTGGTCTCGGAAGTCCTCTTTCGTCGTGAACGGCAGTTTCGACAGGTCTTCGACGCTTTCGATGTCCGCGGGCGAGAGTCCGGCCTCGTCGAACGTCTCGCGGTAGAACTCGACGTTCTCGTACGCGTTCCGAACCGTCTCCCGCAGGCGACCGTCCTGCACCTCGCGGAGTTCCTCCCGCGGGGCGGCCTCCGTGCTATCGAATACCATGTACGTTTGAAGTCGATGATAGAATATGATAAAAATGATGCGGTCGGCCGACCGCGCCGCGGGGCGAACCTATTTCGAGGGGGATGCGCAATCGACTACCATGCGAGACGCATACATCGTCGGAGCGGGCCAATCGAAGTACGGCGCGTTCCCGGACGAGAGCTATCGGTCGCTGTTCACGACCGCGTTCGAGGAGGCGCTGGGGAGCGCCGCCGGCGTCGAGGCAGCCGATATCGACGAGGCCGTCGTCGGGTCGCTCGGCGTCGGCGGGCGGCAACTCGGCTTATCGGGGCCGGCCGTGACGGAGCACGTCGGCCTCCACGGCGTCCCCTGTTCCCGAATCGAAAACGCCTGCGCAGCGAGCGGCTACGCGGTCAGACAGGCGGTACAGGCGGTCAAAAGCGGGATGGCGGACGTGGCCCTCGCGGGGGGCTACGAGGTCATGACCGACATGAGCGGCGACGTGGCGAAGTACTGGCTCGGCGTCAGCGGCGAGACGGAGTGGGAGCGGCTCACCGGGACGACGTTCGCGGGCGTCTACGCCCAGATGGCCTCGGCGTACCTCGACGCCTACGACGCCTCGCCGGACCACTTCTCGAAGGTCGCCGTAAAGAACCACGCGAACGGCGCGAAGAACCCGAAGGCGCACCTCGGCTTCGAGTGCTCGCTCGACGACGCGCGGAGCGCCCCCGTCGTGGCCGACCCGCTGAACCTCTATCACTGCTGTCCGACCTCCGACGGCGCGGCCGCGGTCCTCGTCGCCAGCGAGGACGTTGCCAGCGCGTGCGACGACGCCGTCCGCGTCGCGGGCGTGGGTGCCGCCTCCGAGCGCGTCGGCCTCTTCCAGCGCGACAGCTACACCGCCGTCGAATCGTCCGAGCGGGCCGCCGCGGCCGCCTACGAGATGGCCGGTCTCGGTCCCGACGACGTGGACTTCGCGGAGGTCCACGACTGCTTCGCCATCGCCGAACTGCTGGCGTACGAGGACCTCGGCTTCTGCGAGCGCGGACACGCGCCCGAACTGGTCGATTCCGGCGCGACCGAACTCGGCGGCGACCTACCCGTCAACCCCTCCGGCGGCCTGAAATCGAAGGGACATCCCATCGGCGCGACGGGCGCTGGACAGGTCGTCGAAGCGTTCAAACAGCTTGCCGGCCGGGCGGGGGACCGACAGGTCTCTGGCGCGAACGTCGGCCTCACCCACAACGTCGGCGGGTCGGGCGGTGCCGCCGTCGTTCACGTCCTCGAAGGAGGGGCGCTATGAGCGCCGACGACTCGGCGCGAGCGACTCCCGGAATCGCCGGGGTCGGCGCGTACGTCCCCCGGTTGTACCTCCCCGCGTCGGCCTACCGCGAGGCGTGGGGCAAAGGCGGCGCGCCGGGCGTCGAGCGGGTCGCCGTCGCCGACGCGGACGAAGACACACTGACGATGGCGACCGAAGCGGGTCGGCGCGCGCTCGACGCGGCCGGCGTGGACGCGAGCGATATCGGACACCTCGCGTTCGCCACCACGACGCCGCCGAACGACGAGGATGAAAGCGCGGTCCGGCTGGTCTCTCTCCTCGGCGTCGACCCGTCGGTTCCGACCCGGCAGTTCGGCGGAAGCACCCGCGCCGGCGCGGTGGCGCTGGCGGCGACGGTCGAGGCGACCCGAGGCTCGGGCGCAGGCGCGGGAACGGGGAGCGGCGGTTCGGCACTCGTCGTCGTCGCCGACAGCCCGCGAGGAGCGCCCGAAAGCGACGAGGCGGCCGGTGCCGGGGCGGGTGCGGCCGCGCTCGTTCTCACCGGAGACGCTCCGCTCGCCGTCGATGCCGTCGGCGAGTTCGGCGACCCCGCGCCCGGCACGCGGTTCCGAGGATTCGGGAGCGCCGAGACGGAGTCCATCGGCGTCACGCAGTACGAGCGCGACGCCTACACGCGGGCGGTCGGCGGGGCGGTCGAGGCCCTCGGTATCGACGTCGCCGAACTGGACCCCGAGGCCGTGTCGCTCACCGCGCCGGACGAGAAACTCCCGTACCGCGCGGCCGACGCGCTCGGCGTCGAACCGGCGCGAATCGCGGCCGGGACCGTCGTCTCGCGAACCGGCGACACCGGGGCCGCCGGGCCGTTTCTCGGACTCGCGTCGGCACTCGACTCCGCGGTCGACGCGGGAGGCGACGAGTCGAGCGGCCGGTCCCCCGCGAGCTCGGTGCTCCTCGTCGGCTACGGCGGCGGCGCGGGGGCGACCGCGCTCGCGCTCAGCGTGGGGGCGACAGACACCAACTCCGCCGCCAGTTCCGTCGTCCCGGTCGAGGCCGCCCTCGACGGCGACGTGGAGCTCACCTACGCGGAGGCGCTCCGGCGGCGTGGGACCATCACCGGCGGGGAGCCAGCCGGCGGGGGCGCGTACGTCAGCGTGCCGACGTGGAAGCGGACGATTCCGCAGCGCCACCGCCTCGTCGCCGGCGAGTGCGCCGACTGCGGTGCGCTCTCGTTCCCGCCGGAGGGCGCGTGTCCCGACTGCGGGTCGCTCGCGGGCTACGACGACGCGGCGCTCCCCGGGACGGGAACCGTCGAGGCCGCGACCGCCATCGGACAGGGGGGCGCGCCGCCGGAGTTCGTCGAGCAGCAGCAGCGCGCCGGGTCGTTCCCGGTCGCCGTCGTCGCCTTCGACGGGCCGGGCGGAGAGGCCGACACTCGAACCGTGAGCGCGCCCGCACAGGTCGTCCACTCCCCCGCGGGAACGCCCGCAATCGGCGACCGCGTCGAGGCCGTGCCGCGCCGCATCTACGAGCAGGAGGGCGTCGTGAGATACGGCTTCAAGGTCGTCCCGACCGAGGCGCGACGGTAGTTCGGGACGCCGTCGAAGTCGTGCGGCCTCTAACGAGGGCAAACGATTATGAGGGTTCCCGAACCCCTTCCGGTGATGCAAGTGAGTGTACTCGGCGCGGGAACCATGGGCCACGGCATCGCGCAGGTGGCCGCGATGGCCGGTCACGAGGTGACGATGCGCGACATCGAAGCGGCGTACGTCGAAGACGGACTGGACGCCATCGAGTCAAACCTCCGGGGCGGCGTCGACCGCGACAAGGTGACGTCCGACGAGATGGCGGCGACGCTCGACCGGCTCTCGGGGACGACCTCGCTGGAGGCGGCGGTCGCCGACGCCGACCTCGTCGTCGAGGCGGTTCCCGAGGACATGGAACTCAAGCGCGAGACGGTCGCGGAGGTCGAATCCCTCGTCGACGACGACGCCGTCATCGCGTCGAACACGTCGTCGCTCTCCGTGACCGAGATACTGAGCGCCCTCGAACGTCCCGAGCGCGGCCTCGGACTCCACTTCTTCAACCCGGTCCACATCATGGGTCTCGTGGAGGTCGTCGTCGCGGAACAGACCAGCGAGGCGACGCTGGCGTTCGCCACCGAGTTCGTCGAGGGCATCGACAAGACGGCCGTCGAGGTCGGCGACTCGCCCGGCTTCGCCTCCTCGCGGCTCGGCGTCGCTCTCGGCGTCGAGGCCATGCGCATGGTTCAGGAGGGCGTCGCGTCGCCCGCGGACATCGACACCGCGATGGAACTCGGCTACAACCACCCGATGGGGCCTCTCGAACTCGGCGACGTGGTCGGCCTCGACGTTCGACTCGACATCCTCGAGTACCTGCGCGAGGAACTCGGCGAGCGCTTCCGCCCGCCGCAGATTCTCAAGCGAAAGGTCCGCGCCGGCAAGCTCGGCAAGAAGACCGGCGAGGGGTTCTACGTCTGGGAGGACGGCGAAATCGTCGGCGCGAGCGAGGACGTGATGGACCGATGAGCGGTGACGGTCCGAGCGCCGACGGTCCGAGCGCCGACGACCGAGAGACTGGCGGCCCCCGAGCCGACGGCGGAACGCCGACCGTCGAGTCCGTCGCCGCCGAGTGCGAGACGGTCGACGCCGTCGTCGGCGACCGCGTCGACGCCGTCGTCACCGTGACGCTGAACCGCCCCGACGCGCGGAACGCGCTCAACGCGACGCTCCGGGCTGAACTCAAGCGCGTCCTCGACGCCATCGAAGAGAGCAGCGCGCGCGTCGTCGTCCTGACCGGCTCCGACGAGGCGAAGGCGTTCGTCGCCGGCGCGGACGTGAAGGAACTCCGCGAGCGCGACATGCTCGAACAGCGCGAGGCGAGCAAGCGCCCGCGGGTGTACGAGCGCGTCGACGACCTCAGACAGCCGGTCATCGCCCGGGTCAACGGCCACGCCCTCGGCGGCGGCTGCGAGCTGATGCAGGCCTGCGACGTGCGCATCGCCCACGAGCGGGCGAAACTCGGCCAACCCGAAATCAATCTCGGCATCATGCCCGGCGGGGGCGGCACCCAGCGACTCGCGCGCCTCGTCGGCGAGGGCCACGCCATGCGACTCATCCTGACGGGCGAGCTCATCTCCGCCGAGGAGGCCGCGGACATCGGCCTCGTCGAGGAGGTCCACGGCGACGACACCTTCGACGACCGGGTGTACGAACTCGCCGAGATGATGGCGACGAAGAGCCCCGTGGCCCTGGAGTTCGCCAAGAAGGCCGTCAAGGCCGCCTCGCGGACGGACCTCGAACAGGGCATCGAGTACGAGGCGGAGCTGTTCGCCCAACTGTTCGGCTCGCCCGACAAGGACGAGGGTATCGACGCGTTCTTCGAGGACCGCGAGCCCGAGTGGCACGAGCGCGAACGATAGACCCCCACTCGCGCCGTTCGAACTGCTCGAACGACTTCGAAACCGCCGCGACCGCCCGGCGAGAACTCACAGCGCAGGCGCGAGCGCTAGTTTCACGACGTGAACACGTCTTCGGGAGCGACCGGCCCGCGAGCGAGGCCGAATCGGGGGCGCAGCGGTGGAGGACCGGGCGTTCCGTCCTTTCGAACGCGAGTCCGTACTCGAGCGACGCCGCCGTATCGGCAGTCGCTATCGAGACCGTCTCGCGCGCGAACCGAACACCGAGTCTCGAATGACGGGGATACGGCGGTTTCGGGGCGAACGAGACCCAGCAACGATGCGGCCGGCCCACAGGACGGCAGCCGGACGGTTCGTCTCCCACGCCACAGTCCGTGACAGGTGTAATTTTGTAATTGCTCGCGTTCCCACCGCGTCAATCTACGATGGTATAATAAGTATATAACCACAATATGTTCGAGGAGTTCGAACAGCGATTGTCGAAATCGAGTCGTCGTCTCGACCTCTCGAAAGCGGAAATATCGGACTTCACGCGAGAGAATGTTCGTTGAGGTAGTTCGAACCATTCGAACGAACGTGCCGCATACTCGGTTCGCCGGCGGGGCGAGTGGCCGGGTCAGGAGAAGTTGAGGTTGATTTCGACCTCGTTGGCCGCGCCGAGGAGGAGGTCGGCGAGGTCGCCGGTCAGTCGGTCGCCCCGAAGCCGGTTCGAGGGGCCCGAGATGCTTATCGCCCCGACGGGGTGACCCTCGTTGTCGGTGACGGCGACCCCGACGGCGTGGAGTTTCGGGACGATTTCCTCGCGGTTGAGCGCGAACCCGCGCTCGCGAATCGTCGCCAGTTCCTCGAAGAGCGCGTCGGGGGCGGTTATCGTCTTCGGCGTCTTCGCCGGGAGGCCGTGTCGGTCGACGATGTCGCGGACGCGTTCGTCCGGGAACGCCGACAGGATGGCCTTGCCGGCGGCGAGTTGGTGGAGGTACGAGCGCGTCCCCTCCCGGGCTGGCGTCCGAACCGAGTGCGCGCCGGCCGCGCCGTAGAGGTGGAACCCGCGGCCCTGCTCTTCCGTGACGCACCACACCTTCTCGCCGGTCTGCTCGGCGAGTTCGTCCAGTTTCGGCTTCGCCACCTCGTAGAGCTGGTGCTGGTCGCGCGCGTAGATGCCGAAGTCGAGGAGCCGAAGGCCGACCCGGTAGCCGTCGTCGTCGGGGACGACGAAGCCCTCGCGTTCGAGCGTCTTCAGGTGCCGGTGGACCGTGCTCTTGGCCAACCCGAGCTCCGAGGCGAGCCCCGTCGGCCCCATCGAGCCCCCCGATTTGAGCCGTTCGAGGATGCCGAGCGACGTGGCGGCCGTCGTCACCGGTCGGCGCTGTTCATCGTCTGTCATCACCTATCTTCGGTGTTCGTTCGTGATAAATCTTGTTCGAACAGTTCGAACGAGGGTTCCACTTGCTCGAACGACCGCGGCGGACGCTCGAACCGCGAGTCGGCGATAGAGCAAAGTAGCGTCCGATTGGATAGCAGACGTGCATGATTAAATTGGTGAATATTCTCGTCCGGGACGACGGCCACACGCACGAGGAGTTCGTCGAGCGGTGGCGGGGGAGCCACGCGGAACTCGCTGCGGAGCTACCGGGGCTGGTGAAGTACGCGACGAGCGTCCCGACCGACCCCGAGCGGTCCGAATACGACGGCATCGTCGAACTCTACTTCGAGGACATGGCCGCACTGAAGGCGGCGTTCGACTCCGAGGTCGGCCAGCGCGTGAACGCCGACGCGGCCGAGTTCATCGACATGGAGCAGGGGCCGACGCTCTACGTCGAGGAGACGGTCCACCTCGACAGGTCCTGAATCCATGAACACGAGCGAACGACTCGTCGAGAGCCTCGAACGGCTCGGCGTCGAGCGAATCTTCGGCTACCCCGGCGGCCGCGTCATCGAGCTGTTCGACCTGCTACCCGAGTCGGACATCGACCTCGTGCGCCCCCGCGACGAGCGCGAGGCGAGCGTCATGGCCGAGTTGTACGGCCGGTTGACGGGCGAACCGGGCGTTCTCGCCGGACAGGGGCCGTGGATAGGAAGCCTCGGCCTCATCGGACAGATGGAGGCGCGCCTCGCCTCGTCACCGATGGTCACCATCACCGAGGCCTCCGAGCGCGGGAACTACTCGACGCTCGCGCCCTACCAGCAGTCCCGCGGCGACTACGGCGGCCTCGAACTCCCGAAGCTTCTCGACGCCGTGACGAAGGAACACTGGTTCCCGCGGACCCCGACCGAGACGGTTCGGAGCCTCCAACTCGCGTTCAAACACGCCGTCGCCGGGCGTCCCGGTCCGACCGCGGTCGTCCTCGACGGCGACGCCGTCACTGAGGAGTTCCCCGCCGAATCCGTGCCGCCGGTCTGGAACGACGAGACGCAGACCAGAACGTGGACCGCCGCGCCGACGGCCCGCGACGTCGCGGCCGCCGCCGAGGCGCTCGAAGCGGCCGAGCGACCGGTCATCATCTCGGGCAACGGCGTCCACGCGTCGGGCGCGTACGAGGAGCTGGCCGCGGTCGCCGAGGCCTACGAGGCGGCCGTCGTCACCTCCTACCTCGGGAAGTCGACGTTCCCCGAGACGCACCACCTCGCCGGAGGCGTCATCGGCTCGTTCGGTCACGAGGGTGCGAACCAACTCGTCAGCGAGGCCGATACGCTCCTCGTCGTCGGCTGTCGCATGAACCCGATGGACACCAACTGGCAGGCCCCCGACTTCATCCGCCCCGACGAGCAGACGATTATCCACGCCGATATCGACCCGCGGAACGCCGGGTGGGTCTACCCCGCCGACGTGGGACTCATCGGCGACGCGTCCGAATCGCTGCGCGAACTCGCGGCCGCCGGCGGCACCGAAAACGACTGGGCCGAGGACCGAGCCCGGAAGGCCCGCGAGTCGTTCCACGCGCCCGAGTGCGAGTCGGACGCCGCCCCCATCCTCCCCCAGCGGGCCGTCAAGGAAATCGAGCGCGTCGTCGACGAGGACACCATCGTCACCGCCGACTCCGGCAACAACCGCTTTTGGCTGCTCAACTACCTCCAGACGCCGGCGGTTCGGACCTACTTCGGCTCCGGCGGCGTCGGCGGCATGGGCTGGGCGACGCCCGCCGCGGTGTCGGCCGCACTGGCGACCGACAAGCGCGTCGTCGGCGTCGCGGGCGACGGCGGCTTCGCCATGACGATGACGAGCGTCGAGACGGCGGTCGAACACGGCGTCGCGCCGACGGTCGTCGTTCTCAACGACACCAGCCTCGGGATGGTCAGACAGATGCAGCACGCTCCCGACGACATCGCGGGCGTCGAGTTCCACGACACGGACTTCGCGCGGGTCGCGGAGGCGTTCGGCGCGACGGGCGTCCGCGTCGAGACGCCGGGCGAACTCGGCGACGCGCTCGCCGACGCGAAGACGCACAGCCTCCCGACGGTCATCGACGCCCGTATCGACCGCAGTCAGGACATGGCCGCGACGCTCCAGTCGTCGTTCTACGCGTCGGTCGGCGGACTCCACGAGTAGCGCGCGGTGACGAGTCGGCCGTCGCCGACCCTCTCGGCGGTCCGCTCCCCGGGAAACACTTTTCTCGCGCGCAGGTAGAACTACGATATCATGTCAGCATCGACCGTGATGGTTACGGGCGGGACCGGGTTCATCGGCTCGTACGTCGCGTCGGACCTCGTCGCGGCCGGCCACGACGTAGTCGCCTACGACCGCTCGACCGACCCGCGCATCCTCGACAGACTCGGCGTCGCCGACGACGTGACGATACGCCGCGGCGACGTAACCGACCCGACCGACGTGTTCCGGGGGGTGCGAGAGACCGGCACGACGCACATCGTCCACCTCGCGGCGCTCCTGACGACGACGGCGCGGGAAAACCCGCGGGCCGCGCTCGACGTGAACGTCCAGGGGACGAACAACGTCTTCGAGGCGGCGCGCGCCCTCCCCGAACAGGTCGAACGCGTCGCGTGGGCGTCGTCGGCGGCGGTGTACGCCCCGCCCGCGAACTACGGTGGCGACTTCGTGACCGAGTCCGACCTCGTCTACCCCGACACGCTCTACGGAGCGACCAAGGAGTACAACGAGCACCAGGCCCGGGTCTATTACGAGGACTTCGGCGTCTCGCACGTCGCGCTCCGGCCGACGGTCGCCTACGGCCCGTACCGCGAGACCGGCGGGTCCGCGTTCCTCGCCAACATCGTCGAAAAGCCGGCGCTCGGCGAGCCCTTCAGCGTCGACTACGGCGACCAAGTTATCGACTGGCAACACGTCCGCGACATCGCGCAGGCGTTCCGCAAGGCAACGTTCGCCCCCGAAGACGACCTCACCCAACGCGTCTACAACGTTCGCGGGGAGTTGGCGACGATTCGCGAGGCCGCGGAGACGGTACGGCGACTCCTCCCCGACGCCGACCTCACGGTCTCCGACGAGGGCGAACTCCCGTGGACCCAGGAACTCGACATGGCGAAGGCGCAAGCCGACCTCGGCTACGACCCCGAGTACGACCTCGAAACCGGGTTCCGCGACTACCTCAACGTGCTTCGGAAGGAACACGGATTGGAGCCGGTCTGAGCCGAGAGCCGACGGGCCGAAACGCCGCCGTGGAGTCGGTCACGGCCGCCGAGCGTCGTCGGCGCCCTCGGTCTCGGGACCGTCCAGCAGGTCGCGGATATCGTCGGGCGACAGCAGGTCGACGAGGCTCTCGCCCGAGTCGTAGCGCTCGCGCTCGTCGGGCGTGAGATAGTCCGCGAGGTCGCGTTCTGTGAGCAGTTCCTCGAGTCTGTCGTCGAGGTCGTCCGGGTCGTAACCGGGGATGACCATATCACCGGATTGTCGCGAGCACCCTTATAACACGGCACTCGTCGCGTTTCCGACGAATGCCGAGCGCGAGCCGCCCGCTCACTCCACGACGACGCCGTCGTCCTTCGCGTTCGGCGCGCCGACGACGAACACCTCGCCGTCCTCGACGCAGCGCAGTTGCCGAACCTCGTCGGACGAGACGACCACGAAGTCGCCCGGTTCGAGGTCGAGCACGTCGGTCTCCTCGCCGTCGTCGCCGGCGAAGGCGAGTTCGAACGCGCCGGAGAGAACGTGATACAGTTCCTCTTGTTCGCGCTGGTAGTGCATCGGTCCCGACCCGCCCGCGTCGAACGACCAGACCGACGGGCGCATCTTCCGCGGGCGAAGCTCGTAGCCGACGGCCTTGACTCGGGCGTCGGCGTTCTCCACGTCGTGCGGTTCGAGGTCGGCGAGGTTGACGCGCTCGTACATCGGCGCGAGCTACGAAGCGCGGGGTAATAGGTATGCTGACGAGTGTCGCGGCGGTTCGCGTCGGACTACTGGGTCTGGGAGTACCGCTCGACCCACTCCTGTAGGCTGATTCCCATCGCGGACTGCGTGATGGCGTTCGAGGACGCCGAGTTCGCGCTCTTGACGAGTTCGGCTTCGAGCGTCCGGGTCGGAATCTCGCCGATGAAGTGGGGGATGGCGCGCTGGACCGCGAGCGGGCAGCCGACCTCGTGGGCGAGGGCGTAGCCCGAAAGCGAGTGCGGAATCTCCCCGCTGGCGTACTCCGGGTCGGGGTCGTCGAGCACGTCGTCGTCGACGAAATCGACGTACTCGTAGCACTTGCCCACGTCGTGGAGGAGGCAGGCCGCGCGGACCACGTCGAACTCCGGGTCCGCGCCATGGAAATCCCGCTGTTCCTCGGCGGCGCGGACGGCGATTCGCGTTACGCCGCGGACGTGCTCGACGTTCGTCACCTCGTGGATGTTCCACGCGTAGGGGATGTCGTCGATGTCGCGCCAGCCGCCGCGGGCGAGACCGAGACACCACGCCTCGACGACTCGCTCGCGGAGGTCGGCGTCCTCGATGTCGGCGAGTTCAGGGAAGGCGGCCTCGACCTGCGCGCGGTAGTCGTGCGACATCGCTCAGCGGCCCCCAGTCACGTCTTTCTGGACCGTCTCGCGGCCGACGAACCGCGGGCGGTCGCCGATGGAGAGGAAGTTGTCAACATCTTCGCGGGGCGCTTTCGCCTTCGGGTGGTCGGGGTCGTAGTCGCGCGAGGACTCGTGGCCGAGGCCCGCCCGAAGCGCGTCGAGGCTCTCGAAGTAGAGTTCGGCGACGCCGTCGAACTCGGCGCGTTCGGGGTCGGTCGGGACGACGCGGGCGTACCGGACCACGCCGGGAATCTCGCGGGCGAGGAGGACGTGGGTGTTCGCCCAGTGGTCGAGGAACTCGTCGTGGCTCATCCCGTCTTTGCGGACGAGAAACGCCGAGTGCTTGTAGAGTCCCGTCGTGTCGCCGCCGGTCTCGTCTTTCTCGACGACCTCCTCGCCGATGATTCGGGGGCGTCGCTCGACGTCGAGAAAGTTGTCCACGTCGTCTCTCGCCGCTTTCGCCGTCCCCTTCGCGGGGTCGTAGTCGCGCGAGCCCTCGCTGCCGAGCGCGTCGTGGAGCGCGCCGAGGTCGTCGAAGTACAACTCCGCGAGACCGTCGAACTCGGAGACCTCGGGGTCGACCGGAACCACCGTCTGGTAGCGGACGACGCCCTCGATGTCGCGGGCGATGGGCGTGTGATTGTCCTGCCAGTACGTGACGAACTCGTCGTGACTCATCCCCGCCTTGCGGACAAGCAGGGCTACGTGCTTGTACATGCGTACACCTGCCGATTCACGTATAAGACAATAAATCATGAGGTACGCTCGCACTGCCCATCTACAACAAATTAATGTGATAGTCACGAGTGGTGGGCGTATGCCTTTCCACGAGCGGGGGTTCATGAGCGGGACCCGCGGGACGATGGCCGTCGACTGGGAACAGCGCATCGACGTGAAGCGGATGCGCGAGGAGCGGAAGGACCGCGCTCTCTCGCGGATGCGCGAGGCGGGCCTCGGGAGCATGCTCCTCATCGACGACCCGAACATCCGGTACGTGACCGGGTTGGCGATGACCGGCGGGTCGGGTGCGGACCACTACTCGCTGCTTCTGGAAGACGGTACGGTCGTCCACTGGGACACCGCCGACCACGCGAGCAACCAGCGATACAACTGCCCGTGGCTGACCGACGTTCGCTACGCCTGTCCCGGGCTGGGGAACGTCCCGCGGGCCTCCGGCCGCGACTCGGCCCGGTCGTTCCTCCTCGACAAGATGGCCCAGACCGTCGTCGACGCCCTCGACGAGTACGGCCTCGCCGACGAGGCGATGGGCATCGACACCGGCCACGCGGGGCTGCTCGACGCCTTCGAATCGAAGAATATCGACACCCGACCCGCCGAGTGCGCGGCGGTGATGGAGGACGCCCGAAAGACGAAGACCGAAGACGAAATCGAGTGTCTGCGGCAGGTCGCGGCCGTCTGCGAGGCGGGCTTTCAGGCCATCGCCGAGAACGCGAAGCCGGGCGCGCGGGAGTCGGAGGTGTGGGGCGACGCCGTCCGCGAACTCTGGCGGCACGGCGCGATGGCGCAGGGCGGCTACCTCACGTCGGGGCCGAACACGTGGCCGAAGCATCAGGCGAACACCACGGACCGACTGATTCGCCCCGGCGACCTCGTCTACGCCGACTTCTACAACGTCGGCTACCTCGGCTACCGCTCGTGTTACTACCGGACCTTCTCGATGGGCGAACCGACCGACGAACAGCGCGACGCCTACGAGACGGCCCGCGACAACCTCTACGCCGTCCTCGACGAAATCGAGCCGGGGAAGACCACCGACGAAATCGCGGCGGCGTTTCCGGACATGGCGGGCGAACACGCCGACTGGTACGGCGCGGACGACCACTGGCAGTTGACGACCAATCACTGGGCCCACGGCCTCGGGCTTCAACTGTACGAAGTACCGCTCATCTGGCGCGGCCTCTCGCCGGACCATCCCATCGAAATCGAGGAGGGGATGACGATGGCCGTCGAAACCCAAGAGCCGGCGGGGAGACAGGGCGTCCGCGTCGAGGAGATGGTCGTCGTCCGCGACGACGGCGTCGAGCTCCTCAGTCAGTGGCCCGTCGAGGAGATAACGGTTATCGAACACTGATTCCTGACACGATAAGCGGACCACTCACAAATTTTAAAAATTGTAGAATTTGTTACTCGAGCCCATCTAAGCACGCGTCCATCGGGCCACAGCTCGTCAGGAGAGAGTACAACCCGAATATCGAACCGTTTAGTCAGCAGTGTGTGATTTCTATGGCGACTGATTACGCCGGCGCGGGGACTCCCCGTGTCCCCTCGCCAGAGCCCAACTGACCGGCCGACGCTAGTCCGCTTTTCCGTCCTCGCGGTCCCGGCGGCGTGCATCGTCATCGCGGTCGGCGGGGTCGCCGTAGCCGCCGCCGCCCGGCGTCCGAACCGTGACGGTCGTGCCGGCGGCCACGTCGCGGGTCGTCTTCGACGGAACCGCCTCGCCGTCGACGAGGTTCTGTCCGGTCGCTCCGTCCTCGCCGCCGGCGATGCCGCGAGGGGCGACCCGCCGGCGCTCGGTGAGAAGCGAGACGGTCGCGTCGGCTTCGACCGTGACCGACCGGACGATACCGAGACCGCCGCGGAACTCACCGCGGCCGCCGCTTCCCTCGCGGAGGCCGTACGCCTCGACGAAAAGCGGGTACTCGGCTTCCAGCGCCTCGACCGGCGTGTTGAGCGTGTTCGTCATCCCGACCTGCACGCCGTCCATGCCGTCGCCGCCCGCGCGGCCGCCGAAGCCGCCGCCGATAGTCTCGTAGTAGGTGAAGCCGTCCGAACCGCCGGCGCGACTGCCGATGGTCAGGTTGTTCATCGTCCCCTGTCCCTGCGCGGGGACGCGCTCGGGGGCCGCGTCGGCGAGCGCCGCGAAGACCACGTCGGTCACGCGCTGGCTGGTCTCGACGTTGCCGCCGACGACCGCCGCGGGGGCGTCGGGGTTGAGGAGCGAGCCGTCGGGGACCTCGACCGAGATGGGGTCGTAACAGCCCTGGTTCGGCGGAATCTCGGGGTCGGTGACGCAGCGAACGACGAAGTACACCGCGCTTTTCGCGACCGCCAGCGGGGCGTTGACGTTGCCGGCGACCTGGTCGGCCGTCCCCGCGAAGTCGAACTCGACGGTGTCGCCGTCGACCGTCGCGGTCACCTCGATGGGGATGTCGTCGTCGGTCACGCCGTCGCCTTCGAGCACGTCGCGGGCGCGGTACTCGCCGTCGGGCAGGTCGCGCAGTTCCGCGGTGACGCGGTTCCGGGAGTAGTCCATCACGGCGTCGAACGCCGCGAGAACGCGGGACCGGCCGTGTTCCCCGACGAGGTCGGCCAGTCGCTCCTCGGCGCGCTCGTTCGCCGCGATTTGGGCGCGGATGTCGGCGCGACGCTCGCCGGGGTTGCGGACGTTGGCGAGGAGCAGCGACAGCACGTCGTCGTTGGTCTCGCCGCCGGCGACGAGTCTGACCGGCGGGAGTCGAAGCCCCTCCTGATAGATTTCGCGCGCGCCGGCGGGCATGCTGCCGGGCGTCATCCCGCCCACGTCGGCGTGGTGCGCCCGCGAGACGGCGAAGCCGAGCACCTCGCTGTCGACCGAAAGCGGCGACACCATCGTCACGTCGGGGAGGTGCGTCCCGCCCTCGAAGGGGTCGTTGAGGACGAACACGTCGCCCGGTTCCGGGCCGTAGTCGAGGACCGTGTCGACGGCCTCGGGCATCGCGCCGAGGTGGACCGGGATGTGTTCGGCCTGCGCGACGAGGCGGCCGTCGGCGTCGAACAGCGCCGTCGAGCAGTCGCGGCGCTCCTTGATGTTCGGCGAGTACGACGAGGTGATGAGCACCTGTCCCATCTCCTCGGCGACGCTCTCGAACTGGTTGCGCATGATTTCGAGCGTCACGGGGTCGACCTCGCAGTCGCTCATTCGCCGTCACCCCCGCTTGTCAGGACGAGCGTCCCGTCGGCTCCGACCGTCCCGCCCCACGCCGGAGGCACGACGACGGTGCTCTCGTGCTGTTCGAGGATGGCCGGCCCCTCGACGGTCGTCCTCGCGCCGAGGCCGTCGCGGTCGTAGACGGGCGTCTCTCGGAACTCGCCGTCGAAGAAGGCCTCGCGGGTGTCCTTGCGGGCGTCGCCGCCGCCGCGGTAGGTCACGTCGAGCGGGTCGCGCTCGACCACGGCGGTCGCCCGGACGTTGACGAGTTCGACCGGATCGTCGAGGCGGTAGCCGTAGGCGCCCTCGTGGGCCCCGTGGAACCGCGCTTCGACCGCCTCGGCGTCGAACGTCTCGCCGACGGGGACGGTCAGTTCGAAGCTCTGACCGACGTACCGGAGGTCGGCGGCGCGCCGGACCGCCGCGTCGTCGGGGTCG
The DNA here is from genome assembly GCF_000336815.1 of Haloferax prahovense DSM 18310. Classification (GTDB taxonomy): domain Archaea; phylum Halobacteriota; class Halobacteria; order Halobacteriales; family Haloferacaceae; genus Haloferax; species Haloferax prahovense. The sequence goes on from NZ_AOLG01000028.1 coordinate 69,609, forward strand.
GCCACGTCTTCGAGCGTGTCGGCTTCGAGGTCGGCGTAGGCGGCGTCGACCGCCCCGGCATCGAGGCCGGAGAGGGGTCGGCGGAGCGTCCGCACCGAGTCGTGTTTCTGGTCGGCCGCGAGCAGGCCGTACGCCGAGAGGACACCGCAGGCCCGCGGGACCACCACGGTCTCGATGTCGAGGCTCTCGGCGAGGGCGGCGGCGTGCATCGGCCCGGCACCGCCGAAGGCGACGAGGCCGAACTGCCGCGGGTCGCGGCCGCGCTCGACCGTCACGGCCCGAATCGCCCGCGTCATGTTGGCGTTGGCGACGCGGTAGACGCCGCGGGCGGCCGCGAGCGCGTCGTCCAGACCGGCCTCGTCAGCGAGCCCGGAGAGCGCGTCGCGGGCGGCGTCCACGTCGAGGGAGAGTTCGCCGCCGAGGGCGGAACTGCCGCCGATGTAGCCGAGGACGACGTTCGCGTCGGTCACGGTCGGTTCGGTCCCGCCGCGGCCGTAGCAGGCCGGGCCGGGGTTCGCGCCCGACGAGCGCGGCCCGACGCGGAGCGCGTTGCCCGAGTCGACCCACGCGACGGACCCGCCGCCCGCGCCGACGGTGTTCACGTCCACCATCGGCGTCTTGATGGGCCGGCCGTTGATTTCGGCGTCAGTGGTCCGCTCGACCTCGCCGTCGCGGACGAGGCTCACGTCGCTGGAGGTGCCGCCCATGTCGAAGGTGACGAGCCCCGCGAGGTCGTCGGCGGAGTCGGTCGCGGTCTCCGCCGCGCCGACGACGCCCGCGGCCGGGCCGGACATCGTGGTCGTCACGGCGTGCTCGCGCACGGTCGAGGCCGGGGCGATGCCGCCGTTGGCCTGCATGATTTTGGGAACCGGGACGCCGAGGTCCGCGGCCCGCGATTCGAGGCGGCCGAGATAGCTGTCGATAGCGGGCGTCACGTAGGCGTCGACCGCGGTGGTCGAGGTACGCTCGAACTCGCGGAACTCGGCGAGCACCTCGTGGGAGGCGGAGACCGGCGCGTCGAGTTCCTCGCGGAGCACGTCGGCGACGACGCGCTCGTTTTCGGGGTGCTGGTAGGCGTGTAAGAGCGAGACGGCGACGCTCTCAGCGCCGCAGTCGCGGATGTCGTCGGCCAGCGCGCGGACCTCGCGCTCGTCGACTTCGGTCTGAATGCCTTCGACCGTCGCGCGCTCCGTCACCTCGAACCGACGGCGTCGCGGGACGAGTGGGTCGGGCTTGTCCGCGGTCACGTCGTAGAGGTCGGGGCGGGCCTGTCGGCCGATTTCGAGCACGTCGCGGAAGCCCTCGGTGGTGACGAGCGCGGTCTTCGCGCCGTCGTCTTCGAGGAGCGCGTTCACGGAGACGGTCATCGCGTGGGTGAACGCGTCGACCTCGGCCGGGTCGACGCCGGCGTCGTCGCAGGCCTTCTCGATGCCGCGGACGACGCCGACGCTCTGGTCGTCCGTGCTCGGGACCTTCGCGGTGACGAGGCGGCCCTCGGGGGTCAAAAGCGCCACGTCGGTGAAGGTGCCGCCGACGTCGACGCCGATTCGTGTCTCGGAGTCCATCAGAACACCCCCATATCGGCGGCGACCGTATAGAGCGTTCGGAGGCCGAGCCAGACGACGACGAGCGTCACCAGCCCGCCGACGACGTTCTGGAGCGTGGAGTTGGCGTACGACCCGAGGATGTCGCGGTCGTTCATCACGTAGATGAGGAAGACGGCGACGATGGGCAAGAGGACGCCGTTGGCGACCTGCGCGAAGACGATGGCCTGCACGGGGCTGTAGCCGACCGCGGAGAAGACGATGCCGACGAGCAAAATCGAGCCCCAGACGGCGCGGAACTTCGTGGACTTGAGGTCGGTGTCCCAGCCGAGCGCCCCCGCCGTCGCGTACGCACCGGCCAGCGGGGCGGTCGTCGCGCTGGTGAAGCCCGCGGCGAACAGCCCGATACCGAAGAGCACCTTCGCCTGCGTGCCGACGAGGGGTTCGAGCTGTTCGGCCATCGTGCTCACGTTCTGGATGTTCGTTCCGACGGGAAACGCCGCCGCGGCGGTGACGAGAATCGAGATGGTGATGAACCCGCCGAGGACGATAGAGAGAATCGTGTCGGCCCGCGACTCGTTCAACTCCTCGGGGCCGGCCCACCGCTCTTGGACGCTCCCGGCGTGGAGAAAGAGGTTGTAGCCGACGACGGTCGTTCCGATGAGGCCGGTGATGAGGAACGCCGACCCCTCGGGGACGCTCGGGACGAACCCGCGGGCGAGCGCACCGAGGTCGGGGCCGATGAGGATGGCGTCGATGAGGAAGGAGACAGCCATGACGGAGACGAGTCCGACGAGCGCCTTCTCGATGAGTTTGTACTTGCCGGACCACAGGAGGACGCCGGCGACGAGGCCCATCGCGGGCCCCCAGAGGTTGGCGCTGATGCCGGTCAAGCCCTCCAGTCCGGCCGCGCCGCCGAGGATGTTCCCGGTCTCGTAAGCGGCCGTGCCGACGCCGATGGCGCTGACGACGAGGGCGATGCTCAGCCCCGACAGCACGGGGCTATCGAACTGGCTGCGGAGCGCCTCGCCGAGTCCCTCGCGGGAGACGAGGCCGAGTCGGGCGCTCATCTCCTGGAGGACGATGGTAGCGATAATCGAGAAGGCGATAGTCCAGACGAGCGCGTAGCCGAATCGCGCGCCCGTCACGCTGGCGGTCGTGACCGTTCCGGGGCCGATGAACGCGGCGGCGACCATCGCGCCCGGACCGATAGATTTCAGACGTTCGATGAAGTTCATGGTTCTCCCTGTGAGGTGGATTGACGTATCAAACTCTGATTGATAAATCCCGGTTGAGAACGTCGTTTACGCCGGGAAGAGTGCGTATGAAGGTGTGTGAACGAGTATGAAGTCAGCGGCGGGTGTGGACCGGTGACCGGTTCGGGGGACTAGCGACCGGGTCGGGTCCAGGTCGAATGCGACCCTCACCGGACCTCGGTGAGAAGCACTTTCGAGACGCCCTCTTCGACCTCGATATCGAACGGGGACTGCTCGGTGCTGAGCGCGATGAACCGCGACATGAACCACTTGACGGACTCGGTAGGAAAGACGACGTGGAAGGTGTCGCCCTCGGAGGCGCGGACCGTGAGAAAGCCACAGAACGACAGCCAATCGAGGAGTTCGCCCAGCGATTCGAACCGGTCGCGGTACTCGTGGGCGTGGAACGCCGCCACCCGGTCGACGGCGTCGAGGAACGCGGGGTCCGGGTCGCCGTCGTCGCCCTCCACGTAGTCGAGAAACGTGTGCAGGAAGTCCACGTCGAGGAGGACGTGCTCGCCGCTCGACAGCATCTGGTGGTAGGCTTCGAGGTTCGGCCCGGCGTCGGTCGTCGCCGCCTCGAAGTTGGCCGCGTAGAAGACGAGCGCCTCGCGGACGAGTTCGCTCTGCGCCTTGTCGGTCCGACCGGTAAGGCCGTCGAGCGCCGACTGGGCGTCCTCGTCGAGCGACACCGTGATGCGATTCGTGACCATGGGTGTCTAACTCTCGGAGGGGTTCTTAAGGATGTGCGGACGGCCGTCGCGAGCCGCGAACGAGTGACGAACCGGGACCAGTCGTCTAAAAAGTGTGAAGATTTTAGAAATTGTAATCGGCGACGCGGGTGTCAGCCGTCGCCCCGCTATCGCTGGGCGGGCGGTCTCGCGGCCGTCGCCGACTCGATGAAGACGAACCGCGCGCCCCCGGTCGAACCGTACTCCGCGGCGGGCGTCCAGTCGTGGGCGGCCGCGATTTGCTTGACGATGGCGAGGCCGAGACCGCCGCTGCGGCGTTCGCTCACGCCGGCTTCGAAGCACTCGTGGGGGGGCGTGCCGTCGGGGAAGCCCTCGCCGTCGTCCTCGACGAAGAACCCGCTTCGGGTCCGGCCGGCCGTCACGACCACGTCCTCGCCGCCGTGGACGACGGCGTTCTCGAACAGGTTTTCGAGGAGCTGTCGGAGTCTGCTCTCGTCGGCCGCTATCGTCCGCGACGCGCCGCCGTCGGTCCGGTCGAACCGCAGTTCGGCGTCGGCGGTCGGGACCGTCTCCCACGCGCGTTCGGCCACGCGCCGGAAGTCGAGGGGCTCCGGCTCGGCGACCGCATCACCCTGCGAGGCGAGCGCAGTCAGGTCCGAGAGCAACTCCTCGACCCGGTCGAGGCTCTGTCCGAGCTTTCGAAGGTCCTCGGCGTCCGCGTCGCCGGGCGACTCGGCGACGATGTCGAAGTAGCCCCGCGCGGTCGCCAGCGGGGTCCGGAGGTCGTGAGAGACGACGCGCGTGAACTCGCTGAAGCGCTCGTTCTGGCGTTCGAGCAGGCGCTGGCGGGCGTTGTGCTCTGTCACCTCGCGCTGGAAGCCGATGTAGTTCGTGACGCTCCCGTCGTCGCCGTGGACCGGCGTTATCTCGGACTGGTTCCAAAACGGCGTCCCGTCGCGGCGGTAGTTGAGGAGTTCGACGCTGCACGGCTCTTCGTCGGCGATGGCCTCGCGGAACCGCTCGCAGTCCTCTTCGGCGGTGTCCGGTCCCTGCAGGACGCGGTGGTTCTCGCCGAGAACCTCCTCGGCGTCGTAGCCGGTGAGGTCCTCGAAGGCGTCGTTGGCGTAGACGATGGGACAGTCGTCCTCGCTCGGGCCCGTGATGGTGATGCCGACCGAGGCCTCGTCGATGGCGCGGCGCATCAGCGACAGTTCGGCCTCTTGCGCCAGTCGCTCGGAGATGTCCCGGAGGATGCCCGTCGTGCCGACGACCTCGCAGCCGTCGTCGTGTAAGAGCGTGAGGTGACACTCCATGGGCACGCGGTCGCGGCCGTCGCCGTCAGCCGCGAGGAGTTGCGTCTCGAAGGTGAGCCGGTCGGTCTCCGCGCCGTCGCCGAGCGACGCCCGGAGCGACTCGTAGGTCTCGTAGTCCGCGTCGGGGAGGTACGACGAGAGGTGCGAGCCGAGGACGCGTTCGCGGTCGTGGCCGACGAGGTCGACGAACGCGTCGTTGACGTACTCGAAGCGGTCGTCGGAGTCGAGCGAGTAAACCGGGTCGCCCGCGGCGCGGATGATGTGCTCGTCGCGGGCGAGCTCGTCCCGGCGCGCCCGCTCGCCGGAGATATCTCGGAGGATACCGACCGAGCCCCGGAACGCCTCGCCCTCGTAGGGGAGATAACCCATGTGGTCGCGGCACGGGACTACCTCGCCGTCGGCCGTCCGTATCTCGATTTCGAACTGGGTCGTGTCGGGGCCGCGCGACGAGAGAATCTCCCCGAGTTCGTCGGCGGCCTTCTGCACGTCTTCGTCGCCTTTCACGAGCTCCGGGCCGCGCCCGAGAATCTCGTCGACGGCGTAGCCCGAGAGGTCCGCGAAGGCGTCGTTGACGTAGGTGAAGCGGCCGCGCTCGTCGACGACGTAGACGGGGTACCCGAGGGCCTCGAGGACGGTCTCGTAGCGCTCCGCGCGACGGGTCGCCCGGTGTTCCGAGACGCTGTTTTCGATGCGGTTGACGAGCAGTTCGTACTGCTCGGAGGAGGGCTGTTTCTGCAGGTAGTCGGTGACGCCCGCGGAGATGGCGTCGCTCGCGACCTCCTCGCTCCCCTTGCCGGTAAAGAGGATAAAGGGGAGCGAGTCGTGTTCCTCGCGGACCGTTTCGAGGAGTTCGACGCCGGTCATCGCCGGCATGTCGTAGTCGCTGACCACGCAGTCGATATCAGAATCACGAACGATATCGAGCGCGGCCTCGGGGTCAGCACAGGTCGTCACCTCGAACGAAGAGAGCTTTCGGAGGTACGTCTCGCCGAGGTCCAAGAGCGCCGAATTGTCGTCAACATAGACGATGTGCGGTGATTTCGAGATCGTCATCGGTAGTTATCAAATGGTAACTCCCGAGGCGACACATAGGTTCGACCTCTATAGTTAGGGAGCGGTGTGATTTCGGATGTGATAACGATTCGCCAATGGCACGAGGAAAAACAGCTGGTCAAACCCCGACTTCGGGAAGGACCACCGTGGGATTTTTAACAACAGATTGAACTTTCTAGGGTATGTCCTCCGTTACGAACTCCCTCCCTCGCGTCTCGACGGACGGCGTCGAACGGTTCCTCACGGCCCTCCTCGCCGGGCTCCGCGGAACGTACGCCCTCGGAGCGGCTACTAGTGGCATCGTCCTCATCGGACTCGTCGCGAGGCGGTGACGACCCGACACAGTCCGCACACCCATGCGTACCTCCCACGTCGCCGCCCTCGCCGTCACCGCGTTCGCGCTCGTCACCCTCGGCCTCGCCGCGGGGTCGTTCGACGCCGCGAGACCGGATGGACCGGCCGTCTCGGAGTCAGCCGACGGGTCGGTAGCGCTCCGCGAGCAGTCGGGGTCGAGCAGGCAATCTGACCGCCCGGACCGACCCTCAGTCGGTCGACTGGTACTCCCAGACGACGGCGTACTCGGCAGTCTCGGGGAGCAGTCGTCACCGGCCGGCGGACTGCGCTCGCGCCTCGTCGTCGGGGGCGCACTCGTCGTCGGTGCGGTGGTGCTCGTCTTCCGCCGACTCACCGACGACGACGCGCGGGCGTCCGAGACGACGAAGGAGCGGGGAGGCACGGACCACAAACCGTCGGAACGGAACGCGCCGGCGCCGTCCGACTGGGGCGGCCCGCCGGCGAACGGCGTCTCCCGCGCGTGGTTCGCGATGGTATCCGCGCTCGGCGCGGCGGCCACCCCGCGACAGACGCCAGCCGAACTCGCCCGCACGGCCGCCGACGCCGGCTTGCCCGCGGGCACGGTCGGGTCACTCACCGAGCTGTTCCGCGCAGTTCGGTACGGCGGGAAGCGGCCGACCGACGAGCGCGAGCGACGGGCTGAAGACGCGCTCGACGCGCTGCGGCGAGACGAGAACTGGCCGGGCGGGCGCGAACCGTGAGCCGCGCTCGCCGCGGGCTGTTGGTCGTCGGCCTCGCGTCGGGCCTCGTCGGCGTACTGCTCGTCGCCTCCCCGGGCGTCGCCCGCGGCGTCTCACTCACGGGGGCCGCCCGAACGGTGCCCGTCGCCGTCGTCGGCGTCGCCGCCGCCGCCCTCGCCGCCCGCTCGCTGTTGGACGCTCGCAGAGGAAACGCCGCGGGCGACGGCGAGAGAAAGGCGACCACCTCAGGCGCGTTCCCCTCGCCGGAGCGTCGTCCGCGCTACGACCCGCCGGGGACGGAGTTTGCCCGTCGAGTGGACGCAATCGGGTGGACCGACCGGCGCGACGCGGAGCCGGCGAACCGCCGGGAGCTCCGCGACGACCTCCGGAACGCGGCGACGAGCGCGCTCTCGCGGGGTTCCGGGCCGAGCCCGAGAGAGGTCGAAAGGCGGCTCCGCGACGGGAGTTGGACGGACGACCCGCTCGCGTCGGCGTTCTTCGCCGGCGACCTCGTCCCGTCGCTGTCGCTCTCGGGGTACGTCCGCGCGCTGGTCCGCGGCGAGCCGCCGTTCGCTCGTCGGGCGGGTCGCGCCGCCGCCGCGCTGTCGAAGCGGGCCGGGGCGGGCGACATGACACCGGCCCCGTCGGCAGACGTTCGGGTGGCGTTCGGGGACGAACCCGCCGTGCGGACGAGCCGATATCTCCCGGACGGCGAGGAGAGCCGCGAACGCGAGTCGGCGACTGACCGGGTCCGCGGCGTGACCGCCGCAGCGCTCGCAGTCGGCGGGCTCGGAATCGTCACGCTGCGACCGGGGCTGCTCCTCCTCGCGCTGTTCGGAATCACCGTCTCGGGGTACGCCCGCGCGGTCCCGGCCCCGTCGCGGGCGGTGGCGGTCGAAAGAGCGGTCAGCGACGCCGAACCCGCGGTCGGCGACGAGGTCGAGGTGACCCTTTCGGTTCGGAACGTCGGCGACGCGACGCTCGCGGACCTCCGACTCGTCGACGGGGTTCCGCCGGGGCTCGCCGTCGTCGACGGGTCGCCAAAGTTCGCGACCGCGCTCCGACCGGGGAAGCGTGCGAGCGTCACGTACACGGTCGAGGCCGCCCGCGGCGACCACGCGTTCGACCCGGCGCTCGTCGTCACGCGCGACGCCCTCGGGGTACGCAAGCGGGAAACGCTCGTCGACACCGAGACGACGGTTTCGTGTCGCCCGCCGGCGCAATCACTTCCGGGTGGCGCTCCCGCGAGAACGACGACGCGAGCGGGGCGGTCGCGGTCGGACGCCCCGGGGCCGGGCGTCGAGTTCCACTCCGTCAGAGAGTATCGACCGGGTGACCCCCCATCCCGAATCGACTGGAGACGGAAGGCCAAGACGGGGGAGTTCTCGACGGTGGCGTTTCACGAACACCGACGCCAGCGAGTGCTGGTCGTCGTCGACGCGCGGGCCGAGGCCTACGTCGCATGGGATGGCGGGGGCGATGGCGACGGCAACAGCAACGGTGAGCCGGTCGTCCAGCGGGGCGTCGCCGCCGCTGCCGCCCTCGTCTCTCGCTTCCGCTCCGCGGGCGTCCCGGTCGGTCTCGCGGCGCTCTCACCGCGGTCCTGTCGGTTCCCGCCCGGCCGCGGCGGCGACCACCATCGCCGGCTTCAGGAAGCGCTGGTGGCCAGCCCCGCGCTCGGATGGGTGCCTCCGGACGGCGAGGTGGACGCGTCCGCGGCGGTTCGCGAGATTCACCGGCGAGTGCGGGCGGACACGCGGGTCGTCTTCGTCTCGCCGCTCTCCGACGACGCGAGCGTGACCGCCGCGCGGCGGTTCGACGCACACGGGCACCCCGTTTCGGTTCTCAGCCCGGACCCAGCGGCTCGGACGCGCGCTCGTGGCTACGAGTCCGGATACGCGTCGCTCGCAAGGGAACGACGGCTGCGGCGGCTTCGAGCGGCCGGTATCCCCGCGAGCGATTGGGACCCGACCGAACCGCTACGGGAGGTGACGCGCAGTGGTCAAAGCCGTGCCACGACGTCCAGATAGCGCCCCGCCGCTCCGAAGTAGCGGCGGTGCGCTCGCGGCCGCGATCGGTGCGGCCGTCATTACCGCGGTCTCGGTCCCCGCGCTCGCGATGGGCGCGCTGGGAGTGCTCTCGCTCGCCGGTGCACTCACGTTCGGCGTCGAGTCGGCCTACGCGCCGGGCATCGCGCTCCTCGCGGGGTCAGTCGTGCTCGCGGGCGTCTTGGGTCTGACACCGCCGTTCCTGCTCGCGGCCGCGTTCCTCGTACTCCTCGCGTGGGACGTGGGGAAACACGGGTTCGGCATCGCGCGGGAGGTCGGGCGGGAGCCCTCGACGTTCCGAATCGAGGCCGTCCACGGGCTGAGCAGCGCCCTCGTGTATGCGGCCGGTGCGACGCTCGGCTACGGGATATACGCCGGCGTCACCGGCGGACGGTCGGTCGTCGCGCTCCTCGCGCTTCTCGTCGGGTCCGTGGCGCTCCTGTTCGCGTTGCGGACGTGAGGGGTCGTCGAGAGCGAGGGCGGAGCCCAGTCACTCCGGTCGACCGACGGACGCGCGTAACACGGACCGGTCGACGGACCCGGGAAGCTCCCGCAGGGCGTCGAGCGCGTCATCCCGCCGCCGCGCTGCCCGTTCCCGGAGAAGCGACTCGTCGCACTCGGGCGGGGAAACCGCGGTTGCGGCGGGGTCGGACTCGCAGATACGACGGAGTTGACGCGCAACGCTGGCCTCGCGACCGACGCGGCCGAGCAGTCGGCGCTGGGGCTCGTCCGCGTCGGCGAGCATCGAGCCGAGAGCGGACGCGGTCTCGCCGAGCCGACCGGCCGTGTCCTCGCAGTACGAGACCACCTCCGCCTCGGTCCGAACCGGGGCCCGCTCTGCGGAGCGGAACGTACCGACGAGTCCCCGGGCCGCCTCGTTGAGCCGTTCGACGCACGAACCGAGGTGCGACGAAGAGACCGAGCTAATCGAGGAGTAGGCGGCCGCGTGGAGGTAGTCGCCGGCGAGGAGCGCCGCCGTCGAGTCCATCGTGAGCGAGTGGGCGCGAGCGTCCGAGAGCTGGACGAGCAGTCGGCCCCGAACACGGTAGTACCCCCACAGGAGCTCGACCGCTGACCCCGCGGCGCGCACGGAGCTAGCGTCGACGGCGTCGTCGGTCTCAGAGACGGTGTCGACCGTGTCGGCGAGGAGGTTAGCGTACCACGGCGTCTCGGACTCTTCGACGACCTCGCGAGCGGTCGCCGCCGCCGACCCGTCCAAGCCGTCGAAGAGCGACCGGAAACGGGATTCGACGGTCGAATCGGCGTCAGACGAGCGACCCGCCGCGTCGGTCGCGTCAGTCACGTTCGAGCCCCCCTTCGGCGGCGTCAGCCTCGGCCTCGGAACCGGGTACCGAATCGAGTTCGGTCGCACACCACTCACAGAACTCGAGCGACGGGTCGGCGGTGCGTCGACAGTTCGGACAGACCCGGCCGTCGCGGCTCCCGGACCGCCTCGACGCGCGGTTCTGGGCGCGGGCGACCACGTACGCGTCGATAGTGGCGAGGAGAGTAACGACGAACAGCGGCGCGGCGCTCCAGAAGTCACCCGCGCCCCGCAGGTACGTCGTGACCACATCGGGACCGCTCAGAGAGCCGACGCCGAGGAGGACGACGGCCCACGCGAACGCGCGCTTCCAACGGCGGAGGGACAACTGTCCGAGCCCCGCAACGAACGACGAGAGCAGCGCGGCGAGAAACGGGTGCTTGACTGTCCGTTAATTCATATATTGAATTTTTGTTCAGCCACGTATAGCGATTCTGGTCGCCGAACCGCGGTACCGCTACCGATAGCTTAAATATTGAATTGATATTCAACAGCGCCGTGGACACACCATGAACGACACAACAACGCGGAGGTATCTCGCGATTGGCGGACTGAGCGCGGTGCTCTCGCTTTTCGTCCTCCCTATCGCGGGGGTCGTCTCGGTCTACAGCGGCTACAAGGTACACGGGCACACGAAGAACATCTACAGCTATCTGCTGGCCGGGGCGGGGTCGCTCTCGGTGCTGTTCTGGGTGGCCTACCTGATTCGGGTCTGAGCGCGGTCGTCGGCGAGTCATCCCGCCGCCGCCCGCGACGACCCGAAAGCGACACTTCCGTCGAACGCGAACCGCCGGGATATGACGCAGGACGGTCGCGCCGAGGAGTTGGAGCCGGCGAAGCGGCGTATCATGGAAGCGACAGACAGGGCGCTCCGGAAGCACGGCTACGGAAATCTGACGATTCAGCACATCGCCGACGAGTTCGAAAACAGCAAGACGCTCCTGTACTACCACTACGACGGGAAAGACGAGCTGCTCGTCGACTTCCTCGACTACGTCCTCGCGCGGTTCTTGGACGGCCTCCCGCAGGGGGACCGCACGCCCAGAGAGGAACTGGAAACGCTCGTCGACGCGCTCCTGCCCGAGACGCTCTCGGAGGAGGCCTACCGGCTCCAACTGTCGATGTTCGAGCTTCGGGTGAACGCGCCGCACGACGAGAACTGCCGCGAGGAGTACCGCCACGTCGACGCCGAACTCACGGAGCTGCTGCGGGACATCCTCGTCCGCGGCGTCGAGGCGGGCGAGTTCGAGGTCGCCGACCCCGAGGCCGAGGCCGAGCTGTTTCTCTCGATTCTAACCGGGACGCGCGCACGCCGGCTGACGGTGTTCGAACCCGACGAGTCCATCGAGTCGCTCCGGGCGGCTATCGAGTCGCACATCGACCGCATCTCGGTGTAGCCCGCGCCGAGGCGTGCGGCCGGGTCGCGGTCGCACCGGTTCAGGCCAGTTTACCGCCGTCGACGGGAAGCGCGTGGCCGTTGACGAACGACGCGTCCTCGGAGGCCAACCACGCGACGACGCTCGCAATCTCCTCCGGTTCCGCCATCCGTCCGAGGGGCTGTTCCGCGGTGATGGCCTCGACCGCGCCGGGGTTCGCTTCGAGCGACCGCTCGACCATCGGGGTCCTGACGACGCCCGGACACACCGCGTTGACGCGGACGCCCTCCTCGGCGTACCGCACGGCCGCTGACTTCGTCAATCCGACCACGCCGTGCTTGCTCGCGACGTAAGGTTCGCTCCCGTCGGCGGCGAGTCCGGCGATGGACGAGGTGTTGATAATCGAGCCGCCGCCGCCTTCCATCAGCGCCGGGAGCTCGTGTTTCATGGCCAGCCAGACGCCGGTGAGGTTGATTCCGAGCACTCGGTCCCAGTTCTCCCGCGACTGCTCCGGAAGCGGGTCGTTGTCGCCCTCGATTCCCGCGTTGTTGTGCGCGATATCGAGGCCGCCGTACGTCTCCCGGGCCGTCTCGACCATCGACCGCACGTCGTCGGCGTCGGTGACGTCGACCGCGACGAACGTCGCGTCGCCGCCGTCCGCCTCGATTTCGGAGACGACCTCGCGCCCGCGCTCGGCGTCGATATCGCCGAGCACCACGTTCGCACCCTCGTCGGCGAGCCGCTTGGCGCTCGCGCGCCCGATTCCGCTACTCGCACCAGTCACGACCCAGTCTTGCCGTCTAATCGGTCTGCCATACCTTGCTGAATATTTTGTCAATATATAAATATCGAGATGAGGAAGCGACATTCGAAAATCGCTCGTCACCGTCCATCCCGCCGGGACGTGAACCCTTATTCGCCCGGCGTCCGTCGGTTCCGACCATGACACCGCGACCGTCGACCTTCTCGATCGTCGCCCGCGACCCCGAACAGGACGCCGTCGGCGTGGCCGTCCAGTCGAAGTTCGTGAGCGTCGGTTCCGTCGTCCCGTTCGTCAGCGCGGACGCCGGCGCAGTCGCCACCCAGAGCTTCGCGAACGTCGCTTACGGCCCCGACGGATTGGACCTCCTGCGCGAGGGGCATTCGGCCGAGGAAGTCGTCGCCGAACTGACCGACGCCGACGACGAGGCCCCGAGCAGGCAGGTCGGCGTCGTAGGGGCGGACGGGAGCATCGCGGCTTTTACCGGCGACGAGTGTTTCGACGTGGCCGGCGACATCCAAGGAGAGCACTACACCGTCCAGGGGAACATCCTCGAAAACGAGGCGACGCTCGAAGCGATGGCCGAGGCGTTCGAGACGACCGACGGCGGCCTCCCCGAGCGCCTGCTCGCGGCGCTCCACGCCGGCAACGACGCCGGCGGCGACAAGCGCGGCGAGCAGTCGGCGTCGATGTACATCGCCAAGCCCGAGGGCGGCTACGACGGCGGCAACGACCGCTGGGTCGACGTTCGCGTCGACGACCACGACCACCCGATAGACGAGCTCGAACGCGTGTTCAAGCTGTACGACATCACGCTCTTGGAGCGCGAAGCGCCCGAGGAGACCCGGTCGCTATCGGGTGAGACGGCCGAATCGGTGCTCGAAACGTTATCCGACCTCGGCTTCTACGACGGAACGCCGAGCGGCGAGTTCGGCGACGAGGCCGTCGCGGCGCTCGAATCGTTCCGGGGCATGAACAACTTCGAGAACCACTCGCTTTCCGTCCTCGAAGACGCCATCGCTCGCGGCTGGGACGACGTCGACGGTGCGGAAGCGGCGAAACAAGACAGTTCTTCGAATGGGGACGACGAGACGAGCGAACTCGACGGAGAAGCACGGCTCATCGAGGCGATTTGGCAGGGCCTCAGCAGGCTCGACAGGAAGTAATCGGAGAAAAGCAGTCTCGTCGTTCGTAGTGTTCTTTCGTTCGCCGAAGCGCGCCGGGTGCGGTGGAGTTGGTGGGTCACCGCGGCGCACCGACACGGCCGCGAGGGGGAAGGATATCCCGCTCAGCCGAGGAGGTACTGGAGCGCGGGGCGCTGGCGGACGAACTCCATCTTCTCGATGATGGCGTCGAGGCCGAGGATACGGCCCGCTGCGAGGGTGCCGACGATGGCGAACATCATCAGCCCGAACAGGTCACCGTTGACCACGCCGTGGGCCCAGTCGGCGTTCCCGAGGTAGAAGAACACCATCAGGACGCCGCCGAAGAAGGCGGCGAGCCGGACGAGTGCACCCACGATGAGCCCGAGACCGATGAGCGTCTCACCGACGGGAATCATGAAGTTCGTGAACTCGAGGAGCCACGGGGTCGCGGCGGCCCACGCGAAGAAGCCCTGCAGCGGCGAGGCGGCGGGGGCGTTCGCGAGGTAGCCCGCGGCGCTGAAGCCGCCGAGCTTCGTCACACCGGCGTGGAAGAACCAGTAACCGGTGATGAGGCGGGTCAGCACGAGCACGTAGCCCGTGACGCCCTGCGAGTAGTCGAAGTCCATCCTGTTCCCCAGCATCTCGATTTGTGAGTTAGCGGCCATTGTCTTTCACCTAACAAGTGAACGGACGACCCCCCATAGCATATAAAGAGAGCGTGATTTCCGAATCTAAGGAATCGAGAACGACCGAAATCGAAAGTGTGAGCCACGATACCGTCCGGTTCGGTCGTCGTTCGAACTCTAAACTCAGCTGTCGGTCGAGTCGAGCACGGTGTGGCTCGGGACCGCCGCCACGGAGTCCGCGCCCTCGGCGACCGTCGTATCTCTGTACGCCACGATTCGCTCGGCGATGGCGCCCTCCATGTCGCGCATGAAGTCGTCGACGGTGTTGCCCATCAGGACGACCGGGTCGCCCTCGGCGAGCATCTCGTCGAGGACCACGCCGGCGTCGTCGTCGGGGGGGTGTTGCGTTGTGGGCACGTCAACGGCGCGGGCGAACGCGCCGGTCTCTGCGCCGCCGACCCTGACGCGGTCGATGCAGTCGCGCTCGGCGAGGAGGTTCACGTACTCGGCGAACGAAGCCGTCCGCCCCCGGCGGTCGATACGAAGGTAGACGAACGGGAGGATTTGCTCGTCGTCCTCAGTGAGCGCGCGGCGGACGAGTTCGGTGCTCTCGACGTCGTTGACCTCGGCGGCGTTGTAGACGCGGCCGCCGGGGACGCGCGACCATTCGGGTTGCATCGCGTCGAGGTAGGCGTCGAGTTCGCCCGCCGGGAGCGGGTCTTCGCCGAGCCACTCCAACACGGCGTCGATGGCGTGGACGGTCTCCGCGCCGATGAGGTCCGCGTGGCGCGGCGGGACCTCGACCTGCTCGATGGTCGCGCCGCGATGTTCCAGTTCCTCGCGCATGTAGTCGTGAATGGCCGGGTGTTGCTCGCCGCTGATGACGTGGGTGTCCGCCGGGACCGCCCGGGCGAGCGACCGAGCGATGTCCTGTCGTCGCCGACCGAGCGTGTCGTTGTGGTCGTTTCGGACGTTGGTCAACACGAGCACGTCGGGGTCGACGAACGTCCGGTTGACGAGCCCCGTCGTGTACTCGGTAATCGCCTGATTCTCAAAGATGCCGATGTCGTCTGGGGCGTAAGCGTCGAGTTCGGGGGCGAACTCGCCGATGACGTTGATGTTCTCGTAGAGCGTCGTCCGCGGACCGAGCCGCGAAATGGGGTAGACTTCGCCGTTGTGGATGATGACGGGGTAGTTGCCCGTTATCTTGGTGAACGTGTCGTAGCCCCGGCGGTTGAACACGTCGTCGAGACGGCGGGTCGTCGAGGACTTCCCGCGCGACCCGGAGACGACGATTCGGGTGTCGAAGCGGTCGAGTGCTTCGCGGTGGCGGCGGCCGCGGGAGAGTTCCGAGAGCAGTTCGCGTATCGACGGCAGGCCGACCCGAACCGGGTCGGGGTCGGCCTGCCAGTCGTGCTCCGCGCCGACCATGAACACCGGGAGTGCGCCCTTCGCGACCGCGACGAACCGCGTAATCGACTCGCGGGCGGCGTCCTCGGAGGGATACTGCTGGGCGCTGTGTGCGAGCGTCTCGTCGTCAGTCTCCAGTCGCCAAACCCAGTCGTGTCCGTCGGCGGCGTACTCGCCGGCGGCGTCGGGGTAGCGCTCGGTCACAAACGCGGCCGATCGAACTGCCGGTCCCGCGAAAGTCGCCGCAGTGTCACTCTCACCGACGGCGCTTCTGACGCGGTCGACGGCCATCCGGGCGTCTTTCGAGCGGTCGTAGTGGCTCCCGCAGTGGGCGACCGGTTCGCTCCCGTCACGGAGCCGCCAACACCAACCGAAGCCGCGGCCGTAGACCTCGAAGGCGGTGTCGCTCACGAGCCGTCACCTCCCGAGAGCACCGACGCCGAGAGCACGGCGTCATCGTCCGGTTGCCGCACGGTCTGGACATACGCGGAGGCGAACGCGCCGAGCGTGACGACGACCCCGGCGGTGACCACCGGCACCGACAGCGTCTGCGGGAAGCCGTTGGGTCCGGGGGCTGCGAGCGCGCGGACGAGAAGCAGCATCGGGACGAACACGGCGAGTTGGATCGGGGCGACGAGTCGCCGCTCTTTCGGCGCGGTCGCGTGAGCGTTGTACGCCATGACGCCCGCGACGACGCCGACGAAGAACGCCGCGAGCCCGCGCGAGATGGGGAGCAAGACGGTGAACCCGAGAGTAACGACGACGGCGAACGCCGACCCCGTACCGAGGAGCACCCGTCCGTACCGGAGCGTCCGGCGGTGGACGGTCGTAATGCAGAGATACGACAGCGCGACGACGACGACGTAGAGAACGAACAACCAGCGGCTCTCGACCGTGAACACGGCCACGAGTGCGGCGGCGATGACGCCGGTCCGCACGTCGAACTGTGAGCGAAGCCACTCGGCGGCGAGCATCCCGACGACGAGCACGAACACGAGACTCTGGCGAGGCATGAGCGACGACTCGGGCGAGCCGGGCACGACCGCACCGCGGAGGACCGCGATTTCGGAAGTCTCGCTGAACAGCACCGCGGGCGTGAGCCCACCGACGGCCCGCGCGATTCCCGGCGAAACGAGCGCCGCGCCGACGGCCACGAGGCCGGCGAAGACGACGAGCGTCGCGAGCGCGTCGTTCCGGCGGTGGCCCGGTTTCATCTGGTGGTAGTTGTACGCAGCCAGCCCCGGAAGGATGCTGCCGACGAAGGCAATGTTTCGAACGTCCCCCGAGAACTGAGAGAGCGTCGCCAACAGCGTCACCGGAATGAGCGTCCCGACGAGAATCGCCGCGAGGAGTTCGCTGCGGCCGTAAATGAGTGTCCGGCGCTTCAAGAAGTCGAGCCCGACGTACGCGAGCAGGGTGCTCAGGAGGAACACCGGGAACATCGCGAAGTTCTTGAGTGTGTAGACGGCGAGCACGCCAAGCGTAATCGTGCCGCCGAGTCGGTAGCCGCGCAGTTGGGTTACGCCGGCGACGACGAGGAAGCCGAACGCAGCGACGAGAGTGGCGATTAGCATGACGAGACACCGTGGTTACGAGTGTGTAGTCGGCTCATGAGAGGATTCGTTCGACGCGGGCGCGCAGTTCGAACGGTCTGAAGGGCTTGGTCACGAAGTCGGTAGCATCGAGGTCGAGCGCCCGGAGCACGTCGGCCTCGCGCCCGCGGGAGGTGAGAACGACGACAGGGAGCGACGCGAGGTCGTCGTCGTCCGCCCCGCGAAGTCGTTCGAGCGTCCCGAACCCGTCGAGTTCGGGCATCATCACGTCGAAGATGGCGAGGGCGGGGTCCGGCGCGTCGTCGTCGGTCAGATACGCCCACGCGGCCTCGCCGTCCTCGACGGGCACCACGTCGTACGCCGAGAGCGTCTCGACTATCATCTGTCGCATCGGTTCGTCGTCTTCGGCAATGAGTATCGTGTGCGTCATTCGTCTGGTTCCTCGGAATCAGTCGCCGTCGACCGCCCCGACGGCGTCACGAACTCGAACCGCGCACCACCCTCGACCGACTCGGCGAGCGAGACAGACCAACCGTGCGCATCGGCGATGTCGCGGACGATGGCGAGGCCGTAGCCGGTGCCCCGCGGCGTCGTGGTGTAGCCGTGGTCGAAAACGCGTTCGCGGATTTCTTCGGGGATTCCGCCGCCGTTGTCCTCGACGTAGAACCCGATTCGGTCGTCGAGCGCGCCGACGCGGACGGCAAGCGGGTCGTCCGGCGGTTCGGCGTGTTCGACGGCGTCGTCGGATGGAATCCGACTGCCTGTAGAACCATGTTCGACAGCGTCGCCGGGAGAATCCCGGCGGTCTGTCGAGCCGTGCTCGACAGCATTCCGAAAGAGGTTCTCGAAGAGCCTGAGCAGGCGGCCGTCGTCGCCCTCGACGACGAACAGTTCCCCGCGGACGAGCGTCGCGTCGCCGGTGTCGACGAAGCGCCACGCGTGGTCGACGACGCGGGCGAGGTCGACGGATTTGGCGTCGACCACGGGCGTCCGCTGGCGAGCGAGGTCGAGCACCTCCTCGACCAGTTCGGACATCCGCTCGACCGCGTTGGCGGCGCGTTCGAGGTGCGCCCGCTCGCCCGACTCAATCCCGAGGTCGAGGTAGCCGGTGGCGACCGCGAGCGGGTTTCGGAGGTCGTGGGCGACGATAGAGACGAAATCGTCGAGTCGCTCGTTGGCCGCGGCGAGGTCCGCCTCGCGGTTGCGGAGTTCCTGTTCGCGGACCGTTCCCGAGAGCGCGGTGGCGACCGTCGAGCCGAAGAGTTCGAACAGGTCCACGTCCACGTCGAGGAACGCGTCGGCGTCGGTCGAGACGACGAGGAGACCGTGGCTCCCGAGCGGGACGCGGAGGGCAGACGCCGCGTCCGACTCGGGGGGAAGGAGTCGGTCATCGACGGCAGCGGAGTCGACTCGGGTGACCGCGTCCGACTCGGAGCCGCCCGGGACGGTCTCGGTTCGAACCGCCGACTCGAACCCGTCGCCTGTCGAAGCGGCCGGCGACAGTCCCTCGCCGTCGTCGGCGAGCCAGATGGCTGCCTCGGCGTCGGGGACGAGTTCGGGGACGGCCTCGACCGCCAGCGCCGCGACCTCCTCGACGCTCTCGGTGAGAATGAGGTCCCTCGTGACCGCCTGTAGCAACCGGAGACCGTCCTCCAACCGCGCGCGGTCGGTGACGTCGATGGCGACGCCGAGGAGCTTCGACACCTCGCCGTCGTCGTCGAAGACGGGGCGGTACCACACGTCGTAGACCGCGCCGTGGTACTCTATTCGCGTGTCGACCGCCTCGCCCGACAGCCCGCGGGCGATGGCGTCGGTGGCCGCGGGCGTGTCGTCGTACAGTTCGAAGGCGGACCGGCCGACCACCTCGCCGGGGTCGCGGCCGAGCGACTCCAGACCGGCCCCTTCGGACATGGTGAACACGCCCTCGGAGTCGAACGCCGAGAGGATGACCGGCAGGTTCTGCAACAGCGTCTCGAGGCGCTGGTTGGTCGATTCGAGGGCATGGAGGTAGCGCTTCCGCGTCGTCACGTCGCGGAAGTAGACCGACAGTCCCGACGGCGAGGGGTACGCCCGGACCTCGAACCAGCTGTCGTGCTGCTCGGCGTAGGTCTCGAACGTCACCGGCTCTTGGGTCCGCATCGCCTCGTGGTAGTTGTCGTACAGTTCGGTGTCGACGACCGACGGGTACATGTCCCAGATGCGCTCGCCGAGTTCGGGCTCGCGAATCTCGCTGAAGATGGTCTTCGCGCGGTCGTTGAAGTAGACGAAGCGCCAGTCGGTGTCGAGGGCGAAGAAGGCGTCCGTCATGCGTTCGAGCAGTTCGCCCCGCTGGGTGGTGGCGACCTCGCGGTCGGTCACGTCTCGCGGGATGCCGACGACGCCGGTCACCTTCTCGCCATCGGCGGCGGGGGAGAGCTGGAGTTCGAACAGCCGCGGGTCGCCCTCGGCGTCGACGAACCGAACGTCGAGGCGTTCGGTGGTGCCCTCCGAGAGAACCCGCGAGACGGCGTCGCGGTACCGCTCGTACTCGCCCGCGGGAAACAGGCCGGCGTCGACGAGCGATTCGAACTGCTCGCCGCGGAGCGTCTCGGAGGCTCGCCCCGTTATCTCCTCGATTATGGGGTTCACGTACTCGACGCGACTTCGGTCGTCGAGGACGAACGCGCCGTCTTCCATCGCCTCGACGATGACGCGGTGGCTCCGAGTGCCGGGGCGGGAATCGCCGGTGTCCGGATCCACGAGCGACCGAACCGACGCGACGAGTTCCGCGTGGGAGTCGTCGACGTCGTCGCGGATCAGGTAGTCGTCGACGCCGAGCGAGACGGCGCGAGCGGCGAACGCTTCGTCGCCCGCGGCGGCGTAGACGACGACCGGAAACTCGGCGTGAGAGCCGTCGCGGGAGACGAGCGCATCCAGTTCGAGTCCGTCGGGGAGGTCGGCGGCGGCGACGAGACAGGAGACGGGGCGGTCGTCGAGCGCCGACCGCACGGCGTCGACGCTCTCGGCGCGCGTGACCGGGCGCTCGAAGGCGTCCCGGAGCGCCGAGACGACCGCACCGGAGGCAGCGCCGTCAGCCGTGACGTAGAGAATCGCGCCGGCGGAGGTGCCTCCCGAACTCGGAGAAGACATGTTAGATACGAGATACTCGGTGAGCCAATAATATCTTGCGGGCGAAGCGGCCGACTCACCGGGAGACGAGAGTCGAAGCGGGTCGCGCGGGCCGCCGAGTCAGGGGTCGCCGGGGCGTCGGGTCGCCGCCTACCCCTGTCCGACCATCCGCTCTTCGTCGTCCCACTCGCGCTTGCGGAGTTCGTACTTCTGAATCTTGCCGGTCGCCGTCTTGGGAATCTCCTCGACGAACTCGAACTCGCGGATGGCTTTGTAGCCGGCGAGGCGGTCGCGGGTGTACTCGGCCAACTCCTCGGCGGTGATGCCGGGGTTCTCCACGTCGCCGTTCGCGGGGACGACGAACGCCTTCGGCGTCTCGCCCCACTTCTCGGACGGCGCGGGGATGACCGCCACGTCGCCGACGGCGTCGTGGTCGAACAGCGTGTCCTCCAGTTCGACCGAGGAGATGTTCTCGCCGCCGGAGATGATGATGTCCTTCTTACGGTCCTGAATCGCTATCATGCCGTCTTCGTTGACGACCGCGAGGTCGCCGGTGTGATACCAGCCTTCGAGGCGGTCGTTGAAGGCGTCGTGGGTCTCGTCGGGCTTGTTCCAGTACTTCTCCATCACCTGATTGCCGCGGACGACCACCTCGCCGATGGTAGCGTCGTCGCGCGGGACCTGTTCGCCGTCCTCGTCGACGACGCGCAGGTCGGTCCCGAGCGGGGCGACGCCCTGCCGCTGTTTGAGCGAGAAGCGCAGGCCGCCCTCGTCGGGGATGAGGCGGTTCGCGTCCGAGGTGGCGATGAGCGGGCCGGTCTCGGTCGCGCCGTAGAGTTGGGTGAACTCCCAGTCGAACTCGGATTCGGTGTGGCGAATCGTCGCGCTCGGCGCGGCGCTGCCGGCGGCGGTCACGCGGACCGGGTTGTCGCCGGCGTACGCGGGGTCGTGTTCCTCGGCGTACTCCCGCAGAATCGACAGCACCGTCGGCGCGCAGCAGAAAAAGGACACGTCCTCGTCGCGGATGGCGTCGAACACCTGCTCGGCGTCGACCCCGCGGGTGCAGACGTGTTTCGCGCCGCGGCCGGTGACGGCGTAGATGTGGCCCCAGCCGTTGACGTGGAACATCGGGAGCGTCCAGAGGTAGACGTCGTCGTCCGAGATGTGGTGGTGAATCGTCACCAGTTGGGCGTGGAGCGACTCGGTGCGGTGGGTGCGGCAGACGCCCTTCGGGTCGCCGGTCGTGCCCGAGGTGTAGTTGATGGTGATGAGTTCGTCCTCGGACATCTCGGGGCGCTCGTAGTCGTCGGCGTCGGCCTCGTCGAGGAACGCCTCGAAGTCGAGCCAGTCGCCGTCGACGGCGGCGGGGTCGTTCGTCACGAACACCTCGGCGGGCACGTCGTCGCGGACGGCCTCTATTTTCCCCGCGTACTGGTAGTCGGCGTAGACCACGCTCGCGCCGGAGTCCGAAAGCAGGTACTCGTAGTCCTCGGTCGTGAGCCGGTAGTTCAACGGGACGTGGAGCGCGCCGCACTGCATCGCGCCGAAGGCCACCTCGAGGTGGCAGTGCGTGTTGGGGTCGAGCACCGCGATTCGGTCGCCCTTCTCGACGCCGCGGGATTGGAGCGCCGCCGAAAACCTGTCCACCCGCTCGCCGAACTCCGCGTAGGTGAAGCGCTCCCCGTCGACGCCGACGACAGCCTCGTAATCGCCGTAGTACGTCCGGGCCCGGTCGAGGAAGTCCGTCACGAGTAACTGTTTCTTCATTCATGATAGACCGAGCGGGCGAGCGAACTAAACGCACCACTTCCGGCAACATTTCACAGAATCGACGTGACCACCACAGTATGGCGGGGGACGTCGTCGGCGAGCGGTTTTGACCCTTCACTGGAGGAGGTTCGAACTTCCCTTCGCGCCGCCGAAACGAACACCTTTGAACCGCGCGGCCCTGACTCCCGGCAGATGACGACGCCGACCCTCCTCGTCGCGGGGACCGCGAGCCACGTGGGCAAGAGCACCGTCGCGGCCGGGCTCTGTCGCCTGTTCGCCGACCGCGGCCTCTCGGTCGCGCCGTTCAAGGCGCAGAACATGAGCAACAACGCCCGCGCGGTCGCGACCGCCGACGGCGACGACTTCGGCGAAATCGGCGTCTCGCAGTACGTGCAGGCCCGCGCCGCGCGGGTCGCGCCGACGACCGACCACAACCCGGTCCTGCTCAAGCCCCACGGTGACGGCACGTCGCAACTGGTGGTCCACGGCCGGGCAGTCGGCCTCAACGCCGCGGGCGACTACTACGCGACCCACTGGGAGGACGCCCGCAAGGCGGCGGTCGAATCGCATCGTCGGCTGGCGACCGAGGCGGACGTGGTCGTCGCCGAGGGGGCCGGCTCCATCGCCGAGATAAACCTCCACGACCGCGACTTGGCGAACATCGAGACCGCCCGCTTCGCCGACGCCGACATCCTCATCGCGGCCGACATCGAGCGCGGTGGGGTCTTCGCCAGCCTGCTGGGAACGCTCGAACTGCTCCCCGAGGACGTGCGCGAGCGGGTCGTCGGCGCGGTCATCACGAAGTTCCGCGGCGACCCGAGCCTCCTCGAACCGGGGCTCGACGAAATCGAGGAGCGGACCGGCGTGCCCGTCCTCGGTGTGCTTCCCTACGACGACCCCGGTCTCCCGGAGGAAGACAGCCTCGCGCTCCCCGCGGAAGGCGAGCGCGCCACCGTCGGCGACGACGACGGCGTCGCGGCCGAGCGCGCCGTCACAATCGGCGTGCCGCGACTCCCGCGCATCTCGAACGCCACGGACTTCGGCCCGCTGGCCGAGACGCCCGGCGTCCGGGTCGCCTACCTCCCGCTCGACGCGACGCTCGACGGCATCGACGGGGTGGTCCTCCCCGGCAGCAAGAACACGGTCGACGACCTGCTCGCGCTCCGTGACGCCGGCTTCGGCGACGAACTCGCCGCCTTCGACGGCCCGGTCGTCGGCATCTGCGGCGGCTACCAACTGCTCGGCGAGACCATCGAGAATGCCGACATCGAGGGCACGGGGGACGACGAGACGGTCGACGGGTTCGGCCTCCTGCCGATAGTCACACGCTTTTCCCGCGACAAGCGGGTCGAACCCGTCTCCGTCGAGTTCGACGGCGCGGGACCCTTGGCCGGCGCGGTGGGGACTATCGACGGCTACGAGATACACATGGGCGACAGCCGCATCGTCGGCGACGCGGCCCCGGTTTCGGGCGACGGCGCGGCGCTCGGACGGGTCGCGGGGACGTACATTCACGACCTATTCGCCAACGACTCGCCGCGAAACGCGTTCGTGGACGCCGTGTACGAGTCGGCCGGGCGCGACCGTCCGGCGACGAGCGCGGCGGGCGCGACAGGGGGAAAACGAGCGGAGACAGCGGGAACGCCCGAGGCCGACGCGGACGCCGGCGCGTCGGGCGACCCCTACGACCACGCCGCCGCGCTCGTCGCCGACAACCTCGACGTGGCGGCGCTCTGCGACGCGCTCGGACTGGAGTAGCGGAGTGACCGAAACCACGACCCGTCAGCGGGGGCGGTAACACGCCTGTAACCACCTTACACCGCCGTCAGCGAGCGTTTAACATCCGTTAGGCGCTACACTCGGGCGTCGGAGCATCCACCGACTCCACTACCACACTCACACATGTCTCAGCAGAAATCTGACTACGCAGACGACGCCGATATCGACGCCGAACTCGACCAACTCCCCGACGACGAGGTCGTCGAAGCGACCGTCGAGAACCTCGAAGCGAACGGGTTCGACGTCGTCGTCGTCGATACGGCCGACGAAGCGCTCGAAACCCTGCAGTCGCACATCCCCGCGGGCGTCTCCGTGATGAACGGCCACTCGACGACCCTCGAAGAAGTCGGGTTCGACGACTACCTGAGCGAGGGCGACCACGAGTGGGAGAGCCTGCCGGACCAGATTTGGAGCATCGACGACGACGCGGAGCGACAGGCCGCCCGCCGCGAGTCCCAGACGGCCGACTACTTCCTCGGCGGCATCAACGCCATCGCGCAGACGGGCGAACTCGTCGCCGCGGACCTCTCGGGCAGTCGCATCGGCGCGTACCCCTTCGCCGCCAGCAACGTCGTCATCGTCAGCGGCGTCAACAAAATCGTGCCGACGCTCGACGACGCGCTCGACCGCCTCGAATCCGTCGCGTACCCCCTCGAGAACGAGCGCGCGAAGGAGGCCTACGGCGTCGAGTCGATGATTGCGAAGCAACTTATCTTCCGGCAGGAAGTCGAAGAGGGCCGCACCACCGTCGTCCTCATCCGCGAGCAACTGGGCTACTAAGTCCGACTCGCCTTCCCCCTCGACGCGTTCCCCACGCTCCTCCGGGGAGCTTCCTGCGCCCGGACAATCCATCACCATCACCACCACCACCTCACCGGGCATCCCACCACCGTTCCTCCGGAACCCACGTTTTGCGGTCCCACGTCGTGAGCCGCGCCCCGTCGCCGACGAAACGACGGTTCGAACCGAACAGTTCTCGGGAGCGTCACGGACCGCGATATATCGAACCGGAGAAATGTTCTTACGACTGGAGCCGAATCGTCGGATATGCCCGAATCCGCGTACCTGCTCGATTCGTTCGACGAAGAGGACTGCACCTACTGCGACGGCGACCTCGTGACGGGGAGCTACAAAGACAACGACGCCATCGTCTGCGACGACTGCGGGACGCCGGCCGTCCAGCTCTGGTAAGCGCCTGAGCGAGCCGAGCGGGTCGAACGAGTCACCCGCCAGCGCCGGGTGGCGAGAGAAACGACCGGAAAAACCGGACGGCTCAGTTACCGGTGACGATGTCGGCGACGCGCTGCCTATCGAATAGCTGCTCTTCTTCGGGAATCTCGGGGTACGCACCACCGGTGTACTCCGGCCACGCGCCGAAGCGGTCGGGGGAGAGCTGCTTCGCGGTCATCTCGGTCTGGAACAAGTTCATAATCGGCCCCTGTACCGGCGTGCCCGAGGGGAAGACGCGGTCGTTCTGGACCGCGCTGAGTTCGCTCCCGACGGGGTGGTCTTCGAGGGTCTCGCGAGTCGACGCCACGTCGTAGTACGAGTCGATACCGTAGCTGTGGAGCAACACGTCGGGGTCGATTTCCAGCATCGTCTCGAAGTCGTAGGAGGTCTCGAACGTCACGTCGCCGGCGGCGAAGGCGTCGGTGACGCCGAGCGGACGGACGTGCGAGGTCGCGAAGCCGGGAACGTTGATTTTCGAGGGGTAGAATGTCTCGTCCATGTAGATGACGACGCCGACGGACGGGCGCTCCGACTCGGGCGGGAGGTCCGATTGAATCGTGTCGAGGAGGTCGCTGTGGACCGACTCGAGCGCCGCGTAGCGGTCTTCCTCTCGGAACACCTGCCCGACGTTCTCCACGATTTCCCAGAGCGTGTAGTACTGGTAGTCGGCGGCGTACGGCTCGGGCGGTTGGGCGTGCGTGCGGCTGTAGGCGTTGCCGAACCACGGGCCGACCTGCTCCCGAATCTCCTCGACGTCCGACTGGTCCCAGCCGTCGAAGCTAGTCACGAGCGCCGGGTCGACGAGGTGGAGGTCGGAGTCCAGTTCGTAGACGAGTTCCTTGTCGATGTTGACGCTCCCGGACCCGGAGTTGAGTTGCGCGAGCTCGCTCCGGTCGAACGAGACGCCGTCGAGGCGCTTGTAGTAGGCGTCGAGCGTCCGGCCGCCGGCGTCGCTGTCGAAGCCGAGAGAGTTCACCGCGTCGCCGTGGCCGAAGGCGACCGCCGCGTCGGCGTAAACGAGGTTGTACACCATCACGTCCGCCGGAACCGACTCGAACGTCACGTCGCCGGCGGGCGACATCGACACCGTGTACCCGGCCTGTTCGGCCTCGGTCTCTGCCTCGGTAGACGCTTCGGTCGTGGGTTCCGTCGCTGCGGCCGTCTCGGTCGCGTCCGTCGCTGATTCCGCGTCGTTCTGCCCGGCACAGCCGGCCAGCAAGCCGCCAGCGAGAAGCGCGCCGCCGCCCTTGAGGTACGCTCGGCGCGTGCGCGCCGCCCGGTCGACGAGGTCTTGGTCCATGGCTTTAGCCAATTCCAAACGGATAAATCCGTTTCGGAATTTCGGTCGGCCTAAATCGGTACGCCTATATGTATTAGGCGGGCCTAAAAATACGATGGCAGACAGCGACGGACCAACGCGCAGGAAGTTCTTGACCTACGGCGGTTCGGTCGCCGCCGGCGGACTGCTCGCCGGCTGTACCGGTTCGTCCGAGTCGGACGCGACCACGACCGGCGCGACCGCGACGGAGACCGCCGCGACCGAATCGACGGCGACCGAGTCGACCGCGGAATCGACGGACGAGGCCGACTCGTACACGGTGTCGATGGCCCCGATGGGCGAGGTGACGTTCGAGCGCGTTCCCGAGAGCATCTTCACGCGGCTGACCCACCACGCGGGGATGGCGTTCGCCCTCGGCCACGGCGACGCCGTCAACTCGATGCACGCTCCGGACTACTACGACGCGCTGTGGAACCAGTTCACGCCGCGGCTCCCCGGCGTCGAACTCGACTGGACCGGCCTGTACTCGTCGTGGGAGCCGTCGAAAGAGCGGCTCTACGAACTCGACAGCGACGTACACCTCGCAGACCCCGCCAGCGTCTCGGCGCTCGGCAGTTGGAGCCAGGACGACCTCGACGAAATCGAGGAGAACGTCAGTCCGTGGTTCGGCAACAGCTTCAGCGCGCGGCATCAAGCGCCGCCGACCGAGTGGACCGACGCCTACGAGTACTACGGCCTCTGGGAGATATTCGCCAAGGTCGCGCAGGTGCTACAGGAGGAAGCGAAGTACGAGGCGCTCACTACGGTCCGCGAGGAACTGCTCGCGGCGATTGCGGCGGACCTCCCGGCGGAAGAGGACCGCCCGACCGCCGTGCTCCTCGGCCCGAGCGACCTGGAGTCCATCTACGCCTACAACCTGAGCACGCCGGGCTTCCTGACCGCCCACACCCGCCCGCTGAAGCCGGTCAGCGCGTTCGGCGACGACGTCGATTCCGGCTCGACCGTCGACTTCGAGACGCTCCTCGAAGCCGACCCCGACGTGATTCTCACGCTCGGCGGGATGCACCCGAACACGAGCATGCCCGACATCCGGACGGGATTCCAGGACGACCCCGTCGGAGCCGAGATTTCGGCCGTGAAGAACGACCGCATCTACGCGCAGGGCGGCCGCTACCAGGGACCGATACTCAATCTGTTCCAGTTGGAGATGACCGCGAAACAGCTCTCCCCCGACCGCTTCGGCGCGTGGCCCCAGTACAGCGAGGGGCCGTACCCCGAGATTCCCGAGGAGGAACAGCTGTTCGACCGGCAGCGCGTCGCCGACATCATCAACGGGAACCTCTGAGCCGGCGACCGGCGGTACTGGCGCGCCCGCTCAGCCGGAGAGCCCGGCGTCCGCGATGGCCGCGCGAATCGCGCCGAACCGAACGAGGTCGGCCGCAGTCTCCAGTTCGCCGTCGAGCCGGCGGTCCTCGTCCAGCGGCGGAACCACGGACCGAATCGCGTCGCGGACGGCCCCAGTGCCGGTCCCGAGTTCGAGGCCCTCGTCGAGGAACTCGGCGGCTTGCGACCCACAGAGGAGTTCGACGCCGACGATGGTCGCGACGTTCTCGGCGACCGTGCGGGCGTTGAGGGCGCTCTGGCCGCTCATGCTCACGTGGTCTTCCTGCCCGCCGCTGACGGGCGTCGAGTCGATAGAGGGGCGACCGAGCGACCGACACTCGTTGAGGAGCGCCGCGGCGGTGTACTGCGCAATCATGTAGCCGGAGCGGAGCCCGCTGCGTTCGGTCAGGAACGGCGGGAGATACGACTCCTGTACGTCGGGGTTGAGCATCCGGTCGGTCCGGCGCTCGGAGATGGCCGCGAGTTCGGTCAGCGCGCCAGCGGCGTAGTCGAGGCGGAGCGCCAGCGGTTCGCCGTGGAAGTTGCCGGCGGAGACGACGGCGGCCACGTCGGTACCGGGCGCGCGCTCGTCCACCGCGCCCGCCGGGAAGACGAGCGGGTTGTCGGTGACGCTGTTGAGTTCGACTTCGACGGCCTCGCGGAGGTGTGAGACGGCGTCTCTGACCGCGCCGTGGACCTGCGGGAGACAGCGAATCGAGTAGGCGTCCTGCACGCGCTCGCAGTCCTTGTGCGATTCGAGGACGGTCGAGTCGGCGGTGAGGCGGCGAATCGCCGCCGCGCTCTCTTTCTGGCCGGGGTGGGGGCGAACCTCGTGGATGGCGGGGTCGCAGTTCGCCGTCGTCCCCATCGTCACCTCGGTCGCGAGCGCGCCCGCGGCGTCGGCGGCCTCGACGGTCCGCTCGGCGTCGACCACGAACAGCGCGGCGAGGCCGACCGTCAGTTGCGTCCCGTTGATGAGCGCGAGGCCCTCCTTGGAGGCGAGCGTCGCCGGCTCCAAGCCGACTGCTTGGAGGGCTTCGTCGCCCGGGCGTCGCTCGCCGTCGACGCGGGCTTCGCCCTCCCCGATGAGGACGAGCGCCATGTGCGCGAGGGGTGCGAGGTCGCCGCTCGCGCCGAGGCTCCCGCGGGAGCGGACGACCGGCTGGACGCCCTCGTTGAGCATCGAGACGAGCAGGTCGACCACCGAGGGTCGGATGCCCGAAAAGCCCTTGGCGAGCGTGTTGGCCCGACTGACCATCATCGACCTGACCTCCTCGCGGGTGAGTTCGCGTCCCGCGCCGGCGGCGTGGCTGCGGACGAGGTTCGTCTGGAGGCGCTCGATGTCCTCGCGGTCGATGTGAGTCTCCACGAGGTGGCCGAAGCCGGTGTTGACGCCGTAGACCGGCTCGCCGGAGTCGAGGACGGACTCGACGCGCTCGCGCGACTCGCGCATCCGCTCTCGCGACTCGGCGGCGAGTTCGACGGGTGCGTCGTGGCGTGAAACGGCGGCCACGTCCTCCGGCGTCAGCGACTCGCCGTCGAGGACGACCGAGTCGGGGAGGCCTGCGCGGTCACTCATGGGCGACCACCCCCGATTTCAGCACGGTCGAAACGGGGTTCGTGTCGAACCGGTACGAGAGGTGTGACGCGGTCGGCACGTCGAGCACGACGGCGTCGGCGGGAGCCCCGGTGCGGAGCGTGCCCGTGCCGTCGTCGCGGTCGAGCGCACCCGCGGCGGCGCTCGTGACGCCGCGGATGGCCTCGTGTGGAGTCATTCGCATTCCGACGCTGGCGAGCGTGGCGACGAATCCCATGCTTCGGGAGAAGCAGTTCGGATTGAAATCGGTGGCGAGCGCGACCTCGTGGCCCGCGTCGAGGAAGGCGCGGGCGTCGGCGTAGTCGGCACCGAGGCCGAACGCCGTGCCCGGGAGCATCACGGGCGCGACGCCGGCGTCGACCAGGGTCTCGCGGCCCCCGTCGTCGGTGTGGAGCAGGTGGTCCGCACTGGCCGCGCCGACCGCGGCCGCCACGTCGGTGCCGCCGATGGCGGCGAACTCGTCGGCGTGAATCTTCGGCGCGAGGCCGTGGTCGCGGCCCGCCTCCAGAATCCGACGGGACTGCTCGGCGGTGAACACGCCGCGCTCGCAGAACACGTCGCAGAACTCGGCGATGCCCTGTTCGGCGACCGCGGGGAGTTGGTCGGCGACGACCGACTCGGTGTACCCCTCGGCGTCCACGCCGCGCGGGACGGCGTGCGCGCCCATGAACGTCGGAATCACGTCCACCGGGTGGTCTGAACCGGCCGCGTCGATGGCCGAAAGCATCCGCAGTTCGGTCTCGGTGTCGAGGCCGTAGCCGCTCTTCACCTCGACCGTGGTCGTCCCGTGGACGAGCATCGCGTCGAGGTGCTCCGTGAGGTTCGCCGCCAACTCCTCGTCGGAGGCTTCTCGGACCGCGTCGACGGTGCGGAGGATGCCGCCGCCGTCGGCGAGAATCTCCTCGTAGGTCGCGCCGCGGAGCTTCGCCACGAACTCGTCGGAGCGGTCGCCGGCGAACAGCGCGTGGGTGTGGGGGTCGACGAAGCCCGGCAGGACCGTCTTGCCGGTCGCGTCGACGGCGGTGTCTGCGCCCGCGACGGGGTAGTCCGCGAGCACTTCGTCTGTCGGCCCGACGGCGACGACTTCGCCGTCGAGCGCGGCGAACGCGGCGTCTTCGAGAACGACGACGCCGGTTCCCTCGTCGGGGCCGACGACCAGTTCGGCCGCGTCGTGGACGACCGTGAGGCCGGCCGTGGAACCCGCGTCAGTCACGCGACGTCACCCCCGCAAGGAAGTGGGCGACTGCACGGGCGGCCGCGCCGACGGTTCGACCGTCCTCGTCGTCCAGCGGCGGCGCGCACTCCACGACCTCGAAGCCGACGACGCGGGGGTCGGCCGCGACGCGACGGAGCATCGAGAACAGTTCGCGGGTGGTGACGCCGCCGGGGGTCGGCGCGCTCGCGCCCGGCGCGGCCGTCTGGTCCAACACGTCCACGTCGAGGCTGACGAAGACGCGGTCGCAGGCGGCGACCGCGTCGAGGGCGAAGTCGGCCGTCTCGACGGGGCCGCGGCCGACCTCGTCGGCGGTGAGGATGGTGCCGCCGGACTCGCGCAGGAAGTCGGCGTAGGCGGTCGAGGTCTCGAAGTGCCGCGCGCCGACCACGGCGAGGCGGTCGAGTCCGGCGTCGAACAACTGCCGGTAGGGCGTCCCGCTCGTCGGGCCGTCGGCGGGCTCGCGGCAGTCGAGGTGGGCGTCGAAGCTCACGACCCCGACCGAGTCGTCACCGCCGAGAAGCGGCGTGACGTTCCCGACCGTCAGGGAGTTGTCGCCGCCGAGGAAGACCGGGAGCGCGCCGCGCTCGTAGACGGCCGCGGCCTCGTCGGCGACGATGGCCTGCACGTCCGCGACGTGGTTCTCGGGGTCGTCCGCGTCGTTGTACGCCTCGACCGGGAGGTCGCCGAGGTCGGCGACGCCGGCGACCGGCCCCTCGTCGAAGTGGTGGGTCTTGACGCCGGCGAGAGCGCGCCGAATCGCGGCGGGGCCCTCGCGGGCACCGCGCCGGCCGATGACGGCCCCGTCGTAGGGTTCGCCCACGAGGGCGGCGCGGAAGTCGCCCGCGTCCTCGATTTCGGTCGGACGAACGACGTGGCCGAACTGCTCGTCGTTCGGGTCCGACGACGTTCCCTCCCACGCGGGCGGGTCGGTGCGGCTCATTCGTCACCTCGGGCGGCGGATTCGCCGGTCTCGGTCGCGTGGCCGCCGTCTTCGGCCGCGCGGTCGGCGCGGTCGGCCGCGTCGTGGTCCCGCATCGGAATTCTGACGTTCGACCGAGTCGCCTCGTCCAGCGCGTCCTCGTAACCGGCGTCGGCGTGGCGGATGACGCCCATGCCGGGGTCGGTCGTGAAGACGGCGCGGGCCTTCTTCGCCGCGAGGTCCGAGCCGTCGAGAACGACGTGGTTGTTCGTGTGCAGCGAGTTGCCGATGCCGACGCCGCCGCCGTCGTGGACGCTCACGATGTCCGCGCCCGCGGCGGTGTTGAGAAGCGCGTTCAGGATGGGCCAGTCGGCGACCGCGTCGGTGCCATCGCGCATCGCCTCGGTCTCGCGGTACGGGCTGGCGACCGACCCGGCGTCGAGGTGGTCGCGGGTGACGACGACCGGCGCGGAGACCTCGCCCGAGGCGACGAGATCGTTGATTTTCAGCGCGAAACGAGCGCGCTCGGTGAGCCCCTCGTCGTCGGTGGTGTAGCCGAGCCAGCACACCCGCGAGGGGAGCCCCTGAAACGACACCTGCTCCTGTGCGAGGTCTATCCAGCGCATGAGCGACTCGTGTTCGGGGAAGAGCTCTCGAATCGCCTCGTCGGTGCGGTGGATGTCGGCGGGGTCGCCGGAGAGCGCGGCCCATCGGAACGGCCCGCGCCCGCGGCAGAACATCGGGCGGATGTACGCCGGGACGAAGCCGGGGAAGTCGAACGCGTGTTCCATCCCGCGGTGGTCCTGGACCTGCCCGCGGATGTTGTTGCCGTACTCGAAGGCGATTGCGCCCGCGTCCTGTAAATCGAGGATTGCCTGCACGTGGCGCTCCATCGTGTCGAGGCTCTCTTCGACGTACTTCTCGGGGTCGTCCTCGCGGAGTCGGTCGGCCTCCGCCGCGGTGTAGCCGCTCGGGTAGTAGCCTTCGAGTTCGTCGTGGGCGCTCGTCTGGTCCGTGACCACGTCCGGAATCTCGTCGCGCGCGAGCAGCTCTTCGAGCATGTCGGCGGCGTTCATCTCGACGCCCACGCTGTAAGGCTCGCCCGCCTCAATCGCGTCCTTGGCGTTTTCGAGCGCCTCGTCCAGCGAGTCGGCTGACTCCATCAGGTAGTCCGTCTCGACCCGGCGCTCGATGCGGTCGGCCTGCACCTCGGCGGCGATACAGACCCCGTGGTTCATCGTCACCGCGAGGGGCTGTGCGCCGCTCATGCCGCCGAGACCGCCGGTGACGACGAGTTTGCCCCGCAGGTCGTCGTCGTAGCGCTGTCGGGCGAGTTCGGCCAGCGTCTCGTAGGTGCCCTGAATGATGCCCTGCGTGCCGATGTACGCCCACGACCCGGCGGTCATCTGGCCGTACATGATTTTCCCCTCGGCCTCCAGTTCGTGGAAGTGCTCCCAGTCGTCCCAGCGGCCGACGAGGTTGGAGTTGGCGATGAGGACGCGCGGGGCGCGCTCGTGGGTCGGGAACTTCCCCACCGGCTTGCCCGACTGGACGAGGAGCGTCTCGTCGTCGTCGAGGTCGCGGAGTTCGGCGAGGATGGCGTCGTAGGCGTCCCACGAGCGGGCGGCGCGCCCGGTCCCGCCGTAGACGACGAGGTCCTCGGGGCGCTCCGCCACTTCGGGGTCGAGGTTGTTGTTGAGCATCCGGAGCGCCGCCTCCTGTCGCCACCCCTTGCACTCGATGTCCGTCCCGGTGGGCGCGCCCTGGTACGCGCGCCACTCGTCGCTCGGGTCGCCGAGTCGGTCCCGCCGTGCCGACGATTGCTGGTCGTGCATACACCGAACTTCGGGCGCGAGACGGGTAGCAATTCCCCCACCATGCGGTGCGTGATTTATATATTCGTGCCGAGCCTTGGTCCGCGCATGTACGAGGCGAACCTCCGAATCAGGGACGACAGCGCCTACGCGGCGGCGACGGCGGGCAACGCCGCGAGCGTCGAACTGTGGTGCAACGAGCACTGCGACATGCTCCACGTGAGCGGCGGGGTCGGAAGCGACGTGCTCGACCGCGTCGACGACACCGTCGGCGTGGCGGCGTCGGTCGAGCGCGGCGACGAACTCGTCGTCGTCACCGCCGACTGCCTCCGGGACCACGAGATAGACCACATCGAGGGCTACGTGCGGAAACACGGGCTACTGCTCGTCCCGCCGCTTCGCTACCGCGGCGGCGCGAAGGTCTGTCGCCTGCTCGCCGTCTCGGCCGACGACCTGACGGCGTGCTTCCGCGACCTCGTGGACAGCGGCTTCGACGTGAGCGTCGAGTCCAAGCGCGCGGTGTCGTTCGCCAGCGGGAGCGGCCCGCTTTTGGCCCCCGCCGACGCGATGCCCGAGCTCACCGGCCGCCAGCGCGAGGCGCTGCGACTGGCCCACGCCGGCGGCTACTACGACCTGCCGCGCGGCATCGAGACCGCGACCATCGCCGACGAGATGGGCGTTTCGCGGCGGACCGCCGAGGAACACCTGCGCCGGGCGGAGCGAAAAGTGATGGACTCGGTCGCGCAGTACGTACTGTAGTGCGGGAGAGGAGACTCAGTCGTCGTCAGGCGCGGCTTTCAGTTCCAGCGTGTAGCCGAAGGGATCGGTGACGTACATCGCGGGCGCGACGCCCGTCGCCCCGAGGGGTTCGAGTTGGCGGTCGATTTCGACGCCCGCAGCGTCGAGGTGCCCGCGGAGTTCGTCGATGTCGTGGGCGAACTCGATGGCGACGTGGTCGAAGGCGGTCTCCGTCGGCGGTTCGAAGTTCTCGGCCGGTCGGAGGTGGATGACGCTCGCCGGGGTGAGTCGCACGGAGAAGAAGGGCTTTTCGCCCGACTCGTACAGGTCGCGGTTCTCGATTTCGAAGCCGAGCGCGTCGCGGTAGAACTCGACCGCGGCGTCGAGGCCGTCGGTGGGGATGCGGAGATTCACGTGGTCGATTGCCGTCGCGTCCATGCCCGGACCGTCGCGGCCGCGGGTGGTAAAAATTTGTGCGGCGACCATCGGGGACGGGGGCGCTGAACCGAGAGAATATAAACTGTATAAAGTTTAAAACTGTACAATTTCTAAAAATTGTAAAATTTGTAAAAATTATGTTGTTTGGGCGGCTATTATAGCGTTTTTATTTCCGTTTATCTCCCTCAGACCATTCAGTATAAACTAATATTTGTTTACGAGTTACTCAGCGCCACGGGAAACCGCGACGCCGACAACCGGAACCGGCGTTCCGCAATCGTAACCCATTGGTAGCAGGTCGGTGTACGGAGGGTGTGAACCAACAGCCGACATCCGACGAGCGCTTGCTTGCGGGCTACCCGGGTCGGATGTTAGTCACCGTGTCGCTAGCGTGGGCGGTCCTCCAGACGGGTCGGTTTCTCTTGTCGCCGCTGCTGCCGACTATCATCGAGGAGCTACAGATAACGGAGGCGACCGCCGGTATCGCGCTGGCGCTGTTTCAGGGCGTCTACGCCATCACCCAGTACCCCGGCGGCGAGTACTCCGACCGATGGACCCGGACGACGCTCATCGTCCCCGGACTCGGTATCCTCGTCCTCGGGTTCGCCACGTTCGGCCTCGCGGGCGGTCTCGCGGGCTTCGTCGCCGCCGCGGTCATCACGGGACTCGGGAAGGGGCTGTTCGCCATCCCCTCGCGGGCGCTCCTGTCGGACCTGTTCGTCGAACGCCGCGGCCGGGCGCTCGGCCTCTACGCCGCCGGGACCGACCTCGGCGGCCTCGTTTCGTCGGGGCTCGCCATCCTCGCGCTGACCTACGCCACGTGGCGGACGCCGTTCCTCCCGGTCGCCGTCGCCCTCGCGGGGCTCACCCTCCTCTACGCGCTCTGGTCGAGAGACGGCTACGCCGTGGGGTCGCCCGAACTCCACGTCTCGGGCACGCTCCGACGCCTCTTCGCCAGCGCCGAACAGCGCCGGACGCTCCTCGCGTTCGGGCTGTTTTACTTCATGGTCGGCGGCTTCATCAACTTCTTTCCGACCTACCTCATCGAGGCGAAAGGTTTCGACCAGCAGTTGGCGAGCGCGACGTTCGCCATCGTCTTCGCCGTCGGCATCACCATCAAACCCGTCGCCGGCGGCCTGAGCGACCGGTTCCGCCGCGAGTCAATCGCTGTCGTCGGGATGCTCGTCGCCGCGGGGGCGCTCGCCGTCCTCTCGGCCGTGGAGGCGCGCCCGCTCATCTACGTCTCCGTCGTCGCGCTCGCGGCCGGCTACAAGACGGAGTTCCCCCTCGCGGACGCCATCATCATGGACAACGCGCCCGACGCCGACCGCGGAGCCGACCTCGGGGCCGCGCGGGCGCTGTTCCTCGGCGCGAACGCGATTGGACCGGCGTACGTCGGCATCGTCGCCACCTACGCGAGCTACGTCGCCGCGTTCGCGGGGCTCGCGGTCTGTCTCGTCGTCTCAGCCGGCCTCCTCTACTGGGACGCGCGGAAGCGGTGAAAAGCAGAAAGCGAAAACCGCATCGGAACGGCGTTCTCGGGTGTCTCTGTGCGGTCGTCGGTCGGTGCGGCGGAAGCGGTATGACGTGAGCCGAGTGCTCGCTCAGCGGTCGAGTTTCGCCTTCGTGTAGGCTTTCAATCCCCCCTGTTCGACGAGCGACTGGAGGAACTCGGGGAGCGCCTCCGCCTCGTAGGTTTCGTCTCGCGTGTGGTTCGTCACGACGCCCGCGTCGAGGTCGACGTGAATCTCGTCGCCGTCCTCGATGACGTCCGCGCCGGGGCAGATGAGCACCGGCAGGCCGAGGTTGATGGCGTTGCGGAAGAAGATGCGCGCGAACGACTGCGCGACGACCGCCGAGACGCCCGCGCCGACGAGCGACAGCGGCGAGTGCTCCCGCGACGACCCGCTGCCGAAGTTCTCGCCGGCGACGACGAAGTCACCGGGTTCGACCGACTCGGAGAACTCGGGTCTGAGGTCCTCGAAGGCGTGGGTGGCGAGTTCGTCGGGGTCCGACGAGACGATGAAGCGCGACGGCGTTATCTGGTCGGTGTCGATGTTGTCGCCGAAGACCCACGCGCGACCGGGTTCGGCGGGGTCCGGGCGGCCGCCGTCGCCGGCGAACGCGTCCGTCATGGCAGCACCTCCGCGAAGACCGTGTCGTCGTAGCGTTTCGTCTCGACCTCGCGGGGGTCCGTGATTTCGCCGTACAGCGCGCTCGCGCCGACGGTCGCCGGACTCGACAGGTAGACCGACGACTCCATCGACCCCTCGCGGCCGGGGAAGTTCCGGTTCGCCGTGGCGAGACAGACGTCGCCGTCGCCGAGGACGCCCTGATGGTAGCCCGCACAGGGGCCACAGCCGGCGCTCTGGATGACCGCGCCGGCGTCGGTGAGCGTCTGGAAGACGCCCGTCTGGAGCATGTGCTGGTAGACGGACTTCGAGGCGGGGACGACGACCATCCGGACGTTCGGGGCGATGGTCTCGCCCGCGAGGATGTCCGCGACGATTTTGATGTCTTCGTACCGGCCGTTCGTGCAGGTGCCGACGAACAGCTGGTCGATTTCGGTGCCCGCGACCTCGGTCACGTCGACCGCGTTCTCGGGGTTCGACGGCTTCGAGACCTGCGGGGCGAGGGCGGCCGCGTCGTAGCTGTGGACCGCCTCGTAGTCGGCGTCGTCGTCGGAGACGAACGCGTCGTCGAGGTCGATTTCGGTGCCGATCTGGCGTTCGAGGTACGCCTCGGTCCGCTCGTCGGGCGCGACGAGGCCCGTCTTGCCGCCCATCTCGATTGCCATGTTCGACAGGACGAGGCGCTCGTGAATCGGGAGCGACTCGATGGTACTCCCGGCGTACTCGGCGGCCATGTAGGTACAGCCGTCGAAGCCCACGTCGCCGATGAAACGCAGGATGAGGTCCTTCGCGTAGACGCCGTCCTGGAGGTCGCCGTCGACCTCGAAGCGCAGCGTCTTCGGGACGCGGAACCAGAGTTCGCCCGTCGCGAGCGCGGTCCCGAGGTCGGTCGAGCCGACGCCGGTCCCGAACGCGCCGATACCGCCGTAGGTCGTCGAGTGAGAGTCCGCACCGATGACGAGGTCGCCGGGACCGACGAACCCCTCCTCGACGAGGACGGCGTGGCAGATGCCGTCGCCCACGTCGAACTGGTGCGCGCCGTGTTTCGCCGCGAACTCGCGGACTGCGTTGTGGTTGTTCGCGGCCTGCACCCCGTCCGCGGGGGCGTGGTGGTCGATGGTGAAGACGGTCCGGTCGGGCGCGAACAGTTCGCCGTCGTCGCCCGTCACCTCGTCGAACGTCTGGAACGCGAGCGGCCCGGTGATGTCGTGGGCCATCGCCACGTCCACGTCGGCTTCGACGTAGTCGCCGGCGCGGGCGTCGGTGCCGGACTTCGCCGAAAGCAGTTTCTCCGCGAGAGTTTTTCCGGACATCTCAGTCCTCCTCCCCGTCGGCCGCGACGGTGTCGAGGACGCCCTCGACCGTGCCGCCGGCGAGGACGTGACTCGTCAGACCGAGGCCCAGTCGGTCGGACACGTCGTGGGCGGCCGCCTCGATGCGGCCGAAATCGACCCCGTGACCGACGCCCATGCGTTCGAGCATCTGGACGAGGTCCTCGGTCGGCGTGTTGCCGACGCCGGACATGTCGCCGGGGAGGACGACGCCGCCGCCGAGGCCGCAGACCGAGGCGTCGAAGCGGTCGACGCCGACGGCCATCGCGGCCAGCGTGTTGGCGAGGCTCATCCCGTTCGTGTCGTGGAGGTGCAGGCCCATGTCGAGGCCGGGGTGGGCCTCGAACGCGGCGGTGAAGCGCTCCGTGATTTCGACCGGGTTGGCGAGGCCCATCGTCGTCGCCAGCGTCACCTCGTCGACGCCGGAGTCGACGACGCTGTCGACGACCGCGAGCGTCTCCGTCGGGTCGATTGCGCCTTCGTAGGGGCAGTAGAAGCTCGTTCCCATCCCGGCTTCGACCTCGATACCGTGGTCGTGGGCGAGTTCGACGATGTCGTCCATCTCCGCGAGCACCTCCTCGCGGGTGCGGTTCTGGTTTTTCCTCGTGTAGGTCTCGCTCACCGTGACGAGCGCGTTCACCTTGTCCACCTCGGCCTCGACGGCGCGCTCCATGCCCCGGAGGTTGGGGACGAGCGCCCGGTAGGTCACGCCGTCGCGGCGGGTGATGCGCTTCGCCACCTCGTCGGCGTCCCGCAGGGTCGGGACGGCCTTCGGGTGGGTGAACGAGGAAATCTCGATTTCGTCCACGCCCGTCTCCGAGAGGGCGTCGATTATCTCGACTTTCTCGTCGGTCGGGACGAACTCGTCGAGGCGCTGGAACCCGTCGCGGGGCAGCATCTCGACGACGTGGACGCGCTCCGGAAGCGAGTCGAGGAGGCTCATATCACGTCCTCCGCCTCGAGGTCCGAAAGCACCGACTCGTCGTAGCCGAGTCGGTCGCGGTAGACCGCGTCGTTGTGTTCGCCGAGCGACGGGCCGAGGTGGTCGACCCGACCCGGCGTCTCCGAGAACTTCGGGAAGGCGTTCTGCACGACCGCCTCGCCGAGGTCCGGGTCGTCGACCGTCAGGAACGCCTCGCGCGCCGCGTAGTGCTCGTCGTTGAGGATGTCCTCGACGTTGTACACCGGCGCGAGCGTCGCGTCGGCCTCCTCGAACGCCGCGAGCACCTCCTCGCGGCTGTGGTCGTCCATCCAGCCTTGGATGATGGCGTCGAGTTCGTCGACGTGCTCCAGTCGGTCCTCGTTGGTCTCGAAGCGCGGGTCGTCCTTCAGGTCGGGCCGGTCGATGGCGTCGAAGGTCCGTTCCGCGAGTGGTTGCGCGCTCGCGGAGATGGCGACCCAGCGGTCGTCGCCCGTCCGGTAGACGTTCCGCGGGGCCGACGAAGTCGAGCGGTTACCCGACCGCGATTCGATTTCGCCGAGTTGGTCGTAGCGGAGCGGTTGCGGGCCGAGCAGGCCGAAGATGGGTTCGATGAGGCTCGTGTCGATGTACTGACCGCCGCCGCCGTGGACGTCGCGGTGGTAGAGCGCGAACATCACCGCGAACGTCGAAAACAGCGCCGCGATGTTGTCGGCGAGGCCGGTCGGCGGGAGCAGCGGGGGCGAGTCGGGGAAGCCGTTGAGGTAGGCAAAGCCGGACATCGCCTCCGCGAGCGTCCCGAAGCCGGGGCGCTCGGAATACGGGCCGGTTTGGCCGAAGCCGGACATCCGGAGCATCACGAGGTCGTCGTTGACATCTGAGAGCCGCTCCCAGCCGACGCCCCAGCGTTCGAGCGTGCCGGGTCGGAAGTTCTCGATGAGGAGGTCGGCCTCGCTCACGAGGTCCTCGAACACCGCCGCGCCCTCCTCGGTGGAGATGTTCAGGGTGATAGACTGCTTGTTCCGCGAGAGGTACTTGTGCCAGAGGCCGACGCCGTCTTTCTGTGGGCCGAAGCGGCGGATGTGGTCGCCGAACGCCGGGTGTTCGATTTTGATGACCGTCGCCCCGAAGTCGGCCATGAAGCGGCCGACGGTCGGGCCGGATATCATCGACCCGGCTTCGAGGACGACGAGGCCGTCGAGTGGTCCGTTCGTGTCGTTCGTCATGTCGTGTGTGTCTTCTCGTTCTGTGTCGCGTGTGGTGGTCGTCAGGTGGTGCGTGTGCGTGTCCGCGTGCCCGGTCGTCTGTGCGGCAGGTCGGGCCGCGCGCCCCGGGCTCCCGCGTGGCCGGTCAGTCAGCGTCGTCGACTCCCTTTTCGGTCGCCACGGCCGGTTCACACCGGCCGGTCGATGTGAGTGCCGTGGCCCTTCGTGCCGACTATCTCGCCGTCGTCGTAGGCGAGTTCGCCCTTCACGACGGTCTGGGTCGGCCAGCCGGTGACGTCTCGACCTTCGTAGGGGGAATAGCCGCTGACGCTGTGTAACAGTTCCGGCGTGACCGTCTTCGTCTCGTCGAGGTCGACGACGACGAGGTCGGCGTCGCTCCCGACTCTGACCGTGCCTTTCTTCGGGTAGCAGTTGAACGCCTTCGCCGCGTTGGTGCTCGTCACCTCGACGGCGCGTTCGAGCGAGATGCGGCCTTCGTTGACACCTTCCGAGAGGATGAGCGGGAGCATCACCGGCGTCGAGGGGAACCCGAGCAGGCTGTCGCGGATGCCCTCGCCGAACTTGTTCTCCGCGAGGTTGGCGCAGTGGTCGGTGCCGATAGTCGAGATAGTGCCGTCGGCGAGGCGCTCCCAGAGCGTCTCTTGGTCGGCTTTCGACCGGACCGGCGGGTTGACTTTCATGCGCTCGTCGCACTCCTCGGTGGTGAGCGCGAGGTAGTGGATGCACGTCTCGCCCCACGCCCGGTAGCCCGCGTCGTGGAGCGCGGCGAGTTCGTCGGCGGTCCCCCCGGCAGAGATGTGGACCGCGTAAAAACGGTCGTCGTAGCCGTGGACCTTGGCGAGCGCGGCCCCGGCGACCATGCTCTGGGTCTCGGCGTAGCCGGGGAACTCCTCGACCATCACCTCGTAGCCCTCGTCGGCGTCGGCGTCGGCGTCGGTGTCGTCGGACTCGGAGGTGACGTAGACGTTGCCGCCGGCGAGCGCGTTCGTGATTTCGACGTTCTCGGAGTGGTAGCCGAGCGTGGTCGGCACGTCCTGTTCGGCGAGTTTCCGGATGAAGGCGTCGCCGAAGTCGTCGTGCATGTCGCAGTCGACGCCGAACTTCTCGCGGGCGGCGTCCTTGTAGTTCATGTACCACTTGAACGTCGTGATGCCGAACTCCTCGATGATGGCGGGAATCTCCTCGACGTGCTCCATCGAGAGCAGGCCGAGCGAGAAGAAGTAGTCGTGGTAGTAGTTCGGCTCCGCCTCGTCGAAGTAGCCCGGCATGATTTCCTCGTAGGCCCCGGCCCGGCGGAAGTAGTTCCCGATGGTGGTCACGCCGCCGACGAGGTCGGACTTGGACTCGGACTCGGCGTCCGCCTCCAGCCCGCGGTAGATGCCGTGGTGGGTGTGCGGGTCGATTGCGCCCGGAAGCACGTGCTTGCCCGTCGCGTCGATTTCCGTCTCGCCCGAGAGCGTCCCGGGCGCGGCGATGGCGGAGATGGTCTCGCCGTCGGCCGCGACGTCGGCTTCGAAGGTGCCGTGTTCGGGGGTGACGACGGTGCCGTTCGAGATGACGAGGTCGTGGGTCATAGCGTCTCGACCCACTCTTCGACCGCCTCGGTCTCGAGCACCTCGGCGTACTTCATCCACAGGTCGAGGAGGCCGATTTTGTGCGACGCCTCGATGCGGTCGAAGATGCACTCCTGCGGCAGGACGACGCTGAAGCCGTTCTGCTTGGCGTCGACCGCGGTGGCCCGGACGCACCCGCTCGTGGAGTTGCCGACGATGATGACCGAGTCGTGGCCGCCGCGGACGAGCCGCGAGAGCAGGTCGGTCCCGTAGAACGCCGACGCGTAGGACTTGTCGACGACGGTGTCGCCCTCCTCGGGCGCGACCGGGTCGACGATGTCGAGGTCGGGGTGGTCGGGGTCGTCGTAGCTCGACGGGACGACCCGCGTGTACGTCACCGGAAGCCCCTGTTCCCGCGCGAAATCGAGGAACGGGTCGATGTGCTCGATGGCGTCCCACGCGATGTCGCCCATCGCGGTGCGGTACTCCTCGATAGCCTCGAGGATGGGGACGTTCTCGCCGACGATGAGCCGCTGCATGTCGATGACGAGAACCATCGGGTTCTCGCCCATGCCGCGGGACTCCCACGACGAGGCGCCCTCCTTGTCGTAACCAGCCTTCGTGATGACCTGTTTATCCTGTTCAGATAGCAGGTCCTCCCAGATACGGTCTGTCATGACTCGCTTCGCCTGAGATGCGGTGGCATCCAGCATAAAAGTACGGCACGGTTCGCCGGGGTCATGTTACGGGGCGAACACCTCCAGCGTCCGCGCCACCCACTCGCGGTCGACGCCGGCGGGCGCGCGGAC
Source organism: Haloferax prahovense DSM 18310 (assembly GCF_000336815.1). Classification (GTDB taxonomy): domain Archaea; phylum Halobacteriota; class Halobacteria; order Halobacteriales; family Haloferacaceae; genus Haloferax; species Haloferax prahovense. The sequence continues at coordinate 111,984 of NZ_AOLG01000028.1, forward strand.
GACCGGGAGGTCGACGCCCATCTCGCGGAGTTCGGCGAGTCGCCCCCGCGCGTCGTCGGGCGTGCCGACGAGCGCCACGAGGTCGAGGAAGTCGGCCGAGAGTTCGCGCGCCCCCACCTCGGTCGTCGGCGCGGCGCGGACCGCCTCGACCTCGTCGCCGAAGCCGGCCTGCTCGGCCGCGCGGTCGTAGTAGCCCGGCACGTCCCGCAGGTAGTAGGCGACGTGTTCGGCCGCCGCCCGGCGCGCCTCGTCGGGGTCGTCGTGGACGGCGGTGAGGACGTACATCGCCACGTCCACGTCGCTCCGGTCGCGCCCGGCGCGGGCGGCCCCGGTGTCGAGCCACTCCAGCGCCTCCTCGAACTGCGGGCGGGGGTAGAGGTTCGGGAGCCAGCCGTCGGCGACCTGCCCGGTGAGTCGGACGTTCGCCGGCCCGAGCGCGCCGTTGTAGATGGGTATCTCCTCGCGGACGGGTTCGAACGCGTCCCAGAAACTCGTGCGCTCGGGCGAGAAGAACTCCCCGTCGAAGGAGTCGGCGTCGCCGCGGAGGTAGCGCCGCACGAGTTCGACGTACTCGTGGAGGCGCGACAGCGGACGGTCGAAGGGAACGCCGTGGAACGTCTCGACGACGCCGGGGTGGGCGACCCCGAGGCCGAGAATCGCGCGACCGTCCGAGTGGTCGTCGAGGGTCGCCGCGGCCGCCGCGAGCGCCGCCGGCGTCCGCGAGAACACGTTGACGATGCCCGTCGCGAGGCCGATTTCGTCGGTGTGGACGGCCCAGCGTTCGAGCTTTCCGAAGGCGGTTTTTCCCTGCCCCTCGGCGGCCCACGCCGACTCGTAGCCGAGTTCCTCGGCGCGGACGACGAGGGAGGGGTCGTCGCGGAGCGCGAAGAGGACCGCGGTTCGGTCGCTCATTCCTCCGCCGGGACTGCGGCCGCGTCCTCGACCGGGACGACGCCGTCGACGGCGAGGTCGTTCCAGATGTCGAGACGCTCGATGAGGCCCCGGCGAACGACGTAGATATCGACGTAGCGAACGTCCGAAAACTCCGCGCTGTCGTTGTCGACGCCGTAGAGGGACCCCGTGCTCACGACAGTGTCGCCCGCCTCTATCCAGCGGTCGAACTCCTTGGCCGCCCACTCGTACCGCGGTTCGAGGTGCGCGAGGAAGTCGTAGGCCGCGGTCGGTCCCTCGAAGGTCGCACCCGGCAGGGAGATGACGGCGTCCTCGGCGAACAGGTCTCCGACGGTGTCTCTGCGGTCGTCTTCCATCCGGTCGAAGAACTCCTCGACGATGTCTCGTGGCGAGTCCATGCGCTATGCGTGTTCTCAACCCACATAATTTTTCACTCCGATATTCCTGACTATCTGTTATTCCTGAACGTCCGAGACGGAGCAACAGCGGACGACGCAACGGCGAACGATGATGCAATAGCGAGCGATTCTACTCACGCACGCACCACTGAGACCGGCGGAATCGGAAGGTTCGTTGGGACCGCCACCGCCGGAGGCGGTAGTTTTACGATAGAGTCTACCTAGCAGAGTGCATGGACGAACTAGCCCGGCGGACGCCGAGCGACGGCGTCACCGAAGTCGTCTCGGCCGACGACATCGAGTGGGATATCGACACGGACGTGCTCGTCGCGGGCGGCGGGGGGACCGGCCTCGTCGCCGCGCTCGCGGCCAGCGAGAACCCCGACGTTCGCGTGACGGTGCTGGAGAAAGCGCCCGAGTGCGGCGGGAACACCTCGCTTTCGACGGGGATGATTCCCGCAGCGGGGACGCGACTCCAGCGCGAGGCGGGTATCGAGGAGACGCCCGCCGACATGGCCCGCGACATCTTGGAGAAAAACGATTACGAGGCCGACGAGGAGCGCGTGCGGTACCTCTGCGAGGAGAGCACGAACCTCATCCACTGGCTCGTCGACGACTGGGACGTCACGCTCCACGTCGTGGACGACTTCAAGTACCCCAAGCACTCCGAGTACCGGATGCACGCACCGGAGGGTCGAAACGGCGAGAACCTCGTCGCCGAACTGGTCGAGCGCGTCGAGTCGACGCCGAACATCGAACTCCTGACGAACGCGCCCGTGAAGCAGCTCGTCGCCGACGACGGCGCGGTCCGGGGCGTCGTCGCCGGCCTCGGCCACGACGAGGCCATCGAAGCCGAGAAGGTCATCCTCGCCACCGACGGCTTCGCCGGCAACCGCGAGATGGTCACCGACTACTGCGAGGAGGACATCGAGCGGGCGCTGTACTTCGGCGCTGACGGCAACACCGGCGACGGCGTCCGCTTCGGCGCGGAACTCGGCGGCGAACTCGCCTGCATGGACGCCTATCAGGGCCACGCGACGGTGGCGAGCCAGACGGGGATGCTCTCGACCTACGCGGTCACGATGAACGGGGGCATCCTCGTGAATCGGGACGGCGAGCGGTTCGGCGACGAGTCCGCGGGGTACAGCGAGTTCGCCATCTCGGTGCTCAAACAGCCCGGCGGGCAGGCGATTCAACTGTTCGACGAGCGCATCTTCGAGCGACTCCGCGGGCAGTTCGAGGACTTCGACGAGGCCATCGAGCAGGGGACCTACCACAGCGACGACTCGGTCGCCGACCTCGCCGCGCGACTCGGTGCCGACGGCGAGCGCGCCGCGGAGACGGTCGCCGACTACAACGGGGCCGCCGCGGCGGGCGAACCGGACGAGGTGGGCCGCGTCGACGGCGCGAACCCGCTGGAAGCGCCCTTCTACGGGACCAAAGTCACCGGCGCGCTCTTTCACACGCAGGGCGGGCTCGTCGTCGACGAAGACGGGCGCGTCCTCCGAACCGACGGGAGTACGGTCGAGAACCTCTACGCCGGTGGTGGCACGGCCTGCGGTATCAGTGGCCACGGCGCGGGCGGCTACCTCTCCGGCAACGGGCTGACGACCGCGCTCGGCTACGGCCGCCTCGCCGGCATCCACGCCCGCGAGTCGCTCGACTGACGCGCCGACTCAGCCGACTCGACCGGCTCGATGCGGGAATATCTTCGGAACGTGACAACACGAGTACGATAGCATTTATTACAATTGGCACCAACCTCGTGATTGATTGCCATGGGTAAGACTCTCAAGTCTTCGACGAGCAACAGGCGGCGCTTCCTCAAAGCAACGGGTGCGAGCGTCGCGGCATTGACATTAGCCGGCTGTGCGAGCGACGACGCCGGAAACGGCGGCGGCGATTCGGGCGGCGACTCCGGCGGTGACTCGGGCGGGTCCGGCGGCGACACGGGCACCACGACGGGGACGCCCGAGCAGTCCGTCGACGAGGTCATCATCGGTTCGAACCACCCGCTTTCGGGCAGTCTCGCCGCGACGGGCGTCGGGATGAGCAACGCCATCAAACTCGCCGCGATGCGGAAAAACGAGGAGGGCGGCATCGAGTCGCTCGACGGCGCGGAAGTGACCGTCATCGAGGGCGACAACCAGGGCGCACAGGAACTCGGCGGACAGGTCAGCGAGGAACTGCTCAGCGAGGGCGCGCACGTCCTCACCGGCTGTTACTCCTCGCCGGTGACGACGGCGGCGACGCAGGTCGCAGAACGGCAGGGCGTCCCGTTCGTCATCTCCATCGCGGCGGCGGACAACATCCTGCAGGGCCGCGACTTCAACTACGTCTACCGGCCCCAGCCCCCGGCCCGCCGGCTGGCGAGCGACTACGCGGACCTCGTGCCGTCGGTCATCCGCGACGGCGGCGGCACCATCGACACGGCGGGGCTGTTCTACATCAACAACAGCTACGGGCAGGCGATTCGCGACAGCCTCCGCGAGTTCCTCCCCGAGCAGAACGTCGAAATCGTCGAGGAGACGGCCATCGAGTTCGGCGCGTCGAACGCCAACACGCAGGTGTCGCGGCTCCGGAGCGCCGACCCCGACACCATCATCGCCACGACGTACGTCGCCGGCGGCGTCCTGCTCGCGCAGGCGCTGCAGGACCAAGACTACCGGCCGCCGTATCTGACCGCGTCCGCGTCCGCGACGTTCACCGACGACGACGCCGTCAGCGACATCGGCGAGTTCGCAAACGGCGTGCTGGACAACAACTACGCGCTGAACCCGACGGTCGACAAGACCGCCGAGGTCCGCTCGCAGTTCCTCGACAACTACGACCAAGAATTCTCGGCGTCGGTCGGGATGGCCTACACCGCGGCCGAGGTCATCATCCAGGCGGTCGAAGAGGCCGGCAGCGTCGAGCGCGACGACATCAACGAGGCGCTCAAGAGCCTCAGCTACGAGGACCACATCTCCGCGATGGGCGCTATCGAGTTCGACGACCAAGGCGAGAACGTCAACGCGCTCGGCCCGGTGAACCAGGTTCAGGACCTCTCGGTCAAGGTCGTCTACCCCGAAGAGTACGCGGAGGCCGACCCACAGGTCTGACCGCGACCCTCGCGCCCGTCACGTCAACGAACCGTCCCGAAAGATAGCCACCTTTTATGGGGGTTGCCAACAATTCCCGAGCGTAGAAACCGCATGGGACACCTAGTCACATCGGTCGCGCCGCTGCCGCTGCAGGGCGGTGGCCTCGGCCGATTCATCGACCCGTTCGTACAGTTCCTGACTGACATCACCAACCTGGAGCCCGTCCTCCTGCAGTTGCTCGCGTTCGGCCTCCTGCTCGGGGGCGTCTACGCGCTGACGGCGCTCGGACTGACCATGATATTCGGCGTGATGGACGTCATCAACTTCGCCCACGGCGTCTTCCTCGTCGTCGGGATGTACTCGGTGTGGTTGGTCTCCGAGATGGCGGGTATCAGCCCGTTCCTCGGCATCCCCATCGCCGCCGCCGTGCTGTTCGTCCTCGGGGTGGTCGTCCACGTACTCACGGTCGAACCCATCATCGAGGCCCCCCAGCAGAACCAGCTCATCGCCACGCTGGGCGTCCTCTTTATCATCCAGTCGGCCATCGAAATCGTGTTCACGCCCGACCCCCAGCAGGTCGAACTCTCGCTCGGGTCGATACAGGTCGGCGGCGTCTTCATCCCGCTCGGACAGTTCTACGCGCTCGTCATCGCGCTCGGGACGATGCTCGCCGTGCGGGCGTTCCTGAACCGGACCGACCTCGGCCGGAAGATTCGCGGCACGGCCGACAACCGCGACGGCGCGCGCTACGTCGGCATCAACGTCCGCCGAATCAACTACCTCACCTTCGGTATCGGCGCGGCGCTGGCCGGCGTGGCCGGCGGCTCCATCGCGCTGTTCCAGCGGTTCGACCCCTTCACGGGCGAGACGTACCTCATCAACGCCTTCGTCATCGTCATCCTCGGCGGCCTCGGGTCGTTCCCCGGCGCGTTCGTCGGCGGCCTCATCGTCGGGATGATTCAGGTGTTCGGGGGCTACTACCTTCCCGGGACCACCGCGCAGGTGCTCATCTTCCTGCTTTTCATCGGGACGCTCCTCGTCAAGCCCGAGGGTCTCTTCGGAGGTGCTGAGGCGTGAGCGCCATCGAGACTGTCCGCGACCGCTACCGGACGTTCGACGACCAGCGGTACGCCCCGCTGGTGAAGGGCGTCGGGCTGTTCGGCCTGCTCGCGGCGCTCCCGACGATTATCGAAATCGACGTCGCCGGGATGGAACTCGCGGCGCTGTTGAGCCTGAAAGTGCTCATCCTCACGGTCATCTACGCCTACACGGCCCAGGCGTGGAACATCATGTCCGGCTACACCGGGCAGTTCTCCTTCGGGCACGCGGCGTTTTTCGGCATCGGCGCGTACGCCACGCAGGCGCTCGTCGTCGACGCCGCGGTGAACCCGTGGATCGGAATGCTCGTCGGCGGCGTGCTGGCCGGGGCCTACGGGCTCATCATCGGCGCGCTCTCGTTCCGCTTCAAACTGCAGGGCCACTACTTCGCGCTGGCGACGCTCGCGTTCGCGGAACTGCTCCGCTTCGTCGTCACCAACATGTCGGAGCTCCGCGGGGCCAACGGCTACTTCAAGGCGTTCCCGCGGGACTACGGCGCGGAGTACGGCCTCGTCGCCTTCCAGTTCCAGAACGACCTGCCGTACTACTACCTCATCGTCGGCTTCCTGCTCGTCGTGACGCTCGTCTCGTGGCTCATCAAGAACTCGTGGGTCGGGCTGTACTTCTTCGCCATCCGCGAGGACGAGCGGGCCGCCGCCAGCGTCGGCGTACCGAGCTTCCGATACAAGCTCATCGGCGTCGCTGTCAGCGCCTTCTTCACCGCCCTCGGCGGTGCCTACTGGTCGATGTACTTCAACACCATCCGCCCCGACACCGTGTTCGCGCTGTTCAAGAACGTCGAACTGCTCCTCCCCGCCGTCGTCGGCGGGCCGGGGACGCTTCTGGGCCCCATCGTCGGCTCGTTCATCGTCACGCCGGTCAGCGAAATCGCGCGGACGACGTTCTCCGACATCAACGGCCTCGACCGCATCATCTACGGCGCGTTCCTCGTGGCCATCGTCATCTACTCGCCGCGCGGCGTCGTCAGTTGGCCGAGCCAGGCGCGCGCGCTCTGGGAGCGCGTCCGCGGCGACGAGGAGGTGAGCGAGTGATGTCGGCAGACGAGACGAACGCGCAGAGCGTCGACGACGCGGACGCCGACATCGACCGCGACGGCGAGCAGATTCTGTCGGTCGAGGGCGTCGGCAAGCGCTTCTCCGGCCTGCAGGCGCTCGACGACGTGGACATGACCGTCAACCGCGGCGAGATTATCGGCCTCATCGGGCCGAACGGCGCGGGCAAGACCACGCTGTTCAACTGCATCAGCGGGGCGTTCCCGCCGACGAGCGGGACCGTCAGGCTCGACGGCGAGGTCATCTCCGGCCTCCCGGCGCACAAAATCGCGCGGGCGGGGCTGGCGCGGACGTTCCAAATCACGCGCCCGCTGGAGGAACTGACCGTCGTCGAGAACGCGATGGTCGGCGCGCACATCCACACCCGCCGCCGGGGCGAGGCGCGCGAAATCGCCATGGAGACCCTCGAATTCGTCGGGCTCGCGGACAAGGCCGAAGAGGAGGCGGGCGAACTCACCGTGGGCGCACAGAAGCGCCTCGAACTCGCCCGCGCCGTCTCGACGCGGCCGGAAATCCTGCTCCTCGACGAGATTATGGCGGGGCTCACCCCGTCGGAGTCGAACCAGATGCTCGACCTGTTCCGCCAACTCCGCGAGCGCGGGACGAGCCTCCTCATCATCGAACACGACATGAAAGCCATCATGAACATCTCGGACTACGTGAAAGTGCTGGACCAAGGGAAGGGCATCGCCTTCGGCGCGCCCGAGACGGTGGTCGAAGACGACCGCGTCATCGAGGCCTACATCGGGGGGTTCGACGTCGATGCTTGAACTGAGCGGCGTCCGCGCGGGCTACGACGACATCGAGGTGCTCCACGGCGTCGACATGCACGTCGACGAGGGCGAAATCGTCGCGCTCATCGGCTCGAACGGCGCGGGCAAGACGACGACGATGCGCACCATCTGCGGCATCCTCTCGCCGAGCCGCGGCGAGATAACCTACCGCGGCGAGGAGATTCACTCGAAGGCGTCCCACGAAATCGTCGAGCGCGGCATCGTGCAGGTCCCCGAGAACCGCGACCTGTTCACCAACATGACCGTCATCGACAACCTGCTACTCGGCGCGCAGACCGAGGAGGCGAAGGCGGACCGCAAGGAGAACCTCGACGAGATGCTGGAGCTGTTCCCCCGGCTCGCGGAGCGCAAGAACCAGCGCGCCGGCACCATGTCCGGCGGGGAACAGCAGATGCTGACCCTCGCCCGCGCGCTCATGGGCGAGCCCGACCTGCTCATCCTCGACGAGCCCTCCATCGGCCTCGCGCCGCACCTCGTTCAGGAGGTGTTCGACGTCATCGAGGACATCCACGCGCAGGGCATGACGGTCCTCATGGTCGAACAGAACGTCCAGCAGACGCTCAAGCTGGCCGACCGGGGCTACGTCATGGAAAACGGCCGCATCAGCATGACCGCCGACGGCGACGAACTCCTCGAAGACGAGGGCGTCGTCGAGGCGTACCTCGGGGTGTGAGATGACCGACGAAGCGCTCGCGTCGTTCGTGTCTGACCTCGACCGGGGCGACCTCCCCGCGTCGGTCGCCGACCGCGCGTCCCTCGTCGTCGCCGACACCATCGGCGCGGTGCTGGGCGGCGCGTCGGACCCCGCGGTCGCCGCGCTGGCGCGCCGGTGGGCCGACGAGAACGGCGGCGAATCGACCATCATGGGGACCGCGGGCGAGCGGACCTCGGCGTACCGCGCCGCGTTCGTCAACGCGGCCGCCGGGAGCGTCCTCGAACTCGACGAGGGCCACCGCTTCGCGGCCGGCCACCCCGCCATTCACGTCCTCCCCGCGCTCCTCGCGGACGGCGAGTCGGCCTACCGCAGCGGCGACGAGTTCCTGACGGCGTTCGTCGCCGGCTACGAGGCGGCGGTCCGCGCCGCCGAGGCGGTTGTCCCGCTCGCCGACGGCCTCCACCCCCACGGCGTCTGGGGCGGCGTCGGGACCGCCGCGGCCGTCTCCCGGCTCCGCGGCCTCGACGCCGAGACGACGCTCGACGCGATGCGCATGGCGGCGAACTACGCCCAGCACACCCGGTTCGAGGCGGCCACCGAGGGCGCGACCGTCAGGAACGGCTACGTCGGGATGAGCAACCTCTCGGGGCTCCTCGCGGTCGACCAAGCCGAATCGGGGTTCACCGGCCTCGACGACGGCGTGGTCCGACACCTCGAACCCGTGGCCGCGGACGGCCCCGACCGGAGCGCCCTCGCCGACGAACTCGGCGAGCGCTGGGAAATCGAGCGCGGCTACTTCAAGGTCCACGCGGCCTGCCGCTACACCCACGCCGCCCTCGACGCCGTGGCGCTCCTCGTCGACGAGGCGGGCGTCGACGCGGCCGACATCGAATCGGTCACCGTCGAGACGTACCCCGCCGCGGCGGCGCTGTCGGACCCTGCACCCGAGAACGCCCTGCAGGCGAAGTTCTCCCTCCCCTTCGCCGTCGCCTCAGCGCTGACGGCCGGCGAGACCGGCAAGGAGGCGTTCACCGACGAGGCGCTGACGAAGGCCACGCTCGGGTTCGCCCGACGCGTCGACGTGGTCGCCACCGAGGAGTTCGCGGCCCGCGCCCCCGACGAGCGCGGCGCGCGCGTCACCGTCGGGACGGGCGACGGCGAGCAGTACGCCCGCGAGGTGCGCGCCGCCCGCGGCGGCGAACGCGACCCCTTCACCGAATCGGAACTCCGAGCAAAGTTCGACCGACTCGTCGCGCCCGTCATCGGCGACGGCGGCGTCGACGGCCTCTGGACCGCGGCGACCGAACCCGCCGCCCCCCGCGTGCTCTGCGCCCTCACTCGGGCCTGAGCACCCGTTCGACCACGCATTCAGACCATGATTTCACAGGAACCAGTCCGAGACTGGGAACGACAGGTGCACCGCTTTCTGACCGACGAGATACCCGAGGACGTGCGCGCCGACGGGGCGCGAATCGTCGCGGACGTGCTCGCGGCGACCGTCGCGGGGGCGGCCGCGCCACAGCACGCGGGCGTCTTCCGCGACGCGGCGCTGGCCGACGGCCCGGCGTCCGTCCTCGGGACCGACCGACGCGTCGACCCGTCGCAGGCGGCGCTGTTGAACGCGACGGCGGCGATAACACAGGAGATAGAGGAGGGCCACAACCGGGGCGGCCACGTGGGCGCGAGCATCGTCGCGGGCGCGGTGGGCGTCGCCGAGGCCCACGACGTTGGCGGCGAGACGTTCGTGGACGCCTGCGTCCGCTCCTACGAGCTGTGCGCGCGCTTCGAGTACGCCATCTTCGCGATGAAGGCCCGGATGAACGAGGCGATTCCGTGGCTCGTCCGCGACCCGCACTCGACGTGGACGACGCTCGGACCGGCGCTGACCGCCGCCGTCTGCGCGGGGCAGTCGCCCGACGAAGTGCGCGAGACGGTCCGGACCGCGCTGAACCTCGCGGTCGTCTCCATGCACGACCCCTTCGCCGAGGGCGCGCCGTCGCGGAACGTCACCGCCGGCTTCTCCGCGCAGGCCGGCGTGAGCGCCGCGGCGCTGGCCGCCGCCGGACTCCGGGGGTCGCCCGCCGCGATGGAGGCCGTCTACGACCCGTTCGAGACGCTCCTCGGTGACGGCGAGTTCGCCGCCCTCTTCGACTCGCTCGGCGACGACTGGTGGATTACCGAGGCCTACCAGAAGCCGTACCCGTCGTGTCGCTACACTCACGCCCCGCTCGACGCCCTGCGGGACGCCGGCGCGGACGACCTCACGCCCGCCGACGTGGACCGAATCGACGTGTACACCTACCGCAACGGCGTCGATATGAGCCACGCGCGCCCCGAGACGCTCACCGCAGCGAAGTTCTCGACGCCGTACGTCCTCGCCCGCTGGGTCGCGGACGGACGGGTCGAACTCGACCACTTCCTCGACGACGCGCTCGGCGACGAGACCGTACAGGCGCTCACGGAGCGCGTCCACCTGCACGCGGACGAGGCGTTCGAGCGGGCGTTCCCCGACGACTGGGGCGCGCGCGTCGAAGTGACCGCCCGTGACGGAAGTCGCTATGTCGGCGAGCGCGAGTACCCCCGCGGCGACTACCGCGACCCGCTCTCGGGGTCCGACCTCGCCTCACGCAACCGCGACCTGCTCGCGTTCGGTCTCGGCGACGACGCCGCAGACGAGGCGCTCGGCGCGCTCTCGGCGGTGGATTCGAGTCCGGTCCGCGAGACCGTCGCCGCGCTGACACGGGGCTAGCCCGAACGCTCGTTCGGGTTCTCCGAACGAAACGCCAACAATTATTACCGCACTCAGTCATTGATAACTATGAACACGGACGGGCGCGAGACGGCCGGGACAATCGGCGCTACGAAAACGTCGTTCGGTATCGTCGAACACATCAGAGACCACGACGCGAGCGGGGTGTCGGAGATAGCGAACGACCTCGGCATCTCGAAGAGTACGGCCCACAACCACCTCAAGACGCTCGCGGAGCTCGGCTACGTCGTCAGGCAGGGCGACGAGTACGCGCTGGGCCTGAAGTTCCTCGACCTCGGCGACCACGCACGGACGCGACACGCGCTGTACCACGCTTCCATCGGCGAGATGGACGACCTCGTCGAGGCCGTCGGCGAGCGCGGACAGGTGATGGTCGAGGAGAACGGCCGCGGCGTCTACATCTATCAGGTAAAATCCGAGCAGGGCCTCCAGACCGACTCGCACATCGGCACGACCGTCGACCTCCACACCACGTCGGTCGGCAAGTCCTACCTGGCCTTCTGCGACGAGGAGCGTCGAAACGAGATTCTCGACGGCGAACTGACGCGGCTGACGACGAAGACGATAGACGACCGCGACGCCCTCGAAGCCGAGTTGGCGACGATTCGCGAGCGCGGCTACGCCTTCAACGACGAAGAGCGCATCACCGGCATGCGGGCGGTCGGTGCGCCGATTCTCTCCGACGACGGGACCATTCTCGGCTCTATCAGCGTCTCCGGTCCCACCACGCGGATGAAAGGCGAGTGGTACCACACGGAAGTGCCGGAGATGGTGACGCAGGCCGCCCGCGTCATCGGCATCCGCGCGACGTACTCGTAATCGTCTCGCAGTGGCGAACGTCCGTTCGGCTGTGCTGTATTTCGTGCGATATTTGACGGTTGACGTGCTCGACATCCGGTGTCCGGAGACCGAGTCGACCGAGCGCGGAATCAAATTACACACATACGCTTGTAACGCACTTCCGAGAGAGCCGGCTCCGACATTCGTAACACGGGGCGACTATCTCGCGAGGCGGTGGCTTCGAGGCGAGTCACTTCCGGCAGACATATAAGAAAAACGAGTACAGCAGAAACTTTGATAATTCTTCTCACCGCGGGCATCAAAAACGCGAGAAGAGCGGGCCAGTCAACCGTAGCAACACGACTGAGACCGACGGAAGAATCATGTTCGTCAACCTGAGATAATCGCCTCAGACGACCTTCAAACGGCGTTATTGTGGCATTGAGTCCACGACAGCATCACTGGTTCATCCCCGTATATTAGACGCTGAACGTCCGTTCGATTCGCTTCGTCACGCGGCCAGTCATGGGTAGACGGGTAAATAAGTAAATCAACATATATGTAGATATGTCGGGCAAAACTGTTGTGTCCGGTTCGGCTCCGGCGACTGCCGAGAGGGGACGCCGCGGGGTCGAGAGCGCCGCCGCTCGAAGCGGTCGGCTGGGCGGGGACCGCGCGTGTCCCGGTCGCCGGCCGCGGAGCGAGTCAGTCGGCCATCGGGGCCTGCAACTCGCGTTCGACCTCGTCGTCGACCTCGACGGGACCCTCAGCGAAGACGACGCCGTGGGCACCCTCTCGCTCCTTCGCACTCGCCGCGACGCGGACGAACGACGCCTTCTCGCGGGCGTCCGGGATAGTGTGACCGCCGCAGTAGCTCACACCCGAGCGAACCCCGCCGAGGAACTCCTCGACGAGCGGTTCGACCGGCCCCTTGTGGGGCGTGAGCGCCTCGACGCCCTCGCCCGCGTCCACGTCGCTCTGTTTGTCGTCGCGGTCGTCGGCCGCCTCCGTCGAGGCCATCCCGCGGGAGCGCTTGTACGTCTCGCCGTCGACCTCGACCACGTGGCCCGGTGCCTCGTCGGTGCCGGCGAAGAAGCTGCCCATCATGACGGTGTCCGCACCGGCCATGAGGGCCTTCGCGGCGTCGCCGGAGGTCCGAATCCCCCCGTCGGCCATGACGTGGATGCCGAGGTCGTGCGCCCGCTCGGCGCACTCCGAGACGGCCGTGAGCTGCGGATAGCCCGCGCCCGCGACCTCGCGGGTCGTGCAGTGCGAACCCGGTCCGACGCCGACTTTCACACAGCCCGCGCCGGCCTCCCAGAGGTCTTCGACGGCCGCCGGCGTGACGACGTTACCCGCGACGATTTCGGGGTCGAACTCGTCGCGAATCCGTTCGACAGCGTCCAGACACCGCTCCATGTGACCGTGAGCGATGTCCATGACAATGGCGTCGGCGCCGGCGTCGAGGAGCGCCTCGGTCCGGTCGAGGTAGTCCTCGTTGATGCCGACCGCGCCCGAGACGGTCCCGCCCGCCTCGGCGACGCGGCGGACCTGTTCGGCCTGCTCGTCCACGTCGAGGAAGCGGTGGACGACGCCGAGGCCGCCGAGGCCGGAGAGCGCCGCCGCGAGGTCTGTTTCGGTGACGGTGTCCATAGCCGCGCTGACGAGCGGCGTGTCGAGGCGCAAGCCCGGCGTCACGTTGGTCGAGAGGTCCACGTCGCTCCGGCTGTCGACCGGGGAGCGCTGTGGAACCAGCAATACGTCTCCGTAAGAGAGTCCTGTGCGAATCTCCATCGTAACCCTCCACAGCCGAAGGGTGGGACGGTAATAACGCCCACGAACGCGGTTCACGTCGCCGCGGAACGAAACTATTACGCGCTGGCGCTCGTCTGTTCACTAACACACGGCGCCGCGTCTCGTGCGAATCTCCAACCCATCGTAACCCCAAGACGTTCGCCGTTCGCGGGCCGTGTGGTTCGAACCGTCCGCGAGCGACAGCGTCGCGCGGGAGCGGAGTATCGAAGTCGAATTCGGGGCAGGGTTCGAAAGCGTTTTGTCAGACTGATATTGACAGATAGCTGCCGTACCGACCGCACCACCTCGAGTCGGTCACGGTAGGTGGACCAGAGGCAACCCACAGCGTCGCGATTGGTCCCTGTCTCGTACTTCGCGGACCGAAGGAATTTCTTCCGGGGAGTTCCTTACGCAGGTATGCAGACTGTCATTCTCGCCGCCGGCCGCGGCACCCGGATGCGTCCGCTCACGGACCGCCGACCCAAGCCGATGCTCCCCGTGGCCGACCGGCCGCTCGTCGCGCACACCGCCGACGCCGCCGTCGAGGCGGGCGCGACGGACATCACGCTCGTCGTCGGTTACGAGGCCGATGACGTGCGCGACTACTTCGGCGACGAGCGCGCCGGCGTCCCGGTCGAGTTCGCCGTGCAGTCGGAACAGCGCGGGACGGCCGACGCGGTCCGCGCCGCGGCCCCCCATCTCGACCCCGACGAACCGTTCGTCGTCCTCAACGGCGACGCACTGTACGACGTGCCGTCGCTCTCGACGCTCTACGAGGGGACGCCCGCGGTCGGGTCGTTCCGCGTCGACGACCCGAGTTCCTACGGCGTCCTCGACACCGACGACGAGGGCTTCGTCACCGGGGTCGTCGAAAAACCCGAACACCCGCCGTCTGACCTCGTCAACGCCGGCGCGTACGTCTTCCCGGCCGAGGCCCACGGCTGGCTCGACGTGGACGAGAGCGACCGCGGGGAACTGGAACTGACCGACGTGCTCGCGGCGACCTGCGAGGCTTACGACGTGCGCGGCGTCGCCTTCGACCGCTGGCTCGACGTGGGGCGACCGTGGGAGCTTCTCGAAGCCAACGAGTGGAAACTCGGCGAACTCGAGCCGCGAATCGACGGCGACGTGTCCGAGCGCGCCGAACTCGACGGGCCGGTCGTCGTCGAGGAGGGCGCGACGGTTCGCTCCGGCGTGGTCATCGAGGGCCCGGTGCTCGTCCGCAGCGGGGCCACCGTCGGACCGAACGCCTACGTCCGCGGGCACACGCTCGTCGGCGAGAACGCCAAGGTCGGCCACGCGGTCGAGGTGAAAAACAGCGTCCTGATGGAGGGCGCGACGGTCGGCCACCTCTCGTACGTCGGCGACAGCCTCCTCGGCCGCGACGTGAACTTCGGCGCGGGGACCAAGGTCGCGAACCTCCGCCACGACGGCGAACCAGTCCGACAGATGCTCAAGGGGGAACTCGTCTCCTCGGGTCGCCGGAAGTACGGCGTCGTCCTCGGCGACGAGGTGAAAACCGGCATCAACGCCTCGCTGAACGCAGGCGTCAGAATCCCGACCGGCGGCACGGTCAAGCCCGGTGAGTCCGTGCTCTACGACCGCATCGACGAGCGCGGCACGGCGGACAAGACGGACGAGGCGGACGAGGACGCGATGGACTGAGACTCACCGGCCGGCGAAGACTGACCGAGACGCGACGAAAACCGCCCCGGCCGTCCGATTCCTGATATCTGAAAGACACTTAATCTGCCAAACAGTTATCAGACACAACAGCGAAGACTCACGACAGTACATGGACGGGACCGAGGGGGAGTCACCGACGATACGCGTGCTCTACGTCGACGACGACGAGGGGCTGTTGGCGCTGACGAAGCGGTTTCTCGAATCGACCGACGACGGTATCGAGGTCGAGACGACCGACTCGCCGCAGCGGGCGCTGGCGCTCCTCGAAAGGGAGTCGTTCGACGCGGTCGTCTCCGACTACCAGATGCCCGAGATGTCGGGCCTCGAACTCCTGTCGGTGCTCCGTGACGAGCGCGGCTCCGACATTCCCTTCGTCATCTTCACCGGGCGGAGCCGCGAGGAGGTCGCCATCGAGGCGCTGAATCTCGGCGCGGACAGCTACCTCCAGAAGGGCGGCGACCCGACGGCGCAGTACGGTGTCCTCCGGCAGACGCTCGTCAGAATCACGGAACACAGGCGCGCGGAGCAGCGCCTCCGGGAGCGCGAGGCGCATCTCCGCGTCACCCTCGACTCCATCGCCGAGGGCGTCGTCGCCACCGATGCCAGCGGGACGGTCACCCAGCTGAACCGAACGGCCGAGGACAGAACCGGCTACGACGCCGACGCCGCAGTCGGCAAGCCGCTTTCTGACGTGTTCCACCTCGTCAACGCGGAGACCGGCGAACGCATCGACCCGCTGCAGCGCGTCGCCGAGGCGGGCGGGCCGGTCGAACTCGGCGCGGGAACGAAACTCGTCACGAGCGACGGCGACGAACGGTACATCGAAGACAGCATGTCGCCCATCAGGACCGACGACGGGGAAGTCGAAGGGGTCGTCGTCGTGTTCCGCGACGTGACCGAGGCTTACCGCGAGCGGGAACGGCGAGAGCGCCAACGGCGGGCGCTCATCGACCTCGCGACCGACGAGACGGTCATCGCGGGGTCGTTCGAAGACGCCCTCCCGCGCATCACCGAGACGATGGCGACGGTGCTGAGCGTCGAGCGGGCGAGCGTCTGGCTGTTCGACGACGCCGAGACGCTCCGCTGTGTCGACCAGTACGACCAGGTGTCGGGCGGGCACACGGCCGGGGCGACGCTAACTGCGTCAAACTACCCGTCGTACTTCGAGGCGCTGGAGGCGAATCGGTCGCTCGGCGTCGACGACGTTCAGACCGACCCCGCGACCGCCGAGCTACGGAACGGCTACCTCGAACCGAAGGGCATCACGTCGATGCTCGACGCGACGGTCAGGTCGGGCGGCGAAGTCGTCGGCGTCGTCTGTCACGAACACGTCGGCGAGCCGCGGCAGTGGCGGACCGACGAACTGCGATTCGCCGCGGAGGTCGCCGACAACGTGGTCATCGCGCTCATGCGGGCGACCGACGTCGACGCGCTCCCGGCGAACGACGAGGGGGACGGGACGGGAGAGGCGAACGCAGACGAGAGCGCTGACGAACACGGGGAGTGAACCGACCGCCGCACGGGTCGACCCGCCCGAGTCGGCCGACTCCGGGTCTACTTTTCGTCCGTTCGGAATCCCATCCGGTCAGTTCTCGTGACCGAATTCGAATATCGAACCCCCGATTCGGGCCGGGGGTTGAAAAACGTCGATTCCGCTGAGAATCCGGCGAAATCGGCGCATCACCGTGAAATCTAAAATGCCCGTAGCTCCAAAGAACGTGTATGTCGAACAGCAGCCGATTCGTCGTCGCGACGCACGTGCTGACTAACTTGGCGGTGCGGAGCGACGAGCGGCTGTCTTCCGACCGTCTCGCGTGGAGCGTCAACACGAACCCGGTGGTCATCCGTCAGCTTCTGTGTTCGCTCCGGGAGGCGGACCTCGTCGATTCCAAGCGCGGCCCGACCGGCGGTTTCACGCTGGCCCGCGAGCCGGACACCATCACGCTTCGCGACATCTACGAGGCGGTGGAGGACGCCGAGCCGTTCTGTTTCCACACGAACGAACCGAACGACGAGTGCACCGTCGGCGAACACATCCAGCCGGTCCTCGGCGAACTGCTCGAGCCGGCGATTCAGGCGATGCTCGACGAACTCGACTCGGTCACCATCGCGGAGGTCCACGAGGCGATTTTCGAGACGGCGGACGGCGACCCGCTCGAAGTGTAGTGTAGCGCCGCTCAGACCGTCGACTGGACCGTCTCGGCTTCGGCCGACTCTTCGTGCTCGGCGTCGAGCCACTCGGTGGCCCACTCCTGTATCTCGTCGAACACCGGACACAGCGAGACGCCCTTGTCGGTCAGCGAGTAGTACGTCGCGACCGGCGCGTCCTCTTCCATCCGGCGGTCGACGAAGCCGTGTTCCTGCAGGTCGTCGAGGACGCGAGAGAGCGTCCGCGAACTCGCGCCGGTCGAGCGCTTCAGTTCGTTGAACCGCTTTTCACCGTCTTGGAGGTCGTGGAGGACGATGAGACGCCACTGCGACCCGATTTGCTTCAGCGAGTCGATGATGGGGCAGGGGGCGTCGTCGAGGTTCATATCCGTGGCCATACACTCACCTCGGTTCCGACCCTCTTTAGCGGTTCGGTTAGTTTACCTGCTTTCGAAACGTTACCTGATTCGCCTCCGGGCCGGTTGACCAGTTGACCGGCCGACCGGCCCGCTCAGGCGAGCAGCCGTGAGAGGAGGAGAAACACGCGCTTGAGGTTCTTCGAGAGACTCGACTGGTTCTCCGAGTAGAGCATCACGTCGTCGTCCAGTCCGTGAATCTGCAGGCACCGCCCCCGGTCGGACAGGTCTTTCAGTTCGATTCCCCGGACCGTGTCGAGGGGGATAACGAGATAGCGGTACTCTTCGTCTTGGATGTCGGCGTTACAGTGGTCGCCGTAGACGTGGATGCTCCGCTCCGTGACCGCGAGTTCGTAGCCGATATAGCTCATCCCGGCGATTTCGGCCCCGGCGCGGCCGCCTTTGACCTTGCCTTTCAGATTCGAGGCGTCGAGGAGGATTCCGTCAACCATACCGTCCGGTTCCGGGCGGGCGTTCGTAAGTATTCGCGCCCAGTTCTCCGAATTGATTCTGTGTACGGGCGCAAAGAATCGAACCCGAGTCAACGGCTTGACTTCGGTCGAACGGTCATCTGACGACGGACGCGCCGTCGCCGGAGCCATCGGATTCGATAATCGAGTACGACGAGACGAGGTGGTTGATGATGTAATCCACCGTCGAGGGGTCGTAGGTCCAGAAGCCGGTGAAGCCGAACCCCGGTTCGGTCTCCTCGGCGACGAGCGCGCACTTGTAGTCGCCGACGCCGTTGCCGTCGTAGGCGACGAACCAGGAGTGCCGAATCTCGTCGGAGCGCGCGAGGTGGAGTTGGAACTGGTCGGCCTGCGGGACCTCGCCGTTCGGGTAGATGTACGCGTGGACCGAGAGGTCGTCGCGGTCGCCGAGACGGCGGTACGTTTCGAGTTGCGGCCGGAGGTTCCCGCCGGACTGGAAGCCGGAGTGGAGTTCGCCCGCGCCGACGCGCCACGCGCGGTCCTCGATTTCGCGGGTGGCGTTGAACATCTTCCGGCGGTCGTAGGAGGTAAACAGCGTCTCGTCGAGGTGGTCGAGAACCTGCGCGTACGAGTCGCGTTCGAACCCCGGTTCGACGTCCTCGGGGCGCGCGAGCAGGTCGTCGACCGAGACCGCCGTGTGGAACTTGTCGCCGGTACCCAGCACCGCGTAGTTCGAAGGGCCCTCGTCGGAACTCGCAGACTCCACCGAGACGTTTCGATCCGCAAAGTGCTCGGCGAGTCGCTCGACGACGCCGGGGGTCGGATTGAACACCGTCAGTGTTCGCTCCGAGGCGGCGACGCCGGAGATGAGTTCGCTGAGAGACATTACCGGGGAAACGCTACACCAGGGTATTATTCTTTGCAATAATGTGGTATGTGAATCGGAGCGGTGCCAGGACCCGAACGCCACCGGTCCCCCGGTGAGTAAGGAGTCGCTACCGGGGGCCCGCGGATTCCTAACTAACCAGTTTCGGGGTGTATATTCGGTATGATTTCCGACGCCCCTCACACCCGCCCGTCCGCGGAAGTCGACGACGAAACCGGGACGGACGCCAGTTCGTGGTTCACCGCCGAGGTGCCCGATATCGTCGCCGGGCTCGAATCCTCGCAGTCCATCGGACCACTCACCGCCGCGGCCGCCCGCGAACTCATCGCGGTCGGACGCGCGAGAGACGCGCTCGCGCTCGTTCTCGGCGAAGTCGACGGGTCGTGGCGGCGGTAAGACGGCGAGAGCCCGCGAGAAGGCGACGCGGCGAACGAACCGGAATCGGCGGTCGGCGGACTACTCCTCACGCGAATTCGTGTCTCTGACGTACAGTTCCACCAGCGAATCGAGCAGGTGCGGCGCCAGTCGGAACCGAACGTCCACGCTGTTTTGCTCGCGGTCGTACGTGAGCTGTTGGACGTCTATCGCGGCCAGAAGCGTGCGCATCGCGTCGACGACGTAGTTGCTCGACCCCGCCTCGACGCGGAGGCTGTCGCCGAGGTGAATCGAGAGGCCGTCGACGACCGTCTCGTAGCACGTCTTGCTCGGCGCGTTGACTCGCTGGGTGCGTTCGACCAGACCGAGACTCGAAAGCGTCTCGAGCCGACGGTAGATGGTCGATTCGGAGACCTCGCAGTTCTCCGCGAGCTCCTCCGCGGTCATCGGCTCGTGGTTGCACGCTAACAGCACGTCCCGCGAGACGTCGTCCCCGAGCGCGTCGAGGAGGTCGTCGTCGGACGACTCGGGGGGAATGTCGGTCTCGTCCGCCGCCGCGGAGGCGTCGCTCTCGTCGGTCAGCGGGCCCGGTGGCTCGTCTGCGGCCGAAAGAACGTCGTCCACGAGGTCGTGTCGGGTCATCGCGTACTACCTGACGTGGGCAGGTAATATGTAATCGGTGCCTACAGTCGAGATAATATTCACTTATCACCGAACGTTCGCGAACACCTGAAAATAGCGGGTCGGACGCCGAAATCGAGCGTCGACGGCGGATTAATGAGATCGAAACTCGGAAAGTTGGCGGCGCTACCCGCCGCGGCCGCACGACTTGCTCACTCGACGGTGACGCACTTGGCGAGGTTACGCGGCTTGTCGATGGGCCGTTCGAGCAGGTCAGCCGCGTGGTACGCGACGAGTTGGAGTTGGACGTTGGCGAGGACGCCGGCGATGTCGGGGTGCGTGTCTGGAATCCGGAGCACGTGGTCGGCGAACTCGGTCACCTCACCCGACCGGTCGCTCGTGATGGCGATGACGGGCGCGCCGCGGGCCTGGACCTCCTTGACGTTGCTCAGCGTCGCCTCGTCGTCGTGGCCGGTGAAGATGGCGAACACCGGCGACAGCGGCGTGACGAGCGCCAGCGGCCCGTGTTTGAGTTCCGAGGCGGCGAATCCCTCGGCGTGTTCGTAGGATATCTCCTTGAACTTCAGCGCGCCTTCGAGGGCGACGGGGTGGGCGACCCCGCGGCCGATGAAGAAGTACGCGTCGCTGCCCTCGTACTCGATGGCAATCTCGCGGGCCATCGAGGTGTCGAGCACCTCCTGAACGTCTCCCGGGAGCCGCGACAGCGCCTCCATCAGGTCGCGCGCGGCCGGCGACTTCGCACCGGTCACGTCCTCGACGATGCGCTCCGTGAGGAGCGTCAGCGCCGTCACCTGCGACGAGAACGTCTTGGTGGCCGCGACGCCGATTTCGGGACCCGCGCGGATGAGCAGTTCGTCGTCGCACTCGCGGGTTATCGACGAGCCGACGACGTTCGTGACCGCGAGGGTCCGCGCGCCGGCGGCGCGGGCGCGGCGCACGGCGTCGAGGGTATCGGCGGTCTCACCGGACTGGCTGACCGCGACGACGAGCGTGTCGGGCGTCACCGGCGGCTTGATGACCGAGTACTCGCCCGCCATGAACGCGTACGCGGGGATGCCGCGGGAGTTGAGGAGCGACGCCGCGTACATTCCGGCGTGGTGCGAGGTGCCCATCGCGAGGAGGTGGACCTGCTTCACGTCGGCGAACGACTCCGGCGGGAACTCCTCGAGTTCGACGCCGCCGGCGTGGGTGTTCAGGCGGCCCTGTGTGGTCCGCCGGAGCGCGCCGGGCTGCTCGTGAATCTCCTTGTACATGTAGTGCTCGTAACCGCCCTTCGTCGCCGTCTCGGGGTCCCACTCGACGTGTTCGACGGGGCGGTCGACCGCGCGGCCGGCCGAGTCCGTGATTTCGTAGCCGTCCGCGCGGGTGACGACGAAGTCGCCGTCGTGGAGGTAGACGACGCGCGCCGTGTGCTGGATGAACGCGGGCACGTCGCTGGCGAGGTAGTACTCGCCGTCGCCGACGCCGAGGACCAGCGGCGACCCGGAGCGGGTCGCGAAGATGGCCTCCTCGTCGCCGATGATGGCCGCGATGGCGTAGCTACCCGAGAGGCTGCCGACCGCGGCGCGGAACGCCTCCTCGGGAGTCGCGCCGTCGCGGAGGTTCTCCTCGATGAGGTGCGGGATGACCTCGGTGTCGGTCTCGCTGCTGAAGACGTGGCCGCGGGACTCGAGGTCGCTACGGAGCGACTGGAAGTTCGAGATGATACCGTTGTGGACGACGGCGATGCGGCCCGACTCGTCCGTGTGCGGGTGAGCGTTGCCGTCGGTGACGCCACCGTGGGTCGCCCAGCGGGTGTGGCCGATGCCGTAGTCGCCGGCGATTGGGTTCTGCTCGACGGCCGCGACGAGCTCGGAGACCTCGCCGACGCGTTTCGTCAGCGAGATGCCCGAGCCGTTTTTCACGGCGATGCCGGCCGAGTCGTAGCCGCGGTACTCCAGCCGCTGGAGCCCGTCGACGAGCGAGTCCACGGAGTTGTCCGCGCCGATGCAGGCGGTGATTCCGCACATCAGTGAGTCACCTCCACGCGCTCGCGAACGTCGCCGTGTAAGACCGTTCCGGGGCCGACGACGGCCTCCGCGCCGACGCGACTGCCCGCCGTGAGCGTCACGTTCGCGCCGACCTCGGCGCGGTCGCCGATGATGCTGCCGAGACGGCGGTCGGTGTAGAGCCGGCCTTCGAGGATGACGTCCGCCCGGCCGCCGGGCGAGACGACGCCGTCGCCGACGGTCGCCCCGGTGCCGACGACGGAGTCGCGGAGGACGACGCCCGCGCCGACCCGCGCGTCGGTCGAGAGGATGGAGCGCTCGATGACGCTGTTCGCGCCGACCGACACGTTGTCTTGGAGGCACGAGCCGGCGCTGATGACCGCGCCCGGCCCCACGTCGCAGTCCTCGCCGATGACGACGTGGTCGCCGAGGAGCGCGCGCTCGTGGACCCGCGCCGACCCGGCGACGGCGGAGTCGTGTCTGCGCGCGAGGAGCGTCTCCGTCACGGAGAGGAGCCCCCACGGGTGCGAGGGGTCGAGCCAGCCGCCGTTGACGAGGACGGACGTGACGTGCCCGTCGAGGTAGTGAATCACGTCGGGGAGTCGCGTCTCGCCGTCGTGCGGCGGGATGCGCCGGAGCGCCTCGAAGACGGCGTCGTCGAAGACGTAAACGCCCGCGTTGACGAGGTAGCCCTCGCTGTCGACGGCGTGTTCGTCGATGTCGGCGATACGGCCGTTGTCCTCTGTCTCTTATACACATCTCTGAGC
>NZ_AOLG01000029.1 GCF_000336815.1 Haloferax prahovense DSM 18310
TGCCGAGACGCGAGTCCTGGTGGACGAACTCGATGTCCGCGTCGGAGTAGGTCGCAGAGAGGTGCGACTGGATGCGGTCGGCGCGGTGGCCGACGACGACGACGACGCGCTCGATACCCGATTCGAACAGCGCGTCGAGGACGTACTCGACGACCGGCCGGTTGGCGACCGGGAGCATCGGCTTCGGTTGGAAGGTGGTGAGCGGGCGGAGCCGTCGCCCCTCGCCGGCCGCGAGGACGACCGCCTCGGTGATGCGGTCGTTCATTCGCGCCCTCCCGCGAGCGACGGACGTTCGGAACGTGACCGTGACGGTGAGTGAGTCATAGAGGGAACAGGGACGGCGACGGGGATTGTTATACAGAGGGTTCCCCGAACCGGTCGCGCGTTAGGGTCGCGTGTGAGACTGTTGCAAACGGCGAAAGCCGGCCTAAATCGGGAGGCAGGCGGGTTCGGTCGCTCCTAATCGGTGGGGCGTTCATCCGATGGTGTCGCCGCGCGGTCGAAGTCGCCACGTCGGTTGCACGGTCTGCGAATCACACCCGCGAGTCGAGAACGGGAGCGAGAGAGTCAGAAGCGGACTGGGAGCGAGAGAGTCTGAGAGAACAGACATCGACGTGCGAGCGGCGAGCAAGGCCGCCGCTGTCCGAAGCAGACCGAAGTAAAATCCAAGTTGTTCGTTGTATCGTTCGCGACGCGGGCGCGCGAGACCGGCTCAGAGGTTGAGGCGGCCCTTGTACGACTCCATCGCGGTGATAGCCATGAGCGTCGCGGTGCTCAGCACGGCCCAGCCGGCGGCCGGAATCTGTTCGAGACCGGGGACGCCGAGCAGGCCGCCGGAGACGGTCGCCGCCACGCCGGCAGCGATAGCGAGGTTCCGTTTCGGCGACGCGGCGAGCGGCGCCGACTGCTCGTCGTCGGTCTCGGTGCTGACGACGTCGCCGTCGAGGTACTGGTCGAGCTGCTTCGCGGTGTCGAGAAGCGTGATGTCACCGCGGTTCTTCTCGAAGTCGACGATTCCCGCCGAGTCCATCTTCGGGAGGTGACACTGGTACAGACCGATGTACACCCGCTTTCGCTGACTCGACGACAGCGCCTTTATCTCGATGCCGTTTTCCTTCGCGGCGATGAACTCGGCCATGTCGCCGAGCTTCGCTTCTCCGTCGTTCTCCTTGAGGAACCGGAGCGCGTCGCGCCGGCGCTGGTTCTTCAGAATCTCGAAGACGACGTCCTTCGAGAGCGCTTCGATTTCGGGTTGTTGTTGCTGTTCGGAAACCGCGTGAGACCCACCAGTCGTCTCCGCGAGTTGTTCGTTCGTCGTCTGATCAACAACGTCGGTGTCAGCTTGTAATGAATCGGTAACCATTGTTCCTTCCTCCCCCACTGTGTAGTCGGGTGCTACCGAGTGACGTGGTCAGTCGAGAGGGGAGACCACGTGACGTTTAGCACAGACCACAACCTTTGGATGCGCCCCACCAAGCGCGCCCCAGATTCAGAGGGTCAATCAACTAATAGGTTAAACGAGGATATATACTTGTCTGAGAATCCCACACTCTGATTTGTCCGACTGTTAGGGGTGCAAAATCTGCGAGTAAACTGGTTGTAACAATCTATACTAACTCAGACTTTCAATGTATCCGATAGTAACATAGTCCTACCGCGAAGTAGCAGAGTACCACGGTTTTCCGTCTAAGGAAACCGTTATCGAGAGGGACATCAAATTCGACTGGTAGTTAAACTCACGGATACACCGATTCGGCAGTAGCATCGACTGAGAATACGCGAGCGCTCCGGAGCGGGTGCCCACGGCGGTCGCGAGATGACGGTTTATCCGGCGGTTATTCCACGAGCGCTTCGAAGGCGTCGGCCGAGGTGCCCTCGCGTCGCTCGGAGAGGTACTGCGCGAACACCAGCGCGAGGAGCGCCGCGGAGACGAACACCGCGATTGCGCTCCACGAGACGAGCGCGAATCCCGGGAGCCCTCCCCACACCCCGAGGATGAGCACCCAACTGAGCGCGCCGAGAAGCGCGTAGTACCGACTCCACGATTCGCGCGCGTCGGGTTGCATCCAGAAGAACCCCCGCTTGGCGACGTTCGGGACGAGTTCGACGGAGCGCTCCTCGTCGTCGTAATCGACCAGTCCGGCGCTCTCGAGTTTCGGGAGGTGCGTCTGGTACAGCGAGATATACACGCGCTGTCGCTCTTCGTCGGTCACGTCCTCGACCGCCGTGCCGTTCTCTCGAGCCGCGACCATCGCCGCGAGTTGCTTCAACGAGATTGCTTCGCCCGCGCGGTGGAGGAAGTAGAGAATCTGCCTCCGGCGCGAGTTACTGAGGATGCGAAAGAGCTCGTCTTTTGATAGGGTTGTCATCGTCGTGTTCGGGGGCGGTCCTCGCACGCGATGCGAAAGAGGGAGCCGACCCGGTTGAGTCGTAGTACACCACAACCGACCTTTGTTATCGTGACGTTTCCGGGAGGCACCGGACCGGTTTCTAACGGAGATTAAGCTCATCTTCACGCGATATTTACTCGGAGACGGACCGTCAGCGGGAGGGAGTTATCTCGGTCTCAGAGATGATTACGTATCTCGTCGGTTTCGAGAAAAGTCCTCGCGCCGGAATGGGAGCAAACTCGCGACAGCGGCGGTAAGGAACCCAATTGTCCAGTATAGAGGTGGCTAACAATACCCGATGGCGGCGATACTTAGATTCGAGACTACAATGTTCGAATTGACTGGCTTCCAGCGCGACCTGCTGTACGTGATTGCCGGCGCAGAGCGCCCGTCCGGGCAGGAGATTAAAGAGATGATCAGCAAGGACGTCGGGGAGGTGAACCACGGTCGGCTCTACCCGAACCTCGACGCCCTCGTCGAACAGGGGTACGTGAACAAGGGACAGCACGACCGCCGAACGAACTTCTACGAGATGTCCGAGAAAGGCCACGAGTCCATCGTCGAGCGCCGAGACTGGGAAGACCGCCACGTCGGGTTCCTCGGATAGCACGCCGCCGTCCCCACAGCGGAGCGACGAACCGTCCGTTCGAACACCCGAGGGCGCGAGTGGGACGCCCGCCCCGGAAGAAACGAAGACGAGAACAGCTCGTCGCTGGTGGCCGCATCGGTCCCCGCGGTCTCGTCCGGTCCTCTCCCCTTTTCGACGCCGATTCGAGTCGAGCGACCGCAGCGGCGCTGAGCCGACCGCGTTCGACGAGGCTCGACGCCCACCGTCGCCCCGACTCCCGACTCGCCGACGCGGTTTCGAGGTTCATAGAGGCTCGGACGGCGAGGGAGCGGCCGCAGCGCACGCCACAGAGATATTTATCAGAAGTTAGTATATTCGGTCGCCGTCAAAAATATCACAAAAAGGACATTCAAATCGACACCGCAAATCAGCCATTAATGCAGCCATAAGAAACGGATTAATTCGAGAATAAGTGGCCACTGTCGGTCGTTTTTTCGGGCGAAACGAATCGTCGAAATTCGTCGGCGATTCGAACAGTAACGGTCTCAATAGTATCGTCTGTAGATATTCATGTATTCCTACTAATGTAATTATCGCAACATTTATGGGTGTAATCCGCAACCCCTGAGACATGGTAAGTGAACGGTCCACCGGGCAGGACCCAGAAACGACGACGACTGACGACGACGTCGGTAGACGCAAGTATCTCGCGCTGTGCGGGTCGGTATCGGCCGCCGGTGCACTCGCGGGATTCTCTGGGCTCGGCTCGGCGACGGAACAGGCCGACGAACCGGTCGGCGACGACGGGCACACGCTCGTCGTCGCAGGCACCGGTCCCGTCTCTTCGTTCGAAGTGACGGTCAGCGGCTCTATCTCACCGCTCCAATCGAACGGCGCGCTCAGCACGACCGGGACGGTCGGTCCCGCCGCCGAGGGAACCGTCGACGACGACTCGCGACGCTACCAGTTCGCGGGCGACATCACCAACTTCCAGTCGACCGACGCGGTGTCGGTCTACGTCGACGGCGTCCGCATCCCCAACGACTCGTTCTGAGGCCGTCGGAAACTCCGTTGTTTTCGAAGCGACCGACAGCGGCGGCGCTACGAGCGCATGTAGCCGCTGAGCCACTCGGGCGTCACGTCGTCGAACGATACGGTTTCCCCGCCGTGTTCGGCGACGAACCCGTCGGCGTCGGAATCCGACGAAAAGGGAATCAGGTCTTTACCCATGCCTCCGAGCACGTCGCTTTCGACGACGTACGTCATCTCGGTGGCGTCGCCGAAGGTCTCAGCGCCGGTATGGGTCGAGATGAACGTGTCGCCGCCCTCTGTCGAGAGCTCGTAGTCGACCGTCGAGTAGTCCGTGACGTACACCGCCGTCGCCTCCCAACCCTGCTCTCGGTGTTCGAAGTAGTACGGGAACAGCCCCATGCTGAGGGTGTGGAACCACGCCGGGTTGTCGTGGCCCTCGGGCGCGTTCTCGCGGTAGAAGATCTGTCCGTTCGGGCCGGCGTGGAGGCCGATGACCATCCCGCCTTGGTCGTCTTCCTTCCCGCCCGAGAGGTCGACGGGGTCGGGCCGCTGTTCCGGGGTCGAACCGCCGCCGAGACAGCCCGCGAGGGCCGCGAGCGCGCCGAGTGAAACGGCTTTCGTCGCAGCTCGGCGCGTGATCGGACCGTTCGAGCGGTCGCGCGGCGGAGAGTCGTCGTGCATCGTCGCTCTGTGCGGAGGTCGGGCGCCATGGTACATAAACCGTGAGAACGGTCGCTCGCGTGCGCGAACTGAACTACCCCCGCGGAGGAGGCGGACGGGTCACAAAAGCGAGTGCTTCAGGCGACGACGCGCGCGCCCTCGACGAGCGAACGAACGTCCTCGAACAGGCGGTCGGCGTCGGCCTCGTCGCGGGCCTCGGCGGTGATGCGGACCAGCGGTTCGGTCCCGCTGGCGCGGACGAGGAACCAGCCGTCGTCGGTGTCGACGCGGATGCCGTCGATGGTGTCGACCTCGTCGTACGTCGCGTGGATGTTCCGGGCGATTCGGTCCATCGCCTGGTGTTTGTCGTCGAACGAGAGGCTCGCGCGGCGGGTGGCGTACGCCGCCCCGCCGAGGCCGGCGACCTGTTCGGACAGCGGGCCATCGCGGGCCACGAGGTCGGTGAGTTTGAGCGCCGCGTAGTGGCCGTCGGGCGCGAGCGTCTCGTCGGGCCAAATCCACGCGCCGGAGGGCTCGCCGCCGAAGACGTAGCCGGGTTCGGCGACCGTCTCGGCGACGTGGACGTCGCCGACCGGCGTGTAGGTGACGCGCCCGCCGGCGGATTCGACCACGTCCTGTACGAGGAGGCTCGTGTCGACGGGGACGGCGACGGCGTCGCCCGGGGAGACGGCGTCCCGCGCGAACAGCGCGAGGAGCGCGTCGCCGGCGACGTACGCGCCGGTCTCGTCGACCGCGACGAGTCGGTCCGCGTCGCCGTCGTGGGCGAGTCCCACGTCCACGTCGAGCGCGGGGACGGTCCGCCGAAGCGCCGTGAGCGTCTCCGCGTTCGGCTCGCTCTTTCGGGCGGGGAACCGGCCGTCCTGCTGGCCGTCGATGGTGTTGACCGTCGCGCCGAGTTCGTAGAGCGCGTCGACGGAGACGCGACCCGTGCCGTTGCCGAGGTCGAACGCGACGGACACGTCGTCGAGGTCGTCGAACGACGAGACGAGGTGGTTCACGTGGCGGGCCGCGGCGTCGGGCCACTCGCGCTCCTCGCCGAGTTCGTCCCACGGAGCGAGCGACACCTCGTCGCGGTTGAGTCGGTGGACGATATCGCGCGTCTGGGCCTTGTCGAAGGCGCGGCCGCTCGGCGTCCAGAGCTTCAGCCCGTTGTCCGACGCGGGGTTGTGAGACGCCGTGATACCGATACCGGCGTCCGCGCCGGCCCAGCCGACTGCGCGGGCGACCGTGGGGGTCGAGGCGACGCCGAGTCGGACCACGTTCGCGCCGCACTCGCGGACGCCTGCGCTCACGGCGTCGGCAAGGACGTCCCCGCTGAGGCGGGCGTCCTGTCCGACGACGACGGTACAGGCGTCGCAGCCGACCGCGCGGCCGATTCGAAGGGCGAGTTCGGCGGTCACGGTTCGGCCAACCGGACCTCTGATTCCACTCGTTCCGAACATACCGTGGGAGACGATGACAGGACGTTTTGGTATGTTTCGCCTACTGTCACGAACGGGCGGTCAGGCGGTACCTACTGGAAGGCGGCGAACCGCGAGGCCGGCGTAACGAATCGCGGGACCGTGTCGCCACTCGCCGGAGGAGATGAGCGGTAAGTGGTCGGCGATTAGGTGGTGAGTCGCCTCACTGGAGGGGCTGGGCGTCGCCGATGGGGACCACTTCGATAGAACCGAGCGCGTCGAGCGTCACGCGGTAGCCCGCGTAGGAAAACGAGAGGAGCGCGTCCTCAGAACGGCCGAAGACCGTTTCGAGGGCGTCGGGGTCGATAGTCTGTGCGAGCGGCGGGAGCTGCGTCGGTCGGACGCCCTCGATTGCCGCAATACTCAATACAACGTTCGTACTTAGCAGCTCGGAAGAATCGCGGTCGACGCGGTACGACCCGGTCGCCTCGTCGTACGTCACGCGCGCGTCCTTCCAGTCGTTCGTCTGTGCCATCATGGGTGCCTTAACAGGCGTCTGTGTGCGATGGTGGCCCTTAAATCCATGCTATTTGTGAACAGTTGTAATTCGTGAACGTCACGAAAACGGACGGGTATGGCTGTGGTACTCCGCGAGCGCAATCTGGTGGCCACAATACAAAATCAAAAATGGTGACAATTTCGCGAGTACGACGGTCAACCCTGCCGGGCACGAAGCGTTCGGACGGTCTCACGCGCCTCTTCGACCGTGATTTCTCGCTTGTAGAGCGCTGAACCGGGTTCCAGTAGTTCGCCGCCCGGGACGAGCTCGCCGACGTCGACCGGGCCGAAGCCGATGTCGCGGACGAGGTCGGCGACGTGCGCCTTGGCGTCCGAGTCGTCGCCGGCGAGGAAGACCGCGAGGCGTTCCGATTCGGGGAGGTCGGGATGCCCGAGGTCGCGGAGCGTCTCCCAGTGGATGGTGTTGAACGACTTGACTAGTTTCGCGTCCGGGAGCTGAGCCGCGACGAGTTCCGAGGAGGTGTCGTCGCCGAGGTCGATGACGTGGAAGTTCTCGGTGTAGGGGTTCATCGCGTCGACGACTATCTTCTCTGCGAAGTGGTCCGCGTCGGGCAGCGATTCGCGCTCTCGGAACGGAACGGCGAGGAAGACCACGTCGCCGAACCGAATCGCCCGCGTCGGTTCCACCGCGCGAAGTTGCGGGCCGAGCGTCTCGGAGAGGTCCGCGAGCGACTCGACCCCGCTTTCGTTGGCTATCGCAACCTCGTGGTCCGACTCCACGAGGAGTTGGGCCAACGTCCCGCCGAGTCGGCCAGCGCCGAGTATCCCAATATCCATGAACAAAGATGTATGTTAACAAAGTTGAATCTTTGTGTGGTCAGCGGGACCGCGAGCGGCCCCGCTAACTCGGATTATCTACATCGTAATGTACCACATAACCGCATCAGACCGTCTCTATCCCGGAATTTTCAGCTATTCAGTACAATCATAATTTAGTATATATGTGTCGTTGGAAGCGACATGAACAGACGAACATTCCTCGGCGGCGTCGGAGCGGGCGTGGTGCTCCTCTCCGGCTGCCTCGGTGCGGAGGGTAACGCGCTCGACCCGGCGGCCGACCAGAACGACGACCCCGCGGGCGACGAACAGCCCGCGAAACCGGCGACCGACTCGCCCGAGTCGACTCCCGAACCGACGACCGAACAGCCCGCCGAACCGACACCCGAACCCACGCCGGAGCCGACGACCGACGCTCCCGAGGACCGCATCGACTTCGAGCGCGAGGACGACGACCCGGACGTCGTGGGCACGCTCCTGACGAAGGGACCCGTGCCGGGCGTCGTCGTCTCCTCGGACCTCCCGTACGCGAAGGCGTGGCAGAACTACGCCGAGACCGACGAGGAGGCGGGAACCTACCGCGTCGGTCTCTCCGTGAACACCTCCTCGCGCATCGGGCGACTGAGCGTCGTCGGTCGGGTGTACGACGCCGAGGGCGACCTCGTGGCCGAGGACACCGACGTGAGCAACAACGTCCCGGCGGACAAGAACGCGCTTATCCACCTCGTCTTCGAGGGCGACCTCGAGGCGATGTACTACTTCGAGGTCGACCTCGTCGTCCCGAACTGAGCGTCAGGCCCCGCCGGCGTACGCCTCGAACTCTTTTCCGCGCAGTGCGAAGTAAACCACGCCGACCACGCCGACGAGCGACGCGACCGAGAAGGCGAGCGTGGGGTCGCTCGCGTAGAGCCAGCCGCCGAGCGCCGCACTCGGGATGACGATGGTGTTCCGCACGAGGTAGTACGCGCCCGTCACCCGTCCGCCGGCGTTTCGCTCCGCCGGGCCGACGATGAGCGCCTTGTGCGCAGGGAGGCCGGCGAACCGAAGCCCCGAGAAGGCGAACAGGGCGACGACAACCCACTGGTCCGCCGGCGCGAAGATGAGGAGGACCGGAAAGACGGCGTACACCGCGAACCCGAGTCCGACGACCGGCTTGAGCCCGGTCCGCTCGGCGAGTTTCGAGACGGGGAGCTTCGTCAGGAGCGCGACGACCATCTCGACGCCGAGGAGGACGCCGAAGAAGGCGGCCGGTCGAAGCGAGACGCCGAACCCGGTGAAGCCGACTTCGAGGAACTCCGTGACGACGATGACGAAAAAGACGTACACCATCCCGTTGGCGAACCGGATGAGCGTGTCCGCGACGAGGAGCGGGCGGAGCGTCTCCGGGAGCGACCGGAGGTCGTCGCGGAGCTGTGCGAGCCCCTCGAACGACTTGCCCAGCGAGTCTTCGCCCGCGTCGTAGAGGACGTGCTGGGCGACGGTGGCGACGACGCCGAAGGCCGCGGCGACGACGAGGACGTACCGGAAGCCCTCGACGAACGTCGCCGTCGCCGCCAACAGCGCGGCCGCGATGAGCGGTCCGAGGAGGAAGCCGACGCGGCGGAAAATCTCGGTGCTGGCGAAGCCCATCGCCAGTCGCTCCGGTGGGACGCTCTGTTTGACGATGGCGAACGTCGCGCCGAGGCCGAACGACTTCCACGCCTGCGTGAGAAAGAGCCCGACGAAAATCCAGAGCCACGGTTCGAGCGAGACGCCCGCGAGCGTCACCTCGGGGACCTGCGGGGCGACGAACCAGAAGAGAAAGCCCGCCGACGAGACGGTCCCGAACAGCGTGAGCGAGAGGCGCGACCCGAGGCGGTCGGAGAGCGCGCCGCCCGGATACGGGTACAGTGCCCCGATGAGGTTGCCGACGCTCCCGTAGAGGCCGACGACGGTCGCGCCGGCCCCGAGCACCCGGAGGTACTCCGGGACGTACCGGCCGGTCATCTGAAACGAGAGACTGAACGCGAACATCGCCACCGAGAGGACGAACACGTCGCGTTCGAGCCCGATGAACTGCCGGAAGGAATCGAAGCTATCGACGGCGTCCCGACGTGTTTTCATCGTCCGAGTGGTTCGCGGGAGCGCTCAAGAAAGTACGGTGCGGTCGGCCTATTCGTCGACCGGCGGGTCGACCCAGACGACGAGACCGTCGTCGCCCCTGACGACGCCGCGGGTCAGGTCGTCGCCGAACGGCGCGTCGTCGACGGTCTCGGGGTCGACCGTCGTCACGCGGTCGACCTCGTCGACCAGCCAGCCGAACACGGTCGCGTCCTCGTCGGCGGCGTCGAAGACGACGACGCGGGAGGCGTCGGGGTTCGAACCCACGCCGAGGAGCGAGGCCGTGTCGACGAGCATCGTCGTCGCGCCCCGGTAGTCCATCGCGCCGACGACGTGCGGCGGCGAGTCCGGGAGCGAGCGGGCCGGCTTGCGGTCGATAATCTCGGTGACGACGTCGAGGGCCACGCAGTAGCGCTCCTCGCCGATTTCGAATTCGAGAACCTGCGTCGGCTCGTCGAGCGCCGCGTCGGGCGCGTCCGTGAGCGACATCTACGCGCTCCGGGCGGAGAGCCCGTCTTCGGCCGCGTCGAGTTCGTCTTCGAGGTCGTCCACCTCGTCGTCGATGTGGCCGGCGAGGAGCGCGACCTCGGAAATATTCGCCGTCTGCTCTTCGGTGGCCGCGGCGACCTGGTCTATCTCGCCGGCGACCTCTTCTGCGCCCCGAGCGGTCTGGTCGACGAGGCTCGCCACCTCCTCGGTGCTCGCGGCCTGCTGGTCGGTCGCGCGGGCGACCTCCTCCGCGCCGGCGGCGGCCTCGCCGACCGCGGCGTCGATGTTCCGGAGCGCGGAGACGGCCGCGTCGACCTCCGAGATGCCGTCGTTGACCTCCTCGTTCGCCTCCTCGATGTTGTCGACGGTCGTCTCCGTCGTCTCCTGGATGTCGCCGACGACCGCCTCGATTTCGGAGACGCTGTCGCGGGACTGCTCCGCGAGGCTCTTGACCTCGTCGGCGACGACGGCGAAGCCGGCCCCCGCCTCGCCGGCCCGCGCGGCCTCGATGGAGGCGTTGAGCGCGAGCAGGTTCGTCTGGTCGGCGATGTCGTTGATGACTTCGACGACGCTGTCTATCTGGTCGACTTTCGCGCGGAGGTCGGTGATTTCGTCGTACACGTCGGTGGTCACGTCGTCGACGGTTTCCATCGCGTCCGCGGCGTTGTCCGCAGAGCTTCGGCCCTCGGCGGCGAGGTCGCGCGCCTGGTCACTCATCGCCTTCGTCTGGTCGGCACTGGAGGCTATCTGCTCGACGCTAGCGCTCAGGTTCGACACCTCGCCGGCGACCTCACGCATGTTGGTCGACTGGTCGCCCGCGAGGTCGCTTATCTCCTGTGCGCTGACGGCCACGCTCTCGGAGGCGCGGGAGAGTTCGGCGACGGCCGTGCCGATTTCGTCGGTCGCGTCGTCCACGTCGTCCACGTCGTCGAGAACCTCGTCGGTCGCCGCGCCGGCGGCACCGGGACCGGAATACGCGTCGTGCTGTCGGGAGGGAGCCCCGTCTCCGGCGGCCGGTTCCCGTTCGTTTCGCTCGATTGCCATACGAACGAGTGTGGGAGTAAACTGATAAGTATTCGCGAACAGTATCAATAGAGATAATCGAGGATTGCCGCTAATCGCCTCAAAACGGCCAAAAATAACGGATTCGGAGTTGATATTGCAGGATGGATACCACACTACCGACGCTGACAGAACCAGGAATCGTCTGTCGGTTTAAAATCACTTGTCCGGTCAAGGCCGGACTCGGCGGGGGCTCTCCAGAGTCGCTCCGGAGTCGCTCGTGACCGCGATTCGGTGGGAGGGCCGAAACGGGGGGTGTTCAGGCCAGTCGGTGCCCGGCGGCGACGGCGACGAAGCCCGCGAGCGCGACGAGGACGATGGAGCCGCCGGCGGCGAGCCCGTAGAGGTACGCGACCGTGACGCCGGCGACGCCCGCGAGTTCGCCCGCGAGAACGCCGTACAGGAGCGACTGCTTGAAGCTCCGCCCGAGCCGCGAGGCGGTGACGACGGGGATGACGAGCAGCGCCGCGACGAGGATGACGCCCATGATTCGCATCGCGCTGACGACGACGAACGCGGTGAGAATCGACAGGAGCGTGTTGACGGCGCGGACGTGGAGCCGCGACGCGCGGGCGGCGGTCTCGTCAAACGTGACGTACACGAGCGGCCGGTAGGCGACCGCGACCGAGCCGACGACGACGAGTCCCATCGAGACGAGAAGTCCCACGTCGGCCCGCGAGACGGTCGCCAGCGAGCCGAACAGGTACTGGTTGATACCGACCGAGATGCCGCCGCCGGTGAGCGAGATGAGCACGCTCCCGAGGGCGAAGCCGCCGGTCAGGACCATCGCCAGCGCGGCGTCGCTCCGGGCGTCGGTGTACTCGATGAGCGCCTGCACGACGAGCGCCGCGACGACCGCGACGACGAGCGCGCCGAGGAGCGGCGGGACCGCGAGTCCGAGCGTCGCCTCGAGGAAGAGCGCGAGCGCGACCCCGGCGAAGGCGGTGTGGGCGAGCGTGTCCCCGACCATCGAGAGGTCGCGGTAGACGAGGAACGACCCGACGAGCGGGCCGACAACACCGATACACAGCACCGAGAGGTACGCCCGCTGCATGTAGGGATAGCCGAGGAAGTCGAGACCGGTGACGCCGGCGAGCCACGAGAACACCCCGCCGACGACCGCCGTCAAGAACCAGTCGAAGAGTCCCGCGAACGCGTCGGCCACGAGGAGCGGCGCGAGTGAACCGGCCGCGGAGAACTCAACCGCGAGGAGGTCGGTCGCCGCGAGCGCGACGGGGCCGGTCACGACTCGTCCTCCGGTTCGTCGCGGGCGTCACCGTGAGAGTGGTCGTGCGGGTAGTCGTGAGAGTTGCCGTGGTGATGGCTGTGGTCGTGGTCGAGCACGCGCTGGTTCGCGCCGTAGGCCGCGGCGAGCGCGTCGCTGTCGGCGAAGTCGTCGGGGTCGCCGTGGAAGTACAGCCGCTTGTTGAGACAGGCGATTCGGGACGCGCGGGCCGTGACGACGCCGATGTCGTGTTCGACGAGGACGACCGTCATCCCCTGTTCGTTCAGTTCGCCGAGGAGGTCGTAGAACGCCTCGCGGGACTCGGCGTCGAGCGCGACGGTCGGTTCGTCGAGCGCGAGCAGGTCGGCCTCCGCGGCGAGCGCGCGGGCGACGAAGACCCGCTGGCGCTGGCCGCCCGAGAGCGACCCGACCCGGCGGTCGGCGAGGTCCGCGATGTCCACGCGGTCGAGCGCCGAGGCGACCGCCTCGCGGTCGTCAGCAGAGAAGCGACCGAACAGGTTCCGCGGGTAGCGACCCATCCGGACGACCTCGCGGACGGTGACGGGCATATCGCGGGCCGCGTCCGTCACGTCCTGTGCAACGTAGGCGACGCGCTCGCCGTCCGAGAAGTCGTGGGCGGGCCGGTCGAACAGTCGCACCTCACCGTGGGTCGGTCGCTGGAGGCCGAGCATCAGCGTCAGGAGCGTGCTCTTTCCCGACCCGTTCGGGCCGACGAGTCCGAGGAACTCACCTTCGGGCACGTCGAGCGAAACCCCGTCGACGACGGGTACATCGCCGTACGAGAAGGCCACGTCGCTGAGCGAGACGGCCGTCATTGCGCGCCGAGCGCCGTCCGGAGCGACGGGAGGTTCACCTCGCGCATGATGTCCACGTACCCCCAGTCGTTTTCCTCCCACTCAGTCATTACGCCGGGAAGCGGCGTGAGCGGGAGCACGTCCTCGGCGTCCGTCTCGGAGACGAGTTGCTGTGCGGCGCGGTCGGACTCCAGCGGGTCCGCGAGGACGTGTCGGATGCCGTGTTCCTCGATGGTCGCCTGCGCCCGCTCGATGTCCCGCGGCGACGGCTCCTCGTCCGGCGAGATACCGGTGAGCGCGACGATTTCGAGGTCGTAGCGGTCGGAGAGGTAGCCGTAGGCGTCGTGGCCGGCGACGAGAATCACGTCGCGGTCGCGGGCGGCGAGGCCGTCCTCGAACGCCGCGTCGAGTTCCGAGAGCGTCTCGCGGTAGGACTCGGCGTTCGCGGCGTAGGCGTCGGCGTTCTCGGAATCGACCGACTGGAAGGCGTCGCGGAGCGTCTCGGTCGCGGTGGCGACCCGCGTCGGGTCCAGCCAGAAGTGCGGGTCGAGCTCGCCGTGGTCGTAGCTCTCCGACTCCTCGGCGTGCTCGTCGTCGTGGTGTTCGGTCTCGTCGTGGTGTTCGGTCTCGTCGTGGTGTTCGGTCTCTTCGCTGTGTGTCTCGTTCGCGTGCGCCTCTTCGTCGTGCTGTTCCGCCTCGTCGTGGGACTCGTCGTCGTGGACGTGGCCGTCGGGTCCGATTTCGTGGAGTTCCGCGTCCGCGGAGGCGTCCACCGCGGCGACGTCCGACCCGTCGGCTTCGAGCGACGACCGAATGTCGTCGGCCCACGGCTGAAATCCGGGCATTCCGTGGACGAACAGGTCGGATTCGAGTACCCGGCCCTGCACGTCCGGGCCGGGCTCCCAGCCGTGGCCGTGCTGACCGATGGGAACGAGCGTGTCGACGGACGCGGCGTCGCCAGCGACGTGTCGGGCCACGTCGCCGAAGACGAAGAACGAGGCCGTGGCCGTCGTCTCCGATTCGGCTGACGAGTCGGTCGAATCGGACGAGCCGTCACCGCCGAGACAGCCCGCGAGGCCGACGGCGGCGCTTCCGGCGACTGTCGCGAGGAACCTGCGTCGGGTCTTCGTTCGCATGTTATTAGAAAGCTGCTTTGAGATAATAAGTGCTGTTATTCTATCGTCCATTGTTGTTATTCAATGTCAGCCCAGAATTCGTCGAGCGCCGTCACACTTCGCGGCGAGAGGCCGTCGGGATAGCGGTCGGAAGGTGGAGAGAAGAGCGGTCGCCCGCGGTTCGCAGTCAGTCGGCGGTCGAGGCGGCCGCGCCGGGCGACCCGCGTTTGTACTTCCGGATGGCCACGAAGATGAGCGGCGTGCCGACGACGGTGGGCCAGAGCCACGCGGCGACGGTCGGGAGGAAGTCGAAGTTGACAGACGAGAAGGCGGTCACGGTGGCGATGTAGCCGCCGCCCATGCGGCCGATGTGTTCGAAGAACCACTCGCGTGACTCCGCGCGCTCCCGGCGGAAGGCGGCGATGTCGCGGACGCCGAAGCCGGCACCGGCCGCGCCGAAGACGAGCATCACGGTGGCGAAACTGTCGCCGGCGAGGAACCGGAGCGCGCCCATGGCGAGGAGACCGACCCCGGCGGTGGTGAGCAGACCGACCGCGACCCAGTCGACGAGTTCCGGCCTGTCGGTCGGGCGCTTCCGCGAGAGGACGCGGTCGCCCGAGAAGACGAAGTAGTAGCTGAACACCGCGACGAGCGCGAGGAACGTCCGCCCGCGGGTCGGCGCGAGGGCGAACAGCACGAGCGACGTGACCGCGACGACGGTCATCCCCGCGACGTAGACCCGGCCCGCCCGACGGTGGCGACGGCCGCCTTTCTTCGTGACTATCGCGCCGAAGCCGGCGAACAGTGCCGCGAATCCGGCGAGGATGTGGACGCCGAGCGTCGCGTCCTCGACGAGTATCATCGCGAAACCTCGATGGAGGCGGTTGACGGGTGCGGACGCTCGGTGCGATTTGGCGGGGCGTGGGGGCTGTGTAGGCTCGGCATAGAACCGAGTCGTTCGAGGAGCGATATAAATCTACTGAGTGAGTACTTACTCAGAGGCGAGGGCGAACCACGACCGAGACAGTCGGCTCCGTCGAGAGCCTCGGCTCGCCGTGTAATCGTCTGAAAAGTCGAGGTGTCGTCTGCCGCTACAAACAGCAGTCGCGTCTCGGTGTTACTGCCGAACGACGTTCGCCGCGCGGGGGCCCTTGGGCGAGGACTCGATGTCGAACTCGACTTCGGTACCTTCCGTGAGGTCTTCGCCGCCGACGTCTTCCATGTGGAAGAACACGTCTTCGTCGTCGTCGAGGTCGCCGTCGTCAGTAGAGATGAAACCGTAGCCGCCAGTGTCGTTGAAGAAATCAACTTTGCCGTGTGCCATTACGAACAAATCGAAGGTCGGGCGACGGATAACCCTTCCGAGGGTCAAGGTACCACGACCCTTCGAAAGACATTCGTCCACCCACTCACGGCCGTTTCGGTAGATAAGTGCCAGACTGAGCGGGGACGACAGAAACAGACGGGCGGGTCTCACTCGACCAACAACGAGTCGATGTACGCCGACAGCG
The DNA here is from genome assembly GCF_000336815.1 of Haloferax prahovense DSM 18310. Taxonomy (GTDB): domain Archaea; phylum Halobacteriota; class Halobacteria; order Halobacteriales; family Haloferacaceae; genus Haloferax; species Haloferax prahovense. Next base: position 15,745 of record NZ_AOLG01000029.1, read on the forward strand.
ACTCCCGGAGATCGTCGCCGACGCCCTCCATCCCGAGCGCGAGGGCAAAGCCGGTGTAGCCGTCGGTCGCCGAGAGGACGAACGCGGCCGTTCCCTCGGGGTCGACCTCGCGGAAGACGCCCTGTTCGACGCCGTCGCGGACGATGTCGGCGATGACGTCGAGGGTGTGGCGCTCCATCCGGAGCAGCGGTTCGCGGAGCGTCTCGTTGTGCGGCGCGTGCGAGAGGAGTTCCATGACGGCGATGTTGACGCCGGCGGCGGCCGGGTCGTCCTCGTCGACGAGGAGGATGTCGCAGACCGCTCGAAGGCGCTCTTCGGGCCCCTCCGCGTCGATTTCGTCGAGGGTCCGCGCGAGGTAGTCCTCCGACGTTTCGAGGAACGCGACGATCATCTCGTCTTTCGAGTCGTAGTAGTAGTACAGCCCCGCCTCGCTCTTTTCGCTCTCCGCGGCCACCTTCTTCGTCGTCAGTCGAGCGTAGCCGTGCGTGGCGAGCGCCGCGCGGACCGCGTTCGCAATCTGTGCTTTCTGCTCGGGCGGCACGGAGTCGGCGGGCATGGTGAGTGAGTGTTCGCTCGCTCGCCTACTTGTGTCCGTTGTTCCGCGGGCGAAGCGCGGGACGCGACGACCGTCACTCCGCAGACCGACCGCGCGCTCCCCCGACCAACTCGCCGAGCGCCCGGCGCTTGATGAGCGCGAAGCCGACGAAGATGGAGAGGAACCCGAGCGCGGTCACGGAGTCGATGAGTTGACCGAGAAAGGCCCAACTGAGGAGCGTCGCGGAGACGGGTTCGACGTAGCCGATGAGGTTTATCTGCGTCGGGCCGAACCGGCCGAGCAGTTCGAAGTAGATGAGGAACGCGCCCGCGCCGCTGACGACGGCGAGATAAAGCAGCGATCCGACGGCGACGCCGGACCACTCGATAGCCGCGAGCGACTCGCCGGTGGCGACGCCCGCGACGGACAGGAGCGCGGCCCCGAACAGCATCGCCCACGCCTGGAGCGTTCGCGCCGGGATGTCCGACGAGAAGGGGCGCGTCAGGACGGCACCGAGGGCGAAGCACGCCGAGGCGACGAAGACGATGGCGACGCCGACCACGTCGCTGGAGAGGAGCGCGGTCGGGTCCGGTTGGGCGACGAGGCCGACGCCCAGAAAGCCGAAGCCGAATCCGAGGACGCCGAGCGGCGAGATGCGGTCGCCGAGGATGCCTGTCGCGAACAGCGCGGTCAGGACCGGTCCGAGGCTGATGACGATGGCCGCCACCGCGCCGGGGACGTGCTCCTGTCCGAGGTAGAGAAACGCGTGGTGCGCGCCGATGAGGAGGCCGCCGGAGACGCCGACGAGCGTCCAGTCGGTCCGGCTGTGCGGCCGCCAGTAGTCGGTCGAGGCGGCGGCGTAGCCGAGGACGATGACCCCCGCGAGGAAGAACCGAAGCGCCGCGAAGTGCAGCGGCGGGAAGTACGCGAGACCGACTTCGATAGCGACGAACGAACTCCCCCAGAGGAGTCCCAGAAGGACGAACAGTCCGGTGGCGACCCGGCCGTTCACCGACACCACGCCCCGCTCGGCGGTCGGCGATGCGACTCCGCCGGACTCGTCGGCCGCGTCGGTTTCGTTTCGACACTCCCGCGCTCTGTTGGAGGTATATCCAGCACGTGAGCGTATCGTTACCACACAATCGATAATAGTCGTTTTGTTCGGTTCGAATCTCGAACCGCTCGCGGCTTACAGCGAGCCGCGGAGGACCTTCGCCGCGGTCAAAATCGGGTCCCAGACGGGGCTGAACGGCGGCGCGTAGCCGAGGTCGAGACGCTCCACTTCGGCGACGGTCAACTCGGAGGCGAGCGCGGTCGCCACGGTGTCGATTCTGACGGCGGCGCGGTCGGCTCCGACGATGGTGCCGCCGAGCAGTCGCCCTGTGTCGCGGTCGGCGACGAGCGTGACGGTCGTCTCGACTGACCCGGGGTAGTAGCCAGACCGCGAGCCGGCGGTGATGGTCTCCGAGACGGGGTCGAAGCCCGCGTCGCGCGCCTCGTCGAGGTCCGTCACGCCGGCGCGACCGCACTCGAGGTCGAACGCCTTCACGACCGAGGTGTTCGCGACGGTCCCGATGGGTTCGGGGTCGCCGGCGACGGTCTGGCCGATGGCGCGCCCGGCGCGGTTCGCGGGCAGGCCGAGCGTGTTCCACGTCGGCTCGCCGGTGACGACGTGGTCGATTTCGGCGCAGTCGCCCGCGGCGTAGACGCGCTCCGCGCTCGTCCGCCCGTAGTCGTCGACCGCGATAGCGCCCGTTTCGCCGAGGTCGACCGCGTCGGCGACGAGGTCCGAGTTGGGGCGGAGACCGATACCGACCATCGCCGCGTCGACCGCGAGTTCGTCGCCCTCGCAGACGACGGCCTCGACCCGGTCCGCGTCGTCGCCGCGGAGTCGCTCCACCGACGCGCCGAGGTGAAGCGTGACGCCATTGTCTTCGAGGTGGTCTTCGACCCGCTCGCCGACGGCGTCGCCGAAGGAGCTGAGGACGTGTCCGGAGCGCTGGAACAGATGGACGTCGAGATCGTGGGCGGTGAAGGCCTCAGCCATCTCGACCCCGACGAACCCGCCGCCGACGATGGCGACCGACTCGGGCGGTTCCATCGCGCCGAAACGGGCCGCTCGCGCCTCGTCGACGAACCCGCCGCCGCCGAGGTCGGCGACCGAGGCCTCGTTCGGGTCGGTGAGGAACGACCGAATCGCAGCCGCGTCGTCCAGCCCGTGGAGCGTGAACGCGCCGTCGAGGTCGATGCCGTCTATCGGTTCGCGGAGCGCCCGCGCGCCGGTGGCGACGAGGAGGTCGCCGTAGGGCTGTTCGAACGTCCCGTCGGGGCCGTCGACCGTGACGACCCGCTCGTCGGTGTCGACGGCGACGACCTCGTGTTCGCGCCGGAGGTCGATACCGCGGTCGGCGGCCGCCTCGGGCGACAGCGAGAGCATGTCGGTGAGCTTGTCGACCTCGCCTTTGACGAAGTAGGGCGTGCCGCAGTGGGCGTAGGAGACCCAGCGGCCCTTCTCGAAGACGACGACCTCGCGGTCGGCGTTGGCGCGGGCGAGCTTGCTCGCGGCGGAGAGTCCGGCGGCGTCGCCGCCGACGACGACGAATGGTTCGTCAGACATTGTGAGAGAGTGGTACGCCCGCCGACACCTAACTTCCTTGGCCAACGACGAGTGCTTACGCGAGTTCGAAGAGGACGCCAACCCTTTCGAGTCAAAACGAGTCCGAGTCACTGACTTCGGCACTCATCACGTCGACCGGGACGAGGGTGTATTCGACGGAGACTGACTCGCCCGCCCCCCGGACAGTCGCAATGAACCGCAAGACATCGTCGTAAGCGGCTTCGACGACGAACGTCTCAACGCAGCCCGCGTTGTCGCCGAGGCAGTTGTGCGAGTTCGACCGAATCGACGCTTCGAACTTGTGGCGGAGTTCCATCATTCGGCCCTCTATCTTCGGTTTATCGTACCCAAAGACGACGGTCACCGTCGCTAAGACCTGTTGACCCTCGTAGTCAGTCTGTTCGTACTCCGCAAGGAGCGACTGGCACGCTTCACGAATAACCGCGCTTCGGCCGCTGTAGCCGTGTTCTTCCGCGAACGCATCGAGGTCGTCACGGAGCCACTCGGCCATCGAGGTGCTTACAATCGTCATGTGTTAAATTTCTATTCTAGAATAATAGAGATAGTGGATAATAGAACAATGTATTAATATCGCGTTCGTTTCAGGTGTTGTCATAGAGGACCTGCGGACGACACCGCTCCCTCGCGGAATCCGGGAGCGTCAAGGACTCGACGCTTTGGTCGGCTTGGGAGTTCCTCACGCACTGTAACTGCGGGTCTAACGGCTGACCCACTGCGAGAGTAATGGCAAAAAACATACATCACGAGGTGTGGATGGTTCTGTCATGAGCCCTCCCCTCTCGCGTCGACGGGTTCTCACACTCGGCGGTTCAACCGGAACAGCCGTCCTCGCCGGGTGCCTTGATGCCGTTACGGGAAGCGAACAGCAGGTCTGTACGTCGGGGTATCGTGACGTCGGAGACGCGTTCGCGAAGCGGTCGATAGTGAACTATCTTCGGTATGCGTCGTTGACCGTGCCGCAGTCGATCCCGACTGGCGGGAAACTGGTGGCGAAACTCACAAACGAGTCCGGCGACCCGCTCACCACGCTGGGCAAACCGCGATACATGATTCAGCGATTAGGGTCTGACGGCACGTGGCGGAACTCCATCGGCGTGCCTGAAGGACACGAGTGGTCGCCGTCTCAGCGGGTACTGGACCCCGGCGAAGAACTCCGGTGGGAAATGCGACTCCGCGCGAACGAATTTTCAGGCCCGTTCGAACGGTGTACGACACACACTCCAGCCACGTACCGATTCGTCTACTGGGGGTTCTCCGAACACGGCGCGGGCATCGCACTCGCCGCGCCGTTCGAGCTCGTCGAATAGCGACGGGAGGAACGCACGCATCGACAGCATGCGACGGGACGCTCACCGGCGTTGTAACGACGCAGCAGCAACCACCGAGCTATTCGTGGCTGCTGTCTACCGGACTGCCGAGTTCGTCTCTGATTCTCGCGACGTACTCGACAAACTCGTGGGCTGTTCGTTGACGCGGGCGTTCTAAATCGATAGAGATGCTCGAACGGACGGTCCCCGGGTCGGCGTCCACCACGACGACGCGGTCGGCCAGCGTCACCGCCTCGTCGATGTCGTGGGTGACGAACACGACGGTCTGTTCGGTCTGCGCCCAAATCTCGAGCAGTTCAGCGTGGAGGCGGTCTCGCGTCCGCGCGTCGACGCTCCCGAACGGTTCATCCATAAGTAGAATCTCCGGGTCGACAGCGAGGGCACGAGCGATGCCGACGAGACCAGCAACTGCGGTGGCAATTCCCCCGCCTGCAGGCGGGCGAAGATGCCAGCCGGAGAATATCCGAACCGTGAAAATCGAAATTAGCTCATATCCGCGAGCGGACCGAAGTCGTCGACCGGAAGCACCGAATAATCGATCGTAAGCGTGTCTTTCGTCGCTCTGATTTTTCCGACGAACGTCGAGATGTCTTCGAGCGACCCCTCGAGAACGAACAGTTCCATACAGTGGTGCCCCCCGACGTGGCTGTGGAAGTTCGACGCAACGATGTCCTCGTACTCGTGGCGGAGTCGCATCATCTTCTCTTCGACGCTCGTCGTCTCGTAATCGAAGACGACGGTTACGACGCCCATCAGTTCGCGGTCTTCGAGTTTCTTGTCCTCGAACTCACCGAGGAGGTTCCGACTCGCCTCTCGGAGTACTTCGCTCCGACCAGTATATCCGTGGTCCTCGGAAAACTGGTCGATTCGCTCGAGTAGTTCCTCCGGCATCGAGACGCTAACGACGGCCATATAACAATCAAACCGCCATCAAATATTAAGCCTTATTATCGGATTGGGTAGCATTGCGACGGAGGACACCCAACCGTTGCCAATCTCCCGCGTTTCACCGAGGGGAGGAGGTGCTATCTAAGTAGCACCTCACCCGAAGTTCGTCCATCGAGCGCTCGATTCGGTCGAGTGCGATAGTAGTGCGCGGGTTGCATGAACCAGTTGTGAGCGCCCCCATGACTCGCCATCCACGAGTTATCGAAGCGGTCGTCTCGAGAGTTTCCGAGAGTCGATGCAGAGACGCGGCAGTCGGACCGTAGCATACCGTCCAAACAGTTCGCGGGGACGCGCCCAAAACGAAGAAGACGGCCCGTCAGCGGTGGACGCCGCCGCGCTCGGCCGCGAGCGTTCCGAGCACCCACGCGCTCACATCAGGCGTCTCGCGCGCGGCGAACTCGGTGGTCGCGTACTGCGCGAGCGCGTTTCGCGCCGCTCGGGGGTCGTCGTCCGAATAGTAGTCGTCGCGGAAGTAGTCGTCGCCGCGGCCGACCATGTGGGCGACATCGACCAACGCGCGCCGCGTCAGGTGCGGGTTCGACCCGTCCGACCGAGCGGCTTCGAGGGCTTCGAGCGCACCGAGTTTCGCGTCTCTGACCGCGGCCGCGGACTCGACCGACTCGTACCGGCCTCGCTTGACCGCCGTGACGGCGTCCTCGAACGCCCGGCGGTGCGTCTCGGCGGTGTGTGCACCCACGAGCGCGGTGGCGAATCGCCCGCTTCGGAGGGCTTCGGGGACGGTGTGGACGTTCGAACCGAAATCGATGAAGGTCTCCATCAGCAGGTCTTTGGCCGGCGTGGATTCGAGTTCCTCGGGGTCGAACCCTTCGGCCTCGACGACGGCCTCGAGCTCTCCCTCCTCGGGATACTCGGCCAAGCGGTCCGCGACGACCTCGACGAGCGAGGACGCGGTCGACTCGAACGCGTCGGTGAAGTCCAGCGGGTCGGCAATCGTCGCGAGATAGCGGTCGCGGACGTGGCGCGCGCCGCCGAGCGACGCCCGCGCGGACTCGACCGCGTCGAGCAGTTCGCCGACCTGCGGGGCGCTGTCGGTGTAGCGGCCGTACTCGTCGGCGTTGTCGAGATACCGGACCGCGGCCGCGACGAGGTTCTCGACGGCCTCGTACACCACGAGCGCCCGGTCCGGTTCGTCGCCGAGATACCGCGTACCGAGCCTGAACGACTCGATGTCGGCGCGGACCGCCTCAGCCTCGTCACGCACGTCCGATTCGGTGAGGTCGCCGACGGCGGCGTCGTAGGTCCCCTTCGCCATCGCCGCTGCCCCGCGAGCGTAGCGCAGTCCCCGAAGCGCCTCGAAGGGCGATTCGTCGGCGTCTGCGGGGGCGAGGTCCTCGGCGGCGTCCGCGTACGCCTCGGCGTAGATGTCCCGGACCGCCTCGTTCGGGACCTCTTCCGGGGACATCGTCTCGGGACAGGAATCGAGGAGTTCGCGGGCGCGAGCGCGGCCCTGTTCGAGGAACGAATCGGCAATCGGGGCCGGAACGCGGGCCGGGAACGCCGGCGACCCGAGTTGCCTGACCTGCCGGAGCCCCGCAGCGTCGAGGGCCGGGTCGTCCGATTCGGATTCGCCCGCGTCGAGCGCGGTACACCCCGCGAGCCCGGCGACGCCGACCCCGGCGAGCGAGGCGAGCACGTCGCGTCGCGTCCGGGGCATCTCAGGCGTCCTCCGTCTCGGTTCGGAGCGACGGCGGGAGGCGACAACTGCTTCCGCCGCCGTGTCCCCAACTCGACTCGTCCGTCGAGTACGGAAGTCGAATCAGCGAGGCGACGACGTGGCGGTCGTCCACGGAGCACTCGACCGAGGCGGCGCGGAGCGGGTGACAGAAGTCGAGGTGGACGACGCTGTCCGGCGGGTTCGTGACGTACAGCAGTTTCACCCGGTGGCAGGCGTCCGTCCGGTGCTGGGTGATGACGAGCGTCTGCTCGTCGAGGTCCGTCTCGTCGATGAACGCTCGGGCCTCGTCGATGCCGTCGGGTTCGGCTGCGACCGCGACGTTCTCGCGCTCCTCGTCGGTGGCGACGAGGAAATCGTCGAGATACGACGACCCCGTGTCCTCGTCTTCCCGGGCGGCGTCCCGGAAGATGGCGGTCTCGGCGTCGTTGCGAACTGTCAGGGCGTCGTAGTCGGTGACGAGCGCGTCCGGGGAGGGGCCGTGTGGCTCGTCTAAACTGGAACTGGACCCCTCGCCGGAACACCCGGCGAGCGCGGCGACAAGGGACGCGCCGCCAGCCTGGAGGACCTGTCTGCGGGTCGGCAGGGACATGTGTCGGTTTCCCAACCGAACGCCAGCGGTATGTGCCTTCTGATGCGCCGGGTCGCCGCCGGCCGAACCGCGGGACATTTCCCCGACGGCCGCCTCGTCTCGACCGATAGATGCGCGAGGACGAGTTGGCGACGCGGGTGGTCGAGCACTTCCGGGCGGCCTTCGACGACGTGGAGATTCACCTCGAAGAGCCGTACGACCACTACGGGAACCGCGGCGTCGCCGACGTGTACGTCAGGGTGCGGACGCCCGAACCGGTCGATTACCTCATCGAACTCAAGGCCGACGCCGCCGTCCGCCACGCCACCGGCGCGAACGAGGTGCTCCGCCAGTACCGCCGCATGGAGCGCTACTTCTACAAGGACGACGAGCACGCCATCCGGACGAAACTCGGCCGCGAGGGGCCGGGCGTCCACGCGCTGTTGCTGTTCGCGCCGACGAGACGCTGCGTCGAGCACGTCCGGGAACACGCCGCCCTGTACGAGTCGGTCGACCCCGACGCGACCGTCGAGGGCGTCGAGGCGGTCCGAAAGGTGGCCTTCCTGACCAACCTCGACCGCGCGCCCGAGGGCGAACTCGGCTTTCTCTCGCTCAACGGGCCGCTCGCGTTCGACTCGGTCCCCTTCCGCGAGGCCGTCCCGTCGGGGTCCCGCCTCGCGGACGCCCTCTGGGGCGACGACTAGCGGACACGCTCATACACCCCCCGTTCGTAGGGGCGTGCATGGGAACGATTCGAGAGTCGGTTCGAATCCCGTTGGGGGACCTCCGTCAGCAGGTCGCTGACACCTTCGGCGTCGCGGCGTCGCTCGTCGAGATACACGGCATCCGGCTCGAAGACGGGGCGCTCGAAGTCGACGCGAGCTACCCCGACGGGGAGGACGTGCCGGTCGTCGAACTGTTCGTCACCGACCCGACCGGGAACACCGAGTCCTACGTCACCGAGTTGGACGGCGCGAAGAACCTCCTCATCGCCGGCGAGGACGTGCTCGTCGAACTCGTTGACTACGACCCCGAGCGCGGCGAGGTGTTCGTCTCGGTGAAACACCGACAGGACGGCGAGATGGTGACCGTCCTCGGCTGCGGCGAGAAGTGGGTGATCCCGGTCGAGCGCGACGGGGTCGAAGAGTCCATCCGCTGTCGGATTCAGAGCGCCGTCGGGCCGACGGGTGACGACTCCTGACCGCGACTGCGGTTCGGAGCGTTATCCCTCGTATTCGACGTAAGAGACGCAGTACCCCTCGGGATCGACTTCGCCCGCGACGATGGCGCACGCGCCCACGCCGTCCCCGTTTTTGTCCTCGATGTAGTACCGGCAGGTCGAACACTGCTTGCCGTCTTTCGGCTCGTCTTGGTACGAGACGGCCTCCTGCGACGAGAGGCTGTCGGGGTTGCGCTGGGTGCCGTCGAGGGACGTGGCGGTCGCGTACGCCTCGGGAACGCCCCCGGTCGACCCCGACGACTGCGTCGTGGTCGCTGTCGCCGTCGTCGTCTCGGTCGCGCCGCCACCGCCGCCGGAACAGCCGGCCAATCCGGCCATCGCGGCGGTCCCGGTGAGCCAGATGAACCGTCTCCGTGTGCGGCCGGTGTCGCGGGTATCCCGACTCCGCGTCGGTCGGTCGGTCGCGTCTCGGCGTGGCGTCCGCTCGTCGTCTTCCATGCCAGTCTCTGACGCGCGGCGTCGGTAAAACCGAGCCAGCCGGTTCTCATGCGGCAAGAATTGCGGACGCGTTGATGATGTCACGCTGCTAAGTAACACGGATACGCGAATCGGGCCGCGAGAGAGCGAAGATCGGGAAGTGAGGGGCGACGAGTCCCGTGAACCTCAGTCGTCCGGTCGAATCCGGGCGAGTCGCATCGCGTTGCCCGTCACGCCCATGGTCATCCCGGCGTCGCCCGCGAGGACCGCGAGCGCGACCGAGACGTAGCCGAAGGGCACGCCGACCGCGAGGACGGCCTTGATGGCGAGCGACGCCCAGATGTTCTGCCGGATGACGCCGTTCGCGCGGTGGGAGAGTTCGTAGAGGTACGGGAGCTTGGAGAGGTCGTCGGCCATGAGGGCGATGTCGGCCGTTTCGAGGGCGGTGTCGGTGCCGGCCGCGCCCATGGCGACGCCGACGGTGGCCGTGGCGAGCGCCGGGGCGTCGTTGATGCCGTCGCCGACCATGGCGACCGAGCCGTACTCGTCGAGGAGGCCCTCGACGGCGGCGACCTTGTCCTCCGGGAGGAGACCCGCGCGGAAGTCGTCGACGCCGACCTGCTCGGCGATGGCGCGGGCGGTCCCCTCGTTGTCGCCGGTGAGCATGACGACCGAGAGGCCGGCCTCGCGGAGTTTCGCGACCGTCTCGCGGGCGTCCGGGCGGACCTCGTCGGCGACGGCGACGACGCCTTCGAGGTCGTCTTCGGTCCCGACGAGGACGACCGTCTTGCCCTCGGACTGGAGTCGCGGAATCGTGTCCTCGACGAGGTTGAGACAGCCGTGGCGGTCACAGAGCTGTCGGACCTCCGCCGAAAGCTCCTCGCCGGGGCCGGTGACGTGGACGTGTTCGAGGTCGAAGCCGAGCTCCTCGAAGAAGCCGGGCTTACCGGCGAAGTGCGGGACGCCGTCGAGGTCGGCGCGGACGCCCTTGCCGGTGACGCTCTCGAAGTCGTCGACCTCGCGGGCGGCGACGCCCGTGCCCTCGGCGTGGGAGACGATGGCCTCGCCGATAGGGTGTTCGCTCCGGGATTCGAGGCCGCGCGCGCACCGAAGCACGTCCTCTTCGGAGTTCCCGTTGAGCGGGACCACGTCGGTGACGGTGAGTTCGCCCTTCGTGAGCGTGCCCGTCTTGTCCACGGCGATGGCCTCGATCGAACCCATCGCTTCGAGGTGCGTGCCGCCCTTGATGAGCACGCCGTTTTTCGCGGCCGACGTGATGCCCGAGACGACCGAGACGGGCGTCGAGATGACGAACGCGCAGGGGCAGGCGAGCACGAGCATCGTGATGCCGTAGACGAACCACGTCACCCAGTCGAGGCCGAACGCGAGGGGCGGTATCGCCGCGACCGCGACCGCGACGACGACCATGACGGGAGTGTAGTACGACGAGAAGCGCTCCACGAACTGCTCGCGTTCGGTCTTGTTGGCCTGTGCGTCCTCGACCATCGAGACGATGCGCGAGAGGGTGTCGTCGCCCGCGGCGGACTCGACGCGGACTTCGAGGTAGCCCGCCTCGTTGACGGTGCCCGCGAACACCTCGTCGCCCTCGGCCTTGTCGACCGGGACGGACTCGCCGGTGATGGGGGCCTGGTTGACCGCGCTGTCGCCCGCGACGACCGTCCCGTCGACGGGAATCTTTTCGCCGGGCTTGACGGCGACCACGTCGCCGATGTCGAGTTCTTCGACAGGAACGACCGTCTCCACGCCGTCGCGGAGGACCGTCGCCTCGTCGGGCGAGAGGTCCATCAGCTCTCGGAGGGAGTCGCGCGTGCGGTCCATCGAGTAGCGTTCGAGCAGTTCGGAGACGCTGAAGAGGAACGCGAGCGTCGCGGCCTCGAAGTAGAGGCTCGTCGGCCCGGAGATGAGACTCGCGGTCACGGCGCTGAGAATCGCCGCCGACATCAGGAAGTCGATGTCGAGACTGCGGTTCTTCGCCGAGTAGTAGCCGTTGCGGAGAATGGCCTGTCCACCGAGCGCCGCCCCGAGAATGTAGAGCAGTTCGACGACCGTGAACGAGACGCCGAGGACGCTCGCGACGACGAGTTCTAGCCCGAGTAGGTACTCCGCGGCGATGCCCGCCGCGAGGAAGCCGCCGCTTATCCACGTTTTCACCGCGCGCGTGCTGCGCCAGACGCTCTCGCGGTCCCCGCCGGCGTCAGCGTCGGCGTCGGTGTCCGCCTCGTCGGCGTCGGTTCCGGTGACCTCGTAGCCGGCGGCTTCGATGGCCGAGACGACCGAATCGAGGTCCGCGTCGGCCGCGAGCGTGACGACAGCGGTTCCGGTCGTCGGGCGCGTCTCGTACGACAGCACGCCCGGCGCACCGTTGAGCGCGTTTTCGACCTTTCCGGCGCAGGAGGCGCAGTCCATGTCCGGAACGGTGAACGAGACCTCGCGGGTCGAGGGGCCGTCTTCGACGGCGTAGCCCGCGCCCTCGATGTTGCCCCGGATGTCGTCGGGCGTGGTCCGGTCGGCGTCGTACTCGACGACGAGTCGGCCGGTCGTCGCCCGCGGGTCGATGTCGCCGACGCCGTCGAGTTTCCGGACGCTGGACTCGACCTTGTTCGCACAGGAGGCGCAGTCCATATCCGGCACGGAGAACTCCGCGCGGGTCGAATCGGCGGGCCCACCGGCGGAGTCGTCGCCCCCGGTCTCGCCGGCCGCCCCCGACTCCGACGCACCCTCGACCCCGCAGGCGTCGTCGCACCCGCATCCGTCGTCATCTGGCGGGTTAGTGGACGCGTCCGCCTCGTCGTCGGGGGCGGGCTTGCGTCCGTCGTGTTCGCTCATACTCGGCAGTAGTCAGGGACAGTTTAATAATTCACCTGTTAGTAATCGGGGTGTTACTGTTGCAATTTCACAACTCAATCGAACTGAGTTAATAATTAGAGGAACGGCGGGCTCGCCGTCGGCAGCGAGATGAGCCACAGGCTGAGAACCGTGTAGAGAATCATCACGGCGACGAAGGGGAACTGGCTCCGGACGGCCTGCAGTCGGCTGGGAAACGTCCGGTAGGCCTGCGAGTGCGCCACCCACACCGCGAGCAGGTGGCCGACGAGGACGAACGCGACGTTCAACCCGCCGAACCACGCGGGGAGCGTGAGGACGACCGGGTTCGCCGGCGACGACAGCGGCGACGACAACGCCCCCACCAGCATCGGCGACAGCGAGACGAAGAAGCCGACGTAGTGCGCGAGGTGATAGCCGGCGGCGATCGCGAGCAGCGAGGGCGCGAATTTGACCGCGAGGTCGAGCGGCGTCTCGAAGGTGTCGATGCGGCGGGCGGTCACCCGCGCCGCGAGGACGTACAGGCCGAGGAAGACCGCGAAGCCGCCGAGGTAGAGCAGTCCGTAGACGAGAAGCGGCGGAAGCCCGACGCCCGCGAGCGACCGGATGGCCGCCGCGCCCTGCTCGGTCGTGACGAAGCCGCTGAAGGTGAGTTCCCAGACGAGGACGACCGCGACGGCCACGTCGCCGAGGTCCGTCAGGTCGTCGTCGGTGACGAGTCGCATCCCCGGGAGGCGGAACGAGAGGCCGTCGTCGTCGAGCCGAACCGGTGCGACGCGGCCGTAGAAGTGCAGGAAGGCGGAGACGGGGTCGACCTTGTCGAACCACGTGTCCGCGCCGACGGCGACCGCACCGGCGAGCGTGACGACCGAGTAGGCGACGAGCGCGGTCGCGAGAACCGACGGCCGGGTCGTGACGTCGGTCGCGGTCTCGACCCAGACGAGCGCGAGAATCCCAGCCACCGCCGGCCAGCGACCGAGTCGCTCGGGATACGAGACGAAACCGTTCGGAACCGCCGAGACGACGGTTCGCCACGGGTTCAGCGCGCGCCACGTGTCGGCTACGAGGTACGAGAACATCGTGTATCCGGCGCGGAGTCCCGCGAAGACGACGATAACGGCGAAGCTGACGGTCGGGACCTGCGGGCCGGTATAGCCGAGATAGACCACGAGTGCGAGGAGCGCGAGGCCGAGGACGCCACCCGTGACCCGCAGGGCGCGCAGGACGCTGTCTGAGATACCCGCTTCGGACCCGGTCTGCCACAGGTGGACGCGCTCGATGAACCGGCGGTCGGTGACGAAACTGGCGAGGAGTGCGGAGGCCCCGACGGTCGCGCCGCCGGTGGCGAGATAGAGCCACTGCGGGACCGCGAGGTTGTCCTCCGACGCGCCCGCGAGGCCGACCGCGGCGTTGCTCGCGGCCGCCGGGTCGGCGAGAAGCGACAGGAGGCTCGCCAGTAGGAGACCGAGACCGAATCGTCTGAGGGAGAGGGGTCGGAGTCGGGTCATGATGCGAAGACGATAAACAGCATGAGGAAGCCGAAGTACAGCAGGACGAGGACGCCGAGCGCGCGGATGCGGAACGACTTGAGTTCGTCTTCCTCCTCGTAGTACGCCTCGCGGTACGCCTCGACCTCCCCGGCGTCGAGGTCGTCGGGGTGTCTCGCGCCCCGGTGGAGGACCAGCAGTCGCTCGGTCGGATACGCCTCGCCGCACGCTGTGCAGGTGTGGCGGTCGCGCGTCGCGTCGGTGTCCGTGGTCATCCGATAGTCACTCGAAGTTCGGGGAGGGTGGCTTCTGAACGTTTCTATCGCGGGTGTTCGCGCCGTTGACATCGAACGGGCCGGGGCCGGCGGCGGGCCGCGAGTGCGAGCAGCGAGACGCGCGACAGCGGCGGGGCGACGCCTCAGACGTCGAACCGCATCGATTCGAACTCCATGAACGCCGTCTCGTAGCCGTCGTGGCGCGCAACCTGTGGTGGCACGTCCACCGAGAGCGTCAGCGAGTCGCCGGATTCGACGCCGTCGACCCCCACGCCGTAGTGATAACTGAGGTCGGGGTCGAGCGTCCGGTCGAGTCGCGCCCCATCGAGCACCGCGGTTCCGCCGCGTTCGAGCGTGGCTCTGACGCCCATCATCGGCAGGACGAACTCGTTGTACGGGGTCCGCGCCGAGACGTAGAGGTACGAGCCGTCGACGCCGAACCGGGAACCGTCGTCGACGACGAGGGCGTCGAACAGGGCGTCGGCGCTCGTCCGTCGGCCGAGGTGGCGACCGGGGAGGTCGTCGACGGCGGGCGCTTTCCCGGTCGGGACACCCATCATCTCCATCGCGGAGACCGCGCCGCGCGACCCGGCATCGTCGCCGAGCCGACGCAGTTCCACGTCGTAGAGGTCGTCCGTCTCGAAGGCGAACTCGAACGTCGCCGTCTCGGCCGCGTCGAACCGCCCGACGAACGAGCCGGTTCGGGAAAGCGAGGTGCCGCCGATGTGCACGCGGGCCTCGTAGTCGCCCTCGCCGTCGAGAACGTAGTTCGAGCCGTAGTGCATCCCCATCTGCTGGGAGAGCATCGGGTAGGCGACCTCCTCGCTCACGAGGTCGCCGTCGCGGAGAATTTCGATGGAGACGCCGGCGTCCAGCGGGAGGACGGTCCCCGTCTCAGCGTCCCACAGCGACGCCATGAGGTGAATCGAGTCGTCGGCCTCGACGACGGTCTTCCCGAGTTCCGAACCGGCGGCGGTCCAGAAGCGGTGGGGGTACGAGTAGGTGAGCGCGACGCCGTAGGGACCGGCCGTCGTCTTCCCGTACATCTTCATCCCCTCGGTGATGGCGGGCAGGTAGACCGCGGCCGGACGGTCCTCGACGAGCGGCGGGTCGCGCCACGCCGACTGCCGTTCGAACCCGCCGAGACACCCCGCGGTGGCGGCGATAGCACCGATTCCGAGCGTCTTGATGGCGTCGCGTCGTTTCATGGTGTCTCGATAGCGTCTCGTCGGCTCATGGTGAGAGACCGCCGCGCGTCTCCGCGAAGCGGTCGAGTTACCGCAGCTAGCGGCCCGGTGCCAATGTCGGTTGCGCTTCCGCGTCGGGTTTCGAGGGGTGGTGCCGTCGTTATCAACTGCCGGTTTCCCGCACCACGTTTATATCTCCGCTCGCGCTCCGTTCGGACGATGAACGACTCGCCGTTCGACGGTCTCGACGCCCGCACGATGGCGCTGGCGTACCTCGGCTTCGGGACCGCAGGCATCCTCGGCGGCGAGTTACTCCTGTCGGCCACGCTGGGTGCGCCCCCGGCCCCCGAAGCCGAACTCGTCAAGGGGTTGGTTTTCGTCGCCGTCTCAACCGCGTTCGTCTGGGCGCTCGCCTCCCGGAAAGACCGGCGAATCGAGCGCCAACAGGCGTCGATTCGTTCGTCGCTGGACCAGCTTCGAACCGTGGTCGCCGCGTCCCCGGTTCCGATTATCGCGGTCACGCCCGAGGGGCGCGTAACGAGGTGGAACGACGCCGCCACGGAGGCGTTCGGCTGGGAGCGCGACGAGGTGCTCGGCGAGCCGCTCCCCTACAGCGCGGGCGAGAACAGCGAAAACAGCGAGGAGATTATCCGGCGGACCATCGACGAAGACGGCCTGTCGGACGTTTCGGTCGAGCGACGGCGCTCGAACGGCGACCTCCGGGGGTTTCGGCTCTCGACGGCGGTCGTCCGCGACGCCGACGACGAGCCCGTCGAAATCGTCGGCGTCTTCGTCGACGTGACCGACCAACGGCGACGGGAGCGACGCCTCCGCGAGTTCGAGCAGGCCGTCGAACGGGCGGGGCACGCGATTTACCTCACTACGCCCGACGGGGAGATTACGTACGTCAACCCGGCGTTCGAGGAGACGACCGGCTACGACGCCGCGGAGGCGGTCGGCGAGCCCGCGTCGATTCTCAGTTCGGGCGAGATGCCGGACGCGTACTACGACCGGCTGTGGCGGACCATCCAGTCCGGCGAGACGTGGCGGGAGCGGATTATCGACCGTCGGAAGAGCGGTGAGCTCTACACCGCGATACAGACTATCGCACCCATCGCGAGCGACGACGACATCCACGGCTACGTCGCCATCCAGTCGGACATCACCGAGTCGGAGCTGACCAGACAACGGCTCGGCGTCCTCAACCGGATGTTCCGGCACAACCTCCGAAACCGGATGAACGTCATCGAGGGCTACGCGGAGCTGATTCGCCGGAACGCGGCCGGCGTCACCGACGAGGACCTCACCGACGCCGCCGAGACCATCGTCGAAGCGGCGAGCGAACTCGTGGCGCTCTCGGAGAAGGCCCAGACCGTCTCGGACGCCCTCGAATCCGAGGCGACGCCGCGGCGCGTCTCGGCGCTCGTCGAGTCCGCCGTGTCGCGAGCCGAATCGACGTATCCCGAGGCGACGATACGAACGGACATCGAAACGGAGCTCTTCGCACGGGTCGACAGCCGCGTCGGCGCGGCGCTCGACGAGTTGATCGCGAACGCGCTCAAACACGGCGGCGAGACGGTCCACATCGACGTGTACCAAACGGAAGACGACGACTCGAAGCTCGTCGTCCGGGTCGCCGACGACGGGCCCGGCATCCCCGACGAGGAGTGGCGAGTCATCAAGCGCGGCGAGGAGACGCCGCTCGAACACGGGACCGGGATGGGGCTGTGGCTGGTCCACTGGGTCGTCAAGAAGGCGGGCGGAAGCATGGAGTTAGAACCGTCTCCCCTCGGGGGGACGGCCGTGACGCTGAAACTGCCGGTCGGAGCGGAGCGACCGCGAACGTGGTTCCCGAGCGAGGAGTGACCGCGCACCCCGCGATTGATCAGATACCACAAGCCCGACTAGCCGAGAGGTGACGCCCGTCGGGTCGAGCGTCCGATTCAGGTTTCGAGAAGTTCGACGAGGTTTCCCTCGGGGTCGCGGACGAACGCGATTCGCGTGCCGCTTTCGGTCGTCTGCGGTTCGCTGAGCGTCTCGGCGTCGGACGGGAGTTCCGCCACCGCGGCGTCGACGTCGTCCACCGAGAGGCCGAGGTGGGTCGCCCCGGGGCGGTTGAGCGTCGGTTCGTCGGTGTCGGCTCCGACCGGGTCGTACTCGACGAGTTCGATGCGTACGTCGCCGCCGTCGAGGTGGGCGAACCGCGCCGATGCGCCGTCGACGGAGACGGCGGTGGCGAACTCCTCGCCGCCGACTTCGAAGCGGGAGACGACCGGGAGGTCGAGCGCATCGCGATAGAATTCGAGCGTCGAATCGAGGTCACGAACGGTGATACCGACGTGGTGCGCGTTGGTGTTCACGGTTCGTCTGCGCGCGCAGAGCGTCAAAGGCGCTTCGTTCGAACCACGGTCGGCAGACGGCGACCGGCCGACACCGACCCGGGTTCGCCGCGCCGCCGTCTCGGTCCACTGGGTAGTGCTTCTCGTGCGCGCTCGCGAGGCGCGACGCGGGTCGGGGCCCCGTCGCCCAGCAGAGACCGTATCGCATATACCCGCTGGGCCGCCCAGATAGGGTACGATGGAACCGACAGGCACGCGATGCGAGGTGGTGCGGCCGTGAGCGAACCGTTCGTCGAATCGCTCCCCGGACGGGCCGTCCCCAAGTCGTTCGTCGCCGAACTCGAGACGAAAGAGGCGATTCAGCAGGCCGTCGCCGTCCGCGGTTACAACCTCGAACGCGACGGCGAGACGGTTCAGCACGCCTACCAACTGGTCGTGAACGTCCGCGGGAAGTACATCCTCGGGCTTCATCTCACGAACGGGACGTGGCGCGTCGTCTTCGACACCCGCGACCACCCGAAACTCGCACAGGAGGGCCCGCGCGCGGCCTACGAGGCCGTCCACGACGCGCTCTACGAGCGCGCGCCTTCCGACGCTGAGATAGACTTCGAGTCGACGCCGCGATTCTGGAACGCCACGCAGTAGGTCGTTCAGCGAGTTTTTTCTGCGTTTCAGCGTTCTCACGACCGTCACCGGTGCGTGCGAACGCGCGCGCCGCGGCGACGACCGGCCGAACCCACACCACCGTGTCCGCAGAAACTCGGGTGTGACACGGTTCGGACGGACGCGCCGTGCGGTCGCGGAGCGAATCCGAGGGGGAGAGCGTCAGAGCAGCGGTTCACCACCGGAGGTACCCGCCGATGGTATGCAGGTGGGATTGAACGGCTTAAATCCAGAATTCAGGCGTTAGGAGCGTCCTAACCGCTCGAATAGACCGGTAAGTCGCTGCGAAATTAAATATATCCGGAACATACGAAAGGCCAACAGGAGCCGGAACATGTGGCCGCTCGAAGTCCCGTGTGGTGGGCACGAGGTGGGTCTGAGGCCGGTCCTGGGTAGAACAATGGATATCAAGAAATTCCTTAGCGAATCACGCGCAGTCTCGCCGGTCATCGGCGTCATCCTCATGGTCGCGATTACAGTCATCCTCGCGGCCGTCATCGGAACCTTCGTCCTCGGTCTCGGCGACCAGGTCGGCGACACCGCCCCGCAGGCGAGCTTCAGCTTCGACTACGACGGTGCGCAGGAAATCACTATCACGCACGAAAGCGGTGACGCCATCGCCAGCGACGACCTGAGTGTCGTCGTCCCGTCGGACCTGACCGCACCAACCGTGACGAAGAACGACGGTGCTGACGACAACATGAACGCCGGCGAAACCATCGTCATCGAACTCGATGGCTCCGAGACCCTTGACAACGGCGACGAAGTGCGCCTCGTCTGGACCTCCGAATCGGGCTCCAACTCTGCGACCCTGCAGAAGTACACCTACAACGCCTGAACGGTCCGCAGCGTCACAGCCAACGAACCTCAATTTTTTCGGATGTTACCCCGAGAGCGACAGCGATCTCCGATTCTGGTACGGATCACGCATGATACGTGAAACGTCTTCTCAATACTAGTTTATATCCTCAGAGAACGTCAGGGAATCTGTTAGGTTAGCAGGCAAGCGTTCGAGGACTGACTCACATTTTTCTCAACGGTCGCCTCTCGTCCGGCACACCTAGGAGAAACAACTATGCAAATCAAGACAATGTTTACTGAGTCCCGTGCAGTCTCGCCGGTCATCGGCGTCATCCTCATGGTCGCGATTACCGTCATCCTCGCGGCCGTCATCGGGACCTTCGTCCTCGGCCTGGGCGACCAAGTCGGCGACACCGCCCCGCAGGCGAGTTTCAGTTTCAACTACGACGGGACGGAACTGACCATCACGCACGAGAGTGGGTCACAGATTGACGGCGATTTAGTCACCATCGCTGGCGATGTCAACGTCACCGCTACTGCTGACGCAAACAAGTGGTCCACCCTCGGCTCTGACACCATCAGCGCGGGTGAGTCCGTAGTCGTCAAGGACTCTGGCGAGGACGGGTTTGCCAGCGGTGATGTCGTCCGCGTCGTCTGGACCTCTGAATCCGGCTCTAACTCTGCAACCCTGCAGAAGTGGACCTACAACGCCTGATGGTAGAATCGGCGACGAGCCCCACCGCCTCTGATTCGGAACAACGATTTCTTTCGGAACCATCCCACGGAGAGACATCCACCTCGCACCGATAGTATTGTATTTATAGCACAAATTTACCCGTCCGCGGAGCGTACGCTCGGGCAGAGACCCCATGCCCAACGACCCGCCCGCCGTCGTCTACCTCCGCGAGCACCGCGAGGACATCGTCGACCTCGCGGCGACGCTCGTCGGCCACGACACGCAAAATCCGCCGGGAGACACGCGGGAGCTCGCGTCGTGGGTCGAATCGTTCTTTTCCGAACTCGGTATCGAGACCGAGCGCGTCGCCTCGGACCCGACGAAGCCGAACGTCGTGGCGACGCTCCCGGGTGCGACAGACCGGACGCTCGTCCTGTTGGGGCACCTCGATACGGTCCCGTTCGAGGCTGACGAGTGGACGCGCGACCCGCTCGGCGAGCGGGAGGGAAACCGGCTCTACGGGCGCGGCGCGACCGACATGAAAGGCGCAGTCGCCGCGATGCTCGCGGTGGCGAGAGCGTACGTCGAAACCGAGGTGGTGCCGGCGACGAACCTCGTGTTCGCGTTCGTCAGCGACGAGGAAGTCGCCGGCGAGGCGGGGTTGCCGACGCTGCTGGACCGGCGCGGGCTTTCGGCCGACGCCTGCGTCATCGGCGAGACGACCTGCGAAGGCGACCGACACTCGGTGACCGTCGCCGACCGCGGGAGCATCTGGATGGAGCTCGAAGCGACGGGGACCGCCGCCCACGGCTCCCGACCGATGCTCGGTGAGAACGCGATTCACCGCCTCTACCGCGCAGTAAGCGACATCGAATCCGTACTCGGGGACAGGCGGTTCGAGTTCGACCCCGCGGTCCGGGCGCTCGTCGAGGAGTCCGCGGAGTACTACGCGCCGCGGTTCGGCGCGGACGCGGCGCGAGAACTGTTCGAACGACCGTCGGTCAATCTGGGCGTCCTGTCGGGCGGCGACCGAGTGAACGTCGTCCCCGCCGCGGCGCGGGCGAGACTCGATATTCGCGTGACCGCGGGCGTCGACACGGAAACGGTACTCGACGGCGTTCGGGAGATCGTCGCCAGTCACGACGGTGTCGAGATTGTCGACGCGGACTGGTCGGTCGGGACGTTCGAGGACCCCGACGGCCCGCTGGCGAACGCCGTGGGCTCGGTCGCCGAGGGCGTCACCGGCGGGCGCGTGTACCGCCGGAGCGCGACCGGCGGCGGCGACGCGAAACGGATGCGGAACGCGGGCATCCCGACCATCGAGTTCGGTCTGGGAACCGAGACGGCTCACGCGGCCGACGAGTTCACCACGGTCGGGGCGCTCGCCGGCAACGCCGAGGTGTACGCCCGACTCCCCGACGAGCTGTTGCGGCAATTCGATAGTGGTACCAGAACGTTTGATTCGACGGGCGTGTCACCAGCAGGCACGACTCCTTCGCGACGCGGACGACGAGAGAATACCTCGCGATGACACCCGATAACGCACTATGACACCCGACGAACTCCGAACGACGATTCCGGCCCTCGACGACGTCACGTATCTCAACACCGGCGCGCACGGCCCGAGCCCGCGCCCCATCGTGGAGCGGGCAACCGAGTTCCTCGAATACCACGAGTACGACTCGCCGGGCGACGACGGCCCCTACCCGACCGCGTTCGACGCCTACGAGGCCGTCCGCGAGGACGTGGCCGCGTTTATCGGTGCCGAGACCGAGGAGGTGGCGCTGACCCAGAGCACTACCGACGGTATCAACCGAATCGCCACCGCACTCGACTGGGAACCGGGCGACGTCGTCGTCCGTACCGACCTCGAACACCCGGCGGGCATCCTCCCGTGGCGGCGGCTCGAACGCGAGGGCGTGGAGGTCCGCGTCGTCGAGAGCGACGCGGGGCGGCTCGATATGGATCAGTACGTCGACGCCGTCCGCGACGCCAAACTCGTCTGTTTCAGCGCCCTGACGTGGAACTACGGGACGCGGCTCCGCGTGCGCGAACTCGCCGACATCGCCCGTGACGCCGACGCGCTGTCGGTCGTCGACGCGGTCCAGTCGTTCGGCCAGTATCCCGTCGACGTGGAAGACTGGGGAGCAGATATCGTCGCCGGCGCGGGCCACAAGTGGCTGCTCGGGCCGTGGGGCGCGGGGTTCCTCTACGTCCGGCGCGAAATCGCGGAGGAAATCGAGCCACACGCCGTCGGCTACCGCGGCGTCACGGAGCCGAACGCCGACGGGCTCGACTTCGCGCCGGGAGCCAAGCGCTTCGAGGTCGGAACCACCAACCCCGCCCCGCACGTCGCGCTCCGAGAGGCTATCGGCATCGCCGAGCGCATCGGTCTCGACCGGACCGAAGCGCACATTCGCAATCTCGCGAGCCGATTCATC
Organism: Haloferax prahovense DSM 18310; assembly: GCF_000336815.1. Lineage (GTDB taxonomy): Archaea > Halobacteriota > Halobacteria > Halobacteriales > Haloferacaceae > Haloferax > Haloferax prahovense. Next base: position 37,828 of record NZ_AOLG01000029.1, read on the forward strand.
GAGGACGTCCCAGAAGGACGGCTGTTGAGCCCTCACGACCCGGAATCGGGACTCGTCTCGTTCGAAGTCTCCGACCCGGAGGGGACGGTCGAGCGTCTCAAGTCGGCGGGCGTGGTCGTCCGGACGCTCCCCGAGCCGAACGCGGTCCGCGCGTCGTTCCACAACTTCAACGACGAGTCGGACGTGGCGGCGCTTCGCGACGGACTCGACGGGGAGTGGTAGCTCCGTAGCTCGCGGGGGTGTCGAGAACGCGATTCGCGTGCGGTCGTTGACTCCCTCGCAGAATCTGCCTCGTCAGCGAACGTTCATATCCGGCGAGGGGGTACCCCTGAGTATGCATCCCACGGCACGCAATTTCGCCGACCAAGTACACGATTCTCACGGGTTCGAAGTGACTATCGAGGAGTTTCCGGAGGGAACCAAGACGGCCGACGACGCGGCCGCGGCCGTCGGCTGCGACGTCGCCCAAATCGTCAAGAGCATCGTGATGCGCGTCGGCGACGAGACGGTTGTCGTCCTCACGAGCGGCGCGAACCGCGTCGACGAAGCCACGCTCGCCTCCGAGTTCGGCGTCGAACAAGGCTCGGTTCGAAGCGCCAACCCCGGCGAGGTGAAGGAGGCGACCGGCTGGAGCATCGGCGGCGTGCCGCCGACCTGCCACGCAACCGACTGTCCCGTCCTCGCGGACCCGACGTTCGAGTCGTTCGACCGGATTTGGGCCGCCGCGGGAACGCCCGAGGCGGTGTTCCGACTCACGCCGGAGGACCTTCAGACACTTTCGGCGCCGCGATTCGTCGACGTGTTCGAGTGAGGCGGGGGCGAAACGAGCGGACCTCCGGCAGGCGGTTCGCGCTCGCGCCTTCGTTCTATTTTGCCGGGCGCGACGAGAGCAACACCACTATGTCCGCTGTTCTGTTCCATCGGTACTAACGGAGAATCGCTGGAGAGAAAACGCGGGGCTATCGGAGAGCCACGGCTGGTTCGTCAGGCGAGATAAACTCTCCTTTCGGAGAAAATGATTACTGGATGTGACCTTCGCGCCGGAGCTGGTCCGCGTCCTCGCCGGTGTATCGCCATTCGATGTTGGCTTTCTCGTCCTGCCAGTCCCACGGTTCAACGAGCACGACGTCGCCCTCGTTGATCCACGTGCGGTACTTCATGCGGCCGGGGATGCGGCCCATGCGGTTCTTTCCGTCTTCACAGCGGACTCGGACGTGATTGCCACCGTTGTGCTCTGTGACGACTGCGAACAGCTCGTTGTCGTTGGGCATTCGAAGGTTTCGACGCCCTTGATTTTCACTCACGTTTTTGCTCGGACCCGGAGACGGATAACTTATCGGATACTCGTGATACCAAATGTCATGACGTTGAAACCGCGGTGGCGGCGGTTTCGAACACCACGTTGTCCGCTGTTTTTCGACAGACCGACCGTCAGTAGGGAGTGGTTCGCGGTTACACACCACATAGATTCGCTCGAGGCTTCATTTTGGGATACCGGTCGCGGTCGGTCATCGCCGAGTCGTCGCTGAAGCGTTCGGACACGTCGCGGGGGTTCGAGGATTCCCCAGTAACACCACTATGTCCGCAGTTGTTCGTCGTCTCGGCCCCTGCAAAGACGCTTTCTCCGAGTCGCGAGGTTCCACCGAGCCACGGAGGACAGATATCGTCGGTAGACGAGGTATCGGTAGACTGAGTCACCGCCACAGTATCACCGCTATCACCGCCGCGGTTGTCCACGTCCTTCTCGGTCACGTGTTCTCTCTCAGAGCGTTCATAGGAGTCAAGCGGAGCGAGGAACGAGAGTCGAGAGAACGGGTGTTCGGGTGAGCAGGCGAGCGAAGCAGTCGGGTCGACCCCGTCGTGTGAGAACTAACGACGCGTTTGTGTGGTAATCGCTTCAGTACGCGTTCCGTGGGTATTACCTGAGAGTGGTTGATTGGAATTGGATTGCCGTTCGTCGGTTAGTGGTTGACACGGACACCACTTTGTCCGCTGTTCTCGGTGCGTGTGAACGTAGGGACGAGGCGGTGCGAAAACGGGGAACACTCACACCACTTTGTCCGCTGTTCTCGGTGTGAGACGGTACCCCCCATTGCCGTGAGCCGGTCCCCTACTGTCGGGTCCCTATCAACCAACTTAGTTCAGGAACGTTAGAATACGAATGAAAGTGGCCGTCCTCACACAGCTCCCATACAACTATAATTATTGTCTGTATTACGGAGTTAGTTTAAGCTATTGTATATTAAATCTTTCTCTATATCAGAACACGCGGCTCCGTCCAGTTGTTCCACCGGTTACCTTCGTTTCCCAGAACAGCGGACAAAGTGGAGGGGGTGTGTCCCCGCCCGAGTATATAAAACACGAGAACAGCGGACACTCCGGACGCGGTGGTTTTATCAACGAAGTGGTCGAACCGTGATAGTATGCCCCTATTCGAGCGGGACACCGAGATCTATCGGGACCGGGACGCCCTCCGCGAGGATTACCAACCCGAGGAACTCGTGGGGCGCGACGAGGAACTCCGTACCTTCCAGGCTGCGCTGCAACCGGTTATCAACGGCGAGCAGCCCAACAATATCTTCCTCTACGGGAAGACCGGCGTCGGCAAGACCGCCGCGTCGCGGTACTTACTCGGGCACCTCCGCGAGGACGCGAGTCACTACGACGACATCGACCTCAGGGTCGTCTTCCTGAACTGCGACGGACTCACGAGTTCGTATCAGATCGCGACCCGACTCGTCAACGAGTTCCGGTCGGAGTCGAACCAGATTAGCACGACGGGTTACCCGCTCGGATCCGTCTACGAGATGCTCTGGCAGGAGCTCGACGACTGCGGCGGGACGATAATCATCGTTCTCGACGAGATCGACCACGTCAACGACGACAGCATCCTCTATCAACTCCCGCGAGCGCGGGCCAACGGGAACCTCGACGCGGCCAAAGTCGGTCTCATCGGCATCTCCAACGACTTCTCGTTCCGCGACGACCTCTCGCCGAAGGTCAAAAGCTCCCTGTGCGAACAGGAGATTCACTTCCCCGCGTACAACGCGAAGAACCTCCGCGCCATCCTCGAGCAGCGCGCCAAGGTTGCGTTCCGCGAGGGCGTCCTCGCCGACGAGGTGATTCCGCTCTGTGCCGCCTACGGCGCGAAAGACGCCGGCGACGCCCGCCAGTCGATCGACCTGTTGATGAAAGCCGGCGATTTGGCCCGCGACGACGACACCGACCGCATCGAGGAAGAACACGTGAAACGCGGTCGGCGCGCCCTCGAGCGCGGCCGCATCAAAGAGGGAATCAACGGGCTGACCGAACACGGTCACCTCGTCCTCTACTCGCTTCTGACGCTCGAACTGGAAGACGAAACGCCGATTCGCTCCCGCGACGTCCGCCCCCGCTACACCCGCTTTACCGAACTCGCCAACCGCGACCCGCTCGTCCCGCGACGGATGCGCGACCACCTCAGCGAGCTCGCGATGCTCGGAATCGTCTCCGTCACCGAGCGAAACGAGGGTCGACGCGGCGGGACGTACCGCGAATACGCCCTCGATATGGACGTCGGGCTCATCGTCTCGGCCATGCGCGACACTATCGAACTCGTGGGCGTCCACGAGACGGTCGAACCCTTCCTCGACGGCGAGAAGACGAGCACGCTCGACGATTTCATCCAGCAGTAGGTGACCCGACTGAAGTTACTGCGGACATGATGGTGTTTGTCTCGAACCCACCTCCGCCGGAACGGCTCTCTGCCGTGTTTTGGAGGCGGTTGCTACTTCGACTCGTTCCTCAAAAGCATGCGTTCGTTCGGATTCGCCGGCCGTTTTCGTTACCGGTTTCCGACTGCTCGGAACACCACGATGTCCGCAGTAAATCGGCTATTTTCGCCGCTTATTCGAACAGCGGACAGTGTGGTGTTCCCAACTTACGCGACCGGCTGTTCACCAGGTAGCGGCCATCTCCGCGGCTCGCCGGCGGTACAACAGCGGACATACCGGTGTTCGGTGTCGCGCCTTTCCACGTTCGAACGCGACGTTCACTCCGCGTCTACGACAACAGCGGACGCCGCGGTGCGCAGCCGTCGTTTTCTCCGCTCCGCTGTCGATTGTCATCGGGCGTTTCGATAACCGGGCGGCAGGCTGTCGGTCTCGAACACCACACTGTCCGCTGTTCTCCGGACGTTCGAGCCGGTTTTGTTCGACTCTTCGGCTTCTCACTCCTCGCGAGTTTCGAGGACGGCGTCGGCGATTTTCTCGGGGTACTCGGCGGCGACGCGGACGAGAGCGTCGTGGAACTCGCGGCCGGTCAGGTCGCGCACGTCGTATTCTCGGCGGAGGTACGATTCGACTTCGAACTCGGCGTCGTCCAGTCGATCGAGCGTCGCAGTCCGGACGTAGATGCTCTTCGCGGTCGTCGCCTCGAACTCGAACGCCGGACCACCCGCTGTCTCCGTCGCCTGCTCCGTCTCGCCGGCGCTTTCCACGCCGTCTTTTTCCGCGGTCGACTCGACCGGCTCTCCGGGTTCGTCGCGTTCGCTGCTCTCGGGGTCCTCGCTGCTTTCGCTCGCGTCGTCGCTCTCGCTCGCTTCATCTGACTCCGAGTCGGTTTCGGGGTTCGAGTCGGGCGCAGGGTCGCCCTCGGACTCGGCTTCGACCGCTGGTTCGGGGGCTGACTTCTCGGACCCGTCGGGGGCGTCTTCGTCCGGGGTCTGCTCGTCGTCGAGTTCTGTGTCTGGTTCCGATTCCGATTCCGATTCCATCGCCTCGCCGAGGCCGGCGAACCGGTTTTCCTTAGGCATCGTCGGTCCCTCCGCGCTCGACGATTTCCGCGAGTTGGTCGAGTCGGTCGAGCATGTCGTTCGACGGGTCGTACTCCCGGAGGGTTTTCCCGTCGCGCCAGGCGCGACTGAACGCGATTCGGTGTCTGATTCCCGGCCCCTTGGAGTCGGGGTCGTCGAACAGGTCCGAGCGGGCGAACGGCGGGATGAACTGCTCGAAGGGGGAGTCTTCGAGGTCGCGGATGATGCGCTTTTCTTCGTTGTTTCCGGTGAGGTCGTTGGGGACGATAGCGAGGATGTCGAGGTCGACCTCGCGGCGAATCGGCCCGATTTGCTGTTCGAACATCCGCTCGAAGCCGCTCACGCTCGGCTCGCTCATGAGGAGCGGAACGACGACGTTCCCGGTTCCGATGAGCGCCGCGTCGGACAGCGGGCCGAGGCTCGGCGGCGAGTCGATGACGATGTAGTCGTAGTCGTCGTCCAACAGCGGGTCGACGATTCGGCGGCGGACCCAGAGCACGCCGAACGTCGAGTTCCGGACTCGGTCTTCGATGTCGTCGAGGTCGACGTGGGCGGGAAGCACGTCGAAGGCCTCGCGGTCGCGTATCACTTCGCGCACGTCCACGGGCTCGTCGTCGGTCAGCACGTCGCCGACGTTCGGCTCCGACGACTCGTAGGCGTCTTTCATCCCGACGCCCTCGGTCGCGTTCCCCTGCTGGTCGAGGTCGACTAAGAGCACGTCGCTCCCCCGCGCGGCGAGCGCGTCGGCGAGGTTGATGGCAATCGTCGTCTTTCCGACGCCGCCTTTCTGGAGAGAGACGCTCACGGCTCGCGACATCTATCGAGCCTCCTGCGGAGCGCGATGTTCACAAATTGTACACAGTCTACGCTGTGTCTGCTGTTTGAGCGGTGCAAACTCCGTCTGAACTGTGGACTGTGCGGACATTTGAGGGACTTGAACGGACCTTCCGCGGCGTACCACATAATTTTATCCACGACTTTTGAACCGTTGGGACTGCTTCTACATTCTATAATTTCTACAATGTCTACAAATTTTAAAAATTGTAAACTGTCGCCTGCCGGTATCCGGTGATTCGCCCGCGCTCTCGGTTTGTGGACCGTTTCAGCTTCGTCCGAGGCGTTCGGTTTCCGAACGCCGTTCGCGTTCTGCGAAGCTTTCACACTGTGCGAATCGTTCGCGGTGTAGACTACCTCAACACTCTACAACCTCTACAATTCATACAAATTTCACAATTTGTACAAATTGTACACAGCTCGAGACCCGCAAGCGGTGCAAACTTCCCAGACGGCTTCAGATTCGCCCGCCGTTCGAACCGTTTGGACTGCTTCGCCAGTTCGCACTCTCTTCGCTGTCTCCACTGCGCTCGAAGTTCACGCTCTCCTCGCAGTCTGCACTGTCACCGCGGTTTACACCTTCCTCGCAGTCCGCCCGGTGTCGACTGTGCGAACTTCGTTCCGACCGTCGCGCGATTCAAACTGAACCGAAGAAAGCGATATTCAGCGCCTCTCGCCCGCAGATACTGCGGACACAGTGGTGTTGTCCGCCGTCTCGGCTCAGTTGGCGAGTTTGTCGGCGAACTTCTCGCGGACCTTCTCGATTTTCGGGCTCGCGTGGAACTGGCAGTACGCGTCGTCGGGGTTCTTTTCGAAGTAGTCCTGATGGTACTCCTCGGCCTCGTAGAACGTCTCTAACGGGGCCAACTCCGTGACGACCTTGTCGTCGTACTCCTCGTCGAGGGCTTCGACGTAGGCCGACGCCTGTCGCTCCTGTTCGTCGTCGTGATAGAGGACGATAGAGCGGTATTGCGTTCCCACGTCGGGGCCCTGTCGGTTGAGCTGTGTCGGGTCGTGGACCGCAAAGAACACCTCGAGCAGTTCGTCGTAGCCGACGGCCACGGGGTCGTACTCCACCTGCACGACCTCGGCGTGGCCGGTGTTCCCCGAACAGACCTGCTCGTAGCTCGGATTCTCCGTCTTCCCGCCGGCGTAACCCGACGTGACTTCGCTGATTCCGTCGAGTTCCTTGAACGCGGCTTCGACGCACCAGAAACAGCCGCCGCCGAACGTCGCAGTCTGTGTGCTTCCCATAGGCCCGGTTACGTCGCCGAGGAATTAAGCCCCGCGGCGGGGGCAGTCGCGGCCGAGGTCTGGTGCTCGCCGACGACCGCCGACCCACGCCGGCGCTCCGACGAGCGAGCCCCGGACGCGTCCGTGGGTTTTCCCGACCGGAGTGTACCCGAAGCCAACATTTAACCGGCCTGTCTGTCAGCAATTACTATGGAAGATGTATTCGTCGCGAGGCTCATGTCCACGACCCTCCACACGGTCACCCCAGACACGCTCGTCGAAGACGCGGCGCAGTTGATACTGGACAACAACATCAGCTCGGTCATCGTCGTCGACGAGGACAACCGGCTCGAAGGTATCCTGACGACGACCGACTTCGTCGACATCGTCGCGAAGAGCCAGCCGAAAGCGCAGACGACCGTCGAGCGCTACATGACCACCGACGTGATTACCGCGGGAGCGCAGGACTCCATCGTCACCGTCGCGGAGTCGATGACCGAACACGGCTTTCACCACATGCCCGTCGTCGACGACGAGGAGGGCGTCATCGGGATGATTACCACCTCGGACCTCGCGGCCTACCTCTCGCAGACCGGACAGCTGGCGCGGTCGTAACGCGGTCTTCCCCCTGCCGGCAACTCCGCGTTACTCTACCTGTTCGGAGAGGCTCTCGACGACACTCGCCAGCCGCGGGTCCGTCGCGTGGCCGTGGTGGACCGCCAGGGGCGAGACGCTCACCTCGCCGTCGACCATCGCGCGGCGGTCGCTCCCGACCGGATAGCGGTCGCGGTGTTCGTCGCCGAGCGGGAATGGGTTCTCGAAGCCGACGGCGTCGGGCCACGAAACGTCTTGGAGCCGGACGTAGACCTCGTCGTCGTCGAGGCCACCTTCGCGGTCGCCGTCCGGGAGTGCGCCGGCGTCGGCGTGGTGGTCGACCTGCTGGTCGTAGTCCGCGAAGGGGCGGGTCACGCGCATCCGGGGACTCGGCACGTCGGCGGGGGCGTTGACGTTCAGGAGGTCGACCTCGTCGAACACGTCGGTCCCGAAGACGCGCTCGGTCAGCGCACGGGCGACCCGGGCGGGGCGGGAGAAGTCGTACTCCTCGGGCGGGTGGCAGAAGAAATCCCGCGCGTGGTAGCTGGAGACGGCGATGGCGGGCGTCCCGAGGAACGCGGCCTCGACGCCCGCGCCGACGGTCCCCGACCGGCCGACCACGTAGTTGCCCGCATTCGGACCGTCGTTGATACCGGAGACGACGATATCGAAGTCGGCGTCGAGGCCGCGGAGCCCGTAGGCGACGCAGTCGGCGGGGGTCCCTTCGAGGGCGTACCCCCACGGGTGGTCGCGGCGGACCGCGTGTTCGTTGCGGGCGCGGCCGACGCCGCTTTGATTCTCGGCGGGCGCGACGACGGTCACGTCGCCGACGGCGGTGAGTTCCTCGCGCATGGCGGCGATGCCGGGCGCGTCGATGCCGTCGTCGTTGGTGAGGAGGATTCGAAGCGGAGACGAGGAGTCGGTCATCTAGTCGTGGGTTTCTGTCGGTCGTCGTAGCTATTCCGGATTCGGACTCAGAGAGGTATTCGACCGCCGCGTCGCCGTCGGCAGCGGGTCGTACTCCGCGTCGTCGATGGTCGCCCGCCAGTACGGCAGGTCGCCCGGCGGGAGGTTCCACGCCACCTCGGCCGCCGTGGGCACGCGCATCCCGTCCACTTCGCGGTAGTCGCTGAAGTATCCCGTCCACGGGCACCGCTCGTACTCGCCGTCCCCCGTGTCGCGCCACCGGTCCGCGGTGACGCGCACTACCTCGTCGTTCTCGTCGAAGTGGAACACGACGGTCGCGGTCGACCCGCGATACTCGAGCGTCGCGCGGGCCGAGCGGTCGTCTCTCGGTTCCCACCTGACGCCGTGGCCGGGGAGGAACGCGGTCGGGAACCAGACCATCTCGGCGAGGTAGCGGGCGAGTTCACCCTCGTCCAACTCCGGCGACGGCGGGGCGTCCGCGACGGTGACCACCGAAAGTAGCTTCGCCTCTAGCGACCCCGCACCGCCGACGAAGGCGTCCACGACTCGAATCGGAAGGAACGGCGCGAGGTCGATTCGGGCGTCCCAGACGAACCCCGGCGGGTCGACCGTGTAGTGTTGGGTCGCGGTCATCGGCTTCCACGGCGAGTCCGCGTCGCCGAGTCTGAACGCCCCCGTCTGGCGGAGCCGGACCGACTGAACCCGGCGGGGCTCGCCCGGTAGCACGCGTTCGAGATACCGGCGAACTGGGGCGGGCAGGCCGCTGAGGTCGGCCTCGTCGAGCGTCTCTCCGTTCTCAGTGTCGCCCGTGGTCGTTTCGGCGTGTTCTCGCTGGAGTACGTCGAGCAGTCGCGCGGCCGTACCGTCGGTTCGCGCCCGAACCGCGGCGAGGAGAGCGCCGACAGCAAGAACACCGACGACAATCGCGATGCCGAGTCGTCCGGGGGTTCGCGTCCGTGACATACCGGACGATACGCGAGAGACGAATATGAGTCTCGTCGTGACTCTCGCGGACTGACACTGGCCGCCTTCGGGCCGCGGGCGAACCGTCGCTAACGACGCCTCCCCGGATTTCTGTCAACGGTTCGTCCACAAAATCGAGATACTCACGAACGCGTGAATATAATTCAAACGATGACTTTATGTAATTAAGTTCGTACTAACGAACGAATGCGCACCGAACCGATGCGGCCGGCACGCCGGGCACCCGCCGCCATCGCGGTTAATCTCCCGTTAATTCGTCTGTTTTCGGCAGATTCGACTCCGTCGTGGTCGACGGCTCCTCGGTCTTCGACCGCCACGACGGCCGCGAGCGATGCGGGTCGTCGCCTCCCCCGGTCCGCCTTCTCTACTCGCCGTCGTACTTCCTCGAGAGCGCGCCCCGACTGTCACGCCGACCGACCTGTCTCCCCAAGCGAGGTGGGCGTTGCGTGAGCCACGTCGGTGAGACCGACGACGTGCCGTGGGACGACGTGGGCTTCGTCATCAGCTCTCGCTACCGGGTCTCGGTCCTCGATAGGCTCTCCGAGGGGCCGGCGACGCCGACGCAAATCGCCACCGACTCCGAGAGCGCGGTCGCTCACGTCTCGCGGGCGCTGCAGGAACTCAGAGACCGCTCGCTCGTGGAACTCCTCGTTCCGGAACAGCGTCGAAAAGGGCGGGTGTACGGCATCACCGACGACGCCGAGAACATCTGGGACGTCATCCAGACACAGCAGATGACGTGACTGCGGCCGTCTCGCAGTTTTCTCACGGACGGTGCGGCGCGTCGTGCGACCCGGTGATTCACTTCGTCGCGATTCGCTCCGTCCCCTTGTTCAGGAGCTGGTAGGTCCGCTTGGCGAGGTTCATCCCGACGCCGGTCGACTCGACGACGTAGTACGGGACGAGTTCGCCGCCGAACTTCGACTTGTAGTTGCAGAGCCGCTCCGTGTTCGCGCCGACGAGGTCGTACTTCGTGACCGACGCGAGCGCCTCGTCCTCGACGATGTCCTCGATGATGGTCCAGTGGAGCAGGCTGTTGATGCTGACCCCGTCGTACTCGCCGCGCGCGCCGCCGAGCCAGAAGTAGCCCACCTCGTCCGAGAAGGGGACGATCATCCCGCTGAGGTACTTGCCGTCTGGGTCGCGGGCGACGTACACGCGACACCGGTCGCCGAGGTTCTCGACCAGCGACTCGACGAACTCCCACGGCATCCCGAACGGTTCGTCCTGTTCGTCGTACCGTGAGACCACGTCGTCGTAGACGACGCGAGCGCCGTCGAGCCCCTCGTCCGCGATGGTGATGTCGAGTTCGCGCGCCTGTCGAATCTCGCGGCGGAGGCTGCTGCTGAACTGGGCCTGTATCTCGTCGAGCGAGCGCCCGCCGAGGTCGAGCCGGTAGGTGAAAGCGGGCTTGACCGCGAAGCCGGTCCATTCGAACGGGCGAGGGTCGAGGTACGCCGGCGAACACAGCAGGCGGACGAACGTCCGGTTCGAGCGGATGCCGAGTTCCTCGACCACGAGGTCGGCGAACTCGCGGTTCACCGACTCGTAGGCGCTCTGTTTCGGGCTGTTCGGCATCATCACCGGGCCGATGTACGGAATCGCCATCGCCGGCGGCGGTGAGACGACGACCCGTCCGAGCGGGTTTCGGCGGACGAACGTCGGGAACAGCGCGACCGGTTCTTGGCCCTTGAAGACGCCGAACAGGTGCATTTCGCCGTCGAAGTGCTCGTCGATAGCGGCGAGCACCGCGGGGGTGTGGAAGACTTCGGTGCCAGACGAGGGGAGCGCGGCTCCCCACTCGTCGAGGCTCAGGGGTTCGATACGGAGTTGTGACATGTGTCGTAGTCGTGTAATTGGATGGTCGTCGGGCGGTACGTCGGGCGGGTCGTCACCGGTGGAGGAACCCCGAGACGAGTCGCGACGGGAGGCTCGTCCCGTTTCCCCGGGACAACATCTCGATGCCGGGTCCGAGACGGCTCTTGTACAGGTGCGCGATGGTTCTGACCGGGAGCGCGCCGTGCTCGATTTGGTAGAACGTGACGAGTTCGGGGTTGTACTTGCTCTTGTAGCGGTTGAGCCGGCGGTTGTTCGCGCCGACGAGGTCGTAGCGGCGCATCCCGGCGGCCATGCCGTCGCGCATGATGCGCCAGTCCAGCAGGTCGTTCACGTCGATGCCGAAGTCCCGCTGGGGCCGGACGCCGCCGAGCCAGCGGTAGAGCGTGTCCCCGTACTGGAGGACGAGAATCCCGCTCACAAACGTCCCGTCGTACCGGAAGACGTAGGGCCGGACCTGCCCTGCCGGGAGCGAGTCGTACAGGTCCATGACGAACTGCGGCGGCACGTCGAACGACAGGTCCTGTTCCTCGTAGCGGTCTTTGACCAGCGTGATAATCGAACAGATGTCGTCGCGGTCGCCCTCCTCGATACCCGAGACGAGCTTTCGACCGTCGCGGATGTTCCGTCGGGCGCTCCGGCTGAACGACATGAGGAGGTCCTCTTCGCCCCGGGTCAGGTCGACGTTGTAGGTGTACTTCGGCGACACGTCGCAGCCGCTCCACAGGAACGTCCGCATGTCGGTGTAGTAGTCGCCGACGCGGACGTGCGTGTAGTTCGGGCCGATGTGTTCGTCCAGCCACTCGGTACAGCCGTCGATGAACTGGTTGCGGCGGCGCTCGAACTTCCGGCTCTTGATGTTGCCGGCGTCGAGCATCACGGGCCCGAGATAGGGGACGCCGATGTGCGGCGGCGGCGAGAACGCCGTCTTGACCAGTCCCTTCCGAATCTCGAAGACGGGGAACAGGCCGACCGGCTCTTCGGTCTTGAAGCCGACGAGCAGGTGGAGCTTCGAGTTCGAGTACTTCGCCTGGAGCCGCAGCGCCTCGTACTGGTGAAAGAGGCTCGCCTGACTCGACCGCTCGACGTACGTGTCCCACTCGTCGCGGTCGCGGTGGTCGAACTCGGTAATCTCGATGGTCATGGGCTGAGGGGTGAAGGGAGTTCGTACTGCATCCGTTGCCACCGACAACGCCGGCTGTGGTCGACGCGTCCGGTCCGGCCGGCCCGACCGTACCGACCGAAATCAGCCGACTCACCCGCCGACTCTGCGGCCCCGTAAATCGACCCGCGATTCGGTCGGGCCGCGTCAGCGTGTATCATTCGAAAAGACATTCTCGAACTACTGTGACGGGAGGATGGGGATTTGTTATGAAGCGACTAGCCGGCGTTCGCGCCGGCCTGCCTCCCGTCAGGGGCGCTCTGCCGCCGCTCGTAGGCGCTCGATACCGTCGGCGTCGATGCCGTAGCCGTGCGTCGGTTCGCCGGAGATTCTGGTGGCGACGTACTCGGCGATGGCGTAGGCCATCCACGCCTGACACCACCGCATGAGCGTCATGCGCTTGGTGTAAAAGCGGTGTTTGCGGAAGTAGAACCGACCTTCCGTCGGGACGTACATGTTCGCGAGCGCCCAGTCGATGGCGCGTTCGGCGCGGTCGTACTGCCCGGCGTAGGTGAACACGAGGATGCCCTGCGCCGTCGCGTGGATGTCGCGCGGGTAGGGGTGCTCCTCGTCGAAGTTGGGCGCGCCGTCCTCGTCGAACAGCTCGCGGGCGTAGAAGTCGAGGCCGCGTTCGAGCGTCTCGTCGTACCGCCCGCTGCCGACGAGCTGCTCGTAGCGCTGGAAGCACTCGATGATGAAGCCGTTGTGGTGGTTGTCCATCGAGAGGTGCGAGGCGCTCGCGGGCTCGCGGTAGTACCATCCACCGCGGTCGGTCTGCTTCGACGCGACGAAGTCGTACACCTTCTCGGCGCGTTCGAGCAGTTCCTCGTCGCCGAAGTGGTCGTACAGCTCGACGAACAGTCGCGCCCCGATGGCAAGCGCGTTGAGGGTGTAGCTGTCCTTCGGGTGCGAGAGGTAGTAGTCCATGACCGCGCCGTCGTCCTTCGGCCGATAGTTGAGGTCGTTGAGCATCACGTCGACGGCGGTCTTGGCGATGTCCGGGTAGTCCGGGTCGAACTCCCGGCCCGCGAGGAGCGCCTTGACGCCGTAGGACGTGGAGACGATGTTCGGCGAGTGGGGAATCCCCGACCGCGGGCCGTTGCGACCGGAGATGTGCTGGATGACGTGACGGTGGCTGCCGGCGAAACCGCTGTAGCCCTTGGCCTGGTTTTCGACGAGCCACTCGGTCAACGATTCCGCGTCGTCGCGGTACGTCTCCGCCGGGCGGTCGCCGTCGAACCACTCGGCCAACTGGGCGCGGGTCCGGTTCGCCATGGCAAACAGCGTGATGCCCTTGAAGTTCCGGCGCTGTTCGACGAGGAACAGCGGGCGGACGTTGACGGGCGAGCGCTTGATGAACTCCTGGACCGCGAGGTTGAACCAGCGGTTGTCGATGGGGACCGACAGCAGGAGCCTGCTGCTCATGCCGTCGCCGTAGTCCCAGCCCTTGTAGTCGCGTTCGCGAGCGTAGTCGAGCACGTCGTCGAGCACGTCGACGTACCGCTGGAGTCGCTCCGTGTCGGCGTCGGTGTCGCCGTCGCGGCGATACTGTGTCTTCGATGGTGGATTCATGATATAGAATAGCCTCTCTGAGGGGTATTGGCTGTCCGAGAGGTAGCCCGCTGGCGGCTTTGTTATGGGGCCGATACCGGCCGACGCCGCCGTATTCTACCGGGAGAGCGAGTGATTCGCCCCGGCGGCGGTCGCGCCGTCGGTGGTCGCGCTGTCGGTCGTCCTCCCGTCCGAGTCGTCGCCGGAATCGCGCTCGGCGAGGAACTCGCGATAGTAGTCGCCGAGGGGGCCGACCCACGCGCCGCGGTCGAGCGCCCGTTCGATAATGCGGCGGTAGAGCCGGCGGTAGCCGGGGAACTCGTCCTCGTTGAAGTACCGCGGGTGCCACAGTACCGTCATCACGGCGTCGTTCGCCTCGGCCTCGTCGAGGAGGCGCTCGCACTCGGCCCACGCCTCGTCGAACGCCGACCCGGGGTCGGGAAGCGACACCTCCATCAGCGTCAGCGGGAAGACGACGAAGTCGTCGTCGAAGGGGTGGAACGGCTGGTAGCCGTGCTGGAAGCCGTTTTCCGAACTCGAACCGGGACTGGCGTCGTACTTTAACCCGAGTTCGCGGTGGTAGCGCCACGTGTTCCGCCCGAGTTTGAGGTGGTGCTGGCGGCCGCCGACGATTTCGTGGCCGAGGACCGCTTCGAGTTCGCGCTTTTCGGTCCGGAGGCGGTCGAAGTCGTCGCACGACCGGAACGAGCCGTGGATGCCGACCTCCCAGCCGCCGTCGTCGAGGGCGCGGACGGCGGCAGCGACCGACTCCGAGTCGAGGTCGTACCGGCCGAGGTGTTCGACCCAGTTCTTCGGTTCGAGCCAGTCCGAAAGCGACCCCGTCTCGAGGAGGCTCGGCTCGTTGAGGAAGTAGAACGACGAGCGGACGCCGAGGTCGCGTTCGAGCGCCATGACCTCCTCGAACTGCCAGTAGGGGTTCTCCCGCCGCAGGAGCGTCCGGAGGTGGTAGCCGGGGTTCGACTTCGCCGCGTAGTACAGCCCCTGATACGTCTTGTACGGGCGGTCCACGTCGTGGGTCAGACAGACGGCGAACCCCGGTTCGCTCGGTTCCGTGGCGGTCACGCGGTGGTCATCTCGCGCATCCGCATCTCCCTTCCTCTCACGCATACTCGTACTCCGAGAGCGCGGCGACGATTCGCTCGGCGGCGCTCCCGTCGCCGTACAGCGAGGGCTTTTCGGGAAGCGGGTCGTCGTCGGCCAGCGCCGCCCGAATCGCCGTGGCGTCCGCGCCGACGAGGGTGTTCCAGCCGGCGTCGACGGTTTCCGTCCACTCGGTCTCGTCGCGGAGCGTGAGACACCGGGTGTCGAGGTAGAACGCCTCCTTCTGGACGCCGCCGGAGTCGGTGGCGACGCGCTCCGCGCCGTCGAGCAGGCGGACGAAGTCGAGGTAGCCGACCGGTTCCACGAGGACGACGTTCTCGGCGTCGGCGAGCCGCGACCAGAGGCCGCTGGCTTCGAGCGCCCCCTCGGTCCGCGGGTGGACCGGGAAGACGACCGGGAGTTCCGACGACGCGAGTCCCTCCACGATGCCTTCGAGGCGGTCGTAGTCGTCGGTGTTGGCGGCGCGGTGGACCGTCGCGAGGACGTACTCGCCGTCTCGGAGGTCGAGGTCGGCGAGTATCGACGACCGCTCGCGGGCGGCCTCGCGGACCCGGAGGACCGCGTCGTACTGCACGTCGCCGGTCACGGAGACGCCGTCGCGAATGCCCTCGGCCGCCAGCGTCTCGGCGGCCGACTCGGAGGGCGCGAACAGCAGGTCAGAGCAGTGGTCGGTGAGCACGCGGTTGACCTCCTCGGGCATCTCCCAGTTGTGGCTCCGCAGGCCGGCTTCGACGTGCGCCAGCGCGGGCTCGCGCTTCGAAGCCACGAGCGCCGCCGCGAGCGTCGAGTTGGTGTCGCCGTAGACGAGCACCACGTCGGGCTCCTCGTCGGCGACGACGGCGTCCAGACGGGTCATCATCTCGGCGGTCTGGGCGGCGTGGCCGCCCGAGCCGACCCCGAGGTTGTAGTCGGGTTCCGGGATGTCGAGTTCGTCGAAGAACACGCCCGACATCGACTCGTCGTAGTGCTGGCCGGTGTGGACGAGCACCTCGTCGTGGTCGCGTCTGAGCGCGTCGGAGACGGGGAACGCCTTGATGAACTGCGGGCGCGCGCCGACGACCGAGAGCACCTTGAGACGGCTCATCGGCCCGAACCTCCGTGCGGTGCGTCGGCCGCAATCTCGGGGTCGGTGTCGGCGTCGGCCTTGGACGACTCGCCCCGCGGCCCACCGCCGATTTCGTACACGCGGTGGCCGATGTCGCCGAGGGTGCCTCGGCCATCGACGACGACGAGGTCGTCGAAGGCGGCCCAGTCGATTTCGTCGAACTCCTCGTGCGGCGTGACGACCACGGCCGCGTCGATAGCGCGGGCCGGCAGGTCGGCGAGCGAGACGGGGGTCGCGCCGAAGGACGCGACGACCTCGTCAGAGAGCATCGGGTCGACCGCGAGGACGGTCGCGCCGAGTTCGTTCAGTCGGTCGATGACGCCCGCGGCGGGCGTCGCGCGGGTTTCGGCGACGCCGGGGCGGTAGGTGACGCCGAGGACGGCGACGGTCGCGCCTTCGACGCCGCGTCCAGTCGCGGCCAACTCGTCGCGGAGTTTGTCGGCGGTGAACGCCGGCATGCTGTCGTTGACCTCGCGGGCGGTCAGGAGCAGCGGCGTCTCGGTCTCCACTCGGCTCGTGATGAAGT
Organism: Haloferax prahovense DSM 18310; assembly: GCF_000336815.1. Lineage (GTDB taxonomy): Archaea > Halobacteriota > Halobacteria > Halobacteriales > Haloferacaceae > Haloferax > Haloferax prahovense. Next base: position 54,494 of record NZ_AOLG01000029.1, read on the forward strand.
ACGGGTACCACGGGATGCAGTGGCCGCCGACGCCCGGGCCGGGCGCGTGGATGTCGCAGTACGGCTGGGTGTTGGCCGCGTCGATGGCCTCGGTCACGTCGATGCCGAGGTCGTCGCGGAGCCGCGCGAGTTCGTTCGCGAGCGCGATGTTCACGTCGCGGTAGACGCCCTCGAACAGCTTCACGGCCTCCGCGGTCGTCGCGTCGCGCACGGGAATCACCTCGTTCGAGGTCAGTTCGCCGTAGACGAGTGCCGCGACGCGGGTGCTCTCGGCGTCGACGCCGCCGACGATTTTCGGGTGCGACTCGGTGATGTCGCGGAGCGCCCGGCCCGACGAGGTCCGCTCGGGGCAGAACGCCACGCCGAACTCGCCGGCCGAGAGGCCGCTTCGCTCCGCGAGGTACGGGACGACGAGGTCTTTGCTCGTCCCCGGCGGGACGGTGCACTCGACGACGACGAGGTCGCCGGGCGCGAGGCCCCGTGCGATGCTGTCGAGGACGGCCTCGAACGCCGCGAGGTCGGGTTCGCGGTCGTCGGTCAGCGGGGTCGGGACGATGATGACGTGAATCGCGGCTCCCTCGGCCGCGGCGACGCCGTCGGCGGTCGCCCGGAGCGCGCCGCGTTCGGCCTGCTCGGCGACTAATTCGGGCAGTCCAGGCTCTTTCGCCACGTGGCATTCGCCGTCGTTGACGCCGCGGACCACGTCCTCGCTGATGTCGACGCCGGTGACGTTGCCCGTCGCGCGGGCGTAGACCGCCGCCAGCGGGAGGCCCATCTTCCCGAGGCCGTACACCGCGACGGGGACCTCGCCGGCGCGCAGAGCCCGCTTCTGTTCTTCGGGCGAGCGGTCGGAGCCGTACAGTCCGGGCCGTTCGCGGCTCATTGCCGACCCTCCGGAGTTTCCGTGGTCTCCGCGGTTTCGACGCTCCGAATCGTCGCTTCGGCGTCGGCCTCGATGCGCCGGGCGAGTTCGATGGCGCGCAGGCCGTCAGCCGGCGAGACGAGGACCGGACCGCCGTCGGTCGCGGCGTCCACGAACGCCTGTAGCTCGCGTTTCAGCGGCTCGCCAGTGTTAATCATCGGCTGTTCCATGACCACCTCGTGGCGGTAGCGGACGCCCCCGTTGTCCCGGAGATAGTCCGGCCGCGACTGGCGGAAAATCTGGACCGACTGGTTCAGGTAATCGACCCGGATGAGCCGGTCGCGCGCGGTGATATCGAGGGTCCGCGTCTTCTGCTGGGTGAGCCGACTCGCGGTGAGCGAGGCGATGACGCCGTTCTCGAAGGTCACCTGTGCCGTCGCGTACTGCTCGTCGGGCGTGGCGGTCGCGGCCACGCGGTCGACCCCGGCATCGACAAGCGAGAGCACCACGTCGATGTCGTGAATCATGAGATCCATGACGACGCCGTCGCCCATCTCGCGGTTCAGCGGCGGGCCGAGCCGGTTCGCGGTGATGGCGATGGGTTCGACGCCGTCGAGGAGGTCGGGAAGGGCGCGAACGGCCGGGTTGAACCGCTCGATGTGGCCGACCTGCAGCACGACGCCGCGTTCCTCGGCGAGCGCGGCTAACTCCGCGCCCGCGTCGAGGTCGTCGACGAAGGGCTTCTCGACGAGCGCGTGGACGCCGGCGCCGATGCACTGCCGGGCGACCGATTCGTGGTAGGGCGTCGGCACCGCGACCGTCACCACGTCGACGCGGTCGAGGAGTTCCTCGATTCCGTACGCGTCGGTGCCGAAGTCGGCGGCGACCTCGGCGGCGCGCTCTGTGTCCGCGTCGGCGACGCCGACCAGTTCGACGCCGCGAAGCTCCGCGTAGACCCGCGCGTGGTTGGTTCCCATCGACCCGACGCCGACGACGCCCGCGCGGACCGGGCGCTCTCGGCCGCCGTCTGTTCGCAATCCGGTGGTTTCTCGGCTCACCTCGCCACCTCCACGTAGTTGGCGACCGCAGTCCCGACGCGCTCTACGTCGGCCTCGCTGAGTCCGGGGTGGACCGGCAGCGAGAGCACCCGTGCCGCGGCCTCCTCCGCGACGGGGGCCGACACCGCGAGGTGTTCGTACGCGGGCTGCTTGTGGACAGGCTTTGGGTAGTAGACGCCCGTGGCGATTCCCTTCGCGTCGAGGTACGACTTGAGGGCGTCGCGCTCGACGCCGTCGCAGGCGACGGTGTACTGGTGGAAGACGTGGGTCCGGTCCGACGGCGTGTGGGGCGTCGTGACCGGCGAGTCTTCGAGGTACTCCGTGAGCGCGGCGGCGTTGGCCTGTCGCGCGCGGGTGAACTCGGGGAGCCGTTCGAGCTGGACCCGGCCGATGGCCGCGGCGATGCTCGTCATGCGGAAGTTGTGGCCGACCTCGGCGTGCTCGTAGCCGGAGACGCGGCCGTGGTCCACGAACCGGGCGGCGCGCTCGGCGACGTCCGCGTGGTTGGTCGTAATCATCCCACCCTCGCTCGTGGTCATGTTCTTCGTCGGGTAGAACGAGAAGCACGCGGCGTCGCCGAAGGAGCCGACGCGCCGTCCCTCGACTTCCGCGCCGTGGGCCTGCGCGGCGTCCTCGACGAGCAGGAAGTCGTACTCCTCGGCGAGTTCCGTGAGCCGCGTCATGTCCGCCGGGAGACCGTAGAGGTGGACCGCGATGACCGCGTCCACCTGTTCGCCGGCCCTGAGCCGCGCTTCGAGCGCGTCGGGGTCGATGTTGTACGTCCGCGGGTCGATGTCGACGAAGCCCACCTCGGCCCCCGTGAACGCGACGGCGTTGGCCGTCGCGATGAACGTGAAGGGCGTCGTCAGGACGCGGTCGCCGGGGCCGACGCCGAGCGCGTGGAGCGCGGCGTGGAGCGCCGTCGTCCCGTTCGAGGTGGCGACGCCGTGGTCGGCGCCGCAGTAGTCTGCGAACTCCCGCTCGAAGCCCCGAACCTCGGGGCCGTCGGCTATCATGCCGCTGTCGAGGACGGCCGCGATTCGGTCTCGTTCCGCCGCCCCGAGCTGGGGCGCGGCGATGGCAATGTGGTCTGAACTCATCGTCGTATCCTGTTTGCTCCCCGCAGTTGCTCCGGCAGTTCGCGGTGGACGGCGGGGACGCCCACGGCGAGGGTTCGCGGCGGCACGTCGTTCACGACGAGCGCGCCGGCGGCGACGAACGCGCCCTCGCCGACGGTCACGCCGGGGAGGAGCGTCGCGTTCGCGCCGATAGAGGCGTGGTTCTCGATTGTCGGGCCGACCAGTTCCGCGTCGGTGCGGACCGGATAGGGGTCGTTCGTCATCACCACGCCCGGGCCGACGAACACGTCGTCGCCGATGCGGGTGTTGGTGGGGATGTAGACGTTCGTCTGGATGCTCACGCGCGACCCGATGGTCGTGGTGCCGTCGACGACCGTCTCGGTCCCGAGGAGCACCTGGTCGCCGATGGTCGTGTGCTCGCGGACGAGGACGTTGTGGCCGGTGACGAAGTCGTCGCCGATAGTCACGTCGTGGTAGACGATGGTGCCGGCGCGGATTCGCGCCCGGTCGCCGATGACCGGGTCGTCGCCGTCGCCGTAGCCGATGGTGACGCCGTCGTCGACGTGGGATTCGACGCCCATCTCGGCGCTCATCGTCGTCCACCTCGCGTCGGTCGCGCTCCATCGACTGTCTGTGTCGACTCGGCGAACGGCCGAATCGACTGGAAAATCTGGAATTTCATATCATGTCGGCGGGGAGTCTGCCTGCCTTAGCGAAATTCAGTCTCGGTGAGGGCTTTGTTATGGAGTGATTGCCGCCCGAAATCCGCTCGCAGTCACTTCGTAACGCCGCGTCGGATTCCGGTCACAGAGCGCTTGAGAAGTTCTACGCCGGGCGCTCCGTCGCCGAGCCAGAGCCAGACGGCGCTGCCGAGCAACGCGAGTTCGAACGCGACCAGCACCCACGCTTCGGGTCGGCCGAGGAAGACGACGAAGCGGCGCAGGTAGAACCACGTCTGGGCGAAGAAGCCGCCCATCGACGACTCGCTGCCGTGGGACAGCGGCCAGAGGAACGCCCGAATCACGTCGTAGTTCCCGAAGAAAAAGCCGTTGTACAGCAGGTCCGCGGGGATGTGCGAGAGGTAGCCGAGGGCGAAGGCGACGCCGACCGTGGCCGCCCCGTAGCGCCGCGCGACGGCCACGACGAGTATCGAGACCGGCACCGAGACGAGAATCGAGTGCGCCACCGAGATACCGCTCGGGAGGATGCCGAACGACCACGCCAGCGGTTTGTCGACGAGGTCGGGGAACTGCGTCCCGACGAGCACCGCCAGCGCGGCCCAGCCGTCGAGCTTTCGGCCGGTCGCTCGAGCCCACAGCGAGACGAGGATGTAGCCGACAGCGGCGTGCTCCCACGGGAACATCAGCGGTCGCTCCCGGTCGGTTGGCCCGTGGTCTCGGTCGGTTGCGTCCGCATCGTCGGTTCTCTGTCGGCGGTTCGTCGTCGCGGGGTGGTAGTGGGGATACGTGTCTGAAACATCTGGTGTGTGTCGGGCGCGTCGGGTCGGCTGTGGAGGATCGTGGTTTCCGCCCGCGTCGGACGCGGAGTTGGGCGAAACGGCGCGCGAGCGCCCGGTCAGGGAACTCGTGTGCTCGTCCGGGTTTTGTTATGGCGACTGTAACTGCCTCGGGGCGATTTTCGCGGCCGGAAGCCGGCGTCGATTCGAGCGGCGGCGGCGGGTAGACGCCGTATAACTACTCCCGCGGGGCGCGTGGCATCTCCAGAGAGTATGCGATACCTGTTCTTCACCAACACGCCCGCGCACGTCCACCTCTACAAATACGCCGTCAGAGAGCTTCAGGCGATGGGTCACGACGTGCTCGTCCTCGGCCGCGACTACGGCTGTACCAAGGACTTGCTCGAGTACTACGACCTCCCGCACGAGATTTACGGCTCCTGCGGGACGACGAAGTACTCGCTTTTCAAATCGCTCCCGTTCCACTACGTCAACATCTTCCGCGCCGTGCGGCGGTTCAAGCCGGACCTCATCTTCGGGATGGGCGGCTACGCGGCCCACGCCGGGGCCGTCTCGCGGACGCCCGTGATCCTCCTTCTCGACTCCGAACCGACCTCGTTGGACCACGTCGTCTCCCGGCCGTTCGCCAAGGCGATTCTGACGCCCCACACCTTCGGGAAGGACCTCGCGGACAACCACTACCAGTTCCGCGGGTTCAAAGAGACGGCCTACCTCCACCCCGACGTGTACGAGCCCTCGGTCGACATCCGGGCCGAACTCGGCCTCGACCCCGACGAGAAGTTCGTCGTCGTCCGGTTCAACGCGTTCGGCTCGCACCACGACGTGGGCCACGGCGGGTTCACCCCCGAGCGCCGCCGCGAACTCATCGAGATGCTGGGCGAGCGCGCGACCGTCTTCGTCCTCGACGAGAGCGAGGAGCGCCGCGACGGCGACCTCGACACCCGGCCGTTCGACTTCCACCCCGCGCTCGTCCACGACGTGCTCGCCGAGGCGAACCTGCTCGTCGCCGACACCCAGACCATGGTCACCGAGGCGGCGCTGCTCGGGACGCCAGCAATCCGGTCGAACTCCTTCGTCGGCGACGACGACATGGGCAACTTCGTCGAACTCGAACGACAGGGGCTCATCTCCAACCTCAAGTCGTTCGACGACGTGATGGCCCGCGCCGAAGAACTCCTCGACGACGACGGCGCGAAGGCCCGCTGGGCCGAAAAGCGCGACGCGTTCCTCGCGGACAAGGTCAACCTCACCGACGTCATCGTCCAAGTGGCGCTGAACTACGGCTCCGTCGAGACGGTCGACTCGCTGACGCGACACACCGTCCCGGCGTAGCCGGTGCTCCGCCGTCGTCGAAACTAACCGCGGGGCCGCTGTCCGCCCTCGGAGGCGGTCAATCGACCCATAACTAACCGCCGAACCGCCCAATTTTCGCGCATCGACCGGCGCGCGCCCGCGCCCGCCTCGACGCGTCTCGTGACTCGGATTCGGGATTCCCCGACCACGACCCGAAGAACCAACCAGAACTAACCCATGAAGCCCAAGCAAACACTCCTCATCGTCGGCCCGAAAGGAACCGGTGGCATCGACCGATACATCACCGAACAGCGTCGCTACCTCGAAGACCGGATGGACGTTCGCGTCTACACGCGCTACACCGCGCCGAAGGGCGAGGGGCTCGAACTCGCGGCACGGATGCTCCTCTCGTCGCTCATTGCCGTCGTTCTCTTTCCCTTCCAGCGACGCCCGGACATCGTCCACGTCCACTCGTCGCACACCTACTCGTTCTACCGCGCGGCGTTCTTCACGCTGTTTTCGAAGTACGTCTGGCGGGTTCCCGTCGTCCTCCACATCCACGGCTCGTCGTTCGACGACTTCCTCGCAACGGACTCGCGGGTCGTCCGCCGACTCCAATCGCTCGTCTTCGACGCCGTCGACGACGTGGTCGTCCTCTCGGAGTACTGGCGCGGCCTCGTCTCCCGGCTCGCCGGCGAGGAGAAAGTCCACGTCATGGCAAACGCCGTCGAACCCGCGGAGTACGACCCGACGTACCCGACCGACCCCGTCCACCTCGTCTTCGTCTCGAACCTCATCGAGCGCAAGGGTATCCGCGAGTTCCTCGACGCCATCGAGATACTCGAATCGACGCCCGGCCTCGATTTCGAGGTGAGCATCGGCGGCCGCGGCCCCCACGCGGACCGCGCCGAGGCGGTCGCCGCCGCCCACGACAACGTCTCGTACCTCGGTTTCCTCTCCGAGGAAGACAAGCGCAACCTCATCAGCCGCGGGACGGTGTTCGTCCTCCCGACCTACGCGGAGGGGCTTCCCATCGCCATGCTCGAAGGGATGGCCGGCGGCAACGCCATCGTGACCACGCCCGTCGGGAGCATCCCCGAAGTCATCACCGACGACCGCGGGATTCTCGTCGCGCCGGGCGACGCCGAGGAGTTGGCCCGGGCGCTCGCGCGACTCGTCTCCAACCCCGAGGAAGCCGTCCGCATGGGGCAGACGAACCGGGTGGCCATCGAAGAACGCTACTCGTGGCAGTCGAACGCGGACGAGCTGGTTGCGATGTACGCCGAAGCGGCGTAGCGTCGGGGCCAGTCTCTCTTTCCTCCGAAATCCCTGCGGAGACGGCGCTCTTCTCGATATGCGCTTCGGAGGTCGTCAACGGGTCAGCTTTTTAATGTTAACTCATCTACAATTACTGGATGGACGATACTGCACTCGAATCGCTGGTGCGGGACGACATCGGTGGTCGGGCGCTCGCGAGCGTCCTCGCGCACGCGGAGCGCGGCGATGGAACTCTCACGTACGACGCTGTGAGCGATGCTGTCGACGCTGAGACGTGGGGTCGGCTGCTCAGTACCGGCGTGCTCGTGGCCGCTGACGGCGTGTTCGTCGTCGACGACCCACCGGCCGTTCGGGACGCACTCGCCGACGCGGGTATCGAGGTCGGTGCTGCGACCGCTCAGCCCGCTCCGACGACTGACGAATCGGCGTGGAGACCGGTCGACAAACTCGCCGGAGCGGGCGCAATCACCCTCGTGGCCGGCTATCAGGTGCCAGCCATCAAAGCGGCGATTGTCGGTCCGATGGACCTCGTCCTCGGGCCGCTCGCCGGGGTGCTCCCGTTCCCGCTGCTCGTCGTCGTTCTCGCGACGGCGGTTGCGCTCGTCTCGACGGGCTTCCGTCGCCGGTTCCTCGACGAGGACGGAATGGACGCACAGAGAGAGCAGATGCAACGGGTTCGAGAGAAACTCAGCACCGCGAAGCAGCGCGGGGACGATGCCGCCGTGGAACGTCTCACCGAGCGTCAGCAGGAGCTGATGCGAGACCAACTCGGGACGATGAAAAACAACCTCCGGCCGATCGCGTGGTCGATGCTCATCACGGTGCCCGTCTTCCTCTGGCTGTCGTGGTTCGTGATGAACCCCGCAGGCGCCATCGTCACGGCCGCGCCGGTGATTCCGATAGCCGACCGCATCATCTGGAGCGCGCGGTTAGTCGGACCGATGCAAGTTTGGATGGTGTGGTACTTCGTGAGTTCACTCGTCTCCAACCTGTTCGTCAAGCGAACAGCTAGCCGGCTGTTCGACCAGAACCCCGCCCAGAACCCCGCGTGAGGAGCGCAGTCGGTGGTCTCCAGCACGCGCCGTTGTCACCGCCGGCTGTGGCTCCTGTGGCTGTACTCTCTGCTTCGGTAGCTACTCGTTGCTTCGGTAGCCGCTGCCGCCGCGCCGTCCGCCTCCTGTAGTTCTGACGCGCTCCACGCGACCGACGGTCCGACCGAAAAAAGCGTGCTGAGTGTCTCTTCCGGCCTCAGTCGGCCGGTTGCGGCGTGTCTTCGGCTTCCGTCGTACCGGCGGCACCCTGCTCGGTCGCACGGTCCTCGCGGTCGATGTACTTGCGAACCCAGAGTTCGCCGGTGATGATGCCGGAGATGGCGCTCATGTGTTCGGCCTCGCCCGTGAGTTCCTCGCGCTGGAGGCGTCGAATCTCGTCGGCGTCGAAGTACGGGCGCTCGCAGGCGGAGTTGAGCAGGTCGTCGATGCGCTCGCGGAGCGCGCGGTTCGTCCGGTACCAGTCGCCGATGGTCGAGCGACCGCCGTAGGTGTGCACGTCGCCGATGAGGCGCTCGCGGATGCGGTCCACCGAGGTGCCGACGACGAAGCCGGCGGCGTGTTGCCACATCGGGCGCGCCGGCGGGACTTTCGTCCGCTCGTAGGGGATGTCCGCGAGTCGGCTGTCGAGGCGGCGGACCAGTTCGACCTTCGGGTAGGCCGTCCCGGCGGGTATCTTCCCGTTGGTGAGGGGAATCGAGCCGACGCGGTGCGACAGCGGCATCCGCGTCACGGCTTCGAGGAACTCGGTGTCGCTGAAGGGGACCCGGGTTCCGGCTTGGCTCTCGGCGATGGGGTTGCTGGCGAAGTCGCACCGCGGGAAGTAGTTGCGGTAGTAGCAGTCCATCGCGGTGCTGTAGAGGTCCGGCTGGTCGCTCTTGCGCACCTCCTCGCGGTAGGTCGTCATCGGGTCGAACTCGGTCCGCAGGAGCCGGCGGGCGTCGTCCACGTCGATTCGGTGTTTCGCGCGGTAGAGCGCCGCCTCGGGGGATTTGCTTCCCTCGACGGCGGCCCGGCCGATGCCGTCGCCCATCATCCCGCCCTGTCCGCAGCCCTCGATGAGCACGTCGGGCATGTCTTGGATGTTGAACACGTTCGCGAGGTTGACGAACGTCGAGAGGCCGACCATCCCGCTCGTCAGTTGGACCGATTTGTCGAGCGAGTCGACGAGCGCGTTCGACTCGACGGGCACACGCCTGTTTTCGAGGCCGAGCACCTCGGAGACCTTCGCGGCGAGTTCGAGGTTGCTCCCGTTCGCGGGGTTCGAGTCGTAGGTGTAGGTCGTGAGGTCGTGGTAGCGGCTGAGTTCTCCGGCCATCGAGCGACTGTCGAGGCCGCCGGAGAGCCACAGGCCGATGTCGCCGTCTATCGTGTCGGCCATGTCGGCGATGACCTCCTGATAGGCCGCGGTGAGGTCGTCGAGGTAGGAGTCGTCGGGGCTCTGTTCGAACGTGTGGTGCCAGTACGACTCGATTTCGGGGCCCGTATCGGCCCGGTAGTCGAGGACGGACCCCGAGGGGAGGAACTTCACGCCCTGCACGAGCGTCTTGTCGCCCCAGACGTGCCCGATCATGAGGAGGTCGCTGATGGCGCGCTCGTCGACCTGCGGGTCGTCCAAGAGGGTCGTCAGCGCGCCGACTTCCGTCCCGAAGGCGAACGGCTCGCCCGCGACGTAGAAGCACTGTCGCGTCCCGAGTTTGTCGCTGGCGAGTACGACGCGCTCTGCGTCGCCGTCGACGCCGACGACGAGGAACGAGCCGTCGAGTTCGGGGAGGAGCGCGTGCGGGTCCTCGAACAGCCGGTCGAACAGTCCGTCGGCGTCGAGGGCGAGTTCGTCGAGGTTCGTCACCGCGCCGTATATGGCTCCCACGCGCGAGCCGTCCTCCCAGACGGTGCAACCCTTGGGGTCTCTCGCGCCGTGGTGGAGGACCGAGACGCCGAAGCGGCCGGTCGACCGCGTCGCCGACTCGTACCAGTCTTCGTGGTGGAGTTCGGCCGCGCAGGCGTCGAGCGTCGCCGCGTCGAGCGCGCCGCCGACGAAGCCGGTCATCGAAGACCCTCGCGTCCGGTTCGCTCGGCGGTCTGTGGCGTGACTACTGTGAGTGACATCGTTGCCCGATATCCGCGTGCGTCGGGTTTTGTTATCACGCGCCTATACGGCCGCGCGGCGGCGTCGAGCGCCGTCGAACCGACCGGAACCGAGGCTCGAACGGGTCTCTGTGCCGGGGAGACCCCTCGGTGCTCGGCTCTTCGACGGCTGGCAGTCCGAAACGGGGAGAAGAACGTCCGTACCGCCCGGAGATACCGATTACGTTCTCAATAACAAACTACGCTACTCGCCTTCTCTCACGGGATGAAGCAACGTGATTCGCGGCTCACGAGAACACTCCTCCTCGTCGGATTTCTCGCGATAGCCGTCGGTATCCTCGTCGCTCGCGCGTCGCCAGCGCGCGCGTACGAGGTCTCGATTTACCAGTCGACCCCGGTGGTCTTCTGGGTCGGCGTGGCGGTGGCGGTGCTGACCGCGTTGGTCGTGGTCGTTCGCGCCCCGAACAGTCGGTTCGCGGCCGGTGGGGTGGGGCTGGCGGCCCTCGCGATAGCCGCGGTCTCAGCGCTTCCGCTCGTCCGGGAGTACTACTTCTACGGGTTCAACGACTCGTTGACGCACCTCGGCTGGGCGAAGTCGCTCGTCTCGGAGACGCTGACGCCGCTCGAAATCGTCTACCCGAGCGGCCACGTCTCCGCTGGGATGTTCAGCGCCGCCCTCGGCGTCGAAATCACTACCGCGATGATGCTCGTGGTGTTTTTCGTCTCGGTCGTCTACCTCGTGTTCGTCCCGCTCATCGTCTCGCTCGTCGTCCCCGACCGCCGGGCGGTCCTCATCGCGATGTTCTCGGCGCTGTTGTTCCTGCCGGTGAACCTCAACGGGTTCAAGCTCATGTTCTTCCCCTACTCGCTGGCGTCGTTCCTCGGACTGGTGCTTCTGTACCTCTTCTTCAAACACCAGTTCTCCGGCACCGACGCCGCCGAGAGCCGGTGGCGCGGCCACGTCACGCCCGTCTCCGTCCTGTTCGCCATCGGGACGGTCGCGCTGGTGTCGTACCACCTGCAGGTCGCCGTCAACTACCTCGTGTTGTTCGCCGTCGCCGCGGCCATCCAACTCGTCCAGCGCTGGCGGACCCCGGACGCCGTGGCCGAGCAGCGACCGGTCTACGGCCTGACGCTCGTCTTCGCCGCGGCGTTCGTCTACTGGCTGACGCAGTACACCGTCGGCTTCTCGACGGGCGGCCTGTTCGTCGAGGGCGTGCTCGGGATTCTCTCGGGAAGCTCCGAGGCCGGAACGGCAATCTCCCAGCGCACCGGTTCCGTGACCGCCGTCGGCGGCGGCATCTTCGACGTGTTCGTGAAGCTGTTCCTCGTGAACGCGGTGTACGCCCTGATTACATTCGGCGTCTTCCTCGGCGTCCTGTTCGGGCGGCTCCCGAAGCTGTCGGGTCAGGGCCGGTCGGTCCTGCGGACGCTGACGTTCAGTCTCGTCGTGTTGGTGCCGTACTTCTTCGCGCACCTCCTCGGCGTCATTTCGGAGACGAATTTCTTCTTCCGCCACGTCGGCTTCGCGATGATTCTCGCGACCATCGTCGGGAGCGTCGGGCTGTTCTACGCGTTCGAGTGGCTCGCACGGACGAGCTACTGGTCGAAGTACGGGTCGGCGGTCAAGGCGGGTACGCCCGTCGTGACGGCACTCGTCATCGGGCTCACGCTCATGGTGATGTTCCCGTCGCCGTACATCTACCTCCCCTCGAACCACGTCCCCGCCCAGCAGATGAGCGCGTACGACACCGCCTTCGAGATGTCCGACGAAGACATCCGCTACGTGGGCATCCGCGGGAATCCCGACCGCTTCGCCGAGGCGCTGCCCGAGCGAACCACGCCGGCGCTCGGTTTCACGACGCCCGACGAGGCGCTTTCCGACCTGCCGAGCTACTACGACGGCCCGCGGTATCTGATGGTCTCGAAGACCGACTACGACCGCGAGGTGGTCGCGTACCGCGAACTCCGCTACTCCGGGGCGAACCTCACGGCCGTCCAGAACCAACCGAACGTGAACCGCGTCATGTCGAACGGCGCGGCCGACCTCTACTACGTGTCCGGGTAGCGACACGGAGTCTGATTTTTCGTTTCACGACGACACCGGTGGCGGGACCGTCGGTTTGCCGGTGCTGCCGCTGTTTCTCTCCCTTGCTTCCTCGTCCACTTCGAACCGGAGACGCATCTCTCGGATTCGAGTGCGTCGCGGCCGCGTCGCGGCCACTTCCGAGCCGCGGGTCAGAAAAACGGTGAGGGAAGTCGACGGCCCACCGGCTCAGAACGGCGGGCTGTAGTCCTCGTACTCTTCCATCTGTTCCATCTCGTCCGTCTTCGACGGCATCACGGCGGCCCGCGGGCCGCCCGCCCGCCGCACGGTCACCGAGGACACGTCGTCGACTTCGTCGGCGATGCGTCTCTTGATGGCCTTCATCGTCATCGGCGCGATGCCGCATCCGGAGCACGCGCCGCCGATGGCGATGGTGACCTCGCCGGTCTCGTCGTTCACGTCCTCGATTTCGAAGTGCCCGCCGTGTTCCTGAATCTGCGGGACGTTGTTGCTCAGGTAGTTTCGGGTCTGCCGTTCGAGTGATTGCGCGCTCATAGGCGTTCGTCGATACGGCCTCATTTGTAATAAATCTGGGTTATTAGGGGTGCCTAAATACGAGCGATTCAGGGCTCGTGTGGCTATTTTAGGTCATACGAACTTTCTGAACTCGGTTTATTATCACTTTTCGAGCACCCTAAAACACCGCGATTTTCAACTTCCGAGCCGGCACGGATATTCCTCGCGCTCATCGGTGCGTGCTGAATGTCACCGCACGGCTTCGGGCCGCCGACCCGGTCTCGCCGCTCGTCGCCTCCCACCGCCCGACCGTTCTCGTTTCATCCCCGGTCAAACAGCGCCTAATTCTCGCGGCCGCGGGACCCGCGACCCCGCCGGAATCCAGTAGCGAGTCAATAATTAATCGGCTCCTGAGCCGATGTGTAGCCGAGTGTTACCGTTCGTGAATACGCCGGGTCCTCGCCGAAGCGGCGACCCGCGAGGTGCGTTCGATGAGAGATAAGATTCGCTCGGTCGTCCGGACGATTCGCCGCCGGTTCGTCCCCGGCGACGACGACAGCGACCTCACGGAGCGGACGGTGAAAAGCGGGATGTGGGTCTCGGCGATGAACGTCCTCGACCGGGTGCTGAAGGTCGTCATGTTCATCGTCCTCGCGCGGTTGCTCGGCCCCGAGGCAATCGGGCTGATGGGGATCGCGCTCCTCACCATCTCGGCGCTTCTGAGCCTGACGAACCTCGGCATCGACGCCGCGCTCATCCAGCGCGTCGACGACGACGTGGACGAGTACCTGAACACGACGTTCACGCTCGAACTCCTCCGCGGCCTGCTGATGAGTTCGATTCTCTACCTCGCCGCCCCGTCGCTCGCCTCGCTGTTCGGCGAACCCGCCGCGCGGGACCTCATCCGTACCATCGCGTTGGTCCCGATTTTCCTCGCGCTGCGGAACCCCGCGATGGTCTACTTCAAGAAGGACCTCGCGTTCCACAAGGAGTTCGCCTACCGGGTCAGCGGCACGACGGCCTACGTCGTTGTCGCGCTCGGCTACGCCGCGGTCAGCCCGACGGTCTGGGCGCTCATCTTCGGCTACCTCGCCGACGCCAGCGTCCGGTCGGTCGTGACCTACTTCCTGCACCCGTATCGCCCCCGCCCCGCGCTAAACCGCGCGTACGCCGCCGAACTCATCGGCTACGGGAAGTGGGTCACGGGGTCGTCCATCGTCGAGTTCCTCTACGGACAGGGCGACGACGCGGTCGTCGGCTGGCTCCTGACGGCGACCTCGCTCGGCTACTACCAGCTCGCCTACCGCATCTCCAACGCGCCGGCGACCGAAATCGCCGTCGTCGTCTCCAGCGTGATGTTCTCGACCTACTCGAAGCTTCAGGAGGACCAACGCGCCCTCCGCGAGGCGTTCTTCAGCACCTTCCGGCTCACCGCCTTCGTCGCGCTGCCGATGTCGGTCGGCATCTACCTCGTCGCGCCCGCCTTCGTCGGGGCGTTCCTCGGCGAGGACTGGCTTCCGATGGTGCTCGCCATGCAGATTCTCGTCGCCTACGGGCTCTTTCGGACGCTCTTCGCGACGTTCAACCCCGTCTGGCGCGCCGTCGGCCGTCCCGACGTCCAGACCAAACTCGGCTTCCTCAGGGTTGCCCTGCTCGCGATAGCCATCGTCCCCGCGACGAGCGCCTACGGCATCGAAGGGACCGCCCTCGCGGTCACGGGCATCCTCGCGTTCCCGATGGTCCCGCTCTACGCGCGCGAGATGAAACGAACGCTCGGCACGACTTACCGCCGGTTCCTCCGGGAGCTCTCGTACCCCGTCGCTGCCAGCGGCGCGATGGCGCTGGCGGTCCTCGCGGCGCAGAACCGCGTCGGGTCGCCCCTCGTCGAGTTCGCGCTCCTCGTCGCCATCGGCGTCGTCGCCTACGCCGTCAGCGCGGCGTCGCTCATGACGCTCTTCGACTGGCGGGTCAAACAGAACCTCCGCGAACTCGTCTCGGTGATGTCGAAGTGAGGCGGGCGTTCGGCCGCCCCACCGGAACCCGGCGAGTGGTCGATTCGACTGACTCTCATTGCTAGCTGAACCTCGGCCGTGAATCAAACCTATCAGAACTCCGTCAGAATATGTGGGTACGGTGAAACGAACGCCCTCGCAAGATTCGGTGGGAGCGTAATTACCAGTTCATAGATTGATTATCTGACGAGGAGAGACGTTTCACGGACCGATTCTAATTCGACACCGGATGTCGATTTGACCCGTATAGTACCGATTAAGTGGTCGTTTTTGACTGCCAATTTGGTCGTATATACATCTATAATTGATATCTTTTTGAGAGAATATAAGGTGTGTCTCTGGAATGCAACTGGTAACTAACTGGCCTCCATCCGAATCAATTCCGTAAGTAATCGTAGCTAACCTGATTATACCTCGCAATAATGATTATCACCTTAACGAGGGCTTTCCTCGGGTATGGTACGACTAACCGATGGAGATGACGACGAATCTGCGGCGGATTCAGACTCCATCCTCGAATCGCAACTCAACAGGCGGAACTACCTCAAACTCGGTGCGGCGGCCGCATCGACTGCCCTCTCTGCCGGCGTCGCGTCGGCTGCGTCTGGACCAGAGGAGCGCTTCGGTATCCAATGGGACCGCGTCGTCAACGCGGTGGACGACCTTGGAATGGACCCCAACGGAAACGAACCGATAGACGACCAACTCGACGCCGCGTACGGGAGCGGGACGCTCATCGAATTCCCTCCGGGTGAGTATCTCGCCACCGAGACGCAGTACTGGAACGACGACGTCTCCCGCTTCGGGATGGTCGGCACCGGCAGTTCCCACAAGGACGTGCAGTTCGTCTTCCCGTCGGGCAACAACGGCGAGAAGTACCGGTTCCTCGAAATCACGAGCGGGGACCACCACGTCCTGAAGAACTTCTCCATCCAGCAGACCGACGACGACACCACCACGGCGGACATCTGGATGATAAACGACGACGGCGGCCTCATCGAGGACGTCGAGTGGCTCGGCCGCACCCCCACCGACAACAACGCCCGCCGCCAGCTCCTCGCGTACGACTGTTCCTCCGTCGACGGCGTCAACGTCGCCCGCCGCGTCTACATGCGCGAGGGTGCCGAACTTCCCGGCTACCCCGACGGCGTCGCGGGTATCCGCGTGCAGGGCGGTTCCGTCGGCGAGATTCGCCTCGTCGACTGCCACATCGAACAGCGCGGGTCGTCGTCGTTCCGCGCGACCCACACCCGCGGGGTCCTCCGCGTCGAGGGCGGCCTGTTCAAGAACNGTCGTCGTTCCGCGCGACCCACACCCGCGGGGTCCTCCGCGTCGAGGGCGGCCTGTTCAAGAACAACGACAACACCAACATGCGCATCTCCGCGGGCGACCACCCCGACAAGACCTCGTGGATCAAGGGCGCGACCGTCATCATGGACGCGGACAACCTCAACGAGCACGCCCGCGACGGCGACAGCCTCGACAGTCCCGAGGGCCTCCGCATCGACTCCACCGGCAACGGCTACGCCGGCGTCCTCATCGAGGACTGTGACTTCATCTTCAAGTCCTGTCCCACCTCGCGCGGCATCGTCTCGTCGCCGACGTGGGCCGGCCACGGCGGCTTCACCCTGCGTAACTGCCGCATCCAGAACGACACGTCGGTCCAGACGATTCACGCCGACTCCGTCGACACCGACACCGCGGACAAGCCGTGGGGCGTGAACCTCGAGAACGTCTCCATCACGGGGAGTACGCGGTCCCAGCCCGCCGGCGCGGCGGTCTGCATCGACAACGACCGCAACGGCTCGACCGTCCAGAACAGCTGTATCCACTTCCCGAACGGCGACGTGGACGGCGTCCTCGTCAACGACGCCACGAGCTGCGAGATTCTGGACTCGAACATCAACGTCTCCGGGCAGGCGACGGTGTTCAGCGGGGCCGACGTGGACACGAGCAACATCACGAGCAGCGACTCCTGTCCGCTCCCGAGCGCCGACGGGAGCACCGGCGGCGACTCGTCGACCACGGACGACTCGACCGATTCGACGACCGACGATTCGACGACTGACTCGACGGACGACTCGACGACCGAACCCCTCCCGAACGAGATTCGCCTCGTCGGCACGGGCACGACGACCCAGTACGAGTTCACCGTGACGGACTCGCTGCAGGCGTCGGGCGACACCATCGAGGAGTGGGACGACATCTCCAGCGGCACCGCGACCGGCTGGATTACGACCGAGGGCGTCGAGGACACCTACACGTTCTCCGGCGACGTCGACTCGTTCTCGTTCCTCGAAGGCGAGTGTGAGATTTACGTCAACGGCGAGCAGGTGACCGAGAGTACCGTCACGGACGCCACGACGGACTCGACGACCGATTCGAGCACGGACGACTCGACGGACGGTTCCACGACGGACTCGACGACCGACCTCTCGCACGAACTGCGCCTCGTCGGCACGGGTACCCAGACCCAGTACGAGTTCACCGTCAGCGACGCGCTCGAAGCCTCGGGCGACACCGTCGAGACGTGGGACACCATCGACGGCACCTCCGCCAGCGGCTGGATTACGACCGAGGGCGTCGAGGACACGTTCAACTTCGCGGGGAGCGTCACCTCCTTCGGCTTCGTCGAAGGCGAGGCCGAGATTTACGTCGACGGCGAGCAGGTGACCGAGAGCACGGTCACCGACGCCACGACCGATTCCTCGACCGATTCGAGCACGGACGGCTCGACGGATTCGACGGACGACTCCACCGACAGCCAGAACGAACTGCGCCTCGTCGGCACCGGCGTCGAGACGCAGTACGAAGTCAGTGTCAGCGGCACGCTCGAGGCCTCGGGCGACACCGTCGAAGAGTGGGACGACGTGTCCGAAAGCTCCGCGACGGGGTGGGTGACCACCGAGGGCGTCGACGACACGTTCACCTTCACGGGCACGATTACGTCGCTGTCGTTCCTCCAGGGCGAGGCCGAGGTCTACGTCAACGGCACGCGGGTCGACCCCAGCGTGTTCTCGCTGCCGAACACCCTCGTGGTCGAGGGCGACGGCACGGAGACGACGTACGACTTCATGGTCTCCGGCGACATCCTGAACGACCCGCTCGTCGGGCCGACCGAGAGCGACGACAGCGTCACCAACGGCAAGGTGACGGGCTCCGTCACGGACAACGTCGACGCCTTCCGGTTCTCGGGTGACATCAAGAAGATGAACCTGACCGGCGACGCGGCGCTGACCTTCGAAGACAACGACGGCTGAGACGACAGCACGGCAGAATAGCGAACCAGTAGACGGCGCGTCGCTCGCACGGTGACGCCGCAGGCAGCAGAGGCACCCAGTTTTCGCGTTTCGACGCGGTTTTCTCCGTTTTCCCCGCGCGTCCGAGCGACCGCCGCGTCCGGCGACGCAGTACGCCGAGAACTGAGTTCGGACGTCAGTACGACGCGGTTACGCCGCGTCGTCGCTGGCGGCCGTGTCTTCAGTCGGTTCCTCGGTCACGGTCAGCCAGACGTACGCCGAGCGGTACGCCGTGTCGGTACTCGGCTCCGCCGGCGCGTCGCCCTCGTACAGGAAGTAGGTGAGCCGGAGATCCTCGCCGGTCAGCTCCGGGGCGAAGATATGGCGGGCCTGCCACGTCTCGCCGTCTCCGACGGTCTCCGTCCGCGACCCGAGGACCTGCCGCTCGACGACCGTCGTCTCGCCGTTCACCCGCTCGACGCGCTGGAGTTCGGCCACGAGCGTGTAGCTCGTCGCCTCCCCCTCGGCGTTCTCGACGGAGACGAACAGTTCGGTCTGCTCGCCCACCGTTAGTTCCTCGGGGTAGTCGGCGGCGACGAACTCGCCGTCGGCGTCCCGCGTGAGAAGCGACAGGCTCGAATACGACTCGCCCGTCCCCGGTGCGACGAGCGCGTAGCTCAGGCTCGCGACGGCAAGGAGGACGGCGAACGCGAGCGCGACGTTCAGGAGCGAGTCGACCCGAGAGGACTGGTCGAACGACCGGACCACGTCGGCGTACCAGCGCCGAATCGGGACGTGAAAGCGCTCTCCCTCGGGGAGTCGCCGCCGCCGTACCTCGCCGACGGCGAGGCCGCCGACGATGATTGCCGACAGCGCGAGCAGGACGGGCGCGGCGTTCAGTCCGACGCCAGCCCAGAGGAGCGCCAGGCCGACCACCGGCAAGAGCGCGACGCTCATCCCGAAAGCGAGCGCAAATCGCTCCGTGAGGCCGAGGTCCGGCTGCCACTCGAACCGGCCGAACGACGGTCCCTCGCCCGGATTGCCCGACGACCCGGCGGGAAACAGCGCGAGCAACAGCGCGTAACCGGGAAGAAATAGCAGCACGGGGAGTCCGACGAGGGCTTGGACGGTCGGCACGACGTCGAGAACCGCAACGAGGCTACTCGAGACGACGACGAGGAGCGCAGTGGGCACGTCCAACGAGAGTTCGTCGAGTGCCTGGTTCAACCGTCCTTTTCTGTGTGATGTAGACTCCATTACCGGTTATATGACGCGACTAGGCTGTTGTTATTGAGCACCTCACACCCCTGATTTCGGCGGTACGAGGTGACTAACTCCCGACTATCTCGCGACCGTCTGGTTCCTTCTCAGCTCTCTCGTCGCTCTCGTCGGCACCGCCGACGCGGGACGACGGCTGTGCCCCGTTCGACGCGCCCCGCTCGAACGACGCGGACGGCTCCGCCGCGACTCGCAACCGTTCGTTCTCGCGGCTGTCGAGGACCATCGCGCCGCCGAGTGACCCGAGGCCGACGAGGAGTCCGGTGAGGGACTGCCGACCCGGTCGGTCCTTCGACGCGACCCCGCCGACCAGTCGGAGCGCGCCGGCGAGGACGCTCACGACGCCGAGCGCGTAGAGGACGGCCACCGGGTGAACGCCGCCGTCGAGGTATCGAACGCGGAGTCGCCAGACGAAGTCCCTGAGCAGGAGGAACGACAGCCCGGGGACGAACGTCGAGTACCTGATACCGCTTTCTTCGTCGCCGTAGCGCGCGCGCATCGGCACGGTGGCGACGCGCTTTTCGGCGACGTTCAGGTTCACGAGCAGGTCGTTCAGGAAGCCGTACTGGTCGTACAGCCGGTCGAAATCCAGCTCCGAGAGCGCCTCCGCCGAGATAGCCGTGTAGCCGTTCTGCGGGTCGCGGATGTGCCAGTAGCCGCTGGCGATGCGCGTCAGCCCGGACAACAGGAGGTTGCCGAACAGCCGCCACGGCGGCATCCCCCGGCGGGTGTCCCGCGCGGCGAGTCGGTCGCCAACGGCGTAGTCGGCGTCTCCGTCGACGACGGGGTCGATGATGGCGGGCATGATATCCGGGTCCATCTGTCCGTCGCCGTCCATCACGACGACGATGTCCATCCCGTCGGCGAGGGCGCGTTCGTAGCCGGTCTTGACGGCCGCGCCGCGCCCGCGGTTGACCGGGTGTCGAATCGGGACGACGCGCCCGTCGAGCGACGCGCCGCCGTCGGCCGCGGCGACGACCGGTTCGGCCGCTCGCTCGTTCGCGCGCGCCGCGTGCCGCCGAATCTCCTCCCACGTCCCGTCGGTCGAGCGGTCGTCGACGACGTACGCGCGGTCGACGAACGCGGGGAGCGTGTCGACGACGCCGCCGACGAACCGCGCCTCGTTGTACGCGGGCACGACGACGCCGACGGCGTTACCGCGGTACATCGCCCCTCGCGTGCGACCCCTGTGTTGAACGCGGCGTGTCGACCGGTCCGCCGCCGTCGGGCGTGTCGTCCCGCGGCCGCGAATCGAGTTGGAGAGTGCGTAGGAACATCGATACTTCGACCCGGTGATTGGGCCGTTCGGGTCTTTGTTAGTCGTCAGCAACACGTATGCAAAGCCGAATTTCAGGCGTTTAGGACGGTTAGAACGGTTGTCTAACGTTCACGAAACCGCGACTAATCGAATCCGTATCACGTCCGTCGAGACTGTCTTGAAAAGCAGCATGTCGCCGTACTCGGGCCGGCGTGCCGGGCGAACCGCCGCGTCAGATGGTGTTTCGGATCGAGTCCCAGTAGCTCGACGCGGTGACCACGTCTAGCCCGAGTTCGTCGATGTAGTCTATCGTCTCGGCGAACGCCGCCGGGCTGACGGAGCGTCCCTCTCCGGTCACGTCGTGGTACATGAGCACCGCGAGCTGGTTGTACTGGGCGGCGAAGTCGAGCGCCTTCTTCGCCTTCTGTACGTCGTCACCGTCGGTCCGGCCGACGATTTGCGGGTCGGATATCGCGCCGGTCGGTCCCCCGACGGTCACGAACCCGAGGTAGTGGTAGTCGCTCGCGACGTCGAGCGCTGACTCGTTGTACCGGCCGTACGGCCAGATGATGAAGTCGGCCCCGCGTTCGAACCCGTTTTCGACGAGCCACGCCTTCGACTCCCTGATGCTCGCGCGCTGGTCGGCCGGCGAGAGGACGCGGAACGAGTCCGACTGCTGGGGGTGGCTCACCATGTCCCACCCCGATTCGACCATCTCGTCCATCCCCGACCGCGGGATGCGGTGGCTCGACCCGACGGTCCACGGGATGACGCCGACGACGCCGGGGAAGCCGTGGGACTCCAGTATCGGATACGCCGTGTCGTACTGGCTCCGGGTGTTGTCGTCGAACGTTATCATCACCGCGCCCGCGCCGGCCCGCGGTTTGGCCCGGAGCGAGTCGACGTAGAACCGCGCCGCGGTACCGCCGCCGGTGTACATCTGGATGCTTATCTCGGTGACGTTCGTCAGGTCCGGCGACCCGGTGACGCGCTGTGGCCCGAGGTCGAGGCGCTGCCAGCCTGCCTTCCAGATGTGCCGACCGAGAAGCAGCGTGTTGTCGTAGTCGGGCGCGGCGAGGCGAACCGTGATGCCCTCGGTGTCGGGCGTTTCGAGGTTGACGGCCAGCGAGAGGTCGGCCTCCGAGAGGTCGATACCGTCCTCGAACGTCCGGTAAATCCACACCCGCTCGTCGTCCGGCGTCGCTTCGAGCCGGAGCGACTGCGCCCCGCAGTAGACGACGTCCTCTTCGACGGCGTACCGCCCCGCAAACGTCCCCCAGAGCCGTTCGTCCTCGAAGTCGTCGACGAGCCATCCAACGTCTCTGAACCGCTCTCGGCTGTTGAACGCGACCGCCAACGGGTCGCCCGCCGCGTCGACGCTCGGGTCGTCGTAGCTGAACCGCGGCGTCGGTACCGGCGGCTCGCTCGTCGCGGTCGCTTCGGGAGTACCGGCTGATTCACCGCCCCTCGCGACGCAGCCGCTGAGCACGGCGGCGCTCAGTCCGAGATACGAACGCCGTGATAGTTTCATACGGACAACTGTCGTCACGAGTCGATAGTAATGCCACTCGTAATTTCCGTAGCCACGGACTGACGGCGTCGGAAACCGCGAATGTCGCCGATTTTGACCTGTTTTTCGCACAGTCTCTCGCCCGTTTCGTCGCCGCAGACCCGTCCGGATTCAGGGGCTTTCGCCCCGCCACCCCCGGTTACACACCGTTTACCAATCACCTCCCCGGTCCAACTGACGGGAAACATGTGTAACCGACGTCGGTCCCTCTCTCTCCAACTCTCGTCTCGCCCTTCGAGGCGACCCGCCCCCGACGCTCGACGGACGCCCGACAGTCACCGGGAACGCTCCGAGCACGCGGGTGGTTGCCAGTGAATCGCAGAACCTACCTGAAGACGCTCGGCGCGGTCGGTATCGGTGCCGCGCTCGCCGGCTGTAACACGCCGGACGAGGAGACGCCGACCGAGACGCCGACGACCGAGGAGACGCCGACGCCCGAACCGGACCTCACCGTCTTCCACGCGGTCGACGACCTCGGGATGGACCCGACGGGCCAAGAGCCGGTCGACGACATCCTCGACGGGGTGTACGGCGACGACACGGCCGTCGAGTTCCCGCCGGGTGACTACCTCATCACCCGCGAGCACGACTGGGACCGCGGCGTCTCGAACTTCCAACTCGTCGGCCTCGGCGACTCCCACAAGGACGTGCAGTTCGTCTTCCCGCCGGCAGACCCCGGCGAGCGGTTCCGGATGCTCCGAATCACGAGCGGGGACCACCACGTCCTGAAGAACTTCTCCGTCCAGCAGACCGACGACGACACCACGAGCGCCGATATCTGGCTCGCCAACGACGACGGCGCGCTCGTCGAGGACGTCGAGTGGCTCGGCCGCACCCCCACGGACAGCCACGCGCGCGACCAACTGCTCCTCTTCGACTGCACTTCGGTGGAGGGCGTCAACGTCGCCCGTCGCGTCTACATGCGCGAGGGCGCGGCGCTCCCCGGCTACCCGAACGGCGTCGCCGGGATTCGCATCACCGAGCGGTCGGTCGGCGAAGTGAGGATGATAGACTGCCACATCGAACAGCGCGGGTCGTCGTCGTTCCGCGCGACCCACACCCGCGGGGTCCTCCGCGTCGAGGGCGGCCTGTTCAAGAANGTCGTCGTTCCGCGCGACCCACACCCGCGGGGTCCTCCGCGTCGAGGGCGGCCTGTTCAAGAACAACGACAACACCAACATGCGCATCTCCGCGGGCGACCATCCGACCAAGACCTCGTGGATCAAGGGTGCGACCGTCATCGTCGACGCGGACAACCTCAACGAACACGCGCGGGAGGGCGACAGACTCGACAGTCCCGAGGGCCTCCGCATCGACTCGACGGGCCACGGCTACACGGGGGTTCTCATCGAGGACTGCGACTTCATCTTCCGGTCGAGTCCGTCCTCGCCGGGCATCATCACCGTCCCGACCTACGGGAGCCACGGCGGCTTCACGATGCGCAACTGCCGCATCGTCAACGACACCGGCGTCCAGACCATCTACGCGGGTCCCGTGGACACCGCCATCGCGCGGGAGCCATGGGGGATGGTCCTGGAGAACGTCACCATCTCGGGGGCGTGCGAGAGTCAGCCCTACGGTTCGGCGGTCGTCGTCGACGAGAATCGAAACGGCTCCCGCATCGTCGATAGCTGTATCCACCTGCCGAACGGCCGGGTCGGCGGCGTGCTCGTCAACCGCGCGTCGGACTGCGCTATCGAGAACTCCAGCATCAACGTCAGCGGTCCGCCGACCCGGACCCGCGGTGTCGAACTCCTGCTCGATAACGTGTCCTACACCGCGACCTGCGCGTTCCGCGACGAGTGAACGGGCGTCGGCCAAGGCGCTATCGGAACCCCCAGTCGTCGGCAATCGCCGTGACCGCGCTGAATATCGCACCCAGTCCGGTCAGCGTTACGCCAGTCAAGATAGTAGCAAACCTTACCCAGTAGTATGTTCTACCGCCGAACATGGTCACGTCGGTGAAGATGGACGACGACACGAAATCACGCCTCGAACGGTTACAGGCAGAGATTCGGCTGAAGACCGGGACGCGAGTGACGCAGCAGGAAGTCTTGGCGCGGCTCGTCGAGAACGCCGTCGAGTCCAAGGCGGACCTCATCGACTCGTTCCGCGAGAAACGTGTCCCGCTTTCGGAGTCCGAGCGCGAGCAGTT
Source organism: Haloferax prahovense DSM 18310 (assembly GCF_000336815.1). GTDB lineage: Archaea > Halobacteriota > Halobacteria > Halobacteriales > Haloferacaceae > Haloferax > Haloferax prahovense. Next base: position 78,753 of record NZ_AOLG01000029.1, read on the forward strand.
CCACGACGGGATGGTTTCGTCCGGCGTCACGACGACGGAAGAAGACATCGACGACGTGCTGTACGGATGAGCGTCCTCGTCGATACCGGCGTGTTCTTCGCGCACCACGATACGGATGCCGACAGGCACGACCAAGCCGTCAGCGCGTTCGACGAACTGTTCGACGGGGAGTTCGGACAGCCGTACACGAACGACTACGTTCTCGACGAGACGGTAACGCTCACGCGCGCTCGAACGGGTTCGTTCGAGGCTGCGGATACCGTTGCCAGTCGCATTCTCGGCGAGGAACCGTTTCCGAACGTGTTCGAGACGATTCACGTCGAACCGGACGACGTCCGGGCGTCGCTGGAGACGCTCCGCCGATACGAGGACCACGACCTCAGCTTCACCGATGCGACCATCGTCTCGCTGTGCGAGTCGCGTGGCATCGACGCCGTGTTGAGTTTCGACACGGATTTCGATGGACTCGTCGACCGCATCGAACCGGGGCTCCGGTAGGTTTAACAGCGCCACGGGAGCGCCGACAGAGAAACGAGCGGTCCGCTCAGTGACCCCTGAAGTTGAGTCCCGGCGTCAGCGTGATACCAGTCCCTCGGTCCCGCTGCAAACCGACAAATGTATTCGAAATAACATTTATCGGGACGTGCGCCGCAGTTCGACCTATGGTTCGGCTCTGTCGTCGGTACGGTCCCGGACGGCTCCCGTACGCCGAGCGAAACGACGTCGGCGGCGGGATAGCGATGGCTGCAACCGGGTTGTTGGCAATCACCCTCTGGTTCGGTGCTGCGGGGCTGCTGACTCTCGTCGGCGCGATGAACGGGACACTCGGGTTCGTCTTCGGTCTCGGACTGGTGGCCGTTCCGATAGCGATACCGACCTCGTTTATCGTGGGCACGCTGCTCTGGCGACGGCTGCGACCCGACGACGACCGCCAACGATACGGTACGCTTTTCGGCGGGCTGACTGCACTCGGAAGTCTTGTCACGGGCGGATTCGGGCCCGCTTTCCTCGTCGGCGTCTCGAACTTCACCCGCGGTGAGATGGTTCTACTGGAGGCGGTCGTCTTCACCGCGCTACTGCTGCCAGTGAGCGTGGTTTTCGCCGTTATCGCTGCCGGTTGGTTGGTCGTTCCACTCGGCGCGTTCGGCGGATGGTATCACGAGCGCGCGAAGGCGCGCTCCTGACGAGGACCGACTGCTAACCGCGCTCCGCGGCGTTCCACAACGCCACGGTGAGCGGCGGCGCACGGACACCCAGTCTGCTCAGCGACCTCTGAAGTTGAGTCCCGGCGTCAGCGTGATGCCGGTTCCTCGCTCTTTCACGTCGTCTCCGTCACCGTCGCGGCCGGCGGTCGATTCCTCGTCGTTCTCGTCGTCTCCACGGTTGAACAGCGCGTGGTGCACGTAGCGGGCGAAGGGAACCGGGTCGTCGAGGCGCGCGAGGTCGAATCTCGGCTCGTGGTAGATAGAAGAGGCGACCTCCCAGACGGTCTTGACGAACGACGGGCGCTCGACAAGCGGCGAGTCGTCGCGGCGGACGCTCATCACGTAGCCGAGTTCGCCCCAGAGGTAGTGAGTGCCGACGCCGAGTTCGTACCCCGGTTCGATGCGGTGTTTCTGCCCGGTCGCCTGCAGCCAGTAGTAGTACGGGAAGTCGGCGCCCGCGCGGACAGTCGAGGGGAGTGACTGCCACATCCGGGGGTTGATTTCGATGAGTTTGAACTCGCCCGTCTCGGCGTCCTTGAGGTACTCGATGCACGCGAGGCCGTGCCAGTTGATGTGACCGAGGAGCTTCCGCGCGACGGATTCGAGTTCGGGGTCGTACACCGAAGTCCGGTAGACGCCGCCGCCGCCGGTGTAGGAGTTTCCGCGAATCTGGAGGTGCTGGAACGTCGCGAGGGGCTCGCCGTGGTCGTACAGCGCCGCGAACATGTACTTGTCCTCGGTCGGAACGTAGTCCTGCACGATGGGGTCGTGTTTCATCTCGGCGTATATCTCGTCGGGGTCCGGACGGTCGCCGGGGCGGACGTGGCGGACGCTCTTGACGATGTCGTACTCGTGGGGGTCGTAGCTGTCGACGTACTCGCCGGCGACGACGTTGTACCGCGGCTTGATAATCGAGGGCTCGTGGAACGCTTCGACCTCGCTGAACAGGCGGGTCCGCGGCATGGGGACGCCGGCGTCGACGGCGGCCTCGTAGAGGAGCTTTCGGTCGTGGACCCGGCGGAGCGTCTCGAAGTCGGGGACGACGAGGTCGACGTACTGCTCGAACTCGTCGAGGTACTTCGAGAAGATGTAGCCGTCTTCGGGCCGCGTCGGGATGATTGTCTTCACGTCCGGTCGGGCGGCGATGCCGACGAGGGCGTCCTTGTAGGCCACGAGGTCGTCTTTCGGGGCGGGAATGCGGACGAGTTCGTCGCAGAATCGGGACGAGGCCGCCGGCGTGTCGTCGTGTTCGGAGGCCATCACCGTGTGGATTCCCCGCTCGCCGAGCGACCGGATGCAAGTGTAGTTGCCCGATGGAACGAGCACCGAGTTCCGGGCGTGCGCGCGTTTGGACATGCCTGAACCGTCGCGCGGTGACGGAATTAGTATGGGTCCGCTAACGGGTTCGAGGTCGGTGCCGGGAGTCGGTTCCTCCCGACCTGACTCGGCGGTCGGTGTGCGGTCTGCCGTCCGCGACAGGGCCGGTGCGCGCCGTCGCGCGAGCGTCGCGTCGGCGACCGAACTGCGGATTCGAACGCGTCGGACCGGATTCGATTCGTGAGAGTCGAGAAAACCGACGGTTTCGGCTCGGTTATCCACAGCATACCGGGGCGAGAGAGACGGTCTCCACGGTCAGCGGGTCTGCCGAGTCGGCGAAACGAGCGCTCTCGACGAGAAATAGTTCGGCGCGGTGCCAAGATGTCGACGGTTCTGGCGGAGCGTCGCCGCCTCAGAGCACGTCGTCGTCGAGGCCGCCGGGGTCGCCCGCGGTGTCGAAGAGGTTGTTCTGGGCGCTCTGGACGAAGTCGGACTGGACGCCGTCCTCGTCGTCGACGGGGGCACCGTAGGCGTCCATTCCCATCGAGAGGAGCTCCTCGACGGCCTGTTCTTCGCTGATGAACTCTTCGTCGACGAGCTGTTCGAACTCGACGAGCAGTTCGTCCGGGAGATTGACTTCTACGACGGGCATAGAGACGCGTTCGTGCTCGATGTACTTGAGCGGCCGGGTGTGAGTAGTTCGTGCCGAGCGTGGTACTCGGTCGCTCCGCGTGACAGTCCGCGTCGCCCGACAGTCGTAACCGCGTGTCTTATCAGCGCCCGGTCAGTCCGTCCACGCGACGAACGGCGTCGATTTCCGACGCCCCTGAGCGAGGGACCGACGTGACACGCGACACAGACCCGGCGACCGAGGACGCCGCCCCCGCCGAGAGCGACGAGCTCGGCTGGCTTCCGGAGCGCGTCGAACTGCCGAGCGACGAGTGGGTCATCTACCCGCCCGGCGAGCCGCGGCCGGCGAACTTCGCGCTCCGCTTCGAGAAGGCCGTCCCCGCGGTGCTCGTCGGTATCGACCCCGGCGACTCGCTGGGCGTCCACGTCCTCCCGCATCCGGGTGGCCTCTCCGTCTCGGCGCGGTTCGGCGGCGTCGTCGACGACTCGGTCCGCGAGTTCGAGCCGCCGGCGTCGGACGAGGACCGCGAGGCGGTCGCCGCGTGGGTTCCGACGTGGGTCGACCGCGTGGACGACCGGGCCGAACGGGCGCGCATTCGGGCGGCTTGCGCGCCGGTTCCCAACGCCGGCGACCGCGCCTCGCGGGCGCTCTTCGAGCACTTCGGGAGCGCGGACGCCGTCGCGGCCGCGGTGCTCGAACGGAACACCGCCGCACTCAGGCGCGCGTCGGGGGTCGCCGAGCAGACCGCGACCGACTTGGTCGTCCACTACGGCACCGACGCGGAGTGGGAGTACTACCGCAGCCACCGCGACGCCGCCCCGTGACTCAAATCGTGATTTGACTCTCGCGTAGGGTTATTCCCGTCCGCGACGATTAACGGGTATGTCCCTGACACGACGCACCTTCCTCGGTTCGACCGCCCTCCTCTCGTTCGGTCTCCTCGCCGGCTGCGTCGGCGACGGCGGGTCGGACGACGGCGCGACGACTGACGACGAGACGACCGACGAGCCGACGGACACGACGGACGACCTCCCGGATGGAAACGGCACTGACGACGGAACCGGCGGCACCCGCCCGTCCGGCGGTCCCGGCATCTCGCTCGTCGGCGTCGACGACGCTCCCGACGTGCCCGTCGAACACGAAGTCGAGATAACGGAGGACCTCGCGAACGACGACCACCCGCCGCAGGTCCGCATCACGCTGACGAACACCGGCGACGAGGTCGTCGAGGTCGGCGAGGGGAGAACCGTCTTCTTCCAGTACGTCTCGGACACGACGAACGACCTCATCTTCCTCCCCGCGGACGGCGAGTATCCCGCCGAGGCGGGCTGTTGGCGGCTCGAAGACCACATCGCCGTGACCGAGGAGTACCGGATTCTCTCGCTCGAACCCGGCGAGTCGCGGTCGGAGCTGCTGAACCTCTACGGCGTCGCCCAGTCCGAGAAGGAAGAAGCGAGCTGTCTCCCGGTCGGCGAGTTCCGCTTCGAGGCGGACTTCGCCGTCGGCGGGCTCTCGGGGTCCGCTGACGACGACAGACGGGAGGCGACGTGGGGCTTCTCGCTCACGCTGGAGTAGTTCTCGGCCGGGCGGTCCCGATTTTCGCCATGGAGGCGAAGTAGCAATCGGGTACGCCGACGGCGGCTTCACGTCGGCTGCAAGCGCCGACGTCGATCCGAGACGTCCGACTCCGCCCCGCCCTCCCATGGTCGGTTGGATATATACCACACGGGAGTGTAACCGTCTCGTATGTCGAACGCTAGCGCACCGAATTCCGAACTCACGGGCCCGACCAGACTCACGCTCAAGGTCTGGCACCCGGACTGCTGGACGCTGGAAGTGACGGAGAACGTCGACGCCGGGGTCACCGCTCACACCGTGTACAACACGCCCGAGGACACGGTCAAGGGACACTTCACGGTCTACGCCGACCGGGTCGAGGACATCGACGACTTCGTCCGCGCGACCGAGCGGTCGCGGCTCACCGACTCCGTCTCCGAGTTGAGCCCCCGCCACGAGTTCGACAACGGCGCGTCGAACGTCGGCAACACGACGCGGGAGATGATGGTCGAGTACGACCCCGAAAACAGCATGACCGACTCGCTTCTGTCGCACGGCTTCGTCCACGACGCGCCCGTCCGCGTCGACGACGGATGGGAGTACTGGCCGGTCATCGACACCGACGACCGGGCCGACCTCCGCGAACGCCTCGACTCGCTGGAGGCGGCGAATCAGGCCGAAATCATCGTCACCAAGGTCACTTCCGTCGCCGGCGCGAAAAACCACGTCTCACACCAACTGGACAAGCTCTCGAACCGCCAGCGAGAGGTGTTCGAACTGGCCTGCCGGCGCGACTACTACACGTGGCCGCGGGAGACGACGACGCGGGAACTGGCCGACGAACTCGACATCTCGAAGACCACGCTGCTCGAACATCTCCGGAAGGCCGAGGCGAAACTCCTCAACCAGTACGCGGAGTCAACTCCGTAACGCCGTCGACGCCGCTCGTTATTCGATTCGATAACTTTCTCTCCGGTTTACTCCGGACACGGTGGTGTCAGTTCGACGGGTCGCGCCCGCGGTACCGACAGCGTCTTTCCGTTCAGTCGGCCCCCTGTGGCGCGCGCCACGTACAGTCCGTACAGCGTTCGATTCCGTGTCGCGTCTGCGTCTCCGAACCGCACTCCGGGCACCGTTGGGCCGACAGTCGCCCCGTGACTGAGTTCGTCATGGCTGAGTCCTCGGCGGAGGGCGAGTTATACTAGTGTCTGTCCATGGGAGGGTGGCCCTCGTGAGAGGCCGGTCGACCACCGACTCCGTCGCCGTCGGGGTGGCCGAGTCGCTGTCGGTTCTGGGCTAGACAGGCGAAAAAACGCGGTCGAGGACTGCCTACTCGTCGTGCGGCGCGACGCGCCGGCTCCCGCCGTCGTCGGTCGGGCGAGCGTACACGCCGCAACTCCGGCTTCGGAGTTCGCCCGCGCGCTGAAGTCGGCTACAGGCGTGTTCTATCTCGATAGGATGTCCGTCCACTCCGGCGAGTATCTCGTCTATCGGCGTCGGTCCACGGCGGTCGAGAAGCGCGAGCACCGCCCGCTCGACCTCGTCCGCCCGCTCGTCTCTCACGCACACCGACGCGCTTCCGAGTCGCGTTTCGTCCGGCGTTCGTCTCGCGGCGTCCGGTCGTCTTCGGCTCGCTCGTCGCTGGTCGTGACCATACCGGTGGTGTTCGCTTCGCGATTATATACCCATCCCCGACTATGATACGGTCCGACCGGCTGTCCCGGCCGAAACCTTCCCACTTGTTGACACTTGTGGAAGAGATATTAATCGCGGTTTATAACGTCTGTAGCACTCGAATCCGAGGTATATACCGATAACTACCGAATCGTCTCAACAGCGTTTCTATACATCTTTCGTTGACAACCCCGACCATAGTAGCACATCCGTATAACTACCTTCTGTTCAAGGGTTTGGGTAGCAGTATCATGTCAGACTCAGAGGCGAGAACGGCGCGAGAAGAGTGGGGAAGCCGGTTCGGTTTCCTCATGGCGATGCTCGGCGCGATGGTGGGCGCGGGCAACATCTGGCGCATGCCGTTTACGACGGGCGAAAACGGCGGCGGTGCCTTCCTCGTGGCCTACATTCTCTTGTTGTATCTCATCGCGGTCCCCGGGCTGATGGCCGAGACGATGATCGGCCGGTACACGAACCACGGAGTCATCGGAGCGTTCAGAACGGTCCTCGGGAGCAAGCGGGCGCAGGGTCTCGGCCTCGTGGTCCTCATCGTCAACGTGGCGCTGATGTCGTACTACGCGCCCATCATCGGCTGGGCGCTCTACTACGCCGGCCACTCGGTGCTCATGACGTTCACCCAGCCGGGGTTCCAGCCGCAAGCATTCTGGGAGGGCTTCATCAACAATCCGACGCTCGTCGTCGGGATGCACACGGTGACGATGGCCGGCTTGGCCGGCGTCCTCGTGTTCGGTATCCGCCGCGGCATCGAGCGCGTCGTGAAGTGGATGATTCCGCTGCTCGTCGTCGCCCTCGTGGCGGTCTCGATTCGCGGCATCACCCTCCCCGGCGGCATGGAGGGCGTCGCATTCGTCTTCACGCCCGATTGGGGGTACCTCACCCGCGGCAGTACGTGGGTCGCGGCGCTCAGTCAGGCGCTGTTCTCGACGGGCCTCGGGTGGGGCATCGCGCTGACCTACGGGAGCTACCTCAGCCGGTACGACGACGTGCCGCTCGGCGGCGGCCTGTTCACCGCCATCGGGAACACGAGCATCGGTCTGCTCGCGGTGTTCGCCACGTTCCCCGTCGTCTTCGCGTTCGGACTCGAACCGAGCGCCGGGTCGAACCTGCTTTTCATCTCGATGGCGCAGGTGTTCCCCGAACTCCCCGGCGGGAGTCTGTGGGCTATCGTGTTCTTCGTCTCCTTCTTCTTCGCGACGTTCACCTCCGGCCTCGGTATCACCGAGGTCGCCGTCACCACCGTCTCGGAGGAGACGCGGCTCTCTCGGACGGGTGCCGTGCTCGCGTCCTGCGGCGCCATTTGGGTGTTCGGCCTCCCGAGCGCCTACTCGTCGGCGTTCCTCGGGCAGATGGACTTCATGTTCGGGAGCTTCGGCCTCCCGCTCGCGACGCTTTCCATCATCGCGCTCGTCGCGTGGAAGTTCGGCCCCGAACGCGCCCGCGTCCTCGACCTCAACCGTAACGCCGGCATCTACGTCGGCGCGTGGTGGAATTCGGTCGTGAAGTACGTCATCCCCGTCGTGATGGTGTTCATCCTCGGCTACGGCGTCTACTCCAGCATCGGAACCGCGAACCAGCGGTTGATGTTGCTCGGCGTCGCGTTCATGGCCGGACTCGTCGTCGTGAGCACGCTCGTGATGAGCGTCGTCGGCGACGAGCCGCCGTCCGGTTCCGCGGCCGTCCCGGGAGGTGACGACTGAGATGGCGCTGTCGACGCTCACGTGGGTCTCGATGCTCGTCTCGCTCCTCCTGTTGCCCGGCGTCGCGGCCGCGGTCCTCGTCCGGTCGCTCCGCACCGAGGAGCGCAAACTCGCGCTCTTACGGGAACAGGACGACATCGATAGCTACTCGCCCCGGGCGTTTTCCGACCTCCGCGGGTGGATTCGCGCGAACCCCGACGACCCCTACGCGCCGATTGCCCGCCGCCGCTACAACGAGTGCGTGCGGTCGCTCCGAGCGATTGACGAGCCGCATTACGACTGGTCCGACGAGCAAATCGCCCGGCTCGAACTGGTGGACGAATGAACGGAAACGACGCCGACGAACTCGCGGACGAGAGTGAGTTCGAGTTCGACGACCTCGCCACGGACGCGTCGTTTACGACCATCGACACGCACACCGAGGGCGAGCCGACCCGCATCGTCGTCGACGGTATCGACCGCGCCGCGCTCGCGGGCGACTCCGTCCGGGAGCGCCGCGACTCGTTCGCCGAAACCCACGACTGGGTGCGCGACCTGCTGATGCGGGAGCCCCGCGGCCACGACGACATGTTCGGAGCGGTCGTCGTCGCCTCCACCCGTCCCGACGCGGACGTGGGCGTCTTCTTCATGGACAGTCGGGGCTATCTCGACATGTGCGGCCACGGGACCATCGGCGTCGTCTCCGCGCTCCTCGAACTGGGGCGACTCGACCGATGCGAGACCGTCCGCGTCGAGACGCCGGCCGGACTCGTCGAGGCGACGCCCGAATACGCGTCCGACGGCGGCGTCGAGCGCGTCACGATAGAGAACGTCCGGTCGTTCGTCTACGACGAGGCGACCGTCCCGGTCTCGTTTCTCGACTCGCCGCTCCGCGTCGACGTCGTCTACGCGGGCAACTTCTTCGCGCTGGTCGACAGCGACCAACTCGACCTACCCGTCGAACCGCGGCACGCATCGACCTTCGTCGATTGGGGCCTCGAAATCCGCGACGCCGTCAACGAGCGCCTCGATATCGTCCACCCGCTCACCGGCGAGGCGGGCTCGGTCTCGATCACCGAGATATACGGCACGCCCGACGAGGTGGATCGAAGTATCGTCGTCTTCGGCGAGGGGCAGGTCGACCGCTCGCCGTGCGGGACCGGGACGTGCGCGAAGATGGCACTCCTCCACGAGGCCGGCGCCCTCGACATCGGCGAGTCGTACCTCCACGAGAGCATCGTCGGCACGCGCTTCGAAGGTAGACTCGTCGCGGCCGACGAACGCGGCGGCGTGACGCTGACGACGCCGCTCATCACCGGGTCGGCCCGAATCACGGGGAAACACACGTTCGTCAAAGACGCGAAGGACTCGCTTTCCGGGTTCAGCATCTCGGCGAAGTAGCGGGTTCGGACCGCCTCTTTTTCCGAATCAGTCCATCCCGCTCGATAGCTCCACGTCGTCGGTCTCCAACTCGCCGCCGGCCGGTGTCCCGCGCACGTCGCCCTCGCGCCACGTCCCCTGGCGGAACCAGAGCCACGCGATGAACGCGCCCGCGACGTTCGAGACGAAGAACGCGATCCAGATGCCCCGAACGTCGGTGCTTCCGAGGAACCAGAAGTCCGTCGGCAGGAGTCCCTGCGACGCGACGAAGGCGACCGGAAGGCGGATGCCGGCGAGCGTGACGACCGATATCACCGCGGCGATGAGCGTCTTGCCCGCACCACGGAAGCCGCCGGTGAACGCCCGCATGATACCGATGAAGCCGAACGACAGCGAGACGTACCGCAGGAACTGTGCGCCCACGTCGAGGACCGCCGCGTCGGTGGTGAACACCGAGACGATGGGCTCAGGAACGAGGAAGATGGCCAGTCCGAGCAGGCCGAGGACGAAGAACAATCCCTTGGCCGCGACGTAGTTCGCCTGCTCCGCTCGGTCGTACTTCCCCGCGCCGATGTTCTGACCGGACATCGTCTCGACGCCGCGGGCGACGGCGATAGCCGGGAGGAAGATGACCGAGAACACGCGGGTGCCGATACCGAACGCCGCGACGACGGAGGTCGAAAACAGGCCGACGACGATGAGAAGCGCGTTGATGGAGAGCGCGCGACCCGTCCCCTCGATGCTGGCGGGGATGCCGATGCGGAGAATCTTCCGCAGGTACCGGAAGTCCGGTCGCATGTCCGTGAGGTGAATCTGGATGCCTCTGGTGCCCGACACCATGATGGCGATGCCGACGACCATCGCGAGGACCCGCGAGATGACGGTGGCGATGGCCGCGCCCTGAATCCCGAGTTCGGGGAACTGAACCGGCCCCAGCGCCCACCCGTTGATGAAAAACGGGTCGAGGACGACGTTGAGGACGACAGTCCCGAACATCACGAGCATCGGCGTGATGGTGTCGCCCGCCCCGCGCATCAGCGAGATGAACACGAAGAAGCCGAACATGAACGGCAGACCGAGCGCGATGACCTGCATGTAGGCCGTCGCGCCCGGCAGCACGTCCGGCGAGGCCCCGAGGAAATCGAGGAACGGGCGGACGAGCGGGTAGCCGAGCGCGCCGAGCATCGCGGACCCGAGGAACGCGAACGTGACGGTCTGGGAGGCCGCGTACTCGGCTTTGTCCGTCTCCTCGGCCCCGGTGTGCTGGGCGACGAGGACGCTCCCGGCGACGGACAGCCCCATCCCGAGCGAGATGAGGAGGAACACCATCGGGAAGGCGAACGAGATGGCCGCGAGCGCCTCCGTCGAGTACTGGCCGAGCCAGAACGTGTCCGCGAGGTTGTACGCCGTCTGGAGCAGGTTCGTGACGACGATGGGGAGCGACAGGTAGAGAAGCGGCTTGACGATGCCGCCCTCGGTGAGGTTGAGTTCCTCTTGTCCCTTGAACAGACTCATCGCTCCACCTCCGCACCCGGCGTCCAGCCGAGGTGGAGTTCGAGGGCGTCTTCGACGACCCGCCGGGTCTCAGCGGGGTGTTCGTCGAGCGCGACGGCGCGGGCGTGCGCGCCGTTGCTCATGGTCGTGACGAGCCGCGCGATTTCCGCCGGGTCGGCCTCGTCGAACGCTCCTGTTTCGACGCCGTCGCGGACGATGTCGGCGACGGTTCCGCGCATCACGTCGTCGAGGTCGAGGAAGCGCTCGCGGAACAGCTCGTGGTAGGGCGCTTGCGCCTTCAGTTCCATGAGCGCCACGGGGAAGCCGTCGACGTCGGGGTCCTCGGGGTTGAACACCGCGTCGAGAACCGCGTCGAGCCGCTTCCGCGGGTCGGACGCGCCGCACGACAACTTCGACTCGAATCGCTCGATTCGGTCGTCGAGGAAGGCGTTGAGGAGCTCCTCTTTCGTGTCGAAGTGGTAGTGAATCGCGGCGCTCGTCACCGACGATTCCTCCGCGATTCGCTGCACCGTCAGGCCGGCGTACCCGTGTTCGCAGAGCGCCCGGTTGGTCGCTTCGAGTATCTCGGCCCTGGTCTCTGCGTCCATCTTCTGTCCCGGCTTACTGACCGGTCAGTTAAGAGACTTTGGACCGTCAAACCCTTCGTTAGGGCGACTCACGGCCGGCCGTCTGCCAGAGTTTCTAAGTGGCCGACCCGGGTACTCGAGTGTAGTGCCTCTCTCGCTGTCACCGTACGTGGGTGCGCTTCTCCTCGCGACCGCAATTTCCGCCGGGGTCGCGAGCTACGGCTGGCGGTACCGAGACGAGCCGAGCGGGCGGTGGTTCATCGCCCTCGCTCTGAGCGCCGGCGGCTGGTCGCTGTTCGAGGCGTTTTACCTCCTCGCCGACTCGGTGTCCGTCCGCCTCCTGTGGTACGTTCTCGTCTTGATACCCGCGGAGGCGGCGGTCTTTTTCACCCTGTTTTTCGCCCTCGAAATCGCGGGCTACGAGCGGTGGGTCTCCCGTCGGACCGCCGCGCTGTTCGCCGTGTGGCCCACGCTGGCCGTCGTGGGTGCGGCGACGAACGCGCTCGGGGTCCACACGCTGCTGTGGGAGTCGCTGTCGTTTTCGACCACCGGCGGAATCACGACGGCCGAGACCGTTCACGGACCGGTGTTCTGGGTGGACACGGTCTACAACTTCGCCGCGGTCGGGGCCGCGCTCGTCGTCCTCGGCATCCACTGCCTGCGGAGCCGACAGATATACCGAAAACAAGCGCTCCTCCTGTTCGTCGCGGTTCTCGTTCCCCCCATCGTCGGGGCGGTGTATCTCTGGACGCCGTTTTCGCCCGCGAACCCCATCGCCATCTCGTTCGCTGCCACGTCGTCGCTGCTCGCCATCGGGCTCTCGCGGTACCGAATCCTCGACATCAGCCCCATCGCGCGGGACCTCGTCATCGAGCGGATGGCCGACCCCGTCATCGTCGTCGACCGAAAGGGCCGGCTGGCCGACACCAACCCGTCGGCGAGGGCGCTTTTCGACGTGGAGCCCTCGTCGCTGGGGGCCCCCGTGGCCGACGTGTTCGACGCGGTGGCCGCCGAGGCCCTCGAAACCGGCGGGGAGCTCCGGGTCGTCGACGACAACGACGAGGCGCGCTACTTCGAGGTCGACAGGTCGGCCGTGACCGACGGCCGGGACGCGGTTCGCGGCCATCTGCACATCCTCCACGACATCACCGAGCGCCGCGTCCGCGAGCGGTGGTTCCGCGCGCTCACGGAGAACGCCTCCGACCTCATCTTCGTCCTTGACGCCGACGGCTCGGTCAGCTATCTGAGCGACTCGGCCGCCCAGACGCTCGGCACCGACGAGGACCCGAGTGAGGTTCGGTCGCTGGCCCGGTTCCTCCACCCCGACGACGAGGATGCCGCCATCGAGACGTTCCGGGAGGCGCTGGCGCGCCCCGACGAGGACGCCACCGCCGAACTCCGGTTCCGTAGTTCGACCCGCGGGTGGCGCGTCTTCAGCGTCCGGTGTCGGAACCTCCTCGACGATCCCGTTGTCAGCGGCGTCGTCGTCAACGCCCACGACGTAACTGACCGGCGCAAGCACGAACAGCAGCTCGAAACGTTCGCGAACGTCGTCTCGCACGACCTGCGAAACCCGCTGAACGTGGCGGAGGGCTACCTCGAACTGGTGAAGGAGGCGGAGCGTCCCGACCCGGACCACGTCGAGCGAATCGAGGCGGCCCACGAGCGCATGGGCGAGATTATCACCGACGTGCTCGCGCTCGCCCGCGGCGGCACGGTCGACGAGCGCGAGACGGTCTCGCTCGACGCCGTCGCGACCGAGGCGTGGGCGAACGTCGACACTAAATCGGCCGCGCTCGAGGTGGCCGAAAGCGCATCGTTCGCGGCGGACCGGACTCGGCTCCTCCAGCTTTTCGAGAACCTGTTTCGAAATTCCGTCGAGCACGCCGGCGACGGCGTGACCGTCACCGTCGGCGCGACTCGGGACGGCTTCTACGTCGAAGACGACGGCCCCGGCGTCCCGCCGGAGGACCGCCCGAAGCTCTTCGAGTCGGGGTTCACGACCGCAGTCGACGGCACCGGCTTCGGCCTCGCAATCGTCCGAACCATCGCCGACGCCCACGACTGGTCGGTCGGATACGAGGACGCCGCGGACGCCGGCGCGCGGTTCGTGATTCGGGGCGTCGAACGCGCGGAGGACTCGGTTCTGGAGTCGAGTTCGGCGTCGTCTGATGACGTCTAACCGCTGCCCTGCGGACCGCGAGCCGGGACGACCGGATTACCAGAAGCGGTTCTCGTCGAGCCGTCGCAGCGCCTCCTCGATGGTCGCCTCGTTGCGGGAGAAGGTAAACCGGACCCAGTCAGCGGACCCCTCGGTGTAGAAACTGCTCCCGGGGACGACCGCGACGCCGGCCTCGCGGACGAGTCGGTGCGCGAACTCGGTGTCGTCGGCGTCGCCCGGGTAGCGCGTCAGCATGTAGTACGCGCCGTCCGGTTTCACGGGATCGAGGCCGACCTCCCGGAGGCCGTCGTACAGCAGTTCGCCGCGGCGTTCGTACGAGTCCGAGAGGTCGTCGTAGTAGTCCGCCGGGAGCGACAGCGCCTCCACCCCCGCCCGCTGGAACGGCGTCGGCGCGCAGATGCTCGTGTAGTCGTGGACCTTCCGGAGTTCGGCCGACAGCGGCTCGGGCGCGAGCGCGAACCCGACGCGCCAGCCCGTCACGGAGTACGTCTTCGACAGGCCCGTGCAGACGACGGTCCGGCCCGCGAGCCCGTCGATTTCGACGGGGCTGACGTAGTCGTCGGCGTAGACGATGTGCTCGTATATCTCGTCGGTGACGACGACGAGGTCCTCCGCGTCGGCGACCTCCGCGACGAGTTCGAGCTCGGCGGGCGAAAAGACGTTCCCCGTCGGATTGTGCGGGTGGTTGAGAATCAGCATAGACGCGTTCTCGGCGGCGTCCCACAGCGCGTCGGCGTCGAGTTCGAGGCCGTCGGTGATGTCGAGCGGCATCGGCTCTCCCTCGGCGAACTGGACGGCCGGGATGTAGCTCTCGTAGGTCGGCTCGAAGTAGATGACGCCGTCGCCGGGGTCGCAGAGCGCGAGAAGCGTCGAGACCACCGCCTCGCTCGTCCCGGTGGTGATTGTGACCTCCGTCTCCGGGTCGTAGCGGACGCCCTTCCAGTCGGCGTAGCGCTCCGAGACCGCCTCGCGGAGTTCCGGGAGCCCCCACGTGATGGTGTACTGGCTCGACGTGTCGATCGCGTCTTTGGCGGCCTCCTTCACCCTCGCCGGCGTCTCGTCCTCGTCGGGAATGCCCTGTGAGAGGTTGATGGCGTCGTGTTCGTGCGCCTCGCGGGTCATCTCCCGGATGACGGACTCGCGGGTTCCCGCGACGCGCTCGCTCCCGATGGGCCGGGAGAACGCGGTCGGATGTGGCATACGTGGGCTGGGACTGGCTGACACAAGAAGCTTGGCGGACGCCATCGGTCGCCCGAGTCGCACACCCCGACGAACGTTTTAATGCGATGAGGCCGACGTAACTCCTGTATGTCGAACCGTCGTGGGCCGGACTTCGAAACGAGGATGGCCGAAGACGAGGAGATACCGCCTCCGGCGTCGTTCGTCGAACAGGCCACCGTTACCGACGACTCCGTCTACGACGAGTTCGAGGAGAACTGGCCCGACTGCTGGGAGCGAGCGGCGGCGACGATCGACTGGTTCGACCCCTACGAGTCGGTCCTTCCGGCCGACGAACCCCCGTTCGAGTGGTTCGCCGGGGGGACGTTGAACGCCTGCTACAACTGTCTCGACCGGCACGTCGAAGCCGGGGCCAAGAACCGCGTCGCCATCAAATGGGAGAGTCACCTCGGCGAGACGCGAACGTACACGTATCAGGACCTCTACCGCGAAGTCAACGAGTTCGCGGCGGCGCTCCGCGCGCAAGGCGTCGAGGAGGACGACGTGGTCACGCTGTACATGCCGATGATTCCCGAACTGCCCATCGCCATGCTAGCCTGTGCCCGCATCGGCGCACCCCACAACGTCGTCTTCGCGGGACTGTCGGCGGACGCGTTGGCGACGCGACTGGAGAGCGCGGACTCGGCGTTCCTCGTCACCTGCGACGGCTACTACCGGAGAGGGAGCGCCATCTTCCTGAAGAGCAAGGCCGACGACGCCCGTCTCAAGGCCGCCCACGACCTCGAGGAGATGGTCGTCGTCGAGCACCTCGGCGAGACCGCACACCTCGGAGCGGGACAGCACACCTACGACGAACTGGTCGACGCCCACGCCGGCGCGGAGGTCGACCCGGTCCAGCGGGCGGCCGACGACGTGCTGTTTCTCATCCACACGTCGGGGACCACAGGCGAACCGAAACGAGTCGAACACGTCACCGGCGGCTACCTCGCCCACGTCGCGTGGACGTCGCAGGCGGTGTTGGACCTCAAGCCGGAGGACACGTATCTCTGTACGGCGAACATCGGCTGGATTAGCGGCCACTCGTACGTCGTCTACGGGCCGCTGGCGCTCGGGACGACGACAGTCATGTACGAGGGAACGCCGAACTACCCGGAGAAGGACCGCATCTGGGACCTCATCGAAGAGAACGCCGTCGACGTGTTCTACACGGCTCCGACGGCGATTCGGTCGTTCATGAAGTGGGATACGTCGCTCCCCCAGTCGCGGGACCTGTCGAGTTTGCGCCTGCTCGGAACCGTCGGCGAACCCATCAACCCGCGGGCGTGGAAGTGGTACTACGAACACATCGGCAACGAGAACTGCCCCATCGTCGACACGTGGTGGCAGACCGAGACCGGCGGCATGATGATAACGACCCTCCCGGGCGTCAAGAACATGAAGCCCGGCACCGCCGGGCCGCCGCTCCCGGGCGTCGGCGCTCGGGTCGTCGACGGCCGCGGCGAGGAAGTCCCTGCGAACGAGGCCGGGTATCTCGTTCTCACACGCCCGTGGCCCGGCATGCCGCTCGCGCTGCGACACGGCCAGCGGTGGGGTGAGGAGGCGGCGATGTTCGACGTGGACGGGTGGCACTACTTCACCGGGGACGGCGCGAAAGTGGACGACGACGGCTACGTCACCGTGCTCGGGCGCGTTGACGACGTTATCAACGTCTCGGGTCACCGCCTCGGGACGATGGAAATCGAGTCGGCCATCGTCGACGTCGAGGGCGTCGTCGAGGCCGCGGTCGTCAGCGTCGACGACGCCGACACGGGCGGTATCCACGCGTACGTCACGCTGGAGACGGGCGTCTCCGGGGGCGACGACCTCCGCGAGCGAATCGGCTCCCACGTCCGCGAGCGCATCGGTCCGATTGCCACTCCGGACGCCGTCGTCTTCACGCCCGACCTCCCGAAGACGCGGTCCGGGAAGATCATGCGCCGGTTTCTCGAGAATATCACCAACGGCGAGGAGTTCGGCGACACGTCCGCGCTTCAGAACCCGGAAATCGTCGGCGAGCTCGAATCCATCGTCCGAGACAGCTGACGACGTTTCGGATAATATTGTCTCCGCGAAATTTTGTTTCTGCCCTGATGAGCGGTGGTCTTTCCTGCTCCCTGACTTCTCTGCGTAGCTGTCTTCCTTTCACCGGAAGATTTAGTTCGCTCTTCGATATTATTCCGAAACGAATGCCGGGCGGAGACCCCGAGCCGACGCCGTTGTCCGCGGGTGGGTACGAGCAACTGCGACGGTCGACCGAGACGTACCGCGAGGACCTCGTGCTTCGACTCGGTGCGGAAGTCGGGCTCACACCGGCCGAGATGAGTCAGTTCGAACCCGCACACGTGACCCAGCGGCGACACCGGGGAACGGAGCACTACTTCCTCGTCGTTCCGACCGACGGTCGGGAGGCGTACCTGCCGAACGAGGTCGAACACGACGTCCGCAAGTACGTCACGACGACAGACATCGGCGAGACTGAACGGGTGCTTCCGGTCACGCCGCGGCGTCTGCAGATGCTCGTGGCGTCGGTCGGAACGCGGGCCGCCGAACGAACCGGCCGCGATGGGTTGGCGGACGTTTCGACTCGCGACCTGCGTCGGCACTTCGCCCGAACGATGCTCGGTGACGGCGTCCCGCCGAGCGTCGTCATGCGAATCGGCGGGTGGGACCGAATCGAGAGTCTCGCGCCGCTCCTCGACGAACCGAGCGAAGACGAGGTGCTCGATGCGCTCTCGCCGGACGCCGTCGACAGCGGCGGGCGTCCCGCGGGCGGCGACTCCGACCGAGTGCGTCAGGTCGTCGAGACCGTCCGAAGCGTCGGGTCGGCACTCTCGGGGGTGAACACGCGAGGCGAGGTCGAACAGGCCGTCTGTGACGGACTCGCGGATTCGAGCCACTACCGTTTCGCTTGGATAACGTCGGACGAAACCGATGCGCGAGCGGAACTCACCGTCGCCGGATTCGACGAGGAATCGCTCGAAGCGGTCCGGCGGTCACTCGCCAGTCGAGACGCGGACTTCGCTCGACGCGCGTGCGATACCGGTGCCGTGCAGACCGTGCGCATCGACCTGCCGCCGAACTCCGAGAGCGGCCACCTCGCTGTCGTTCCGCTGGTACACGGCGAAACCGCCTACGGCGCGCTCTACGTCGCGCTCGCTGAGGAAGCGGCCTCCGACGCCGAGACGGACGTACTGGTGACGCTGGGCCGCCACATCGGGCAGGCTATCGCCGCCGCGGAGCGTCGGAAGCTACTCCTCGCCGACACGGTCGTTCAACTGGAGTTCGAATCATCGGACGAACAGGACGTGCTCGTCGGACTCTCCGCGGACCTCGGTTGTTCGGTTCGGCTCCGCGGCGTCGTTCCTATCGAGGAGCGGTCGCTGCTGTGCTTTCTCACCGTTCGGGGGGCGACGACGGACGCGGTGTTCGACGAGTTGCAAACGACGCCAGCAGTCGAACACATCCGCCTGATCCGCGACCGGGGAACGGAGTCACTCCTCGAAGTCGCGCTCTCCGCGGGGTCGACGATTACGACGCTCACGTCCTACGACGGAACCGTCTCGCGGTTCGTCGCGGAGGACGGCGTGGCCCGTCTGGTCGGCGAATTTTCGAACGAAGCGCCGCTCCGAGACGTGATGTCCGACCTGACCGACGCGTATCCCACCACCGAACTCGTCTCGAAACAGGAGGTCGAACGGCCCACGCGAAACACCGCCGACTTTCGGGAGTCGCTCGTGGCGCGACTCACAGACAAGCAACAGTCCGTCCTGCGAGCGGCCTATCTCGCCGGGTACTTCGAGTGGCCCCGCGGTAGTACCGCCGAAGACCTCGCCGATTCGATAGACATCTCGTCGCCGACGCTCCACCAGCACCTCCGAACCGCACAGCAGAAACTCATGACTGCGTTCTTCGACGACGACAGCGACGAACACGCTTCGACCCTAAACCCTTAGGCGTGCGACCAGTTGGCACACGAACGTTCATTATTGATTGACGAATTATTAATATATTTTGATAGTAGTTCATCCCGTCTGTATTCCTTTTCGAGGCCTATTGTACCGAATTTAGACTGTTATCCATAATCGTGATGTTAATTTTCGATAATTAGTTACCCTACTTATGCCCCTTGTGGAGACTCGTTAACACGACATATGGCACAGGGTGACACCGAACTGGAGGCACGGCTGGAAGAACAAGACGAGTTCGAACCCTCCGAGGAGTTCGTCGCGCAAGCGAACGTCTCGGACGCCGGCATCTACGATGAGTTCGAGGAGAACTGGCCCGAGTGCTGGGAGCGGGCCGCCGAGATGCTCGATTGGGACGAAGCGTACGACGAGGTGTTGGACGATTCGAACCCGCCGTTCTACGAGTGGTTCACCGGCGGCGAACTGAACGCCTGTCACAACTGCGTGGACCGCCACGTCGAAAACGGGGCCAAGAACCGCGTCGCCATCAAGTGGGAGGGCGAACACGGCGAGACGCGAACGTACACGTACCAGGACCTCTACCGCGAGGTGAACGAGTTCGCGGCGGCGCTCCGCGACCTCGGCGTCGAGGAAGACGATGTGGTCACGCTCTACATGCCGATGGTTCCCGAACTGCCCATCGCAATGCTCGCGTGCGCCCGCATCGGCGCACCACACAACGTCGTCTTCGCCGGCTTCTCCGCCGAGGCGCTGGCGACGCGGATGAACGCCGCGGACTCTCGGTTTCTCGTCACCTGCGACGGTTACTACCGCCGCGGCGACCCGCTCGACCACCTCGACAAAACCAACGAAGGACTCGACAGCGTCGACCACGGTGTCGACGCCACGGTCGTCGTCGACCGCCTCGGCGACGACGGCTTCGGCCACGACCTGAAGGGTAATCAGCACGACTGGGACGACCTCCTCGACGAACAGGGCGGCGAGCGCGTCGAGCCCGTCGAACGCGACGCCGAGGACATGCTGTTCCTGATGTACACTTCGGGGACGACGGGACAGCCGAAGGGTGTCAAACACACCACCGGCGGGTATCTCTCCTACGCGGCGTGGACCTCCCACGCCGTGCTCGACATCGAGAAGGAGGACACGTACTGGTGTTCGGCCGACATCGGCTGGATTACGGGNCTCCTACGCGGCGTGGACCTCCCACGCCGTGCTCGACATCGAGAAGGAGGACACGTACTGGTGTTCGGCCGACATCGGCTGGATTACGGGTCACTCCTACATCGTCTACGGGCCGCTCGCGCTCGGTTCGACGACGGTGATGTACGAGGGGACGCCCGACTTCCCCAACCGCGACCGGATGTGGGACATCGTCGAGAAGTACGCCGTCGACATCTTCTACACCGCGCCGACGGCGATTCGCGCGTTCATGAAGTGGGGCAGCAAGTACCCAGCGTCGCGGGACCTGTCGAGTCTCCGCTTGCTCGGCACCGTGGGCGAACCCATCAACCCGCGGGCGTGGAAGTGGTACTACGAACACATCGGCAACGAGGACTGCCCGGTCGTGGACACGTGGTGGCAGACCGAGACCGGCGGCATGATGATAACGACCCTNGGGCGTGGAAGTGGTACTACGAACACATCGGCAACGAGGACTGCCCGGTCGTGGACACGTGGTGGCAGACCGAGACCGGCGGCATGATGATAACGACCCTGCCGGGCGTCAAAAACATGAAACCCGGGTCCGCCGGGCCGCCGCTCCCGGGCATCGACGCCCAAATCGTCGACACCAACGGCGACGAAGTGAAACCCGGACGGGCGGGCTATCTCACGGTGAACAAGCCGTGGCCGGGGATGCTCCGGACGCTCTACAAGAACGACGAGCGCTACATCTCCGAATACTGGGAGGAGTACTCCGACACCGACAGCGACGACCCCGACGACTGGGTCTACTTCCCCGAAGACGGCGCGAAAGTGGACGACGACGGCTACATCACCGTACTCGGGC
The DNA here is from genome assembly GCF_000336815.1 of Haloferax prahovense DSM 18310. GTDB lineage: Archaea > Halobacteriota > Halobacteria > Halobacteriales > Haloferacaceae > Haloferax > Haloferax prahovense. The sequence goes on from NZ_AOLG01000029.1 coordinate 99,629, forward strand.
GCGTTGACGACGTCATCAACGTCTCGGGCCACCGCCTCGGGACGATGGAAATCGAGTCGGCCATCGTCGGCGTCGAAGGTGTCGCCGAGGCCGCGGTCGTCGGCGGCGACCACGAGGTGAAAGGCGAGGCCGTCTACGCCTACGTCATCACCGAAGACGGGTACGAGGAGGGGGAAGACCTCCGCGCGCGCATCATCGAGGGCGTCGAGGACGCCATCGGACCCATCGCCAGACCCGAACAGGTCGTGTTCACGCCCGAACTGCCGAAGACGCGCTCGGGCAAAATCATGCGCCGCCTCCTCGAAGACGTGGCGAACGGCGCGGAACTGGGTAACACCTCGACGCTCCGGAACCCCGAAATCGTCGGGGAGATAGAAGCGAAAGTCCGCGCACAGAGCGACTGAGCGGCCGCCTTCGGCCGCCCGTATTGAGCGTAACTACGAGACGACCAACCGATCTATGTCACGCGAATCAACCGAGTCAGAAATTGACTCACACACCACGAGCACCGACCGGAGCACAGCTCCCGAACACGACGAGGTAGACTACCTGTCGAGGGAGGTGAACCTGCTGAAACCGAGCACCCCGTTCATGCGAGACCACCTGAAAATAATCTGGGCCGGATTCATCGCGTGGGCGCTCCTCACGTTCGGACCGCCGGTGCTCACCTACTTCGCACCGGCGACGATGACCGCGGAGCTTCCGGTCATCGGCTTCCCGGCGCACTACTTCCTCGTCGCCGTGTTGTCGCCGACCAGCTCACTCGTCCTCGCGTTCGTCTATTCCCGCAAGCGCGACCAACTCGACAGGCGGTACGGCATCGACCACGCGGCCTCGAAGTCGCGCTCGAAGAGTGAGAGCGAGGCCGCCGTCACCGACGGAGGGAGCGTCGAATGACTGCGAGCGTGTTCCTCCAGTCGGGCGACCTGCTCCCCGAGGCGCTCAACATCTCGTTCAAACTCGTGCCGGCCATCATGGTCGTCGGGATGTTGGCCCTGTTTCTCGCCATCGGCTACGTGTTCAAGGTCGCCGACACGGAGGGCATGTGGGTCGCCGGCCGGTCCATCGGAAACGTCGAAAACGGGATGGCAATCGGCGCGAACTGGATGTCGGCGGCGTCGTACCTCGGATTAGCGGGATTGGTCGCCCTCGCGGGCTTCTACGGGCTCGCGTTCATCATCGGCTGGACGGCCGGGTACTTCGTCCTCCTCATCTTCCTGGCCGCGCAGATGCGTCGGTTCGGGAAGTACACGGCGCCCGACTTCGTCGGCGACCGATTCAACTCCGATACGGCGCGGGCGATCGGCGCGCTGACGACCATCCTCATCGGGTTCGTCTACTCGGTCGGACAGGCCCGCGGGATGGGCCTCGTCGGACTGTACGTCTTCGGGACCGACTACGTCACGATGGTCGTCGTCATGATGGCGATTACGGTCGGCTACCTGACTATCTCCGGCATGATGGGTGCGACCAAGAACATGGCCGTCCAGTACGTCATCCTCATCGTCGCGTTCCTGACGGCCGTCTACGTCGTCGGGTTCACCGGCGGCTACTCGACCGTCCTCCCGCAAATCGAATACGGCCAGCTCATCGGCGAGTTGTCGGCCGAGTTCTCCGAACCGTTCGCTAACGCGGGGTTCTACCTCTGGATCGCCACGGCGTTCTCGCTCATCTTCGGGACCTGCGGGCTCCCGCACGTGCTGGTGCGGTTCTACACCGTCGAAAACGAGAAGACGGCGCGTCAGTCGACCGTTTGGGGGCTGTTTTTCATCCTGCTTTTGTACTGGAGCGCCCCGGCGCTGGCGGCCTTCGGTGTCGACCTCTACGACGCCTCCCAGTACGGCCCGACGTTCGCGGCCAACGGCGGCATGAGCGGCGGTGAGGGCGACCTCATCGTGGTGCTCGCGGCGCAGCTTTCGAACCTGCCGACGTGGTTCGTTGGCCTCGTGGCGGCCGGGGGTATCGCCGCCGCCATCGCGACGACGGCGGGGCTGTTCATCACCGCCTCGTCCGCCGTCTCCCACGACATCTACACGAACATCATCAACCCCGACGCGACCCAGCGCCAGCAGGTGTTCGTCGGTCGCGCGACCATCGTCGCGCTCGGTATCATCGTGACGATAACCGCGTTCGACCCGCCCGCGCTCGTCGGCGAACTGGTCGCGCTCGCGTTCTCGCTCGCGGCCATCGTGCTGTTCCCGATGTTCTTCCTCGGCCTCTGGTGGGAGAACACCAATCGTCAGGGCGCCCTCGCCGGTATGAGCGTCGGCCTCGCGCTCTGGGTCGCCGCGGTGGTCAACGACCTCATCTTCCACTTCAGCGACGCCTTCGCCGAGTTCGTGCCGGCCATCGGCGCGGCGCTCGTCGGCACGCCGCTGGTGTTCGTCATCACCATCGCCGTCTCGATGGCGACGGACGAACCGCCGGAGCGAATCAAGAAGATGGTTCGGCAGTGTCACAGCCCCGAACCGATGGGTCAGCAACAGTCCGCAGAAGACGTGGTCATGAGCGCAGACGGAGGGCAGTCCCCCGCGGACGACTAACCAATGTACGAACATATCCTCATTCCGACTGACGGAAGCGACGCGGCGGAGTACGCCGTCGAACAGGCGGTCGACATCGCGTCGAAGTACGGGGCGACAGTCCACGCGCTGTACGTCGTCGACGTGGACGCCACCAGCTATTCGCTGGGAACGGAGCAGGTCGACCGCATCCGACAGGGCCGCCTCGACGACATGCCCGAAGTGAAGGAGGCGGCCGACAAGGCGACGGGGTACGTCGCCGACGCCGCAACCGAGCACGGACTGGCCGTCCGCGAACACGTCGTTGCGGGCGAACCGGCGCGAGCCATCAGGAAGTTCGTCGAGGACAACGACATCGACCTCGTCGTGATGGGCTCTCACGGCCGCTCCGGGCTCTCCCGGGTCGTCCTCGGAAGCGTGACCGAACGCGTCCTGCGGCGGACCCGACTTCCGGTGCTCGTCGTCGACGTCCACGAAAAGGAAGCGGAAGCAGAAGCGTAACCGATGTACGACACCACCCACGCGAGGACGACCACGCCACTCGGGGCTCCCGACGGGGTGACCCGCCGATGAGCCTCGCGGAGACGATTCGCACCCACGTGCGCGAACACCGCTCGGGAATGCTGACCGACCTGCTGTTCGCCCTCGTGTGGGTGACGGTCGTTTCGGTCCTGTTCGACGTGCTCGACGGCCCACAGTGGGCGTTCTACCTCTGTATGGGTGCGGGCGTCGTCGCGTACTTCGGCTTTTTCGCCTCGGTCGAAGCCGTCCGCGGGCAGCGCTGACGCCGGATTCACTCCCGGACTATCTTCTCGTACGGATTCGGGGCGGTTACGGGTTCGCGCTCGCCGGCGCGGTCACTCGTTCGTCGCCGTCGGTGACGGCGGGTCGGACGTCGTCAGCGCCGCGCCGACCCTCGCGCCCGCTGCGCCGAGGAGCGCGGACAGGCCGAACCCGAGCAGGCCGACGGCGACGACCCCGCCGAGCACCATCAACCAGCCGGCGACGACGAACCACGTCGGACCGGACAGTCCGGTCGCGAACGCAAGCACGTCGAACAGTACCCAGAGGATGGGAAGGCCACCGACGAGTCCCGTCCGAACACCGACGCCGGTCGCCGTCCCGTGCCGCCGCTTCGCCAGCGCGCCGACGACGAGCCCGGCGAAGAACACCGCGGTGAGGGACATCGCCGACCGTCCGTCGAGATAGCTCCACGAGACGAACGCCGCCGCGACGAGGCCGCCGGCGAGGGTGTACCGCCGTCGCCACGACAGTTCGCCTGGAGGGCTATGGTTTTCCATACGCCCAATAATGTATACTATCTAATAACTCTGTGGACGACCCGTCGAAAAGAGTGGACCGCTCCGCGGCTACTCGTCGCGCGCCCGCCGCCGGTAGGCGACGCCCAGTCCGGCGGCCAACAGGACGGCGACGACGACGGCAATCGCCCACCTGGCGCTGTCGCCGTCTCCGGACCTATCGTCGGCGTCGTCGTCCGCCCCGTCGACCGACGCCGCCGTCTGAGCCGCTTGCGGCTCTTCGACGGTGATGCTGCCGACGACCTGTTCGCCGACCGCGAGTTCGTACGTCCCGGGCTCGTCGAAGGCGTAGCTGAGCGTGGCCGTCCCGTTCTGGAACGCGCCGAGTTCGACGGTCCCGCCGGCGACGCGCTCGCCGTCGGCCAGTAAATCGAGCGCGTGGACTCCGCCCGCGCCGCCGATGTTCGACACGTCGACCGCGATTTCGACCGCTTGACCGACCGACACGCTCGTCTCGGTGACTTCGGCGGCGGTCGTCTCGAAGACGGGGACGGTCGAGCCGATGGTAAACAGCGACAGGCCCGGCGAGGTCGCCTCGAAGACGTAGTGCGTCTCGGACTCCTCGACGAGGCTTGCGTCGAGCTTGCGCCACTGCGTGTGCTCGTCGCGGTAGAGCGCGACCGAATCCGGGCTGATACCCGTCGTCTCGAAGTAGCGCTTTCGCACGCTGAAGGTGAACGTCACGTCCTCGATGTCGTCATCGTGTATCGAGTGGTTGACCACGACGTAGCCCGCCGAGGTCGCGCCCGTCTCGCGCTGGAAGCGCTCGCCCGTGGCCTCGTCGTCGGCCGCCTCGTACGTCGTGACGTTCAGCGTGAAGTCCTCGCCGCTGTTCACGTTCATCGAGAGCTGTGCGACCGAGATGTTTTCGGCGGCGGGCGAGGCCGACCCGTCCGCTGCTTCGGCGGAGTCGTTGGTTGCGTCGGTCCCGGTCGTTCCGTTCTCGACCGCCCCGGTCTCGGTGTCGTTCGCGACCGGTTCCAGCGCGATGACGACGGCGCGGCTCGTGTCGACGTTTCTGACCGACACGTTCGACCGCTTACTCGTGCCTTCGCCCTTCGTGTCGACGACGACCTCTGAGTCACCGCCAGTCGCCTCGGAGGACTCCGATGTCGACGACGAGGACGAAGACGAGGACGACGATGATGACGAGGACGACGATTCGGCGTTCACGGTCACGGTCGCCGTGTCCGACCCGACGTTGCCGGCGGCGTCGGTCACGGTCAGCGTGACGGTGTAGGTCCCGGTCGAGTCGTAGCTGTGCGTCTCGGAGGCGTTCGTCGAGTTCGACCCGTCGCCGAAGTCCCACTCGTAGGCGTCGATTGCTCCCTTGTCGGTGGAGCCGCTGGCGTCGAACTCGACCGCGTCGCCCCGCGTGACCGACTTGTTGCCGCCGGCGTCGGCGGCGGGTGCGGTCGTGTCGTTGACGGTGACGACCAGCGAATCGGAATCGGCGTTGTCGCCGCCGTCGGTCACAGTCAGCACCACGGCGTACGTTCCGGGGTCGGCGAACGTGTGGTTCGGAGTCGCCCCCGTCGCGTTCGCGGAGCCGTCGCCGAAGTCCCACTCGTAGGTGGCGATTGCCCCGTTATCCGCCGAGGCCGAGCCGTCGAAACTGACGGCGGTGTCCTCGTCGGCCGTCTGGTTCGTTCCGACGGAGGCCGTCGGCGAAGTCGTGTCGTCGACCGTCACGGTGAGCGTGTCGAACGCGGTGTTCCCGACGGTGTCGGTCACGTTCAGGACGACGGTGTAGGTCCCGGGGTCGGCGAAGGTGTGGGTCGCGTTCTCGCCCGTGGCGTTCGCGGAGCCGTCGCCGAAGTCCCACTCGTACGAGTCGATTGCCGAAGCGTCGACCGACCCGCTCGCGTTGAACTCGACGGCGGTGTCCTCGTCGACCGTCTGGTTCACCCCGGCGTCGGCGGCGGGTGCGGTCGTGTCGTCGACCGTGACGACGAGCGAGTCGGAATCGGCGTTGTCGCCGCCGTCGGTCACGGTCAGGCTGACGGTGTACGTTCCGGGGTCGGCGAACGCGTGGGTCACGTCCTCGCCCGTGACGTTCGCGGAGCCATCGCCGAAGTCCCACTCGTAGGCGTCGATTGCTCCGTTGTCGGTGGAGGCCGAGCCGTCGAAACTGACGGCGGTGTCCTCGTCGACCGTCTGATTCACCCCGGCGTCGGCGGCGGGTGCGGTCGTGTCGTTGACGGTGACGACCAGCGAGTCGGTCTCCTCGTTCCCCGCGGCGTCGGCGGCGGTGAACGTCGCCGTGTACGTTCCGGGGTCGGCGAAGGTGTGAGTCGCGTTCTCGCCCGTCTCGTTCGCGGAGCCGTCGCCGAAGTCCCACGACGTGCTCGTGACGCCGACGGCGTCGGTCGCCGTCGCGTTGAAATCGAGCGCGACGTCCTCGTCGACGGTCGCGTCCTCGCCCGCGTCGACGGCGGGCGCGACCGTATCGATAGTGACGCTGTCGGACGCGTTTCCGGCCCCGTCTTGCTCGTCAGCGTTCTCGGCGGTGCGGACCGTGGCGGTGTACGTGCCGTCGGTTCCGGTCTCGTACGGCGACGCGAGCGCGTACGTGTACGGGTCGGTTCCCGACTCCGAGAAGTCGCCCTCGGTGAACGTCGTCGAACTCGGTCCCGAGACAGAGACGGAGATGTTCGTCAGGCGCTGCGACGAGTCGAACGACACCGAGAGGTTCTGTCCCGAAGGGTTCGTCGCGGCGACCGCCGAGACGGCCGGTGCCGGTTCCGCGAGCGCGTGGAACTGGCTGCTGCTGCCGTAGTAGAGGTAGCCGTTCCACGCGAGCGGCGTCGGATAGAGGGTGCTCACCGGCGAGTCGTACGACCAGCGCTCGGTGCCGTCGGTCGCGTTGAACGCGTGGACGGTGTCGTTACCGAAATCCGAGATGTAGAGCACGTCGCCCGCGACGACCGGCGCGCCGCGGAAACCGCTCCCCGACGCGTTCCAGAGTCTGCTTCCGTCGTCGGCGTCGAGCGCGACGAGCTCGCCGCCGCGGCTCCCGGCGTAGACGACGCCGTCGGCGTACACCTGACTCGAATCCACGTCCCCCGGCATTGAGTAGTTCCAGCGCTCGGTGCCGTCGGTCGCGTTTATCGCGTACACTCTCCCGGTTCCGCCGGTTGGGCCCGCCGTGCTATCGCTCCCGACGAACACCGTGTCGTTCGCGACCGTCGGGTCCGACTGGCTCTCGTCGAGGAGCGTGTAGTTCCAGATTTTCGCCCCGGTGGTGGCGTTCAGCGCGGTCAAGTTATCGTCGTTACCCGACACGTAGACGGTGCCGTCGACGACCGCGGGGTTCGACTCCACCAGCACCGGTTGGTACATCGTGTAGTACCAGAGTTCTTCGCCGGTCTCGGCGTCCACCGCGGTCAGGTTCCCGTCGTTGCTTCCGAAGTAGACGACGCCGTCGACGACCGCGGAGGCCGACCGGACGTTCGTCTGCGTCTCGTAGCTCCAGATTTCGGTGCCGTCAGTTGCGTTTATCGCGTGTAGCTTGTAGTCGTTGCTTCCGAGGTAGAGCACGCCGTTTGCGTACGCGGGCGTGGTCCACGTCGACCCCGAAGCGCCGCCGGGCGTCGCGTTCCACTTCTCCTCGCCCGTTTCGGGGTCTAACGCGTAAAGACTGCCGCCGTCGTGAAAGGCGGTGTAAAGCGTGTCGCCCACGATGGTCGGCTGCATCACCTGCGGAGTCATGTCGGTGATGTTCCACGCCTCCACGGGTTCCGTGAGCGGCCCCGTCTGATTCGGGTAGTAGCCGAGGTTGCCCGGTCCGCCGTGGAACTTCGCGTTGGCCTCCTCGACGGTCACGGTCTGCGCGGCGAGTCCCCCGGCGGCGACGTCGTAGGTCCCCGCCCCCCAGAGCGTCTTCGTGAACGTGACCTGTTCGGTCGCGCCCGCGCTGAGGGTCCCGGTTTGGTACGCCGCGACGTCGCCGTCGACGGTGAGCGTCGTGTTGTACGACTGTTGTGTCCCGCCGCCGTTCTCGACGGTGACGTTCACGGTGACGGCGCTTCCCTCGTAGAGCGTCGTCGGCGTCACCGAGAGGTTCGTATACGAGATATCCGCGCCATTCGCGACCGCCGATGCGCCGACCGGAACCCACGCGACGAGCGAAATCACCGTCACGAGCGTCAGAAGGAGCGTGTTGGCCTGCTGTCGCGTTATCCGTGGTCTCTGCGTCACCTGCTGTTCGCCTCCCTGTCCGCCGCAACCTTCCCTGTGGTTCCCTTCGATGTCATTTCCCTGCCGAATTCGGTTTCACCACCGATAATCAGGCGATTCAGACTGTCTGGGTACGGATATAATAATATCGTATAAAACCGGAGTGTACCGTGTAAATATTATCGCAGACGGACGAGAGACATTGTAGCTAATGCTACTAGGAAACACTATCATCTGTAGTGAAGACCGGGCTTTGCTCTACTATGCCAATACAGCACTCCAAACTTGTATTTTCGAAATACAAAATACCATATTTAATATAGTAGTTTGAACAATCAACACTACTGGCGAAACTAAAATTATCAAATTGAAGATTTTAGCTAGCCGGATATACTATCTATGGTCCCTCCGTCTGAAGTCGGGCCGTTCGGACGTCTCGAAGTCAAACAGGCCCAGAGCCTCGTCGGCGTGGGCGCGCTCGGCGTGAAGTTCACCGATATCGGTATCGACGACGCGTTCATCGAAGAGGTCGCGAACACGGTCGACCCCGGCGACTCCGCGTTGTTCCTCCTGTCCCGCGCACAGATGGCGCGAATCAGAGCGGGATTGTCCGACGACAAGTTCGAGATATCGAGACGAACCTCTCCCCGAGGACGAAGACCGACTCCGTGAGGCGTTCGCCGTTGAACAGTTTGGCCGTTCTGGACCCTCATCGGGCCGTTCTTGTACAGAAATACGTTGGTCCTCTCTGGCTTATCGCACGATTGGAAGTTGAGACTACACCGGGTTTAGCGGGGCTGTAATGCGTGGTTTCGGGCGATTTTTTGAGGCGAATCTACTCCAGATCTTCTCTCGATGGTCTTCTCGTGTTGTACTACCAACTAGACCTGTGAATTTCCAAGAATCCCGACAGCGTTGCCACTCAGGAATCCATACTGGCCCCGGACAAAGTACCGCCCTACCCGATTCCGGTCTCCTTCTTCAACAGCGTGAGCGTATTATCGGCAGTCACCATCGGTGATCGTTCGTATTCACCGGTCAGTTCGACTTGGACGAGTAGATCGACCGCTCGCCAAATCGAGTACAACAAACAGGCAAACGCGAAGTAGAAGAACCGTAATCCGAAATCCGTCGACGTCGTCGCGGCCATGAACCGCTTGATCGACCTGTAGCCACTCTCAATCTCCCACCGATAGCCATACTCGCGGAGGAATCCACCGCCCCGGTTGGACATGAACACCGAGTACTGTCGGTGGTCGTCATGCTCGGAGTTCTCTTTCCGACGGTAGATTAGCGTCGTCTCGTGCCACTCGTTCTTGCCAAGGTGGAGCTTCCGGTCGGTCTCGTATCGGTCTTGATCGCGCTGGAGCAACCGTTCGGCTTGGGCTTTCTCGCTCGTCTGCATCCGTTTCGGAACGACGTAGGAGAGTCCGCGCTGGCTGATCATCTCCAGAACGTGCTGACTATCGAACTCCCGGTCCATCAGTACGTTATCGACGTGAACGAGCTCTTTAGCCGAATCCAGCAAGTCCTCGACGATTTCTAGTCGTGACTCGCCTTTCCGTACCGGGCGGGCATCGAGGACGAGTGGGACAGCGTTCCCGACCAGCTGGACGGTCGCCCACTGATAGGCGTACTCGTCGGTCTGTTCTTTCGTCCCGATGATCTCGTCCTCGTGGCCGGTCCGGTCGCCGGTGAAGGGAGCAGCCTCGGTGATGTCGATAGCGACGATCCCTGCCCGGAAGAACGTCTCCGTCTCTGCGACTTCATCAATGAGTCGTCGAATCGCCTGCCGGTACATCGCTCGAATCTGCTCGATAGAGAGATCACGAATGTGGTCGCGGTGGGCGTGTCCGAGTGGTGTCCGCTCCCGCGTTGACTCGTGGACAAAACTGCGAGCACCCTCGTTTGCAGCCAGCCGCTCGCGCAGTCCGAGATACGTCTGTAGGTCCCAGAAAGCGTGCTCGTGGACCTCACAGCCCTCGCCACGATTGAGCGAGAACGCAGGGAACACGACACGGCTGACGTGCTCGGTGACTTCATCGGCGTTGTCCAGAATGGCTCGGTCGTCTGGAACCGATTCGTCCACGTCACCGCAACGAGCCGGGAGGATCTGCTCCGGTTCGCGGGGGACGGTGACATCGGCGTTCTGCGCTTTGATGAGAATCGTTCGAGCCGCTTTCTGGACCGTCTCGCGAAGCTCATCGTTGAAGCGCGTGTGCCAACTACGCCAGAGTGTCGATTGGTCGGGAACGGCACCCAGCCCAAGACATTCACAGAGTTCGAGATGGCTTTCGAGGTACTCGCAGAGTGCGGTCTCGTGCTCCCAACCGTGGAGTCCCTTCAGGACGAATAACCGAAATAGTGTGTCAATCTCGTAGCGAGTTGGTCCCACGTAGCGGTCGTGTACGTTGAACTGAAAATACGCTAGCGGAAGTGAGCAAACGAACTTCTCAACTGACTCGTGGTGGATGTGATCGAACCAAGCTCCTGCGACGGCGTGAATATCTGACTCCAATCCGGCAAGTGAAGCGCGGTCATACAGCGGGCTTGAAGTATAGACTGGCCACTTGATAGTCGGTTGGCGAGCAATTCGACGGAAGACAGTCCGGCGTGACTCACGCGTCACACCCATATCAGGAGATATCTGGAGAGGCTAAAGAGTCCGTCTAATCGGTGAACGAAATCAGTCTATGAAAGCCACCTCAGACCTCTGAAAAATTGATGCGAACTCAGGTCTGGCTCTGATAGAGGAGAACTAGGATGGCAAGTCCGATGAAGAAGTCCGGGAGAAACACGAAGGCGCCGATATTTGGGCGAGGGCGGAAGCCGAAGACGTTGTGTACTACTGGATTTGACGTACCCGCGTATAGGAGCAGCGCGAGGCTTAGCACAAGCAGGCTTGCTGTGTACTTGTTCGGGAGATCGCGATAAAGCTGCACGTAGATGACTGCGAGTGCCACCAGTAACACGAGGTTCAGGGTTGTAAAGAAAACCTCCATCCGAATGAGCAGTTCAATCTGGGAGGACAGCGCCCTCGACGGAGGGCCATGGGAGGGAACTGATGTGAATAGTGCGACTAAGAGTGCGATACCACTCGCGGCGGTCGCACTCGCTACTGTCGTTCCAAGTGGACTCTTGATCCAGTTACGAATCATCATCAACTCCGGCCTGTTCCGCCACGTCTTCCATGATGTCGAGGTTGTTCATTATTCTGTCTGAGAGGAAGTACATCTGCCCGTAATTGTCACCCTCCGTGGTCACGATATTGCTCTCCTCGAGGACTTCGAGATGGTGCTGCACTGTTTTGTAGTTCAAATCTAGATCATTCGACAATTGATTGGTGTTTCGTGGCTGGTCGTTGAGTGCGCGGAGGATACGAAGCCGATTTCGGCCTCCACGAGACCCACCAATGAGCCACCAGAGCAACTGCCGCATCTATCGAGTATTCATTTGGTCGGTGCAAATACATTCTGTCTCGGTCCGAACGATACTACGGCCTCAAATCAGTCACTAATCCAGGAGATAATCCGATCAGCAATTTCACCGTTATTGTCGTCTTGCATCATGAGATGTGTATTTCCGGATATCCCTTCGTCCGGAAGGCTAAGCAGCGTCGATGCGGGACTTGTCTCTCCTGCGAGCTCTGCAGTTGTCTGGGTCGCTTCCTTGCGACCAGTCTGTCCGCGCTCGTCGACATAATCGCCATACACACCCATAAACGGTGCATCACCACCCATCTCCGCTACAGTTTGCGGGTCAGTCGGCGCACCGACCGGCTCAACTGCGATGATCCGTTCAACGAGGTCTGGCACAGCTTGTGCAACCGTGAATCCGGAACTACCGCCCGCTGAGTGAACGAGCAGTACTGCCGGACCAACACGATTGAGAAGCGCCTCTAGAGCGGCAGTCTCTTGGGGTGATGCGAACTGACTCCCACCGCCACCTCCGGTAGTCGACCCAGTCTGGGTTCCATCTGTGGTCTCAGTGGAATCCGCAGATGTAGAGTTCTGGTTGCCGCCACGTCTGCCGGTCTGGCTTCCACCTTGCCTACCGCCACCTCCGCCACCAGTGCTAACGTATGCGGGGAATGACGCAACGAGTTGGTCGACCGACTCAACCGGGTATCGAACGTCCTCGTATGGGTCACCGACTTCAGGTCCGAACCCCCACGTCGGCCATGCTCGATCGATAGACCACCGAGAGAGTGACGCAGAGTCAGAGCTCTGGAGGGCAGCAGTGTCTAAGCCGCCTGAATCGGCGTTTCGAGGCGGGTTGAATACATACACTGGGTGGCCAGCTTCGGCAAAGTACTCCACCCAGCCGCGTCGACCGTCAGGTGTCGTCCGGTAAATGTACGGTGACAACCCAAGGCCAGGCACCATTACGACGGGTGACTTGTCGGTGGCCGTATCGGGCCGTGTATATACGACTTCAGCACGTCCGTCGATGACCGTACTACTGCTTGTGTCTGCGTTGCCGACGTAGAAGTTACCGAACGTCGGAGAGTCGTCATTCTGTTGTTCGGATTGCGGAGAAGTCTCAGGGGAGGTCTGTGTATTGGTGTTCGGTCCGCTGTTGTCTGTTGTGCTGTTGCACCCTGCGATAGTCGCAGCAAGTGCGACTCCAGTTGCGCGAAGAAACGCTTTCCGAGAGATGCCCGATGACATACAGATCGTACTGGCCGGGGAACTGACTTAGTCGATTGCCGAAATCGGCCACAGGTTAGGCACAAATTCATTCCAGTTCATGCAGAACGCCTGGTATTGACAAATAATAGTAATTTGGGGTAACTACCGTGTCGCTCAGAGCATATGCATTGAGAGCGCCGGTCTCAACTACCGTATCGCACGATAGTTGTGTATCGCGACATGTGGTTTATACAGTTGTTCACTCCAAATCGTCGCCGGTCGCAGAGCACGCGCCGCGGCGCAACCGACAGCTACTGCGCTATCTGTTCTTCGACGGACACAGACTCGTCCGCCGATTCGAACACCTCGGCCAGCGTCTCGCGCATCGCCTGCCGGCGGAACGACCGCCGGCGCTCCTCGGAGAGGTAGTTCGACATGACGACGTCGGCGCTCTTCGACCCCTGGTCGGCGGCGACGCCCTCTAACTGCGCGAGCATCTCGTCGACCGCCGCCTGATAGGCCGTGTACCAGAAGCGCCGACAGAGCTTCGCCGTCGGGACCTCGCCATCGACGGTCACGCCGGCCTCGTCGGCGAGGCGCTTGAACCGGCGGTTGACCGTCTCGCGGGCGATGTGGCCCGCGGCGGCCCGCGAGGAGGGAAACAGTGCGCCGTTCCAGTCGTCGTCCTCGGCGAGCGCGTCGATGCGGGCGGCGACGGCGTCGACGCCGTAGAGGAGCGCGACGGTTCCCGGCCCGTTCTTCCGCTCTTCGAACGCGATGTGGGGGTCGTCGCCGGAGAGGACGAGTTGCGACGCGCGGAGCGACGCGAGCTCGTTCGGGCGGAGCCCCCAGCCGGCGAGTCCGAGGACGAGCAGGCGGTCTTCGAGGTCGTCGGCGACGGCGTACACCTCACTCACTTGGTCCGCGGTCATCGTGCGGTTGTCGGGCTGGCCCTGTTCCCAGCGGAACTGTTTGGCGGCGTTCCCGACGGGGTTGTACCGCGCGCGCCGGAAGTCGACGAGGTACTCGTAGAACGACCGGACCGTTTGGAGGTACTTGAGCTTCGTCCCGTCGGTGGCGAGTTCGGCGTCGAACTCGTCGAGGACCGCGAGACAGCGGTCTATCTCGTCTGGCTCGGCGTCTCGGTCGTCCAGTCGTGAGAGCAGGTCGGCCGAACCGTGTCGGTCGCGGTAGACCCGGGCGAACCGCGCGAGGTGGGTCCGGCGGGTCGGTAGCGTCGAGTCCGCGAGGCCGCGCCGCGATTCGAGCATGTCGAGGTACGTCTCGAACGCCTCGACGGTGCGGTCGTCGTCGATACCCCAATCGTAGCCTTCGTCGGTCGCCTCGTCGCCGAGGCCGACGACGCCGACGAAGAACTCCCGCGGCGTGAGGTCGTGTTTCTCGCGGAGCGCGTAGGCGATGCCCGACCAGCCGCGTTCGGTCAGCCACGAGTAGGTCGGCACGTCTCGCGTCGGGTCCATCCCGTCGCGATCCATCGCGGGCGCTATCGTCTCCCAGTAGAACGCTTCGAGTTCGTCGAGCGACTTCCGCGACCAGTTCACCGCGGCTCACCCCGCGCGAACCGGCCGCCGCGTCGCGTTCCGTGCGCCATCGTTCTGCATGCAGGGCGTGCCGCGGACGGATTAACACTTTCTCTCGCTGGGACCGACGGCGGTCGGCGAGTCGTGCCCGCCGGCCGACCCGTCGACCCTCAATATGACGGGTAATAGATATATTGGGGAGACGCGATAACAGGAAATCACAATGTCCGATGGAAACGACGGCGGTTCGGTGCTCGGGGCGGACCCGCCCGGCGACGGGGTACGGGTCGGCGACGCGGACCCGGCGGTCGACGTCGGTGCCGCGGCCAACGAGGTGACGGTCCTCGAAAGCGGGACCGAGTTGGAGCGGACGATCGGCCTCCGCGGCGGGTTGGCAATCGGTATCGGGACGATGGTCGGCGCGGGTATCTTCGTCTTTCCCGGCCTCGCCGCGGGGCAGGCGGGTCCCGCGGCCGCGCTCTCGTTCGCGCTCGGGGCGGTCATCGCGCTGTTGGTCGCGCTCCCGACCTCGGAGTTGGCCACGGCGATGCCGAAAAGCGGCGGCGCGTACTACTTCATCTCCCGCGCCATGGGCTCTGCGTTCGGCGCGGTCGTCGGCATCGGGCTCTGGCTGGGGCTCGTCTTCGCTTCGGCGTTCTACCTCGTCGGCTTCGCGCAGTACGCCATCGCCGTGCTGGCGGAGTTGGGGGCGGCGTCGATGGTCTCGGACCTGCCGCTCGTGGCGCTCCTCGGGGTCGGCTTCGGGGTCGTCTTGACGGCTCTCAGCATGTTCGGGACCGAGAACGCGACGAAGCTCCAGAACAGTATCGTGAGTCTGCTCCTCGGCATCCTCCTCGTGTTTCTCGTCTACGGCTCGCTCGACACGCTCGGGCTGTTCGGCCGTCAGACCGTCCCCGAGGAGTTCATGCCCTACGGGACGCTCAGCATCTTCACCACGGCGGCGCTCGTGTTCACCTCGTACCTCGGATTCGCGCAGGTGGCGACGGTCGCGGGCGAGATAACGAAACCCGGGCGGAACCTCCCGCTGGCGATGGTCGGCTCCGTCGTCGTCGTCGGGGTGCTGTACGTCGTGACCATCCTCGTCTCGACCGGCGCGTTCGGGAGCGCCCAACTCGCCGCCTTCGGCGAGACGGCCATCGTCGAGGTCGCGCGCTCGTACCTCGGCTTCCCCGGCGCGGTCGCCATCCTCATCGCCGGGCTCTTGGCGACGGTGTCGAGCGCGAACGCCTCGATTCTCAGTTCGTCGCGCGCCCTCTACGCGCTCAGCCGCGACGCGCTGGTCCCGCCGCAACTCGCGCGAATCAACCTCCGGTACGGGACGCCCCACATCGCGCTCGCGCTGGTCGGCGGACCGACGGTCGTCCTCGTCGCCGTCGGCCGGACGGAGGTACTCGCCGAGGTCGCGTCGTTCCTGCACCTCGTCACCTACGGGCTCATCTGCGTGGCGCTCATCGGGCTCCGTCGCTCGAACCCCGCGTGGTACAACCCGTCGTTCCGCGTCCCCGGCTACCCCGTCGTCCCGGTCCTCGGGGCGCTCGCGAGTTTCAGCCTCGTCGCGTTCATGCAACCGCTCTCGCAGGCGGTGGGCGTCGCCGTCGCGCTCGCCGCGTTGGTCTGGTACTTCGCCTACGCCCGAGACGTGCGCCTGAAGGGGGTGAGCGCCGATGCGTGACTCTCCCGACGTTCGCGTGCTCGTCCCCGTCGCGGTGCTGGAGGGGCAAGTGATTCCCGACCAACTGATTCACCTCCTCTCGGAGACGACGGTCGTCCTGCTCGCGTACCACGAGATACCCGAGCAGACGGCCCCCGAACAGGCCAGAGAGCAGTTCGAACCGAAGGCCCGCGAAGAACTCGACGAACTCGTCTCGGTGTTCGAATCCGCCGGTGCGACCGTTGAGACGCGACTCGTGTTCACTCACGATGTGGACCAGACGACGGAGCGCATCGCCACGGAGGCAGAGTGCGACGCGGTACTACTCTCGAACCCCGCACCGACCATCGACCGCGTCATCGTTCCGATAAAGGAGGCAATCAACCTCGAGACGATTACCAGGGTCGCCGCGGCGGTCGGAAAGCGCGGAGACGTCGAACTCACGCTGTTCCACGCAGTCGAAGACGACGGGGCGGTCTCGGACGGCGAAGCCCTCCTCGACGAGGTCGCGAACGACCTGGCGGTCCTCGGCGTCAACCGCGAGCACGTCTCGCGCGTCGTCGTCGTCGCGCAGAATCCGCTCCAGGCGCTCATCGAGGGCGCGGACGACCACGACCTGGTCGTGATGGGCGAGGAGAAGCCCACGCTCCGCGGCCGACTGTTCGGCGAGACCTCCGACCGAGTCGCCGAGCAGACCGTCGGTCCGGTGCTCGTGGTCCGGCGACCGCTCGACCCCGAACCTGACGACGCCGACGGTACCGGCGACTCGGAGTGAGGGCGGTTCGCCCTCGACCGTCTCCGGCTCGCCACTGAATACTATTGTACTATTATTTCAATTATCACGATACGGATCGACTGTTTTGATAGATGCAACAAAATTCAGGTAAGAGAATAATTTCTACAATTTTTGCAAATTTTAGACTATTTGAGGGAATGAAGCGTTAGAGATGCGATATGAGAATACGAGCCTGTCGAACGTTGATTCACACGTGAATCCAGATTATAATCGACAGTCGATTCGGACTTGATTATTATTGCAAAATAACTGAATTACTATCTCGGTCAGACGCCCGTCTTCGACGCGTCTCGCCCGCCTCGACTCACTCGGTCGGCGCGGAGCGTCTCCCATCGGCGACTCGCCCGGCCAGCTCAGTCGTCCGCGAACGACATCCGACTGCTGTGGACGTGCGCACTTCCATTACACCAGTAATTATGTAATGCAGTGTGGGTCGTTTGACGGGCGTTAGTCACTGCCCGTTCCTCCGGCGAGACGTATCGGTAGCAACGAGATCTATGAGGAACTAGCTGTAATCTAGCGTATCGTTGTATCTTCTCTAACAGATGTCGCGACTGTGTTCATATATAGTCAATACATCGCGATACTCGTTGTCGTGTGTCGTCTCTCAGATATTCCGTTCTCGAAACTTTTCGGGGCGCGTTGACCGTCCAACGTTCGAAACCGTCAATCTCGGCCGACGAGTCGTATCGAGGGGCCGAGCGCGGCTTCGACAGCATGACGCCGAGATTCGGGGGACTGGAGACTCGTTCGGCCCGTCGATCGTACCGAGAGCGGTCTCCGACCCGCCCGCGACTCGGACGAGACCGTTGGTTCTCCGTTTGTGAACCGTATCGACGCGCGGTCGGCGCGAAAGCGATACCGTCGTAGAAGCGTTGAGGACGACGCGGACCGCTAACTGAACGTCGGGAAGTCGTCGTCGGACTCCTCCATGTTGACGTTGACTTCGATGACGTTGGCGGTGTTGACGACGCTCTCGATGAGTTGTTCGTGGTAGTCGGGCTGTTTCATCCGGCGGACCGGACCGGAGACGCTGATGGAGCCGAGGACGCGTCCGTGACGGTTCGTCACCGGCGCGCCGATGGCCTGCAGGCCCTTGATCTCCTCCTCGTCGTTGAGCGAGTAGCCCCGGTCGCGAATCGTCTCCAACTCCTCGAAGAGCTCCTCGCGGGTCGTGATGGTCGCCTCCGTCTTGCCCGGCAGGCCGTACTGGTCGATAATCCACTCGACGCGCTCTTTCGGGAGGTGCGCGAGAATCGCTTTCCCCGTCGCCGAGAAGTGGAGGTAGTCGGCGCGCTGGAGCTTGTTCACCTGGTAGTCGCTCCCGACGGCCTTCTCGCCGCTCACCTTGTAGAGATTGATACCCAGCCCGTGCTGTTCAGTCGCCAGGTGCGCGTACTCGCCGGTCTTCTCCGCGAGCTCCTCGATTTCGGGCTTTCCGATGCGGTAGAGGATGTTCTGGTACCGGACGTACTCGCCCACGAGGAGGAACTGCAGCGACAGCCGGTAGGTGTCTTCTTCCTTCACGACGAACTTCTCGGCTCGAAGCGTGCTCAGGTAGTTGTAGACGACGCTCTTCGAGAGGTCGAGGTGATTCGACAACTCCGTCACCCGCGCGCCGTCTAGCTCCTCGAGCGCCCGAACGACATCGAACGCACGAGACACCGTCTTCAGGGTCCGCGGCGAACCGGTCGTGTGTTCGTCTGCCATAGTCAAGTTCGAAGCCGCGAAGTCATATGTGTTTGTATTTGACGAACGGTCACTTCTGAAATCGCCGGAAAGTCGCACCGCTTGCCGCAAAATAGCGTGATCAGCGTGATTTCAATTTCGAATATCGTCTGTAACGTGTCCGAAACGAGCGAATTCGACTACTTAGCCACTGTGTTCTCATTGTACAAACACCGCGGTGTTCTAACCGATTCGAGACTCACCGTACAGCGAGAAAACACGGGTATCAGGGACTCTGGGCGGAGAATAGTGCATCGTGGTGGCGGGCGTTTCGACTACGCGGTCGTCGCGAGCGGCGGGCGGCGGTCGATTCGAACGCACCGATAGGGCGGGTCCGCGGAGAAGGGAACCGAGAACAGCAGTCGTCAGTCGGGCGGTTTCGTCACTCGGTCGCGAGGTCGGCGAGCGCGCCGGCGAGCACGCGAGTCGCGTCGGCGCAGTCCTCCCAGTCGGTCCACTCGCGGGGGTTGTGCGAGATGCCGTCGCGGGAGGGGGCAAAGAGCAGTGCGGCGTCCGTGACGGCCGCGACGTGCATGGTGTCGTGGCCCGCCCCGGAGTGGAGGTCGAGGGTTTCGAGGTCGGCGTCGGTCCCGGCGTCGTGGAGCGCGGCGCGGCAGCGCTCGCTCATCTCGACGGGCTTGCGGTCCCACGGGTGCGAGAGCGCGGCCTCGACCGGGCGCTCGGCCTCGATGCGGTCGAGGCTCGCCGCCGCCTCGTCGATGACGTACTCGATGGAGTCGTACGCCACGTCGCGGATGTCGACGGTCAGGTCGACTTTCCCGGCGATGACGTTGGGCGCGTTCGGCGAGACCTCCAGTTTGCCGACGGTCCCAACCGCGGTCTCCGAGACCTCGTTTCGCTCGGTCGTCGCGCGCTCCACGTCGAGGACGAACTCGCTGGCGGCGGCGAGCGCGTCCGACCGGTCGTCCATGAGTGTCGACCCGGCGTGGTCGGCCTCGCCCGTGATTTCGACGGCACACCGGGAGAGACCGACGATGCTCGTGACGACGCCGGCGGGGACGTTCGCGTCTTCGAGGCGCTCGGACTGCTCGATGTGAAGCTCTATCCACGCGTCCCAGTCGGCGGCGTCGACGCGCCCGTCGCCCCGGTAGCCGATGTCCGCGAGGGCGTCGCCGAGCGGAATCCCGTCGGCGTCCTCGATGTCGAGGGCCTCTTCGACGCTCAACTCGCCGACGGCGACCGCCGACCCGATGAGGCCGCCGCCGAACCGCTGGCCCTCCTCCTCGGTGAAGTTGACGACCTCGACGGGTCGGACGGGTTCGATTCCGGCGTCCTGCATCGCGCGGACGCTCTCCAGCCCCGCGTAGACGCCGAGCGGACCGTCGAAGATGCCGCCTTCGGGGACCGAATCGAGGTGACTTCCCGTGGCGACGGGGGCCGCGTCGGGGTCCGCGCTCTCGGGTACCCACCGACCGACGATGTTGCCGACCTCGTCGATGGTGATGGAGAGACCGGCGTCCCGAAGGCGCTCGCAGAAGAACTCTCTCGCCCGCCGGTCCGCCTCGCTGCCGCTCAGGACCGTCCGCCCCCGACCCTCGTCCGTCGGGACGGCCCCGAACTCCGCGTTCGACTCGATGTCGCTGCGGAGTCGCTGCTGATTGACTCGCATGGTTCCCGGATTCGTGACTAACCCTATTTTACTGTTTGGAATTCGGTCACATGCGTGACAGTACTGAGTGGCCGCGAACTCCCCGAAATCAGCAGGCACGGCGCGCTGGATGTGGGTTCTGGGACTCTGCCCACCACCCGTGTCGTTCGAGGGCGCACATCGGCGACGTTCGAGGACGCGCGTCGGCGACGGTTCGGTCGCCGCGAGTGACCTGCGGGACGCCGATGCGGGCCGTCGTTTGCGACGAGAGGGTTGACATTCGTGGAGTAATCCCGGACACGGACGAGATAGAATTGGTCATTCTACAGTTCACTCGCGTTCGGCGCTCGGAACAGTATCTGATATTACATCTTCTCCGTCTCGATATGGGGGTTGTACTCACACAACCACAATTTTTATCACACAGTAACGGATTTGAGCGACTGTATGCAAGAGAATGGCAAGGGGAGCGACTCCTCCGACAGCACCGGCGACGGCACGCGTCGCAGTCGTTTCGACCGCCGTACCTTCCTCGGGGCGGCGGCGACGACCGGCGCGGCGGCGCTCGCCGGGTGTACGGGCGGCGGTTCGGACGACAGCACGACCGAAGATTCGGGGTCCTCGGGTGGAAGCGACGACACGGAGAGCACCGACACGACCGCCGCGAGCGGCGGGAAGCAGGGCGGCACGCTCCAGTGGGGCGGCGCGGTGCCGGTGCAGGGGCTCGACCCGCACATCGACACTTCGGCGGCCTCGAAGCGCGTCCTGGAGAATATCTACGAGGAAGTCGTCGCGCTACAGGACGACTACTCCATCCAGCCGCACCTCGCGGAGTCGATGGAGCAGTCCGACGACAACACGCTCCTGACGTTCAACCTCCGGGAGGGCGTCACCTTCCACAACGGCAAGGAGATGACCTCCGAGGACGTGCTGGCGAGCTACGAGCGCGTCCAGAACGGCGACTACCTCGCCACCGGCTTCTTCGACTACGTCGAGGAGCTTCGCGCCCCCGACGACTACACCTTCGAGGTCCAACTCACCGAACCCTTCGCGCCGTTCCTCGCGAAGATGGCGACGGCGGAACTGTCGGTCATGCCCGCCGAGAACGCCGAGAAGGACATGGTCGAAGAACCCATCGGGACCGGCCCGTACGTGTTCGAGAGCCGCGAAATCGAGACCTCGTTCACGATGTCGCGCAACGAGGACTACTGGGGCGCGTCCGACGAGGACGGCCCGTTCATCGACACCATCGTCAAGAGCGAGGTGCCGGACCCGAGCGTCCGCCTCCAGTCGTTCCTCGCCGGCGAGTACGACTTCATCAACGGCATCGCGCCGAAGGACGTCTCCCGCGTCGAGCAGGCCCCCGACGTTCGGTTCGAAAAGCAGTTCCCGAAATCGCTCGTCTACCTCGGCCTGAACTGCGACGTGGCTCCGTTCGACAACAAGGACGCCCGCCTCGCGCTCGACTACACCATCGACAAGGAGAAGGTCGCCGAGGCGGCCCTCTACGGCACCGGTCAGACCACCGCGTCCCCGGCGACGCCCGGTAGTCCGTGGGTCAACCCGGACATCGAACCCCGCCCACGTGACCTCGAGAAGGCCCAAGAGCACCTCGACGCCGCCGGCATGTCCGACGGCTTCACGGCGACGTTCAAGATTCCGCAGTCCTACCCGACGCAGGTGCAGGCCGCGGAGGTCATCGCCGCCGACGCCGCCGAGGTCGGCATCAACCTCGAAATCCAGCAGATTACGTGGAGCACGTGGCTCTCGGACGTCTACTCCAACCGCGACTTCCAGGCGACGACGAGCTCCTACCTCGCGCTCTGGTACCCCGACGTGTCGTTCTACAAATTCCTGCACCCCAACGGGGCGTTCTTCTTCACCAACTGGGTGAACGAGGACTACAACGCGCTCGTCGAGGAGGCGCGCACCATCTACGACGAACAGGAGCGGGCCGACCTCTACCACCAGGCGACGGAGATTCTCCACGAGGACCGCGCCGGCCACCTCTTCCTGTGGTGGCAGCCGAGCCTCTACGGGGCCGCCTCGCAGTACAAAGGTGACATCGGCGCGCCCGACGGGTCGACGCTGCAGTTCGGCGACAACTGGCTCGACCGCTAACACAGATTCCACACAATGTCGATGTACAACTACGTCTTTCGGCGCGTCGGGTTCATGGCGGTGACGCTGTTCTTCGTCACGCTCATCGCCTTCGCCGTCACCAACATCCTGCCCGGTGACGTGGCCCTGCTCATCTTGGGCCCCAACGCGACCGAACAATCGCTCGAAGCGCTCCAAACCCAACTGGGACTCAACCGCCCGCTGTACGTGCAGTACATCGACTGGGTCGTCGGGCTCCTCCAGGGGAACATGGGCGAATCGCTCCGGTTCGGCGAACCCGTGTCGCAACTCATCGCCGAGCGTCTGCCCCGGTCGATGATGCTCGCCGTCGCCGCGACGCTCGTCGCCGTCGTGCTGTCGGTCCCGCTCGGCGTCTACGCCGCCGTCAACCAGAACGAAGCGCCCGACGTGAGCGCCTCGATGTTCGCCTTCGTCGGCATCTCGATGCCGATATTCCTGTGGGGGCTGGTGTTCATCCTGGTGTTCGCCGTCTGGCTGAACCTCTTTCCGACCGGGGGGTACGTCTCCCCGAGCGAGGACCTCGTCGGGTCGCTCACGCGACTCGTCCTCCCCGCGGGAGCGATGGGCTTCGCGCTCACCGCTTACATCATGCGGATGACCCGGTCGTCGATGCTTGAGGTTCTCAGCGAGGAGTACATCAATCTCGCGCGTGCGAAGGGGATGAGCCAACGGGTCATCGTCCTCAGACACGCGCTCAAGAACGCAATCATCCCCGTCATCACGGTCATCGCGTTCCAGTTCAGCTACGCGTTCGGCGGGGTCGTCGTGCTCGAAGAGGTGTTCTTCTGGCCCGGCATCGGTCGGCTGACGCTGACCGCGATTCAGAGCCGCGATATCCCCTTGATTCAGGGGTGCATCCTCGTGGTCGCACTTATCTACATGTTCTCGAACTTCGCCGCAGACCTGCTGTACGCGTACTTCGACCCGCGCATCCGCTACGGAGGTGACGACTGATGGCGACCGAACAGGAGACCGACCGCGGTCGCTTCACCATCACGCAGTCACAGCGCGACCGCATCGCCCGGTTCGTCCGGAAGTTCCGCAGCAACACGAAGGCGATGCTCGGCTTCACCATCGTGGTGCTGCTCGTGCTCGTCGCCATCTTCGCGCCGATTATCGCGCCGTACCCCATCGACGCGACGAACATCGAAGACCGTTCGCAGGCCCCGTCGGTCGAACACCCGTTCGGCACCGACGACCTCGGCCGCGACATCTTCAGCCGCGTCGTCATGGGAAGCCGCATCTCGCTGTACGTCGGCTTCGGAGCTATCTCCGGCGCGCTCGCCGTCGGGGCCGTCGTCGGTGTCGTCGCCGGCTACGCCGGCGGGTTAACCGACGAGATACTGATGCGCGTCATGGACGCCGCGATGGCGTTCCCACCGGTGTTGCTCGCGCTCACGCTCCTGGTCGTTCTCGGCCCGGAGTTGAGTAACGTCGTCATCGCGCTCGCGTTCGTCTACACGCCGTACATCGCCCGCGTCTCGCGGAGCGCGGCGTTAGCCGAGCGCAACGAGGCGTACGTCGAGGCCGCCATCGCCCGCGGCGAGAGCGACTCGCGCATCGTCTTCAGCGAGGTGTTCCCGAACTGTATGGCGCCCATGCTGGTTCAGGGGTCGCTGAACGTCTCGTTCGCCATCCTCGCGGAGGCGAGCCTGTCGTTCCTCGGCCTCGGCGCGCAACCGCCGCGGCCGTCGTGGGGGCTGATGATTAACACCGGTCGCGGCTTCATGGAGACCGCGCCGTGGATGTTGCTGTTCCCAGCGCTGGCTATCGGTATCGCCGTCGTCGGGTTCAACATGCTCGGCGACGGACTGCGTGACGTGCTCGACCCCAAAGTGGAGGCGATAGAATGAGCGCACCCACCACCGCGACCGACCGCGAGGCCGACGACGGTCCGCTGCTCGACGTGCGCGGACTCAGAACCGAGTTCCGCACCGACGCCGGCCCCATCGTCGCCTCCAACGAGGTGTCGTTCTCGCTCGACCGCGGCGAGACCATGGGTCTCGTCGGCGAGTCGGGCGCGGGCAAGTCCGTGACGGCGCGGTCGCTCATGCGCCTCATCGACTCGCCCGGCGAAATCACCGGCGGGCAGGTCGTCTTCAACGGGGAAGACCTCCTGCAGAAGACGGAAGCCGAGATGCGCGACATCCGCGGCAACCGCATCGCGATGATTCCGCAGGACCCGATGTCGTCGCTCAACCCGGTGATGACCGTCGGCGAGCAGATCACGGAGACGATTCGCCGCCATCAGGACGTCTCCAAGTCAGAGGCACGCCAGCTCGCCATCGAATCGATGGACGACGTCGGCATCCCCGACGCGGAAGAACGCATCGACGACTACCCCCACGAGTTCTCCGGCGGGATGCGCCAGCGCGTCCTCGTCGCCATCGGCTTCTCCTGCGAGCCGGACCTCATCATCGCCGACGAGCCGACCACCGCGCTCGACGTGACGACGCAGGCGAAGATTCTCGACCTGCTCAACGAGATGCAGGAGCGCGAGGGGACGGCCGTGCTGATGATCACCCACAACCTCGGCGTCGTCGCCCAGACGTGCGACCACGTCGGCGTGATGTACGCCGGGAACCTCGTGGAGACGGCCGAACTCGGCGACCTGTTCGACCGCCCGCGACACCCCTACACCCGCGCGCTCATCGACTCCATCCCGGAGGTCGACACCGACTACGACGAACTGCCGACGCTCGACGGCGCGATGCCCGACCTCGGGAACCTCCCGAGCGGCTGTAACTTCGCGCCGCGGTGTCCGCACGCCACCGAGGCGTGCCGGACCGGCGGCGACCCGTCGCTCGACTCCGTCGGCGACGACTCGTCGCGCGCGGCGTGTCTCCACGCCGCCGACCTCGACCTCTCGGAGAGCACGGTCCCCGAATCCGGGGCCGGCCGCCGCGACGTCGACCGCAGCGGCGAACCGCTGTTCGAGGTGCGGAACCTGAAGAAGTACTTCAACGCCGGCGAGGGCGTCTTCGGCAACGTCCACCTCTCGTGGGAGGGCGGCGGCCTGCCGACCGTCGAACGGCGGCACGTCAAGGCCGTCGACGACGTGAGCTTCGACGTCTATCCCGGCGAGACCGTCGGGCTCGTCGGCGAGTCCGGCTGCGGGAAGTCCACGGTCGCTCGCACCGCGCTCCGGCTCCTCGACCCGACCGACGGCGAGGTGTACTTCGAGGGACAGCCGCTCCACGAGCTCGGCACCTCGGAGATTCGGAGTCTGCGCCGCGAGATGCAGATGATATTCCAGGACCCCCAGAGCTCGCTCAACCCGCGGAAGACCGTCGGCCAAATCGTCGGGCGCGCGATGGAGAAACACGGCATCGCTACCGGCGAGGAAAAGCGCGAACGAGTGGGCGACCTGCTCGAACGCGTCGGCCTGTCGCGGGCCGCCGCGAGCAAGTACCCCCACGAGTTCTCCGGGGGGCAACAACAGCGCGTCGCCATCGCGCACGCGCTCGCGGTCGAACCGAAGCTCATCGTCTGCGACGAGCCCGTCTCGGCGCTCGACGTGAGCGTGCAGGCGCAGATTCTCAACCTCCTGAACGAGATTCAGGAAGACGAGAACATCTCGTTCCTGTTTATCTCGCACAACATCGGTGTCATCCGGCACATCTGCGACCGCGTGGCCGTGATGTACCTCGGCAAGATAGCGGAGTTCGGGAGCATCGAGCAGGTGTTCTCGCCGCCGTTCCACCCCTACACGGAGAGCCTCCTGTCGGCGGTCCCCCACGCGAACCCGGACCGCGAGACGGACCGCATCTTGCTTGAGGGGAGCGTTCCGAGTCCCATCAACCCACCGTCGGGCTGTCCGTTCCAGACGCGCTGTCCGAAGAAAATCGGCGACGTCTGCGAGCAGGAGCTCCCGGAGCTCGAATCGGTCGGGGGCGCGGACCACTACATCTCCTGTCACCTCTCGGAGGAGGAGATGAGCCAGCGTGACTCGTTCATCACGCCGTCGAAGCGCGCGGAGACCAGTCCGGCCGACTCGGACTGACGCCGTCCGCGCGGTCTCTTCTCAGTACCTGACGCCGGAGTCGGGTCAGTATTTCACGCCGAAGTCGAGAATCTCGTCGGGGTAGTCGCCGAACTGCGCGTCCGTCTCGCGCCGAATCTGGTCTTTCGCGCGCCGCGCCTCCGCGAGCAGGTCGCGGAGGTCGGACACCGGTTCGTCGGAGAGGTCGACCCGGAGGTTGTGGTAGAACTCCGGCGTCGGCGCGTGGACGAGCACCGCGGCGCTCATCTCGCCGCGGCCGTCGCCGCCGGCCGCCTCGCCGGCTTCGAGCGCCGAGACGAGTCGGTCGGCCATGTCGCCGTCGGCGGACTCGTAGGCCTCGGCGGTCGCCTCGACGACCGCCTCGCCGGCGAGCATGTTGCCCGCGACGGTGTAGTCGTCGCCGACGCGGTGGCCGGCCCACGCGACGCACTCGCCGCCGGTGAAGGCGAACTCGCCGGCCGCGCCGACGCCGTTGACCTGCCGGTAGGCGGCGTGGTCGTCGGCGTCGAGGAGGGTTTCGAAGGCGTCGTCGATGCGCTCGCCGGCTTCCGCGCGGGCGACCGCGTCGCGGCCGTGTTCGGTCTTCGTGTACGACTGCGTGACCGCCGCGCCGCCGGCGCTCACGTAGGGGCAGGTCGCGCCGACAGCGACCGTGCCGGTCGTTACCGCCGCGCCGAAAACGTTCGCGTCCGGGTCGCGCGCCGCTATCGAGAAGGTTCCTGGGACGTGTCGCATAGTACGGTACTGCGTTTCGGTCACGCTCGCACGGTAAATACTCTCCCTCTCGCGGAGCGGAACGGAGACGCGGGTAGTGTCCGAGCGCGACGTAACAGTTCGGACTCTGTGGAGTCCCGCACCGGATTCAGCGTCCTCCCCGTTCGCAACTACCGAGATAGTATTGTAAATGAGAGACATCATTGATGAGCACTATTTCTTATTTATCGGACTTTCCTATCCGGATGTTTTTGAATCAGTCGTGAATGATTGCATTATCACCCCAGCTTCTGATTGAGCGAAAAAGCTCATTCGGGAGACGCTCTACTGCGGTGCAGTATTTGTCTCGGAGAGCAATACCGACCGTCTCGCGGGCCGGCAGTCGAATCCAAGGCTTATGTTGTCGCGGTGGCAAGACGAACGTATGAGACTCGGCATCGGTCGAACCGGCGTGGTGATTCTCCTCGGACTGTTCGTCATCCTCGGTGCGGAGGACGTGTACGTCTGGGCCGTCGCCGGAACCGTTCCCGGCGTCGAGTTCTTCCTGGCGCTCGTGTTCGTCCTCGCCGTCGCGTTCGTGGCGATTCGGGAGGCGCGGGCGCACCCGCCGAGTCGGTAGTCGTTCGCCGCTCGGAACGTGGTTTTCGCCCGCTATTCTTCGCGCTCTCTGCAGTCGAGCGGCGCTTCGCAGCACGCCGAACGATAAGCCGACGACTCGCGGACCAGTTTGCACTCGCGGTAGCGGTAGGCGACGTCCGCGCCGCAGGCTTCGCAGGTGAGGGTGTACTTCGGCTCCGCGAACCGGCGGACGCGGACCGGCGCGTCGACCGCCTCGGCGCGGCGCTTGAACGCCGGACCGTGGTCGGTCGTGCCGAACGCCTGAAACTGCTCGACGTGGACGAGTTCGTGCCGGAGCGTCGCCGTCCACTCCCCGCGGTCGAACGACTCGAACGCCCGCCACGACAGCGACATGGTACACGTGGGCGCGGCGTCGAGTTCGGCCGATTGCGACGACGTGCCGGTCCACCGTCTCGGCTCACCGACCGTCGCGTCGTCGACGTTCGGGGTCTTCACGGCCGCCGCCCGCCGCTTCGCGCGGGTGGACACTTCCCACCGGACGCGGTGTAAGTCCACGGCGAAGTCGTATTGCCCCGCCGCGTGGCGGCAGTACGTCCGCGACCAGCTCACCAGCTCGTCGCCGGTCTCGATAGCGTCGTACCCGCCGAGGCTCCCGTCTTCGTGTCCCACGATTTCGAGCCGTGGTTCGGAGCGCGCCGATATGTGTGTTGTGCCACCCGCGCGGTCGCCGTCGAGCGGTGTGGGTATGGGTGTTGGTGCGGGTGTGGATGCGGTCAGGCTGTGAGCGTCGCTTTCTCGTCGGACACGAGCTCCCGAACCGCGTCGAACAGCCGCTTCGCGCTGTTCCGGGACGTCCCTTCGACAGTCACGCGAAGGACGCGCTCGGTTCGGCTCGCTCTGACGACGAACCACGCGTCGCCGCGCTCGACGAAGATGCCGTCGTCGGTCCGAACGTCGTCGAAGCGCGCCTGACACTCAGTCGCGAGCCGCGTCATCTCGCGGGCGCAGTTGTCGACCGCGAACGAGTCGAAAAACAGCGGGTACGCCGCCACTTCACCCGCCTGTTCGGAGAGCGCCGCCCCCTCGTCGACGAGCCGCGCGAGACGAATCGCCGAGAGCGCCGCGTCCGGACAGGGAGACTCGGCCGGCCACTGGTAGACGCCGCTCGGCTCGCCGCCGAAGACGACGTCCGCGTTCGCCGCCGGTCCGGACCCCGGAATCCCGTCCATCTCGACCCGGACGATGCTTCCCCCCGCGTCGGAGACGACCTCTCCGATGCGACGACTCGCCTCCAGCGGCACGGCGACGCAGGCGTCCCCGTCCGCATCGCGAACCGTCTCTCGCGCGAACAGCGCGAGGAGCGCGTCTCCGCCGACGACCTCACCGGTCTCGTCGACGGCCACGAGGCGGTCCGCGTCGGCGTCGTGAGCCAGACCGATATCGGCGTCCGAGGCTGCGACTGCTCGGCGGAGCGTCCCGCACGCGTCGTCGCCCGCGGCGACCCGACGGCGCGGAAACGAGTCATCCGTGGTTCCGTCGAGGCGCTCGACGTCACAGCCGAGTCGGTCGAGCGCGTCGGCCATGATGTCGTCGTCCCGCTCGCCGACGGCGACCACGACGCGCGTGTCGGAAACCGAAGTTCGCCCCTCGCAGAGGTGGTCGAGGTGATGTGCCGTGGCGTCGTCCCAGCGACGCTCCTCGCCGATTTCGTCCCACGGGGCGACCTCGGCCGACGAGCCGTTGACCCGGCGGACGACCCTGCTCTGTCGCTCCCACGAGAGGCGCGAGCCGTCGTCGTCGAACAGTTTCAGCCCGGTGTCCTCGGCGGGGTCGCTGACGGTCGTCACCGCCACGCCGGCGTCGCCGCCGAGTCGCCGCACGCCGTGAGAGACGGTCGGACTCGCCACCGGCCCGAGTCGGTGGACGGTGCCGCCGCACTCGCAGACCCCGGTCGCGACCGCGTCAGCGAGGAGACGAGCGCTGTCGCTCGGGTCGTGGCCCACGACGATTTCGTCGCCCGTTCCGGCGAGGGCGCGACCGGCTTTGAGGGCGAGTTTCGCGGTCACCTGCGTCCCGTACGAACCGCGGATTCGTGATGGTGCGAACATACCCCACTGTCCGCCCGAGGTGTGTTTACTATCGGCCGGATAATCCCGGTCGGCGTCGCTTAGCGTCCGACAAAACGGCGGGTTCGGTCGCCGAGGCGTCGGTATCGTCCGACACGACCTCGTACACCACGACCCCGTCGTTTCCGTAGACTCGTCGATACCGGGGACTGTCCGCGAGCGAGGCGCGAAGCCGTTCGGTCCCGTCTTCTTCGAGCCCCCGGACGGTGTACGTCCCGCGGGGGACGTACAGGTAGTCGGGCGAGGCGTCGACGGAGGCCATCGATTCGGTGACGCAGGTCGCGTTCTCGCAGGTACTCGCCGTTTTGAACGCCGAAATCTGGTCGTAGTACCTGTCGGGGCTCTTCCATTCGACGCCCCACGGCCCCACGAGCATCGTCCGCTTCGCGTAGTGCGGGAACCACTCGGCCGCGTCTGACAGTACGACGAACGACGCGTTCGCGTCGGTGTCGTTTCTCGCCCATTCCATGGCCTCTCGGTCGTCGTCGTCCATGAACGAGGGGAGACTCGGGCTGCCGTGGTGCGCCGCGCCGAGGCCGCTCGCGGCGTAGAACCCGCCGAGACTCGTCCCGACGACGAGAACCACGACCAACGACGAGGCCATCAGCTGCCGGTTGTCGAGCGACCCGCGAGCCCTGTCGGTCAGCCGCGGCACGACGACGCCGAAAAGCACCGTCGAAATCATCATCGCGCCAGCGACGAACTGGAAGCGCTCCTTTCCGATGACGTACGCGCAGACGAAGAGCCACAGCGGCAGCGTGAATTTCCTCCGAGAGACGAGCACGCCCGCGGCGGCGAAATTCGCGAGGAAGAACACCGTGACGACGGTCGGGTCCAGCGGGTAGACGAACTGGTCGAGGAGCCGCCCGACGCCGCCGGCGATACCGCTGTGACTGCCCGACGCACCCACGAAGGCCCCGACGCCGTGAGTGGTGACGACGTTGGCCCACCACGGCGCGGCGAGGACGAGTCCCCCGAGAGCCACCGCGGCACCGCTGACGAGCCCGGGCAGCGTTCGGTCGAGCATCGCGTAGAGGACGAGCCAACTGACCCCGAAAAACACGGTGTACGTCGGATGGGAGAGGACCGTCAGCCCGAAGCAGATGACGCCGGAGCCGACCCACAGCGGCCGCCGAGTGCCGCGGCGGAACAGTCTCGCTCCGACGTAGACTC
The DNA here is from genome assembly GCF_000336815.1 of Haloferax prahovense DSM 18310. Taxonomy (GTDB): domain Archaea; phylum Halobacteriota; class Halobacteria; order Halobacteriales; family Haloferacaceae; genus Haloferax; species Haloferax prahovense. Next base: position 130,363 of record NZ_AOLG01000029.1, read on the forward strand.
CGCAGAGAGACAGGAAGAACGCGGACGCGCGGACGATGCCGCCGGCCGAGAGGTGCCACTGCAGGACCGGTGGAGCGACCGCGAGAATCGCCGTCGCGACTCCCGCCTGCCGCGGCGTCGGGAGGAGTTCGAGCGCGATTCCGTAGTACGGCACGAGGTAGAGCACCGTGACGACGGCCGGGAGGACGAGGCTGAGCGTCGTCCCCGAGACGCCGAGGTCGGTCAGGAACGCGACCACGTAGAACTGGAGCGGCGGGTACGCGAACGGAATCCCGCCGTCGTAGTACGGAATCGAAGCCGGGAGCGCGTAGCCGCCGGTCCGAATCTGCTCGGCGATTTCGAGGTACAGCCCGGACCCGTAGGCCGGGTAGTCGTGGGTCGCCACGTACGTCACCGAGACGACGAGTCCGGCGACGAGGGCGAGTGCGAACCACGCGTGGCTCTCGCGGCCGAGGCCGGGAACGCCGTCGGTGAACGCGTTCGCGCGGCCCGGTGCCGCGGGGTCGAGGCCGTTCGCCGTTTCGTCGGTCGTTGAATTCATGGAGTAACTCTCACTTGCGCTTTCGAAGCGAGACGGGGTTCGTGAGCGAGACGCGGTACGGGAGCCACCGCAGTTCGGCGGCAGCCCACGCGAGTCCGACAGCGAGCCCGAGACAGGACACCAACAGTTCGGCGACGCCCATCCACCGCGGGAGGACGTAGTAGACGGCGTTCACGACCGGTCCGGGGAGTACCGACGACTGAGACGGGCCGCCGTCTCCGACCGTCGAGCCGCCGGCCGCCTGATTCCGGAGACCGAGTTCGTGCGCGGGTGGTCCACCCGCGCTCTCGTCGCCGGTCCCGAGCCGTTCGGCCTCGTAGGGGAACGCGATAGGCACGCTCCAGACGACCTCGCCGGTCTCGTCCAGTTCGAAGACGCGGTTTCCGTTCGAGTCCGTCACGAGCGTATGGCCGTTCGGAAGCCTGTCGGCGTCTCGCGGCCACTGTAACTGCGCGTCCCGCCAGTGCCACGAGCGAACCCACCGACCGTCGTCGTCGCGGTATTCGACGAGGCGGTTGTTCTCAGAGTCGGCGACGAGGACGGCGTCGTCGCCGGTGGGATTCTCGATGTAATCGGGGTTGTGTTGCTCGTAGAGGACGCCGTGAGACCCGTTTCCGAGCGTTCGGTTCTCGACGAGGCCGGTCTCGCGGTCGAGGTACACCACTCTGTCGTGGTTGCGGAGGCTGACCTGAATGAGCCCGCTTTCGAGCACCTCGATGTCGTTGAGGTGGGTCCAATCGGACGGGTACGGCCCGCCGGTCGTCGCGGGGTCGAACGCCGCCTGCGCGTCCCACGACCACTCGACGATGTCCGTCGTCGTGTTCACGACGAACACGCGGTCAGCGGCGATGTCGGCGACGACGTACGTCGAATCGCTCAGTCTGTCGCCGTCGTGCCACCGCGTCGAGTGCTTCCCGGCGGTCACGCGACTGTAAACCCCCTCGACGCTCCCGGTGGTGAGGTTCACGCGCTCGATGCCGTTTCGCGTGCACGCGCTCTCGCCGCCGCACTCTTCGGGTGTCAGATGGTCCGCGTAGAGGTACTCGACCGTCGCGTTCGTCCCCTCGACGGGGTCGACATCCCAGTAGCGGGTGTGGGAATCGTCGTAGTATCGCCGCTCTCCGTCGGCACCGAACGCGACGAGTTCGGCGTTCGCTCGTGGGCCGTCGCTCTCTCGTCCGAGCCACGTGTTCGAGTCGGTCGCGATGACCGTCGTCCCGTTCGCGGGCGCGACCCGTGCACTCTCGCCGGTCGCGTCCGTCACCGCCGAGGTCGGTCGGCTCAGGTACGCGGCCCCGACGATACCCGCGCAGACGAGGAGGGCGACTGCCGCGGCGACTCGCAGATGCGTCCGCTTGACCATTTCGTAGTCGTCGATCGGTAGACGGTCTTACTATCCGGATGCTAAACTGCGGGTGCGTCCGTGCCCATCGACGTGGAACGTGCTCGACCGGACCTTACGCACGGAATAATTAGGGTCCCGAGGGCGGGTAGACGACACAATGGCGTCTCGTCTCGGGGCGGCCGAGAGCCTCGTCGTCCTCGGTCTCGTTCTCCTCTTGGTGGCGACAGCGGTGCCGACCGCGAGCGTCGTCGATTTCGGCGCGAACGGGGGCGCTTCGACGGCCGCGACGGTCGAGTCGGCACCGAACGGTCCGAAATCTGCCGACGACGTTCGGCTGGTCCCGGTCGGCGACCGGGGGGACAGGCTCTGGCCGTTCACCAGCCGAGACCGGTCGTTTGAAACGCTGACACTGCCGGTGAACGTCGTCGTCGAGGGGAACCCCGCGCGGGTCCGCTCGCTGCTCCTGTACTCGCGCGACGCGACGTGGGACGAGACGAACGAGTCGTGGCAACAGGCGTCCACCGAACAGCCCCCCGCCGCCGAGGCGGGCTCCCCGTGGGGGTCGGCCACGGGCGCGGACCGGTTTACCTTCGTCGACACCGCGGACTCGAGCGGGCTGTGGATTGCGGAGTCGATGCAGCTCCACGACGGGACGTACTTCGGGAGCCGTACTCACCTCCGACTGTACGGCGGCGGGACCCCGGACGACTCGTGGACGGCGATTCAGGCCCACCGAGACTACTGGGACTGGTTCCGGCTTCGACACACGGTGACGAGCCTTGCCGGCCCGCAACACGTCGTCGAACGCGACCTGATGCGCCGCCCGACCGTCGTCGACGTTCGTCGCGAGCGGTTCGCCAACGGCGGCATCATCGACGCGGACGGCTGGGTGTCGGTCGTCGAACTCGGGCCGCCGCAACTCTCGACGCTCCCGAGAGACGACGTGTCTCGCCCGACCACCGCCGGGTCGGCGACAACCAGGGACGAGGCCGCAGAGCGCGCCGGCTCCGAACGCGACGACACCTCTTCGGCACTCGATACGCCGCCGACGGGGCCGGAGAGCGTCGGAACCGTCCTGTCCGTGCTCGCCGTCGGCTTCGTCGGTGTCGGTGGACTCGCCGCGCTCGCCACTCGCCGAGACGAACTCGGCGCGCTCGTCGAGCGCCTCCGCTGGTCGCGCCTCGCCGACGACCGGTTCCAGCGCGTCGTCGCGCTCGCGGTCGCACTCGTCGCGCTCCCGGTTTTGGTCCGCTCGGCCGCCCTCGGGCTCGAACGCGTCGTTCCGAACCACCCGAAGGTCGTCGCCGGACTGCTCTTTCCGGTGTTCGCGTTCGCGCCGGCCGTTCTGGCCGCTCGCCTGCCGCGGGGGTACTCCTCGGAACTGTGGTTCGGCACCGCGTTCGTCGGCTACGGAGTGGGTCTCGTCGCCGACTTCGCGATGATAGGTGTCGCCGTCGTCCCGGTCGAAGTCGTCCTCCACCGGTTCGCCGTGCTCGTCGCGCTCGGCGTGCTCGCCGTCGCCGGCCACCGTCGCTTCGACTCGTCTGAGCCCCGGCGAGCGGCGCTTTCGGCGGCCGTCTGCCTGTGGCTGTTCCTGTTCGCGTGGCCGCTTTTCTTGGGTATCTAGGCGCTTAGCCCCCGGATAATAACGACACCGCGCTCCAAGACAGTTACCTGCCCTCCCGTACATGTCATCAACACGACTCTCTAGACGGTCGGTTTTGGCGCTCGCAGGCGCGGGCCTGACCAGCGGGTGCGTCCGGCAGCTCGAATCGACGGTCTCGCGCGACGAGCGGACGCCGTTTTCGCTCTCTATCAAGACCGTTCCCGCGGACACCGACGCGACGGCGACGAGGCTCGCCCGCTACCTCGCCACCCGCCTCCAGACGGTCGGCGTCGCGGCGACCGTGGTCCCGATGAGCCGGGAGGAGCTCCTCCGCGACGTGCTCTCGAACCACGACTTCGATATCTACGTCTCCCGGCTGCTGCTCCGACGCGACCCGGACTTCCTCCGTCCCCTGCTCCACTCTCGCTACGGCCCGGGACGCGGCTGGCAAAACCCGTTCGGATACGGCGACCTGTCGTTGGACTCGCTTCTGGAGCGACAGCGGACCGAGACGGGTTCCGTCCGCGCCGCGACGCTCGCGGAGATTCAACGGCGCGTCGTGGAGGCCCAACCGTTCACGCCCGTCGCGGCCCCGCGCCCGGCTCAGGCGACTCGGCCGGTGCGGGTCGACTGGCCGGACGGCGTTGGAATCCACAGCCTCACGGGATATCTCGGTGCCAGAGCTGTCACCACCACGGCGACCGCCTCGCGAACCGAGTCGGCGGTCACGTCGTCGTCGACGCCCGCACCGACCTCGACGTCCGCGACGACCTCGACGTCCGCGACGACCTCGACGCCCGCGACGACGACCGACGAACCGGCCCCGGAAAACGAACTCCGCATGACGATCGGCGACTCGCGTCCGACGGAGAACCTCAACCCGCTTTCGACGCCGTTTCGGTCGGACGGGACGCTCCTCGACCTCGTCTACGACTCGTTGGGTCGTCCGGTCTACGACCGGATGCGGCCGTGGATGGCCGCGTCGTGGGAGTGGGCCGACGGGGACGAGACGACGCTTTCGGTCCGGCTCCGCGACGACCTCGCGTGGCACGACGGCGAGCCGATAACGGCGGCGGACGTGGCGTTCACCTTCCGGTTCATCTCCGACACGGCGCTCGGCTCGCTCGACCAGCCGGTCCCGTCGCCGCGATACCGCGGTCGCGCCTCGCTCGTCGAGTCGGTCGACGCCGCGTCCGACCGCGAGGTGACGATTCGATTCGGCGACGTGAGCGAACCGGCCGCGGCGCGGGCGCTGACGATTCCGGTGCTCCCTGCGCACGTCTGGGAACCGTTCGCCCGCCCGACGAGCGTCTCGTGGCTCGACGGGGGCACCGTCACCGAGGCGCTCGTCCGGAACAACCTCGAACCGGTCGGAAGCGGACCGCTTCGCGTGACGGGAACGACGGCCAGAGAGTCGGTTTCGATGGAACCGTTCGAGGACCACTTCCTCGCCGACGACGCGCTCGACGGCCGACTGTCCCGGTTCGACGGCGGCTTCTCGTTCGACTCGCTTCGGTTCGACGTCGTTCCCTCCGACGGCGCCGCCGTCGAACTGCTCGCGACCGACGCCGTCGACGCGACGGCGAACTCGCTGTCGGCCGATTCGAGGGCGGCCGCGGCGGACGAACCCGGAATCTCCGTTCGCACCAGCCGGCCCGAGTGGTGCTATCACGTCGGCTACAACCACCGACGGCCGCCGTTCATGAACCCCCGGTTCCGACGGGCGGTCGCCCGGCTCGTCGACCGCGAGTTCCTCGTGGATTCGGTGTTCGACGGCGAGACCGAACCGGCGTCGTCACCGCTGGTCGCGACGACGTACGTCCCAGCGGGTGATGCGTGGGACGAGGCCGTGTCCGAACTCGAGTTCGTCGGCGACTCGGGGACCGGCACGCTCGACGCGGAGCGAGCGCGGTCGGTGTTCGAAGACGCGGGATACGCCTACTCGGGCGACGGCGACCTCCTCATTCAAGAATGATTTCCGCTCAATCCTCGATAGGCTTCTCACCGCTCGTCGCGGTTCTCGCTCGCGTGCTCGGCGGTGCAGCTGTCGCGTTGGCGCTCGCAACGCTCGCTATCGTCGGACCGTCGCGTCTCGCGGCGGCGTACGGGTCGGGGCGCGACCGCTTGCACGAGGCCGCGCCGTACCTCGGCCTGCTGGCGGTCGTTCTCCTCGTGAACAAGGTCGCCCGCGGCGTCGGCCCGGAAGTGTCGTGGGCGTTGGGATGGAACGCCACCGGCGTCATCTATGCTATCGAGGGGAACTTCGTCCAGCACGTTCAGTCGCTCGCGACGCCGGCGCTCACCGCCGTCCTCTCGACCGTGTACCTCTCGGGATACGTCTTCCTTCTCACGTTCCCGTTCGTCGCGTACTTCGTGGCGGCCGACGAGCGACCGCTGAAACTCACCGCGGTCACGTACGCGGCGAACTACGCCATCGGACTGACATGCTACGTCCTGTTTATCTCCTACGGTCCCCGTAACCTCCTGCCGGGACAGGTCGAGTCGCTTCTGTACAGCACCTACCCGCAGACGCAGATACTCACCGGCGAGGTGAACGTGAACACGAACGTGTTCCCGTCGCTTCACACGTCGCTTTCGGTCTCGGCGGCGGCGATTGCGATTCGGACGCGGGAGACGTACCCCGTGTGGGCCGTCGTCGCGTCGGTGCTCGCCGCCGCGGTCGCGTTCTCGACGATGTACCTCGGGATTCACTGGGGGACCGACGTCGTCGCCGGCGTCGTCCTCGGAGTCGGAAGCGTCGCGTTCGGCGATTGGCTCGTCGGCCGCCAGTCCGCCGACGCGTAACCCTTACCGCCCGGATAATAAGGTCCGGCCGGTTCCTGTGGTCGGTCGTGAGCGCCATCATTACACTTCGAATCCCGGCGTCAGCGTTCGTTCTCGATGATGTCCTCTCACGCAGTTCCATCACCGAGGCGCGTCTGGTTCGCTCCGTGCAACTCGATGGGCCCACGCTCTCGCCGCTGCTGTGGGTCCGGAGTGACGACCCAGCGCAGATTGCGTCGTCGCTTCGAGACGACCCGAGCGTCGGGTCGGTCGCACCGTTCGCCCCGTCGTCCCACGGCGGCGTCTACCGTCTGAGCCTCAGACCGCTCGCAGACGAGTTCATGCAACTGTTCGTCGACGGCGGCCTCAGCGTTCTCGACGCCCACGGCCGAGACGGTGAGTGGGTGGTCCGCGTCTTCGCCCACGACCGCGATTCGATCGGGTCGCTTGGCGACGGATGGCGACGCACCGGAACGGAGTTCGACGTCGAACGGCTTCGGTCGCCCGAGAACCTCGAGGACCCGACGCGGTTCGGGCTGACCGACCGACAGTACCGCACCCTCGTCACCGCGTTCCGACAGGGGTACTACAGCGTCCCCCGCGATTCGGGTATAAGGGAGCTATCGAACGCGTTCGGTGTCACCCATCAGGCGACCTCGCAGCGACTCCGACGCGGTCACGAACGGCTGATTCGGAGGGCGCTCGTCGAGCGGCCGCCACCGAGCCTCCCTTATTAGGCGCTTGCACTTGCAACCGATAAGACGAGGGGTCTAGTCGAGATAGCAACTGTTGGAACGAGTACTCGGTGCGAACGACAGAGTCGGACGCTGTGACCCCTCGCTGCGCAGTCGGTCCCTCGGTCCGACCGCGCCGCTGTTCTGTCGGTTCCGGGACCCTGCACGTCCCATCGGTTGCGTCCCCCGTCCCGGCGCTTCCACCGCCGTCGAACGCTCGGTACGACGGATACTCGTTCCCGCCCTCGACATCGACGAGCCGTCGGCTATCCGGCGACCGAACCATCCGGGTACCGTTACCGCAATCTATGACACAGAACGCATCCCTAACCACGTTGGTAACACGTACAAAAAGATGAGGCACAGATAGTGAGCTATGGCGGACCGCAGTAACGATGACACCTACTTGGCCGGGACCGCGGCGGGCACCGCCGGAGCGGGAGGTGGTGCGCTCGGGTATCGACGAGCCATCGCCTCGCGTTTCGCGGCCTGCTGGCACGCGTTCGTCCGTCTCGTTGTGTCCCTCTCGACCCGCTCCGGCCGCAGAAACGGTGGGCAACCGACCACTGATTCGGTGGACGCGTCCCCGTATTCAGAGAGACACGCGTCGTCCGACTCCGAGGCGAATCACGGGCTTCTCGGCGTCGACCCCGAACTGCTCAACTCCGAGCGCCGAATCCTTCAACTGCTCATCGTCGCGGGTGGGCGACTGCCGCAGTCGCAGCTGGTCGAGCGGACGCGGTGGTCCGACTCGACTATCAGCCGAACGCTGTGTCGGATGGAGACGCAGGGGCGAATCGAGCGCTTCCAACTCGGGTCGGGGAAGTGCGTCGTCCTCCCGCAGGACGACGAGTAGCCGATTCGACCGCTCGGTCGACTCGCCGTGGAGCGTGCCGTGAGGGCACGTCCCCGCGCACAGACGCGACGAGGACGCCGACGTGAGACTCGATGGCGGACCGGGCGAAGTCCCACCGTCGCGATTCACAGCGCGAGCGTGACCGTCCCGAACAGCATGAACAGGAACACGAGCTGGCGCGCTCGGGCGTACGACGGTCCGACGCGGTTCACGTGCCCCAGACCCGACGTGACGACCGCGAGGCCGACGAACAGTGCGCTCACCGCGGCGAACTCTCCCGTGAGCATCGCCTACCGAACCTCCTCAGGGGCAGCGATTGGCGTCTCTGTCCCGCTCGGCGTCTCTGTCCCGCTTGTTACGTGTCCACGAGGCATGGTCGTGGATTGTGCGCATCGGCATATCCTTATTCAGGCTGTAACTGAAACGGAACAGACGGCGCATTCATAATATCCTGTTGTCACTTCACCGAACTCTCTGCGGTCGGCTCGGCGTCGGCCGGCGTTACAGCCCCGGTAAGCCGAGCGAAATAGTGCCGCGAGACGAACCGTTCGACTTCCCAAGGATTCGCTGGCGTCACTCTTCGGTGAGGGTGCGGTAGCCGAAGAAGAGGACGACGAACACGGCGGGGACGAGGGCGAAAGACGTGTCTAGTGGGCTCACGCTCGATGCGGTGACGGCGACGCCGGCGACGCCAACCAAGATGACACCGAAGTTCACTAACCGTTTTCGCGAGACCGTCACTCGGTCGCCAGTCGACTCGGGCGCGACCGAACCTCGGTCCGTGCCTCCTGCGTTATCGAGAGTCGAACCCGGGTCTATCCCGGTCGATGTGCGAATCGCGTGGGCCGCCTCGTGGGTCGGCGCGAAGACGCGCCCGGTCTCGCGGTGGAAGACGAGACGACCGTCGGCGTCGAGTCGCGGCAGGTCGAAGTCGAAGAGCACGCTGTGTATCTCCTCGTCCGTCGGGACCATCCCGTCCGTCTCGTCTTGGAACCACTCCGAGAGCGCGACGGTCAGCTCGCCGACGGTGTACGGCGTCTCGGAACGCTCGTTCACGAGCGAAACGATGGTGTCCCGTCGTCGAGATTCGGTGACACCGCCGAGACCGGGTCTGTCGTCGAGTGATGGTCCAGGTTGCTCTCCGGTGTCGTCGGGGCCGCCCGGTGCCCACGATGGTGCCATTGACGTGCTCGACTATGTAATCTATAAAAATAAAACTACGGTGTCCCGCCCCACTGAATCGCTGGAATCGACGCTTCAGTGGCGCTGTGGGCTTATCTAAACCATAATAATGGGTTCCTGGTGTCTGGCACTCGACAGCGGTCGCAGGACCGCAGGACATGCTATGAGACGCACACACGCAAGCGACTATCGACGCGACTGTTCGGCGCTTCACGGCGCGGCGGCTCCGACGAGCGGAGGACGACGCCGATGACTGGAGACATTAGTATCGCCTCCCCGGTTCTCGGTGACGAAGAACTCGACTGCATCGAGTCCGTCGTCGAGTCGGGGATGATCGCGGACGGTCCCGAGGTACGGACGTTCGAGTCCGAGTTCGCGAACTACTGCGACGCCGACCACGGCGTGGCCACGTCGAACGGGACTACCGCGCTCCACACGGCGCTCGAAGCGGTCGGCGTCGGCCCCGGCGACCGCGTCCTGACGACGCCCTTTTCGTTCGTCGCGACGGCGAACGCGATTCGATTCGCCGGTGCCGAGCCGGTGTTCGCAGACATCGACCCCGAGACGTTCAACCTCGACCCCGAGCGGGTCGAAGCGACCCTCGAATCGCTCGACTCGGACGTGCAGGCGATGGTCGTCGTCCACCTCTACGGCCTCCCAGCGCCGATGGACGAACTCCGTGACATCGCGGACGACTACGACGTGGCTCTCGTCGAAGACGCGGCGCAGGCCCACGGTGCCGAGTACTTCGGCACGCCGGTCGGGTCGCTCGGCGACGCCGCGAGCTTCTCGTTTTATCCGACGAAGAACATGACCACCGGCGAAGGTGGGATGGTCGTCACCGACGACGAGACCGTCGCACAGAACGCCGCGAGCTTCGTCAATCACGGCCGGGAGACCGACGGGTACCGTCACGTCTCGCTCGGTCACAACTTCCGGATGACGAGCGTCGCGGCCGCGATGGGTCGCGCCCAACTCGAACGCCTCCCCGGTTTCATCGAGAACCGTCGCTCGAACGCGGCGCGACTCGACGAGCTGTTGGCCGACACGGACGCGGCGACGCCGACGGTCCCCGACGGGTTCGACCACTCGTACCACCAGTACACGATTCGGGTCGGCAACCGCGACTCGGTCGTCGAACAGCTGGACGAACGCGGCATCGGGTGCGGGATTTACTACCCGCGGTGCATCCACGACCAGCCCGCCTACGACTTCCTCGACGTGCGTGCGCCCGTCGCCGAGCGGGTCGCAGAGCAGGCCCTCTCCATCCCGGTACACCCAAGCCTCACCGAAGCGGAGGTCGAGCGAGTTGGGACCGTCCTCCGAGACGAGGTCACCATCGACCCTCCGGCCGGCGCTCGCGCGTCCACCGTGGAGGCGTCCGATGACTGACGACACCGTCGCGGCCGGCGTCATCGGCGTCGGGAGCATGGGACAGAACCACGCCCGGGTGTACGACGAACTGGGCGACACGGCGCTCGTCGGCGTCTTCGACGTCGACGGCGACCGGGCCGAGTCCGTCGCGAACGACTACGGGACGACCGCGCGGTCGATGGACGACCTCCTCGACGCGGCGGACATCGTCTCCGTCGTCGTGCCGACGCAGTTCCACTACGAGAACGCGAAGCGCGCCCTCGAATCGGACGTTCACGTCCTCGTCGAGAAACCGTTCGTCGAAGACCCCGAGAACGGACAGGAACTCGTCGACATCGCCGACGAGCGGGACCTCGTGTTGCAGGTCGGTCACATCGAGCGGTTCAACCCGGCGGTTCGCGCCCTTCGCGACCTCGTCGACGACCTCGACATCCACGCGGTCTCGACCGAGCGACTCGGGCCGCCCGTCGACCGCGCCATCGACGACACGGTCGTGATGGACCTGATGATTCACGACCTCGACATCGTCCTCGACATCGTCGACGGCGCGGTCGACTCGTACGACGCCGTGGGAACGCCGGACTGCAGCCACGCGAACGCGAACCTCGCGTTCGACTCCGGAGTGACGGCGTCGCTCACGACGAGCCGCGTCACCCAAGAGAAAGTCCGCGGCCTCACCATCTCGGCGGCCGACTGCCGCGTGAAGATCGACTACATCGAACAGAACATCGAGATTCACCGCTCGTCGGTCCCCTCGTACATCGACGACGAGTCGCTCGTCCGCCACCGCCACGAGAACTTCGTGGAGACGCTCGCGGTCGAACAGGTCGAGCCCCTACAGAGCGAACTGCGGTCGTTCGCGAACGCCGCCTCGACCGGTACGGAGCCCGTCGTGGACGGCGAGCAGGGGCTTCGGGTGTTGAAGCTGACGAAGGAACTCGACGAGGCTGCACGAGAAACCCTCGACGGCGGGGCCCGACTGACCTCCACGGTCGACTGAAACACGAGCTTTATCGGGCTTATCACGTGCCTTTGCTGGATCAACAATCGGGTTTTCGCTGAATTGCTATCGGGCGCTTCTCGACTGTTGTCAAATAGGCAACAAAGCCGCTGTCTTGCGATTATACGCCGGTGAAACGGTCTGAAACAGTCACTAAACTGCTGCAATATGCCTTGATTCCGGTCGGGTTTTCACAACAGTTCGGAAAATCCGGAACGGTGTTGACGCTTTATTTGGGGCCACAGTAACGGTTGGAGCGAGCATGACCACTCAAGTGAACGGTACCGAAAGCGCGCTCATCGACCAGCATACGAATGCGGCCGAGCAGAACACGGAACTTGGGAAAGACGAGATATACCACCTGCTCCAGAACGAGCGCCGTCGGAAGGTTCTCGAATACCTGCGCGACCGCGAAGGACCGGTTCAGATGCGGGACATCGCGGAGCAGGTCGCCGCGTGGGAGCACGATACGACCGTTCAGGCGTTGATGTCCGACCAGCGCCAGCGCGTCTATATCGCCCTCTACCAAGCGCACCTCCCGAAACTCGACGAAGAGGGCGTCATCGACTACAATCAGAGCAGGGGTATCGTCGAGAAGACGCCCCTCGCAAACGAGCTCGCGGCGCACCTCGAACTCCCCGACGATGACGACGACGAGACGGACGTCGAGTCCGAGCGACCGTGGGGGGCGTACTATCTCTCCGTCTCGGGGCTGAGTACGCTCTTTATCGGTGCATCCGGACTCGGACTCTTCGGGTTCGGCTCCATCCCTCACCTCCTCGTCGCGCTCGCGGTCATGAGCGTCTACACGGCGCTCACGTTCTGGCAGGTTCTCGACAATTTTGAGACGGGCGACGAGGAATAACGCTCTTCGAGTTCTATCGCGCAACGTACGCCGTTCGTCTGGTTCCGACCTAAGTACCCGCTATATCGAGGGTGATTTATCGGTCTCTCGACTCGAACTATCCAGATAGGTAGCTACTGCCCAGCTGTCATAACAGGCCGTGAGATTCATATTGTTGAACTAGAATCATCGATACAGCGCAAAATTGGCCCCAATGATTTCAGACGTGCGCCCTCTTCGTTCGCGAGCACTCGGTGGAGTCTCTCAATGGTCTCCCGCGAGCCGAGCGAACGTCACGTCGCCCCCGAGCCGACGCGCCCGAATCGAGGTGACTCTCCGATAACCATGTCGTATGCCCGCGTGGTGTTCGTTCTGGTCGCGCTCGTTCTCACGGGCGCGGTCCTTCCCGCACCGGTGATGGCGATGGACGAAGAGACGACCGCACCGGTGATGGCAATGGACGAAGAGACGACCAACGAAACGTCCATCGAAGGGGCGTTCACGAACACGGTTCCGGTCGACCGGTCGCGGGAGTCGACGTTCCTCTGGGCGTCCGAAAGCAACACGCTATCGGTCGAGTTCGACGCCCCGAACGAGTCGAACATCTACGAGGTGTGTGTGAGAAACGAGAGCGGCTACCGGGTCGACTGCACCGATAAGGGCATCTCGTCCGGCACGCAGACCGTCGAGTTCTCGTACGAATCCCTCTCGGAGTTCGAGGGCTCGAGCAACGTCTCCGTCGTCCTCTGGAACAGTTTCCCGGGGCAGTCAGAGCAGATTGCCAGCGACACGGTCAATATCACGATACTCCAGAAAGATGGCGACGTCGACGGCGACAAACTCAGCAACGCGAACGAACTGTCCAACAACACCTCGATGTTCCTTATGGACACGGATAAGGACAGCCTCCAAGACGGGGCCGAGGTAAAAAATTACGGGACGTCCCCGACGGACCCGGACACGGACGGCGACGGACTGAACGACGCGGCCGAACTGTCGAACTCGCTGGACCCGACGGACCCCGACACGGACGGTGATGGCATCCCCGACGGCGTCGAGATGCGACTCGGGACGCCGCCGAACGACAGCACCGCCGACACGGACGGCGACGGACTGGACGACGGGTACGAGTACGAACACGGGACCGACCCCGTCGACCCCGACACGGACGGCGACGGGCTGAACGACGGGCTAGAGCGGAAGCTCGGAACGGAGCCCACCGACGGCAGCACGACTCCGATGCTCGTGTTCACCGGCGGGACGCTGCTCGGAGTCGTCGCCGTCGGCGGCCGCTGGTTCCTCGCCTCGTCGAAGTACCAGCTCGAAGCACCGGTGTCCGCGCCGCAACTGTTCGAGCCGGCCGGGGCCGAAACGGACGACGGAGACGACGAATCGGACTCGCCATCGACGCCGCCGGAGTTCGACCGAGACGAACTCCAGCAGTCGTCACAGCCCGTCTTGACCGACGAGGACAAAGTCATTCAACTGCTCCGCGACAACGGCGGCTGGGTCTACCAGAGTAAAATCGTCGAGCAGACGGGCTGGTCGAAATCGAAGGTCAGCCGACTGCTTTCGAGCATGGACGAGTTCGGAACGGTGGAGAAGATCTCTGTCGGCCGACAGAACATCGTCGCCGAAGAGGGGTCGATGCCCGAGGGTGCGGGGTCGCCGTTCGACGAGTGACCCCTCGCGGTCGTCTCGTCGTTTCGACTCGGTTTTCCCCGGCTTCCACCCCGCGTTACGCGCTCACTCTGTTCTGAACGCCTCTGACGACGCTGTAGACGAGACCGGGGAGCTGCGCCGGCCCGGGTGTCGAGCCCGCGCGCAGGTACGCCAGTCCCGCGTCGAACCGTCCCTCGCGGAGGTACTGCGCGGCGAGCGCGTACTGGTGGGTGCCGGTGACGTCGTAGCCGCGGGTCTCTAACTCGACGACCTCCTCGGCGAACGTCTTGAGGAAGTGCGCGTTGGCCCGCCGGACGGCGTCCGCGCTCGGTCCGCCGGAGGGGTACCGCCGCAACAGGGGTTCGTCGACGTAGGCGAGTTTTCCCTCCTTCAGGACGCGGATGAGGAACTCCGTGTCCTGGTAGCGGTCGAACGACTCGTCGAACCCGCCGATTCGCTCGACCACCTCGGACTCGACGACGAGCGTCGAGCCCGCGCTGGTGTGGAGGTTCTCCATGAGAATCTCCTTGATGAGTTCCTCGCCGCCTTCCGCCCCTTCTCGGGAGTCGTGTGTTCCGAGGACGGACTTGACGCGCTCCACGAGCGGGTTGGCGTCCGCGTCGTCGAGAATCACCGTCCCGCAGTAGGCGGCGACCCACTCGTCGGACCGTCGTTCGAGCGTCTCGACCTGCCGTTCGAGCTTCGTCTGCGCCCACTCGTCGTCGGAGTCGAGGAGCGCGACGTAGTCGCCGGTCGCGACCTCGATTCCGGTGTTCCGGGCGGCGCTTCCCCCCTGATTCGTCTCGTGGACGAGGTAGTTCACTCTCGGGTCGTCGTAGGCGGTGACGACCGACGCTGTGTCGTCCGTGGAGGCGTCGTCGACGACGATGACCTCAACGTCCGACAGCGTCTGGTCGAGCGCGCTGTCGATGGCGCGCGGGATATCGTCCGCGCGGTTGTACGTGGGAATGATGACGCTCACTGTCGGCATCGGGTATCGCCTCTTACTCTCCGTCGGGGGCGCATTATTATCGAGCAGGTAACGCGCGGGTCGGTGGCGCGCTTACCTATCGCATAATAATGCCCGGCTGGGCTGACTCCGGAATATGGACGTCCGCGAACTCCACGACCACAGCACGCGTGTTCTCGACGAGATAGCTCGGTCAGTCGTCGTGGACCGAGCCGTCCTCCGGCGCATCCTCACCGGAGCGCTCTCGCAGGGACACGTTCTGCTCGAAGACGTTCCCGGCACGGGAAAGACGCTGACCGCGCAGAGCTTCGCCACGGCGCTCGGCCTCTCGTTTAGCCGAATCCAGTTCACGCCGGACCTCCTCCCCGCCGACGTGACCGGGACGTACGTGTTCGACGAGCGAGACCGGTCGTTCGAGTTCAGCGAGGGCCCGCTGTTCGCGAACGTCGTCCTCGCCGACGAGATTAACCGCGCCTCGCCGAAGACGCAGGCCGCGCTCCTCGAAGCGATGGCCGAGGGGCAGGTGACCGTCGACGGCGAGACGCACCCGCTCCCGGACCCGTTTTTCGTCATCGCCACGCAGAACCCGGTCGAACAGGGAGAGGGAACGTTCCCCCTGCCCGAAGCGCAGAAAGACCGGTTTCTCGTCAAAGACAGCCTCGGCTACCCGGACGAGGAGGGCGAACTGGAACTGCTCGACCGCCGCGACGCGCGCGACGAGCCCACGCCGACGGTCTCTTCGGTCCTCTCGACGGACCGCGTCCGCGAGATGCAGCGCGTTCCGGAGACGGTCCGCGTCGACGGCGAAATAAAACAGTACATCGTCGACATCGTTCGCGCGACCCGGGAGAACCCCCGCGTCGCGGTCGGCGTCTCGCCGCGCGGCTGTCAGCGGCTGTTCGAGGTCGTCCGCGCGACGGCCGCGGTCCACGGCCGGAGCTTCGTCATTCCGGACGACGTGAAAGCCGTCGTCCACGCGACGGTCGCCCACCGAATCGTTCCGACTGCCGAGGCGACGGTCGACAACGTCGAGCGGAGCCAACTCGTCGACGACGTGCTCGCCGAAGTCTCCGTCCCGACGGTCAGTCGTGCAGAGCGAGCGTGAGGAAGACCAAGGCGACGAGCATGAACGCGATCGCGTGAAGCGGCAGACCGGGCGTCCCGAGGTCGCGGACCACGAGCCCGGTACCGACCGCGACGCCCCCGACGAGCGCCGTCCCGCCGAAGTGCGCCATCTCGACGGTCCACGTCTTCGCCTCCCGTCCGAGTTGTTCGCCCACCGCTATCGAGTTCTCTGCGGCGTCCCACGAGACGACGAGCGCCGCACATGCGACGAGCAGGGCCACGGCGTCGGCCGTCTGGAACAGCCCGCCGGCGACGACAGCCAAGAGGACCGACGCGCAGCCGAGTTTACTCAGTCCGCGCGACCCGGCTCCGCGAAGGGGAAGCACGCCGAGACCGAGACAGAGCAGGCCGAAGAGTCCGAGCCCGGACTCGATGAGCTGTGACTGACCGGTGGCGCTCGATACGGCGAGGCCCGCACCGCCCGTCGCGACGAGGACGCCGACGAGTAGCCCGGCAGCCCCGAGCAGTCGCTGTCCCGTTCGGAACCGGTGTGCGCCCTCGATAGCGAGGACGAGGCCGACCACGGCGACGAACGTCCCGGTCGACGCGCCGGTGTTCACGAGCGAGACGGACAGCGCGACGGCGAACAACGACAGCGCCGCGCTGAACCGCGCCGGCCGTCTGGTTATCTCTCCGTTCACGTCCGAACCCCCCGCTGTGCGTCGATTGCGAGCGCGAGCGGGTCGTCGAGCGACCAATCGATGACGGGGATACCGACCTGCCGGAGCGCCCGCAACCGATTCCGGCGCTCTGCGGCCGCCAAGCGCTCGCCGGGCGTCTCGTTCGCCGTCGCGTCCGGGGAGACGACCGTGACCGCGTGGCCGTGCCCGTCGAACCGGCGCGCAACTTCGACGGCGGCGTCGTCGCAGAGCGGCGAGACGAAGAGAAGCTGCGTCTGTTCGCCGAGCCGACCGAGGTACGATTCGACCTGTTCGTCGACGGGGTCGTCCGTGTCCGTCGGACTCGCGGTGAACGCCGAGTGCCTCGAAAGCAGTTTCCGCAACCGGAGCCGGTGTTCCCGCCCCGCACCCGGCGCTCGGAAGCAGTCTTCGGCCGAGAGCGCGGCGAGGCCGACGTGGTTCCGGCCGTTCAGCAGGGCAGTCGTCAACTGGGTCGCGGCGGACGCCCCGGCGTCGACGGCGTGCGTCTCCCCGGGCGGGCCCCTGTAGGCGACCGCCCGCGCGTCGACGAGGACGAGGATTGACGCCGCTTGCTCTTCCCTGAAGTCGACGGTCGTCAACTCACCCGAAGCGGCGTACCGCTTCCAGTCGATTTGGCTGACCGGGTCGCCGCGGCGGTACGACCGCGTCTGTTGGAACTCGATGCCCGACCCCGTCCCGTTCGCGGCGACGCTGCCGACGGTGTCGAGCGTCTGTGACCGACGCGGCGGCTTCGTAATCTCGGTCGTGCAGTCGAGTTCCGTCTCGTCCGCGGCGCGCACGTCGAGTTCGACCTCCCTGTCGCCGCTGGGGTCGCGGACGATGGCGGTCGCGTCGTCGAACGCGTGCCGCCCGCGCTCGGCTTCGACGGCGTACGAGAACGTCCGCGTCTCACCGGGTCGGAGCACCATCCCGCGCCTCGCCGGGCCGTCCGTGACGGAGAGCGCCGGGGGGACGCCGTCGACGACCCGGCAGTCGTACAGCGTCTCGTCGCCCTCGTTCGTCACCGCGACTTCGATTTCGACCTCGTCGCCGCTCGCCGGTGAGGCGGTGTCGACCCGGCGGTCGAGGGACAGATTCGGCGTCGGCATCGGGACGGTCCGGTGGTACGCCGCGAAGACGACGCCGACCGTCGAGAGCAAGAGGAGCTCCTGTCGCTTCGCCAGTAGCCCGGCGGCCGCGACGACGAGCGCGACGGCGACGACGCCGCGCCAGCGGTTCGTCTGTTGTGGCGTCGTCACCGTCCCGTCCCCCCATCGACCGCGTAGACGGCCTCGGCGGTCCGCCGGGCGCGGAACTCAGCGGGCGTCTGTCGTCGCCGAAGCGCGGCGACCGCGGTGGCGAGCGTCGACCGTTTCGGACTCCCGAGGAACGACGCCGCCTCGGCGTCGTCGGTCCACTCGCCGCGTCGAACGAGCTGACGCGCGCGGCTTCGACCGCAGTTCCGCTCGCGCATCACCGCCTCGACGGCCGCTGTTCGGAGTCGCGTTTTCACTCGCTGTCGGGCGCTGTCGCCGAGAACGGACGTCCGATAGTCCCATCCCCGAACCGTCTCGTCGAACTCGCGCCCCGCGGGCGGGACCCGAGCGGGGACCTCCGGGTCCGGCGTGTCGGCCTGCTGCAGTTCGCTCTCCCGGCCGGAGGCGATGACCGGCAGCGACGCGAGCAGCGCGACTCCCGAGAGCGCGGCCACGAGGACGTAGTCGCCGCCCGCCTCGGAGACGAGTGCCGTCACCGGGAGGGCCGTCCCGCGTGCGACCGTTCCGACGGCGAGACAGCCGAGTCCGAGGAGGCCGAACAGTATCTTTCGGCGGTTCACGACTGGTCTCGCCCCCCGGATGGTCCGAGCCGTTCGAGACACTCCCTCGCGCGCCGGCGTCGGTCTTCGGTCACGGGCGCGCCGCCGTACCTGACTTCTTCGAACAGCTCCGTGAGCGACCACACCGAGTTCGCGTCGGCCCCGTTCTCGCGGGCGATTGCCGCCCGCTCTCGCGGCGTGAGCAACTGACGGTCGTCGAGCCGGAGGCGCTCGACCATCTCGTACCACGCTTCGGTGACCTCGTTCTGCGGTTCGGGCGGCGCGTCGAACCCGCCTTCGGCGCGTTCTTCCGCCGGAGACTCGCCCCCGCGGAAGCGGGCGACCATCGGCGACAGTCGCGCCGCGATGCGGTCTCGATACCGAGCGACGAGCGCGAGGGCGACCACCGCGACGACTCCGACGACCAGTTCGACGAGGCGCGAGAGGAGCGCGAGCAGGGCGTCGATGAGCGCCTCTAGCCTGTCTCGCTCGCCTGGCGTCTCTTTCGACCCCTCAGATTGGTCGTGCTGGGCGTCCGAACTGTCTGTCGAACTGTCGGACGTGGAGTCGTCGTTCCCGTCGTCCGGACCGCTCGCGCTAGACTGTCCCGACTGTGACGACTGTTCGCCGCCGTGTTCCTGCTGGCTCGGGTTGTCCGTCAGCGTCTGGTATTCGCGCTTGATGTCGTTGGCGTCGCCCTTGTCGAGCGGCAGCGAGGAGTAGTCGAGGTCAATCGCCTCGCTCGGCGAAGAGTCGACCGCCGATTCGAGGGACCCGGCCGCCGACCCGACGGCGAACAGACACACGAGAGCCAGTCCGAGCGTGACGAGCGCGTCACTGTCCATCCGACCGACCTCCGCGGGTGTCGAGGCGTATCACGATGGGTGTAGACCCGCCCCCGCTCATACTAATTATCCGCCCGATAAGCCGCCGCTACGTAGTCGATAATAACGGTGGGTGGCTGTGATGTCTCGTTCGAGTTCGAGATGGAAATCCCATCCAATACACTGAAACGTGCGAGTATCGCCCTCCTCGTCGCGCTCTTGATGACGACAGCGGGTTGTTCGTCATTCGCGGGCGGCGACGCGGGAGACACGACCGCGGCGAACGAAACCGCCGAAACGACGGAGACGACGGCGTCCGACGTCGAGGGCACCGCGAACGACACGGCGTCTTCGAACGACGCGACGGCCGCGGAGACGACGGCCGCGGACGCGACGAACGAGTCGTCGGATTCCGACTCCGACAACCACTCACACAGCCACGACTCGGCGGCGAACACCAGTAACGAGTCGTCGGTCGACGCGGCGTACACCGGGCAGATGGCCGTCGTGGTCGCCGGCGAGCGCGTGAGCCTCACGGAGGACCTCGACGAGGACGCGCCGGTTCACATGACCGACGTCGATTCGTGGCACACCAACGAGAGCACGACGCTCGCGGAGGCGCTCGAGGCGGCCGACGTCAACGCCACCGAGTCGTCGCTGACCTACGACGGCGAGACCTACGAGGAGTCGAACAACGGCACGAAACTCATCTACCGCGTCGACAGCCACGAGGTCGACCCCGAATCGTACACGCTCGAATCGGACGATAAGGTGTGGGTGCTGGTCGTGAGCGACGACTCGAACGTCACCACTCCCGGCGAGTACATCCCGCCGGAACAGCTCCACGTCCACGGGACCATCGACTTCACCGTCGACGGTGAACGGCTCGACTTCAGCCGCGACAAGTACCAGCAGGCGGGTCACAACGACCACTTCCACTTCGAGGGCGGTCACGCGAACCCGTGGCACGCGCACTCGGCGCACGTCACGCTCGCCTACGGCATGTCCACGCTCGACGGCATCAACATGACCGACGAGGGCGTCACCTACAACGGAACGACCTACGCGTACGACGGTGACGGTGACAACGCGACTGCGAACGTCACCGTCAACGGCGAGTCCGTCGACCCGACCGACTACTACCTCAAGAACGGCGACTCGGTCTCTATCGAGATAGCGTCTTCCGACTAATCTCCCGCGTTCGTTTATTTATGTACACGAATCACCGAACAGCAGGCGGTCTACGACCGATACGCCGTTGGTCCCCGCGCGTCGCGCTGGCGAGGAAGCCCGGCGAGAGAGACGCCGACGGGTGGTGTGAATGAAGCGGAACATGGTCACCGCGTTCCTCTCTATCTTCGGGGGGCGCATCTTCATCGTGCTGTCCTCGGTGGTGCTCACGCCGCTTCTCATCACGACGCTCGGGTTCGAACTGTACGGTCGCTACGGCACGCTCACCGCGGTCTTCGGCATCTCGACTATCTTGATGAGTTCCGGCATCAACAGCGGTGCCCGGAAGTTCCTCGCCGAAGACCGCTCGATTTCGGACTGGCAGACCCACGTCTTCGGCTACTACTTCCGCCTCGGGACGGTCCTCGCGGTGCTGACCGCGCTCGCCTTCGCCGCCGCCGCGCGGTTCGGTATCGTCACCCGGTTCCTCGGCCCCGAGTACGTCGTCGGCTTCTACGGCCTCGCCGGACTCACCATCGCGACGCAGTTCCGCGAGTACGCCCGCCGGTCCCTGATGGGGCTCAAACAGGAGCACCTCTCGGAGCCGCTTCGGGTGTTCAACAAGGTCGGAACCCGGCTCGCGCTCATCGGCATCGCCTACCTCGGGTACGAAATCGGGGGGCTGATGGTCGGCCTCATCGTCGTCAACAGCCTCGTCGCGCTCCTCGCGTTGTGGTGGGTCCGCAAGAACGTCTCGCTTCGCGGCATCTTCAGCACGACGCCGCGCGGCTTTCCGACGAAGGAGCTGTTCAGTTTCAACCACCTCTCGGTGGTCTACATGCTGTTTCTCACGTCGATGTACCACGTCGACGTGCTGATGCTGGCGTCCCACGTCACGGAGACGCGCGTCGGTTACTACAAGTCCGCGCTGGTCATCAGCCAGTTCCTCTGGGTCATCCCCCGCTCGATTCAGTCGATGCTCGTGCAGTCCGTCTCGGACCTGTGGGCGGACGAACGAATCGACCAGATAAACGAAATCGCCTCCCGCGTCACCCGATACGGGATGCTCGTCATCGTCCTCCTGTCGCTCGGGCTGGCGGCGCTCGCGAAGGACTTCGTCCCGCTGTACCTCGGTTCGGGGTCGATGCCCGTCGTCACGCCGCTTCTCATCCTGCTCCCGGGGACTATCGGCTTCGCGGTCGTTCGGCCCATCCTCGCAATCAGCCACGCGAAGGCTGATATGAAGCCGCTCATCGCGGCGACCGGTGCCGCGGCGGTTCTGAACATCGTCTTGAACGTGATTCTCATCCCGCGTCACGGCATTCTCGGGGCCGCCGTGGCGACGACCATCGGGTACTCCTCGCTTCCGGTGTTCAATCTCGCCAGCGCGCGCTACCTCGGGTTCAAGCCGTTTTCCGACGCCCGACTCGTGCGAGTGCTCGCGACGGGGTTCATCTCCGGGGTGCCCATCTTCTTGCTCTCGATGACCATCGAGAGCAGTCTCCTCGCGCTGGTCGTCGTCCCGATTATCGGCCTCCTCGTCTTCGTGACGGTGGCGTTCGTGGTCGGAGCCGTGGACGCCGACGAGGCGCTGGACCTGCTGAGTTCGCTCCCCGACCCGGTCGGTTCCCGCGCCACCGCGATACGCGCCCGTCGCGGCGGTAGCAGCGGCAACGCCGGGAGTCCCGCGTGGGGCGACGAGTCCTGGACCGACCGACACAAAAACACGCTGCAACGCGTTCTTCTCGTCGCCGGTATCCTGCTTTCGCTCTCCGGCGTCGCGCTCGCCGTCGGCGTCCCGAGCGTCGGCATCGCTCCCTCGGTCGACGGCGACTCGCCGGTGCCGCAGGTGAACAACACCACGCCGGTCACCGACACGCCGATGCCGACGACCGACACGCCGGTGACGACGACGGCGACCGAGACGGTCACGCAGACGACCGAGACGGCGACGACGACGAACACGACCAGTCCGCCGTCGAACACGACGACGACCGAGTCGGACGACGGCGGCGGCTGGCTCTGGGGCGGTGACGACGACGATGACGACGACGGCGATGATAGCGACGACCAGACGACGACCGCGTCGCCGACAGCGACGGAGACGCCGACGAACAACACGACGACAGCGACAGAGACACCGTCGAACAACACGACGACCACCTCGACGGCACCCACCACTTCGACGACCACCTCATCGCCGACGACTACCTCGACCTCGACCTCGACAGCGACGGAGACGCCGTCGGACAACACGACGACGACGACGGCGACGACCACCTCGTCACCGACGACGACGGACACGACGACCACGACAACGTCTGAGACGACAACCACGACCGACACGGCCACGACGACGACCGAGACGACTACAGACACGACGACTACGACCGATACGGCAACGACAACGAGCACGGATACGACGACTACAGATACGACGACAGCGACGGACACCACCACGACTGAGACGACGACCACGGACATGAATACGACCACGACCACAGACACCGCGACGACGACTACCGACACCACGACGGACACGTCCACGACCGAGACGACGACATCGAATACGACCGACAGCGGGTCGATGCTCCTGATGGCGCAACCGCTTTCGGCGGTCGAGTGGCTCGATTTGCAGTCGCCTCCGCTCGGCGGGTCGCCGTGGTTCCACTCGGTTCTGTTCGTCGGAATCGTGGCGCTCGCCGGTCGAAGCGCGCGCTAACGGGCTGTCTCGTCTCCCGGTCGATGACTTCTGTTGGCGGCCGCAGTCGCCGGCCACTTTTCGAGAACCGTGCCGAACTCGGCGCGTCCCCCGGCCGGCGCGATTCGGGAATCGGAATGATAATATAATAACAGGTTGGTTCCCTTAGCGTGAACCGACGGTCATTACTCGCGACGCTGGGTCTCGGTTCCATCTCTGCGTTAAGTGGCTGTCTCAATCTCGAAGGCGTCGATGGCGGCGTCCTCACGGTGATGCACGTGTCGTCGTCCGAGTTCCCAGACGTCGTTCCGTCCTCCGACGAACGACTCTCCGACGAACCGTTGCTCCAGCGAGCGCTCGACCGCGTGACGCAAGACGAGGCTCGCGGCGTGATGGACTTCCGATTGGATAGAAGCGAGTACCGGTCCGTCGCAGACGCGCTGGAGACGCTCCCGTACTACGACCGAACGGAGGGTGAGCTATCGATTCCGTCCGGTTTCTACGTTCGTCACGACGGCTTCGTCTACCGCCTCGCGTACAGACCGATGTGTTCGGAGACGCCGCTCGTCTCGTCCGAAAACCCCCGACACCGATGCTGGACGTCGGTCCCCGAAGGGACGACCACGCTGTAGGAACGTTCGACTCCGCGGATTCGACAGCGCGCGTCGCCGAATCGAGACAGCGTACTGCGTTCGTTACTGTGTTAGTCGCCGGCGGCCGAGACCAAAGAAAGGAATGACTGGCCGTTCTCCGTCGTTTCTCCGGTGCTTACCGCGCGGCTGCGACGGTCTGTGTTTCGTTTTCGTCGAGGACCTCGACGTAGAGGTCGGCGATGTCCTCGCAGACGTTCTCCCACGTGCACTCGTTCGCGTACGCCTGAATGGCGTCCGCGTCCCACGGCCCGCGGAGGGCATCGACGACGGCGTCGGCGAGTTCGTCGTGCGACTCCGGTCCCTCGACGAGGGTGCCGTAGTCGTCGCTCGTGACGACTTCTTCGCTCCCGCCGTTTTTCGTGGCGACGACGGGCGTCCCGCAGGCCATCGCCTCCAGTTGGACGACGCCGAAGCTCTCGCTGTAGCTCGGGAGGACGAACACGTCGGCCGCGTTCATCCAGTCGTTGAGCGTCTCCGAGTCGACGTAGCCGAGCAGGTCGGTCCGGTCGTCGATACCGAGTTCGCCCGCGAGGGATTCGAGTTCGTCGCGCATGCCGCCCTGCCCGCCGATGACGAGCCGCGCCTCCGGTTCGGACGCGTGAACCCGCGTCATCGCTCGCATCAGGTGTTGGAAGCCCTTCCGTGGTTTCAGCGTCCCGAGCGCGAACACGACGGGCGTGTCGTCGTCGACGCCGAGTCGTTCGCGGGCCGCGGCGGCGGAGACGCGCTCGAACGCGTCGGTGTCGTAGCCGTTCGGAATGTGGACCACGTCGTCGTTGTAGGCGTCCAGTTTCGAGCGGTCGCGTCGGTTGACGCGAACGAGCCGGTCGGCATCGGTCCACGCCCGCTTCAGCCGGGCGTTGTCGGAGGTGAGCTGCGTTTCGAACCAGTCTCTGTTGGCGTGGACGGTGAGGACGTACGGGATACCGAATTCCTCCTTCAGGCGCGCGCCCACGTACCCCGAGGTCCACGTCATGTGGCAGTGAATCAGGTCGAACGAGACGGGGTGGTCCGCCAGTTTCTTGCGGACTTTCCGGGCGTGTTGCTGTCCGAGGAGGTGCTCGCGCTGCGCGTCGACCGGGAGGTACAAAAGCGGGGTCTCGATGACGTGCACGTTGTCCGGCACGTTCGTCGTGGCGATTTTGGCGTCTTTTCCGAACCCTTCACCGCCGCTCACGGGGAGGCGAGACGCTACGTCGGCGAACCAGTTGTACCTGACGCAGACGGTGACGGAGTCGAAGTACTCCGCGAGCACGTCGACCTGCGACTTGACGAAGTGTTTGTAGCCGTGTGAGACGACGAGGAGGTCCTTGTCGGCCAGTCGGTCGTGGTCCATGCGTTACCCGCAGTTGCGTACCGACCCCCATGATTATCGGGTCGGTAAGGTCCGCTCGTCTCAGACGGGTGGCAGTTCGGTGTTGTCGACGACGAACCCCTCCGCGCCGCCGTCGATGTAGCCGCCGTAGAGCACCGAGTCCATGACGACCACGTCGGTCCCCTGCGAGTACAGCTTCATGGCTTGCCGTCCGCCGAGGGACCGCGCGGTGATGCCGTCGAAGCGCGTCCGGTTGCCCTTGTTGATGAAGGGGTGGTGCGTCGCCTCGTAGGTCCCGCCGACGAACAGGGCGTCGTCCGCGAGAATCTCGGCGCAGCGACGGTAGCTCTCGCCGGGTTGGTGGACGGTCAGGTTCTCGAACCGGGCGTTCGCGCGCTCGACGCGAATCGCCTCGCGCTGGCCGTCGCCGGGTGCCGAGCCGGTGATGGTGACGTTCTTGACGAGCACCATCGGGTCCTCCGGGGCGTTTTCGCCCTGGAGGTAGATGGCGAAGTTCGACCCGTGGATGTCGATGGTCGTGTCGAGGACTTCGAGGCGACCCGCGCCGGGGGTCACCTGAATGCCGCGCGCACAGCCCTCGTCGTCGTTGAGGACGATGCTGCAGTTCTCGATGACCGAGGTCTGTGCGTCGTCGAGGACGCGAATGGCGTTCTCCGCGGAGCCCGTGACCTCGATGGTGGTGTCTTCGATGCGGAGGTCGGCCCCGTCGTCGAGGCGGATACCGCGCTGGCTGATGCCGGGGACGAGTTCGTCGATGACGACCGTCGCGCCGCGGATACTGCTGCCGTACCCTTTGAGTCGAATCGACGAGACGGTGCTGTTCTTGTACGTCCCGCCCTCCACGTGGACGACGCCTTTCGACCCCGAGACGTACAGCCCGTTGTCCGGGAACCGACCGAGTTCGCAGTCGACGAAGCGGAGCGTCCCCGCGCTGTTCGGGTCGATGAGTATCCCGGTTGGGCCGAGGTTGATGTCGCCGATGGTGTCTTCGGTGAACGCCGCGCCGTCGGGCGCGCTGAACCGCTCGACGGTCCCGGTCCCGTTGGCGGTGGTCACGCTGAACAGCGCCGGACCGAGGGTCCCGGTGTCGTGTTCGCCCGCGATAGTGATGTCGCGGACTTCGAGCCCGTCCGTGACGTAGGCCTCGACGGCCCGAATCCCGGTCTGCGGGGCGGTGAAATCGAACGTGAACCCCTCGAAGAGGAGGTCCTTGCCGGGGGCGTAGATGACGCCGAGCCGGAAGAATCGGGCCGCACCGGTAAACTCGCCTTCGGTGACGACGTTGCTGTCGATGGCGTCGATTCGGCCGTGCGTGAGCGTCGCGTTCGGCCCGTAGAACCCGAGGTTCTCGAACCCGGTCTTTCGGAGTTGCCTGTGCATCAGGTATCGCCCCTCCGGGAAGACGAGGAGCGTGTCGTCCGCGACGTGCCGCGAGAGCACGTCGTCGATGGGTTCGATGCCCTTCGGGTCGGCCCCCGCATCGACGACGTTGACGACGTTCGAGAACCGGTCGAGGTACGCCTGCGGAACGTCGACGCTCATCGCGTTCGCCTCGACGCTGTTGACGGGGTGCGACAGGTAGCTTCCGACCGCGAGGGTGCCGACGGCTCCGAGGAGATACGAGCGCCGCGTGAGCTTCGGGCCGCGGGAGTCATTGGCGTCGGTGTCGTCAGATTGCGTGAATCTCATACAACCGAGAACGTCGTATACTCACGAACGTTCCCGGCTTCACATGTTCAGTCTTTAAGTATGCCTGCGAGTTTCGGCGGCCTACGGCCCCCGATTCGACTCGGGTTACTCGCTCGGAACCTCGGTCTCGTAGGTGTCGTCGTCGACCCGAATCTCGAGCGCTTCGTTGTCGTCGTGGTCGAGGACCGTGCCGAAAAGCAGGAACGTGATACCGAAGAGGAGGCCGATCGCCCAACTGCCGAGGCTGGGTGAGTCGCCGTCGCCGCCACCCGTCAGCCCCGAGCCGATGAGGCCGATTGCCGCGACGCCCGCGATGACGGTTCCGAGGTAGTAGAACGCCGCGAGCGGGTGGAAGTCCCGGAGCATGTACTTGTTTTTCAGCCGCCAGAAGTAGTTCCGGAGCAGCATGCCCGAGACGCGGGGGACGTACTCGCCGTAGTTGATGTGGCTCTTCCAGTCGTCGTCGTACAGGTACTCCGCGGAGCAGGCGATGTCCGCGACGCGGAGGTTCTCGGCGTTGAGTTTGACGAGCAGGTCGTTGCAGTAGCCGTAGTACTCGTACATGTTCTCGATGTCGGCCTGCCGAAGCGCCTCGTGGGAAATCGCGGTGTAGCCGTTCTGCGGGTCCATCGTTTTCCAGTAGCCGCTGGCGAACTTCGTCAGGTACGAGAGGATGGAGTTGCCGACGAGTCGATAGCCCGGCATGGCGTCGAGGTCCGACTGCTCCATGAACCGGTTGCCCTTCGCGTAGTCGGCGTCGCCCTCCGCGATGGGGTCGAGGTACTTCGCCAGCTCGTTGGGGTTCATCTGCCCGTCGCCGCCGAGGACGGCCGTGATGTCGACTTCGTCTTCCAGCGCGTGGAGGTAGCCCGTCTTGAGCGCGCCGCCGACCCCGCGGTTCTCCTCGTGTTGAATCGGGACGACCACGTCGTCGTACGCCGTCGCTTCGGGGGTGTGATCCTCGTTGAACGCGTCGGCGTGCGTCACGATTTCGTCCCACGTCCCGTCTGTCGACCCGTCGTCGACGACGTAGGCTAGGTCGACGAACGAGGGGAGGGTGTCGATGACGTCCCCGACGTAGCCCGCTTCGTTGTAGGCCGGCACGACGACGGCGATTGAGTTGTCTTTGTACATTGTAGTCGGAGTCCTACCGAACTGTGGACGTTTCGGTGTCGTTATTATGGGCATCGTAGTTGCTCACAACCCGTCGACAGGTACGGGAGCGAACCCGCGGAGACGCGGTCACAGACGCTTATCATCCGCATAATAACCCGTACCGATTATCGAACAACAGGCGATGCACGAGGACCGAAGGGGCGACGACGCTCGACCGATATACTTGGAGATAACGCTCGAGGACCCGAGGCTGATTCTCTCGTCGTTCGTCACGGGACACCGGGGGCCGGTCGAACTCGAATTCCAACCGACCGAGGGCTTCGGCTGGGACTGCGCGTTCGTCGTCGTCGAACGGGGGCCCGTCGATTCGGTCGCGGCGTCGCTCGTCGTCGACCCGACCGTGATCGAGGCGGACTTCCTCGGTTCCGTCGGCTCCGACCACCGGTTTCGCGTCCTCTTCGGGAGCGGCGTTCGCCTGATTCCCCCGTCCTCGACGGAGATGGGCGTTCGGGTCATCTCCGTTCGACACGAGGACGGCAGGTGGTCCATCCAGATGCACCTCCCCGCTCACTCGACGCTGCACCGCGTCCAAGAACACTACCACGACAACGACATCTCCTTCCGGGTAAAGCGCCTCCACGTCGCCCGCGACACCGACGTGGGCTCCGAGACGGCGCTCCTCCCGGGACAGCGCGAGGCGCTTCTCGTCGCCCACGAACACGGCTATTTCGAGGTTCCGCGGCGGTCCTCGCAGGGCGAACTCGCAGCCATCCTCGGCATCTCCAAGTCGGGGGTCTCACAGCGGATTCGTCGGGCCATCTCGCGACTCATCGAGGCGACGCTGTCGCCGTGACTCCGTCCGGGCGAGCGGTGAGAAGGTAGCCGCGCCCGCCGCGACGCAGAGTCGACTCGGGACCGACCGTCGCGGCTCAGAACCAGTTTCCGTCGTACGCGACGTCGACGTCGCCGTACTCCCAGACGCCGTTGTGAATCACCGACTCGACGACGTCGACGCCAGTCGAGCCGTCGATGACTTTCATTCCCTCGTAGTTGTCGTGCGATTCGGAGGTGATGCCGCGGAACGTCGTCCCGTCGGCGTCGTTGACCAGCGGAATGTGGCTCGTGTCGTAGTCACCCCAGATGAACGTGCTACCGTCGCCGAGTACCTTGACCGCGCGCCGATAGTCGCCGCCGGTCTGCTCGACGTCGAAGCGGTCGAGCGTGCAGTTCCCCCGTTCGAGCCGGACCGCGTGCCGACCGCTCGACCCGTCGCCGGAGCCGCCGACGCTCGACTTGAGAACGTAGACTGGGTCCGCGTCGGCGCTGCTCGGTCCCCCCACGACGAGCGCCTGGCCGCTGGTGTTGAACTCGATGTCGGTGTTGATGATATCGATTCTCCCGGCCCCCGGCGAGACGGTGACCGCTTTCGTCGGCACGTCTCCGTTGACGATGACGCTCGAGTTCTGAATCCGCGCCCACTCGACGTCGTTCTGGACGCTGATGGCGCGCCCGTTCGGCTCGTCGATTCGAACGACGGTGTCGTCTATCCAGTTGTACGCGCCGCCGTCGAGTCGGATGCCCCGCTGGTTCGTGTCGTCGGTGCGGCGGTCGTCCACGATGACGGTCGCGCCGTGAATCGAGCTGTAATCGCCCGAGAGCCGGATGTTGGCGATGTTGCTGTTCTTGAACACGCCCCCGTCGACGACGACGCGACCGCCCTCGGTCGAACAGTAGAGGCCGTTGTCGGGCCAGGCGCCGACCTCGCAGTCGCGCACCCAGAGCTTACCGTCGTGGTACGGCGACACGATGATGCCCGTGGGCCCCACGTCGATGTCGCCCGGCGTGTTGTCCGAGAACTCGCCGCCGTCGGGAATCCTGATATTCTGGACGGTGCCGATACCCGACGCGTCGGTGACGTCGAACGCGAACGGGCCGTACTTCCCGCTGTCGTGCTGGCCGACGACGGAGAGGTCCCGCGCGAGGAGGTCGTCTCTGACCTGCGCTTGGACGACGCGAAGCCCCGTGTCGTCGGCGGTGAAGTCGAACTCGAAGCCCTCGACGACGAGGTCCTCTCCCGGTTGCTCGAACGTCCCCAACTTGAACAGCCACCTGCCGTCGTAGTCGGCGGCCGGGACGATAGTCGCGTTATCCCCCCGAAGTTCGAACCCCCGAAAATCGACGTGACGGAACGCGTCGTCCATGAGATACTCGCCGTCCGGGAAATACAGAACCGTGCCGTCGTCGCACTGAATGTCGTCTAAGACTGGGTTGATGGACTCCCCGCCGGTCGGGTCGGCCCCCTCGTCGACGACGTTGTACCAGTCGTCGTCGCCGTCGGCTGATGCCGTCCCGGCGAACGAAACGGCAGCGGCCGCCCCACCGATGCCCTTCAGTACCTGTCTCCGAGAGACTGTCCTCCTGCGCTCTTCTGCGCGTTGATTCCGCATCGAGAGAACGTCTCTGCCTCTGTGTAATGAGTATTTTTAGCGTTTATCGTATTATTCAAACAGAATGTCTATTTCCGGCGTTGATTAGGGATGCAACTGTCCCTCAGGGTTGCTTTTGTCAAATTATATTCTCGTCAGCCGTTACAAGACGGGCCGCGAATCAGCGGCGCAGGTCGGCGGCGCGGCGGGCCCACCGAAGCCCCGGCGTTCCGTCGAGCACCCACAGCAGGACGACCGCCCCGAAGACGGCCGCGTAACCGACGACGAGCCCCGTGTTCTCGGGGCGCAGCAGCTGATAGAGGAACGTCTGAAAGTACTCCGCGAACCGCTGGACGAAGCCGAGGTCGTTCGAGTACGGCTCCCGCGGCGCGAGCGGCCAGAGCACCCGCCCGACGTTCGGCCCGTTCGCCCGGAGCGCGAGCACGTCGCCGACGAGGTGCGACCCGTACCCGGCGACCGCGGCGACCGCGAGCTTCGCCCTGTTCCGCGTCCAGAGCGCCCCCGCGAGGAGTCCGACGAGCGGTGCGCCGACGAGGAGCGAGTGCGCCGGGCCGTACCCCGTCGCGACCACGCCGAGCGTCCACGAGAGCGGCTTGTCCACGAGGTCGGGAACCTGCGTCATCAGCGCGAGGGTGACGCCGGCCGCGTCACCGATAGGCGGGCCCCACGCGGCGCGGTTCGCGAGGGAGTACAGCACGTAGCCGAAGACGAGATGCTCCCACGGCCACATCAGGCCGCGGCCCCCCTAATCGAATCCGGCCGACCGAGTTGCGCGGCGTCGCCGCCGCCGTCGCCGACCGAAACGACCAGTTGGACGGTCCGATACGAGTTCTCGCGGTTCGCATCCTCGGGAGCGTCACCTTTGTAGACGTGATAGACGAGTCGGAGCGACTCGCCGGACATCGTCGGTCGAACGTCCTGTTGGACGTAGGCGGTCTCGTTGTCCCCGACCGACGCTCGCGTTCGGTCGAGTTCGCGTTCTTCGACCACTCGCGTCCCGTTCGGCGTCCTGTCGAGCCGCTGCAGCTCCGTGACGACCGTGTACGTCGTCGACTCGTGTTCGTGGTTCTCCAGCGCCAGCGTCACCGGGACCGGCTCCCCCCGACTGAGCTGCTGGGGGTAGCCGCTGGCCTCGTAGTCCGACCCGTTTTGGGTCACGAGGTACGCTTCGGTGAAGTCCGACTCGGGAGCCTGCGTCTCGACCATCGCGAACCCGACGCTGCTGAGGAACGCGACGACGCTCACGACCACGAGGAGGTTGACGGCGAGCGAGACGGGCGAACTCCGCGATTCGGAGGACAGCGGGGACGTGACCGCTCCGGCGGTCGACGCCACGCTCCCGAGGACGGTACTGAGCGGCGGGGCTCCGGCCCGCGCGTCCGGGGGCAGCAGCATGCGCCGGGCGACGGCGACCGCGGTGAACAATATCGTCACGCCGAACACGCCGAGCGCGACGATGCTCGCGTCGAACCCCTGTCCGACGAGGTTGGTGACGAGCGCGACCCCGGCGACGAGCGCGAGGCTCAACGCCGCCGAGAGGACCAGTCGAACGGAGTAGAGCAGTCCGGCGGTGTGACGCGTCGGTCGCGTCAGCGCCGACTCGTCGCTCATGGTGTCGGACTCGACGTCCGACCGCCGTTCCGGGAACACCGCGGCGAGGAGCGCGTATCCCGGGTACAGGACGATGAGCGGCACGACGAACAGGCTCCGGACGACGGACCCGGAGAGACCGAGCATGACCACCGCGAGCGCGGCGATAGACCCCGCGACGACGAGGAGTACGTCGAGTGTCCAGCGACGGGTAGACGACTTCATCACTCGCGCCTTGACAGTCCGTGTTGAAAAATGGCTGCGACCGTTCACGCTCGAAATCGGGAGAAAGAGCGTCTTAGCGGTCTGATAAGGGGGAATGGTTGACTGCGTCGACGGCGGCGCTCCGGGGGTAACGCTCCGAAAAATCGAGGAATTCCGACGCCGGTTGGTGAGCGTTCGCACGGCCGGAACGACTCGTTTCCCGCCGTCTCGGGGCGTCTGCGGGCTTATCGTCCCGATAATAATGGCCGCTTCGCGTGACCTCCGTTTCGAATCGCGGGCCACGACGGTCCGCGGCGTGACCAACACATGCGCACCAAAACCAAACTCCTCGCGGCGCTCGTCGCACTGTTCGTGCTCGCAACCACCCTCCGGTCGGACGGCGACGGGTCGCCTTCCGGCGATGACGAGACGACCGCCGATTCGGCTCAGACATGAACCTGTACGTCAC
Organism: Haloferax prahovense DSM 18310; assembly: GCF_000336815.1. GTDB lineage: Archaea > Halobacteriota > Halobacteria > Halobacteriales > Haloferacaceae > Haloferax > Haloferax prahovense. Next base: position 163,042 of record NZ_AOLG01000029.1, read on the forward strand.
GGGTTCCAACTGCGAGATAGACGACGACGTCACCCTCGGGTACCCGGCCGGCGACGACTCACAGCAGACGATCGTCGGCGACGACGCCCGAATCCGCTCGGGAACCATCGTCTACAGCGACGTGACCATCGGCGACGGCTTTGTCACCGGTCACGACGCGCTCGTCCGCGAAGACACCCGAATCGGTGACAACGTCGTCGTCGGGACCAACACCGTCATCGACGGCACCACGACCATCGGGTCGAACGTGAGCCTCCAGACCCGCGTCTACGTTCCGACCCACACGCACATCGGCGACGACGTGTTCGTCGGGCCGGGCGCGGTGCTCACGAACGACCCGTATCCGGTCCGGCAGGACGTCGAGATGACCGGCCCCACGCTCGAAGACGGCGTCTCGGTCGGCGGGAACGCGACCATCCTCCCCGACGTGACCGTCGGCGAGAACGCGTTCGTCGCCGCCGGCGCGACCGTCACCGAGGACGTTCCGCCGGAGACGCTCGCGGTCGGAACGCCCGCCGAACACCGCCCACTCCCGGCGAAGCTCCAGGGAGCGAACACCATATGAGCACGCAATCTTCAGTCACGACCATCTACGGCTCCGAACGCTCCGAAGACGAACAGATAGCCGCGCTCACGTCCGGCGACGTGCCGGTCGGCGTCTACGGCCTCGGCAAGATGGGGCTGCCGCTCGCTTCCGTCTACGCCGAGACCACCGGCAACGTCACCGGCGCGGACATCGACACCGACGTCGTCCGCGAGATAAACGCCGGACGAAACCATATCGTCGGCGAACCCGGACTCGACGAACTCGTCGAGGAACTCGTCGAAGACGGCGCGCTCGTCGCCAACACGGAACCGCGCGAGGTCGCCGACGAGGCGAGTATCCACGTGGTCATCGTTCCGACGCTCGTCGACGAGGCGGGCCGGCCGGACCTCTCGGTCATCGAGGCGGTCGCCAGAGACATCGGGAAGGGCCTCGACGAGGGCGACCTCGTCGTCTTCGAATCGACGCTCCCGCCGCGCTCCTGTCGCGACGCGCTCCTCCCGCTTCTCGAATCCGAGAGCGGTCTCTCGCTCGGCGAGTTCGGCCTCGCGTTCTGCCCCGAGCGGACCTCTTCCGGGCGCGCGCTGAAGGACATCCGCGGGGCGTACCCGAAAGTCGTCGGCGGCGCCGACGACGAGAGCGCCCGCGCCGCGTCGCTCGTCTACGACCAGATATCCTCGAACGAGGTCATCACCGTCTCGGACACGACGACCGCGGAGGCGGTCAAGGTGTTCGAGGGCGTCTACCGCGACGTAAACATCGCGCTCGCGAACGAACTCGCGACCCACGCCGACGAGTTCGAAATCGACGTGACCGAGGCCATCGACGTGGCTAACACCCAACCGTTCTGCGAGATTCACACGCCCGGCGCGGGCGTCGGCGGCCACTGTATCCCGTACTACCCGCAGTTCCTCATCACGCAGTTCGAGACGGGGTCGCCGCTCATGGAGACCGCTCGCGCCGTCAACGACGAGATGCCGCACGTCACCGCGCAGACGGCGCTCGACCGACTGGCGGCGCAGGACGTCGCCCCCGAGGACGCGACCGTTCTCGTCCTCGGTCTCACCTACCGCGCGGGCGTCGAGGAGATTCGCAAGACGCCGGCGCTCCCGGTCGTCGAACACCTCGACGAAGCGGGCGCGGACGTGGTCGCCACCGACCCCATCCTCGACGACACCGCCGTCTTCGAGGACGCCGGCGCGACGGTCATGCGCGGCGTGACGGGCGACGACCTGTCCCCGGACGCCGTCGTCCTCGTGACGGCCCACGAGTCGTTCGACCACCTCGACGTTCCCGCCTTCGCCGACGACGACCGCCCGGTCGTCTTCGTCGACGGCCGGCAAGCCGCGACGGAGTACCGCGACCACGAACGAGTCGACTACGAGGGAATCGGTCTCCATGACTGACACTGTCTGCGTCGTCGGCCTCGGCTACGTCGGCCTGCCGCTGGCCATCGAGTTCGACCGCGCCGGGAAGTCGGTCATCGGCTACGACGTCGACCCCGACAAGGTGTCGACGCTCTCGGCGGGGACGGACCCCACCGGAGACGTGACCGACGAGGGCGTCGCGGCCTCCGACGTGCTGTTCACGACGGACGCGACGCACATCTCGGACGCGGACTTCGTCATCGTGACGGTCCCGACCCCGGTCGACAGCATGGAGAATCCCGACCTCCAGTTCGTCGAGTCCGCGGCCGAGACCATCGGCCAGCACGTCTCGCCGGGGACGACCGTCGTCCTCGAGTCCACCGTTTACCCCGGCGCGACCGAGTCCGTGCTCGTGCCCGCGCTCGAATCCGAGTCCGGATTCGTCGTGGGTGAGGACGTGTTCGTCGGCTACTCGCCGGAGCGCGCGTCGCCCGGCGACACCGGGCGGAGCGTCAAGGACGTGGTCAAAGTGGTCGGTGCCAACTCCGAGGCGGTCCGCGAGCGCCTCGCCGACCTCTACGGGAGCATCGTCGACGCCGGCATCCACCGCGCGCCCGACATCGAGACGGCGGAGGCGTCGAAGGTCATCGAGAACGTCCAGCGCGACATGAACATCGCGCTCGTCAACGAACTGGCCGTCGCGTGCGACCACATGGGTCTGACGACCAAGGACGTACTGGAGGCCGCGGGGACGAAGTGGAACTTCCACGACGGCTACTCCCCCGGCTTCGTCGGCGGCCACTGCATCCCCGTCGACCCGTTCTACCTCACCTACCGCTCCAAGCGAGAGGGCTTCTCGCCGAAGCTCGTGTTACAGGCGCGCGAAATCAACGAGTACGTCCCGGTTCACGCCGCCCGCAAGGCGGTCAAGACCATCAACGAGTCGGGGCGCGTCCTCCAAGACACGCGGCTGCTCGTCCTCGGACTCGCCTACAAGCCGGGGGTCGGCGACATCCGGAGTTCGGACGTGAGCACGATGATAGAGAAACTCGACGAGTTCCACGTCGACTGCGTCGGCTACGACCCCCACGCCGACCCCGACGAGTCGCGGGAGGTCTTCGACATCGACGTGGTCGAGTCGGTCGACTTCGAGGCGTACGACGGCGTCGTCGTGGCGACCGGCCACGAGGAGTTCGCCGACTACGACCTCGACCAGATGGCCGCCGCGCTCGGGTCCGACCCGGTCATGATAGACGTGGCCGACGTGTTCGACGCCGACGAGGCCGACGAGCGCGGCTTCCACTACGCGCAGCTCTGAGACACCGCCGATGGACATCCTCATCACGATTCAGCACCCCGCGCACGTTCACTTCTTCAAACACGCCATCGACGAGTTCGAGGCCCTCGGCCACGAGGTCCACGTTCGCGCCCTCGACAAGGACGTCGCCTTAGACCTCCTCGACGAGTACGAAATCGACTACGAGGTCGTCGGCTCCCGCGGCGATTCGCTGGCCGGCGTCGCACTCTCGACGCTCGGTATCGAGTACCGACTCTTCCGCGCCGCGCGGGATATCGACCCGGACGTCGTCGCCTCCATTGGCGGGTTCGAGGCCGCCCACGTCGCGAAACTCGTCGGGGCCGCGTGCGTCGTCTTCACCGACACGGAGCACGCGACGCTCTCGAACGCGCTGACGTTCCCCTTCGCCGACGAGGTCGCCACCCCGAAGTGCTACCGCGACGACGCCGGGGGGAATCACTTCCGATACCCGAGTTACCACGAACTCGCGTACCTCCACCCCGACCGGTTCGACCCCGACCCGTCGGCGCTCGACGGCCTGCCGGTCGACGCCGACGACACGTACGCAGTCGTCCGGTTGGTCGGTTGGGGCGCGGCGCACGACATCGGCGACGAGGGTCTCGACGGCCTCACCGACCTCGTCGGTCGCCTCGAAGACGCGGGCGCGACGGTACTCATCTCTGCAGAGGACGACGCGCTCCCGCCCGAACTCGAAGGGTACGGCATCAGTATCGACCCGCACCTCATCCACCACGTGCTCGCGTACGCCGACCTCTTCGTCGGCGAGAGCGGGACGATGGCCTCCGAGAGCGCCGTGCTCGGGACGCCGACCGTCTACGTCCACAGCGCGAACCCCGGGCTCATGCGCGACCTCGCCTCGTTCGACCTGCTGTTCGGATACCACGGTGAGCACCGGAACGAACGCGCCACGGACCGGGCGGTCGACATCCTGCGGTCGACCGACGCCGACTGGAAGGCGCGTCGGCAGCGGCTCCTCGAAGAGAACGTGGACGCGACGGACGTCATCGTCGAACGGGTTCTCGCGGCTGCCGAGTAGCGGCCGTCGACTAGCCTCTCGAACGCGCGTTTCGCCGCTCGTTCTCGGACCGTGAATGACGCCCCGAAACAGCCGATTTTCGACGGTTCACGTCTTTTATCTGCTATATAATAAGGGGCTGTTGGTGTCTGTCTCGTCTCGATGACACTGCTGGATACAGTCCGACCGTCGAGCCGGGACGGCGATGTGACCGTGCTGGTGACCGGTGCCGGTACCTTCGGCGCTTCGGGTATCATCAAGGCGATTCGCCGGGCCGACGCGTTCGACGCCCACATCGTCGGCGTCGATACGGACCCGGACGCCTACGGCTTCAGCCTCGTCGACACGGCGGAGACGGTCCCCGCCGGCGACGCCGACGCGTTCGTCTCCGAGCTGCTTTCGGTCGCGCGCCGCGAGAACGCCGACGTGATTTTCCCCCTCAACGCGGCGGAAGTCGAGGCCCTCTCCGAGGCGAAGCGCGCCTTCGAGCGCGAGGGTATCGAAGTGATGGCCACCTCGTCCCAGTCGCTCTCGATTGCCAGAGATAAAGGGCGGCTGTACGACGAACTCGTCAAGCAGGCCCACCCGATGGCACCCGAGTTCTACCGCGTCTCCTCGTTCGACGAGTTTCTCGACGCGGTCCACGCGCTCGGCTATCCCGACCGCCGCGTCTGCTTCAAGCCCCCCGTCAGCAACGACAGGCGCTGCTTTCGCGTCCTCGACCCGGATATGGACCGGTTCAACGCGCTGTTGAACCAGAAACCGAACAGCACCGTCACGACGCTCGACGACGTGCTCCCCGTCCTCCGGGAGACGGCCCAGTTCCCCGAACTCATCGTGATGGAGTACCTCCCCGGGGAGGAGTGCACCGTGGACGCCCTCGTCCGCGACGACGAGATGCCGGTTCTCGTCTCACGGTCGCACGCTGCGACCTGCGACGACACCTCGTTCGTTGGCACCGTCGAAAAGAACCCGGAGCTCCTCCGAGACACGCACGAGCTCTGCTCGCTCTTCGGGTTGGAGTACAACGCCACGTTCCGGTTCAAATACACCGCCGACGGGACGCCGAAACTCGTCGACGTCCACCCGCGAATCTCTCGGTCGGTCACCGCTTCGGTCGGTGCGGGAGCCAACATCCCCGCGCTCAGCGTGCAGTACGCGATGGACCGTGAGCTTCCCGAACTCGACATCGAGTGGGGAACCCACGTGACCCGCGACTGGCAGGACGTGTTTTACGGCCCCGATACGGACCCGACCACAATCTGACGGACCCCCTTCGAACCACAACTCTCAGCTCATACATGACGATCCTCTCATCGATATCCGACCGATTGCGACGAGCCGAACTCGACGTCCTCGCGGCGGGCCTCGGGGTCGTGCTCGCGCTCGCGTTGTTCCCGCTGCGGTTCCTCTCGTCGCAGATTTTCATCGTGACGCTCCCGATACTCCTCGGCGTCGGCAGTCTCCTCTATCTCGCGGCCGCCCGCGGGAGGGGGACCACGGACGGTCTCCCGACGCTCGCGCCGTCGCTCGTGCGACTCATCTCGGCCGGCGTCTTCTTCGGCCTCGCCGTCATGGTCGTTCTCGCGGCCGTTCAGGGCGAACGAAGCATCCTGTTCATGGACGTCGGCGGCGTCGTCGGCGCGCTCCTCCTCGGGCAGATACTGCTCGCCCCCGACGACGAACTGCGGCCGAGCGTCTTCCTCGCGGAGATTCTCGTGTACTCGTTCGTCGTCCGATTCGCCGCGCTCTACACCGCGCCGGGTTACATCGGAATCGACATCTGGTCGCACACGACGTTCGTCCAGATGATTCTCCAGGCGGACTCGCTATCCGCCATCAACGACATCAAGTACTACGCGTCGCCGCTGTTCCACCTTCTCACGGCGGCGTCGACGCACCTCCTCGACCTGTCGCTTCGGAACGCGCTGTACCTCTCGCTCGGCGTTGCGATGCCGCTCGTCCCGATTTTAGTCTACGGGACGGCGCGACTGCTCGTCCCGCTCCGGTGGGCGCTCGCCGCCGGCGCGCTGTACGCGATGGGCGACCAGGTCGTCCGCTGGGGCATCCACCTCATCCCGACGAGCCTCGGACTGCTGTTTTTCCTCGCGTGTCTGTACTGCCTCGTGCGGATAACCCACGCCAGCGAGCGGTGGCGCGACTTCGGCCTGCTCGTCCTGTTCAGCACCGCGGTCATCCTCACCCACCAGGTGTCGTCGTTCATCATGTTGGTGCTCCTCTTCGCGGGGTTCGTCGCGCAGGTGTTGCTCCGGTTCGACTTCTTCACCGAGGACCCGGACCCGCTTTCGTTCTCGGGCGGCGGCTCCACTCCGGTGAACCTCGCGGGACTCGTCGGGTTCAACCTCGGACTCATCGTTTTCACGTGGTCGCTGACGCCGTATCAGGGCGACACCTTCCTCGAAACGGTCATCAACTACCTCGTGTTGAACCTGTTCAACGCCGGGTTCCTCCAGGGCGTGGGCGGTAGCGGCGGGTCTGCCGGCGCGTCCGGTGCGGCCGGTTCGGCCGGTCAGACGTTCCTCTCGCAGCTCTCGACGTACGTCACCGAAGCCGGGTTCCTCATGCTCGTCTTCGCGGGTCTCCTCGGGTGTCTCACGGTGCTCAACCGCTCGCGGGCGACGCAGACGACGTACACGTTCGTCGGCGCTATCGTGGCGATGCTGTTCGTCGTGCTCGGACTGCCGCTCGTCGGTATCGAGAGCTTCGTCCCCGGTCGCTGGTTCGCGTACCTCTACGCCCTCCTCGCCATCATCGGCGTCCTCGGGTTCCGTCACCTCGCGAACCGAACCTCGCTCAAGGTGGTCGGCGTCATCCTGCTCCTGTTCGTCCTCGTCTACCCGAACGTGATGATCATGTCGAACGACGGCGCGATGGACAGCCCCGCGTTCCCGGACCAGCACGAACGGCTCTCGTACACCGAACAGGAACTCGCCGCCATCGACACGTACGAGTCGGCCCGCTCGTCGCAGCGGGGCGGCGAACTCTACACCGACCTGCCGTACGGGACGGTGTGGGAGCGGACGAACGCGTATCCGGCCGAACCGTTACCGGCCGAAGATGGCAGGCCGGTCCCGCAGGGGATAACGGCCTATCGGGAGTACCAATCGCAGAGCGCCTCGTACTTCCCGAACGAACAGGACGTGGCCACGAACCTCGACCCGTCGAAGACCGAGGTCTGCCCGCCGACGACCAACTACGTCTACGCGAACGGTGAGGTAACCATCTGTTCGCTCCCCGGCGCTAACTGATTTTTCGGCTCGCAGTCGTTCTTTTTTGTCGTGGTGCTCTCGTCGGGTGTTCTCGTTGTGACGCGGGTGGTGAAGCGGTACGTCTCGGGCTTTCGTGAAGAGCTGTTTTAGAGGCCTTGAAAAGGCTGCATAGGTCAGTTGAACTCCTTCAGTGGATGTTCTTGTCCTGTGTCGTCACGCGATTCGAGAGCACACAAAGCATACGGCGGAACGAGTAACATACCTATCAGAATGCGACGATTGTCCCCCCAGACGCTCGTGGTCGTGTGCCTCGTCGTCTTTGCCGGGTGTGCAACGACTGGGCAGACAACGACTACTGCATCACCAACAGCTACGACACAGGCAGCGACAGCGACAACCACGGCAACCACGACAGCTCCGGCTACCACACAACCGACAACTGTCCCGCGAGCCGAACGCGTGCCATTCGTCCTTGAGAACGAAGCTCATTCGAGCAAGAGCGTCCACCTCGTAATCAGCAACGAGTCGACCGTAGTCTACAACGACACGGTCGCTCTCGATGCGGGGGCAAAGCGCCACGTGGCTACGCTGACCGGTCAGGAGAACACCTACGACGTCACGGCCGCGATGAACGGGAATTCCTTCGAGAGACACGTTACTCTCAACGCCGGACTCCTCCAGAGCGGAATCACAATCAACGAATCCGAGGAGTTCGAATACAGTTACGTAATCAACTGATTCTCGCGGAAATCACTGGTGGTGGGCGTGCATCTCCGTCAACGAGCTATCTGCATCTCACAGCGACCGGTCGTCTCTGATGCAGTCACACGAAAAATCAGACCGCGGCAGCGCCGCGAAGACCTAGAACGCGTCGTCGTCCGACTCGGTCGTCTCGTTGCTTCCGAACGTCGTCGAACTGTTGTTCGCCGTTCCAGTCTCGTTTCCGCCGGACGACGACCCGAAGGCGGTGTCGTTTTCGGTCGAATTCCCGCCGAACGTGGAGTTGCTCTCGGTCGTCGTTCCGCCGAACGTCGACCCGCCGTTTGCGACCCGTTCGAGTTGTTCCCTCGTCGCTTCGAGGTCGACCGTCGGTGCCGTCACCTCGTCGTTGGAGGCGATTCGGGGGACGGTCGTGATGTCGAGTTCGGCCGCGCTGTCGGCGGACAGTTGAACGCTCTGGGCGTACGCGCGCGACCGAACCGCCCGCCGAATCTGGTCGATGCCGTCCGCGTCCGCTTCCTCGGCGAATCGGACGAGGTTCTCGGTCGTCGCCCAGTCGCGACGCTCCTGCGGCTGGTTCGCGAAGACGTAGGAGAAGTACGTCCAGAACGACTCGGGGTCGATGTTCCAGACCGCGAGCCCGGCTTCGCTCGCCCGGGGCGCGTCCGGCCCGAGATACGGCTCGCCGTCCATGTACGCCACGTTCCGGAACTCGATGGAGAGGTCTCCGGTCGCGACGAAGTCCTCGACCAACCCGCCGAACTGCCGTCGCACGAACTCCTGGGTGTACGGGCACTTCCAGCTTCCGTAAACGGTCACCGTCGTGTCGGCCGTGCCGATGGTCGGATACCGAGCGTCGGTCTGCAGCGCCTGGAGGGAACCCGTCTGGAGTTCGAACGACGGGTCGGAGACCGTCTTCGGACGCATCTCGACGGACGCGTTCGCGTCGGTCTCGTTGCCCGCGGCCGTCCGCGTCTCGGGCTGCGCGGTCGTCGTCTGCTGTTCCGGCTGCCCCGTCGGCGTGTCCGCTCCGCCGGTGTTCGCCTGCTTGGCGAAGCTCGCACAGCCGCTCAGCGATGCGATGGCCGCGACGCCGGATAGTTTGAGAATACTCCGTCTGTCTGTCTCTCGGTCAACCATACTCCACACCTGGGCGTGAGCGGCATTATTATCGGCCGTGTAAGGCGTTCCAGCGCGTGCTTTGCGGCCTGTTCGGTGCCTAATTCGCCGTTCGCCCCGTCGATGCCACGTTTCCGAAAAACCGCACGACAGCGACGCGTTTGTATCGGTTGTGGAGTCGGAACCGTCCCTTAGCGCGTCTATAGTAATGGCCGCTTCCCCGTATCGTGGTTTCACGGACAGCTCACCCGCTGACCCCACAAACCATGACACATCAGAAACAACTCCTGGGGGAGTCGAACATCTCCGCCCCGTCCGCTCTGAACCGCCCGCAGCCAACGACGACCGGTGCCGTGCGCGTCTCTCGACCCTCGGAGGGACGCTAACATGTGCGGCATCATCGCTCACGTCGGTGAGAAGCGGGCTCTCAGCCCGCTCGTGACCGGACTCGAGAAACTGGAGTATCGCGGCTACGACTCCGCCGGTATCGCGGTGAAAAACGGCTCGGGACTCGACGTATGGAAGTGCTCGGGTCAGGTTTCCGACCTCAAAGACACCATCGACGGGGTCGAATCGAGCGCGACACTCGGTATCGGACACACCCGCTGGAGCACCCACGGGCCGCCGACCGACGAGAACGCGCACCCGCATACGAACCAGACGAATCAGGTCGCCGCGGTCCACAACGGCATCATCGAGAACTACACGACGCTCAAAGAGTCCCTCGAAGCGGAGGGGTACGAGTTCACGAGCGACACCGACACCGAGGTCATTCCGAACCTCGTCAGCCACTACCTCGACCGCGGAAACGAGCCGCTGGCGGCGTTCCAACACGCGGTCGACGCGCTCGAAGGGAGCTACGCCATCGCGGTCGTCGTCGACGGCAACGACTCCATCTACGCCGCCAGACAGGGGTCACCGCTCGTCCTCGGCGTCGACGAGAACAGCTACTACCTCGCCAGCGACGTGCCCGCCTTCCTCGACCACACGCGAAACGTCGTCTACCTCGAAGACGGCGACACCGTCGAGGTCCGCGCCGACGGCGTCGACATCACCGACGAGAACGACGAGACGGTGCGGCGCGACGTCGAGACGGTCGACTGGAACCCCGACGAGACCGGAAAGGGGCAGTTCGACCACTTCATGCTCAAGGAGATTCACACGCAACCGACTTCGCTCCAGAAGACGCTCGAAGGGCGTCTCGACCAGGAGGATGGCGACATCGACCTCGACATCGAGACCGACCTCTCGGACATCGACTCCGTCCAACTCGTCGGGTGTGGCACTTCGTACCACGCAGCGCTGTTCGGGGCGAGCCTCCTGAACCGCTGTGACGTTCCGGCGCGCGCGATTCGCGCGAGCGAGTACGACCTGACGACGGGGTCGCTGACGGACAACACGCTGTTCATCGCGGTCACCCAGAGCGGAGAGACAGCGGACACGCTCAGCGCACTTCGGCAGGTCAACGACGAGGGCGTCGAGACGCTCGCGGTGACGAACGTCGTGCAGTCGACCGCCGCCCGCGAGGCCGACGAACCGATTTACATCCGCGCCGGCCCCGAAATCGGCGTGGCCGCCACGAAGACGTTCTCGTCGCAGGCGGCGGTGCTCACACTCCTCAGCCAGTACCTCTCCGACATCGTCGAATCCGGCGTCCCCGCCGACAACCTCGACCGACTCGTCTCCGATATGGCCGAACTCCCCGACGCCGTCGAACGGGTGCTCCAGACGAGCGACGCCAAGCGACTCGCCCGCGAGTACCTCGACATGAACGCGTACTTCTTCATCGGCCGCGGACTCGGCTGTTCGGTGGCCAAGGAGGGCGCGCTCAAGTTCAAGGAGATCACCTACGAGCACGCGGAAGGGTTCGCCTCCGGCGAGCTCAAGCACGGCCCGCTGGCGCTCGTCACCGACCGGACCCCCGTCTTCGCGGTCTGTACCGACGGCAGCGACAAGACGGTGACCAACGCCGAGGAGGCGAAGACCCGCGGCGCACCCATCGTCGCCCTCGGGCCGTCGGACCACCAGATAATGGACTCCGCGGACGAACACCTCTACGTCCCCGACAGACACCCCGTCTGTGCGAATCTCCTCGCGAACGTCCAGCTGCAGCTCCTGTCGTACTACTGCGCGACCGAGTTGGACCGCGAGATAGACAAGCCGCGAAACCTCGCCAAGAGTGTCACGGTCGAATAACCTCACGGAGACCAGTCACCCACAATGAACAAAGAACTGTTTGGCGTCCTCGACGACGACGGAGTCTTCGACGACCTCGCGTCTCGTTCGAGCTTCGACTGGGTCGCCGACGGCGAGCGCGCGACCGTCGCTATCCGCGACCCCGCGCTCGGGTTCCCGGGGCGCTCGTCGACGTATCGAGACGAGCGAGGGAGCTGTATCGTCTGGGGCGAGGCGTTCTCCCCCGACGGCGTTTCGACCCCGACCGCGGAGTACGCCTTCGAGCGGTACGCCGCGGTCGGAGTCGACGCGTTCGGTGAGCTCAACGGGTCGTTTCTCGTGTTCGTCGAACTCGACGGCGACGCGGTAGTCGCCTCGGACCCCGCCCGCACGTGGCAGTGTTTCTACACCGACACGCCCGACGGGCGGGTGTTCGGCACGAACCCACAGCGCGTCCTCTCGGCGGCAACCGGGCTGGAAGTCGACACCCGCGGCCTCCTCGAGTACATCCACATGGGGGTCGTCGTCGACGAGCGGACGGTCTACAGCCGACTCAGCTGTATCCCGTTCGACGGCTACTTCACCGCCGACGAGTCGGGGACGCTCTCCCGCTTCGTCTACGACCCCGCCGACCCCGACGAGTTCGACTACGTCGACGAGCTCGCGGCGCGCCTCGAACGGGCGATAGCCCGCCGGGCGAATTTCCCCGGGAAACAGGGCGTGCTCCTGAGCGGCGGCTACGACTCGCGGGCAATCATCGCCCAGCACCCCGGCATCGACGTCTGCTACACGCTCGGCACGCCCGACCATCCCGAGGTCGAAGTCGCCCGGAACATCGCGAATCAGTACGGTGCCGACCACGAGACGCTCGTCCCCGACGACGACTACATCAACGTCGAGGAGGACGTCATCGAGTACTCGCTCGGCACGCGCGAGTCGGTCCACGTCCACCACGCGGGCTGTGACGAACAGATGGACGCCGACACCGTCTTTCACGGACTGCTCTTCGATACGTTCCTCCGCGGACATTTCCTCCCCCAGAACGTCGTCGAAGTGTTCGGTAATCGGTTCCCGTTGCAGGGTCTGGACCCTGACCCGGACCCTGCCGAGGTGCTGTCGTCGAAGTTCGGCTACCACCCGGCGTGCGACCACGTCTTCCCCGAGTGTTACGACGAGTTCGACACGAGCATGGAGTTCATCGACGACGTCGTCGACGAGCAACTCGACAAGTGGTCGGACCGATACGACAACGTCTACGACAGTATCGAACTCATCGGAATCCAAAACCAGCCGTCGGTCCCGTTCCACTTCGAGCTATCGGACAACTACATCGAGTCGTTCGTCGCCGCCGACGCCGAACTCATCGACTGGCACCTGAAGACCCCGCCGGAAAAGCGCAACACGAACACGATGATGGCGGCGATGCGGAAACTCAACCCGGATATCTTCCGCCACCGGCCGCCGGACAGACCGCACGACTCGTTCAGGAAGAACCAAATCGAGAAGTTCGTCCGCCGGAAAGTCCCCGGCATCGAGCCGTTCAGTTCGCCGTGGCCCGACATGGAGGCGCAGTACGACCGGAACGAACTCGACCGCAAACTGTTCCCCGGCTACCCGAGCATCCACGAGCTTCCGGTCAGGGTCAAGCTCCGAATCAACGACATCACCACGTGGATGAACGCCGCAGACGACGACAGCGTCCTCACCCCCAACGACGTGCTGTGTCCGCCGGTGCGGATGCTCACCGACTCCTGAACTCCGCAGCTCTTCTTCCCGTCTGTCTCGACGACGCACTCGCCGGGTCCTCGGTCGCCCCATCCAGACATCGACACCTGCGGGTGTCGGTGTCGGTGTCGGCATCGACAGCGCTTGACGAACGGGAGTGAAGGAGGGGAAAAAGAGCGACCCGTCGCGTTATCGGTCGGTCGCCACGGTCTCGCCGGGCATGGTACGAGCGCCTTCGGAGAGCTTCACCCCGGCGTTGAGCGCCGTGTTGATGCCGGTCTTCGCGTCGTCGCCGACGACCGCGCCGAACTTTCGGCGGCCGGTCGAGACGCGGTCGCCTTTGACCGTCACGGAGACGGCCTCGCCGTCGTGGCGGAGGTTGGCGACGTTCGTCCCCGCGCCGAGGTTGACGCGGCGGCCGACGACGCTATCGCCGACGTACGAGAGGTGGCCGACGCTCGTCTCCGCGAGGAGGACGCTGTTTTTGATTTCGACGGCGTGGCCGACGTGGACGTCGGGTCCGACGAACGTGCACCCGCGAACGTACGCGTTCGGTCCGACCGTCGCGCCCGCCGAGATGTAGGCGGGCCCCTCGACGACGGAGCCGTCTTTGACGGTCGCTCCTTCCTCGACGACCACGTCGCCTTGGACCGTGGCGTCGTCGCTCACGTCGCCGTCGACGCGGCGGTCGAACGTTCCGAGCTTCCACTCGTTGGCTTCGAGGAGTTCCCACGGGCGTCCAACGTCCATCCAGCGGTCGAGCGTCACCGGAGAGACGTTGAACCGGTCGATGACCCGGTCGAGAACGTCGGTGAGTTCGCGCTCGCCGCGCTCGCTCAGCGGCACGTCGAGCATGTCGCGGGCCTCCGCGGGAAACACGTACGCGCCGGCGTTGACGAGGTCGTTCTGCGGCGCGTCGGGTTTCTCGACGATTTCCGCCACCGCACCGTCGCTGACGTTCAACACGCCGTAGTTGGAGGGGTTCGGGACGCGGACCGACGCGATGCTCGGTGCCGCGTCGAACAGGGCGTCGATTCCGGCGGGGTCGTAGAGGTTGTCACCGTAGAGGACGGCGAACGCGCCGTCGATGTGCTCCTTGGCGGCGCGAACCGCGTCTGCGGTCCCCTGCTGTTCGTCCTGTTCGACGTACGAGACCGGGACGCCGCGGTAGGACGAGCCGAAGTGCTCGCGCACCGTCTCTTGGCCGTAACCGACGACCATGACGAGTTCGTCGGCACCGGCTTCGACCGCCGCCGCGGCGGTGTGGCCGACGATTGGCCGCCCGGCCACGGTCAGCATCGGTTTCGGAACCTCGTTCGACAGCGGGCGCATTCGCGTGCCGCGTCCGGCCGCCAGTAGAATCGCTTGCATACCCCGCCGTAGTCGAACGACGGGCGTTATTATACGCGAGATAAGTGTTCGTTGTCGGCGGTTTTCGGTGAGTTCGCGGCGTTAGGTGCGTCGTAGTGGTTCAGCCGTGGTAGACGCCGTGTTGCCAGAGCAGGTCGCGAGCGACGGCGACTGCCCACGTCACGGCGTCTTCGAGGGTCGTCCCCTTGCGGGTCGTCTCGACGATGTAGCCGGGGAGGTGCAGGTCGCCGTACACCTTGTGGATGAAGAGCGGACGAGAGCCGTCGAGGGAGTTCCCGCAGTCGAAGTCGTAGTACGACGGGTACTCCGAGGGGTCGATGTACTGCTCGTTGACGTAGTCGCACGCGCTTGCAGCGTTCATCGGGGTCGCGCGAGTCGGGAAGACCGCCTGGCCGACTTTTCCGTCGTGCTTGTAGATGCCGCTGGAGCTGTGAAGGTCGACGACGACGTCGGGGTCGTGCGAGACGAGTTCGTCCCAGAGCGCCCGCGCGAGTCGAGAGGTGGGTTCCGCCCCGGTGGGGAACTGTCGGTTCAGGTCGCCGTCTTCGGTGTACCGCGCCCCGATACTGATTGCGGGCGCGTTCGCGTAGGGGACGACGACGAGCTTGCCGCCGGTCGGGCGGAGATGCCTGAGTTGGTCCGCCGCGCGGTAGCCCTGCGGCTCCTCGCCGTGGACGCCGCCGACGACGAACGCCGTCGGGCCGGGCTTTCCGGAGTCGATGACGTAGACGGGCGTCTCGTAGTTCGTTCCCGGAAGGAGCGAGTGGGTGCGTACCGACCCCGCGTTGACCCGGTCGAGACGGGTCCGAACCCAGCCGAGGATGTCGCCGTAGTTGCCGTCCTTGTGGTCTCGAAGCAGGCGAACTCGCGGCACGCCCGAGATGCCGTAGCGGACGGCCTCGTCGGTCGCCGAGCGGACGAGGCTGTCGTAGCGGTCCTCGTAGGCGCGGTTGGCGATTTTGGTGATGTTGCGGACGCCCGCGAGGTCCATGTAGGACTCCAACCGAGCGTGGGTGTACGTTTTGGTCGTGAAGTTCCAGTACATGAACTCGAAGAACCGCCAGAAGTTCTCCGGTTCGACGTCCCAGACGCCGTGAGCGGCGCGGGCGGCGCGGGCTTCGCCCTCGTCGTCGCCGACGAGGTAGGTGTCGATGGCGTCGGGCTTGTACGAGAGGAATCGGACTTCGAGGTTGAGGTCGCCCGTCAGGACGTACTCGCGGACGATGTCTTCGAGGTTGTGCTGAACGAAGTACTGCGAGGAGCCCGACAGGAAGTTCACGTAGACGACGAGCGTCGGGTTCGAACTGTCGGTGCCCATCGTCGGGTAGAGTCGGTCACTGAGGTACGGTGCGGTCCCGACGACGCCCGGCGAAAACCCCGCGGTGGCGTTCCGAGTTCCGACAGTTCCGAGCAGCGCGAGTCCGCCGGCGGCGGTGAGGAAGGTGCGACGAGTAAATTCCGAGTTCATTTGTATCCGATTTACTGAACGTCATAAAACGGAGAAACATCGTGCCTTCACATATCCAGTCTTTTTATATATGTGCGTACAGTTAACGCACTAAACCCCGACTATTTGTGGGTGTGTCACACTCTCTGGCAGTCCAATTTAGATATTCGCCGATTCCACGCGGGGGCGAGTTCCTTTCCGGCCGTGTCGGTGGTGAACCTCGCGGAACGCTCGAATCTCCGCTGCTTCACGAGGGTTGTCCTCGATTCAGGTTCGGACGGGGCCGGTGCGAGACTCGACGAGCGCCAGCGCCTCGTCGAACAGTCGGTCGGTCGCCGCTTCCGTCCGACCCTCGGCGGTGACCCGCACGAGCGGTTGCGTTCCGCTCGCCCGGACGAGGAACCACCCGTCGTCGGTCTCGACGCGGAGTCCGTCGCGGTCGTCGATGTCGTCGTACTCCTCGCGCACCGTCGCTTCGACGCGTTCGAGGACGCCCGCTTTGTCGCTCGTCTCGACGCTTTCGCGGCGAAGCGGGTAGGCGTCGATATCGTCCACGAGGTCGGCTAACGGGCCGCGCCGCGAGACGAACTCGACGAGTTTGCACGCCGCGAGCGGGCCGTCGGGACAGGGCGTCTCGTCGGGCCAAATCCACGCCCCGGAGGGCTCGCCGCCGAAGACGACGCCCGGCTCGGCGCACCTCTCGGCGACGAACACGTCGCCCACGCGCGTCCGGACCACGTCCGCGCCGACGGTCGCGACCGCGTCGTCGACGGCGAGGCTCGTGTTCACGGGAACGGCGATTCGGTCGCCCTCGGACGCGGCCTCGCGCCCGAACAGGGCGAGGAGCGCGTCGCCGTCGACGAAGTTCCCGTCGCCGTCGACGGCCATCATCCGGTCTGCGTCCCCGTCGTGGGCGATGCCGAGGTCCGCGCCGGTCGCGGCGACGTGAGCTTGGAGCCCTCGAAGCGTCTCGTCGGTCGGTTCGCTCGGGCGGGCGGGGAACCGACCGTCGCGCTGGCCGTTGAGTGTCGACACCGTACAGCCGAGGTCCGAGAGCGCGTCCGCCGTGAGCCGCCCCGTTCCGTTGCCGATGTCGACGACGACCGAACAGGGGTCTTCGAAGTCGACGCTCGATTTGAGCGCGTCGCGGTGGCGGCTTTCGATGCTTCGGTGTCGCTCGGTTCCGACGCCGTCCCACGCGGCGAGTTCGTAGTCCTCGTCTTCGATACGGCGCTCGATGGCGGCGCGCTGGGCCGAATCGAACGCCCGGCCGGACGCGGTCCAGAGCTTCACGCCGTTGTCGGTCGGCGGGTTGTGCGAGGCGGTGATGACGGCACCGGCGTCGGCGTCGAACCACTCGACGGCGCGGGCGATAGACGGCGTCGGCCGGGTCCCGAGTCGGAGTACGTCGATTCCGCACTCCAGAAGCCCGGCGACGAGTGCGTGTTCGAGCATCGTTCCGCTTTCGCGCGCGTCGCGACCGACGACGACGCGCCCGGAGACCTCGCTACCGAGCGCCCTTCCGATACAGAGCGCTACTTCCGCCGTCACGTCTTCGCCGACGGCACCGCGAACGCCGCTCGTTCCAAACATACTCCGCACGTGGGCGGCGGGGTTCCTTACTATGGGATGAGTAAGGAACCGCTGGGTCGGGGCGTTCGCTCCCGAGAGGGCGCAGTTGCCGGGCCGGCCATCGCCCGGCGTCCGCTGGTCGGCAGTCGCGGAACGATGGCGCGTTCGTCCGGGTCTGCGTGGGTCCGTGCGTTCGAGCGGTCGGAGCGACCCCGATTTATGATGTGTCTATTCGCTCAGTCACTGTCGGTTATGAGAGCGAACTCCGAGAAACGACCGTTTCACCCGTTCTAGGGGTTCTTTAGAACCACAACTATCTCCGAAGTTCATGTATGGTGCGCCCGTGGCATCCCCTATGTGCGTACACGAATTAACCGCGATTCAACGCGATTTGCTGTTCGTTGTGCGAGGAATGAGCGACTCCTCGGGACAGACGATTAAGACCGAACTCGAAAAGACGCAGGGGCGCGACCTGCTCACGGGCCGCGTGTACACGAACCTGAACGAACTCGTCGACAAAGACCTCGTCCACAAAGGGAGCAAGAACGGACGGACCAACGAGTACTCGCTGACCGACGAGGGTTGCGAAGCGGTCGAGACGCGCCGCCGCTGGGAGAAGCGGTATCTCAAGCAGACCGCGTGAACGGCGGTTTAGCGGCACGATACGCCCGTCACTCGTAGCCCGCCTTTCCACGCGAGTAAGGGTGCACAGAGCTTACTCTGTATATAATAAACCACCACTGGTCAGTACGGATGGGTGATGACAGAACGACAGTCGAGCCGCAGACGGTTCCTTCAGTTGACCGGTGCAGCGACGATTGCCGGGCTCGCGGGCTGTTCGAGCGGGTCCCCCGAATCGACGCCGTCCACGTCGACCCAGACGACCACCGCGAACGCGACGCAGACGACGACGCAAACGACGACGGCCGCGCCCGAAAACCGGATGCGAGGACCCCGCGAGGGCGACGACCTACCGGAAGACCCCAAACCTTCGGACGGCTACCCGCCAGAGTTCGACGCCGTACCGGAAGAGCGGTCTATCGACACGAGTTCCTACGATACGCTCACGCGAGAGGTGCACGACGTGACCGTCGAAGTTCCGCTCGTTCCCATCGAGGACGCGTACTACTG
This sequence comes from Haloferax prahovense DSM 18310, assembly GCF_000336815.1. Taxonomy (GTDB): domain Archaea; phylum Halobacteriota; class Halobacteria; order Halobacteriales; family Haloferacaceae; genus Haloferax; species Haloferax prahovense. The sequence continues at coordinate 181,776 of NZ_AOLG01000029.1, forward strand.
GTACGCGCGCGGCGAGGCGCGCTTCGTCGACGCCCGCAGCGAGACCGGATACGAGGTCTCCCACGTCTTCGGGTCCGTGCTCAGCCCCGCACCTGACGGGCGGACGCTCGACCCCACGGACGACTGGAACGAGGCGGACCGCGTGGTGACCTACTGCCACTGCCCGCACCACCTGTCGTCGCTCCGGGCGGCGATGCTGCTCGCGACCGGCTTCGAGAACGTGTACGCCATCGACGAGGGATACCAGGCATGGCTCGACCGCAACTACCCGCTTGCGGGGTCCGACACGAGCCGGGATTACACGGTTCGGACTATCGAAGGCGAGACGAGCCGCCTCGACGCCGGTGAGACGGCGTGGGCGTTCCACCCGCAGACCGACCAGGTCGAAGCGACCGAAATCGAATCCGACGGCTCGTACGCGCTCGAACTGAAGTTCGTACAGGTCGACGCCCAAAGCACGATTCAGGTCGAGACGCCGAGCTACGCTATCCAGGCCCCGCTGGACGAACTGACGAGCGGAACTGTCACGGCAGACACGGGTACGCCGGCCGAGCAGACGAAGGCCACTTCGAACTCCACGAACGGGACGACCAACGGTACTGCCGCGAACGATACCGCGACGAACGACTCGTTCTCGCTGAACTGGCGAATCTGACCGGTCAGCTACCGGGAGAAGACCGAACACCGATCCCTCGCTGATTCTGTGAGCTCAGATTTCGAGTGAGAGACGAGATATATCTGAAAATTGTCTATATTTGTTGCGTCGTTGTCGGTCGCAGACAACGAGGATTAGCAATTTATCGGTCATTCTCTGAGATTAGAGAATAAACCATATCTCGCGATACAAAATTTACTATCCCCGGCTCGCACANACACAACCTCGGAGGATGGGTAGTTTTTGCGCTGTTTTGTCGAGAAGTTCGACCATATTACGAGATAATCCGGCTCGAAAACTCAGGCATATGAGGTAGTTCTCTGCGAATGTCAGAAATCACCCGAACTATTTCACCAATCGATAGCGTCACCACTCACAAAAGGCGAACCGGATGGTGTCCACCCAACTAGTCAGGTGGAAGCAGCGCCGAAGAGACCAACTCGACACACTCTCCAGCAGTAATGACTGGTGCGTAGTCCATCTCACCGTCAGCAGCAGCTTTCAGCAGGAAATCAGTGAGCCGCCAGATATTGTACAAGAGGACCGCGAACACGAAGTAGAACAGCCGAACCCGATAATCCTTGGACGAGGTCTTCGCCAAGAAATCGTGTTTGATTGATTTGTACTCGTTTTCGATCTGCCAGCGGCTGCTGTAGCGCCGACAGAACGCTTCAGCCTCAACTGGCGTAACACGAGCATTCGTCGCAAAGACAGTCGTCCCATCAGTCTTCGTCGAGGGAACGTAGAGAAACTGCATCGCGTGCGAACCCTGTTCGACGTGGACAGACGCCGACTCAACGGCGACTTCTTTGTCGTCTTCCTCCATCTTCTCAATCGCCTTTCGCTCTGGGCCAGTGATTCGCTTAGGAATCAGGTAGTTCACACCAAGGTTCGAGAGCGTCTGAAACACTCGCATTGAGTCGAATTCTCGGTCGCACAGCACCATCTCGATAGGGACGTGTTCCTTCGCTTGGCGAACCAGCCGCCGGACAACACGGTGGATTCGATTCGGCGGGTTATTGTCCCACGCTGAACTTTCACGAACCGGTTCGACAGCCAAAACGAGTGGTATATTCTGGCCGACAATCGAGAGGGTGGCAAACTTGAACGCTCGCCTATCGCCGTCTTTCGTCCCGCTGACCATCGACATCCCTTCGACATTACCGAAGTAGGGGACAGTCGTAATGTCGAGTGCCACAGTCACTGGCCGCCGAAACGTGACTTCCGATTCGATTACTGAGAGGAGACGGTCAGTAGCAGTCTGGAAGCCATCGAGGAATGAATCTGCTTCGAATTGTTTGACTGCCCGGAGGTGCGTATCACCGTGCGGGCCGTATTCTTTCCCACGTCGGTACTGAAAGCGTGCTGCGCCTTGGGCAGTCCCACACCCGACCATTCCCATGAACGTCTGCAACTCAAAGAATCGAGAATCGTCATACGACGAGTTGTCTGCTCTGCCAGAGTCAAACGGTGTGAAGCAGTGTTCACGCGCAAGACGAGTCGTTCGGGAGATCTCCTTGTCGTCGAATCTCGCTTCTTTCGCTTTTGCTTTTTTAGACTCTTTTACGTCATGTTCTTGGGGACTAATGACTTCGTGTTTGGGTCGGATTCCCTCGACAGAAAGGCCGTCTTTGTGGACTTCCTTAACGAGTAGATGTGCGCCGCGTTTAATGAAGTCACGAGTAGCGTAATCGAAGCGGTGTCGCCACGTTCTCGACAGCACTGACTCGTCAGGGATGCGGTTGAGGCCAACCGCTGAGGCGAGTTTTTGTTGTTCTTGGAGTTCTCGATAGGTGTCACCAGTGATTTCGCGGTAGATGAAGAGCTTGAGCATCCCGTGAAATGGATGGGGTGCTGGATGCCACTCAGGATATCCATCTTCGAGAGTATCAAACCGGGCTTCAAGTTCCTCGAACGCTGCAACTAGCGAATTTCCAAATTGGAGATGTTCACGAAGATCAAGGCCGACGAGAAAGGCATCGGTCAGTCGATCTGCGGAGGAATCCATACAGTCGATACTTTCCAACGACTACATCAATAACTCGACAAACAACAGTTCCAGAATTATCTATACAGTGCCGGAACTACCTACAATCAACAAAGCAGGTACCTGAATCGGGGATTGTACCATACACTTCAACAAGGACTACTGGTAAAACTATTAGTGAACACTATTCCCTGATCCTCCCTTCGATGCTTTACTACAACAGTACCAGGTAATGATAAATCGAATGTAATTGTTGATTCATAAGCAACAATCGAAATTTCATCGGTACAAATAGTTGCCGATTCATCACGTTTGTCGGATACAACTACTGTAAGGATATCGCTTTTTTCGTTATAAGATGCCGATTCAAGAACTGTCTCCATACAGGACCGGCTTCCACTTTTCAATCGACCCCTGACAATAATTTGATTTTTCATAGCGTTGAATTGAACATTTGCTGCGTGTTGGAATCGGTTATCTACATCTGATTCGTCGAGGCTGATACGTTCTTTAGGGTCTACAAGAGTAAATTGAGTATCCATGATTTGGCGATTTGGACTATCTTCATTAGATGGAGCACCAGTTGCCGTGCATCCAGCGATACTCGCACTTAATAATCCGAGGAATATCCTCCGTTTCATATCATATAGTTGTAGTGTATGGGGATAAACATTCGGTAAAGTCAAACAACTACTTCACCTACTGTCTTAATTAAGAGATAGTCACTGCTTGAATTGTATCGGTTCTGGTAAATCACTAGACGGTGGTAATTTCAATCGTTAGAACTTGGAAGAGATCTCCGACATAGGCATCAACAGTCTCGCTTCAAATTCTTTGAACTAACGGACAACTTCGCCGCCGTCTAATGATTCACCAGAATCAATTAGAACTACATAAATGCCTTTTAAGAATCTAAACAAAAAGATTTTCTAAAAACTAAATTGAAGACATAGATTATAATTTTGCGTTCACTGAATCAAACGCTTCACTTGCAACACCACCAATAACATCATTTGTACCATTCTCAACACCAGTGTGTAGACAAACTAATGCACCGTTGTCGTCGACCCATGGCCCTCCTGAGTCACCCTTTTCGGTAGGATGAGAATCCATATAGGCGGTATGGTTTAAAATGCTATTTTTTGCAACATCATAACAGTTTGATGTCGCACTGCAGGTATTTCTACCTGCATAGTTGACATTGAATCGACCTTCTAAGTCAAGGTATTGTGAAAGACCAGAGAAAGTCCAAAGAGAAGTTATATCGGGCTGGCTAGATTCTTCAGTTGCCCCTACTGCACCCGGATATTGTGAACCATTGTTGTAGAAATCGTACTTAACAATATCGTGCCCAGTTGAATTATCTGGAGTGTGATCAGCGTAATCGCCAACCTTATCTGACCACGTCGGTTGGTATAAAACATCCTTGTCAGTGTCTACTACATGCCACGCAGTGAGTAACACGGGATCATTCGTGCTTGAGTCACGTGCTACAAGCCCAAGCGTTCCGGCACCGACCTGAGTAGCAATTTGTATATTTCCTTTTAATACCGTATATTGATCATCAATTCGACATTCTGGGGTGAATTCGTTATTTCGTTCCTCAAAAAGAATTGGAGTGCCATCAACTCGATTTGGGAATTTTCGTCTGACACTTTGCTTGTTTGAGTCAAGATATATTTTGATACGTAGCGAATCTTCTTCACCGTCTTTTGTGTCAATAGTCATTCCAGTCATTCGGTCGGCAGCAGAGAACTTCTTTTCCGGACGGATATTATTGAATACTTTAAATCGTCGGGCACGCTCTTTTGACACATACATTATCCGCATGGGCTTACCATCTCGACCACGCGTTAGGACAATCGGAACACCATCTGGCTTCTTACCAAAGACTCGCTTAGTTGCTGAATTCAACCCAGCAATTCCCATACCACTCACAGAGAGGTATTTAATGAAGTCACGACGGGTACTGCCAGATAATTGAATTTCTCTTCCAGATTCGGAATCGGATTCTTCAGCCATACTCTCGAATTGTTGGCTTGTTTGAAATAGTTTACTCCTAACCATTAT
>NZ_AOLG01000030.1 GCF_000336815.1 Haloferax prahovense DSM 18310
AGCGAACGAATGCGCCGTACTTCCGTTTGATCCGAAAGCTTACTGTCTCGACACCGTTGACGTAAATATCGGCGTCCAATTGAGCGTTCCACGCTATGTGAAGCGACGAATACTTGCGGTGCTTGATAATCGAGGGCGCAATTTGCGAGTCGTATTTTCGTGTCGTCGTCACGTGTGAGTCGATGATTGGACTCGACCTCGTGTCGACGGGGAGCGTTATTTTCAACTTCTGAATAGCCAAAATCATTATATAAAGTCGAAGGGGAAGAAGTCCCACCAGTTCAATGGCTCTCGGCTCTGTTGAAAACCTCCTCACGTCTTGCGATTTGCTGAGTGGCTAGTTTCTCACCGGATCGGCAAAAACCGGTGGGAAGAGTCGCTCTTCTCAATGTCAACGCTGAAGGATTTCAACAGAGCCTTGTGACCATATATTTTAGAGTAAATAAATTATTGTAGTTACATTGACCCATGTGGTTTTTAAATATGAGTTATTGAGTGATTTGAAGCATCCGTTATGAATACTCCTGGAGAATCAGCGATGGCAGCGTGTGTATCCAACTGGTTGCTTGAAACGCTATTCGGTAGCCATCAACCCTTTTTCGGTACAGGGTCCAAACAATGAAAAGTACCAACTGTTTCATCCTTGAGTTGGAACGTGGAGAATGGTGGTGAGTTTTTGATTGCGGCTGGCTCTGTTGAAACCCTCTTGCCGCCTTGCGATTTCTTGAGAGACTAGTTCTACTGTGATCTACGGAAACTAGCCAGAAGGAGCGCTCTCTCCAATGTCAACCTTGAAGGATTTCAACAGAGCCAAGTTGTTCGATTACGAACTCGAAGACCTATTTGAGGATAACGAGTATAGACTCACCGAAAAACATCGGTACCCCGTTGGGGAGAACTTGTACGAACTTGGGTAACCCAGTTCGGCAATAACCGATACGTGAATCTACTGTATTCAGTACGGCCTCAACAAACTATCAGTGACTAATGATTTCAACAGAGCCGGTCACAAGATATTCATAGTATGTCTGATTCACTCTTTGTATGTATAACAAGCTGATGAAAATCATTCTCGTGATGTCTCTACTCACGTTTTCTGGGTGCGTGAGTAATGGTCAGACATCGACTGAGATTACAACCACGTCAAGCCCTACTCCAGACACCACCGCTACCCCTACCCCTACTGAACAAACGAATTCTGGACCTCCAGTCAATATACCAGAAGCAAAAGATCGCGCACTCAATGCTGAAAAAAAGCACATATCTGATGTGATGAACAATTCATCGTGTGTGAATTCGTGGAGTCTGACATCCTTTACTGGTATCGAAGAGGATGCAGAACTCGTGAACCAGAGTAATGGTGGTGTTGTAATCGAAGTAACGCTACCTTTGACGTACGGAACGGATGAGGAAGAAGCTGACTCCCGATCGATTGCAACATACCTTGTAACCCAAAACAGTACTACCCGCCTGGATGGGACCCTCACTTCTCCATGTAAAAAGTATAACAACCTCAATGATTATCTCTTTTAATACTCTTCTGTAATCCTGCCTTTGAACGGCTCAAAGTTCTGGATTAGATATTCTACTTCTATTTTTACAAACTTAATATCACAGTAAATCAACCCATAGAATTATTTACATCTGCCATTTTGATACTTCTGTAATGCCATCATATGACTTTGAAGTAGCGGTGTATCAGACAACAGATCTGACTGACCACTGTGATTCAAATTACGGTGACGAGTACAGAGCTGCAAAAAGATTTAAAGAGTACATGGAAGGAGCGTTTGATCACCCAGAAAACCAGCATACGATAACGGTTGATACTCCTACAACGTCGATCAGTGCACCACAAGAGCTCAGGCCAGGCCCATTTACTACTAATGTTCCTGGGTATCAATTTCAAGTGACCTACGACACGCTCACTGAGTGGTGGCTCGACTTTGTTGATGCCTACCTTACGAAAAGAGAGGACGCAATGCTGCTTATCACTAATTACGATAGTGGTGCAGGAAGCGCACTTGAGAATTACTACGCAATGGCAGAAGGTGGACCAGGCATCGCAGCAACCCCCAGTATTTATAATTCAGAGGGTGTCGGAGAAAATTTCGATGACATGCAAACTGCACTTCATGAAGCTGGACATACGCTGTTAGACAAGGGCCCTTACTGGGAACACCGATCAGGCAGTACATTCTTTAGCTTTGGCACATCGAAATATCACCGCACCCCAATGGGATATGAGATCGGGGAACAATCCTGTAATAGTGTCTCATCGGCGCATGATGACCATGCTGAGAAAATGTGGTACAACCCCAACTGTGCGGTGGACAACTTCGAAAAGACGACCAATCACCTGGATTAACAATGAGCAAAAAAATCAACCGACGACAGATTCTCAAGCTGACAAGTGCCGCTGCAATGACTGGATTTGCGGGGGTTGCAAGTGCAGATCACTGATTCTGAAGCTCCGCCTGAGATTCACTCTGATCAGTTCGAAGCCGATATTCAATTTGTGAACCACACGACTGGTGATCTAGAATTTAAACTCGATGCCATTCGAGGTGAGAGTGTTGAAAAAGGCAAATCCAAGTTCTCACGAGAAGAGACGGTAGAATCCGGTATCAACCCCGGGAAAAATGCGACTAGTAGGCCCAACACTGATTTACCAGTTCGAGGTGGGAAGTATATCTTCTATGTCGAATGTTCCGATGGTCGAACGGCTCAAAGTGAGATCATTGTTTCACCCAAGGGTCACCGGCAATATGAAACGATTAGGGTCCGCGCTACTCCTCACAAATTGAGCATTGTTTCTGAAGTGATCTAAAGAGCCTTGTAAGAGTACGACAACGGCTTCTAATCTTTTTACAACAACCGAGTCAGCAGACCAAGGGCCGAAATGGGAAAGTAAAAAATCGTTGTTATCATTTCACACCGCGTGACTCTGACGTAGCAGCAATAAATTCATTGACGACCCATTGATCACTTCGGGCAGGGTCCAAGATCGAAGATACGATGTCTAACGCAGGGACTGATTAGAGAATACTACCGCACATTACGCACTCACTGCTATGAACGACGACATCGACGACATGAAGAAGCACCTCGAAACGGCAAAAGAGAGCTCAGGCAGACGATCTAAGAAATCGTCCAAGAAACCACGCAAGCATACTGGCCGGGATAACGCAAAAGTGATCGGTCAATATGATGGTCCAGCGACCATCCCAGAAACAATTGGGGAGCTATACTTTGCTGCTGCTAGCAAAAAGAATACGTCTGTAGCTTTCGGCCGATTCAAACGGACGGCTCTGTTGAAATCTTATTGGTTCGACACGTCTCCCCTGAAACAGCCGTTCGGTAGGACTGCGTATTTATTGATTCACAGGTCTACTATCCGGTGACCTGCTCAAGGATGCGACGGTCGATTCTCCAAGCTACTCCTGCACTTAGTACAGTCATAGCTGCTCCGAGTGTGGCGAGCGTAGCGTATCCGCTCAGTGCAAGTGGAACTCCGAGACCGAGGAGACCATACTGAATTGCCATTCGTTTGTTCCCATTACGATAAGCAGATTGGCTCGTCCAAAGGGAGAGAATGCCAGCGAGTATGCCGAATAGGAAACTAGTCTGGAGACTGAGACCCCCAATCATAGCTATAGGAATCTGGGAAATAATAGCAGCCCCGATGAGGCTACCGATGGTGATGACCGCAAGACGTCGAATTGGTATCCTCTCTATCGCCATCTTTCTGTCATTTCTAACCCCATTTCAATAAGCTTCTCGGAGAAGGGCGTTACGTAGTTCCGCATATCTCACGTTTAGAGTGTCTTGTCGATGTTGTGAGTGAGACAGCCGACAACGAGTTCCCGGAACTGCTTCCACCAGAGGCGTGAACGGACGAACGCTCCGTACTTGCGTTTGAGGCGAGAGTTCACCGTCTCGTTCTGACTACGCTGACCGTAGAGGTCGGCGTCCAGTCGAGCGTTCCACGCCTTATGAAGTGACGAAAATTCTCGATGCTTGATGACCGGACGAACACCTGTTTCACGGACTAACGCCCGAATCTTCTGGTCGTCGTATCCCTTATCGCCGAGGAGAACCGCTACTTCTCCAGTGTTCCGCTTGATGAGCGACGGCGCGATCTTCGAGTCGTGTTTTCGTGTCGTCGTTACATGTAAGTCGATGATAGCGTTCGCTCTCGTGTCCACGAGAAGCGTGACTTCCAACTGCTGAATTGTCAACTTCGTGCGCTTTGTGTAGTGCTTCGAGGCATGACTGCGGTCGAACCCGGAAGCGTCGATCCCGACGACACCGTTGGTCGGGAGAAGCGTGGCTGAGAGGTTGAGCAGAACACGCCAGACTGCCATATCGAGCCGATTGAACGCTTTACACAACGTCGAGGGTGACGGAAGTTCCTCAAGCTCGATGGCGCTCCGAATGCGGGGCATCTCGATCAGTTCGTCGAGAAGCATTCGGTACGTCGTGTTCTTTCGCACTTTGAGGCAGAGTAGAACGATGTGTTGGTGGAGTGTATAGCGTCGTTTTGAGAACTTCGAGGAGTAGCGGGCGACAGCTCGTCGAGCTAAGTGGAATGCCTGCTCAACGAACTGGAGTAACTGCGACTTCGGGAGGGTCTGCATCCGATCAAACTACCGGATGAACGTGTAACTCTCTGAGGATTTCAACAGAGCCTAGCAATTCCAATATACCTCTTATTAAGATACTCGCTCATACTTCCGCTCCTCACTACAGTCTCAATGACCGGATTTGTGCTCTGGAAGGACTATACTGCAGTTGTTGATAGTCCGGCACCGCTCTTTTTCGGGTGGTGGTTTATACCGTTCGTCGTTGCCCTTGTCTTTGGAGGTATTGAACACCTCCTCCGAGGAATACTCACTTGAATATCTCGCTTTTGACGATGCCTTTGCTGCTCTAGACGATGTCGACCGCCTTGACACGGCCACAGACTTGTCTCGCCGACCTAACTCCGTCAGGATGCTGTTACACCCACAAGAACGGATAGGTTGGTGCGGCTGTGCTGAATCGCCCGCTGACGGGGGGGTTGCTCTTGCGTCCGAATGGACGGGCACCAGTGCCGAATGGAGCGGTGCAGTCGGTCGGCTAGCGACCTAGGCTGTCGACAGCATATTTTCTCGGCTCCAGCAGTAGTGACAGTGTCCCTCCATACGAGACGCCAAGTGCTCGCGACTGTCGGGGCCGCCGGTGGCGCCGCTCTGGCCGGCTGCTCAACCAGCCGGTTCTGCGGGAGGTGGCCCCGGACTGCCGAGACGACGACCGACCCGCTTCCCGGCGAGCAACGCGACTGGGCGCAGTTTGGACACACGCCCGGTCACACGGGGTTCGCATCCGAGGTTCGGGTCGATGACCCCGACACGGTCTAGTCGGTGCGCGTCGATGGGGGCTGACTTCTCCGGCCGTGGTCGGGGACCGAGTGTTTGTTCAGGTCGGGCCGAGTCCGGCGACGAACGCTGGCGGCGGGCGCTGCCGGGTGGCGGCGACTTCTCAGGGTGTCCTCCGATTGTCCACCGCGGCTCTGTGTATGTCGGCGGCCTCGACGGAGTGTACGCACTTGCTGCTCGTGATGGAAGTCCGCGGTGGAGTCGCGTCACTGCCGGATCGGTGAACGAGGCCGTCCTCGGCCACGATGGTCGGGTATTTGCCTCCACCGGTCAGACGCTGCTGGCGCTCGACACGCGCGGTCGAGAGGGCTGGACCTACACGACGATGATGACTGGTTTTCGACGGCCGTCCCCGCGGCTGGCGGCGGCTCCGTCCTCTACACGACTCGGGTGCTTGGAAGCGTTGTCGCCATCCAGCCCGGTGCTGTTGGAGACCCGCTGACTGAGTGGCGGTACGCACCCGGTGAGACCAACTTCGAGACTCCCACGGTGGTCGACGGCGATGTATACATCCCTGGCGAGCGGCTCCACGCGTTGTCGGCCGCGACCGGGGCGGTGCGCTGGACGGCCCCCGTGCGAGCGACAGCTGGTGTCTCGACCGACGGGGAGCGGCTTACCCCCGTCGACGACGGGTCGCTGGTGGCGCTCGACACCGCGGATGGCACCGATCGCTGGCGCGTCTCTCTTGCCCCCGAGGCGGGTGTCTTCTTCCGGACGCGCCCGCTCGTGACCACCCACTCGGTCGTCGTCACCACGGAGAAGCCACAGCTCGACGCGCGGGTGGAGACGTTTGCTGTCGATCGAGAGAGCGGCGGGACGCTGGTGGCGCTAGCTGACTGATTCCACAATCATGCGAGAGAGATAACAGAACCAATTCCGCAAGCAAAAAATAGATAACTTATTGACTCTTTTCGGGAGCGTATGCAGATCGCTGTACTTGATACACTCCGACAACCAGAGTATACTGGCGAGAACAGGTGTGAGCCGTGTACGCTGTTGAATCTCGTCATCGCCGCGATACTCGGCTCTGTTATCGCACGAACGCTCATGTGTAGCAGATTGTTGATTTCAGAGAGTCGCTTTGACAGCGTGTTTGAGTGCTTCTCGACCGGGTTTTCTGAAGAGTTCGCT
>NZ_AOLG01000031.1 GCF_000336815.1 Haloferax prahovense DSM 18310
GACGCGTGGCTCTCGCAGGTGTTGACGTGAACGTCTCCATCAGCGTATTCGCCGTCACCGTGGACGACGTATTCGCGGTGGAATTCGTCATCGTCCTCTAGTGGGTCGTATGCCCGAAATCCGTCGGTGTAGACTGTCAGCGACTCCTCCTCGTGGTCACCGAGGAGGAGTCGCACTGTTGATTCATCAGCGGATTTCGCTGGGACGACGTATCGCTGTCCCGTTCCACGGTCAACGATGGTGAAGACAGGTGGTTTGTCTCCCTCATACGAACCTCGTCCGCGCGTGGACAGGCCACGCGAGCGCGACTCTTGGTCGCGCTCGCGGCCTTTCAATCCGGCAGAGACGTACACTTCGTCGATTTCGACCGGTCCAACGAGGTCGAGTTGAGGTGCGTCGAGCGCTCTGGTAAAGCGCTCGACGCGACGGTGCATCGTCTTGTAGGTGACACCGATTTCTCGCTGAAGTTGGCGGAGACTCGTGTTGAACCGCAAGAACGCGTAGATCGAGAACAACCACTTGCGGAGCGCAACCTTCGAATGAGCAAAAATCGTGCCCGTCTTGTCGTTGAACGTGCGGTCGCAATTCTTACAGAGATAGCGTTGAAACGCCCCATAGCTGCCGTTTCTGACCGTCCGGTCAGAACGGCAGCGAGGGCAGGAAACGCCGTCACGCCAGCGAACTTGTTGGAGCAGGTTCGCTGCGAGCGATTCCGAGCCAAACACATCGAGCGGAATCATTCGTGTCGGACACCGCTAGCGCGGTGTCCTTGCCCTCTTCGATTCCAGAGCAACAGCTGAAATCTATCAACAATCTCCTACAGAAGAGCGTTGTCAGTATGTTGTCTGTGAAGAATCATATAACCACGGCCAAATCCACCTCAATTCGCCAATTTAGCGGAATCAATGGCTGGGTTGCTAGTTGTCTGGGCCACTGTAAGGTGTGACAGTTGCGTGACCGACTTGCGCCCTCTATTCAGCACGCCTTCGACAAACCATCAGGGGCTTAGGATTTCAACAGAGCCCACTAGACTTAGATCGTCGACTTTACCCGACACGATGAAACCCGTGGTGAACTGTGAGTCCAGTATAGAGTCGGTGTTGTTCATCAACCGAATGCGTACATACCACCCAAGCGGCTCCCGATATAGAGACGCCGGTTAACGACAGCTGGCGACCCTGTGATCTCAGTACCGGTGTCGAATGACCACATCAGCTTACCTGTCCGTGCATGGAGTTCGTATACGTACCTGTCGTAGCCGCCGAAATACACACGGTTTTGGACAACAGCAGGCGACGAGACAATTCCTTGAATCGGGTGGTCACCAACGCTGAAGGCCCATTGTTCTTCACCAGTCGCTCGGTCAAATGCAAGTAGTTGGTTGTTGGTAGACCCGAGATAGATGAGTCGATCAGAGATCGCTGGTGAGTTGGTAATTGTCCCGACATAGACACGCCAACGTTCTGTTCCATCTGCTGCGTCGTAGGTCGCGAGATACGGCCAGCCACCAACATACACAATCCCATCGACGAGGACAATGTGTCGTGGAGAGTACGGAACAGGATGAGACCACTCGACCACGCCAGTTGCTGCGTCGAGCCGAGAGATCCGTGAATTAGACCCCCCGAAGAAAATACCCCCATCACTCATCGCAAGTGATGTGATTCCAAAGCCGGTGTCGAGACTCCAGATAGCAGCCCCATCGGCTGCTGAAACCGCGTGAATAACTCCATCCGCGTCACTGAAATACACCACCCCATCAGCAACAACTGAATCATGATTAAGTATCGCACCAGCATTGTAGCGCCAGCGTTCACTGCCAGTGGTGCTATCGAATGCATAGAAGATATGCTCCCAATCGCCAATATAGACAACTCCGTTGGCTACCGTTGGTCTTGAGGGACCGATTCGCCCGTTGGTCGGACTGTTCCAGACGGTACTCCCGTCCTCGGCATCATAGGCGAAGAGGCCTTTCGCGGCTGTCCCGTGATACAGCAGTTCTCCGGCGACGGCTGGACTGCTCGAGAATGATCCGTCAGTCGTTTCCCATACTTTTGTGAGTTTGCCTGTGGGACGTCTCCCGTGCGGGTTGTATCCGGACCGCCCATTGTCAAACTGGAACGTTGGCCATGACGGCTCTGTTGACGCACGAGCAGCAACGGGGCGACCCGCGCGGAGAGCTGCAGTTCCAATCGCAAATGAGGTCCCGAAAATTCGGAGTGCCTGTCGTCGATTCAGCCCTTGTTGGTTCCCCCGAAGCATGCTAGTCGGTGGAGAGACAGGGTAATAGTCATGATAGTGATACCCCAGTTTAACAGTCACTTTCATTGGTGAATATCGAAGGCACCAATCCCCACCGTGACGTCAAAAAGAGTTCTAGAGGTCGTGGCTGCGCGCGCAGCGTCTGCGAGCACGGAGCGGAGGGTGGGGCGGTGGGGTCTGGGTCGGCCCGGCCACCAACAAAAAAGAGGGCTGCCTCGCGCCGTTAGGCGTCCCACCAAGCGTCGCGCTCGGGGAACATCACGGTCGTCCCCCCCGTCAGGGCAATCGAGACGCGCCCGTCGTACCAGTTCCGCGCTGCCCCGTGAATCCGCACGCGTTCACCCTCGCGAATCCACGGCACGTCCGAGGCCTTCCAACTCGTCAACTTCACCTGCCCGCTTTCGTCTTCGAGGAGCCCCGCTTGCTGAATCGCCGGTGACTCCGACTCCCACACCGTCGTCAGCGTCCCTTCAATGCACACTTCGCGTCGCGACACGCCCTCCAGTTTCCCGATCGGCACCATCGTCCCCGGTGCGCCTTCGAGTTCCTCGAACACGCTCACAGTTGCCGACATCATGTCCTTGCCACCCAACACCGCCTCGCTCAGCCGCCGACTGATCGCCGCTCGTGACCACCCATCCAGCTTCTCTACCAATCGTTTTGCCTGAGAGTTCACCGCACCCAACTGTGCTTGGGTCAGCTCCGTCCGGGGATCCGCCCGGTCGGGGTCAGCCATCGGGTTCACACTTGCCGCCCGCTTCTGGAACTGCCGCCGTCGCGCAGCGCTCCGCTCGGCCGCAATCATCCGCGACCGAGCCTCACGACCCTCTTGCGAGCCCAGTTCCGCACGGGCACTAATCCGTTCGAGTTCGGCTTCCCGCGCTCGAATGCGTTCTTCTTGGGCCAACGTCACCCCGTCAATCCGCTCGTCGCTCGTGTCTGCAATCCCATCTGGGTGGTTCGCATCAACCTTTGCTTGGATCTCCTGTTGCACCGTCGCCTGGAACTGCGGCGTCTCGTCGACGACTTCGAACCCGTCTTCGTCGACTGTCGTCTCGTCCGCGTGTTCGAACGCCTGTTCAGCCACCGAAACTACCTTTCGACTGGAGTTGTTACTAGACATTGGAACTTCACCAAGTTTCAAAGGCGCTAACGCGCCAACGCCCGCGACCTCACTCGCGGGATTCTCACGAACCAACCTGTTGAGCCACGGCACCGACGTCGACCGATGACGCCGTCACCGAGGTGCCCGCGCCGCGCCTTCACGCCGGACCCTGTCCGGCGCGGCGCGGCACCGACGGCACCCCGACAAACGAGTGCGGGGGGTGAACCTCGAGGTGAGTGCGCGGTCACCGCCATATACCCAGCCGGTCACCGCGGGTCGGCGCCTCGCCGACACCCGTCCGTCGGCAGACGCAACGGCAGCGGCCGCGGCGCCGAGGCGGCACGGCCGGGGGGTATACGGTGGTGAACGGCGTCGCATACGGCCACAGCGAGGCCGCAGAGAGCGAGGACCCGCCGGACCAGCACCGCGCCCGGACCCGCACGAGCCTGTCCCGTCCGTCGCAGACGCAACGGAAACGCCTCGTGCGGCAGCCCGGTGCGGGCTGGACGCCCGCGGACCCACAGCTCGTCGCGGTCGAGTTTGAGCGCACGCCCGGCAGGCCGCACAGCCAGCCCTGAGTGAGCCCCGGACCGTGGCATATTGGGGGTGAGCACGGCGAGCCCCCAGTAGCCGCGGCAGCCCGGGTGAACGAGGGGTGAGGGCAAGTGCCCGAACGGCGAGCAGCCCGCCCGGACCGCGCAAGCGGCCACGTCTGAGCCAGCCGGCCGGCGGCGCGACCGCATCGAGGGAGCGCTGACGCAACGGCTGGTGAAGATGCAGCCAGCCCGGTCTCGGTCACGGCCCGGATGCGGGTCGAGTGCTCGCAGACCCGCTCTCGGGG
Source organism: Haloferax prahovense DSM 18310 (assembly GCF_000336815.1). Classification (GTDB taxonomy): domain Archaea; phylum Halobacteriota; class Halobacteria; order Halobacteriales; family Haloferacaceae; genus Haloferax; species Haloferax prahovense. Next base: position 4,209 of record NZ_AOLG01000031.1, read on the forward strand.
CTGACCGGTATCGGGTGGCTGCACGCGGCCCGACCCGGCCCCGTGACCGTGCACCGTCCGTCGGAGACGCAACGGAAGCGCGAAACGCCCGGGCCCGGCAGGAACGGCCTGCCCGCCGGAGCGCGCACAACCCGAGCAGTCGCCCCCAAACGTACCGACACGACTCACCTCCCAAACACGTGAGATTGCTAGTTTCTACTCGCTAGCTTGCTATCCAGATCGTTGAGGACGTGGGCCTCGTCTCCATCCCAAATGAAACACAAACAACGGAGTATCTCACGCTTGCTTCGAACATCGCAGCAGTACGAGGCCGTCAGAGATGCTCTCCAAAAACTAACTCAGCAGACGTCGCCCAACTCTCACCACGTGATCTCAAATCGTGCGCCACCTTCAGAACCCGTTGTAACGGCAATATCCCAACCATGGCCCTCGACAATTTGAGAGACGATCGAGAGCCCATAGCCAGTTCCGTCAGCAGTTGTCGAATATCCATGGGTAAATATCTCTGACCGAATCGGCTCAGCGATTCCGGGGCCATCATCTTCGATATAGAGTCCCGTATCGTCAAGGAGGCTTCCAACAGTCACAGTCGCCCCAGCACCAGCATGTTCAACGGCATTGCGGAACAAGTTCTCTAGTAGTTCCTGAAAACGACTCTTATCCGCGGCGATCACTCCGAGATCATCGTCTAGTTGGAGCGTCGCTTGCTGTGTCTCAACGCTACTCCACGACGCATGGAGACACTCACGGATATCAACCGATTCGGTCTCACCAACGACTTCGCCTCTTTTTGAGAGGGCAAGAATGTCGCTGACGAGATCATCGATTCGAGTGAGTGATGCTAAGACCCGCTCCAATTCAGGACTCTCGTGCTGTTCATGGGCAATCTCAGTATACCCGTACGCGATCGAGAGTGGGTTCCGAATATCATGTGTTAAGATGTCGGCGAACTCATTCAGCCGGTCCTTCTGCTCTTGAAGTTGGAACTCTCGCTGTCGCTGCTCGGTGACATCCCGAATGATGCCAGTAAAATACTGTTCCCCATTGTGTTCGTGTTCACGAAGGCTGATAAGCGTCGGAACTTCGTGTCCGTCCTTGTGCAACGCCGGGAGCTCGATACCATCCCAGTCGATATTGCGCTCTCCTGTCGCCACATACGAGGCTAATGCAGCCACGTGGACTGGTTCTAAGCGCTCTGGGATGATTTTCATCTTTGAACTCCCAATTAATTCAGCGGGTGCATAGCCGAGGATGTCTTCAACGGCTGGATTGGCATACACGATGTTGCTGTCCGAGTCGATCGTTAACATCCCTTCGGCTGCATTTTCGACAAGTGTCTGGTAGAAATCATCAGCGGAAATTGGTGGTGGCTGAGCGTCCTTCATATAAGATCACTACTACTAGTCAGTAGTTATGGGTTCTTCAGGATGTTGCTGCGAGACAGACTATGTCTCAGTTGAGGGTTGATTACGATCCGACTCCGGAGTGAAAGGGGAAGAGGGAACCTTCTGACGTGTATCAGACCGGGCACCCTGAGACACGCCACTGCTGGTGGGTGAGAGGCACTCAGCACGAGTCTGGTCGTTCACGAGGGTATATAATTTATCTGTCAGGTCTATCCCTGAGATCTCGATAGGAGATTTTGATTGAGACTCGTATTACCAGTACACACCACAATTTCCAGTAAAGCACCTCGGTTTCGGTCTTCTGGCCCGGGCAAAGACGATCTCGGACTCAACTGGGGCCATATATTTTCATCGGGGGAGGCCACCATGCCGTCATTGCGAGTAGTAGCGGGGGTCGTTGATCTCGTTCACGGTAAGCATTGATTTCGACGGGACATCATCCGGACGGTCTGCTGGACCTTCGTTAGTCTCGGTGTGTGCTTTATTTTTGCAGGTCGTAGCGCTCACTCACGGAGATTTGTGACCGCTGTTACGTGCATTTCGACGTGTTGAGGGAGTTAACGAGTAGTCGTCAAGCGTGTCGACGACGTTAGCAGGAAACCCTGTGGGGCATTGGTGGTACGGAGACATCATAACCCAACTCGAGTTAACCAACAACGAAGGCCATCAACATCGACTTTGTTGGTTAAGCGAGCCTCGCGGCTCGTTACTCTCCGCAGTCGAGAGTTCACCCCAACACGTCGACGTACGTCGATGCTTCTACCAGCACACATCATGGCGGTCAATTCTCGGGATTCGCCCGCTCGTTCGACTGTAATGGTCAAGTCGCCCGATTCGTAGTCGGCCTCGAAGTCGACGGTGTACGCGTCTGAGTCGTAGGCGGTGTGATAGGCACGATGGCGTTTGAGCGAGCCAGTCGGCTTGAAGTGGAAGAATGCAGCCGACGTGTAGGGTTTGCTCTGCGCCTCAATCTGTGTCTCGACAGACGCCAGTAGCGCGATCTGGGGCGTCTCCGTGTCGATACTCGCAGCGAACTCCGTCGCTTCCTCGACGGTTGCTTGCGAATGTGTTGGTGTCTCGCCGGTGAGGACGTTCACCGAGGTTTCTGTGTCGTCAGTGAACAGGACGTCTTCGAACGTGTGTGTCCCGAGGATCGCCTCGGGATCCAACTCGCAGTCGTGGAATGGACCGTCGTCTGAGGTCATCGAATCACGAGCCTACGGCGGGGCTCACCCATTCTGGTCCCTGAAAAACAGCAGCGGCCACGAAGCAGATCGGACTAAAGGGGATTTGTTGGAACCCTCAGAACCTGACAGATGTCGAGTGCTAAATATAGAGGATGCAGTCAGCAACCGATTTTCATTCGTTGTGGGCGTTGTCTGTCGATTCGAGTCGAAACAGATAGTTGGACGCTGTCTTGGTGTATCCGATTGGTTTCATGGACTCGATCATGTCCGTTCGATCCGCGACGCGACCGGGCTTGGGTTCGAAATACCCCTCGACACCTCGGCTGAGACGTGAGCCACGTACCACACCCACGAGTTCCCAGTCTGGATCCAGAGCCGCCACACCTGCGTCTGCATGGCTGTTATTCACCAACAGATAGCCACCCAGCCGCACATACCGCTTGCAGTAGTGCGAAATCGGACCTGCATACTGCGAGAGCAGCAGATCCACAGGGGCTACCGCTAGTGGTTCGCGGTAGTCGCCATGGATGAACTGAAACGAATATGGCACATGCTGTTGCACCGCTCCGTCCGCGAAGAACGCGGGACAGCGTTGATCCATGTCAACGTAGGTGACATCTCGAAAGACGAAACTCGGCGAGATATCGACGTAGGAGCCGGGATACAACACGCGTTCAGGAGCAAGCTCATTATCCAGCGTCTCCCAGAGTGGGCGTCGCTGCTCTAGGTGGGGAAGTTCTTCGTACAACTCCCACTTGCTCTCTTCACTCATCAGATACCACGCTGTGTCGTGTACCTTCGGATAGGACACCGCTGGTACNCCTCGTCTGCCTCGCTGTCGGCATCGCAGTCCATCGGAGTGTAGCCGTGAGAGTCACGTTTCGTGTTGCTCATCTGTACGGCGAAGAGGGTGTGCTGAAGCATAAGGGTCTCAAGAATCATTGTTGACACGTCCGACCGACTTGCGCCCTCTATTCAGGGGCCGCACGCATCACCTCCGATCTGGACGATTTGGGGACGGAGTCGTTCGTCAAGCGGGAAAACTTCAGTTCTCTCGACGGCCTGGACCAGTTCTCGGCAAATNCCTCCGATCTGGACGATTTGGGGACGGAGTCGTTCGTCAAGCGGGAAAACTTCAGTTCTCTCGACGGCCTGGACCAGTTCTCGGCAAATGCTGGGAACCAACTGATAGCCGCACGGGGAGCGATCCTTCGGACAATTTCGCAGGCCGACAGTCTCGCGGGACTCCGCGAGGACCTTCAGTACCCAGACACCGTCCTGACCTTCGATAACGAGTGGAGCTTCCGCGGGATATTCGTCGCAGACGACGTGTCTCAACAGGTCGCCGTCGGAATTGGGCGCGCTTCTCCCGACACTAACAATCAGCAATCGAGTATCCAGATCGACGGGGGTGATGTGTACGCTCATACGGCAGATGGGTCAAACAAAACCCGCACCATCATCGAGGCGGCTACTGCGGGTCAAGTGTACGACGTGTACATCGAGCATGAGCCAGGGGTCGAGGATCGATTCTGGGTTGGTTCGACACCGCCGAGCGATCCTGACGTGACGATCACGTCGACATTACCGACTGGGACGACAAACGCCTCCGAGTTCCATCAAGCTCGGGCGTTAGCGACCAGCGGCAACGCCTTCGACGTTGACCTCGTGAAGTTCGAGACTCGGGTGAAGCCATGATCTACGGGCTTGTCTCGAATCACGGGGATGACGTGGAAATCGAGTGGGGGGAGGACGCCACAGAGTGGCATAAAAAAGCCGTCGAAGAGTACGGAGCGACAACAGCGAAAGAAGTCGAAGAGGCGTTCGAGTGGCGAGAAGCAATGGACGATCTGGAGACTGACCATCCCCAAGTCGCTCGTGCCATTCGCGGGAAGCATCCAACAGAAAATAGGGACATCCCTCGCCCAAAACCATACCGTGATCTTCCCAATAATCAGCAGTAATGCATTACGAAGCTGTTTTTACGTAGATGTCCTCTTCCATGAGTTCGTCAAGCGTATGATCGAACTCGGAACACCACATCCTAAGTACTCTGTCCCGCCGTTCCTTCACCTCTCGAATTTCTCCCGCAACGACATCGCCCATCTCTGCTGCGACTATATCGTGACTTTCTTTCAAACTCAATTCAAACATCCGTCTAGCGCGAATTGCTTCTCTCAGATTCTCTGCTTCGGTATAGTAGGCTGTAACTGCCTCAATCTCTTCGGTCTTCAGTAATCCAAACTGGTCTGAATAGGACTCGCCGATATTTGTTTGTAAAAACTGATTTGCAGGAATCCCTTCTTTCTGATTATAATCCACGCCGGTCGAAGGATCCTCCTTGTCATCGGGGAAAAGTGTTGCATATGCCCGGTCTAAGTGGTCGGTCGATAGCAATTCTGTAAAGATTGCCCGCTTGACTGCTTCTCGTTGGTCCTCTTGTTTACGGTTATATCTCCAGTACGCAATGGAAAACGACGCGAATAGCCCAAATATCCCGACACTACTTGCAAATTCGAGGATTGCTGCTAGCTCCATGTCAATCCAAATTAGAAACCATACGATTAGTGTTTTTTCCACTATGCCCCCACACCGTGCGACAATTTCCATGACAGCTTCTTCGGAAGTCCCCTTAAACCACCATTAGTGCGACTCAGACTATGCCGTAGGTAATGGGTGGACGTAGCGTCCCGTCGTTCTCTACCTCGTGTTCTTCCTACGCAGAGGGGGGGGACACCGTTCTCAGGCCTCGACCGTCGTTTAGTCCGCCACGAGCGCCTACAGGGAGTGGTTTACTCCACCGTGACGAGTACGCTCCCCACCTTGTGCCCGGTATCGACGTACCGGTGCGCGTCGGCGATGTCGTCTAGTGCGTACGCTCGGTCGATTACCGGGCGGAACGACCCCGATTCGACGAGGTCGCGGAGTGTATGGAGGTGTTCGCGCTTCGTCTCTGCAGACCCCAGCCCGGTGGCTGCGAAGCTCGCTCGCTTGTCACCGACGAGCCGAGTCGACAGCATCTGCAGCAGGATTTGCACCGAGAGGACGGTCGTGAGGTAGCGCCCACCGGGGGCGAGCGAGTCCTTGCACGTCGAGTACGGTCGCTTGCCCACGGCATCGAAGATGACGTCGTACGTCGTGCCGGTCGCCGCGAAATCGGTGGTCGTGTAGTCGATGACCGTCTCGGCGCCGAGCGACCGCACCAGGTCGACGTTCGCGGTACTGCACACGCCGGTGACCGTCGCGCCGACCGCGCTCGCGATCTGCACAGCAGCCGTCCCAACGGAGCCGGACGCCCCGTTGACCAAGATGGACTCGTCCGCCTGCAGGTGCGCGTGGTCTTCCAAGAACGCCATCGCTGTCAGCCCACCGTCACAGACGGCCGCGGCCTCTCTGTAGGTGAGCTCCGACGGCATGACCGCGATGGCCCCGTCTGCGGGGAGACACAGATACTCGGAGTGTGCGCCGCTCCCAGGAGCGGCGGTTCCGAATACGTCGTCGCCGGGAGCGAACTGGACGACGTTCCGACCGACTGCCACGACCTCGCCAGCGAACACGTCACCCGGTACCGCCGTGGGCCGTCTAAGACCGCTGAAGAACCGAATGAGGAACGGATGCCCTTCCCGAGTGGCCGAGTCTGGCGGGCCGACGACCGTGGTATGAATCCGAACGAGCACCTCGTCGTCATCGGGTATCGGCGTTGCAACCTCCTCGACGCGGAGGACATCCGCCGACCCGTACGTCTTGGCCACGACGGCCCGCATCTGCGTGCGACTCTTCACTGACTGCTCTTCGACACTGGGTGTCATCGCGGAGTACGTACGACGTCAGACAGCGTAAAGTGAGAGTACACCAGCCGAACAGCCGGATTTCTATCGGTAGAGACCCCCTGGACACGGAACGTGTATGCGACAACCCGTCCGTGTGTGTCTCACACCGCCGTCGGTCGAGTCACTCCTCACGGAGGTACGCGGACGCCTCCCGGCGACCTGCGCGTAACAGGAGGACGCCGAGCGCGACGAACCAGACGATCTGGGTCAGGCCGAAGACGCCACCGCCGATCTCGCCCAGCACTGGAATCGCCGAGAGGATACCTGCACTCCCAACCACGAGCCCGAAGTAATTCACCAGCCTGTGGAGTGCTCGCGTTCGAAGCGCGACTACGCTCACGAGGAGCGTCCAGAGGCCGCCGACAATCTCGTTGCCACCGCCCAGCCCATCGATGACCGGACTGAGTGCCAGCCAGACCGTCGCCGCCTGCGTCGGGTCGGCACTGTAGAGGTCGACGACGACGCCCGTCGCGAGCGTGGCGATCATCCCGCTGGCGATGACGAGGCCGGCCCAGATGAGTCCGAACGCGGTCGTCGCTCGCATCAACATCGGAGCCTCGGCGGCGAGGCGCTCGTGGAGCGCCAGAACGAGTGCCACCAGTACGGTACCGAACATCACGTAGATGAGCAGGTACATCGCGGACAGACTCGTCTCGTTCGCGGCGAACAACTCGACCTGTTCGAGCGCCCCGGTGACGCTCGCGAAGTCGAGGACGACGAGGAAGTAGGCGATACCGACCACGTAGATGGCCGCCTCAATCAGCGCGGCGAGGCCACCGACCGTCAGATAGTTCCAGCGGCCCGCCGTGGGCGACTGCTCGATTCCCTCTACTGCTTGACCGGTCGTTGCTCCCATACGTTATCTGCCACAGTGACATTACCGCCAGAGGAGATAGCCGTGTCGAGGACGACCCTCCCCACCAGCCAGACGCCCCCGAGGTAGTGCGGAGGTACCCGTCGTCGTCGACCGTGGGTGAGCGCACGCGCCACCAGCGATGGCCTGTGATNCCCTCCCCACCAGCCAGACGCCCCCGAGGTAGTGCGGAGGTACCCGTCGTCGTCGACCGTGGGTGAGCGCACGCGCCACCAGCGATGGCCTGTGATCGGGCGGGGGCTACGAGAGTGGACTCCGACCGAGCATCGTCGCGAGGCCAGCGAACACACGCAGGAGCAGTCGCTGAATCACCCATGGGAGTCCTGCGAGACGCACGTCCGCTCGGTAGTGAGAAAGAACTGCCGCCACCGCGAACAGATCCGGTTGCCCCCCTGCGCCGGCCTCGTAGAGCGCACGAATCGCGGTCTCGAACTCCCCGGGTGGGCGGAGCGTCGTCCGAACGACGAGGTTTTCGGCACCGTCGTTTCGGATGCTGTGGGCCGCTCCGGGGGCGATGGTCAGTGCTTCACCGGCGAGCAGGGTGTGACGCTCACCACGAACCGTCATCTCGGCCCGGCCCGTTATGACCTCCGAGCGTACCTCCGACTGTGGGTGGAGTCGGGTGGGCCCGCTGTCGGTTCCCGGCGGGAGAACGCCGTCCATCAGCAAGTACTCTCCCTGTTCGTCGACACTGCGTTCGATGAACGTGATGGACGCCCCTGTCGACGGGTCTTCGATCGTGTTCGGGTAGCCATCCGGGCCGGTTCTCGTGGAGCGCCCCGATCCCGTCAGCAGGTGCTCGTCCGATCGTGAATCCATCCGCGTTGGTACGACGCAGATTATCCTAAGCATTCCGCCGGCTCCGGCCGATACCTGAGCCCGAGGGGTGTCCCCCGCTCTCATCTGTTCGGTACGGCAGCGTCCGGCCGGGGGGTATCGCACCACCGCCTCCGTTCGTGGTGAGCCGTCCACACCGCTCGTGACGTGGGTTCGTTTCGGGTAACGGACAATTACGGACGCTCTAGAGCACCGTTATGCTGGTTCGACACCTCTAAAGACGAATGGCTGGAGCAGCTGTTACCCCAGATCAGGAGCGGAGCGTCGAGTATCAGCGACCGTCCACAACCGAGACGTCCGTCGGGCGAGCGAGCGTGATCGCTGGACTCGCCCTCTTGCTGATGACTCCCCTCGCTGTGTTCGCTAATTTCGTCGTGTTAGACGGGCTCGTCACACCCGGGAATGCGACCGGAACGGCGACCGCTATTCTGGGTGCCGAAGGCACGTTCCGACTCGGCATCGCGAGCCTCTTCGCGGTCGCCATACTCGATTTAACCGTCGCGTGGGCGTTGTACACAGTGTTCAAGCCGGTACACGCTGGCATCGCACTCCTCTCTGGGTGGCTCAGAGCCGTCTTCGCTGGCATCTTCGTCGTCGCGATCAGTCAGCTCATGAGTGTCCCGCAGATTCTGGGTGCGACCGGGACTGGGTTCACCATGGAGCAACAGTCCACGCAAGCACTGCTGAGCATCGAGGCGTTCTACAACATCTGGGACGGCGCACTGATTCTGGTCGGCCTCCATCTGGTGTTGGTCGGGTATCTGCTGTACAAGTCTGCGGTTGTCCAGTCATACCCCTCAGGCTACGTACCGAAGGTGTTAGGGATGCTCCTCGCTCTCGCTGGCATCGGCTACGTGGTGGATAGTTTCGGACGGGTGCTGTTCGCTGGCTACACCTTCGAACTCGCTGTGTTCACGTTCGTGGGTGAGGTGTTGCTAATCCTCTGGCTGCTCGTCTACGGCCGCCGAATTAGTTCGGCCGAAGACGGTGTGGACGAGGAGTCGGCGTCCGTGATGAGCTGAGACCGGAGCTGACCGCAGAAAGAGGGATACGAGGCGTAACGCAGGAGTCTCGTTCACTGGGTTCGATCCGTTGAGGCGTACAGTGCGAGAGAGGTCGTCCGGTCGCAATCGACCGATCAATTCATCCATCACTATACGCTACTGATTCTGTCACCTCACCTGACAGACTCGCGCTCTGTATTCAGCACGGCTGTGAAAAACTGTCGCCAACTTGGCGATTACATCGAACCCTCTACGAATGGTCGGTCGCGAGCGACGCGGGGGGCCCGCGAACGCAGTGAGCGGGACGTCGGTGAGCTCTGCTCACCGGAAGGCGGCAGCGGCGAGCGGGGCGGGCCGTAGAGAAACACCGTTCAACCACTCTCGACGCTCAGTAACCCAGCCGACATCCTGGCGGACTCAGAAAGGGCGAGGCCGTCTCGGTCACCGGGAGACTGCGTCTCCCGAGCACACGGCGCTTCGCGCCGTGAACGTCCTCCGGCCCCGCAAGTACCGCAGGCACGAGGAGTGCAGCGGGGTTCCCGTGGGCGGAGTTCCCGCGAGTGTAGCGAGCGGGAGCCGGAAGACGAGCGAAGTGAGTCTTCAGGAGCGAACGGGTGCAAGCGAGGCGCAGTCTCGCGTGGTCGCGGGATGCCGAGCAGCGGGAGAGCAAAGCTCTCCCGAGCTAACGGGCGGCGACGCCGCCCGTGAACGGCCGAGGGCTTTCAGGAGACGTCGCCGACGCTGGGTGTTCGGTGTCCCCACTTGGAGACCGGTTACACGTCAAGGCGTTGGGGCAATTGCGTGACGTAGGGGCTGTTCTCCCAGCTCCGATGCGGGCTGATCGTCGTGATCAGCGTTCCAGCTTCCTCGTGGCACATATGCCCGTTTCGAGCGTAATCTACGAGGAGCCGCGGCGTCGGGACGATCTGCGGGCCCTGCAGCACGGCGTGAATCAGCGGAAAGTTCGTCCCACCGAACTCGTCAGTGAGAAACCCGTCGACGTCGAGCGCGTTCGCGAGAACGATACCGTCGGTTTCGCCGTCGTCGAGGCCGAACGTTGGCCGGGCGTCCGGCGTCTCGTCGCGTTCGTACGGATCCTCGACCGTGTAGTGGGTGCGAGCGGCGAGGACGTTGTTGGCAGCCGCGGCGTGGATGTCCTGATACTGCGTGATGTCACGGAGCTCTGCAACGACTTCTGGCGGCACGAACACATCACACGAGGTGAGCAGATACTGGAGGGGATCCGGAGCCGTGTCGGTGTTGTAGGCTGCGTCGGCTCGTGGGACGGCGAGACTGACCAGCGCACTCGTGTCGGCGACGACTGTCCGCAGTCGCAGCCTGCTCATCGCTCGTCGCCGTCACCAGTCTCGACCGTCGTCGCGTCGTCGCCGTAGATGTCGACGTCAGTGGGCGCAACGAGATCGAATGGCTCGCCCTCGAGGTCTGCCTTGAGCAGGCGGAGCCGTTGGGCGGTTTCAGCGCCGACCAACTGCTTGACCGTCTCGAACTCAAGCTGGTCGTCGTAGTACTTCGTTGCCACAAGTTCTTGGAACGTTTCGCTGTCGGCAGTCTCTTCGATGTACTCGCGGATCGCTTCGACGAGGAGGTCTGTCCGGTCCTTGTCGAAGAGTGCCGCAATCGCGTCGAGACGCTCAACGAGGTACTCCGGGGACTGGAAGTGGACCCGTCGGGGTTTGTCACTCGCGCTCATTCTATGTGCAAATTCTGCACATGGACCCATAACGGTTTCGTCGGATGTGCAGAACTTGCACATCGGTAGGGGAACACCGTTTGAACGGGCTGGGCAACGGTTACTGCGACACGGTTTCACGAACGAAATGCTCGCTGGGGTCCGCAAGCGACGTGAGAGCGACGCTCGCTAGTCCTCAGGCGGAGCCGGAGGGCACCGCAGGGGTGAGGCGCGCAGCGGCGTCCTCGTGAGCCGTGCGTGACCTTCGGTCCCGCTGGAAGCCGGCGCTCTGCGCCGGCGACAAAGCGAACGGGAGCAAGCGAGACGCAATCTCACGTGGTCGCGGGGCGTCGAGCGGCCGAGGGCTTTCAGGAACAATCCCTGTCTCGGAACCGCAAGTCGTTATTCGCCGACGGACTGCGATTCGTCCTCAATGATGACGTCAACACCGTCCGGTGAGACACCGAGCGGAATCCCCTCGACAGTAAACTGAACAGCGATGGTCTCATCGGCGGAAGCGATCAACTGTTCGAGCGCACCGGGGTCGACGTACTCGTGGAGTTGATAGGCGTCGTCATCGAGTCCACATGCCTCCAGTGTCTCGACGATTTCAACGAGGAGGTCGCTTGATCCACCTGAACTGCCTGTTGGTGGGGATTGCATCTGTACACTTACTATGAAGCTGGCTAGCGTTTAAAACGTTAGGAGTCACCCACAGAAGCGATACGTTTCCACATTGGATAGCGCGTTCGGGATCGCCTCGGCGCAACCAGAAGCGATTCTGCGCTTTGACGCCGACTGGGTGTCTCGCGCCGATGACCGCATTCTGAAGCATCTTGCTGACGACGGCCCCGACACCCCGAAGGAAATGGTGGACAGCAACCGTGTGCGCTTTTCTCGCCATCAACGCTCGGTGCAAGACCCTCGTTACCTATGGACTCCTCGTCCGCCTCGGAAACAGCGTCTACGACATCACACGAGAGGGTGGAGAGTATCTCGCCGGCGAGCTCGACGCCCGTGACCTTGCTCCCGAATAGCATTAGCTGTTGACGGCGACCAAGTCCTCGATGAATCGGGAGCCGTTCACGAACGTCACCGAGTCATTGTACCCCTCTCCCGAGTACGGTTTCAGCGCCCTCCCCAGCCGCGATATCGGTCGTGTAGATGTACACGCCAGTCGCGGTCCCCGCACTGAGGTGCTGGGCAGCTAGCGCAGCGAGGGCGGCGTCCGCTCGCTCAACTTCGTCGGCGGGCCGGTCGTCTGCGTTCGCGATGTACCGCTGGACGCCATCCATCACCCGCGAGACGACAGGCTCTGAGAACTCCAGCTGCACCGCAATCGTCGCCAGCCCTCGTCGATCGCGGTGTCAATCGGCACTTCCTCGACGTCCGGGTCGTCGATGGTCAGTTCCTCGTACACCCGTTCGGGCAGGACGAAGGCGATTTCGTTTCGGCGAGCGAACCGCCGAACGGCCTGATACCGACTGTTCGACGGCTGTCCCATCGCGACGAACAGGCCGGTGTCGGCAATGTGGAGCCGGCTCACGCGTCGTCAGCGCCGTCGCCGTCGATGTCCAGCTCGTCGAGTCCCGCCCCTGACTCCTCGATGTCGTAGTATTCATGGACGACGGGCCGGAGTGCCTGGAGGATCATCTCCGCGGCCAGCGGGGAGATGTCGAGTCCTCCGCCATCAGCCGGTGGGTCACCTCGCCGCGTTCGCGGGCGACCGCGTAAGTGAGCGCCGTTGCGAGGCCAGCGACCCCGTGACGGTCGATGTAGGTGTCGATGTCGGCGTCCGTCTCGCGGCGGCCGACGGCGTCGATCAGCGCCGGCGTGATCGTGTACTTGCGGTCGCCCCCGCCCGTCATCACGGTCAGACCGATCTCGCGGGCGGCGTACCGCCGGGGCTGCCCGTCGTCGGTGACGTCGACGACGCCAGCGTTGACGAGCCGATTCACGTAGCTGTAGGCGGTCCCCTGGGCGAGTTCGAGGTCCTCCATCACGTTCTGGACGGTCGCCTCGTCCTCCCGAGCGAGGTACGCGTACAGTTGAGCCAGCTGTGGCTCCTCAAGGAGATCCGCGACCGAAAGGAAGTCTTGGACGATGTCACCGTCGGCGCGATTTGAGGTACGTGACACGATGCGTTCTTGTTTACAGTTTACAGTGAATCAGTAAAGAGTGTTGGGTCACTCCGCCGACGTCGCGACGAGATGCTCCTCGAGGTTGCGCGTCCAGTACGTCGCGAGTCCGCCCGGACTACAGCGGGCGCACAGCTGCAACGGGCCTTCCAGATGCCCCAGTTCGACCCGGAACCGGATGAGTGCTGCGAGCGTGTCGACGACCAGCCCACAGCCGTCACAGGTGACGTGATCGCGCTCGTCGAGATCCGATTCCGTCTGAATCGCGCAGTCGACACAGATCGGGTGGGTGACCCGCTCGTCCTGTCCACAGATATGGGCCTCGCCAGTCTCAGTACCGGGCGGGGCATCGCAGAACGCACAGCCGACGAGGGTTTGCTGCATCACTCGCCCTCCCTGTCAGCGTCGCGACCGGCCATCCAGCCACGATGGAAGACGGCCAGCTGCGTCGTCGAGACGAATGTGGTGCCGCTCGGCTTGTGAACCAGAACGCGGTCTTCAGGAACGGGTGTAACGACGTCCGCGTCGACGAGGTCGTTGACTAGGCGTTGGGCCATTTCGTCGTCGTCGACGTCCGCCGTGTCGACGCCGATGGCGTCGCGGTCCTAGGTGAGCTGTTCTTTCTCGAACTGTTCGTAGTCGCAACTCGTGTCGTCGTGCGGATCGGGACTAGGCATGGAGAGTCACGCAGCGCACCCTATTGTGCGCTGCACGTCTCACGGCGTGCACGAGAAACAGCCCAGTCGGAGAGTCAGTCCAGTTGCAGGTTGCGATAGCCGACGACGGCAACGCCGTCGATGAACAGAACAACCTTCGGAAAGTCGAGAACCGACAAATTAGCTCTCATCGAGGAGTGAGATACCGTGCTCAACCACAGCGTCAGTAACGAAGAGACTCGTTTCAGTCTGGAGCGCTCGCATCAGCTCAGCCGCCGCTGATTTCTCGAGTTCTCCCCGTGTAGACGCAAGCACGAGAATCCCAATCGAGCCATGGACTTCCACATCGCGATCGTTCGCAGCGTCTCGTGCTGCAAGGTCGTCAGTCAGGAGGACGGCAGCGCGTTCAGATGCGACGGCGAGTGCAGCTGTCTCACCGGGGTCCAACTCGACGCCAAGGCCGGTTGTATCACTCTCAACCAGTTCGTACTCTATGGTTTCGAGCGCAGGTGGGACCATCCCCGCCTCGAGTTCTTGGTAGACAGTCTGTGGAATCAGCAGCTCGTCGACGACCGAGAGCAATGCAAGCGCGTCAATCTCGTCGAGATGAATAATGGGGCCCGCATCAGCAACCGCGAGGATCACGCATTCAGTCCCCACCGAACGTCGTCTTCGACGACCTGTACCTCCTGCTCTGCTCGCTTGACGCGGTCTCGGCCGATGAGGTTGATTGCGGTCTCGCGGTCGATGTCGTCGTCGATGTATCGCGAGAGGACGAGGTCAACCCAGAGATCTTCGACGCCGCGTTCCAACGCCTGTTCGAGGATCTCTGATTCGGGGATACCCCGCGCTTCGGCGATTTCTTGCACCCGTTCAGTGAGATCCGTGGCCATGGATAGATGATTGCTCTGTGGTGACTTAAACATCTGTGGACCCCCTCTGGGGGTCCCAGAAATGACCTTGGACAACCGTTTCGTTCATGCTCACATCGACATCGTCCGAACTACCACTCTTCGCGAGATGGGGGTTCCGTTTGCGTCGCTGCCACGCCGTTAACCAACATCGCGGAAGTCTGCGGATCTGTGTTGGTTAACAGTGTAGCGGGCTCAAAACTGATGAAAAGGCATCACGCGGAACGTATCTGGCTCAGCATTCGGCGTCTCGTCAATTCGGTCAAGGGATAACCGCGAGAGTCGACTGACCAGTTCGTTACGAACTGCTCCACGGCTGACTATTGTTTCGTCCCAGCCGAGACGGTCGTCGAAATACCGCTTCTGGAACCGCTGCCCGACGTCGTCGACGCCGATGAACTGCGTCCGCTTCACGCCCGCTACGCTTGTCGAGACGAACTCGGCTCCGACGTCTTCGTGGGTAAGTTCGACGAGTACACGCTCGACAAATGAGACGATGCTAGTCGGACTTCTGTTGTGAGGGAGCGCCAGTTCGAGATCTGTCCACGGTTCGTCGCTCGGTTGTTCAGTATGCTCGCCAGAGAGTCGTGATCGCTGTTGCTCCTGGTCGGAAGACATAGATTGCATGGGGTGCTGACTCCTCCACCCCTCAATGGAAGATAAAAACAGCCACAGCAATTGTTCACGTACTAACGGAGTTCATCCAGACACCCCTACCGTGAGGAATATCTTCCAGACAAAGAAGACGATCAGGAATGCGGATCCGCGAGTACACAGCCCAGTGCCCGTGCCAAGGTTAGTTGAATCGGTCTCGTTCAATGGATAGCAGAAGCTATAGACAGATTGGACAGCGAAGCAGAGACGTCATGTCGTGGTATATCCTCATACTCGCAGGCCTGTTTGAGATTGGTTGGGCAATTGGGCTCGAATATTCGGACGGACTCTCAAAGCCAGTGCCAACAGTCGGTACTGTTGTCGCTCTCATCATCAGTATGGTACTCCTGGCACAAGCCGTCAAAGATCTCCCTATCGGGACAGCATATGCTGTCTGGACAGGTATCGGGGCCGTTGGAACAGCTACGCTTGGAATTATTCTCTTTGATGAACCAGCCGCTCTCCCCCGAATACTCTTCATCGGCGTGATCGTCGTCGGTATCGTCGGTCTACACGCTGTCTCGGGTGGACACTAGACCACTAGTTGTCACTTGCATCGTCTGAACCCTGTCCAGACACAATTGTCGGTACACACGCACATTGACTGGCCGGCTGTTTCGCAGGACTGCTCGTCTGAAGGAGAGAGTTTCAACAGGGCCGCGTCGTCAGCAGAAGTATCTCACTATCAACCCATGTTGCGGTGACACGGTCTCACTTCAACCATGATCGTGTTCGCTCCCACATTGACGCAGATTCCGTGTCAGGATCTTCATCCTGGTCACGCGGTGCTACTGCCTCGACACGCTGCTCAAGCCGGTCAACAGTCGCTTCCAACTCCTCGATGTACGCCTGTTTTTCCGCGAGGGTTGCCTCGAGCGTTTCAACTCGCTCAGTCAACACCCGGTTCTTCTCGGCGAGATACGCTTTGTCCTGCGTTGATTGCGGTCCCACACTCTGTTTCGTCGTAGTTTCGTGGTCCTCACGAGGCTGCGTGTCTGGGTCGTAGAACTCCGACGTCTGCTGGACTGCTCGCTCAAGTGTCTTCTTACCGTATGTCGACCCGTCTGCATAGTGGACTTCGTCCCATTTCTCGCGGTACAGCCCCGAGTCCCGAAAGAGGCGGTCCATCTGTGGGTGGTTCCCGCCCGTCCAGAACGCGAGCAGACAGCAGAGTGCCATATCTGCCTCCGAGTGGCTCTCATACCCACTTGTCTGCCCTCGCCACAGTCGATCGAACTTCCCACCGTTCGCTGCCTCCCTCGCTTTTGTCAGCACAACCTCGTCATTGAGGGCAGGCTCACTCGCGTCATCACGTGTGGCTGCGGGTGGTGTTGCACTCGGTGGCTCCGCTGTTGACTCAGTATCGGGCTGGACGTATTCACGATGGACGTCGACAAGTGCATCCTGTCGATGTGTGATCTCTGTCGGCGTCCCCGCAACGTGGGCACCGGTTACTGTAAAGAAGCGCGCCGTACCGTAGCACTCGACACTCCCACGGCGATTCCGTCCTGCAGGAAGTTCACCCGCAACGAGGATGTGGAAACCCGTTCCCGATGGCGACACCTCCGTGTAGGAGTCTAGCTGTGTGATTATCGCCTGTGCGTCGTCGTCAATCGTACCCGTCTCAGGGTCTCGACAGTCGTCTAAATCCACACCGACAAACGGGTCGTCATCGGTGAACACAAACCCAATCCCATCAGCGTCGTCTGACTCGACGGCCGCAACCGCAGTATCGAGATCAGCCCATGTCACGGAATCAGTGGCCGAACCGAAGCCGCCAGTCGTAGGGTTGACTGGGACCTTCGTCGCTTTGTCATCTCGCATCTCACTCCGCCAGCAAACCCACTGCTCACGCTCGCGAAGTTCGGGTGGCAGCTGGTCTATATCGAGGTCAATTTCATCACACATTCGTTGTTCCTCGCTGACTCGCAGTCATTTCAGAGTCCAAATACGTCTGCATTGTCTGCTCACTTTGACAATACCCAGTTCCGACGGGGTCCCCCCTGTCTATACTAGTCGGATTCTGTCGTAACCGACAATCCGAATCTGTCCAAGATACGCCGTTCAGTCCCGCTATTATCCGAATTCTATCGTAACGGCTGTCGTAACTCTGGGCGGTACTATCGTAACCTGTCGTAACCATCCGTCTGAACACTCCTTCGGCCGATTTCTTGTTGAATCGGCTGTTGTTCGTCTGACCGGGGACAAACGCTGACAGACCAGTATCAGTCATTAGATAATTCCTCCTGAGTGAGGGCGATCCCATCGTAATGACGAGTTGTGGCATTCCCGTCTTTCTTGACCGTGCTATCGAACTCAACGTGCTGTCTCAGCCGGCGTGTGAACCACCGCTTTGAGTCCGGTGAAAGCCCCTGTTCAGTCACCCACGACTGATAGCAGTTGTAAACCCGTTCAGAGGAGACAGATCCGTGGGCTGTCTCACGGAGGAACTCCTCTGCGAAGCGGCCCACAACAGCATCAGGGTCGTCTGCAAGCTCCGATACGTCGACCAGAGACTCGTCCGACTCGTCTGATGTGGGGGTTGCGGCTCTTTCGGCCGCTGCGGTATTGGATTGGGTTGGCTGTGCGACGAGATCCAGCTCCGAGAGGTCACTCAAGGGCCGTACTGTGCCGTCCCGATAAATTACTGCGTCACCGTCGTTCCGAAGAATGACGATAAGATACTGTTCACTACTGAATCCTGGATACGGCAGTTCATCTTCGGGGACGAATGGCCGCTTGAGCTTAGTCCAGTCAGCAGTAAACGCCTCTTTCGAGTCGTAGACATACTGCTCGCCCTCCGCGTAGACGACGTACTCATCGGCCACCGAATCATAGCTGTAAACCGCAGGCAGTCGGCTCTTCGAGAGTTCGTCTAATGACTCAACTCGAAGCAGTTCACCCCCAGCACCGTCTTCCAAAACAAGATCCCCATCGACTCGTGACCA
This sequence comes from Haloferax prahovense DSM 18310, assembly GCF_000336815.1. Lineage (GTDB taxonomy): Archaea > Halobacteriota > Halobacteria > Halobacteriales > Haloferacaceae > Haloferax > Haloferax prahovense. The sequence continues at coordinate 22,344 of NZ_AOLG01000031.1, forward strand.
GATTGTCTGTACGCTCTCAGGCGACACGGGTCGAAGTGCCGTCAGACCCCCCTCCTCGCTCGCACCACCATTGAACGAGATCGTTGTATCAGTCGTATAGAACCGCGTGTCTCCTGACTGGAGTTCACGAAGCGGTGACGACAGCACCTGTTCGACACGTTCTGCCCAGTAGGGTTCCGGCTCACCAGCCCGAACGACAAACATCGGGATTTCCCCCGCCTCCTGTGCTTTGCGGAGGTTCGTGAGGACTTTCGCAGGCTTCCCTGGCGTTGTCGTCTCGACCTCGATGGCAAACAGAGCGTCAAACGCTGGGTGCGTCGCACGCCCATCCGGTTTCTCGCTCCCGTCTTGGCTGAGGACAGATACTGTACAGTCATGGGTCGTCAGTTCTGCTTCGATTTGTGCGAGAGCAGCGTCATGCTTCGAACTACCAGCAGATTGGACTGCCCCAGTGTCGGGGGGAGCAATCGCTTCGCCCGCTTCAGTAAGACGAATCACGAGTTCGTCTTGGTCGAGGTGAACCGTCGTTTCAAGGAAGCGAGAGCGCTGGCGAATCGTCGATAGTTCGTCGTACGTCGGTGCATCACCACCAGATTCGTCACACAGACGGCGGAGCTCATCATCAACGGTTTCGACTGAAACCCAGCCGTTTGCCTCACGTTCGGACAGCCGAAGTTGCACCGCTCGAACGACTTTCGCAAGAGCCGTGTCGAGTTCCCCATCAGTAATGNCCCAGCCGTTTGCCTCACGTTCGGACAGCCGAAGTTGCACCGCTCGAACGACTTTCGCAAGAGCCGTGTCGAGTTCCCCATCAGTAATGTCAAGCGTGGTACTGAGTTCGTCGGAGAGTTCTGTCGCCGGTGCCTCAGTCGTGGTCACGCCGTACGTCTCGTCAACGCGGCCCTGCATCCGACTGAGCGTCTCACTAAACCGAGACTCTTCACTCTCGGTAAGAGGACGGTCGCTCTCAGGATGCCCATCCGGAATCGGCAGCGGAGCGAGACTGAACGGATACGGCCCAGTCTCACCGAAGATCGGACTTGGAAGATTCGCAATCCACTCACCACGCGGAAGTGACCGGATTCGGTTCGCGAACGCTGTTGGGTCCATTTCCTCGTGAGCCATCGCCCTAGCGAGTTCACGGTCAACGTTGATCTTCCCCACAATCGGACTCCCGATATTGTTGAGGACGTTGAGATAGGCGCGCCGCCCCCCTTCCGCTTTCATTTGCTCGGGGAACTGCATCGAGAGCCCGACTGACAGCCGGAAACTCCGCCCTTGCTCGAGTAGTGTATTCATGACATCCGAAACAGCAACCGACGCTGCCTCATCAATCAGGAGATTAACCACGTAATCGTCCGGCCGCTTACCGACATCCTGGTTCTCTTCTTTCAGGGCGTCCTCGAGGTTGGTCAGAATCACACCGGTCATGACGCGAGCAGCATCCTCACGGAGATCACCCAGATCAAAGAGAATCACCGTATCGTCGTCGATGACATCGCGGAAATCAAACCGTGGCTCGGTGTTGTTGAAGATTCGACGCAGGTGTGTGTCATCCGAAATAACTGAAAGACGATTGCCAACACCACCCAACACATTCGAGAAGGTCGTCTTGTCTGCCTGTAACTGTCGTCGGAGTGACCGCGAGACAGCCTCGTCACTCGATTGCGGGGCAGCACTCAGATCTGGCTGGGGTGGCCCTGCCTGCCAAAGTTGATCAAGCACATACTCTAACTGCCGATGAGCGAAGTAGTCCGCTGACTCGCGATACTGGCCGTTTTCGCGACCATGCGTCTCATCGAACAACACTTTGATCAGCGACTTAATCAACCCAGGTGCGACTGTCGCCCGCTCGTAGCGGTCAACCCCCATAACGAGTTTCAGAATTTCCTCGTAGTGGTCGGCCTTGCGCTGGACAGCGTCTTCCCGCCGGAGTCCGTTTTCAAGCGACGGCTCGAGATTGAAAAACGAGAATCCGGGGAGGACGTCTGGGAGAGAGAAGTAGATAACATTCTCTCTGAGGTCGTCCAAGCCGAAACGCGCAGCATGCGCACGCATGTAGTTCTCCGCCATACCGTCGCCCTTCGGTTCGATGAGAATCGACGGCCCAGTCGTCGTCTCGTAGAGTGAGAGGAGTTCATTGATCTGTGCCTTGGACTTACCGGCCCCAGTCGTCCCAAACCGGCCATAGTGTGTCGGTAACAGTCCGGGAGGTATTCGAGTCGGTTGCTTCTCCGCTTCACCAGTCTCATCAAGCGCGTAGCCGATTGCCATGCCCTCACGGAACTCGCTCATGAGGTCCGGATTCGGACGGGCAAGCGGGTTCCGGCTCTGTTGCTCAGCACGCGTCCCACGAGAACCCTCCATTGTCAATCGTTCCGACGAAGAGACAACCACGAAGTTCGCAAGCTCAGCGCCACAGAGAACCAACTCCGGCCGGGTCTTACCACGTCCAGTCGTTACCTCTCGCGAGAGGAGTCGCTGGAGCGCTGCTCGCGCGTTTTGTTCTTTCTTCGATTGTCGGAAGCCACGATCTCGAAGTCGCGTCGCTTCGATCTCGTAGAACGGGCCGTCGAGTGGGTCAAAGACCGGCGCGAGTGATGACAGGCGGTCATCAAGGGCATCGCGACCAGCCTCACTCGTTGGTACGCCAATCGCCCGGATATTCGTCGTGTACGAGCGCTTGGGATTGACCGCATCAATCGCATCAAGTCGCTTGACGACGATGTCACTCAACTCATCACGAGTCCGCCGCTCATACTCTAGTTCGGGGTCAAGCAGGTCGCCAAGGATCTTCTGCGAGAGCGTATCCCGCCCATCATTCAAGTCCTCTTTGCGGAGTTCCGCATCCGCTTGCCAGCTCTCCCGGCGCTGAAACACGACTTGGAACGCGAGCGGTTCGCGTGCATCGTTCAGATGGTCGATCAGCGACGCAAGCACAGCCCCCGGCTCGTCGACCGCCGGCAGCGTGCTCTCGTCAGGCGTCGCCGTCAGCGGAGTCAACGACGACATCCAGTCTTGCTTTCGAACTGCCGACCCACACCACCGCACGCCCCGTGGTGAGACGGCGTCGGCCGCGGGGCGGGCGAGAATCGTCCCGTCTGCGGCCACCGTCGGCTTCTCGACCGACGTGGGCGAAACCTCGTCAGCGAGAGTGTCAGTCGTTTCGAGTTCGACAACTGTCTCTCCGACCGACACCAGTCCGTCCGCCGTTCTGCCGACCACGTCGTCAGCAACGTCCGTCGGTGAACCCTCAGACTCGTGTACGGCGCTTCCGCCACCGTCAGGCGTCACGTCCGCGTTGCCATCTGCAGTCAAGTACTGTTCATCGTCGGTGAACTCGTACTGGAGGTCTCCCTGCTGGTACCGCTCGACAAATTCCTCGTGAGACAATGCGACCGGATGAATCAACTTCGACGCGACGTCCACCTCGACACGCTCGATGTCGAACGTCTTCGGATAGATCGACCGAAGCCGCTCTTCGAGTGTTCCGAGATAGTCGTCAGCACCATAGTAGAACTCAACCGGCGCATCTTGTCCCGTGCTAAGCGCAAGGAACTCGAAGCACGGTGGGGTCGCGGATGTAAACGGGTTGAGTTTCGACCACAGCCCCGAACTGTCAGGGATCAGTTTGTGGAGACTCTCGAGCGTCTGCGGGATACCACGAGCCGTGAGTTCCTCCGAGGTCGGCGTCACGCGAAGATACTCACGCTCAGGCATCGTCGGTACCTCCAAGCTGGTCGGTGTCAGTTGCTGTTGAATCAGTCTGCATGTCCTGTGACTCTCCGTTTGCTTGCTGCGCTAACTCCGTCCGAAAGGTCTCAATCTCGGGTGAGACTGCCGTCTCACCAGCACCGGGCAGCGACGCCCGGCGCTGCTCGGTCGGGTCGAAGTCGATGACCTCCGTTTCCTTGGGCATCGCTTCGACTCTGATACCACGCCACTCGCCGTCGACGCCGACGAGTGCCTCGGAGAAACCAGCGTCTTCATTCCCGGGAACCGCGTCCTGTACATACCGCATCTGGGCGTGATTCAGGCCGAACTCGTCGGCCCATTCCTTGTCCATCCCATCCAAGCGATGGAACTGCTTGACGGCACACTGGTCGAGGATAGCCTCACTTTCAGCGTGCTCGAAGAACTCGTCGACGGTCTGGGTAACGAGGCGAATCGAGAGGTCGTGGTGGCGATGGTGTCGGAACACCGTTTCGAGGAACGCCAGACTCGCGGCGTCCTGCATGATGTACCGCGCTTCGTCGATGACAAACACGACCTCTTTGTCCGTCTCTTTCGCTCGCTCGTAGACGAGCGAGATGAGCAACTGCATCGTCAGCGCCGTACTGCTGTCGACGCTGCCTTCTTGCTGGGCGAGGTCGAGATAGATGACTTTCTCGTCACGGATGTCGAACTCCGATTCCTTCCCGAGATTCGCGTAGCGGCCCGCTTCTTCGAAGGGCCGCAGTTGGTCGGTCAACCATGTTGCATCATCGCTGATTTTCTCAGCTTCCGCATCCGACCGGACGACGAACGACTCGGGGTCGTCGACCATCTCTTCGAAGACGTCCAGCATCTCTCGAATCGTCGGGCTAGGGTTACCGTGGGTCGTGATATCATCAGTAATGCCATGACGCTCGTAGGCGTGTCTGAGTCCAAGTTCGAGCGTCGTTCGGCGGTCGCCAAGTGAGATGCCGCGGAGAGCGAAGAAATTCGTCAGGAAACTCATCGCGTCGTCGAGCTTCTCGTTGAACGGGCTCGCGTCCTCACCCATTGCCCGCTGGACGTGTTCGGGCGTCTGGCGGATTTCGAGCGGATTCAACCCGAGCGTCCCACCGACGGTAATGCGCTTGGCGTCGAGCGCTTCGGAGACGCCCGCCCAGTTGTTGAGCGGTTCAAGAATGATGCCGATGCGGTCCTTGCTCTGTTCGATCGACCGGATGAAGTTCTCTTTCGCACCGAACGATTTGCCAGAGCCCGTGTCGCCGACAGTAAACATCGCATAGCCGTTATCGCGGGCGAACGGGTCGATGACGACCGGGCTCTGGTTGTCCTTGTGGATCCCGAACTCGACGCCACCTTCTTCGAGAATCGTCGCGTTGTGTGGCGACGCCAGAAGCGAGCCCACAGCACCGCCGAGGGCAATCGACTCACGGCCGAAGACGTTGTCGCCGATTGGGGCGGCGGACTGGAGCGCGAGGTCCTGCCGGCAGATAGCCGTCTTCGGCGTGAGGTTCGCCGGTTCGTCACGGAGCGCGCTTTTGACTGCTCTGACGGCATCTCGGAGGTCGTCCGTGCCGTCGGCGCGGACGGTGACGAACAGCCCTTGGTCGAACACACTCGCACCGCTCTCGACGGCCTTGTACGTTGCCGCCGCCTCGTTCGCCCGCTCTTGGAGGTACTCACTCCGGACGCTCTGTTCTAAATCGGCGTCGACCTGCAGGTCGTCCGCAATATCCTGTAGTTCGTTTCGTGCGCGTTGCTGGTTCTTCGGCGTGATGTGCGCCGTCAGGTCAAACTCGACGTCGGTCAACTCGAAGAGGTCACTCAAGTAGCCGTCATTCGGGTAGTCGGCGTAATCAGCGATGTACAGCGTCGTCGTCCATTGCTCACCGACACGGGCAGCTCGTGTCTCCCATTCGATTGCCGCCGGTGCTGTCACCGTCTTGTGTGACTCCGAGATGTCGTCGAGGAGTTGACCTTCCGCGTCACCCGCTTCAAGCGTCTCTTCGTCGAGGACATCCGAAAAGTCGACTTCCGGCTCGTCGTCGGTACGATATCGTTGCCAGAGGGCTGTCCCGCCGACGCCGAGCACCACGATAGTCCCCAGATAGAGCGCTGCACCTTCGGGGGATGTCGGCTGTTGTGCCCACTGGGAAAGTTGGGTAAGCACATCACGACTCGCCTGCAACGGGAGGTTACGCATCGAACGCCTCCTCCCGGCGTGAGCGACCGAGAATCGGCTGTTCGCGGACCACGTCGGCTTCGGTCTCGAAGTCGTGTTCTTCGCCGTTCCAGAAGTTCATGTTCAGGACGAACAACTCGACCGTGCTGAGTCGGTGGGCAGACCAGCCGGATGCCTGCTGGATGAACTCGGAACGGACGTCTGCGATCCGGTCGTCCAGCTTCTCGAACATTTGAGCGCGCCGTTCGACATCGGAGAGGTCCGCGCGCCGCGTGACAAACGGGTTGAAAAGAATGCCAATCACGGGGAACTGCGTCAGCTTTTCAGCCGGCGTTCCCTCGTCGCGGTATCGATCGTAGACTTCGAGTGGCGAGACTTCCACGCCGATATAGTACCGGACCTGCTGAATGCCGCGGTCACGCATTTCTTTGGGCCGCGTCTCCCGATACTCCTCGAGGAGTTCACGGAAGATCGGGTTCTGTGTGACGTCTTCGTCGGTGAGTCGCTCCTCGATCGTCTCGGTGATCTGTTCGACCGGGAATGACCGGGTTGTTGCGTGGAATTTGAGCTTCGAGTCGAGTTCTTTGTTGGCGAACTCGGCGCCGGCATCCTGGAGTTGGGCCCAGTCGTCGGCCATCGCGAAGTCCATGTTCCCCGGGTCGATTTCGATGAACGCCTCCATCGCGCCGTCAGTCCGCTGAATCGCGCCGGCGCCAGGCCACGCTCGCTCGATATTCGTGAGGTCTTGGGTTCGCTCGTCGGGAGTAAACGGCGTGTAGTTCGCGAGCCCGCCCTCGTTGCGCACGGTCTCGTTCGCTTGGCTGTCCGAGTGCTCCGGCGCGCTCAGCGTAACCCGGGGCCGTTTGACGTAGCGATAGGCGTCTTTCGTCCACGTCCACGCGTTCAGATGGTCGGGAGTGACGTAGACGATGGCTGCGCCCATCCCGAGGCCGCTTGCGATAAGCGGGACGGCGAGTGATTCGATGCCCGTGAGGCCGGCGAGGAGCAACCCACAGATGGGGAGAGCGATGAGGATGCCGACGTCACCCTCTTCGATGTTGAGGTAGGGGATGCGACTCGCTTCGCCGAACTGGTCCATGATGCGCCGAGCGGCTGTGTCTTGGTCTGTCGACATGGTTAGCGGGTTCGAGGTTCGTTTTCGGTCCGCCGGTACGACGGCAGTCCATCGCTGTCATCAGTCGAGTCACGCCGTGCGGCTGCTCGCTGGGCGAGTGCTTGGCCGGCGGCGGCTTTCGGCCCCCAACGAGCGGCCGTCGTTGCGACGCCAGCGCCACCAACGTACGCGCCGGCTGCGACGCCGCCGACTAGGGCTGCGCCTCGCGTTGCACCACCAATCACCTTCGCGGTGAGGGGCGTCGCGTACGTGAACGTCTTCCACGTGAGATAGAGCGCGATTAGCGGAAGTGACGTTGCTACAAGATATTTCAGAAATGGGCTGTCTGGCGTGAGAACGCCTTCAGAATAGAGCAAATCGTATCCCTTGAACACGACTGCTGCTGGGAGAGGGAGAACTGTAAGAGGGACAAACCGCTTACAGAACCCCATCGCGATGTCAGAAAGAACAGGGAGATTACCATAGGCGATGGCAAACGCGATGGGCATTCCGTACACATAGACGAGGACCAAGACCTCTCGAATGTAGTAGAGGGCTTCAAGCACCCACATCGAAAGACCACCCATAACAGCGAAAAGTAAGCTGAGGCCGGGGTTGGTCACGGTTTCACGGAGAAAATTGAGCATGACGTCTCCTAGCGAACTCAAGCTCGGCAGGAGGACGATTGTAAACCCATCAACAATGTAGAGACCGAGGGCACTGACCCAGTACCAACAGATAATAAGACACGCCCCAACCCAAGCAGTCTTCTTTGTGCGTCTGGCTTTGTATTCACTCCCGACATTGAAAATCCGCACCGTGTGCCGCCCCTGAACGCACATCAACAACAGGAGTAGCGAGATCAGCATAATCTCCCCACCGACAAGGGCATCTCGAATGGCCGGCCACGCGCCATTCGTTGGTGTCCCGAAAACGAACACACCATCAGTTTCGGGAGTCGGGGTTCCGAACATCTCGGTAGAAAGCGTCTCGTACCCCTGATTTACGCCCTGCATGAACAGAGACGTCACCCAAGCAACGATCTTCTTGAATCCCTCTAAGGCGATATCAATCAAATCAACCATCGCTATGCCTCGCTAATCGTAATCTCGCAGTTGTTGAACTCGTCTGAACCAGAGTACTGGACTTGGTATGTCTCAGAGATTTTCTTTGCGTCAACTCGCGTTTCTAAAACGACTTCAAATTCTCCCGATTGGGGTTCATTTTTGCACGAGATTCCCTCAGCTCGAATGAACGCGAATGGGGACCGATAGCTGTACAGGGTGATTTTCTCTCCGGGAGCGACTGTTACAGCATCTATTTCATCATCTGCTTTTGGGCCGTAGATACCGCTCACGCCATCTGCATCTGCGTAGTTCGTCCCCTCTTCATCGGAGGGATACGGAACGTCTCCGATGAAGAGTAATTTCGTGACTGCGTTTGGCCCCGTTCCACGGTTCTCAACAGTCACAAACGCCTCATCAGTAACTTCGTCACCCGAAGAGTTCCACATCTGCTCTGGCTGATTGCTCCCAATCCCCATCTCGACGATGTTGAGGTCCGGTTGAATCGAAAGTGAACCCTCAGCAACGGTCCCCTCACCATCTAGCGCGACGACACGGTACTTACCGGGCTCGTAGGCAGTTCCGATTTCGAACGAAACCTGTCGTGCACCAGCGGCAAGCCCACGTTTCCCGAACAGTTCCCCATTCGGTTGGATGAGGTTCACCTGTTCGACGAGTGCGTCAGCATCAACCTCAACAACAATGGCTTGCCCCTCGACAGCGATGCGTGAAAGTGGGCCTGCACGCTCAGTCGCCGCCGACGTCTGGTCAGATGTCGTTGTGCCCGAGTTACGGCTACCATCAAGGCAGCCGGCAACGCTGGCGAGGGCGGCCCCGCCGAAGGTTCGGAGGACGGTACGTCTATCAATCCGTGAATCGGTTGGAATCATTGGTTTCGGTAGTAGCTATCTGTCGGGCCAAACATGCGGAGGAGCCGGCGACCGGCGTAGAACGTCACGACGAACGGAATCGCCTGCCAGCCGACTTCGACCACGAATGCAACCCACCCCTCGAGAGTCCCGAGTGGGTGCCAGCGAACGGACGCCGTATCACCCACATACGCCGGGTCGTGGCCAAGCCACGTGCCGGGGTGGTAGCGGGCGGTGTAGATCCCCGGCTCGTCCAGCGTGACGATTGCGACGCCACTCCCGTTGGTCTCAACGCGCTGGTCACCAACGGTGATGTAGCCGCTGTGTGACGACCCGCCAATCGGGTACTGTCGATCACTCCCATTCGACGCGATCGGCGCACCCGTCTGATTATCGCGCAACTCGACTCGGAGCGTCGCGTTCGACGTCGTCTGCGAAACGAGCTCAACAGAGAGGTTACTCTCGCGAAGCTGTCGCGCCGACCCGACTTGGGGGTCGACAACCGTGGCATTCACCCCGCGAACGATCCCGCCTACCCGAAGCGCCTCCCGGTCGACGGTCTCTGCGCGGACGGCCAATCCGTACGTGGGCGTGTACGACTCGTTGACGACCTCAACGGTCACGTTCTCGCCGATCGTCTCACGGGGAGACGCCCGGTCAGCCCCCCACATGTCGATGATATCCGGGCCATCGCGAACCGGCTCTGCTCGCGGGCCAATCTGTGAGGGATACGCGTGAACTCGGACGGGAATCGCATCCGACTGTGCCGTGGTCGTCGTTGACGCGGTCGATGTGACGAGGGTGTCCCAATTCGTGTTCCGAGCGGTGTAGAACCGCCACACACCACGAACGCGTGAGGTTCCCTCATCGGTGAGCGTATAGCCCTGCCACGGCCGGGACTGGAAAATTGCGACGCCAGTATCCCCGTTCGGGTACTGCGCGTAGTAGGGGTACGCTGCGAGGTCGTAAATTTCGGTATCGAGTGTATCCGAGACGGTTCGTGTCTCCGTCCGGTAGTTGACTGTCGTCTTAGATTCGCCACCAACCGTTGTCTCGACGGTCTTCTTGAGCCGGACTGAGATGTTCGCTTCGAGCGTGAGATTCGCGCTCCACGAGTGAGTAGTCTGATACTGTAATTCTGGCGTGTGAGTGCCGCTCGCAGTTGCGACCGGAATGCCATCGATTTTCAGACGGATGTTCTCAATCTCGTGGGAGACGAGTGCCCAGTCGGTAGTCCGATTACCCGTTTCGTTCCCGGTTGGAACGCGAACACGATAATCGACGAGGCCGCGAACCGTCCCATTGGGAGCGATATAGAGCGGTGTCTCACCTGCATCGAGATGGCCGCGCGTCGATGGCGTGACCGCGAAAATCGTCGCGTGCGCATCATCGATGAACGTCCCATCTTCGAGTGACGCGTGGGGTGGGTAGGTCGACGTGTCGGGCCCGCCGGCGTCGAGATCAGCAAAGTCGTTGCGCGTCCACGTCGCGGCTGTTGCCGGCGGGCGCGTGAACGTGATGTCAGTCCCGTTGGCGAGTTGGTGGAGCGCCGTTCGGTCGTCGCCGTACTGCTGCTGGTAGTCTTGTTGGCTGACGTAGCGGTCGCTATCACGAGACCAGAGCGTCGCCGCCTCGCTTTCCGTGAGGCCGTTTGTCTCAGTCCCTGGTCTCGGGGGCTGTGCCGTGGCGAGGCCGATAATGGAACTCGACACGAGCAACGCGGCTACCAGTACGGAGGGCACTCGATGCTCCATGGGAGGGCAAAGGTGGATTGGTGGGGCGCTTACCAGGGAGTGAGGTTCACACAGTCCCCAAGTGGGAGGCCCATAATCGACGCCACAACGGTATACAGCGGGCCGAGCACCGCCAAGATGAGGGCGGATTTGAGTGCTGCGCGCTTGTGGACTTTGAGTCGCTTTTTCTGTTCGGGGCTGGCGGTGAAGATCTCAGCGAGGGAATCGGCCTGCCAGATGACTGCCAACCCAATGAAGCCGAGCGTCGTCGTGATCTGGAAGAAGCCCTCGACCATCCCCGGCAATTTCTCAGCGCTGCAGACCACGCTGTCTTGTGCGGCAACTGGCTGAACAGCAGCGATCGTGAACAGGACGCTCCCAATCGCGACGTGTCGAAGGATGGATTGGGAGGACCGTTGCTGGTCGGCGGAGCGAGCGTCAGTCGAGGAGTGTGAGTCAGACATGAGGTCACTCGGTGTGGTCGTACACGAGCGCTTGGAGGTCGGCGTAGCGACTCGTCATGGTTGCAATCTCATCGAGCGAGTAGCCCAACTCACGCGCTTCGGAGAGTTGTGCGCGGAGTTTGTGCGGCTCAACGTCGCGAAGTTGCATCTCGTCGCGGAGGGCTTGCCGATAGAGGGCCGATGCGTTGAGATGGTCGTTCCACCTGAGGAACAACTCATCGATGTCTTCGACGGTGACTGAGCGGGAGATCATGTGTTCGGTATCGTTCCGCACCGATTGTCTTGCGGTGCGTACATGTCAATCAGATTTCCGTAATATTATATATTTACTGGCCGATATGAAGTGTGGGAGCATGCCAAACCAGATGTAAGGTTCACAAAAGGAATCTCGAAGGCAGATAGATTTGTATCGTATTCTGCTTGAGTCCTTGGTTCCAACCTGACTGGCAGGCGTACTCTGGGAAGACGCACGCGTTGAGATCCTCGAAGGTGAGTTCTCGGTAAACGTCGTCGGACACGATTGCCGTCTAGTCATCATCAGTATGGTCACCAGCGGCCCACTCGGAGAACCGCCAGCCAATGAGAGGGTTGCGTCAATAGTTCCTGTCGTCACCACCGCGACGTCATCCCCTGTTCTAGGGTAATGCTCAAAGCTTCGGCGAGAGTTGTTTTGGAACGGGAGGATGATCGTCGTTCATCGGTCCTCACCTCGTTGCTGTGTTATCGAAATTCATTGGCCGTGATCGTCTCGAGATACTCAACGCTGATATATCGGAATTCGATACGGTCACTGAAGCCATGTTGAGGAAGGAGTGTTTCGGCCGCCCGACCCGCCGGTTTGTCGGTCGTCAAGAGAACGACGTGATCCGCCTGCTCTGTATCGAGTACCTGAGCAGCAAGCCCCACGAGTGCCGTGTCCGCTTTCTCGGTGATATCTTCGTCACGGCCAGTCTCGTTAGCGATAAACCGGCGGGCTTCGTCCATCACCGTCGAGACAAGCGGGTTGGTGTAGTCAAGTTCGTCGGCAACCACGATCCAGCCCTCCTCGAATCCATCGGGATAGGGAATATTTCCCGAGGGATACGCGTCCGCTGCCGGATCGCCACCGAGTTCTTCGTAGACGCGTTGGGGGACACGCAATGAGACACCAGCCTGTTGGAGTGCTCGACGGAGCCGTTGAAACTTGTCCTTGTCTGGCCCACCACACCGAACGAAGACACCGGTATCAGCGATATACACCGTCTTCATGCACCGGAATCGGCGTACTCAGTGGCAACTGGTTCCAGCGCCTGGAGAATGATCTCGGCTTCAAGCGGTGAAAGGTCAAGTTCCCGGGCCGCAATCCGATGGTTGACCGTCCCGTCGACGTACTCGGAAGCGTACTCGAGGGCGACAGCAAGGCCGTCGAAACCATGTCGCTCGATGTAGATGTCGATGTCCTCGTCCTGGTCGCGGCGGGCAACAGCGGCGATAAGTGCTGGTGTGATCGTTTGGGTTTCACCGTCTGTCGAGAGCGTAAGTGCGATCGACTCGGCATCGTATTCGTACGGACGCTGCTCACAGACTTTCTCTACTAACCCAGCTGTTTCGAGGTTCTGCATATAGTCGTAGGCAGTTCCCTGTGGAATATCGAGTTTGCCGACCAACTCGGACACGGTGACCGGTCCGTGTTGTAAGATATGGGCATACAGCCGAGCAAGTGTGGGTGTGTCGAGGAGGTCGGCCACCGTCTGAAGCTGCTGAATTGGTGGGCGGCCTGACCGGGGAGGTGATTGCGCCATTTCAATTACGAATTATCCATAATTCGTGATAAGACTTCCGGCGAAGGGCCAAAGCTCGAAACTAACTTGCCACTCACCGAAGGCCAGTCGCTCGCTGCGGCACCACCCCATTCTTGTTCTACAGAGGAAACAAGGCGAGTCCCTCGGGACTTGACCCCGAGCGGTTCACTCTGTACTAGTGTCTGCATCTTCATACTCATCGAGATCAGGGAGATTTGCATCCCAGTCCGGATTCTCGTCGTAGTAGTCGCCCTCAAACTGCTCGCTCACGGCGGCCAAGCCAATCAAGCTCGCAGTATGTGCATCGTAGGCGTCGAGATTGATCGCCCAATACTCGCCCTTATGACGCACAAACCCCTGATTATGGAGTCGGCTAAGCGTCGTCCCAACACTTCCTCGTGGGATGTCGAGCGCCTCAGCAATCTCACCTGCTCGATACCCTGTTTCTGGAGTCGCTGCGAGGAAGCGAAGAATGGTCCGCCCATTCGTATTCGGTCCTGGAAGATCCGATGGCTGGTAATTTTCGAAGTCAACGGGCATATGTAACAGAATGTAACGGAGAGTAATAGACTTGCCGGAGTAGTTGTTCCAGAGTACTCTTTGGACGCTGGAAGGTCTCGATCGACGCGTTCTCCCAATAGAAGTGCGACGAATCTGAGGTCGTTGGGGGATACTAGTTTTTACTGGCAAGAGTGGTGTGTCTGACAGAGTATCCGCAGAGTGGCGAGTTATCTAGCGAGGAGACTGTTGAAAGCCAGAGACGGCACAGTATCCGCATCAATAGGCGTTGTCAGGGGGAACACCTACTTCTTGGCCTAAAGTTCCCTGCGAACTTGTCGGGGAGATTCAAGATGCAGCGGAACTCAATTTCACAGAACGGTTGGGCTGTTCTGCCTGTAGAAACGCACCGGAATACCAGTAGGAATCATCTCCACCACAAACCATGACCGAAAACACACTCACCGTCCGCGTCGAATCGAACGACGAGTTCTTCGACCGTGCACTCGAAGCCGCAGCGAAAGCCGACGCTGGTGAACTGACTGATGACCACACTGGCGTCTCACTTCCAGACGAGGCTGCACTTGCACGTGTTCTGAGCGAAAAAAATCTCGAACTTATCCGGACTACTGCCCGCGAAGAACCGAAGAGTCTCCGCGAGCTCGCGCGGCTCGTCGAGCGTGACATCAAGAACGTCTCGACCGCGATCAACGACCTCGCAGAACTCGGACTTGTCGAATTTGAGCAGGATGGCCGATCAAAGCGGCCGGTCGTCTGGTACAGCCATATCCACGTAGAGTACGACCTTGGCGTTGGGACTGATGATACCGAGGTCGCTGCACAAGGGTGAAGAACCTACTCAACTTTCTACTTCCTTCGTGAAGTGGCTTCATCTCTATCTACAACAGTATCACATGCGTCTCCACAATCCCTATGACGAGTGATTCGACGATACTTGGTCGATGTCCTGACTGTGGCGAAGAGATTGAGGCATACCAGTCGATCATCGAGTTTGAGGATAGCGATGGCTCAACTGGCGTGTTCGCAGAGTGCTATTCATGCGACGAAGTTGTCCGCCCAGAGTGACGAACTGGCGCTACTTGTCCACGAGGAAGTCTATGCTTGCGCCCGAATGTTGGACGATGTGTCGCATCACGTTGTAACCTAGCTCGAAGCAGGAAGTCGGCGTCATCAATTTAACCAACAAAATTTTTGATTAGCGTCGGTTGTTGGTTAACACGAGTCAACAGCCGATGTCCTACGAACCACCGACGCCGCCGACGAATCTCCCCAGCGAAGTCGTCAATGCCCTCAATGAATCATCACCGAACCGTCTTCGAGACGTTGCCCGCTATGCCGAAGAGTTGGCCGAACACAAGGAGCGCGCGGCTCGTCTCGAGGAAGATACACCGGAAGGGGAACTCAAAGAGCGGCCCGACGACCTTCCAGATGATGTCCCCACGAAGGCGACGATTACGATCAAAGAGATCAACGACAATCGCTACTACTACTGGCAGTGGCGAGAGGGTGACAAAATCAAATCCAAATATAAAGGCCCAGTCAACGACAACTGAGTTGGTTCTGGTTAGGTCTCCTCAGTGAGGTGAGTTATTACTATAACTTTAAAATATAGATATATACTATAGTTATGAAGTATAGTTGTAGTTCGCATGCTACTGCTGAGCTATTCCGTTGATGCCTCTAATCTGGCCGATTGACGTGTGCTGCTGGAAAGTACGCCTATTCTTGACGCCGGTCTCGCACGACCACACACTTGATAATCTTCTCCGGATCCTCATTTGAGCATGGAACTGCTCAGTGTTGTAGGATAGTGAGCGACTATTACTGAAGAGTATAGGTAGGAAATACAACTATAGTCTGCAACTGCTCTTGTCTATGATCGCCATTCAGGGTGGCATTGATTGTGAAATCAGTATAGCCAAATAGTATAGTCATGAGCTATAGCTATATCAAAAGTGGTGTCTGGCCTACCCACTCGTCAACCCCCAGTCAAGAAGTATGGGGAGTATAGTCAGGCACTATAGGTGTATAGGTGACCAGCTAATCTCTACTGTCAGGTATTCTTAAGGCCGAAATTCCCGATTTAGTCCACAGAGTATGGTTCGGATCATCAATGGTCAGCAAAACCAATGGGTATAGCCATACACTATAGCTATACAATATAGCTGGGTGATGTCGCTACAATGTCTGACCTAGATTTATATTCATGTCTACTGAATACTCTCGTAATGCTCACTTATGCCCCCGTCTCGGAGGCTGGCGGCGTCGGCAAAACGACGACTGCCGCGACGCTCGCAGCGAGTCACGCACGCGCAGGACACGAGGTCCTCGTAATCGATATGGATACACAAAACGGGAGCCTCACGTACTTCTTCGGTCCTGACTACGATCGCGGTGACCCAGAAGTCGACAACCTCGTCCGACATCTTGTCGGCCGTCCGAAAGGTGGTTTCCACGACCTCACCATCGAAGTCGAGAGTGGGATCGACCTAATTCCCTCGCACAACATGCTCGAGGACCTCCATGAGTTCCTCCTCAACGAGAAACAGCAGGCCGAGAACTTCGGTGAGTCCTACAGTATGTACCACCAACTGCATCGTGTCCTCCGTGAAGCGAACGTTCGAGATGAATACGATGTAATCATCGTCGACTCTGCTGGTAAGGCAGGTCCCATCCTCTACAACGCTCTAGTTGCTGTCAGAAACGTCGTGATACCGTTTGAGGCGACTGCAAAAGGCCAAGAGTCGATTGAAGGACTCGATGACCTCGTCGACGGGTTGGAACAGAGCATCGACGTCGATGTGGGTGTTCTGTCAGTCCTCCCTATCGGGTACAAAGACACACGTGACCAGCGGGAGATTCTCGAAGAACTTCGTGAAAGTGGCTTCCCTGTCCCGGTCGTGATCGGGGAACGTGGCTCTCTGATGGAAGGGTGCTGGAAACAGCAGTGTAGCCCATACAGATACGTGGAGGAACATCGCGACCGAAAGCGTGACTACGAACTCAAGACACTCGACCAATTCGATGAACTCGCCCGATATCTCGAGAAACAAGCCGAGCTTGAAGCTCCCGAGGTGACTGCGTGATGGGACTCAAATCTGGCTCACGAGATGCTGGTCTCGACGATTCTGAAGGTGATGTTGAGCAACCTGAAGAACAAGGGATCAACGAAACAGTAGACGACACCACTACTGAACCCCTGTCCATCGACACCGAAGAGACCGAGACGGAGTCAAAAGATAAGTTAGACCACAAATCCGAATCTCAGCGGCCGACGATGGATTCACTCCCGTACAAGCTCCGCCGTGATAAGGTAAATGAGGGTCGCGAGCAGGTTCCGTACTTTCTTCGTGAAGAGGTAATTGATGGCGAGGCCGAGCTTCAGGATACACTCGAAGAGTTACTGGATGAGAAGGTCTACAAATCAGACTACCGAGAGGCTGCGATGGTTGTTGCCCAGCGGAACCCCGAGCTAATCGCAGAAGTCCTCCGTGAGTGGGGATACGACCTGAGATGACTTGTTGAGACGTAGTATCTCGTGATTCAGTAAACGGCCTTGGGTGGACACCACGTTGGTACTTGGCCAAACATCTTTGCTGTGACACCACGTGGTTACTACTGGAGACAATCTGTGTCACACACGTCTCCACAACTCCCCCCATGACGACTGATTCAACGATACTTGGTCGGTGTCCTGACTGTGGTGACGAGCTTGCGCCGCATCAATTGCTGATTGAGTTTGAAGAAGCAGATGGTACAACCGGCGTGTTCGCGGAGTGCTACTCGTGTGATGACGTTGTTCGACCGGAGTGACCCTTTTTCTTTGTTGTATATCTGTACGCAGGAATCGACTTTTACACATCGATGATGGGGGGTGCCGTATATGCAGGAGAGTACCAGTCGAGGGCTGCAGGAGATGTTCGGTTTACACATCGATGACGGGGGGTGTGGCTGACAAATTAATTGAATGACAACAACATAGTAGTATCCAAATTCAGTCGAACTGCCTGATTTTACACTTCGAACACGGGGTGTGGGTCGCTACAATATACTTCGTAACCGGTACTCACCCAATAAAATCCAGAATGTCGAATTCGGGGGGTAGCTCAAACAACGCGGAGATATATACATCGACGGAGGTCAATCTTTTTAACACCTCCGACACACAGCAGAAGTATGGCCGGCAGCAACCAGGGTGGTACTGATCAATCTACGTTGGAAGATGAAAGAACGCAATCACAGACAGAAGACGCGTCCAAGGTCACTCAGAAAGACACTACTGTCGACAACGCGCCCCCCGAAGTTTCCGAAGGCGAGGCTGAGAGAAGCACACAACAGTCGATCCGAGATATGCTCAACGAGGATGGTGGCGGGTCAGTCTTCGTCAACCGTGACCTCGTTGAGCCCGACACCATTATCGACGAAGAGCGAATCGTCGGTCGCGACGACCAACTCGAGTCCGTCGTGTCGTTCTTGAAACCAACACTCCAAGGAAACCGGCCGCCAAATATGCTTCTCTACGGCCCTGCCGGTACTGGTAAATCACTTATTATCGGCGCCGTGACGCAGCAGATCGTCGATCTCTGCAAATCGAGGGGTGAGAGCTTCGGGGTTGTCGATATCAACTGCCAGCCGATCAATACCCTCGACCAAGCCGTCTACGAACTCGTCCAGACAGTCGCAAAAGACGTCGGCGCAGAAGTGGGCGTGCCCGAAACTGGCGTGTCGACTAAACGGAAGTACCGACGTCTCTACGAACTTATCAACACCCACTACGACTCGGTCATCTTCATCCTCGATGAGATCGACCTCCTAGTTGGACGCCGTGCTAACGACGAACCCGCCTACTCGAAGTTGCTCTACCAGCTCTCGCGAGCCAGCAACACGAACGAGATTGAGGGACGGGTATCCGTCGCAGCGCTGACGAACGATCCGAAGTTCATGGAGGACATCGATGGCCGAGCCGAGAGTTCGTTCAACCCCCGAGACGTATACTTCCCGGACTACGATGCTAACCAGTTGCGCGAGATACTCCAGAACCGCCGCGACGCCTTCCGACCGGATGCGCTCTCCGATGATGTGATTCCACTCGTCGCTGCTTTCGCAGCACAAAGTCACGGCGATGCTCGGAAGGCCATCGACCTGTTCCGTGGCGCTGGCGACCTCGCCGATGAGCGTAGTGACGATAGCGTTGAGGAACACCATGTCCGCGAGTCACAGGAAGAAATCGACAAGGATCGTTCACTAAAGCTCGTCGAGGGACTCACGACACAGAAAAAGATCTCCTTGTATGCTACTGCTGCCATCGCACATTACGCGAAGCGCTCAGGGAGTTCCGTTCCGAGCCCCGTCGGATTCAAAGTGTATCAGTGGGTAACGGATGAACTCGATGCGGATCAGATGACTCGGGAAACGTACGTCAAGTACGTCAAAGAGCTTTCCACGTATGGATTGATTTCGACGTCAAGGAAGAGTCGAGGTCGCGGTGGCGGGATGTACATGGAGTTCACCTTCACGGGTGACCCTACAGGTATCATGAAGCGGATCACGGAGGATACTCGTTTGGAGAGTATTGCCGAGCAAGAGGAACTCCTCCGAACGGTGGTCAATGCACAACTGAAGGACTTCCATTAGAGCTGAGGTGGACGCTTTTCGTGGAGGACGAGTGTAGACACACCCCCCGTCGTCGATGTGTAAGTTCCCAACCCCTCCCCCCGTCATCGAAGTGTAACTGATATCGACAGAGTGACTGGTTGTACGAAACCTATCAAGGCAGTCTAGTGTTACTGAACGAGGAGTTCAAGTCGCCAATACTGCAGGCCATTCTCGTGAGAGTCTACTGATTAGGAAGATCGCTCGCCCAAACGAGGGAGGAAGGCTTTGACGAGTTATCTCGAGTCAATAACGCAACCCCCTCCCCCCGCAATCGATGTGTAAATCACCGATAGACGATGGGTAGAGACGACAAAGCGAACGGACTCAATCAAGAAGAAAACGTCTAACACTAGTGTTACCAGGGAAGAGAGGGACCAAAACAACGGTCATTCAAACCAGCAGATCTTGTTTGGCCAGATAGAGTGTCTCTTATTCAACATTTAGTTCAGCTCCACTACGGGTTTGATTAACTCGGTAGATACATAAAACTTCGTCAGACAATAGTCATAAGTTCTAGAGAGGTTATTTCTGGACCGTTACAGCCTCTCGTGCGGATATACGGCTGTTACGTTCGGTTTACCCTCATTACGTCTCTTCCCCCCACTCCCATCTCACGGTTTTACACATCGATGACGGGGGGGGAGGGTCTTCAATCTCGACCTCGATGAACACGTCAGTCGTCGGGTTGAGTGTGCCAAATGGTTCGTTGCCCAAACCTACTTCCTGCGGCGAGATCCTGTCTTGGGTGGCGAACTAACGCTACTCAATCTCAACGTCCAGATGTCTCATTTTCGATGTACTTGTAATAAAGCACTACACCAGATATGAGACATCGACAACTATGTTAACCAACAACTGGGCGTATCTAGCCGGCCTGTTGGTTAATACAGCCTCTCGAATCATGTAGACGGAATAATCCGTGCTAGCAAGCTTTATTCCTGTTAATCACGTGGTGTGAGTATGGAAGAACCGCGCTCTGAACTACAGGCCAATGCCGAGGAGCGAACTAAAGCGCCAGATTTCGACGTCCTGACCTCGCCAGAGGAACTTGTCCGTGGAGAGCGGACGCGAGACGACTTCTTTGACGCTGTGCTTGGGCTCAGCAAACCAGCGACCGCCAGCGAAGTTGCTGACCTCGCAGGCCACGGCGTCGACGCCGCGAGAGAGTACCTTGAGTGGTTCGAACAGATGGGTATCGTGAAGCAGGTTACCGAGTCGCCGGCCACGTATGTACGCAACCAATCATACTTGAACTGGCGACGGGTCCAAGCGCTCCAAGATGAATACTCAACGGCGGAGCTCCTTGACTTCTTGAAAGACGAAGCAGCACGGGCAGAGGAGTTGGCCGAGGAGTTCGATGTCGCGTCGCCGGAAGCGGTCTCTCTCTCAAAGCACGCATCAACTACTGATCAATCGATAGAGGATGTTTGGGAGGCCGTTTCTGCGTGGAAGACCGCTCGCCACCGGGTTGATCTGCTTGAGCGGGCATTAGCAACCGAGTCGGGTGACGCTGCTGATCAGCGAACGGCGGTATGACAGGGTGGGATGAGAGTAGTGGGTCCCATTCAGTTTCAGGTGCCCCAGTTGATTTCGACCGCTTGGACGTCATTCGAGATAGATTTGCTACCGACGAGCGGTTCACGCAGATAGTCGACCGACCTGAATTCGCCCCTGAGCGGCTGGTCTGTGTGTACGATACGCGGTTTTACCCCCCGAGTGTTCAAAATGCTCGAGTAGAGATTGTCTGGTTCGAGAACGGCGACTTCTCGCTCCATTACCACGAGGATCACGTTGAGGGGACGTTCGATCATCGATGGGACCGGCACCCGTCGGAGCACAACGCTCGCGACCACATCCATCCCGGTCCAGATGCACCGACACCTGGAGATGATTCACCGCATCCCAGCGATTGGCGCGATGTCCTCTCAATGGCTCTTGTCGAGATTGAAGCCAGGCAGCGTGCATTCTGGGAAGGCTGATTGAAACCTCACGTTTACAGTACAAACGAGTAGATTGCCTTGATAGCCTCGCTTAGGTGGAAATGTGAGGGTGTGGTTTTTGACGATCAACCCGAGGCTATTCTACAGGCAAAGGGGGTATCTTTCAGGCCGGTGATCTCGTCCTACTTCGACTGTGGGTAATTCTCGGAAGCACCAGCAGTTGTTGGTGATTCATGGGTTGAATTAGAGGTGTCATAGAACTCTGCTCACACTGTGGTGATCGTACTTCCCGGCTGAGTCGCAGTCATCGCAATGAACGTGCAACCCACTCTGCTCACACTGTGGTGATCGTACTTCCTAGTCTCCTCGTTCGTAGTTGGTAATAGCGACGACAAGGCGAAGGCCAAGTACGAAGCAAGATGGTTGGGCAAGACCACGGCCTTTGACAAGAACCCAGCTTCGACCCGTCTACGGTCCTGCTGGAAGCTCTCTCACTTGAACCGTGTCGTTTTCACTCATTCGCTTCAACCCGTCTACGGTCCGGCTGGAAGTGCGTCTCGAACCTTCACTACGGCTGAGAGTGTGTACGCCCCTTCGTACTTTCAATCCCACGAGGGTGCGTCTCGAACTCGGCGGCGAAGAACGGGGATAGGCCGTGTTCGTCCTTTCAATCCCACGAGGGTGCGTCTCGAACGGTGTCGGTGATGCCGCGGTACTCGGCGACTTCTTCCTTTCAATCCCACGAGGGTGCGTCTCGAACGGGTAGGCGATGTAGCTCGCGATCGAGTCGCTTTGGCCTTTCAATCCCACGAGGGTGCGTCTCGAACCGGCTTGCGCCTCGCTTAGGCCACTTGCATACCCGCCTTTCAATCCCACGAGGGTGCGTCTCGAACACGGCAACTTCGCGTCTCGTCTCGGGTTCTCGTATCTTTCAATCCCACGAGGGTGCGTCTCGAACATCCAGCGACGACGCAGAGCCGCCGCCGATAGGTCTTTCAATCCCACGAGGGTGCGTCTCGAACGACGGTCCTCGTAGACACGCCGGAGGCGTCGAAATCTTTCAATCCCACGAGGGTGCGTCTCGAACAAACGTCCACCAGCCATACAGTGTGTGATCGGTACTTTCAATCCCACGAGGGTGCGTCTCGAACGCTTTCAAAGAAACTCATAGGCCAACCTCCGTGAGAGCTTTCAATCCCACGAGGGTGCGTCTCGAACTTGAGCGTGATGGCGTGCTGGCCGCCGCCGTAGTCCTTTCAATCCCACGAGGGTGCGTCTCGAACGACCGGTTGGCCCGCTCGACGACAGCGGCGAGGTCTTTCAATCCCACGAGGGTGCGTCTCGAACGACTGCCAGATACTGCGCGGTCCTGAGAAACAGGAACTTTCAATCCCACGAGGGTGCGTCTCGAACCCTGCTGCTCACGGTACTGCTTGTCGAGGCGAGCGCCTTTCAATCCCACGAGGGTGCGTCTCGAACACCGGACACGCCGGGCATCGTCGGCCAAACGGTGCAACTTTCAATCCCACGAGGGTGCGTCTCGAACGCAAGTCATTGGTAAGTCACGATGTGTGAAATGTGTGCTTTCAATCCCACGAGGGTGCGTCTCGAACGTTCGACGACGTTTGTCAGAAGGTCTACGAACGGGGCTTTCAATCCCACGAGGGTGCGTCTCGAACGCGCCCTCGCGGACGATGTCACCTGTTTCGAGTTCCTTTCAATCCCACGAGGGTGCGTCTCGAACCGTCACGGGCCCAGTGAGTGCCCTCGACTCTGCCTTTCAATCCCACGAGGGTGCGTCTCGAACTGGACATGAAAGTGAAAACGTCGTATGGTGTCGGATCTTTCAATCCCACGAGGGTGCGTCTCGAACCCCGACCGGGCTTCGTGGAGACCGAAGCATGACTAACTTTCAATCCCACGAGGGTGCGTCTCGAACGGTCGCCCCGCCGAGGTCGATGTCTGCCGGGAGGTCCTTTCAATCCCACGAGGGTGCGTCTCGAACGGTCGATGTCACGACTCCCGACTCGGGGCTCTCGAACTTTCAATCCCACGAGGGTGCGTCNTCCCACGAGGGTGCGTCTCGAACGGTCGATGTCACGACTCCCGACTCGGGGCTCTCGAACTTTCAATCCCACGAGGGTGCGTCTCGAACAGCCAAGCGTTTCAGGACGCCCTCGACGAGATTAGCTTTCAATCCCACGAGGGTGCGTCTCGAACTCTCGCCATCGAATCCCACGCCCGTGGTCGTCTGTCTTTCAATCCCACGAGGGTGCGTCTCGAACGATGGTTCGCAACTACGGGAACCGGTGGGGGATTGACTTTCAATCCCACGAGGGTGCGTCTCGAACTGGATATCCTCTCGGCGCTCACCGCGGGCGACGTTTCACTTTCAATCCCACGAGGGTGCGTCTCGAACACGCGTCCCGATGACGATGTTGATCGACTTGTGAGCTTTCAATCCCACGAGGGTGCGTCTCGAACACGTCGTCGAGATGGTCCGCTACACTCACTCGGGCTTTCAATCCCACGAGGGTGCGTCTCGAACCGTTGGGGCGGTCTCATCGCCTTCCGCCGTGAATGCTTTCAATCCCACGAGGGTGCGTCTCGAACGAGTTCCGACTCGGTCGTCGGGGCACCGGCCGCGTCCTTTCAATCCCACGAGGGTGCGTCTCGAACTGGAGGACGAGCTGGTTCAGGTGCTGGCGCGCCGTCTTCTTTCAATCCCACGAGGGTGCGTCTCGAACGAGATGTCGTAGTCGTTCGCGGCGGCGTACGCCTTCTTTCAATCCCACGAGGGTGCGTCTCGAACAGTCCCTGACATTTTCTAATACTTTCTACTCTGTCACTTTCAATCCCACGAGGGTGCGTCTCGAACCTCGTCAGCGACGGCTCCGAGACAGCGGCCGACCACTTTCAATCCCACGAGGGTGCGTCTCGAACCCCTCTTTGGCGGCGACGTTGTCGGCGAACTCCTCCTTTCAATCCCACGAGGGTGCGTCTCGAACTAAGTCAACTGCTTGATTTCGCGGTTGCTAACGGGGGCTTTCAATCCCACGAGGGTGCGTCTCGAACCCCTCTAACTCGCGAGCGGTCTCCCGGCATCGAGCTTTCAATCCCACGAGGGTGCGTCTCGAACGGTCGATGTCACGACTCCCGACTCGGGGCTCTCGAACTTTCAATCCCACGAGGGTGCGTCNTTTCAATCCCACGAGGGTGCGTCTCGAACGGTCGATGTCACGACTCCCGACTCGGGGCTCTCGAACTTTCAATCCCACGAGGGTGCGTCTCGAACGAGTACGACATCAACGCCGACAACGAGGACGCAGTCCTTTCAATCCCACGAGGGTGCGTCTCGAACGAGCGCGATGTCTCGTGACGAGCCATCATCATCCGGTACTTTCAATCCCACGAGGGTGCGTCTCGAACAGCCTCAGAAAATCGTAGAACCAACTCTGTCGTGGCTTTCAATCCCACGAGGGTGCGTCTCGAACGAACGACTCGAGAACGTCGACAGACGACGGGTCGTTCTTTCAATCCCACGAGGGTGCGTCTCGAACTTCTCGGGGCAACACGTATCGGGTGAGGGGTAGTTTTCTTTCAATCCCACGAGGGTGCGTCTCGAACCGTGAGAGCGACGACAAGCTGAACGACACCACGGGCACTTTCAATCCCACGAGGGTGCGTCTCGAACTCCCACCCGTTCTATGGTCGGTTCGATTCGCCGACCCTTTCAATCCCACGAGGGTGCGTCTCGAACGCGATTCAGCTTTGCAGATACATCGAAGGTGAATCATCTTTCAATCCCACGAGGGTGCGTCTCGAACGTTGTACGCGACTTCGGCTACCACGTGGATGGTTGGCTTTCAATCCCACGAGGGTGCGTCTCGAACTGTCATTCACCATTTCAAGTAGTCTGCGGCAGAATCTTTCAATCCCACGAGGGTGCGTCTCGAACGGTCCCCATTGACAGCACCGATTCCCACCGGCAGCAACTTTCAATCCCACGAGGGTGCGTCTCGAACAGCGTTATTAGCGTACTATCTTCGACCAGTACCGTGCTTTCAATCCCACGAGGGTGCGTCTCGAACCTGTCTGAGATTGGTATGAAAAAAAGTCGGAGGGCACTTTCAATCCCACGAGGGTGCGTCTCGAACCGAAATTGAACCTATCCGCCGTGATGTTTAACTCCGCTTTCAATCCCACGAGGGTGCGTCTCGAACTCCCATTGTTAGGATACCTCCGAAGGGCCGAACCGTTCTTTCAATCCCACGAGGGTGCGTCTCGAACTGTTAATTCTTATCGCGACGATGGCGGGGATTATCGCTTTCAATCCCACGAGGGTGCGTCTCGAACTGGACCGAGGACGATGCCAGTAATACTGTGGACAACTTTCAATCCCACGAGGGTGCGTCTCGAACACGGGGCGGGCGGGGGCTGACTCACATCGCGCTAGCTTTCAATCCCACGAGGGTGCGTCTCGAACGCGAGGCTCACGCGCAGACCCCCCTCTGTTCGGGTGCTTTCAATCCCACGAGGGTGCGTCTCGAACTGCGAGTCCGAGGAGGACGAGCCCGGCAACGATGTTCTTTCAATCCCACGAGGGTGCGTCTCGAACCGGTGGAGAGATACTGAACTACTCATCACCAACACTCCTTTCAATCCCACGAGGGTGCGTCTCGAACTTGGTTGCCGTCGAAGTCGGTCTGACCGAGTTTTATCTTTCAATCCCACGAGGGTGCGTCTCGAACGGGCGGTTCGTCCTCCCGGTCAGCAGGACCATCGGCTTTCAATCCCACGAGGGTGCGTCTCGAACGGATATGGTCTCTGTGTCCGAACCGTCGTCGACGATCTTTCAATCCCACGAGGGTGCGTCTCGAACTGCGGTTCCGAAGTCAGCCCTTCGAGACCTTCGCGACTTTCAATCCCACGAGGGTGCGTCTCGAACGGCCAATCGGCTCCGACCAGTCTCCTGCCCAGGTCCTTTCAATCCCACGAGGGTGCGTCTCGAACCTGTCGAGCCCCAAGCAACGGGCTACCTCCATCAGTTCTTTCAATCCCACGAGGGTGCGTCTCGAACCAGGCGTAGGTTCCCGGGGGGATTGTCGAGAGGTCCTTTCAATCCCACGAGGGTGCGTCTCGAACTCGTCACCTAGAGACGCCGTGATTCTCTGGATAGGTGCTTTCAATCCCACGAGGGTGCGTCTCGAACGATTCGTTCTTCCAGTTGGTCTTTGGTTGGCATTTACTTTCAATCCCACGAGGGTGCGTCTCGAACCCACCAGAATATCCAGGGTATGGGCCATATATCCACCGACTGCGAGTTCAACCATCAGTCGACTCTCG
This sequence comes from Haloferax prahovense DSM 18310, assembly GCF_000336815.1. GTDB lineage: Archaea > Halobacteriota > Halobacteria > Halobacteriales > Haloferacaceae > Haloferax > Haloferax prahovense. The sequence continues at coordinate 48,725 of NZ_AOLG01000031.1, forward strand.
ATAACCGTCAAACCCCGGGGGGTCGACTGAACAAGTCACAGAATGTGCTTATCATCTGCTGGATCGTCACCGTAAGCTTCGCGCTTGAGGTAGGATTGAGACGACACTTCGTAAACAACGGCCGCATCGTACGCCGACTCAGACACTAACCCGTCCATCGTTTCTCTAATCTCGTCCGCAGTTCCCGCTGTGACGTCTCCCTCAAAGACAGACTGTTGGAGATGAGTGAGGTGTCGTCGGAGATACGTACGATAGTGACGGGTTCGCTCTGCTTTAGCATCGTATATTACGATTAAGTGTACCACTCACCACCACCGCCGGAATGATTCGTATGGCTCTCCTGCCAGTACGTGTTTTTTGAGTTTGTACGCTTCCAATTGAAGGAGGTATTTGTAGCTGACATGGCGATTCAGCGATCGGTGTTTGATAGTTTCCTCAAGCTGTTCCTCAAATGCTGTTACAACCGTTTTCCGTCCGTGTTCAGTCAGAAGATGTCCGTTCACGTCCTCACGGAAGTCATCCGGGGTGATTTGGGACCGATTGACGAGACGAAATACGAGTCGGTCGGCTAAGAGCGGCTTGAACACGTCAGCAATGTCCAGTGACAGGGAGTACCGACGGTCACCTGGTTCGTGGAGGAAACTGACCGACGGTTCGAGTGCTGTTCGTCTAATCGCGGAGACAACATTCGCGTACACGAGCGAGTTCGTAAAGGAGATGAGCGCGTTCGAGTCTGATTCTGGTGGGCGATACGTTCGTGTCCGAAAGTGCAGGCCGGTGAGAATATCGTCAAACGTAGAATAGTACGCTTTCCGTGCAGTCGCCTCGAAACCCATCAGTGAATCAATGCCCTGGGCTTCGCTCAACCTCGCTGTGGTCTCGTCGAGTTCTGTGATTGCATGGTCGAGGAGGTCCCCGTCTCGACGTGAGCGATAATACACGAGATTCTTCCGCATATTGTGAATGCTACCTGCAACCATTTCACGAGCAACAGACAATCGACGGTCTTCATCAAGGTATGTCTCCACCTGCTTCACAATGGTCTGGCCGGAGATGTGTGACCGTCGGGGGATGTGTGAACCGACATACTGCTCGTTCCATCCGAAGACATGGAGTTCCACGTCATGGTCGTTCAGAAGTCCCAATAGCCGCGTGTTGTACCGGACTTGACCGTAGCAATAGAGTGCGTCGACAGTCTCAACCGGCAGATAGGTTGAATTGTCCTCTGTATCGAATCGGAGAGTGTTCTGTTCACGAGAGAGTGTGCCGTCGCTGAATAGGTGGTAGTTCTCGTCCATGGTCAAATCTGGCAAAAGTCACGGTATGCGCACGACCCACAGTACGGCTTCTCTTCGAACGCTGGAGGGGAGTCTTGGGTGATAATCTCCCGGATGCCATGGAGTGCTGTTTCCACTTGCTTCTCAGCATCAGGGGTGAGTTCGACAGTCTCCCGGGTGCGCTCGCGTGGGGCAGCCAGAACTCCTGTCGTTTCAATCCCAAGCTTGTGTTTGAAGTACCAGAGGTAGTACAACAGTTGAAGCCGCCCACCTGACGAGTCCGAAGATGGTTTCACCTCTACGATACGGCCATCATCGAGCAGGTCCGGCGCGATAGTCCCATCAATTAGAATGGATTCGCTATTCTCTGCATAGGATGTTTTATCGACACGCGTCCCTCGCATGACATGCCGATTTCCACGGTCAATATCAATATCGTGGGCAACGAACCAGAGTTCTCGGGTGCACATCTCGTAGTACTGCATCATCACCCCAGTCACCCGCTCAGCGGCATCATGTATGTCTCCGTCTCTATTGTTTTGTGTCATGGTAACTACACACAATCCATGATTGAGATAATGTTGTATAAATGTAAGGTTACGGTCGACACCGACGAACAGAATTGTTAGGTATTGAGGATTGGGATTAGAAATTGGCTGCTCTGCCTACGGCTCATCATCGTAAGATCTCCCCTGGGCACTCCCGTCAACATTTCAATCCGATGGGGTGCGCCTGAAACTGTGAGCAGCCAGGGGCTATTGATAGGTTCGTGTGCTTGTGCATAGTTGTTGTCACAGTTCACACCATCATGTATTACGTATGAACATACCCCTAGAGTTATAGTTACTAACTTCGTTGATGGGAGCGCATGGCAAAGGAGGTAGCAAAATGACATGAGGGTCCTATTTGACGTTGAGCCACGAGCAGATGCTGCCTACGACACGGCGTATCACCATAAGCTCCGAGGGGCGATATGGAACGCACTTGAGGGCAGTTCTCACATCGCACTTCACGATAGTGAAGATCGGACGGGACTGTGTTACTCGAATCCATTCCCCTGGGGGGAGATGAATGCTGGCGACGAGCGCCACATTTTGGTTTCTTCGCCTCGCGACGACCTATTAGCGACAATCGCTGCAGAGTGGTTGGACGCAAACGAACTCAATGTGGGGGAAACCCCGTATCGAGTCACTGGGATGCAGGACCTGTATCCCGATGTCGGTGAACCAGGATCGACGGGAAAGATGCGAACAGAAACCGGCGTCTACGCTGTTCTTCCCCCACAGTACGAAGATGAGGAAACAGGTGAGTATGAGACATACTGGCGACCGGAGTACTCACCAGAGCCGTTCCAGAAATACGTCGAGGATCAACTCCAACTTGATCACGATCAGTTCCACCCAGACTACCTGCCGGGGCCAGCCGAGGTGGCCGCGCCACTGTTCGACGAATGGAACTGCACAAAGACGTTCTCCATCCCGTTGACGGTGACGACGGGGACGACGCTCACGGTCGTCCTGAGTAAGTGGGAGTTCAGTTACGAGGTGCGCGACGACAACCACCGGCGACACCTGAACCTCGCACTTGATACCGGACTCGGCGGACGTAACGGGTACGGACTTGGCTTCCTCAACATCATCGAACGCGAGGGGTCAGCAGTATGAACCTCTCGCTTGATGAAATTGGGCAAGCACAAACCGACCTCGCATCCGTCTCCGACGAGGATATTGAGGCTGCACTGCCCAACAGGCCACCGGCCTCACTGTTCGACATTGCGTACCTCTACACGACGCTCGATACGTTGGCGCGCACCGCTACTGTTGAGGGGATTGACCGTTCGTACGTCCCGTACATGACACCCGGTGCGAAGACGGAAGTGTTCACGCAGAGTGACGCCGACGGCGACCACGCCGGGAATCCGAACGTGCTCGCTGCTCGCATCGTCATCGAAAACGGCGAGGCCCGGTTAGACGATGAACCAGTCGTGGCCGAACGATTTTCTGCAGACGACGTGTATCGCCTCGGCTACTCGACGTTCCAAAAAACAAGTCATACAACAGTCTATTCAGCCACGTTCCAGAAGTCAGGGAGCGCGCTGAAGATTACTGATGCACTGGTCGACCAGCTGGTCAAGTGGACGGACAAAGACGGCACGGTTGCAGCGCGTGAGGAGGATGTGTACGCAGGGGTACTCGGACCTCTCGGTGACCTCGGTGACGATGAGGTGGCGGCCGAGGCACTCCGCGAGGCCACATGGGAATTGTTCGGACTTGACGAAGACTCGATAGAGGGTGAGGAACCCACCGATGAAGAGATATCGAAGGCCGGTAACGGTATCATCGGCGATGCGGGGATGTTCGTTACCCTTGCAATCCGGACTGGGGGCGACGACACGTTCCGCTATCCAGGTGAAGTACCAGCGATGAACGAGGCGATGGCGCGGAACCGCTCGGTAAAACTCAAAGAAGGCAAGTCGGCGACGAAGGGGATGGACGCCTACGGTGAGGGAGTTTGTCTCGTCCTTGATGAAGAGCAGGAAGTCTACGGTGGTTCTGGAACACCGATGGCAACATCGGCCGGCAAGCAGTGGGGTCTCTTCGACGACATGGACCCAGGGTCGGCACATCGGACGCGCCCACTCTCGCGAGATGCGGCCAATTCGCTCTCCGGAGCACAGGGCATCCTTGACCAGTTCAGAACCGAGTTGGGACTTGGTCAGCACCTCTATCTGTTGCCGTATCCCCACTCGTTGGACGTCGACGCTGTTCGAGATTTGTACGTTGTGTTAGACGCTGTCCGCGACAGTGACGACCTGACAGAGGTAGACCTCGTCCCTCATGTAACCGACAAAGAGGATCTGTCGCTGTATGCCTATCTGCTCACCTTCGAACAGAGTTCCGTCCGCCTCCCACAGTTCGAGGCACCGCGCATCGTCAAGACGCGCGGGCGAGAACTGTCCGAGGCACATGTGAAAGAGGTTGCCGGGTGGGTGTTCGCAGACGAACAGGGACCCTTCGCCCGTTATCGACAGTTCTGGGAAGCGGACGATAACAAACCCGGGTGGGTCTACGCTACGACCGGCCCCTTGGTTCTGTCCGTTCTCGCCCGTCAGCGGTACTTCGCACCGACAGTCACCCGCCCTGACAAGGATGCCGGAACGGATGCCGCCTCGATGACGTACTTCCCACACCTCGACTTCTCATTCCGACTGTTCGAGGGGGACGACATCGGTGCGACCGAACTGTTCGACCAATTCGCGCAGAAGTGCATCGACTACCAACGAACGGCGTTCGAGGAGGGATGGGACGCCACTCCCCGAATCGCCGCGACACAGTACTTGCAGGCGTGTGCGGTCGCCGCCGTCGACGGCCTCGACGGGTACGCCCCACGCAACCACGACTACGACTACACCATGACAGACAGAGAGACTCGACTCAACTCGTTCATCGAATCGCACCCCGCCATAAGGGATGACGAAGAGCGCCAGTCGGCGTTCCTCCTGGGTGGCCTCGTTGGTCGCCTGTCGGCATTCCAACGAAGCAACGGTACATCGAACACACTGATGCGTCGGCATCCGGTCGCCTCGCTCACTGAACGGAGTTTCGCCGACGTGGCGGCGGACGTCATGGAACTCAATAACGTCTACTCGGAGACTGAGAGCGACGGGAAAGGTATCATGAACAGTCGATACCCCGAGCGTCTGATGGACGCCGGCCAACAGTCCGCACCCACCGATTGGGGAATCGACCGTTCGGACCTACGGTACCATTACGCGCTTGGGATGACCTACGGTGCCTCCGACACGTTCGTGGACGACGACTCCGAGGCGGCGAGAGAACAGGGCGACGACTAACACACCACACACTACAACACAATGAGCAACACATCCACTGACGACGCACCCATCTCCAACCGCTCGGAAATTTTCATGTTGACGGACGCCCGTAATGCGAACCCGAACGGCGACCCACGCCGTGACGACCGCCCCCGGCGAGACGACAACGACATCGGTATCGTCACTGACTCGCGGTTCAAGCGGTACGTCCGAGACCAACTCACCGAAGACGGTTTTGGCGTCCTGCTGGAAAGCCCCCGATTCATCCCCGAGGGTGTTTCAACACGTGAGGAACTCTACCTTCGGCTCATGGACATGGACCCCGAGAAGATTGCTGATGCCGACAGCGAAACCATCGCCAAGCGATTCCTCGAACGGTCGACGGACACGCGCCTCTTTGGAGCGACGGTCACTATCAAAGGGGATGCGAATGACGACGACGCCGAACTCACCGATGAGGAGTCCGATGCCGTCGATGCGATTCGCGCCAGTCTCCCGCGCCAGTACATCGGCCCAATCCAGTTCGGTCACGGGGAGTCGCTCCACCCGGTCGCACTCAACGACGAGTCCAACCAGTTGGCAGTCACGCTCTCCTCCTCAACGGAGAACGAGCAAGGGACGTTTGCTGATGACCACCGCGTGCGCTTCGGGGTGTACTCGTTCACCGCCGTTGTCAACGAGAACGCAGCCAAGAATACGGGGTTGAGCGAGCGCGACGTCAAGCGCCTAGACTCGGTCGTCTGGCGGGCGTGGAAGAACCAGACGCTCACCCGGAGTAAGGTGGGACAGGAGCCCCGACTGTACCTGCGCGTAGAGTACAGTACTGACTCGTTCCACCTCGGTGACCTCGACCTCGGTGTCGAACTCGCTGATGAGGACGCCTACCCGACATTCAGTGACATCACCGATGCAACGCTCAACGTCGATGGACTTGTCGAGCAACTCGCTGCTCACGAATCGCACATCGAGGCGGTCTATCTCGTTGAGAGTCCGTACCTCACCTACGAGGGAGGCGGGTCGCTGACTGACCGCCTCCAGGCTGAACTCGGCGACAACCGTGTGCGCGTTGTGGACCCATACGAGGAGCGGGAGTTGAACAACTGAACCAGACCACTATGCGAGGCCACATCACATGACCGATTTACCCGCGCGTGAGCTCCCCGACGACGAAGCGGTGTCGTTGACCGTCTCGGGACGGTGGGCACACTTTCGGAACATCGAGGGGACGCTCTATCGGACCTACACGATGTTCCCGCGAACGACAGTTGCGGGGTTCCTCGCGGCTATCGTCGGTCGCGGTCGAGACACGTACTACGACGTGTTTCACCCCGACAGAACGCGTGTGTCGGTGACTCTCGACGAGTACGAAGGGACACACACGATGTCCCGACTGTATCTCGGGACGCGGAATAGTAGCGACGAGAAGGAACTCACCCTCTCGGGAACGGATGACCCGGCGGCGAAGGCACTCACGGAGGCCGTCGGCGGCCTCCCGAATGCAAACGCCATTTACGGGAGTCGCCAGCGGCCGGTTATCCACATGGTGCGCCGACCGACGTACACCATCGACGTTGTCTTCGACCGCACCGATGACCGGGCCTCTTCCTTCCGTGAGGAACTCGTTGAACATCTCTCGAACGGGACAAGCGTCTTTACACCGTATCTCGGCACGGCGGAGTGCCTCGCGAGTGTGGAGTATAACGGAGAGTTGCCCATTGACCCAGTCACCGACGACGCGCCAGAAGTCGAGTCCGCGCTCCCGCTGTCCGTGGTCAACCCTGTTGCGTCGGGGCCCTTCACCGTCGAGAAGCATCCCTACAATATGACCCGTACGGCGAACGGACGCCGCCTGAACGGTACGGTCTCGGTCGGCTTCAGCACCGACGAGCAACTGGTCGCGACCGAGGCGTGCGGGTTCGACGTAGGGGGCCGAACGGTGGCGTTCTACTGATGGGTGAGGTCGGCATCAACCCGGCTCTGTGGTCGCATCCGCCGGAGGAACTCTCGGACGGGAGACTCCGCCCGGCGACACCACTTCAGACCCATCTTCGAGATGTAGAGCGACGAATGAGGGATTTAGGTACGCTCGACGACTCGCTTGTCGTGGCTATTGCCGGACTGCACGACATCGGTAAGCTGACGACGTGGTTCCAGCAGTACATCCGCGACGAGATTCCTCCCGGGAACAAAACGCATCACTCCCACATCGGAGGCGCGGTCGTGAACTACGCACTGTCGGCTCTTGATGCTGACCTTGACGACCAGCTGGCGGGGACGGTCGCTGTCCTGAAACACCACGGTGCGCTTCCCGATATGCAGGGTGGGGCTGGTGGGTTCGCCCAACAGTTCGGTGACCCCCATGGTGGCAACGCCGAGACCTACGACGCCATCGACCGGAAACTCGATAACATCGACTCGAACCCAGACGCTCGTGCGGTCGCAGAATCACTCATCAATAGAGCGACGGCCGGTGAGGGTTCATGGGCGGAGTGCAAGGAGCAAATCAACGCGCGAGAAGAGTTACCGAAACTCGCGAAACATGCGTCACACGTCGTTTCCTATGTGAACGACAACGAGGGTGACTTCTACGCTCACCTCGTCGACACATGGACGACGCTGACGCTCGCCGACACAACGTCGGCGGCGCACATCGACTTGGAAGACCTGTCCTGTGGGACCCTCAATCCGGACGCCGTCCAGAGGCACATTAGGGGCTTCGACGCCGCAACAGACGCTCGTGAGGCCGAGCTAAACGAGATACGTGATACGGCGCGGGAGATTGCCCTCAGGAGAGTCGGGTCATTCCTTGACGCCAAAACACAAGTGGCGAACATCACACTTCCGACGGGCTTCGGGAAAACACTCACGAGTACACAGGTCGGTCTGACGTTGGCCGACCGGAAGGCAACTCGCACAGGGCAACCGTCCCGTGTTGTGTATGCTCTCCCCTTCACTTCGATTATCGACCAGACGGCCGATGAACTTGCGTCAGTGTTCCCCGACGCCGGGGCACTGGACCTCGCAGTGCATCACTACCTCGCAGATGTGTCGCCCGACGAGGAATCGTTTGAGACGGACGCACTCGCCGAGCGCGACCGGATGCTCATTCGGGATTCGTGGCGACAGCAATTCACGCTGACCACGTTCGTCCAACTCTTCGAGAGTCTCGCTGGGCCGCGGAAGTCACAGGGACTCAAACTTCCCTCGTTGCGAAACGCGGTGGTCATCCTCGACGAGCCACAAGCACTCCCTCCCGAGTGGATGAATCTCGTCAGTCGGCTCTGTCGAGTACTCACCGACCGCTACAATGTCCACGTCATCTCGATGACCGCGACGCAACCGAAACTGTTTGAACTGTTCGAGCATACGCTCGACCCGTTCACACTTGTGGAGGCCGACGATTCGGCGTTCTCCACGTCATCGCCCATGTCGTTCATCGACTCGCATCCACGGGTCCGGTATACTATTCATCCCTCGGCAGATTCCACAACTACTGATTCTCCGCTCTCGCCGGAGAACGCCGCAGCGACGGTGATGGAGGGGATTGAGTCACCAACACTCGCTATCTGTAACACAGTCAGTAGCTCGCGGGCGCTCGCAACACACGCGAGCGAGTACGTCAGCGCGGAGACGCTCAACGAGCATTTCGCCGAGTGGGTCGTAGAGCACGACGAATCCGAGTTCGATGTAGATGGGTTCGTTGCCTCACTTGACACCGACCGACCGTTAGTGGCTCATCTCACCACTCGACACAGACCGTTTGACCGTCTCCAACTCATCAGCGTGGCCAAGCGATTGTGTAAGATGAACGCTCCGTTACTGTTCGTCTCGACGCAACTGATTGAGGCCGGAGTCGACGTCAGTTTCGACCGACTGTACAGGGACTTCGCGCCAGTCCCGTCGATTGTACAGGCTGCGGGTCGGTGTAATCGCTCCTTTGGGGCTGAGCGTCGAGACGTGTGCATCTGGAAACTCGAATCAGCCAAGGATGGCCAACCACCGTCGGAGGTAATCTACTCGACCCTCGCGTTCGGTGACCCGCTCGCTGGCACAGAGACAGCACTTGACGAATATCGAGAGGGAATACACGTCGCCGAAACGGCGATGATAAGCGATGTGGTGGACAGGTACTATTCCGCCTATCACACCTCATCGGGGACGACCACAACGTCACTCCCATCGCTTGTCGATGAAGCCAAGTGTTCGACACTCGGTGCGAAGCACATTATCAACCAACAGTCCTCAATAGATGTGCTGGTCCCCCGGTCAGGCACAGAGGTGGAAAAGATCACTCAGCTAGCGACCCAGTCAGATGTGAATAAACAGGCGGTCTATGAAGCACGGGGAATGCAATCCATTACGGTCAGTATCCCTGCATACCCGTCGAATCAAGATGAACTGAACCGTCTACGGACGCGCCTGTTGCCCGTCGATGAGGACATTGGACTGTACGTGATTCCAGAGCTATCTACGTATGATGCGTTTTTGGGTTTGCGAGCACCGGATTCAACAGTTGACTCCCGTGTCATCGGGTAGTCTCTTCACAGGCCGTTTTTCAGTCGATCCCCTGGACCTTCAAGTCAAGTGAATATTGACTATAAATGTCATACCACTCGAGATTGTTAGTTTCCAATCAATTGAGTGTTGGCTGTAAGTAGGGGTAGATGTTGGTGGAAATAAGACTCAGTACATCACATAGCCGCTTAGTTAGAAAGTTTGCTTGCAGAAGGTGTGTTCAAAACACAATATGCAGACGGCTCAATCCACGAGGACCAGCTCCTTAACTTCCTCGTCAACGACCCTGACGAGGAAGTTGCTCTCACCCTCGGTGAAAACGACGAACTCGATGCTGAAGGCATCTACGAGGTCCTCGCCGGCGCCTGCGCCGACGGCACCTCAGTCTCAATGCTCTGTGAGAGAAGCGAAGATGCACCCCACAAAAACTCGATTCTCTACCATCTCCGCACCAAGTTTGACCTCGAAATCCTCGAACAAGTTATCAACACGCTCCTCCAGAAAGACGTTCTCGACGTCCTTCCCAGCAGGTTGAGGCCGTTTCGGACCTCCACCTGCGGCCCTACTATGGAGACGAAGACGACACCGACGGTCTCTATCACTCCAAAGCGTGGAACCATCGCGTTGCACGCCACATTCTACGCGCGTGTGAAGAACAAACGCTACACGCTGGCGGTGCGTCGTCTTACCGACGGCGACACCGCCATCAGTGTCCTCGCAGAATTTCTTGGTATCCTCGACGGCCTTAACCTCGACGTCAAGGTCGCTATCTTGACCGCGATTTCTACGATAGCAAGTGTTTGACGCTGCTTCAGGCGCACAACCACGCTTACGTCATTCCGATCGTCTGCTGGGGACAATCAATCAAGCGAGAACTCTCGGAAGGCTGGAGTCGCGTGATTCAGCACAGTTTTCCCGTCTACATCGACTGTACCTATCAGAACGGGCGGTACGGTGAGCATGGGGTGGCGCGTCACGGCTACGCTGCTGACGCGCCGTTCATCGATTCACCACGAGACGCTCGATACCACCACTCAAAACGCTTCGGTATCGAGGCGAGCTATCGACCCTCTGAGGGAAGTATTGCGACGACCTCGACACAGAATCCGGACGTCCTGTTGTACGTCGTAATGAGTTTGCTGTTACAGAACGTCTGGCGGTATCTGCACTGGGAGTACCTGACGACGCCCTGCCGAGGCGAGCGTTGGCTCTGGCAATGGTCGTTCAAGGAGTTCATCAACATGATTCGACGGGCAGCGTGGACGGCCCTCGCGGTGCGTCGGGCCGTCCCCGCAAACCGCCCACCGGACGACCGGTTTAGCCGGTGATAACCACCCAGACAGCCTCCAGCGGGAGTGGCGACGCTGTCGGCGGCGGCAGCCGACGCCGACAGCGACATCTCTCTGGCGATTCATCCAGGGTTCTCTTGTTGAGACCGGCAGTGCAACCGCTCCGCCACAGAACTCAGGCTTCAGAAACAGCTAGCCGAGGATGCTTTGTGAGGTACTGAACCAGCGTTTTATCGATCGAACGCCGTTTCCAGTTTCTTGTACATCCTCTTTCGCCGAGCCTTCCGTTCGTGCTCCCTTGACAAGTAATTCCGAAGCACAACTTCCGTCGACGAACTTCCCTGATCTTCTGCAACTCCTTCCAATCCTTCTAGAACCTCTCCAACAGCTTCCTGATACGCAGAGTACCAGAATCTCCGCCCCATCTTCGGTGTGGGCGTATCCCCATCGACAACCACTTCAGCAGTGTCAGCAAGCTGTTTGAACCGACGACGTATCGTACTGACTGACACGTACCCCGTCGACGACGACCGAGAGGGAAATAGATACCCGTTCCACGTCTCCCGGTCAGAAAGCGTATCAATCCGGTCAGCGACGACGTCCACGCCATACAACAGCGTCACCTCACCAGGACCGTTCTTCCGCTCTCCATCACCGAACGACAGATACGGGTCTTCAGCATTCAAGACCACCTGGTCTACGTGCAATGCCGAAACCTCGGAAGGCCGTAATCCCCACCCTGCGAGCGCAACGATCAGTAACTCTGACTCGGGGGAGTCCACCTCACTGTAGATTCGACGCACCTGCGACGCCGACAACGCCTGTGGGTCTGGTTCGCTGGCCTCCCAGCCGAACTCTTCGCCGGCCTCTGAGAGTGGATTGTACTTCGCGTATTTCCGGCGCTTCACGAACGCATACCACGCTCTGGCGACGTGGAGATATTCGAGTTTCGAGCGATCCGTCGATAGTTCCTCGTCGAAGACGTCGAGGACGGCGAGACAGCGTTCTATCTCTCGTGGTTGCTGGTCCAACTCAGAAAGTGGTTCGAGCAACGCATCCGTCCCATGCAACTCTCGATACGTTCGAACCCACTTTGCCAATCTCGTCCGGTGGGTTTCGACGGTACTCTCTGCCCGTCCACCACGGGTTTGTATCGAGTTGAGGTACACTTCTAGTGCGTTGACAGTATCCTCGTGGTCGACGTTCCACTCCCACTCCTCTGACTCTTCGTCTTCGAGGCCGACGACGTCGACGAAGAACTGCTTCGGCGTCAAGTCGTGATGCTCGCGTAGCGCGTACGCGATACCACTGTATCCGTGCTCGGTGAGCCACTCGTATGTTGGGACGTCCTGATCCTCGTCAAAACCGTCGCGATATCGCATCGTTGCGATGTCTTGCCAGTAGACGTCGACGAGTTCGTCGAGGCTCATCTGGGACCACTTGTAGCGCTTTTCTCTCGGTCCCTCATCTGAAGCCTCTTCTTCGACCTCTAAACCCCCGGAGTCAGACTGTTGATTCACGCCAGCTCACCGGGGAGTAACCCTCTCGCTCCGTGTTGGTGTGATTCTGAATATGAGATTTTCACTGGTCTACGACTTTCTCCCATTGAGTTAACACTTTGGCTGATGCGGGAGTGGNATACACAACGCCAATTAGTAATTTCTGGGAGTTTGGGACCAACATCTGTTTATATTATATGTTGCTATACAGAAACAGAGTCGGGCCTGTGAAATTGCTTTGATTTGGGTGTACTACAGGCTGTCGCCACTCCAAAGCGGTGAGTCGGTGGAAAATCAGGTGTTCAGACAAGTGTGTCAACCCGAGGTAAGTATCTATACACTCCAACAGCGGTCAATCACTCCTGATAAATCCAGGAATAGTGAGTGGCTCAGGAGCTGTTGGAACGAGCCACGCAGGCACGATCCGAGTGAGCACAACCATCCCCATGAGCTCGACCAGTGTCTGAGTGACAACAACTGCTGGCACAAGATCGTAGCCCGCGGGCAGTGCGAGCGCCAGTGGGAGGACGACCAACGAGTTCCGTGTTACCGACGTGAACAAAAGCGCACGAGCCTCACCCGTGGGCATCCGGAACACCCTCACGGCGAGAGTTCCCAAGAGTGGCATTACAACGAGGAACGCGACGTAGATGGGAACAACCACGGCAATCTTCCCTATCGACTCTCCGACTCGGGGGAGTTGGGAAGCGATGACGACCAACAGAGTCACACCCATCATCGGAACGGGGAGCCAACCCATCGTTTCTTGCCACTGTCTGCCTGTTTCAGAATGGTCCGCCCATACTTCGGTTAGCCACGCCAGCGTTAGCGGGAGGGCAATGAGCAGCAGAAACGCATCAACGAATGGTCCTGCCTCAATGATGCCCGCGATCTGTTCGCCTATGAACAACCATAGGTACACAGGAAGCAAGAGGAACTGAACAACCAGAAGAGCTGGCGTCGCAGCGGTGACTTGTTCAGCGTCACCATCCGCGAGTTCAGTGAAGGCGATGACGTAGTCGATACAGGGGGTCAAAAGCACCATGAACACCCCAATGAGGAGTACAGGCTCCGGTGGTAGGAGCCGAGTGAGTGCATAGACGACGACTGGGACGAGAAGGAAATTTATCCCGAGGGCTGCAGCGATGAATCGAACGTTGGTGAACGCACGACGAAACCTCGTGAAGGGGATTTCGAGAAATGTAACGTACAGGAGGACCGCCAGTACAGGTGTAATCACCTGTTCGAACAGTGGAGCGGTCGATGGGAGCCCGACTCCAAAACTAACGGCGAGAACCACGCTGGCAGCGTAGATAGTGACCTGATGTCGTTGGAGCCAGTCTCTCGAATCCATTACGAGATCCTTTCGGATGGTGTGCTATACTACTGTTGTTATTACTCAGATTCTTGCTTGTAGCAGTCCGTGTTCACCGAATACGTGCAAGGATTGTCTGGTCAGTCAAGTGGAGTCCCCACAACCGCAGAGATCGCTGCTGCCGTTGGATCAGAACTCTCGAAAACGGTCTCGTCGGAGATCCCCAAGAAAAACTCTTGCTCGCCTCCAACGTATTCTAATATCTTTTCCGCCAATGCCTCAGAATCCCGGTGGGCCATCCGCTGGAAGTACGATCCTTCTCGCTGAAGGTTCGACTGAACGTACTCAGAGCGCGTGTTCAATACGAGTGCAACGAGAGTTCCATCGCTATCAAGCACGCGAGTCGCTTCCGCTAGTACTGCATCGATATCGGGAATGAATTCGAGTGTTGAGATGAAGACGACGGTATCGACGGATGCGGTTGCGATTGGGAGTGCTGTCGCATCGCCGAGTACGAACGATGCAGAGACTCGGTTACGGGCTGCATGGATCATCTCCTCCGATCGGTCCAAGCCAATAATCTCGTAGTCGAGAAAGCGCTCTTCGAGCGAACCGATACCGCACCCAACATTGAGAATACGGTCGTCTGCAGCAATGTGTTGTTTCACGTATGCGGCCTCTCGGTCCATGACTTCAGTCCCGAACTCGCTCTCACAGAACCGAACGAAGCTCTCGACATCACTCATACAATCACCTCTTCACGAATTAGGAGTTGACTCGACATCAGTCTTGGTCACATCAATTTGGAGGTAAGGTTGTGTCCCGCCGTCATTGGTAGTCACAATTCCTCTCGTTGGAGAATTACCACTGACGCTCAAGTCATTGACTCACGAAGCTTTCGTATGGATCTTGGAATCATCTTAGAGACGAACGACCCTGAACGCGTCTGGAATGCCTTCCGTCTCGCAAACACAGCGCTTGATGCAGACCACACGGTTGAGGTATTCCTCCTCGGCGACGGTGTCGAAGCACCGGACCTCGAACACGAGAAGTTCAATCCCCACGGTGTAATGGTGAAATATACTCGGAACGGGGGAGAACTTCTCGCGTGTGGAACGTGTCTGGACTCCCGTGACCTCGAAGCGGACGACCTCAGACCACGGGCGACGATGCAAGACTGCCTCGGAGTCGTCGAGGGTGCTGATAAGGTACTCACAATCGGATAACCGAAACCCTGATCGGTGTGAAGACGTTCGGTTAGTCGGCAGCTTGCTCAGCTTGGCGAGTCTTTTCGACCTCTAATGGATCCGCCGTCGATGTCGCCGTCACCAACCGCAAGAACTGACCCGCGCTCGTGAGGATTTTGTTCTCCGCCTTCCGGAGATGTTCTTCGTACGTCGAACGAGCGACGGCAGTCTGGGCGGCCAATTCCCTGAGCGACGTCTGCCGGGGTTGTTCGTAGTACCCGCTCTCTAAGGCCAACCGAAGCGCTGCCATCTGTCGTTCGGTCACGTCTTCGAACAACTGGTCGACCGGAGCCAACATACTGTGCGGGATTCGCTGCGCTGTAATCGCCGTCTTCGAGAGCACCTCGATGTCGCGGTCAGCCTCCAACTCGTGAAGAAGCTCTCTGATATCGCTCTCGTCGAAGGCAATCACCGAATAGTGTTCCCAACCCTGTCGATGAATTGTGGGCGGCTGATACAGGCAATTGTGCGCTTCGAATCGTTCGATGATGGAGTCTTCCAGTGAGCACAGGCACGATTGCGTGACGACGTGGAGTCCAGTATCGTCGACTGACTCGTGAAGAACCGTCCCTAAGCGATCGATCTCGTCGAGGAGGTCGTCAGTCGGAGACCCCGGTGCAGTAATTTCGATTACCTGGCAGTCATCCAGATACCACTCACGAATCGTGAGATCTGGATAACGCTCCGAAATCTCTCGATACGGACACTCGTGTTTGACGCGGAACGACGCCTCGTAGAGACTCATACTAGCACATTCGTCTATACAGGATTAACAGTGCCGGTCATGTCCGGCAGTTCCTATATCCTATTACTTCCCATACGGAAGAACACTGATGTCGGAGATTTCCCCCGAGGAACTTGGAGAACAACTGCAGACTGACGAAAACGGCCTGCTCGTAGTCGACATTCGCCACGAAGACGAGTTCGACGACTGGCACGTCCCGGGTAGCGTCAACGTCGACGTCTACGACGAGTTGGCTGACGACCCTGACAAAGCCAAGGACGCGCTTTCGGGCCTCCCCGAGGAGAAAGAGATTATTACTGTTTGCGGTGCAGGCATCGCTGCAGAGACGGCAGCGAACGTCCTTCGAGAGATGGACTACACCGCGGCGACACTCGAAGATGGGATGAACGGGTGGAGTCGCGTTCACCGCCATGCGGCGGTCTCTGTCGACCTCGATGGAACGCTCGTTCAGGTCGCACGACCGGGGAAAGGCTGTCTCTCTCACGTACTCGTCTCCGATGGTGAGGCCGCTGTCTTCGACCCGTCACACTACCTCGAGGAGTACGAAGCGATTCTCGACGAGTACGACGCCGAACTCGTCGGTGTCTTCGACACGCACGCCCACGCCGACCACGTTTCGGGCGCTGCAGAGCTGGCCGACCGTCACGACGTCCCCTACTACCTCCACCCGAAGGATGCACTGGCAATCGACGCGTCTCCCATCGACGACGAACAGACTGTCTCGGTCGGCAGCCTAGATATCGAGGTCGTCCACACGCCGGGACACAGTGAAGGAAGCGTCTCGTTCGATATTGAGGAGGGGGCGTTGATTACGGGTGACACGCTCTTCCACGAGAGCGTGGGCCGCGTCGAACTCGGCGTTGAAGCTGGTATCGAGGACTCCAACGTCGAGCAGAACGCCGCGACGCTCTACGAAAGCCTCCAGCGGCTTCAGGACCGGCCAGACGATGCGCTCGTCCTCCCGGCTCACGATCCCGGTTCGCCCGAACCGCCAGTGACCGCCACACTGGGCGAGGTCCGAGAGCGGAACGAAGACCTCGGCCGTGACCGCGAGGAGTTCATTCAGGAACTCGCGTCGGATATCCCGGACCACCCCCCGAACTTCGAGCGCGTCAAGCGAACGAACGTGGGGCAGGAATCAGTCCCCGCCGACGAGCTGGCAGAGCTCGAACTGGGTCCCAACAACTGCGCAGCAGAGTGATCGATGAGTACAGAAACTGAACTCAAACAGGGCATTCGCGAGCACTTCGGACAGTTCTCACTGCACGTGTTGCTGGTGTTCGCGACGGGGCTGACTATCGGGTCCGAACGAGCCGTCGTACCCGTGTTGGGTCGCGACGTCCTCGGCGTCGAGTCGCTGTTCGTCATCGGGTCGTTCGTCGTCTCGTTCGGGTTCGTCAAGGCGCTGTTAAACCTCTACGCCGGCAAATGGGGTAGTGAATACGGCCGCAAGCCCGTGCTCATACTCGGGTGGGTGACCGCCCTCCCCCTGCCGGTCATCCTCATCTTCGCCCCGAGTTGGGGGTGGATTACCGTCGGGAACATCCTGTTGGGCATCAACCAGGCGTTGACGTGGAGTATGGCCATCAACGCGAAAATCGACATCGCAGGGCCCGAACAGCGAGGACTCGCCGTCGGCATCGACGAGGCCTTCGGATACAGCGGCGTCGCCGTCGGGGCGTGGGTTACAGGCATCATCGCCGCCCAGACGAACCTCCGGCCCGAACCGTTCTACTTCCTCGCCGTCGTCGTCGTGCTGGCGTTCCTCATCTCGGTCTTCCTCATCAAAGAGACGGTCCAACTCGCGGAAGTCGAGATCGATGACGAAGACCACCACGACGCGAACCTCCCGTTCAAAGAAGTACTGAAGCGGGCAACCTACGGCGACAAGACGCTGTTCGCCGCGGCACAAGCGGGCCACATCGAGAAGTTCGTCGATACGCTGTTTTGGCTCGCCGTCCCGCTGTATCTCACGAGTCAGGGAGTCGGCATCGCAGCAGTCGGGTTCGTCGTCGGCGTCCACAGCGCGATGTACTTCCTCCAGATTGCGACCGGCGGACTCGCGGACCGAATCGGTCGCCGGCCCCCGGTCATCGCTGGGATGTTCCTCACCGGCGCGGGCGTCCTCGGGATGGTACTCGTCGAAGGGTACGCCCTGTGGGCCGTGCTCTCGGGCATCTCTGGCCTTGGAATGGCGTTGCTCTACCCGAACCTGATGACCGTTCCCGGCGACGCGGCCCACCCGACGTGGCGGGCGACTGGGATGGGCGTCTACCGGATGTGGCGTGACTCGGGATACGGCGTCGGCGCAATCCTCATCGGCCTCTCGATGGAGTTCCTGAACGCGGAGGCCGCATTCTACATGACTGCTGCCCTGATGTTCGTCTCCGGGGCAATCGTGTACGTCTGGATGGAAGAGACCCACCCCCAGTTCGGAACGCACGAGTCTCCTGCTCCCGCGGAGAAGCCTCCGACCCAGGTAGTCGCCCAAGACTAACCTACGGAGTTTACCCGCCGTTGGTAACGTGGTTCGGTCTTATTAGAGACTATCTCCACTCCGGTTCGTAGAACAGGTGGTCGATTCGGTGAAGAATGTGTGCTTTCCAAATTCGGTCGAGAACATATAAATAGCCTGAGCCGACGTTACACGCAGGTTCTGCTCGCTCACATCGACCGCTCACGTCGGCTACAACATGGATTTCAGACGGTGATTTGGCTCGGGATGCTCTCGTCTGTACCGCAGAAGCACGAAAAATATGTTCAAAAACCTCCACGACTAAAGGAACTAATCGAACTGGATGGTCAACTACTCGTGGTCGTCCCCAAGCGCCGTTCTGACCATTCCGTTCAGTTCTTCGAGTTTCTTCTGGACTGCTTCAGGCTTGTCAGCGGGNGGATGGTCAACTACTCGTGGTCGTCCCCAAGCGCCGTTCTGACCATTCCGTTCAGTTCTTCGAGTTTCTTCTGGACTGCTTCAGGCTTGTCAGCGGGTATTTCTTCTAATGCGACCTGTTCGTGGGGGTCAGGTTCCCCAACGATGACGGTTCCAATCATGCCGAGGGCCTCGTGTGGGGTACAGTAGTAGTGGTAGACGCCTTCAGTCTCGAAGGTGTGTTCGAAGGTTGCACCTTCCTCCGACAGGATGCCACTATCCCACGCGGCTGCGCCGTCGGGGACGAGTTGTGGCTGGTCGTTATCTGGATGGTACGCCGTCGTCGAGTGCGTGCCACTCTCGTTGTGGAACGTTACTGTTCCACCGACGTTCACGCGCACAACGTGTGGTTCGAAGTGGTACCCATTGTCGGTGGACACCATCTTCACTTCGGCAGTGTCAGTCGGTGCACCGATTGCTTCGTCGTGGCCACCTTCTTCGTCGCTGTGTCCACTTTCACCGTCGTCGTGACCGTCTTCTGCTGCTTCGGTCGTAGTCTGGGGCGCCTCGGTTGCCTGCGCCTGGTTCTGTGCGTCGTTCGCTGGTGCCCCGGCACAGCCAGCAACTCCGATTACTGCGGCACTACCGGTCAACTGTAGCATCCGTCGGCGGGTGAGATGATCGTCTGACATGGTCTTGGTCTTCGTACAGACGTAGATTCGACACTGAATGGTATAGTACGGAGAGGAGGTTTGCTGAGTCAGCAAATCGCCGTTCTTTTTTATACCCCACTCTCGAAATATGGGTTGTGAACGAGGAGCGAGACGGTCGGGAGATCTTCGCCATCCTCGACGATGACTATGCACGCGCAATTCTCGAAGCGACACGTCGACAACAGCTTTCTGCAAAAGCACTCAGTGAAGAGTGCGGAATGTCTGTCTCGACAGTCTCCAGACGAGTCAACACGCTACTGGAACACGACTTACTCGTCGAACGAACACACATTGATCCGGATGGACACCACTACAGTGAGTACGAAGCACAGCTCGAAGGAGTCGATGTCAAGCTCCTCGAAACGGGGTTCGACGTTCGGGTCGAAATCCGTGAAGACGCGGCCGACCGATTCACGCGCATCTGGGACGAAATGAGGAAACGATAGTATGCACGTCGAACTCGTCATTGCGAAGCTCATCACGATGCTTCTCGGATTCATGATTGCCTATCAGGCCTATCGAGGATACCGACGGAACGGTAGTCAACCGATGTTCTACGTCGCAGTTGGCTTCGTCTTCATCAGCTTCGGTGCAGTCATCGAGGGAATTCTATTCGACGTTATCGGACTCTCGCTCTTCGACGCGGGGACGGTGGCGACGATAATCGTCGCACTCGGAATGTTGAGTGTGCTCTACGCATTGTACGGGAGTGATTATAGGGGGAACCAGGGGTAATCTGATGGTCGATACGGTAACCGCAGTGTTGGTCGGTGTTCGGTTGATTGTGCTCTCACTGGGCGTCATGATCACGTTCTACAGCTATCAAGCGTACAAAAACTCCCGTACGTACTATCTTCGAAATTCTACAATCGGATTCGGTATCATCACCATTGGCGTGTTTATCGAAGGGGTACTCTTCGAATTTGGTGGGTTCGATATCGTCATCGTTCACCTCATCGAGTCAATCGGTATCGGCCTCGGATTCGTGGTTCTACTTATCTCTCTTCGCCGGTAGCCCCGGTCGAATTCGCGGTTCAGTCAGCAACCCACTCCCCCGTTGGCTTCGAGCGAAAATCGGATGAGATCGCCCAGTAGACCGTCTCCACTCAATCGTAGCCAAATACGTCACCGGTGTGTTCTGCGTTCGCATCGTGCTCGTGTTTCGCGTACCACCGGGGCTCAGGCCACTGGAACCCGCCCTCGCGGTAGATGTCGAACACACCTCGCTCGATGTCGTCTCGAATTATCTCTGCGGTCGACTCGTCGATACTCACGAAGTGACAGAGTGGGTGGCCGAGATACGCGACTGCACTCTCCAGGACGCCGACGACGAGACCGGTCGACGGCGCACGAACCACTTCGACGTCCTCCTTGAAGTGGTCAGAGATAGTGAACAGCGGTTCGCCTTCCTCGACGAGAGGATGTGGCCCCCAGTTCATTTCGACGAGCCCAGCGGTTTCTGCGCGTAGCCACCTTTTTTCGCCACCACGGGCGACCACCCGTGTCCATCCGGGCCAGGAAACCGGTTGGTCGGGAAGCACCTCGTGTTCGGCGAGGACGCTCGCGACACAGTGGAGCGCCCGGTCGAGGTGCGCCGTCTGGAATCGATGGGCTCGACCCATCTCGACCGTGACCGTCGGAATACCGTTCCGACAGGCTACCCTTCGGAGCGTCCCGTGTGACCCCTCACCGTCGAGGATGACACTCGTGCCGAACGCTCTGGCGAGTCGTTCGACGTCGGGGTCGCGCATATCGGCGCGGACGTGGTACATCGTTGTGCGGTTCCGCGTCGACGTGTGGAAGTCGAGGCCGAAATCGCACTTCGTGATGAACTCTTCGTAAATCGTGTTCGCGAGCCGTTTGGCCATCGTACTCCGGGGGTCACCGGGGAACGACCGATTGAGGTCCTCGTCGTAGATGGGGACGTAGCGCTGCTGGGCAAGAAAGCCCGGTACGTTCAACACGTGGAGGCAGACGAGTGCCCCACGGAGGTCCTCTGGCTCGTAGTGAGCTGCAACCTCCTGAATGATTTTGACGCCGTTGAGTTCGTCACCGTGGACGGCCGCGGTCAGGAAGACGCACGGCCCTGACGACGTGCCGTTGATGACCGTGACCGGAATTTCGAGCGCGTCGCCGTGATACGTCTCGCTACAGGCGAAGCGGAAGGTTCGCTTCTTTCCCGCATTGATTGTCCGTCCACCAACGGAAATTTGCTGTGTCGTCATCGGCACGTCCTCATGCTGAGAGATCGACTCCCCGGAGTCGGCGGGCGTTGATCGCGACGATGATCGTCGATAGGGACATGAACACGGCACCGATGGCCGGCGACAGCAGAATCCCGATGGGTGCGAGGATTCCCGCAGCGAGGGGCAGTGCGAACACGTTGTAGCCGGTCGCCCAGACGAGGTTCTCCTGCATCTTCCGATAGCTCGCCTTCGAGAGCTTGATGAGACGGACGACATCCAGGGGGTTGTTGTCGACGAGGATGATGTCGCCCGACTCGATGGCCACGTCGGTCCCAGAGCCGATGGCGATTCCCACGTCAGCTCTGGTGAGCGCTGGCGTGTCGTTGACGCCGTCGCCGACCATCGCCACCAGTCTCCCCTCGGACTGGAGCTGTTCGACCTTCGTGTCCTTCTCCTCCGGGAGTACCTCTGCGAAGTACTGGTCGATGCCGAGTTCCTCGGAGACGGCCTTCGCGACGTCTTCGCTGTCGCCGGTCAGCATCGCCACCTCGATGCCCATCCCGTGCAGCGCCTCGATGGCCCGCCGGCTCTCCTCCCGGATGACGTCCGCGAGGGCGAACGCCGCGACGACTTCGGATTCGTTCTGAATGAGGTAGATGACGGTCTGGGCATTCGAACCGGCTGCCTCGGCGAACGAGATGATTTCGTCGGATCTGTCGATACCGAGTTTCTCGATCAGGTTGGGCCCTCCCAGATGAACGGTCACGTTGTCTACAGTGGCTCTGACGCCGAGGCCACGGAGGTTCTCGAAGTCCGAGACGCTGGCTCGCTGGACATCACGTTCGGCGGCGGCGTTCCGGATGGCTCGAGCGATCATGTGTTCGGAATCACCTTCGACGCCCGCAGCGACCTCGAACGCCCGCTGTTCGTCCCAGTCGCCTGCCGTCTCGACGCCGACGACGCCCTGTTCGCCCTTCGTGAGCGTCCCGGTCTTGTCGAACATCACCGTGTCGAGGTTTCGGGCCTCCTCCATGGCGATGCGGTCGCGGATGAGCATCCCATTCTGGGCAGCCGTGGAGGTGTTGATGGCGACCACGAGCGGGACTGCCAGGCCAAGTGCGTGCGGGCAGGCGATGACGAGAACCGTCACGACGCGTTCGAGCACACCGATGTTGAACCCCACCGCGACGACCCACGCGACGGCCGTGATGCCTGCGACGGCGAGCGCGATGTAGAACAGCCAGCCTGCAGCGCGGTCAGCGAGCAACTGCGTGCGAGACTTCGAGGACTGGGCCTCCTCGACGAGGCGCATGATTCCCGCTAGCGCCGTCTCTTCCCCGGTTTTTGTAACACGAACTCGGAGGCTCCCGTCCTGGTTGACCGTGCCCGCGACGACTTCCGACTCGGGTTCCTTGTCCACGGGTCGGGACTCGCCGGTGATCATAGATTCGTCGACCGAGGATTCCCCCTCGACGACCTCGCCGTCTGCAGGTACACTCGCACCCGGGCGGACGAGAACGACGTCGCCTTCGTCGAGTTCGGAGACGGGCACTTCCTCCGTGTCACCGCTCTCGGTGACGCGCTCGGCGGTGTCGGGCATGAGCTTCGCCAGTTCGTCGAGGGCACCGGAGGCCTGCCGGACCGACCGCATCTCCATCCAGTGGCCCAGCAGCATGATGTCGATCAGCGTGACGAGTTCCCAGAAAAACGGCGTCGTCCCCTCGAGGAACAGACTCGCAACCGAGTAGACGAACGCGACGGTGATTGCCAGCGAAATGAGCATCATCATCCCCGGTTCGCGGTTTTGGAGCTCTGTCCGTGCCATCGAGAGGAACGGCACGCCACCGTACGCGAAGATAATCACCGAGAAGACAGGGGTAATCCATACGCTCCCGGGGAACACAGGCGCGGTGTAGCCGAAGACGCTCTGGATGAACTCACTGAAGTAGATGACGGGGACCGAGAGAACGAGCGACACCCAGAACCGCCGACGGAACATCCCCTCGTGGCCCGTGTGGTCCGTGTGTGCGCCGTGCTCCTCGTGTGGTCCCCCTTCGTGGCCGTGCGTACCGTGGTCGTGCGCTGCTTTTCCGTGGTGAGTGTGTTCGGATTCGGCTTGGCGGTGCCCGTCCTCGGTCTCGTGCTCGTGATGGGCGTGTTCGTCTGTGTGCTCGGATTCCGTGGTGGCCTCATCCGCCGCAGTGTGTGCTTCGTGCTCCGGAGAATGGGAATGCTGCTCGGATGACGCGTGGGCTATTGCTCGCAGTTCCGCATCTGCTTCTAACCGACAAATTCGACAACAGTAGACGGATCCTTCGGATTGATTCAAGGGTTGAGACTCCGCGGAGGGGTTTCCGGAGTTCTCGTGGTCTGGATGGTTGCTCATGGCGTGTGTTTTGGTGCCGTCCCTCATTATATTGTCCAGTCCCTGATACTGCGCGGTGCCGTCAGGAGAGTCGGAACCGAAGATGACGTCTCGGACACGAATATCAATTTCGACCATACTATGCGATACAGCGGCCCAGTCTTCGAATCATAACCGTGCAGCAATCGCAAGAGCTGGGCGACGCACGCCCCTGACGTAGTCAATCGCGGAACATTTCGGTCACGGAATCCGGTCGAGTGCCTCTGATATCGAGCGTACCCTGATGGTTCGGAGTCCCTGAACAGTCACCTCCGTCGGTTCGCCCGCCGGAATGATCAGCGCTTGTGCACCGACAGCTCGTGCCGCACGGGCTTTCGTCTCAATCTCCCCAACGGGAAGCAACGCACCCTCGTCGTCGACGACTCCCGTGATGAGCGTCTCCTGTGTGAGCGACTGCCGACGAAGGCTGGCGACGAGGGCGACCGTGAGTCCTGCTTCCCAACTCTTCCCGCGAAGCGCGAGCACGCCGGACGTGGGGGGATCGAACGTGACGTGCGTCGCCGTTTCGCCGAATGAACTGTCGGTGAGACGTGCGGCTGTTGCGATTGCTTCGCGAAGTGCGAGCTGGAGATCGTGACGGACTTCAATCCCATCCAAATTCACAAACAACTCACCTTTCCCGTCGGTGAACTCGAATGTCACTGGAATCACGAGGCCGCTATCGGAGCCGTCGACTGCTGGGAGAGAGTACCGTGTTGTTGCGGGAAGCGTGGCCCCGCCAGCGAGCGTCGCCAGCGACTGAAATCCCGCTTCTCCCCGAGTGAGACCGAATACAGCCCCAGCACCCCCTACGTTCCCCAGACCGAGGCCGACAAGAAACGCCCGGCGTGACAGAACCGTCTCTTCAATCTGGCCGATTACGTCGCCCTCAGTATCAGCCGGTCGAGAAGCGGGAGCGGATTCTTCGGGTGACATAGCAATATGTTGAGTGGTTACGGTTGAGTTCCGTGCTATAATGTAACACGGGTCTCGATAATATAGACTCTTCGCAGAACCGGCTTCGAACGGGTACACCTATTTTGGCCGCTCTCGCACGTATGATACGTCCGTCGTCAGTCATGCCACCACGGTATCGGTCACTGGGCGAGCTCGTTGTCGTGAGNCCTATTTTGGCCGCTCTCGCACGTATGATACGTCCGTCGTCAGTCATGCCACCACGGTATCGGTCACTGGGCGAGCTCGTTGTCGTGAGTAGCGTCGTGACCGGTATCGGTGTGTGGTACGCCTACCAGTTCGAACTCGCCCTGCTCCAGGTAACGACCGTCGCCACGTGGACGCTTCTGATAGGGCTCGTTGAGGAGGCACTCGTCCGGTTCATCCCGCTGATACTCATCTTCTATGGATGGAGCTACTGGCAAGGCCAGCTCCTCTCGAAAACCGAGGGGCTACTCGCGACTGTGGCCTCCGGTCTGACTGTCGCGCTTCTCGAACTCGTACTCAAGCTCGAATATCTGTCGCGTCTGGAGGCGACTGTCCGGTTCGACTCCCTCGTGCTCCCACTAGTGTTCGTCCACCTGCCGTTCGCGTTACTCGCCGGGCGATTCGCGTACGCGCTCGGTGAGCGAATTCACGGAACTGACGACATCGGGCTTCCGACGCTTTCGCGACGAACGCTGGCGACGCTCGTGCTTGGGTACCTTGCTCTTTCGCTCGCCCATGTCGGGTACAATCTGCTCATTTGAGTGCCACTCGGACAGAGGGTAGTATTGGTTTTGCTACGGACTCTCGTCCGTCGGTTTTGGCGACTCGTGGGCTGTCGACTCAATGCGTTGCTTGAAGAAGACGAGTTCCTTGTTGGTGTGGTCGTAGAGCTTGGCCTTTCCGTCGAGAACGGTGGTGAAGAGCCGTTTTAGCAGCCGACCCCGACGGTTGTTCGGGAAGTCCATCCAGACGGCGTGTGACATCCGGGTTCCATCCTCGGTCTCTTCGAGCCGTATTGTACCGCCCTCGGGGATTCGAACTGTAACAAGTCCACGAAGAACCGGATAGTACGCTGTCCCAGTCCAGACCGCCACGTGTGGATAATCGATATACTGGAACCGGCCGTGCAGGTCGGCGTACATCCCAGCGACTTCTTCCGCCTGGTGAAATGTCGTACCCTCCTGTGGGCGATTATTGGGTGTGTCGTACTCAAGTCCGTAGTGTTCCTCGGGATTCGACGCCGTCCAGTGGACGGGGTCGGTCACGTATTCCCAGATCTCCTCGGGCGATGCGTCGATGACGATTTCGGCGTTGTCGGTGACGTACATGGCTTGACTCCTCGATTCAGCGTGCGAAGGCGTTGTACAGCCATGCGAATGCGTACATCAAGACGAAGCTGATCACCGCTGCTTCGACCATGCCCGCCACAGTCCCGACGATGGTCGGTTCGAAGAACAGGTGCCACTGCTCCATCGCTTCGACTGCCCCCTCGTAGACGCCGATGGCTCCGAACACACCGAGCAGGAGCATCGCGATGGTAGAGACGACTGCTGCTGCGGCCGCCAGTGCCAACGAATCGAACTGCATCACGTTGGTCGTGGAGTCCATTTCGTACGCGTCTTGGTTTGTGGTAGTAGTGCTCATGACTAGAGATACGCTTTAGTCCTTCAATGGGTTTTCTCTTACAATTCGAAAAGGAACGAGTCCTTGGTAACACAGAGCAAGAATATCGTGTGGGAAACAGCGGTACAACCCCCACATTTGTGTGGCCGGTCCATCGGAAGACCAAGGAGCAACCACCGACTGGAATCAGTGACACGCAAAAACTGATGAACGCGAACGCAGTCCTCGAACGGTGGACCACATCAGATAGCATGAGTCACCTTTGAATGCAAGATTTACTCCGCCCACTGCCCCGGTTTCTTAAGAACAAATAACAAAACAGATGGCTGCGATAGTCTAGATATGCAAGCCGCCCTCATCGACGGAATTCTCGAGTCGTTGCGGATCGGCGTCGGCTTCCTCTGGACGGCAGCGTGGGCGATCATCATGGGGCTCGTCATCACGAGTCTCGTTCAGGTTTACGTCTCGAAAGAGCGTATGGCCAACGTACTCGGAGAGGGGAATCTGAGTGGCCTTACGAAAGCAACAGTATTCGGCGCGGCAAGTAGTGGTTGTAGCTTCGGCGCGGTCGCCATTGGGAAGGGGCTGTTCAAGAAGGGAGCGCACACGGTGAACTTCTTCGCGTTCATGTTCGCCTCGACGAACCTCATCGTCGAACTCGGCCTGATGATCCTCATCCTCCTCGGGTGGGAGTTTCTGGTCGCCGAACTCCTCGGTGGCGTCATCCTCATCGCCGTCATGGCACTCCTTGTCCATCTGACCCTTCCGGAGAATCTCTTCGGTGAGGTTCGTCAGGAACTGAACCAACACGATCAGGAACACGGCGTCACCGAGGACCCAACCTGCGGAATGGAAGGCAGGGACGAGTTCTCGCTGACGACCGACGGAGGTGAGACGTTGAAGTTCTGTTCGGAAGGGTGTATGGAGACCTACCAGCAGGAAACCGCCAGTAGCGGCGGATGGCGCGACGAACTTCTGTCGTGGGGCGGCTGGTATAAGGTCGGCAACCAGTACCGGAAGGAGTGGTCGATGATATGGAAGGACGTCGTCGCGGGCTTTCTTATCTCGGGATTCGTCATCGTGTTCGTCCCCCAGTGGGTGTGGAACGCGCTCTTCCTCCAGGGCGACGGGCTGCTCGTCAGCGCCGAGAACGCTATCATGGGTGTCGCAATCGCGGTTATCAGCTTCGTTGGCAGCATGGGGAACGTCCCGTTTGCCGTCGCGCTCTGGGGAGGTGGCATCAGCTTCGCTGGCGTCATCGCGTTCGTCTACGCCGACCTCATCACCATCCCCGTCCTGAACGTCTACCGGAAGTACTACGGCTGGAAGGTGATGCTGTACATTCTCGGCGTCTTCTTCGTGACGATGGCGTTCACTGGCTTCCTCATGGAGGAACTGTTCAACGCCCTCGGCATCGTCCCGAACTTGGCAGGCGGCCAAACCGCCTCAGAACAGACGTACTTCGAGTTTAACTACACCTTCTACCTCAACGTAATCGCGTTCGCACTCTCCGGGTTCCTCCTCTACGTCTATCGGCGTGGTCTCTGGGCGCCCGGACAGTTTCGTGACCCAGTTTGTGGAATGCGGACCGAGGATAGCGGTCCAAGTCTCACTCACGATGGTGAGACCTACTACTTCTGCTCGAAGCGGTGCAAACGAGCGTTCGAAAACCAACCATCCGAGTTTTCGCACGTTCAACCAACTGTCGAAGAGGGAGGGCGAGCACAGAGTCACGACCACCACTGAACACCGCCACACACGAAGTGGGTCGAATGAATCCGATTACAGTTCGGTGAACACGTCTCCAACTGTCCCACTCGAAAATTCGTAGATGGTGAACGGTTCCGTCTGCTCACCGGGCATCCCCGGCGAACCAGCCGGCATACCAGGTAACGCGATACCCGAAACCGACTGCTGGTCGAGTGCTGTTGCGATAGCCTCGACGGGGACGTGCCCTTCGACGACGAAGTCGTCGAGAACCAGCGTGTGACAGCTGAGAAGTTCGTCGGGAACGCCATACTGTTGTTTGATACTGTTGACATCGCTCGGGGAACGTTTATCGAGTTCGACATCGAGATACTCCCGTAGGTACGTCGCATACTCTCCACAGCAACTACACCCCGGTGAACTGAATTGTGTTGCCGTCGTCACTCCGAGCACGCCATCGGACGGTGGCTGTTCTCTCTGTGACTCCAGACATCCAGCTGCACTAACAATTGCAGTGCCCCCGAGTATGCTGAGGAACCGTCGTCGGGACCAGTGTGAGGCCATACTGAATACTGGCCACCGAGAAATATATCAACGACTCGTTGTTCTCACGTTTCGAGACAGCCGCATGATGTCGGTTCTAGGGAAGAAACAGGGTAACACCAAGTAGCAACCATCGGCTTCGACGGTGTCCATTTATATGCTTTCGACTTTTGAACCAGAACAACAGTATCCGTTGGTTAGCGGTCCGAAGGCTGCCGAAGAAGCACATCTGTTCCAACTAATGGGATATTTCGCATTCGGATAGGGTGAACTGACGGGCTCAAACTCTTGAGATAGAATCATATTACACCCATACGCCTGTAAGGTCAAAGCCTGATACAATATAACGAGCGAACTCCGTAGTGCAAATCGCGGACGAGACGCCTCACTCATGTCGATTATTGGCTATCCACGTGGGGCAAATTTAAATGGAGTGCCGCTCACCTGACTACCCCAACAACTTCAGTTGTGGGCTATCTACCCGAATGTCTGCAACGTCCTTCTGTAACCTCAATATCCTACAGATGAGAGAGGGCCGGCCTGAGATTCACCACACAGTACGGACCAAAATACGTACGAAGGTGGAAGTCGGATAGAAACTCATGAGAACACACTCACGTCGACGGAGGGGACGGACATGAATCAACGGCAAACAGACACTGTCGTCGGATTCTCCCTCGTTTCTCTCTTGGCAGTGGGAGGGCTACTTAGCTGGCAAGCGTACCAGCAACAGCAATCGTTCGACCAGATGATGGGTTCGATGATGGGGACATCGATGGGGAGTGTCCACGGGACGAGTCCCGTGTGGTACGTGGTCGGAACACTCGTCGTTACGGGCGCACTCGGGGGGATATATCTCAGCCTCCGTCGCTCGCTGGCTGAACCCTCCAGTGAAAGCCAACAAACGGGAGAGAGCCCGGTACCGGAGAACGTAGAGGGGACGAGTTCCTCAAACACTGAACCTCAACCAGAGACGGAGGGAGACAATCCATCTGCCCGTCGAGAATCGGTCCTCGACGTCTTACCGGAAGACGAACGACGGATTCTCGAACCAGTCCTCACGTCACCGGGAATCACGCAGATCGAACTACGAGACCGTTCTGATTTCTCGAAGAGCAAGGTGAGCCAGACAGTGAGCGAACTAGAGAAGCGAGGGTTGCTGTACCGTGAGCGACAGGGTCGGACGTATCGAGTATACCCAAGTGACGACATCCTTCAACGCCCATCGTGACTTATATGTTACCAATTGGCAAGATTCTATGTGACTCGCCCTCGTCTTTCGAGATATGTGCAATCGACACGTCCCACATCTGATCGCCGAATACGAAGCATCGAGACGAGACGATGTCGATGCCGACGAACCCCCCGGCGAAGAGGCACAACCAACTCCAGACTCTACAGCAGTCGAACGAAAGCGTCTGTTCGGTTCACTCGCTGCGCGACTCACTCCCTGATGCACGTTGACGGTGAGTAGTCAACTCAGCAGGGTCTCACTCCCATATAGACGAGTTCGGCGGTGATCGAGTTAGTTCAGAACGGTGGTGTCTCGTCTCCAGTAGAGAATGGGGCGACCGACGTGTTTTGCTGTGCAACCCACGAGAGTCGGAGCACGAAAGAAAACAGGACTGCGAGTGGAGCGAACCCGACAGTCACTGCGACGATTGTCAGTGGGAGTACCCACACGGGTGGTTGCGAGATTGTTCCTATCGACCCGTAGATTGTGAGTACGAGTGCGGTAAGTACCTCTGTTGGAACTCCGACGTAGAGTATCACACGAGAGAGATATGAGAGTTCCTTCTCCATGTAGACGGTGCGGAAATACTTCCGGGCAGTATCGATGTGGAGGAGTTGGTCTTCGAGTCGGCCTAGTATCTCGTGGTGCCTCTCGGAGAGGCCGTCACATTCCGCATTGATTGCGTCGAGTTCGTACAGTTGCTCTGCGTGATTCGTCCCGAGTGTCGCTTCGATAGCGGTGAACATCTCTCCTCTCGTCGTGTCGAGTGACCGAGTCACGTCCTCGACGTCGTCCGAGAGGTCACTGACGAGGGTGTCGACCCGAGTGAGTAGCCGTTCGTTGTTAGACTCAGAGACGGATTTTTGTAGTTCTGCTGCATCGGCGTGAATCGCTTCGTGGAGAAACTGAAGGAACTCCGCTGGTGAGACGGGACTCGGGAACTCTCCAGAACTGCTCTCTACCTCACGGCGGTAGGCCATCGCGTCACGAATCTGCTGATGAAGGTCACCCGGCGCACCGAGTTCTCTGGAGAGGACGAGTTGGTTAATCGAGATGACCACGGTGATGAGTGTGAGATTCCCACCGAGAATCGCACTGAAGAGGAAGTACAACGAACTCGCCGGTGCTCGAGGTACCAATCCAAGAGATGCGACTGTGGTCAGTGTGACGAGAACCACGGAGAGGAGCACGCCGGTTACAGTGAGTCGATTCCCATCGACTAGTAGCCACCGGCGTACCCGTGAGCTCACTGAGTTCTGGAGAGTGTTTCCTGCCATGATATCTGAGTGGACCTTAATCAGTGGCTTGCCCCCGTGATTTCTGTTGCCTCTCACCCATTTCAGCCGGGTTCTTCATCCCTTCTTTGACGCCGAAGTAGACGAGCGTCGCGTTCACGGGGAAGGCAAAGACAAAGCCAACCGACAGTGAGAACGCCAGTGCCCCCCAGAACAGCAGGTCGGTGATGTGAGCTTGACTGGCGATCAGTAGGTCGGTACCGATGGCCGTAACCTCCATGATGGTGATACTGGGCGTTTCACTGTAGAGCGCGTCAAGCATCGCTTCACGGAAGCCGACGCCCTCCTGCATGAGCGGACCGACAGTGAGTGCGTACCCAAAGGTGTACGCGAGTGCGAACGTCCCCGCGGTGACAGCGAGTGTACTCTGCAGTGCGAGGATACCAGCGAGGAGTGCAAACCCGGTGACTTCGCCCGCACCACAGCCCGAGTAACAGTGGGCTGTCGACCGGAACCCTCGCCGCCAGAGCGAGTCGTTGCTGATCTGGGTCCGTCCGGAGTACCAGTAAACTGCGAGGCCGAAGGGTCCGGAGTACAGCACGACCAGTGCCCAGACGCCTTTCATCATCGATGGGAGTTCCTGATTTCGCGTGCGGATGTCCCACAGGAGAGTTCCCGTGGACAAGACGACGAGGAACGCCCAGACGCCCATTACGACGGGGTCGGACAGGAGCGGCTTCATCACGTGGCGAACCGGCGCGAGCGTGTGTTCGATCTGTTTGAGGAATGGTTGGAGTGGCATTCGTGACGACGTGGTGTGACAACGGTGGCATCGGTTTCTGCACTACTCGTCGATACACGGAGACGAATTTCGACACTACAAGTTTGGGGCTGCACCGTTAATGGGATTGTGGCTGATATTCCAAACCTCGGCGGGGCCACACAGACCATCGGCCTTCGACTGGGGGAGAGTACCGAGCGTCCCGAATTCGCAGGCGATGAACGATACTGTGGAAAAGAAACGGTTAGCGCGCCCTATAGACGGTCTCGAACGGTCTCCTGTTCCAGTTCATACCCATCCTGATAACTCCCGGGTCATCCTACGAGTAACTGAGGAGAACAACAATGACTACCTTCAAAATCGGACGCGTGCTGCTCGTGGCACTCGCAATCGTCGGACTTGCATTCGCCGCACCCGCAGTTAGCGCACACGGAAACGATACAGTCGCTACGGACGCACCACCATACAACGGCACTGCGACCGAATGGACCGCGTGGATGGAATCGCAGATGAACGACCACATGGGTCCAGGCGCCTCTGAATGGATGGAGTCGCACATGGGCGTGACCATTGAGGAGATGGGTGAGGACATGGCCGACGACGGACGAATGGGCGGATACGGCCCGATGCGTGGATACGGGAGGATGGGTGGCGCAGGTCATTGCTAAGCACCACTCGACTCACGACGGCGCATGAATAGTTGGGGCTGTTCCAGCCCACGCACGGTGATAAACTCACCGCTGAATTGCTCAACCAGCAATGCGACATCCCCAGATTTATCCGTCGCAGTAGTAGAGTATATTGTAGATCAGTCCCAAAACTAAGACCAACACTGGTAGTCGAGTAGAGTACCAGATGATGGTCGTAGATACCCCTCTAGACAAACCCATGACGTACACTATCACCACAACGATTGAAGCACCGTTCGACGACGTCCTCGACGCAGTCACAGCCGAATTACAGAGCGAAGGCTTCGGTATCCTTGCCGACATCGACGTGCAGGCGACATTCGAAAAGAAACTTGACGTTGAAACCGAGAAGTACCGGATACTCGGTGCCTGTAACCCTCCGCTCGCACACGAAGGAATCACAGAAGAACCAGACCTGGGTGCTCTACTCCCCTGTAACGTCGTTGTCTACGAGACCAAAGACGGGGACGTCGTCGTAAGCGCTATCGACCCCGAACAACTCGTTGGTATCACTGAAAATCCGAACCTGAACCACATCGGGACTGAAGTCAAAAGTCGCTTTGAGGATGTCGTCAACGCCGTTGAGGAGCAATTCGCCACAG
This sequence comes from Haloferax prahovense DSM 18310, assembly GCF_000336815.1. Taxonomy (GTDB): domain Archaea; phylum Halobacteriota; class Halobacteria; order Halobacteriales; family Haloferacaceae; genus Haloferax; species Haloferax prahovense. Next base: position 81,978 of record NZ_AOLG01000031.1, read on the forward strand.
GTGGTGGAGACTAATGGCCGCGGAAAGTCGCATGAGTACGACGACCATCGTCCTCCTCGTCATCGCAGCACTCGTCGCGATACCGCTACTGACGATGGGAGGCGGAATGATGGGCGGAGGCTTCGGAATGTTCGGCGGAGGGATGTTCCTATGGCCCCTCCTCCTCATCGGCCTCGGTCTACTCGTGTACTATGCGGTAAGCGACCGTAACGAGTCGGCGTCATCTGACGAGGCACTAGAAACGCTCCGCAAACGGTACGCTCGTGGAGAACTCTCAGACGAGGAATTTGAGGAGCGGAAACGGACGCTCGAATCAGAGCACCCCTGAGAGAACACGCCGAGTACGACACGAAATACGAACGATACCAACCCCTCTTTTGAATCGAAAGATGGGACCCTTCCAAGCATTGGATATCGAATAGAAATTCGGATAACTAACAATACCGTATACACACAGATGACCAAAGTGCTCCTCTTTACCCAAAAGACGTGCAGCGCGTGTGCCACACAGAAAGAAAAGACCGAGGGCATCGAAGACGAGTTCCCTGACGTCGAATTTCGGGAAGTCGATATCCAGCGAGACCTCGATATAGCTGAAGAATACGGTGTCCAAAAAACACCGACAACGCTCATCTATTCAGACGGTGAGCAAGTAGCTGAGTTCATTGGTATCGTCGAGCGGGACGAACTCGAAGGTACAATTCGAACGGTAAAGAACGAGCAGTCGAGCCTCACTCAGCGACTCGTTGAGTTCGTTCGCGGGTAACCCATTGCAGTCATCAAACACATCATGAAAACTACGAGAAGGCAGTTCCTGGGACTGCTCGGCACTGGTGGCATCGCAACTGCAGGACTCTCACAGACAGCAGCAGCACAGCAGACGCCCGTCGTGAAGATGGAAAACAACTACTTCGACCCGATTGGGTTGTACATCGACCCCGGGACGACTGTCCGGTTCGAAATTGCGGCCGGCGCCCACTCAACGACGACCTACGACGGACGCATTCCGTCTGGGGGAAGTCCATTCGACAGCGGTGTCATCTCAGAGGGGAGTTACGAATACACATTCGAGACGACGGGGACGTACGATTACTACTGTATCCCACACAAATCGCTTGGCATGGTTGGCAGAATCGTCGTCGGTCAACCGGCTGGGCCAGCCGAAGAAACACCGATTCCAGACGGAACCGTCCCCGATAGTGAGGTGATTGTCCAACAGGGAAGCGTCCCATATGAGTCAAATTCAGATTCAGGTGGGTATTCGAGAGGTGGAATGATGGGATCTGGAATGGGTCCAGGAATGATGAGCGGTCGTCGTAGTGGGTGGTTTGTCAATCTCCCACTCGCTGGAGGTGCACTTGGTGTTCTGGGGGTTGTTGGTGGAGCACTCTATTGGGCACTCAACCGGACAGGAACTGCTCGAGAATCAGATGATTCAGCCATGGATGTTCTTCGAAGCAGATACGCACAAGGAGATATCGACGAAGATGAGTTCCAGCGTCGTCAACAACGGCTAGCAAACGACCGGGAAGAGTGAACAACCGAATTTTCCGCGGGTATAACGTTTTCAGCGATCCCGAATGACCATGATTTTAACTCGGTTTACCCCGTCGAAGTTACGAAGTCGGTAGGTCAGTTCCCGGACCCGCTCGCCGGTTCCCTGACAGAACAGGGACTCAAGACACCAATCTCCTTGGTGTGTATGGCTCGTGTTGAGAATCACGTCTTGATAGTCGTGCTGGACACTGTGGAGTTCCCCGATCACCTCGTGGTGACGGTAGTCGAAGGCGACGAGTGCGATGACGTCCTCGTTGAGGTCTTCGAGTCGTGAATGGGACTCGATATACTCCTGCATCGCTTCACGCACTGCTCGTGACCGATTGTCCAGTCCTTCGTCTTGCCAGACCTGGTCGAACTCTTCGAGGATCGCATCGGGAATATTGAAGCTCGTTCGCATCAGATTCTGTTTGGGTTGCTCGTACAAGAGTTTCGAGTATGACGTTTCCCAGAGTCGACAATATCGCCCGTCATCGCTCGATTGGCGTTTCCCAGAATAAGAGTCCGATTGCGCCGACAACGAGCACGACACCGGCCACAGCGAGTGCGAACAATGGTGAGACGGCGTCGGAGATGATGCCACTCCCGAGTTGGAACGGGACGACCGCGAGTCCGCTGACCATCGCCATCGCGCTGAGGACGGTCGCACGCCCCATCGTCTCGATACGGTCGTTGATATACTGCCCAGCGAACGACCGCGTCACGTCCGAAAGCCCGCGGACCAGCAGGAACGTTGGAAGCGCGAGTACTGGAACGAAATACATCCCTATCAATGCGCCACCAACGACGAAAGGCAACCAAAGGAACCACGTCCGAAGCCCGAGACGCGCTCGAATCGCACCAGTATAGTAGCTCAGCCCAGCGCCGAAGAGACTGTACGCCGCGTAGAACCATCCGAGCAGTGATTTCACCTGCGGCTGGGAGACACCGAAGTCGAGGACGACTGTCTCGAAGATCGGTTGGAGAAACACGAACACGAGGTACGTCACCGCTGCATAGAGAACGTAGTAATACAGCACGAACGACCGGATGTTTCGTTGTGCAACCGTCCGCCGGACGATAGAGAGTGTGCGACGAAAGCTCAATTTGGTGGTGTCGGTTCGTTCGTACGTCTCGGGTTCATCTATCGTCAGGAGAACGAACACACCGATTGCCGTGACTGCGGCCGCGACGAACCACGGATACGACAGGTCGACACTTCCGAGGTAGCCACCGATGATTGCTGCCCCTGCACCGACGGCAAGTGCGACGGATTCTCCACGGCCACGGACGTGTGCGAACTCGTCTTCGGAGAGGTCGTCGGTGAGGGTATCGTACAGCCACGCGTCTTCACTTCCCGAGCGGAAGTTGTAGCCCATCGACCAACAAACGTACAGAGCCGCGAGGGCCAAGAACGAACTGGATAGCCCGATTCCGAGTAGTGTGAGCGAGATGAGTGCAGTTCCAGTAAGGAGGCTGTTACGACGACCGACACGGTCACCGATATAGCCCGTTGGAATCTCGCCAAACAGTGTAGTCAGATTGTATATCGCTTCGAGAATGGCGATTTGCGTGAAGTTGAGTCCCTGTGCGAGAAAGAAGAGGTACATTATCGGGCGGTAAAACTCGACGGCTTTGGTCGATTTGTAAAGATAATATTTCAAAACACTCGGCGGAGGAAAATCAGAGGAATCCCAGAGGGGAACGACCATGTTGGCGATGGATTCTCCGGGGAAATGATTGTTGTGTTATGATTAACCTGGGATTTCGTAATACGACTGTGCCGAACGATTAGCGATTTGGATGATACTGTTCGGTCTCTTAGAGTGACGTTTCTTACCTCCGAAGCTCCGTGTGACCGGAAGCGGGCCAAGCTGACTGGCGATCGGTTTGGTTTCGGTCCGTCCGCCCTTTGTGGTCAATCCGTCGGTAAGCCGTGACGTCGTTGGGGATTCCGTCGAAATATGAGTCCCACGAGACCAAACTCTGAGGCACTCAGCCTGCTCGTCTGTAGACATCTCGTTCAGAACCACCACAGCACATCTCAGAATAACCGCTGCTATNCGAGACCAAACTCTGAGGCACTCAGCCTGCTCGTCTGTAGACATCTCGTTCAGAACCACCACAGCACATCTCAGAATAACCGCTGCTATTCGAATCTGAGCAACCACCGTTTCCGGAGAAAACTATCCGGCGGTCAGCCGAGTAATCCAAGCGATTCAATCTCGTCGCTGACGACCTGAATCGTCTCTCGTGCATAATCCACCTTCTTCGCACCCGTGATGACTATCTTGCCCGATCCGAACAGCAAGACCACTACTTTCGGCTCGTCAATCCGATAGACGAGGCCGGGGAATTGCTCGGGTTCATACTCGACATTTTCCAATCCTAGACCGATCGCAAGCGCGTTCAGGTTGAGATTCGTTCCGAGGTCCGCACTCGAGACGATGTTCTGGACCGTCGCCTCTTCGCGGTCATCGATCGGGATTCCAAGACTTCCGAGCTCTTCGAATACCTGGTCTAATGCGCGGTTGACCTCGTCGACGCTACTCGCACCAGTGCACACGATTTTTCCAGACCGGAAGATCAGATTAGCTGCTCTGGGGTTTTGAGTCCGATACACGAGTCCAGGGAAGTTATCCGGGTTGAACTCCGCTCCGTCGACGTCCATCGAGAGCGACTCTAAATCTAATTCTTGGCCGACTGCACTTGATGCGACCACGTTTTGAATCTCGAGAGACTCAAGGCGTGCTTCGGGGGACATTAAATGTGTATTTTAAATACTGCTACTTAAGCGATTGTGCGAATCAAGAATTTCTCCGAGGACGACCAAATGGGGAAATAGGCGAGCATATGGTTCCCATTACCCGAATAGGAATTATTGAAACCCTCAGCCTCTGACAGAAAGTGTGTGACACAGACAGAGGGTATTCAGCAGCTAATCTGTATCTACGTCTCCCTGAGAATTTTTCTGGGTAGGCGATGGTTCGCGTCGGGAAGCTAATTCATCGTTTCAGGATTTGCTGGTCTCAGTGGGTGATTCACAACTCTCGTTCGCATTACTGGTCGTCCAAAACGAGAGACCAGGGTCGTCACCGCGATCAGTGTTGACGTCCCCGATGGAAAGCATGAGGCTGATCATGTCCGCATCGTAGTCTGTGAGAGCGATAGATTTCCAGTCCGTTCGGGTGTCGATACGGGCCTGCACGACGTACTCTCCGACTTCAGTCCCCCATTCACACGGAAGAACAACCCCACCGGGACTCACGTCATCTCCAGCCGTCGCTTCGGGCTCGCCCCTGTACACCTGATTCCCGTCTCGCTCAACGGAAACCTCCACCCTGTGGGGTTCGTAATCGTGGTTTACGATGGAAACCTCACCGAGTTTTGAAGTGGAAGACGTGGAGGATGACCCACCAAGTGAGAGGCATCCTCCGCTAGCGGTGACCGCGAGGGAAACGAGGAGGTGACGACGCCGCATGTGTTTGCCAAATATCCGTCATTATAAGTATTTTCTCGTAGTTGAGAAGAACCTAAGATTATCATCCAAGATGACAGACCCGGCTCCCTGGATCAACCGAACGAGCCGTCCCCAGCATGCCAGTGTTCGATACCCGACTCGCGCGCTGTATTCAGCACAACTGCAGCACAGCACAGCTGCAGCAAGCTATCAGCAACTGGAGTCTTCAACAGAGTCCCGAAGTGGTTAGTTCGGAGAGTACGGATCTGTGGCAGTATCGAGTCGGTAGACATCGTCTATAGCATCGAAATCGTCGTCAAACGCATAGAGATATCCCAAGCCTCTGGTCTGCATATACGCAACGATGCAGGCGTCGACGAACGAGAGTTGACGGTGGCGTCTGAAGAGTGCCTTTGCGGTCGCNTCCCAAGCCTCTGGTCTGCATATACGCAACGATGCAGGCGTCGACGAACGAGAGTTGACGGTGGCGTCTGAAGAGTGCCTTTGCGGTCGCAAATGCATCGGAGTTCACAGACTCCATGTGGAATCGTGCGTTCTCTTCAAGTCGATCTAAGAAGTCTACCGCCGCATCGTGTCCGGCGTGTGTCGTCAGTCCATTGAGTGTCTCCGCTAGGACGTAATCAAGAACGACTGCCTCTGGAAGCGACGCATCATCGATGCCCTGGAGAATGGGTCGTGCCTCAGTGTGCATCCCGTCTCGACGGTACGCAGCAGCAAACAAGACGCTCGTGTCGATTAGCGCTCGTGGCATTTATTCTGACTCAACGCCCCACGCGTCATGGTCCGTGGTGGCGTCTGTTTCTTCTTCGCCACCATACCCATCGAAATCCGCAAACGTTCCACTCCGTTGTTGGACGACGCGGACTCGGATACTTCCGTCTTCTTCGAGATGCCAGCGGAGTTGATCTCCATCGTCAATCCCCAGTTCTCGACGAATTCGAGCTGGGATATTCGCTTGGTTTCCAGACACCTTACTTTCAGCGTCTACCGGTTCACTGCTCATGAATGACTACTAGCACCGCTTGTTGAAAAGCCTAGTGTGTCGCCACACTATGTGACTGAAGACGGACCTGAGTACGGCAGCCGACGCTATTTCAGGAAACCTCTGATCCAACGTCGTTCTTAACCAACAAACGTCGGCATATCTCAATGACGTTGGTTAATCACAGTTCTTTTCTCGATATGCTCAATGAGTGTTTGACTCGTTCGACTAATCCGTTCGAGACGCTCACGAATCACGTCTGCTTCATCACGCTCCCAGGTGGCAAGGTAAAACGCCGAACCGTACATGTCGAGACCGAACTGCCTCCCAACAACGTATGCAACCGCTTCTGCTTCGACCTCACGCTTCGACCGTTCGGTGTCGTCGTCAACGCCGACGTGGAGACGTGCATGAGCGTACTCGTGGACTACCGTCGACATCATTGCTGCGTCACTATCCCGACGGAGGACATCGACAATTGGGAAGCCACCGTCTGGTGATTCGCGACAAACGCCCTTCGCATCACCGTAGTTCCATTCCTCATCAGGTACAAGTTCAACCTCAACACCGACATCCTCAGCAGCGTCCAACACGGCTGGAAGAAGCGTGTCTGCGTTACCCTCCGCACTAGTATCGAGACTCGGGAGGTCCTCACCCTCCGTCTGAGAGATATCGAAGACTGGAGCTGGCCGGAAACCAACCAAGCCCTTCGACCACTCTTCGTGTGATGTCTCGTCGTAATCGCAGTTGGTGTTGGCGTGGTAGCTCGGTGAGTTCCCACACTCAGGGCATTGCTTAGCGATGATGGGTGCCCAAATCCAAATCGCGCTTTCGCCTTCCTTGACATGCCGATCGAACTCGTTCTGCCACGTCCGATACCCGGCGACACGACTGGCCTCGGGACACTGCTGTTTGATTAAGAGTGTGTTTCGATACGAGTAGTCATGGAACTGACGCTGGACGTCTAACCATGCTTGGAACTCCTCGCTTGTCTGAGCGTCGTCGACGGCTTCTACGAGGTCGTCAACCCACTCAGTAATCGCGCTGTGCATCTCGTCACGTCGGGTGTCAGAGTCGTCGAACGACACCGCTGCGTAGTCACTCGTCGCCATAGATTTTCTCGCGAACACTCCAGTTTTGGAATGCCCCGCACCCCTCTGGGGGCAAAAAACTCTCCCGAGCAAAGGGAACCAATCGGTGATGGCCAGACCCGCCCATATAACCATAGAAGATGGTGCGTGAACGAGTTAGCACGACGCGGGCGGGATATAGACACTGACTTCGCCCATGGCTTCCTCGAGATGGTTCCGAGTACGGTGTGTGAAGTAACACTCGTAACAGCAGTACCCACAAACATCCCCCGTATCGTACTCCGCGACGAAGGGTCCACGCGCCCCCGTCCAGACGCCGTCTTCACACTCGACACAGGCCGATGAGTGGAGGTCAGCCGGCGTCGGTGGCTGATACTGTGTTTGGCCAGCGTACTCGGTTGGTCCCTCCGGCCAGACGCCTTGACTCTCCCAAAACGAACGGACGTGTCCAAGTCCATGTCGGACCGTTGCTCGAACCGTCATATGGTCGGCGTCGCGACCGCTGTCGTCCCATCCGCTATCCGTCCAGAACTCGCCGAACTGCGCACCGCGATGCAGTCCGTTCCAATCGAGGCCGACGATGTCGGCAGGCGTGTCACCCGTCAACGTCGGTTGCGTCAGTTGGTCGATGACGGTGAGTTGCTTGGGTGGGCTGCCTCCGAGGATGTGGACTCGACGGCCTCGCCAATCCACCGGATCTGAGAAGTCGTGTGCTAAGGTATCCGCGTAACCACGTGAGTAGCCGACGACGATATCGTCTGGAGTCTCCTCAAGTGCTGCTTTGCATTTCGGAACGATGACGAACTCCGTGTCGGGAACGCGCTTTTGCAGGTCTCGCACTGCCCGAACGTACGACTTGACTTCTGCACGGTCGTAGGCATCGCCGATAATACCGACGGCGGGTTCGTGTTCGAGGACTCGCTCCGTGTAACGGTCGAGATTTGGATTTCTGAAGTCATTATCGAGCATGCCGACTGGTAAATCAAGATTGAGGAACTGCTGTTGTTGATAGCTGCAGTCCTCTCGAAAGCCCGTGAGAAAACCGAGGTTCAACGCGTCGATGGCAAATGGCACGCGATGAAGGAATGCCACGTATTCAGCCTGTCGGGCGTCCGCATAGGCGTTTGTCGTGCTGTCGCTGGATGCACCGGAGAAGTCGTGAATGGACACAGGGGGTCACCTGCGGGACTCTGCCGCCCCGCACCTCTCAGGGGCGAAAAAACAGCTGCTGTGGGCTGAGTTAACCAACAAAAATTGAATCGGCTCCACTTTGTTGGTTAATCTTCGGACAAGCAGCGGACAACCGCCTCGGTGCTGGCGAGCGTTTGCTGATTCTCGTCGGTATCCGGCAAGAGCGTCGCCTGGTCGTTTGCGCAGTTGGATTGAGCCTCAATCCTCTGTGGCACAAAACCAGCTCTCTGAGCGACTTATTCTGTCTCGTCGTCGGGCTGAATCTGCCGAACGTCCTCGGCGAGGTCGTGCAGATACGCCCGCAGCGTGTTCATGTCCTCGCGAGCCTCTGCAAGCGTTTGTGCTTTGACTTTGGCCGTCAGCTCGTCTTGGTCTCTCGTCGCCGTTCCACGCTTCAGTTTCACCGTCAATGAGACACCAACATCGCTGCGCTCGACGTATTCCGTCTGGGTTGCTTCCTCTCGATTCGATTCCGTCGTTGTTGGGTTGTCGTCAGTCATTGGTCTACTGCGAGGGTTCTCTGCCGCCCCGCACCCCACTGGGGGTGAAAAAATTCACTCGGTACTCACCGAGTCAGTATGTCCGTCATCTCTTAACCAACAAAATCGGTAGTGGCTGCGGCCTGTTGGTTAATTTCGTAGTGCCTGTTCTGTCGGGCGATTCTTAGTTTAGTAGTGGACGTCCGCCGGGATAATCCACATCTGCCCGTCGGACTCAAGGACACGATCGAGCTGGTCGCGATGGCGAATCGCACTGCCGTACTCATCGTACAAGAAGAGCGACGGGCCACGGTACGCCCCAAGATTGTAACAGGCGTGTCGGATCAACTCCTCGTCACGCATGATTTCCTTGGTGTTGAGGTCCTGAATTCCTTCTCGGACTCGCTCAAGGTTCCGTTTGAACTCTTGTTTCGTCGCCTCCCAACCACGTTGAAGCAACTCTTGGCCACTGTCCGAATCGATTGGCTCCGCGATGGGCAGTTCTCCCCAGCGTGCTTTTCCAGCGACATTCGTCGAATCGTCATCGAACGTCACGTAGTAGTCGAAAACGGCCCCGTATTCGGGTGAAGTTCCCACGAGTCGGTCGAAGACGCTTCGTCCCACTGCGAGTGCTTCGTCTGTCGTCGATGCCTCTACGAGCGCGTAAATTACCTGATGCATTCTTTGGTACCTCGCTGGCGCTCTGAGTCGCTCTCCAACTCTCTCACGACTCAACTGCGCCGGCACCCATCGCCGGCGCAGACAAAAATCTCGATATGGCGAGAAGCACGCTTACCTCGCCAACTGGATACGTTGAATCCTGATTCAGGCCCACTCGAGGGCCGAATTCCGTTTTGCTAAGTAAGACTGACTCACTCCGGGGACCTCTAACGGTACTTTGGCGCCATTCTGGTTGACGAGTGTCTCCCTGAGATGGTCGCTTTCGGTCTCAAACGTCGGATTCACAATAATCTCGTAGTCTCGACTGATGGTAAAGAGTCCGCGGTCAAACGCAGCATGGTGTATCTTACTGAGCACAAGGACATTTCTCAAGTCTGCCCGATGCTTTGGATAGTCACTCCACGAGAGAATATGTGCGACGTCCAGTAGCGCGGGGTGGTCAATGCCCGAAATTGGACACGTCTGATTATATCGGTCGAGGGTGGTCACACGGAATTCCGGATCGACAGCCCGTGTGACAGCGACCGTCTCGTATGCGTGAGCCGTCATACTCTCAGCAGGTCCATTAGGTGTCGAGATTGGTTCAGCCCATGTTTCGACAGCGCCTTCGACGAATTCACGACCGCGACTTGTGAGTTCATACTTGTCGTCTTGTTTCTGAACCAACCCCATACTCCAGAGCCAGTTCGCCCGTTGAAACGCCATGTCTGTCTCTCCACGGCTCCACCCCAATTCTGGATGCGTGTCGAGTTGCTGGTTGCTGATCTCTTCGATCGTCATCGGAGCCACAGCAAGTGCGTAGAGAAGACTTCGAAACCCGACGTTACGCCCGCACATTATCTGTAAGAGGACGTTGATGTCATACTCTGGCACGTATTCTCGGCCGACAGAGCCTAACTCCCAGTGATTGTCGACTTGCTGGAGAAACCCCGCATTCGAGAGATATCGAACACGCCGCATTATCGACCTCTCACTCGAAACGTTCGCGAACGACCCCCGGTGCCACCCCAGGAGTTCGTCGGTGGTTGGGTGATACGAATCGATGAACTCGAGAACAGATTGCAGCGTCTCAACGTATTGCGTCCGCCCGCCAAACATCGGGACAATACTCCGAAGGCGGTCCGTTTCCATGATACCGGGTTCTGACACCTATGCAATAGATCGTTCGGAACGGGTACTACTCACTTAGGACGGCCAGCTTGTTCCGGTGAGACCGAATCGTTGCTGCGGACACATTCGCCGCCTGAGCGACGTCAGATTGTCTGAGATGGAGTGCATGGTCACAGCCAACCCAGTACAGACAAGCGCCAGCGAAGCCTGCTGGATTACACCCTGTCGTGACTCCCAACTGTTCGGCTTCCATTGCTATACTACGGGCCCGTCGACTGATCTCTTCTGGAACACCTAGTTCTGAGACAAGGCGAGGTATGAAATCACGAGGACGAACAGGCGGTGTTGGCAGCCCAAGTTCCGTATTCAACGTCTTGTATGCGTTCACCACCCTCTGGTTCTCCACACGTGCCAAGTCAGCAATCTCCTCGAGTGTTCGCATGAGTCTATTGCACCGACAAATACCGTAAACGCTGGCAGCGGCTATCGCTTCAATTGACCGACCACGAAGTAGGTCCTCACTTTGCGCACTACGGAAGAGTCGACAAGCTTGATCGCGAGTCGATTCGGACAATTCAAGAGCACCTGCAATCCGACGTACTTCGCCCAATCCATGAGCGAGATTCCGTTCAGCTTTCGACTGAAATCGTCCACGGGACTGCTCACGACGCATCCGGGCAACTTGCTGCCGTTTCTTCCCTGACAGCGTTCGCCCGTTAGCGTCTCGTTTGTAGCCAATCTCAGATGAGAGGCCACGGTCGTGTCGTGTCGGTGTCAACGGAGCACCCGTTCTCTTTTTACCTTCGTCGTCTGCTGAGAAGAGCCGCCACTCTGGCCCATGGTCTATCTGATATTCAGAAAGAACTAGCCCACAATCGTCACAAACTGTCTCAGCTGTGTTTGTACTCACGTCGCCGCCACAATCTGGGCAGGCATTGTTCGTGTTAGCCAGTTCATCCTCGTCGAAGCCACTCTCGTAGATATCTCTCGTTGCCATTGGTCATCTGCAAGGCACTCTTTGTGCGCCCCGCACCCCTTAGGGGCAAAAACAACTCAGAGAGATCTGTTGAACCCCCAGTCACTGATAGTTTGTTGAGGGCGTGCTGAATACAGAGCGCGAGTCGGTCACGCGGTTTCCTCAACTACGATGTCACGTACACGGAATATCTACCTCTCACCAGATTACCTGCGTCCAATCTGGCGTCGGAGAAACTCCCCGCCCACGTACCCGATACAGCCGAATAAACACCCCCACGAGACGATTAGGAAATTAAGGTCGAAGAGAAAACCCAATCGCTCTGAGACCGTGAACCCTCGATATAGGAAGAACACTTCGACAAAACCAGTGGTGAAAAACACGAAACTGGAACTGGCAAGACCTAGAATGAGTCCGCGACGGAGGTACGCGATTGCACCGGACGATATTATTGCAATTAGTGTCGCAACGAGCGGGGGGTTTGGGCCTCCCCACGAGACGAACGAAGCAGAGCCGAAGATGCCTGTTAGATAACCGATTGCGACAACGAATGAGACGGCGAGAGACCCGACTATTGATGTCCTCAAGTCCACCTCGTTATTTCCAAAGAGAGCTTCGGCCCAGTACATTCCAATCCTCGATTTCGCAACCTGTAATTGTAGGTTTTCTGTCTAAGACTCGGCGTACTGTGAATGCCCACCGAGTGGGTGTTTCGTCGTTGATTGCCTGCTGCATACATCCTCTAAGTCTTGCACGCCACTCCTGACAACATTCGGTGAGATCACTCCGTATCCGAGATTGTACCGATTTCAACGGTTATTCGAATTCCTTCAATCTCGTCGGGAAGGTCAAGCCTCGCTCTTGTTTCGTCGTCAGCAACAAGGATGTTGATTGTCTCTGTAGCGTGGCCGCCGATGGTCTCCTCCCCGCGTTCCCTCTCGATGTACTTGACACCGGGTTCGTGGAGATAGGTCTCAACTACCTTCTCCTGGACCACTCTGGCATGCTGGACGTGTTCCCACCATTCGGCATCGACCTCGGACCACGCAACGACCTCGTCGCCTCTCCGGTACTTCGGAATCCGAACGGTCGGTCGGTCGTCTGTGGACTCATCATTCTGTTCCATGCCTCGTACCCCGCTCCCGTATCCTATGGAGTCTGCTGACAAATACGTGACTTGCTGAACTCACCCTCTGTCTGTGTCACGCCACTTCTGTCAGACTTTGACAGTTTCAACAGAGTCACTCAAGCAGGTCCAGACCCAGACAGGAAATTTCGACAGGCACCTCAGCAACGCGAACGGCGCGTATATTGACACCAACCGAATGGATAGGATTGTCGACGTCTAGGCTCTATGCCCGTAGGATTGTCTGTCTGGTCCTGCGGTGCCCCCCTACTCCCAACAGACAGAAACCAGCCAATCGCGTGCCATCAACAGCCCCAATCCCCTGCCCCCGGGGCTGTTGACGTGATCGGCGAACCCATAACTATCCCCCTTTCCACAGATCCGTACAGAGAGTCTACTAAAGCAGAGCAAGGAAACCACTCCTCTGTTCCTTAATCGATACGGACTGGCTGAGCTCGAAACGAGAATGGCAGGTCAACACGAGATGTTGACCGAGCCAGTGGTGTGCCTCTGACAACTGCAAGTGTCAATAGTATCTAGTTAATAAAAGGATTCTCATCAACCGGTACAAATTGATTCTACGCCAGATTAGTTCGAGAATTCGCGTCTGCCACTATCTACACACGCCCAACACGGGAAGTCGTCATCCAACATCTCGCAGTCGCAGTCTTCAGATTTTGAGTCATCTTCAGCCTCAGCTTCCGGTTGTTCGTTGCTCACTACACCTCCGTCTGCGACCATCTGCATTTGCTCGACAGCATCGAGGATCGGACGTCGAATTGCGACGGCGACCCGGTGTTTGCATGGTCCATTGTACTTTTCGTCCGCTGGACACTCACACGCTTCCGGTACGCCGTCGACGATTCGTACGTTGTATTCGTGGTTCTCGGGGTCGGCATGGCTCGCATTGCGGACAAGCACATCGCCACCGAATAACGAGAATTCGAATGCCTCGTACTGGGCTCGTTTCAGGACGCGCTTCGTTGGGTCGAGTCTTGCAAGTAGGGATTCAGACATGGTACTTTGAAGCGCCCAGGTGAGAGCGCCTCGCCCATCGAGGCGCTAAGAAAGTGTGGTCACTAGGTGCTCTGCCGAGTTAGCGTTTATCGAGGCTGCTGAAAATCCACAGTTTCTGTCAAAAGCGGCGTGACACGGACAGAGGATGAGTACAGCATAGGTTCACTAGTTCGGGTTAGTGAAATATCCAACAACTATCATATAGAACAGAAGAGTTCCAATTACGCCGATTGCAGCACAGATAAATGGTATTGCTCGGATGACCACTCGATTTTCAAGACGGCCAACCACGTATAAATCCGCTAAAGTACCGAGTGAAATAACTGCCATAACCACTGCGAGGGGCATCGTATACCAGATGAGCCGATCGGGGTACATATTAACCAACAAACATTAAGCACGGATAATGCTATAGCTCTGTCCTCTCAAACTCCGATTCTTGGAAGTCCTGATATCTCGTACGACGCTCTTCTGTAGGAGATTGTTGATAGATTTCAGCTGTTGCTCTGGAATCGAAGAGGGCAAGGACACCGCGCTAGCGGTGTCCGACAC
>NZ_AOLG01000032.1 GCF_000336815.1 Haloferax prahovense DSM 18310
AGCGAACTCTTCAGAAAACCCGGTCGAGAAGCACTCAAACACGCTGTCAAAGCGACTCTCTGAAATCAACAATCTGCTACACATGAGCGCTTGTTCTTATTAGGCTTCTTTGCTTTCTTCGGAAGGTATCTCCTTCGTTGGATACGTGAGGGATACGAGAGCGCAGATGAAAGCGAAAGCGGAAGTTCAGAACGGTAGCCCAACAAAAAGTCTGGGTAAGACAAAAGATGAATTTGCCATGTCTGGAAAAGACAGATCAATAGATATGAATCGGACAGAATCTGTTGGTGTTCTACTCATCGGATTAGGGCTTATTGCTGGTTCAATTGCGACAACCCAGGGGGTTGCCAACGTAATTCTCCCTTCGGTTTTTCTCATTGGGATTGGTATCATCGTGACGGTGTTCGGGAGGTATCGCTGACCGACTTCACTCTGTATTCAGTACGACTGCAGAAACCTTACCAAACGCTATCAGAAAAGGCGTGCAGCATACAGAGGGTTCATCTCGCACGAAGGCTTCACCCTCAGACTATCCTGTTATGTCAATGGGTGCGAAAAATACTTGCGCATTGATTGGTTTTGTACGGTATGGGTTCGTCCGTACTTCGACTACTGAAAACCCTCGCAGTTGCCGGTCTTCTCTACGTTCTCACAGCGTCTCTGACCATCCTTGGTGCAAAATCTGTGTCAATTGGAATACCGATGCCGAGTCAACTCCCATCGCTCTGGGGAGCCTGTGTCGCTGTAAGTTACTTACTATACGTATTCTACACTTCAGAGTCACGTCCACAGACAAACACTGCTTGACCGACTCGCGCCCTGAGTTCAGCACGCTCACATAAACCTCACCGAACGCTGTCAGAACCGTCGTGCAACATACAAGGGTGTATGTCGCAGTCCTCTAACATTCGCGTCAGCGGATGGTTGTTGAACCAATACCCGGTAATACTCTTGACATGCAATCGTCTGAAGAAGAGCGAATTAAGCGATTTTTGACCGCTGACCTATCCAGAACCCGAACACCATTACGAGTAGTAGGAGGGCTATCGGTATCCAGAATCCCAAACTAGTGAATAGTGAAATAGAGAGCGCCTCTGGTGTGAAAATTGCCATCCAGATAGGAATTCCAATCAGGAGGCTTACTGCAGCGATGAGAATGAAGCGGGGATATGAATCCATTTACGGACCTTAATAGGGTCTGTGCGTTGATAATATTCAGCCTTCAGATGACCGACTTGCGCTCTCTATTCAGCACGGCCGCAGAAACCTCTCCGAGTGGTGTCAGAAGGTGCGTGCAACACTCATAGGGTGAATGTATCACCCCATAACAACTATCGTCTCGCTGGACTGATTCTTTTCCTGATGGCCGAAATTTTCATCCGAAAGCAAAAGATTCGCCCCGGCAAAACCGAACGGCTCCGCGAGTGGATTTCGAAAATGGATAACAAAGCCGAAGCTGACAGCCAAGGAGTAAGGGAGATCTGGTCAGAAGAAAGCCTCCACACAATATCGTTGTTTATCGAACACGCTGAGGATGGGGACTATTTCGTCTGGTATCTCGAAGCAGATTCGATGGAACAACTCATTGACGCTCGGGGTGCCTCGACACACCCGTTGCACGATGTCGAAGACGCGATGATGGAGGAGGTCTTGGAAAACCCAAATGAAGGCGGTGATTTCGAGCCCCTCATTCACGGTGTGAGCCACGAACGTCCGAACAACTTCGAAGTTCAGCAGTACGTGGAGGAGTCCTGATACACACGCGCTCTGAGTTCAGCACGACTACAGAGACCTCACCGAACGCTATCAGATGTGGTGTGCAACACACAGACAGTGAGTTCACCGTTACTGGTCATAAGAGAGAGCTGGTGACGCTGACTAGAATGATCAGGGCTATTGGGGCAAGAAGTACGCTCAAGACGGCTATTCGAGGTTTCTCCTCCCGGAACATTCCTGCCAACCCATACGGAAGGCCCACCCCGACAGTCATTGCAACGAATCGGGTAATGTCCTGTAAGAGTTCAATTCTCGCACCGGGATAGCCGCCAGTTGCATCCATCGTCAATAAAAATCCGATAAATGCGGCCACGGCTAATCCGAAGATTCCCCAGATACCTAATAGAACAATTTCCCACCAGATGGCAGACGGCGCAAACCGAAGATATGTGATTAGCGCAATCAGCAGAGGGAGACTAAAAATCACGACCAGTTCAAGATTTCCACTCCGAAGTGGAGAACCCGGCAAACTCCCAATCAAGAGAAGAATTCCGAGAGCGAGTAATCCTATGAGCAACCCCACAAATTGTCGTTGCTCTAATGGATTGGTTGTAGTCACGATTGTCAAATCGTTCACAGACTAACAAAAATCATTCTCAGTCCTCGAATTACGAACTGACCGACTTGCACTCTGTATTCAGCACGCTCTCGACAAACTATTCAGCTACTGGGGGCTTCAACAGAGCCAGTAGTACGAGTCAATGAGGTCGTGGCTGCGCGCACAGCGTCGGCGGCGACGACGTCGCCGGCGCGAGCACGGAGCGGTGGGTGGGGAGGAGGGGCCGGGAGAGTGGGGACTCAAAAAGAAAACAGTCGCCTGTGTCGCCTACTCAGCCCACCACGCCTCGCGCTCTGGGAAACTTAGCTCGGACCACCCCGTCACAGCCACCGAGACGCGTCCACCGTACCAACTCTTCGCGACGTTCCGCATCGTCACACGCTCGCCTTCTCTCACAACCGGTTTTCTCGACTTCGCCCAGACAGTGAATTTTGTTCTCCCAGTCTCGTCCTCGATGAGTCCCACCTGCTGAATCGCCGAATTCGACGACTCCCACAACTGCGTCACCGTTCCAGAGATAGACACCTCTCGACGAGTGACCTCGCTGACCGCCGCAATCGGAATCACCCGTCCCGGTGCCTGCTGCAACTCTTCGAAAGCACCCACCACCGCGCTCATCATCGACTTCCCATCTGCGACCTTCTCGGCCAACCGCCGACTAATCGCCGCTCTCGACCATCCTTCGAGCTTCGCTTGCATTCGAGCTGCCTCTCGGTTCACTTCGCCCAATTCTTCTCTCGAAAGTTGCTCACGCGGGTCTGCCTCGTCGGGGTCTGCCCACCGATTCACACAGCCAGCGCGCTTCTTGAAATCCCTCGTTGCTTCGACGCTCATCCGCTCTACTGTCGCCGCCGTCCGCTCCTCCCGGTTCGACGTTTGCCTCCGGTCCCACCGGGTTTTCGTCCGTTCAATCTCCCACTCGCGTGCTTCCATCCGCTCTTCTTCTGCGAGGGTCAGTCCCCGTCCAACCGCTTCTGGGTTATTCAGGTCAACTTTGGCTTGGATTTCGAGTTCAACCGTGGGGTGGAGTTCAGGCGTCTCATCAACCACGTCGTCGACGACTGCTCGGGGGTGTTCGTAGTGCGAAACTTCATTACCGATTTGCTTCTTAGTACTCATTGGCGTTAACCTGAAGGCGCCTACTCAGCGTCTTCTTCCGACACCACGACTCTCCAGCCGTTGCTCTCTCACTGACGACAACCAACTCATTCTGCGCACGCCTTTCGCGCCTTCACGCGCGCCACCGGGGCGCGGAAGGCGTGCGCTCGACGATGGAATAACATCCAGCACCGCGCGACCCGACCTGCCCGGAGCGAGCGGCCAGCGCACAAGCCGGTTTCGCGTCCGACGACCGAGTCTGCGAGGGCGTCGTGACCGACAGCGCGCTTGGTGCTGGCGCACCGGGAAGGTGCGAGTGACGCGAGACGCGACTACCAGAAGCGACTCGTCGCGAACAGCGAGCAACGCGAGTCGTGAGCACGGAGGGCACAGGGCGGCGAGCGGGGCGTGCCGTTCGTACCACACCTGACTGCCGACGTACATCGCTGACTCCACAACAGGCCACGGGTGGGATCGAAAGGGGCCGGACACTCGACGTGCCCCGACGACGCAAGCACCGCAGGGACGAGGCGCGCAGCGAGTCGCGGTCGTCGAGCGTCCGGGGGCTTTCAGGATGTTGAACTCATGATCGCAGTCGCGCCACGCCAACTGTATCTGTCTTCATATGGTTCTTTTCTTCCGTCAATTGTGGAATGATATATGGGCCGTCCCTTTGTAGGACTGGACATTAATGCACATCCAGTTTCAGCATGCGAATCCACATTCCGGTCGTGAGTCGCTCATCCTCCGGTTCGACGGACTCCTCTCCGACCAGACCGTCTGTGTGCTCGTTGATGCTGGAGCAGATGTCGATACGACCACGCTCCTCGACGAAGACGCCGGGGAGTATCTCACCGCAATTTGTTTGACGCACGCACATCTTGACCACTACCAGTCTCTGGGGACGAATCTCGGTCATGGACCCCCGATATACACTGGGGATGGGACTGCTCGAATTCTCGAAGACGTCCTCGAAACGGGCCGTGAACACCACGGTTTTACACAGACCGAAGAAGTCCTCAATCGCCTCGAACCGATCACCTCGTGGACACAGATTGTGCCGGGACTTCGCGTCCACCCCATTCCGGCAGGTCACACTCCAGGTGCGACAGGCTTCCTCTTCGAAGTCACCGACGACGACGTGCGACGAACGATTCTCGTCACTGGCGATTTCACGACGCGACGGGCAGCTGGTTACCCTGGATTCGACCTCGACCTCCCCGTCGAAGTCGACACACTCGTCCTGACGGCGGCAACGAACGACGAGTTTGAACCAACACTGACCGACGCGATTGGGACGATTCTCGAACGAGCGCGTGCTGGGTCAACTATTCTTGCTACTGCGAGTGGTCTGACTGGGGTACAGACCGCCTATCTCCTCGGTCACCTCACAGACCAATGGGACGACCCGCTTTCAATCACTCTCGTTGGACACGCAGCAAAACTCTATGATAGTCTCGGATACACTGTCCCGAACGTTACTACGAGTCCGGAGTTTAGTTCTCCGACCGACGTTCTCACAGCGGGTGGTGTCACGATTGCCGGCCCAGAAGTCCCAGTCGGTGGCAGCTCGAAGCGACTCTTCGACTCGATTCGCGATGACCCCGGTGCAACGCTTGTCCAACTTACGAGCGGCCCGAGCGACCCACTGTCGAGTGCCACCTGCACGACGCACCACTTCACATTCAGCAACCACCCTACAACAGACACCATCGACGCCGTTGTCGACGCATTTGCGCCCATCCAGACGATTATCACGCATCAACAAGGTTTCGCTGCAACCCAGTACAAAGACAAGTACGACAGTTTCGTGTGGGCCACCGACGATACTGACTGCTATACGCTATTGGATGACGCTGGCTGGACACCACCACCGTGGGTGACAGACCAGACAACTCGTCGGGTACGGGCAACAGCCACGACCAATGGGTCGGTACTCACCAACGGCTCGACTGAACTCGAATACTCGCTGCCCATCACAACCCGTTGTGACGATGTTGACCTCACCGCCGAAGGGTTAGACCTCGAACAACTCCGCACACAAATCCCACCACGACCGGGATCACAGCTGTCAAACGGTGCTCACGAGACGAAAGCTGACGCGACTCCAAAAGCGCCGATGGAGATGAACCCCGAACCGAATTCGCTTGCAGACACTGAGACAACTGAAACACAGACTGTCGAACAGTCACTCGCAGCGATTGAGGAACGTCTTGGGAGTATCGAGTCGGCAGTCTCCAGTCGAGAACTCACTGCACAGGTTGTTGACGCAGGTGGCGACACAATTCTTCTTCGGCTTGAGAATCCGCCTGCATACCTCGAACATGGCGACCAGCTTCGAGTCCATCTCTCCGATCTCGACTGAAAGACAGGTGCAGCGACCGACCAGTAGCAGGTTCTGGTCAGTACGAGTTCTATCACCCACAGAATAGCAAGCGTCTGAGATTCTTTGAGACACTCTGTCCTGGCTTCAGGTAAACGAGACTTGATCCAACATTTACTACGATCGATAAGGACGCCACTTGCTTGCAAGCCAACTACTCGAGCAAGTCATCAACGAACCGGAAGCCGTTCACATACGTCACCGAATCGCCATAGCCCTCACTGGCCAAGACGGCCTCAGCTCCTTTTCCGGCAGCCGTATCGGTCGTATAAATATACGCCTGGTCTGCAGTTCCTTCGACGAATGCCTGGGCGGCGACGCCTGCCAACGCTGGGTCGGCACGCTCGATTTCGTCAGCCGGGCGATCATCCGCATTTGCGATGTACCGCTGGACGCCGTCCATCGTCCGTGAGACGACTCCGTGCGAATACTTCAGTGGCGCTGCAACCCGCGCCCATCCTTCCTCAATTGCCGTGTCGATTGGCGGTGTCTCAACATCAGGAGCGTTGACAGTCAGCTCCCCGTACACTCGTTCAGGGAGGACAAACGTGATGCCGTTGCGCCTTGCAAACCGACGAACTGCCAGATACCGAGGGTTCGATGGCTGACCCATCGATACGAACAGGCCGGTATCTGCGATGTGGATCGCAGTCACGCGTCGTCGACGTCCTCGTCAACGCCCTCGATATCCGCGAGTGACGCACCCGACACTTCGACGTCGAAATGTTCGAGGACCACGGGTCGGAGTGCCTGAAGGACGATTTCGGCCGCAAGCGGCGAAATGTCGAGATCACGGGCCATCAGGCGGTGCGTCACCTCGCCACGCTCACGGGCGACGGCGTAGGAGAGTGCCGTCGCGAGGCCAGCCACCCCATGACGGTCGATGTACGTGTCGATGTCGCCGTTGGTCTCACGGCGGCCGACCGCATCGATCAGCGCCGGCGTAATCGTATACTCACGGTCACCATCAGCGGTCACGGTCAGATTAATCGGACGGGCAGCGTACATCCGGGGTTGCTCATCACGGACAACCTCGACAACACCAGCGTCAACGAGCCGATTGACGTAGGTGTAGGCTGTCCCCTGTGCGAGACCGAGGGCGTCCATCACGTCTTTGACTGGGGTCTCCTCATTGCGAGCGAGATATGCATACAACTGAGCCAGCTGTGGCTCTTCGAGGAGGTCCGCGACCGAGAGGAAGTCACGGACGATGTCACCTGTGTTCTGCTTTGAGGTACGTGACATGGGTTCTCTGTACTGATTACAGTTTGCAGCGAATCAGTAAAGAGTGTTTGGGTAACAGTTGCTGGCTCAATATGAGATTCTTGAAGGAGAACAGGACGAGAACACGAATCAATACAATCGTCATGTACTGTTCGTCCCTGAAAAACCGGGTGTTGGGCTCTGTTGAAGCCTTCAGTCGCAGATAGTTTGTCGAGAGCGTGCTGAATACAGGGCGCGTATCGGTCACTGGTTCGGCGTATGATTTCAGCGACTCTAATCGGTCAGTATAGAAAGGGTATTTCACGTTTTGCGGAATTCCAGCAGGAATAGTACTTAGGTGAGACGATAATCAAACCAGTATCAAATGGAGATTAAAACTGCTGCAATGATTCGTTATGATCTTTGCCATGAGTCAAAGGGCGACTTGCTCTTGAGCAGACTCCAAAGGTTGTACAATGATGAGGGGAAGCAATTTGGAGAGAGTGTTCTCGGGGGACAGCAGTGGGAGCGATATCGATTCGAAGGTAAACTACACACCTCTGATAACGAATTTGGCACATTCGAGTCTGTGAAAACGTTCGTCAGCTTCGAAACTCGGCACCTTGTCGATACTGTAACAGTCGCCGAATTGAATGAAGAGCAAATCAAGGAGATTGAACAGAAGGAACCGAGCAGAACTCAGTATTTCATCGACGATCTTGCTGAGAAGCTAACTGGGATAGCAAAAAGAATCCCCACAGTTGCGCCGACCGGGTTCAACCGTCAAACGGTCCAATTCTACGTTGAGCCGGCAGAATCGCAGCCGGTAACAGGAGACGATGGAGAAGTTTCAGAAAAGTTGTTGGCCCAGTTTCTCGAGGAAAACAGAGAAGAATTAAGGAAGATTCACTACGTCGTCGATCACCCACAATCACTACTCAATGAAGAAGACTTGGTCACACCACAAGGTACAGCATTTCCTTGGGGAAAATTGACTGTATTCAATTTGACTTCTCCACCGTCTTCCGAGTCAGGTTTCGAGCCGACATGGCTTCGCCGGCTTAGGCCTCTTCGCGAATACCTTCGAACATATTTGTGGTTCAATCACCGCGTAGGCCTCCTCGCTGAGTTAGACCGAGAGACGCACGGCATTGAGGGGCTAATGCGAAATGGTTCGAGTGAGTCAAATCAGTTCCAAGAGGTACTGGAAATCGAGAACGAGTTAGACGACATACGGGAGACGTGGACCAACCGATACACTAAGACAGTCGACGAAATTGCGGATCTGAAGTCGAGACCCCCTCTTCAACGCTCACATAGGCAGCAAGTCGAGTCTGTGAAAATTAATGAGATAACACAGGGATCTCCTGTAAACTCTCTCCTGGATATCTACGACCAGCAGTTGGCTACACTGAGCGAACAAATATCGTCGGACGTTGAGCGGATCGGTTCTAAGTTGGACGAGGTTTCGAATTACATCCAAGACAAAATCAATGTCCGCGCTACGACTGCTACGCTCCGCCAGCAGCGTGCGACAAACTACCTGACCATCGTTATATTAGTTCTGACAGCTGTCACCGTCGCGATTGCAGCGGCTGAACTGCTCTGGATTGGGTAAGAGACAATCCCGTGTTATCAACCCAAATTAGTGACTGTTGAAATCCTCAACCGGTGATAGATTCCAGCAGTCGTGCAGAATTCAAACTGTGGATTGACCAGTACAACTAAACTCTTGACAATCTATCAAATTGGTATGAGACGGAGACAGTTCATCCGTTCTAGCTGCACCTTTGCTCTACCCCCATTACTCTCTACAGCAGTTTCTGCTAACTCTGTCACAGGTCGTCCGCCCAAGATACCGGAAGATCACCTGAATTCGTACGACTGGGAGAAGTCTTCAACCAGTCCTGAGCTCCCTGAGTTTGAGGATTCTGAGCATATCGAAAACAAGCGGAAAACCAGTTGGGGTATGAGTGCGTTCCACGGAGCCGCTGTGCGGGATGCAATCGAAGAGGAGACACCGTTCGAAGGGGTCAGGCCTCTCAAGCATATATGGGCTGCTCGAGTCACGACCGACGACGAAGACGCGAAACGTATCTGGAAAGAAGGAGAGGGAGCTGAAGTAGCCTCAGACATCGATTCAACCACTGAGCATGTTTTCGAACAGTTCATGGAGAAAAACGTCTTAGACGGCAAACTCGAATTCAGCGGAGAATGGCACCGTAAAGCCGTGAGTGAAGGAGCAGGTTTTCTCGTAGGTCTGGTCCCCGTGATTGGAGACGGGCTTTCGACAGCTTTCAGCTGGAAATGGGATTTACAGACCACGTTGACTACCGCTACTGGGGCCACGGCTTCAATCTCAGAGTATTATTTCAGTCTTTCACTAAGTTCGATTGCGGAGAACGCAGAAGAAGAGATTGAGAACGAGGTAGATATAGATTTCCGGGGGATCTACATTGACTGGTTTACTGAGGGGAACGTGTTCTATTCGATGGGGGGAGTGTATCCGGAAAGCGAGGAGCGGTTGAACGAACAGCTTACAGACGGTTTTGACGCCGGAATAATGGATTTCGACCCACCTGATTTTGATATCTCCACCGGCGGAATGTACGAACAAGAGATGCTTGACTTGCTATCTAAGGTCAAGTAATTCGAGGAATCAGCTGCTAAGTACGCAGACACAGTGAGCAGTTGATATAGCAGCGAATAGCTGAAAGCAACAGAATCGCCGTGCTGACTACACGCTCTGTATGTTGCGTGCAGTTCGTGTCACAGCCAGAGGAGTTCAACAGAACACAGTGATATGGTCGTCTTAACCAACAGAATCGAGATGATGTCGCTATCGTTGGTTAAGATTGCCGATTGTAGAGTTGCTGCACCGGCTTCACACTGAACACGTCGGGCGACTCAACAGGAACGCTGTGACTACGGTCGGTCGCGAGCGAACCCGTCCGCGAAAGTCGGTCGATTAACTCGTTGCGTACGGATTCCCGGCTGACTGTCGTCTCGTGCCACCCGAGACGCTCGTCGTAATGACGCTTGCAGAACGTCTCTGCAACGTCATCAGTTGCGATGAACTGTTCGTTTTGTTCCCCACACGTTCGATGAGACGTACTCAGCACCAACGTCCTCGTGAGTGAGTTCGACGAGGGCGCACTCGACGAACGCGACAATCGAAGTGTGGTGGCGGTTGTTTGGGACAGTCAGTTGGAGGTTTGACCACGGAGAGTTGGGTCGACTCGAACTACTCAGCGGTCTCTCGTTGCTACGTGCATGTTGCTGTTGCTCAGAATGCATAGGTTTTCTTCAGGGCACACAAGTTGCCCCGTCACCCCTGACGGGGCTACAAAACAGAGACGGCTATCAGATGCTACTCGGAATTTCCGCTGAACAAGCGTCTTGTTCGGCTGAGTAGCGACGTGTTGTCTGAGTTGTCTTTGGTGCCGCCGGTTTGTTGTCCTTGTTCACGATCACCCTCGTCACTACGTGCCGAAAGCTCTGCACTGAGGTCCTCAACCTTGGCCTCGAGTTCTGAGATACGCTCGTCTTTATGTTCAATCATCGTCTCGAGTTCGCTCACACGGGTAGACAGCAACTGGTTCTTCTCGATGAGATAGGCGTTGCGACGGTCCGGTTCGTCAGTATCCACGTCGGCGGTCCCAGGCTCTGTTTCAAGCTTCGCCTGCGTCGATTCGTTCCTGGGACTGGGGTCGTAGTACTCCGACGTCGCCTCGATTGCCCGCTCAATGGTTTTCTCGCCGTACGTCGACCCATCGGCGTAGTGCACTTCGTCCCATTTCGCTCGAAGAAGTCCCGACTGTCGAAACAACGTGTCCATCTGTGCCGTGTCTCCCCCAGTCCAGAAGGCCAACAGACAACACAGCGCCATGTCTGCTTCCGAGTTGCTATCGTAGCCAGCGGTGTTCCCGTTCCACAGGCGTTCGAACTTGGGGCCGTTCGAGGCGTTCTTTGCTTTCTTCAGTAACTCGTTGTCTTCGAGGGAGACTGCAGGTGTGGTCGCAGTGCTAGTATCGTCCCTGACGCTCGTACGTTCGTTACGTTTGGGTTCTTTGTTCTCTGAGAGGAGTTGGACGTATTCACGATGAATCGCTTCGAGCGCGTCTTGTCGGCGTTTGACGTGTCCGGGCGTGTTGCCGACGCGGTCACCGGTGACGGTGAAGAATCGTGCAGTGTCATACAGTTCGATATGCCCACGTCGGTTCCGACCTTCGGGGAGGTCTCCGTTGATGAGCACGTGATAGCCCGTTCCCGAGGGTGAAATTTCTGTGTAGGAATCGAGTCGCTCGATGATGTCCTGTGCGTCCTCGTCGACGTCACCAGTCTCTGGGTCTCGGCAATCGTCTAAGTCGACGCCGACGATTGGGTCGTCTTGGGTGAACACGAAGCCGATTCCATCCGCTCTCTCATTGGTCACGAAGTCGAGTGCTGTTTCGAAATCTGACCATGTGTCTGGATCCGTCGATGATGCGAACGAACCTTCTCCAGGGACCACTGGAATCTTTGTTTGCTTCCCGTCTCGTTTCTCACTTCGCCAGCATACCCATTGGTCTTGTTCGATGAGTTCTGCTGGGAGATTCTCCTGTGTCACGAATGTGGTAGTTTCTTTCGTCATTGGTTCAGTTCCTTGGTGGCCGCGCCCCTTTTGGCGCCAGAAAAAATCTCCCCGCGTTCGCTTCGCTCACTTGCACCGGCATACCCCCCATCTATACTAGTTGCTTTTTGCCGTAACAGAATCCCCAAATGAGCGATAGAGGCGCTGGGTTCTCTGCGTACGCCATGTACGGCATTTTCTTGAGCGAGGGGCAGTGTTACGGCATTCTCGTTTTTGCCGTAACACGACGCAGTCTTGCGTTTTTGCAGATTCTCACGAATCGAAACCGTCGGTTGCTGTAACGCCATCGTAAAATGCGATACAGTGGTGTTTGAAGGCGTACACTCCCCGATTTCAGAATTCATCGTCGACAATCCGATTTGCGAGTGAAATACCCTTGTAGCACCGAATCGCCTCCCCGTCATGGCGCTCAGTTGTCCGTTCAAATACTATCTGATTACTGAGGCGTCGGCTGAACCAACTCGGTGAATCAGGATTGATCTCGTGTTGGTTGGCCCACGCATCATATGTCGAATAGACGTCTGCAGCAGGGACCGAATTACCCTCCTTTTCGACTATCCATTCAGATACGAACTGCTCGACAACAGCATCAGGATCGCTCTTCCAGTCAGAATTCGGAATCTCTTCAGACGAAGTATCTGACTGCTCGGTACTCACAAGGAGCGTTTCGAGTGACATCGTCGAATCTCCATCATAGACGACCGGCTCATCATTTTCACGGAGAATGACGACTACGTAACTGTCCGTGTCGTACGTCGGGTTCAGTAACTCCTCTGCTGGGATGAACGGCTTGTTGATTTTCACCCACTCTGCCTCAAAGGCGTCCTTTGACTCATAGGCGTGAATCTCCCCACGCTCATAGACGAGATACTCTTCGACCGGACGGTCGTAGCTGTAGGTTGCTGGCACGCGGTCTTTGGTCACTTCGTCCCACGTAGAGACACGAAGATGCTCTGTCCCAGTTCCATCTCGGAAAACAATCTGACCTCTCTCTTTTACCCATACAGAGCGCTTCGAGTCGTCACTCCCGCTCACTGGGCGAACAGCGGTTACACCACCAAGCTCGGTTGCTCCCCCGTTGAACGTGAGCGGGACATCGTGGGTGTAGAATCGGGTCTCCCCGTTTGCAAGTTCACGAATCGGAGACGAGAGGACTCGGTCTAGCCGCTCGGCCCAGTAGGTCTCTGTTTCGCCGGGGCGGACGACAAAGAGCGGAACCGCGTTCTCCTCTTGAGCCTTCTGGAGGTTCGTGAGTACCTTCGCTGGGTTCTTTGGGGTTGTCGTCTCGACCTCAATTGCGAGCGGAGCTTCGAGGTCTGGATGGGTGGCTCTCGCGTCCGGTTTCTCACTGCCGTCTTGGGTGAGAATCGAGACGGTGAATCCCAGCGGTGACAACGCCTGTTCGATTTCGAGGAGTGCATCGTCGTGGTCCTGTCCACCAGCAGATCGCACCTCGCCTGTATCTGGTTCTGCCTCTGTTTCCCCTGCCTCTGTAAGTCGGACGATGAGTTCGTCCGCGTCGATATCGACTGTGGTGTCAAGCAGTCGCGACCGCTTGCGAATCTCCGTGAGTTCCTCGTAAGCGGGTGGCTCTGCGTCGACTCGCTCGTACAACTCTCGGAATGTCTCGTCGACCGTCTCGACACTCACCCATTCGTTATCGTCACGGACGCCATGGCGGAGTTGCACACTTCGGACGGTCTTCGCGATAGCGACGTCCAAGTCACCGGTGTGGACATCAAGCAACTCGCCTAATTCATCGGGCGTCCTCGCCGTTGGATCGCTTGTGTCTCGGGGAACGCCGAACTCTTGCTGCGTCCGCTCGTACACCCGAGAGAGCGCATCTTGTAATCGCTGTTCTTCATGTGCTGAAAGCGGCGACTCACTCTCGGGATGCCCCGCTGGAATTGGGAGTGGTTCGATGTTGAACGGATACGGACCCGTCTTGCCGAACGTCGGGCTCGGCAGCTGGGCAATCCACTCACCACGTGGGAGCGACCCAATCCGATTGGCGAATTCTTCGGGGGATAACTCCTCGAAGGCCATCGCATTCGCCAACTCGCGATCGACCTTGATCTTCCCGACGAGCAAGGTCCCGATGTTGTTGAGCAAGTTGAGATAGAGGCGTCGGCCACCCTCGGCTTGCATCTGTTCGGGGAACTGCATCGCCAGTCCAACTGAGAGCCGGAAGCTGCGGCCTTTCTCGAGGAGATTGTTGAGGACCGGAGAGGCGGCCACAGACGCTGCCTCGTCGATCATGAGGTTGACGACGTAGTCGTCGGGGCGTTGGGTCAGGTCGTCCTCGTGGGTCCGCAACGCGTCTTCTAACATCGTGAGGATGAGTCCGGTCAGGATTTTCGCCGACTCGTCGCTTAGCCCCCCAAGGTCGAACAGGATGACCTGGTTACTATCGAGGATATTTCTGAAGTCGAATTGCTGAGCGGTATTATCAAAAATCCGCCGAAGGTTGGGGTTCAACGTGACGTACCCAAGACGATTGGTCAGCCCATCAAGGACGTTCGAGAATGTGGTCTGATCCATCGAGACCCTCCGACGGAGCTCACGCCGAGCGGCAACGTCGGTCGTCTTTGGGAGGGCGTCCTCGTTCGGATGAGGTGGGCCGGCTGCTCTGAGTTGGTCCGAGACATGTTCGAGTTGTTCGTGACCGAAGTAATCTGTATGTTCTCGGTACGTGCCATTCTCACGGCCGTATTCCTCGTCGAACAGCGCAGTGATGAGTGACTGGATGAGGATTGGAGTGGTAGTTGCGCTCCGAACGACGTCTTTCCCCACGACGAGTTCGAGGATTTGCTGGTACTGGTCGGCCTTGCGCTTGACCGCGTCAATCCGTCGTACGCCACGCGAGAGCGCCGGTCGGAGGTCGAAAAACGAAAACCCAGGCAAGATCTCAGGGACTGGAAAATACAGCACGTTCTCCTCGAGATCGTCCATCCCGAAGCGCCGCCCATGAGCTCGCATATAGTTCTCAGCAAGCCCGTCGCCCTTGTGGTCGAGGACGATGACTGGGCCATCGGTGTTAGAATACGCCGAAAGGATGTCGTTGAGCAGGGCTTTTGATTTCCCGCCACCCGTGGTTGCAGCTCGAAGATAGTGGGTGACCAGCGAAGAAGGCGGGATACACACCGGTTCGTCTTCGGGCGTGCCGTTTTCGTCGACGGGATACCCAATCGTCATCCCCTCGCGCAACCTCGCCATGTGGTCGTGGTGTGGCAAAGGCAGCGAACTCTGACTCTCCTGTTCAGAGCGCGTTCGTCGTACGCCTTCGATGCTCAGCTCGTTACCAGACGGGATGGTGATGAACTGTGCAAGTTCACGGCCATTACAAATGAAATGTGGTGTGGTTTGTCCTCGTTTCGTCTCGATGTCTCGATTGAGCAGTCGGTCGAACGTGTTGCGTGCGTGTTTCTGTTTCGTTGTTTCCCGGCGGCCATTGTCTCGGAGGCGTTCACGCTCCACCTCGTAGAACTCCCCACCAATCGAGTCGAAGACCGTTTTCAGGTCATCGAGTTGGGCATCAACCACCGATTCATCTGTGTCGGTCGGCGGAACGGCGACTGCCCGGAGATTGACAGTGAATGTACGACGTGGGTTCTTGCCACCGAGTTCTTCGAGCCGTTGGGTTGTGGCATCGCTCAGGTGCTGTTGTTTCTCAGCCAACGTTCGCGTGTCGGTAAAGACGGTGCTGACGGCTTTGTCTATCCAGGTATCCGTCTGGTTCTGGAGGTTGAGCTTCCGATTCTCGGCTTTGGGTGACCAATCAGGCTTGCGCTGAAAGAGAACCTGGAAGGCGATTGGGGCTTCGACGTCTGCGAGTTCGTCGACGAGGGAAACGAGTGGGAGTGGTAGGGTATCGTCTACGAGCGGTGACTCGGAATCGTTCCGAGTGAGCAGCATCATCCAGTCATCCTTCCGCATGCTCGACCCCTTCCACCGCACGCCTCGTGGCGAAAGATCGTCGTGCGCTGTGTCGTCCGAGACGAGTTTCGACTCAACATCGAAAGACTCCCGCGAGAGATCGAACGATGACGGGTAGATCCGTGTAAGCCGTTCTTCGAGTGTGTCGAGATGAGTATCGGCACCGTAGTAGAACTCAACTGGCTCATCGGTCCCTTCACTCAAAACGAGGAACTCAAACGTCGGTAGCGGACTCGAATGCAGCGGGTTTAGCCGCTGTGTAAGCGAGGGCTGCTCGGCTGTGAGCTTGTGCAGACTCTCAAGAGCGGGGGGAATCCTGTTGGTCTGGAGTGTCTCAGAGGTCGGGGTGACTCGAATGTACTCACGGGTCATTCGAGGATACCTCTCTGGATGGAGTCTCCGGCGGTGTGACTGTCTGGGTGGTACGGTTGGCTGACTGGATTAGTTGTCGTCATTGTCGCGAATACGAAAAATCTCAAGCAGGCGGTCCTGTGCGTCGATACATTTGTCTCGAAACACCCGGTCGTGGGGTAACCGTGCGATAATGTAGGCGGTACTCACGGTCGGTGTGAGTGCTGTGAGGAGTGGTGTCGTGAACATCGGCAACGAAGCAGGGGGACCGACAGCAACGGCTGTGAGTGCAAGTACGAACCCATACCGCGTCGGGAACTCCCACAACTCACGTCGTGGTTCCCAGACCATCCGCACGAGGTCTAATCTGAGTGCGTCTTTGATTTGGTAGGCGATGCCCAGCGACCCAACGAACCAGAGGATTCCCGCCCCAAACTGTCGCCCAGCAGGTGCATCGCCGACCGCAACGAGGATGAGCATAACTGCACCGTACAAGCCGATAGCAGTGTAGACGGCGAGAGCGTACCACTTCGGCGGATTCCACTCGCCAGCCCAGCCCGTGGGGTCGTTGCGCTCACGCTCAGCAATATGGGTGAAGTAGACTATTCCGAAGAGGCCGGTGAACGCCCACGCGAGTGTGGATATGGACGTGTAGCGTACTGCAGTGATCGCTGTAATCGACTGGTCGAACCATTGCATACCCGTGTCTGGGGAAACGAACAGAGTACCGACGACTGCAGCAATCGGGGGGAGGAGTAGAAGTATCCCGACGAGAAGGAGTGCGAGAACCCCGAGGCGACGGGCGAAGAGAAAACGTGCTGTTGGATCGGTGAGGTAATCGTGGATAGTGTTGGGCAGGTTTCTGGCCTTACCGCGAAGTGAGGTGGGTGGCTGTGGTTGCTCTGCTGCACGCTTCTTTCGGACGGCTTCCTTCCAATCATCACGCTCTTCGCAGTCACGGCAGAGGACTACGTGATTCTCGACGGTGAAGACGTTACCATCCAATAGAAGGATGTTAAAATCTCCAATGTCGTTGCCATCGACAACCCTCCCGCAGGCTTCACAGTGAGAACTCTCTCTCCCCAGAGCCTGCTGAAATGATTCGAGCATTTCGTAGTCTGGCGGGGGATTATCGTCCGGCATAGCTACACCCCGTGACCGTCGTTTTGAGTGTGGTCGGGAGTCTCGATGAGTTGTGCCTCTTCCTCTAGCGCGGTTACTTTGACCGGGAAGGTTCCCTCATCCTCAACCGAAACAAGTGCGTGGCTATACCCACGGTCTCGGTCGCCGGGTTTTGCGTTACGGATGAACTCTGCCTCACGAGACGTCAATCCGAGTTTCGCGCGATTCTCTTCGGACAGGCCGGGAAGCCGATAGAGAATCTTCATCGAACAGTTGTTGGCGATGGTCTCCGCTCGTGGGTGGATGAAGAAGTCCTTGAGTTCCTGGGTGATGAGGTGGATGCTCAAGTTATAGTGACGGGAGTGTCTCGTAGCACGGTCGAGCCACTGCAGACTGCCTTCGTGTTCCATGAGATAATGCGCCTCATCAACAGCGAGGATGACGCGCTTGTCTGTCTCCTTGGCTCGCTGGTAGACATTTTCGAAGAGCAACTGCATCATCAACGCAATTTCACGGTCCGCCTCACCTTGCTGGAGGTCAAGGTAGACAACCTTCTCACCGGAAATGTTGACCTCGGTCTCTCCGGCTAGGTTCGAAAACTCGCCATTGCCCATGAATGGGCGCATCGCCATTCGGAGATCGGCAGCGCGTTCTTGCCACTTCTCGACTTCCAATTTGGTTGGGTCAGCCGCGTCTGTATCGACCGAGTCGAGGAACGCTGCTGCGTCCTCTGCAATCTCGGCGAGAATCGAAATCACATCGCGAATCGTCGGACTCGCATTGCCGTGTGTCGAGGGGTCTGACGTGATTCCGTTGCGGCGGTAAGCTTCTCGAACAGTGGTCCCGAGGACGGCGCGTTCTTTCTTGTCGAGGCCGTTGCCGACGTGAGCGAAGAACGTATCGAAGAACCCCATGACACTGCTGAAACGCTGACTGAATGGGTCGATGTCGGGGACGTCACGCAGGACGTGTGCTGGTGTTTCCCTGATTTCGAGTGGGTTCAACCCTCGAGACCCACCAACCACGATGTGTTCGCCATCGAGGGCATCGGAGAGACTGCGGAAGCCCTCCAATGGGTCGATCATGATGAGGATCGTGTCGGGGTCCTTTGCGAGTTGGCGTAGGTTCAGGAGCTTCGTCCCGAACGATTTCCCCGACCCAATCTTCGCTGCAGTGAGGATATTGTAGCCGTTCTGCCTGTCGAATCGGTCCATGACGACCGGGGCGTCGGTCGTGGCGTGATAGCCGACGAGTACACCACTTTCTTCGATGAGGGTACTCGCAGAGAAGGGGAACAACGCACCAGCAGCTTTGCCTAACATCGGTGTCGTCTGTTTGAGCGTGTCCTTTGCAATCGGACTGTTGCTCACAAGGCCTTCGTCCTGAGTGTAATCGACAGATTTCGTGACCAGACGCTTCTTCATCAACTCCGACTGAAGACGGTTGGTCGTCTCTTTGACCTCCTTGTTCGTGTCCCCACGAATAGTGAGGTAGACCGCGACCTCGAAGACCCGCTGTGAGCCATCGGTGAGTTGGGCAAGGACCTCTTTGTGCTCTTGGAGTCGGCGTTGGGTCGCCCCCAGTGAGGCACCGCCACGCTGCTCTTTCTCTCGCCTTGTTGCATCGAGATCCGTGATTGCTCGCTCGAATTGCCTGATTGCCTGCTCCGACTCACGAGGACTGGCGTGAATGGAGATGTCGATATCAGCACTCGGGTGTGTCGTGAGCATATCGAGTAACCCGGGCGTTGCTGCTGCCGGGAAGTCCGCGAAGAACAGCGTCTTCGCCCAGCGCTCGCCCGTCTGTGTGATGTCGGATTCGAGTTTGATGCTAGAGGGTGCAACGTTTTGGGCGTGTACTCGAATCTGATCGTCCTCAGTATCGTTGGCTTCGAGACTGGTGAACCGCTCGATGAGGGTTTTGAGCATCTTCAGAACCTCCCCGAATCGTCGCCAGTCACGACGGGAATCGAACGAACCCGCTCATTTCGTTGGCCTGCACTCGGTCCGTAGTGGGTGCGTTCGCCACTCCAGTACTCTTCGAGTAGTGCCGAGAGTTCGTCGGCCGAAACACGTTCAGCGTCACAGCCTTCGAGGTCACGGATACCGCTCTCGAGCGTACGGAGGCGACGTCCCAGTTCTTCTTTTTGTCGCTCGCGGATTTCCTCGTGTGTGAGCTGAGTGCTTTCGGCTCCAAACACCCGAATGAATCCACCAATTACGGGGACATCACACAGTTTCGCCAGTGCACCACGGTCAGCAAGTTGTACTTCACGGATGCTGACGGGGATTAGTATGTGATACTCCCGGACACAGGTGCCACGGCTCTCGAACTCCGCCGGGAACCGCTCACGATAGACACGAATTATGTCTCCAAGAGCTGGGTTGTCGACGACGTCGGAATCGTCTAGCCGTTCACGATAGCCAGCAGTGATTCGATCAGGTTCAACGGGACGGGCAGTCGAGTGAATCTGGAAATCAAAGTCCAGTGCGTTCAGCACACTTCCGAAGGAGTTGGCCATCGTCTCCCACTCTCTATCAGTAGCGAGTGAGAGATTAGCTGGACTCACACGAAGTGCGGCGACGAGATGACCATCGGTGCGCTCGACCAGATTCGAGACTGGCAGAAAGCGCTTGACTTGCGTGAGTGAGTCGGTCTGTTTGGCGGGGGTTTCAGCGACTGTCGTTTTAGTGTGCTCTGCTCGTGAAAACATAATCATATCCGCCAACCACTGCTGTGGCGACTTGTGAGACGGCGTCACGAAGATGAACCCAGCGGTCAACAGCAGGATTCCAATCGTCGCGAGGAGACCCCCGATGTTCAGCCACTGAGGGGTTGCAAGCAGAATGAATCCACAGACAACCCCAGCTGGGAGGAATAGCTTCAGGTCGTTGAGACTGTAGTCGATTTCGATGCCGAAGATCTCGTCACTCGTCCCGAACTCATCAAGGATCCGTCGAGGCGTGTCGCGGTGGCTCATTCGTTCTGCCCCCGCGTGTTGAAGACCGTTTCTCGACTCTCAGTAGTCTGTTGAGCGTACGAGTACGGGCCACCGTAGCGTTCACTTTCTACGGCTTCACGTACATCATAGAATTGTTCGTCCTCTGCACCCTGAAGAAGAATTGTCTTGTCCGAGTATGCTTTGTCGAACCGTTGGTAACCTTTGTCCAGAGTCCAATCACGGTTCGAACTCGTACCACCCACTCCTTTGAAATCGCCGTTGGGGAGGAAGTACCCCGCACGGTACTCCTGTTCATTATCCAACTCAGATCGTGTTGCGACCTTATTGAGAGATATACTGGAGGGGATACGCGAGTCGCTAAAGAAGCCCCTCGAAGCACCCATACTCGCCGTTCCAGAACCACTCCGAGTAAGCCCACCTGAAGGGGTGCCCAGCGCCCCAACTGCACTTGATGCAGTCGAACTCGTGTTATCACTGGAGAACGGCGAGCCAACGATCGGATCTACACGCGGGCTGGAGGCAGCTGAACTCGCGGCACTCGTTGCTGCACTACTTGCTTTCCCCACCTTACTCGACGCACTCGCCAAAGTTGTCGCCGACACAGCACCGAGAACGCCGGCGGCCATCGACGAAAACGGACGAATCGAACGCATGCCGACGAACAGCATAATCGGTGATAAGAGTGCAATCACCCACAGACAGAGCGTCAACAGCGCATAGACACCGAGGCCGGGGACAATCGACGCTGGACCGGGCATGGCACTCCGGGCGGCGTTGATGATGGGATACCCAAAGCCCAACACGAGTGCTGTCGGGAAGGGTAAGAACGCGACGGTGACGAACAGGTCACGCCCAATTTGGCCAACCTTCGAAACGATGCTCAGTGGGCCGAAATCGATCAACGAGAGGGCGATGAAAATCGGGAGTGCCGGGGCGAAAATGAACACCGACACCCACGAGAGGCCAAACACGAGTGCGATCAGGAGGAACAGCACNCGAGAGGGCGATGAAAATCGGGAGTGCCGGGGCGAAAATGAACACCGACACCCACGAGAGGCCAAACACGAGTGCGATCAGGAGGAACAGCACACCCGACGACAACCATACGAGGATGATGCCAAGGCCTGCGGCGGCACTGTTCCCACCAATCGATCCGAGGTCGGCTACGAGGTCGGCACCATCGGGGGCAACCGCGAGGATCATGCCCTGCGAGAGATGCAAGACGACGGCAGCCCAGATCCACGAGGCGAGGATGAAGAACAACCCAAACCAACCCTTTTGTTGAAGTGTTTTGCTCCGGTGGGCTGCAGCCGAGCCACCAGGGAGGATTGTCGTGAGACGCAAGAGGACCATCCCAAAGCCCCACAGGGCAAGACCGATAGGTAGCCCTTTTGTGAACCACATATCGTAGGCCGTCCCCATCGGGGCGTTCGTGGGTCGGTCGACGAGTTCCATCTCACCATTTTGGAGGGGGACCGGCCGAGAGACGAGGAACTCAATCGACCATTCAGCGACGTCGCGAGCGAATTCAAGGTAGGCCTGTGCGATAGCTCGAATTGCATCAATGAAGCCGTTGCAGACCTGTCCACTGACGGGGTTGATGCCGCTACAGTAGTCTGCATCGTTGGCATCATCGTTGTCCTCATCACCGGACAGTTGGTGGGGAGTGGTTCCGAGTTGCGCATCACTTGTAGAGGCGACGGCGAGGATAGGAACGGTCCCAGAGCTCACGATGAGCGTCAATACAACCAACACTGAGAGACGTACGTTGTGTGTCATAGAAGGGAGACTCCGTGCGAGGTCCCTCAGAAGAAGGGAACGATACTGACACACTCAGCCGTCGACGTCCCAGTGAAGCCAATAAACATCTCGATGACGACGGCAAACAGTGGCGTTGTCACCGCACTCATACCGGCTCTGTTGCGCCAATTTTTGAACGTCTGAACTGACTGCGGGTCCTTCGGGAACGCAGCTGCGGTATGGAGGATATACGACAAAATCGCGGCTCCAATCATGAGCGTGCCTACGACCAGTGGGGCTGCTTGATTAATCGTCTCGGCCAGTGGGGTTCCACAGATGCCACTGCCGACGCCCTCCTGGGCAGCAGCAGTCGTACTCATCGTGACGATGATTAATCCAGCAGTGACCAGAGTGTGGCAACCATATTTCAAGATATGTGACATGGGCGATTTGACAGCCGGTGAATCTGTGTCCGATATTTCAGATTCGTGCTTTTCAGTCAATCTAAAGGCCATTTTCCTAGACATTATGTCGGGTTCTATCTAATCGGTCGGCACTATATTATTAGTAGATTTTGGCCAATTTTCAAACGGTTGATGGGTGAGATGACCCAATACTTTTGTACTGGTTGTAGACAGTCTTAGAACGTTACATGACGCGTCCAAATGCGGATATTCCGGAGGGGGTTCACGGGAGTATGAAAGAGCTCGGCAAAATGTATGGAATCTCGACTGAAGAGGCCTATATTTTAGCTGCGAAAGTGCTGCTGAATCTCGAGTCAGGAATCGAGTACAATCCGGATGGCGAGCTCGTCGAGACGTTCCTCGAGAAGCACGCTAAGAGATAAGAAGAGAGACAGGGAGCGATCTTACTTTAATTGGATGAGTGCAGAGAAGAGGCTGGACCGTGCGGGGTGATGAGCTCACTCGGTTTCGAGGGCTGCATAGATATCTGCGTGGCGACGCCTGTCAAGCCGCGCCATTTCAAGCGCAATTTCGCGGCGTTCCTCGTCGGTCTCTGCAGAATGGTATCGTTCGTAGAGTTCGCGGACTTCGTCGTCCACAGAACGTGAGGAATCAATGCTGGACGTCATCTCTTAGTGTTGTGTAGTTTCTGATGTCGTTTGGCTGTTCCGCCGTGTACAGGTGCGAAAATACACGACTGCGTGTCGGGTGATCTGTAGAATCCTGCCTTTGATCTTTGAAATACTCGGCTCTGTTGAACTCATCAAACCTTGACAGGATGTTCGTGACACATACAGAGGATGTGTCGGTCACCATAAGCACAGATAGCAGCCTCATGTTCCCACGTGAAGTAAAACTGCAATCGTGATTAGATTGCTCAAAGTTGAGGGCTGCCCAACAGGGGAAAATAAATGACACCGAGGGACGTAACCAAGTATATGAGCAACGAGACCGCGAACGGAGTCACGTCGGCCAATGCCCACGCCGTCGCAGCGGACGCGTTCGTCAATCAAGCGCGGTCCGAACATGGCGATGAAATCGCCGAACTGTACGTCTTCGGTTCCACAGTCCGCGGCGAAACTCGTGGACTTGCCAGCGACGTTGATGTCCTCATCGTCCTCAACGAAGACGCTAATCAGGATGTCGCCGCTGATTCTCTCCGTGACCTCGCCTACGATGTGATGCTCGAATACGGACCTGTTGTCGAACTCCACATTCTTTCAGAGACCGCGTTCGAACGCCACCAACACGAGGGAACCCCCTTCATTAGAAACGTTGTCACTGAAGGACGCTCCTATGCCTGAGGATGAAGAGCCCGGCGATGCTGCGGTTAAAGACCAACTCCGACAGGCTCGCCGAGCACTGGCGGACGCTGAGGGTGCGCAAGACGCACAACTTTCTGATGTCGTTATCATCAATCGGCT
>NZ_AOLG01000033.1 GCF_000336815.1 Haloferax prahovense DSM 18310
TATGCGTACGATGTTGGCAGCGAGGGAAGTTGGTTTTCGAGATGACACTGTTCACCTCTCCGTTGTCCGATTCGTACGGTGCCTGACGCATATAGCAAAAAGGAGTGCGATGAGTCTGGGGTCGTTGGTGTGTACTAGTTTTACTGGCAATAGTGGTGTGTCTGATAGAGTATTCGAAGAGTAGCGGGGCTATCTAGCGAGGAAACTGTTGAGAACCAGAGACGACACAGTATCCGCATTGATCGGCGTTGTCAGGTGTGAAAGCATACTCCTTGGCCTAGGATTTCTCTGTTAAATTATCGGGGAGATTCAAGAGGCAACAGAACTCAATTTCAGAGAACTATGGGAACCCGAACTGATTCTAGCGAGGGCGGTAACAACGGCCTCGCAGAGGCTATCGGGCTGTTTATTCTTGGGGATATATCCCTTGGAAAAGCTGCCGAGCACGCCGGTGTTTCCCGCTGGGAGATTGAATCTGTCCTGAGAGAAGCCGGTGTGAACCGTCGGTACGGTCCTCGTTCTCAAAACGAGCTTGACGACGAAGCCAAAACAGCGCTTGATCTTGAATGAGTGAGGAAGGCTCTCTAGCCCTTGCTTTTGATGTAACTGTACTCAGCAAATTTGCGAGCTCTAACTCAATCGACTGGTTAACTACAGAATTCGACCAATTGTATACTGTTCCAGCGGTTCGAGATGAAATCGATCGCGGCATAGAGGGAGGACACACATTTCTCGAACCAGCCCAGATGGCACTTGAGGCAGGTAGGTTCCAGATTGCTGCTATCGATTCAGAACTGGCAGACCGATTCGAGTCCGAAAGAAATCGACTTGATCGCGGTGAGTTCGAAGCCTTTCTCCTAGCAAGGAAGAACGGATGGACGCTCGTAACTGACGACGCTGCTGGTCGTCAAGTGACGAAAGACAAAGATGTCGACGTAACTGGCTCGATCGGATTACTCGTTCGGGGTGTTGTAAGAGGTGGCCTTTCGCTTACCCTCGCTAATGAGTGGTTGCACACATGGACAACCGAGCGTGGCTACTACGCTCCGGTCGACAATGTCGGTGATGTACTCCCAGACGGCTACGAGTAGTGCGTTACCTCAGAATCGGCCCCAACTAGTTGGGAGTAAGCGACTGACCAAACAACTTTGCTGTGGCACCGTGTGGACACTACTGGAGACAGACTGTGTCACATGCGTCTCCACAATCCCCCCATGACGAGTGATTCGACGACGCTTGGCCGATGCCCTGACTGCGGCGAAGAGATTGAGGCATACCAGTCGATCATCGAGTTCGAAGATGGCGATGGGTCAACTGGCGTGTTCGCTGAGTGCTACTCGTGCGACGAAGTTGTTCGACCAGAGTGACGAACTGACGCCACTTGTCTACGAGGAGTATGGGCTTGCGTCCGGACATTGATCGATTTCTCGCAGCATGTTGTAACTTAGCGCGAAACTTGTTGAGATACCAGTTTCGAGTAGCGTTACAACCAGAGGAAAACGGGAAGTCGGCATCAGCAGTTTAACCAACAGAATTTTTGATAAGCCTCCGTGTTGGTTAACGGGAGGCAGCAGCCGATGTCCTACGAACCACCAACGCCGCCGACGAGCCTCCCCACAGAAGTCGTCAACACCCTCAACAAGTTGGGGCAGAACCGCCTTCGGGACGTTGCCCACTATGCCGAAGAGTTGGCCAAGCACAAGGAGCGCGAGGCTCGTCTTGAGGAAGAGCCACCGGAAGGCGAGCTCGAAGAACGGTCGGACGGCCTTCCAGACGATGTCCCCACGAAGGCGACGATTACCATCAAAGAAATCAACGACAACCGCTACTACTACTGGCAGTGGAGAGAGGGAGACAAAATCAAGTCCAAATATAAAGGCCCAGTCAACCCCGATGAGTAGGAAGGATTCCATGGGCTCGAAAGACACCACACCCCGTGTGCGAAGTGAATTTTCTCATCACCCGTGGACCCCGTGTGAGAGATGAATCGAATGACAAGTGAGAGGGGGGGACACCCCGTGTGCGAAATGAATTCGACGCCGTCGTCGCCGTCTTTTCGTGTTATTTTCCTTCAAAGAAATCCGTTATCTGAGCATTGACAACAGATTTGATAAGGTCTCCTTCTTGTTCGACCTCTTCGAGTCGGAAATCGGCCTGAAGTGTCTCGGCAACCACTTCTGGGTCGTCGACGAAAGTGTACTCCTTGTGACACAACCTCGGAGGATGGGTAGTTTTTGCGCTGTTTTGTCGAGAAGTTCGACCATATTACGAGATAATCCGGCTCGAAAACTCAGGCATATGA
>NZ_AOLG01000034.1 GCF_000336815.1 Haloferax prahovense DSM 18310
GGAGCTGTTGTCAGGGGCTGCCCTCCGTGTCTGCTACTACCTTGATACCCCACGGACCGTGACCGAACTTGCACGCCGCGCCGACGTCCACCGAAGTACCGTCCACCGTGCGCTAGCCCCGCTTCAACATCGCGGAATCATTTACCAAACCGACGACGGCGCGTACGCACTGAATGACGGCTTCGAACAGCTGAGTACATTCGCTCGTGAGCTCGCTCATCAGGTCCACCGCCAGACTGTCGAAGAACAGACCGACACGTACACCATTCTATGGGAGTCCCTCGACGAGTTCCTTGTGCAGACGCCGACTGAACTCACTGAGGAACACTTCATTCCGACAGGGCCAGACCAGTTTCAGCGATACGGTCTCCCACTCTTGGCACGTGACCGCAGACACTACCTCTATTCGGAGACGGCGGGCGATCTCTCCCCAGAGATGTTGTGCTGCCACATGCTCGTAATCGATTCGGGCGCACGGGCTCAGTCATACTGCCTGCTCTTGCTCAGTCACGTCGACATCGACCGCGACGAACTCCGAGCCCAAGCCACCAAGTACGGCGTCGAAGACGTCGTCGACGAACTCTGCACGTATCTCGACACCAGCGGTGACCAGCGGATGTCGCAACTCCCCGAGTGGGAGGACTTCCAGGAACTGGCTGAAGAGTACGAGGTGACGCTATGAGGGCGCGATTCGACAGCGCATACATTCGCTCAGAACTCGAACGCATCGGCCAGCAGCTGGACAACCCGCTCACCGTCTTATTGATTGGCGGTGGATCGATGGCGTTTCGCGGACTCAAAGAGACGACCAAAGATATCGATCTCATCGTTTCCTCCGGCGACGATCTAAGTCAGCTACAAGCGGTGCTCCTCGAATTGGGATACGATATCGTCCGGGAACCGGACGAAGAGTATGAAGAACTTGGTGCCCAGCGCATCCTCGAGAATAATGACGGGTGTCGCATCGACGTCTTCAATCAGCAGGTGATTGGCAAACTGATTCTGTCTCCAGGCATACGTGAGCGGAGCGAACGGTATCTCGACCCGGGGAATCTCGTGGTCGAACTCGTGAGTCCAGAGGACATCTTCCTGTTCAAAGC
>NZ_AOLG01000035.1 GCF_000336815.1 Haloferax prahovense DSM 18310
CTCTTGGCCGTCACCCGCGGGCCGGACTACGAGCAGGCGACCCTGACGGCTCCCGCCCGCTCCGATGGATCGATCCAGTGGACGGAGACGGTTCCGGACGTGACTGGTTCGCCAGCAGTCGTCGACGGAACGTGTTACCTGGCGACGCGAGACGAGGACAACGCGGTGTACGCCTACACGTTGGATGGTACCCAACAGTGGAGCACACCTATCGACGGGGAGTGCTACACAGCAACCTGTGCGGATCGTGACGGCGTCTACGTCGGATTAACGGACGGCCGTATTGCAGCGCTCGATGCGACGACCGGTGAGCCACGCTGGAGCGAACAGATCGCCACGCCTGAGGAGTGCTGTCCGGATATTCAGGGCACACCGACAGTCGCCGACGGCCGTCTGTACGTCCCGGGCATCGCCGAGGAACTCGTCGCCGCCGATACCGCCGATGGAACCGTGCTATGGCGGACAACCGTCGTCGACGAGGATTACGGGAACGCGATCCCCTCACCAGCAGTCACAGCGGACACCGCGTACGTGAATACGTATCACGGAGGACTCGTTGCAATCGATATTTCGGACGGGTCGATTCACTGGCGGTCGGCTGAGAATGGCGATAATCAACCACCCGCTGTAGGTGACGGTGGTGTGGTCGTGCCGCGGAACGATTCAGTCGTTGCTTACGATACCGGTGACAAACATGCGTGGACGATTGAGATCACCGTCCCAGACATCGGGATGGCGGGCTACATCATGGACACTGAAGTCGCACTGGCACACGGAATGTGCTACGTTGGAACCGCAGATGGGCGGATCTACGCGATTGGTGCCAGCGGGTAAGATACGCAACTCTGTCTAATCAACATTGAGCCGATGCTTCACCATTGATATCCTCGTTATCCTGCAAAGGCGCATCCTCGTCGGTCATCGGTCGCGCAGTCGATCGCGAGCGGCCGCGAACCGAACGGGATCTGTATCGCCAGCCGCAGCCATCTCGTTAGCCGACTGGAGTTGCGAGTCGATAAGCCGATTCTGTTGGCGTGACCACTCACTATCGTCGTGCGTCCGAACGTACTCGGCCCACTGTTTGATCATCGCACGCCGTTGCTCGGTATTCCGCCGATGATCGTCTTCAAACGTTTTTGAGTTCAGCATAGTATTCCTCCACTCCAAGCTCGTTGACATACGTTTCGAGCTGCTCCGTGTTAAATCGTTCCTCGAAAGTCAGGTACAGGTGAAGTGCATCCTCGAAATCCTTTCCGCTGAGGCTGTCTGCGGCTTGCGCAAGCCGGAGTTTGTACGCGATTTGGAGTTCAAGCGGACTGATCTCGATCTGCCCTTCATCGAATGTCACCGTGAGGGGGTTCGCAAGGGCCTCACGCTCAACATCGTTTGAGACGAACCACGTCTCGAAGTTCGGGTACATCTCTCCTTCCTCAGCGATTCGGATCCGGCTGCCCTCGCTCAACATCGAATACATCTCATCAAGCGGCATCGCCATCCCCCAGTATCCTCGATCTTTGAGTTCCGTAACTAACTGTTCAGTCTCCGCTTCGGACAATGAATCCAGAATGACATCGATGTCTTCGGTTGATCGAGAACGCCCAGTGAGGATCGCGACGTACCCGCTAACGATGACGTAGGTAACATCGCAGGCGTCGAGGATCTGCGTGAACTCGAGTACATCTTTGTCGAGTTCTGAAAGCTCTCGTGAAACCGTGAGTGTGCCGTCACTGAGTTCCATCAGTTCTCTCCATGGAACCCCGATAAACTAAGCGCTGCGTCATCTGTGTCGGGACGCCCAGAACGAGCCTCGGGCGACCCCTCTCCGAGAGCGGATCGGTCCCCCAGACGACGTCGCCGTGTTCCCGGTCCTCGAACGCAGTCACTGTACATCTTCCATCTGGTCGGTCCGGAAATCCTCGAGACGCTCCTCGCCGTATTGTTCGGCTGCACTCTCATGGTGTCGGTGGAGCCGATAGGTCGACTGGAGCCGTTCCTTGTTGTCCGTGATCGCCCAGTACGGGCGCTTGTGCCGCACGAGACCGCGTTCCTTCAATCGTGAGAGGATCGCACTGACAGCGTCCGTCTCCAGCCCGAGTCGTTCGGCAATCGTCGCGGCCTTCCACGCCCGGTCGTCATTCTTGTCGAGGAACAGTACGATTCGCTCGGTGTCATTCCGTTCCTCGAATTCGTCGGCGTCAGCGTTTTCGAACTCGTCTATATCGATAGTACCGCTCGACATAGACCAGTGTTGGGTTTGTTGGGACATAGTTGTTTGGTGTGTTTGTTACGTTGGATGAGGGACTACCGTGCCCAGAAATGCAGGAGAGGGTCACGCGGTTCGTGTCACAGTCTGGGGGTTCAACAGAAGACAGTGATATGGTCGTCTTAACCAACAGAATCGAGATGATGTCGCCATTGGTCTTTTCAGGCGAAATGCAACAGGACCGTTTCTGACGGGACCAGTGGTGGTGGGAAAGTAGCGTATTCAACGTGGCCGTCTCGTTGTGACCTGAAAAGACCAACATTCGTTGGTTAAGATTGTCGATTGTAGAGTTGCCGCACCGGCTTCACACTGAACACATCGCTCGCCTCAACAGGTGCGCTGTGACTATGGTCGGTCGCCAGTGATGCTGTCTGCGAAAGTCGGTCGATTAACTCGTTGCGTACGGATTCCCGACTGATTGTCGTCTCATGCCATCCCAGACGCTCGTCATAATGACGTTTGCAGAACGTCTCTGCAACGTCATCAGCTGCGATGAACTGCGTTCGTTTTGTTCCCCACACGTTCGATGAGACGTACTCCGCACCGACATCCTCGTGAGTGAGTTCTACGAGGACGCACTCGACGAACGCGACAATCGAAGTGCGGTGACGGTTATTTGGGACAGTCAGATTGAGGTTTGACCACGGGGAGCGGGACTGTTTCGGGTTGTTCAGCGGCCTCTCGATGCTACGTGCGTGTTGCTGTTGCTCGGAATGCATGCGTTGTCTCCAGGGCACACCGATTGCCCCGTCACCCCTGACGGGGCTATAAAACGGAGATAGCTATTAGATATTACTCGGAGTTCCCACTGAACAAGCGTCTCGTTCGGCCGAGTAGCGAAGTATTGTCTGAGTTGGCTCTGTTGAAATCCTCAGAATGTGATATATTCTGCTCCG
This sequence comes from Haloferax prahovense DSM 18310, assembly GCF_000336815.1. Taxonomy (GTDB): domain Archaea; phylum Halobacteriota; class Halobacteria; order Halobacteriales; family Haloferacaceae; genus Haloferax; species Haloferax prahovense. The sequence continues at coordinate 3,160 of NZ_AOLG01000035.1, forward strand.
GTTGTGGTCAATACAGGTCATCTACGAATCGGGTAATGCCCGAACTCTGCTGAGCAGAATTATCTGCGATTTTGCCTCACGTCGGTATCCCATATGGGTTATTATAGTCGAGGTGTGAAACTGTTGCATATGAGTCAAGAGACGGAGAACGACGGTTGGATAGGGTCATCGATGGCAGTCGGTATCGGAGCTGGGTTTGGTATGATAATTGGCCTTGTCCTCGGCGTATTTATGGACAATATTGGGATAGGTATCGCACTTGGCTTGACTTTTGGTGCCGCAATCGGCGCTGTCGCTGGAATCGTGTTTAGACCTGTCTTGCTGAATCGCTAGATTCGCACGACCTACCTAACGGCTCTTTCACGAGGGGTCATGTCTGACTAATAGGATTTCAACAGAGCCTCTGAGTTGTCTTCGGTGCCACCGGTTCGTTGTCCTTGTTCACGGTCATCCTCGTCGCTCTGACCCGAAGGCTCTGCACTGAGGTCCTCAACCTGCCTTTCGAGTGCTGCGATACGCTCGTCTTTCTGTTCAATCGTCGCCTCAAGTTCGCTCACACGGGTAGACAACAACTGGTTCTTCTCGAGGAGATAGGCGTTGCGACGGCCCGGTTCGTCAGTATCCACAACGGTGGTCTCAGGCCCCGTTTCAAGCTTCGATTGCGTCGATTCGTTTCTTGGACTGGGGTCGTAGTACTCCGACGTCGCCTCGATCGCCCGGTCAATGGTTTTCTCACCGTACGTCGACCCGTCGGCGTAATGAACCTCGTCCCATTTCGCTCGAAGGAGTCCCGATTGTCGGAACAGCGTGTCCATCTGTGTCGTGTCTCCACCGGTCCAGAAGGCCAGCAGACAACACAGCGCCATGTCTGCTTCGGAGTTGCTGTCGTAGCCAGCGGTGTTCCCGTTCCACAGGCGTTCGAACTTCGGGCCGTTCGAAGCGTTCTTCGCTTTCTTCAGTAACTCGTCGTCTTCGAGGGAGATTGTGGGTGTGGTTTTGGCGTCGTCCCTGACGCTCGTATGTTCGTCACGTTCGGGTTCGAATTTCTCGGAGTGAAGTTGGACGTATTCACGGTGAATCGCTTCGAGCGCGTCCTGTCGGCGTTTGACGTGTCCGGACGTGTCGTCGACGCGGTTGCCGGTGACGGTGAAGAATCGTGCTGTGTCGTACAGTTCGATATGCCCACGTCGGTTTCGGCCTTCGGGGAGGTCCCCGTTGATGAGCACGTGATAGCCCGTTCCCGATGGTGAGATTTCCGTGTAGGAGTCGAGTCGGTCGATGATGTCCTGTGCGTCGTCGTCGACGTCACCCGTATCTGGGTCTCGGCAATCGTCCAAGTCGATGCCGACGATTGGGTCCTCAGCGGTGAACACGAAGCCGATTCCATCTGCTCTCCCATTGGTCACGAAGTCGAGTGCTGTTTCGAAATCCGACCATGTGTCTGAGTCCGTCGACGATGCGAATGATCCTTCTCCAGGGACCACTGGAATCTTCGTTTGCTTCCCGTCTCGTTTCTCACTTCGCCAGCATACCCATTGGTCTCGTTCGACGAGTTCTGGTGGGAGCGTTTCCTGTGTCACGAGTGTGGTAGTTTCTTTCGTCATTGTCGATTCACGGTTGTGGCTGCGCGCCTCTCGCGCCACGATAAAATCTCCCGAGCAATTGCTCGCCCGTCTACGACGGCCACCCCCCACCCTATACTAGTCGTTTTTTGCCGTAACAGATTTCCAAATCTGCGAGTAGAAGACTCGTACCGTGTGTGTACGCAATGTACGGCATTTTCTGAAGGCCCAGTAGATGTAACGCCATTCTCGGAGATGCCGTAACATGCCGCAGTCTTGCGTTTTTGCAGATATTGACGAACAAGTAGACGCCGTTGGCGTAACGGGAAAGAGAAACACGATAGAACGACACCAGAGGCCCCAGAGACCATGTTTTGACTGTGCATCACCTTTTACTCAGATTCTCCAGTGTAATGCCGTTGTAGCTGCGAACAACCTCACCATTGCGGCGCTCAGTTGAGCGCTCAAACACTATCTGATTGTTGAGACGTCTGCTGAACCAACTCTTTGAGTCAGGGCTGATTTGGTGCTGCTCAGCCCACATTTCATACGTCGAATACACCTCTGCGGCAGGGACTGAACTATGCTCGTCTTCGACTATCCATTCAGTTACGAATTGTTCGACAACTGCGTCTGGGTCGTCTTTCCAACCGGTCTCCAGAGTAGGTTCTGAAGAGGTGTCGGAATGGGGTTCGGATTGCTCCCTGTTTTCTTTGGTTTCGGCTAGGTCTTCCACGTGGGCATTCTCAAGGAGCGAATCGAGTGGCTTCCGTGAACCACCATCGTAGACGACTGCTTCATCGTCTTCAGAGAGGATGACAGTAGCATAGTCGTCTGTATCGTACGTTGGGTTCGGCAACTCATTTTCAGGGATGAACGGCTCTTTGATTTTCACCCACTCAGACTCGAATGCGTCCTTAGACTCGTAGACGTGTGTTTCCCCACGGCCATACACGAGATATTTGTCGACAGCTGGGTCGTAGCTGTACGTTGCTGGCACGCGCTCTTTGGTGACTGAAGGCCGTTCGGAGGCCCGGAGATACTCTGTGCCGGACCCATCCCGGAGAACAATCGAATCGTCCTCCAATGCCCACACAGTACGTCTCTGGTCGTCACCACCGTTCACAGGTCGAACTGCGGTAACACCGCCCTGTTCGGTCGCCCCACCGTTGAACATGAGCGGCGAATCGTAGGTGTAGAACCACGTTTCACCGTCTGCTAATTCTCGAATCGGTGGTGAAAGGATATTCTCAACACGTTCTGCCCAGTAGGTTTCCGTGTCTCCAGGACGGACAACAAATACAGGGAATGAACCCTCTTCTTGCGCTTTCCGAAGGTTTGTGAGCACCTTTGCGGGTTTCCCAGGTGTCGTCGTCTCAACCTCAATGGCGAATGTCTCCTCTAACTCTGGGTGAGTCGCTCGTGCATCAGGCATCTCACTTCCGTCCTGCGACAAAATCGAGACGGTAAACCCGAGTTTGGAGAGTTCTTCTTCAACCTCTAAGAGTGCTCCATCGTGGTCATCTCCACCAGCGGATCGAACGTCACCCGTGTCTGGCGTAGAAACATCTTCCCCCGCGGCACTCAGCTGGATGATTACTTCGTCAGCATCCACATCAATTTCCGTCTCGAGTAATCGAGAACGCTTCCGAATACTCGCTAACTCGTCGTACGATGGAACCTCGGCTTCGACCTCAGTGAACAACCGCCGAAGTTCGTCGTCAACTGCTTCGACTGCAACCCACCCGTTTTCTTCACGGACATCGTTTTGGAGTTGAATACTCCGAACAACCTTCGCGAGAACAACGTCTAACTCGTCGTCAGTAACGCTGAGAACCTCTTGAAGTTCTTCGGGCGTCTGTGTACTCGGTGCCGATGACTCAGAGACACCAAATTCGTTCTTAGCGCGTTTGTGCATCGTTGAAAGCGTCTCTTTGAATTCCTCTTCTTCCCGTTCAGAGAGTGGATAGTCGCTTTCTGGATGACCCGCTGGGATCGGCAGTGGCTCGAGACTCAATGGGAAGGGTCCAGTCTGCTTGAAGTTCGGGCTCGGGAGCTTTGCAATCCATTCGCCACGAGGCAGCGACCCAATTCGGTTGGTGAACTCTTCGGGGCCCATCCCCTCGTGAGACATCGCTTGGGCTAGTTTCCGGTCGACGCTGATTTGGCCGACGAGTGAGCTTCCGATGTTGTTCAGAGTGTTCAAGTAGACTTTCCGCCCACCTTCGGCTTCGATCTGCTCAGGGTATTGCATCGACAGCCCGACAGAGAGTCGGAACGCCCGACCCTTTTCTAACAGATCATTCATCAAGCCAGAGACAACGACCGAGGAGGCTTCGTCGACGAAGAGATTGACAACATAGTCATCCGGGTAGTCGTTCACCTTGCGCCTTCGTTCTTTGAGCGCCTCGTAAAGGTTCGAGAACACAACACCCGTCACGAGCCGAGAGGCTTCACCCGAAAGCTCGCCAAGGTCTAAGAGGATGATTTTGTCCTCGTCAAGGATGTCACGGAAGTCAAACCGAGGCTCCGTGTTGTTGAACATCGGGAGCAAGTTGGTGTCTAGCGAAAGGTGGGCAAGACGAGATCCGATACCGCTTACTCTCATCGAGAATGAAGCCGGGTCAAGTTCGAGTAGTCGCCGAAGCAGACGTGTGACTTCCTCATTACTCGATTTGGGTAAGTCTTCGAACGTTGGGGTCGGTGGTCCCGCCCTCGTGAGTTGGTCAACTGCATACTCCAACTGCCGGTGGGCAAAGTAGTCCGCAGACTCTCGATACAGCCCGTTTTCTCGGCCATGCTGTTCGTCAAAGAGCGCCTTGATGAGGACCTTAATCAGGGTTGGAGAGCTGATAGCCGAGTCATACTTGTCGGTCCCGACGGCAAGTTTCAGAATCTCTTCGTAGTGGTTGGCCTTCTGTTGGACTGCATCAGTACGCCGACTCCCATTCTCTAAGGCGGGTTTGATGTTGAAAAACGAGAACCCAGGGAGCACATCCGGTATCGGGAAGTGGATGACGTTCTCTTCGAGGTCGGTTGTACCGAAACGCCGAGCGTGTGCTCGCATGTAGTTCTCAGCCATTCCGTCACCTTTCGGTTCGATGGCGATGACTGGCCCCTTGGTATTCTCGTGAAGCGAGAGGATTTCGTTGATGAAGGCCTTAGACTTCCCTGCGCCAGTGGTCCCGAATCGGCCATAGTGAGTTGTCAGCAGATCCGGTGGGATACACACCGGAACGTCTTCGGGCTCCCTGTTCCCGTCCAGAGCGTACCCAATCGCCATCCCATCGCGGAACTCTCCCATGAGGTCCTGATGGGGCCGTGGGAGTGGATTCCGACTTTGTTGTTCAGCACGTGTCCCCCGTGCACCCTCGACGCTGAGTTGCTCACCCGACGGAACAAGGAGGAAGTTCGCTAACTCATCAGCGTTTAAGATGAGGTCTGGGCGTGTCTTCTTTTTCCGCCAACTAGTCGTTAATTCACAGTTCAGAACGTTTCTGAGATGCTTGCGAGCGTTCTTTCGCCTTGTCCATTTGAACCAGCCCTTGTGTTCCGTTCGCCGTCCATTGAGGCCGTAGAACGGCCCGTCAAGTGGGTCGAACACTGGAGGAATGGACGCGAGTTGAGAAGCTAGGTCATCGGTATCAGCGTCGACTGGTGGAACAGCGACCGTTCGAAGGTTGACTGAATAGGTCTTCTTCGGACGCTTCGCAGTAATTCGGTCAATACGATCTTGGACACTGTCCGGCAGGTTACGTTCTCGCCGGCGACGTCTGTCTTCGTAATCGTAATCGTCGAATTCGAAAATCGGACCGATGTACCGTTGCGCGAATGTGTCTCGCCCATCTTTGAGGTCTTCGACGCGCAGTTCGGCGTCTGCTTTCCATTCAGGACGCCGCTGGAAGACAACCTGGAATCCGATTGGGTGATCAAAGTCGCTCAAGTGTTCGATGAGTGTCGATAACGGCGTGATCGTGATTTCAGCACCTGCGTCCTCGCCTGCAGTCGCCTTCGTGAACGGAACGAGCGTCGTCATCCAATCCCGCTTTCTCTCGGCAGTCCCCCGCCACTGGACGCCGACTGGCTGGAGTTGGTCTATCGACGGGCGAGCGTGGACTGGTTCTGAGTCAACCTCGTGCTCCTGTTCATCGGATTCTGCCAAGTCATCATCTTCATCATGCTCGTCAAACTCATCCCATAGCTGCCCGGCTTCGAGTGCTTCCTCGAATTCTTCGCGGGTGTACTCCCGCTCGGGGATAAGTTTCTGAGCGGGGTCTAGTTCCGTACGCTCGATGTCAAACGTCGACGGGTAGATCGACAGAAGTCGCGACTCGAGCGTATCGAGGTGCTCAGTTGCCCCGTAGTAGAACTCAACCGGCCTATCGGTACCCTCGCTTATCGCGAGGAATTCGAAGCGTGGGGGCTCAGAGGAGTTGAGTGGGTTCAATTTACTGAGCAGCCCGGTCTCCGAGGTCGTCGATAGCTTGTGGAGACTGCTGAGGACCTCGACAATACCGTTGGTCCCGAGTTCTTCGGACGTCGGTGTGACGCGAAGATACTCACGCTCCATCTTCGGACACCTCCTGAGAACCACCGTCAGTTTTAGCGGAAGCTGTGGGGTGTTCACTCGAAAGAGAGTTGTCTCGAAGCTCTTCACGAACTGCCTGTATCTCGGGGTCAACTGTGTCTCCTCCAGCACCTGGAAGCGACTCAGCAGACGATTCAGTCGGGTCGAAGTCGATGACCTGTTTCTCTTTGGGCATCGCCTCAACACGGATTCCACGCCACTCGCCGTCAACGCCGACAAGAGCTTCAGAATAGCCAGCATCTTCGTTTCCGGGAATCGCGTCCTGGACGAAGCGCATCTGGGCGTAGTTCAATCCGAACTCTTTGGCCCACGTTTCGTCCATGCCATCGAGATGGTGGAACTGCTTGACTGCACACTGGTCGAGAATTGCTTCGGACTCTGTGTGTTCGAAGAACTCGTCAACCGTCTGTGTGACCAACCGAATCGAGAGATTGTGGTGTCGGTGGTGACGGAACACCGTCTCCAAGAACGCCAGACTCGCGGCGTCCTGCATGATGTACCGCGCTTCGTCGATAACGAACACAACCTCCTTGTCGGTCTCTTTCGCCCGCTCGTAGACGAGCGAGATGAGAAGTTGCATCGTCAGTGCCGTACTGCTGTTGACGCTGCCTTCTTGTTGGGCTAGATCAAGGTAGATGACCTTCTCGTCACGGATGTTGAAATCCGAGGCCCTGCCGAGATTCGAATATCTCCCCTCGTCTTCGAAGGGTCGAAGCTGGTCGAGAAGCCACGTTGCGTCGTCACGGAGCTTGCTCGCTTCGGCGTCAGTCCGGACAACGAAGTCTTCGGGAGACTCGACCATCTCCTCGAAGACGTCCATCATATCACGGACAGTCGGGCTTGGGTTGCCGTGTGTGGCGATATCGTCGGTGATTCCTTGTCGCTCGTATGAACGCTTGAGACCGAGTTCGAGCGTTGTCCGGCGGTCTTCGAGCGAGATGCCACGGAGTGCGAAGTAGTTCGTCAGGAAACTCATCGCGTCGTCGAGTTTCTCGTTGAATGGACTCGCGTCCTCACCCATCGCCCGCTGGATATGCTCTGGTGTCTGGCGAATCTCTAGTGGGTTCAGTCCAAGTGTCCCACCAACTGTGATTCGTTTGGCGTTGAGCGCTTCAGCGACACCCGCCCAGTTGTTGAGCGGTTCGAGGATGATTCCGATTCGGTCCTTACTCTGCTCGATAGACCGAATGAAGTTCTGCTTCGATCCAAAGGATTTGCCGGAGCCAGTGTCCCCGACCGTGAACATCGCATAGCCGTTGTCACGCGCGAATGGGTCGATGACGACCGGGCTGTGCGTGTCTTTGTGGATTCCGAACTCCACGCCTCCTTCTTCGAGAATTGTCGCGTTGTGTGGCGATGCAAGGAGGGCACCAACAGCCCCACCAAGGGCAATTGACTCTCGGCCAAAGACGTTGTCGCCGATCGGTGCTGCAGATTGTATCGCCAAGTCCTGTTTACAGATGGCCGTCTTTGGCGTGAGACTGGCAGGCTCATCGCGGAGTGCACTCTTCACACTCTGGACGGCGTCACGTAGTTCATCACGTGTGTCGGCGCGAACGGTGACGAAGAGCGCCTGGTCGAAGACACTGGTTCCACTCTCAACAGCGTTGTACGTCGCAGCCGCTTGGTTCGCGCGTTGTTGGAGATAGCCACTTCGAACGCTCTTTTCTAGGTCAGCGTCAACTTGGAGGTCATCAGCGATGTCTTGGAGTTCGTTCAGAGCACGCTTCTGGTTCTTTGGCCGGATATGGGCAGTGAGATCGAACTCGACGTCTGTCAGCTGGAACAGGTCGCTGAGGTAGCCGTCGTTCGGGTAGTCCGGGTAATCAGTAATCGAGAGTGTCGTCGTCCACTGCTCGCCGACGTGGGCTGCACGGGTTTCCCATTCGACAGCGGCGGGTGCAATCGTCGTCTTGTGTGATTCTGCGATGTCGTCGAGGAGCCGTCCATCAGTATGGCCCGTTTCCAGTGTCTCCTCGTCAAACACATCTGAGAAGTCAACTTCGGGCGCTTTCTCAGTTGTGCGGCGTTTCCACGCAACGACTCCAATGAGACCAACTGTGAGCAACCCAGCGGCGTAGAGCATCGCACCCTCCGGTGACGTCGGTTGTTGAACCCACTCAAGGGTCTGGGTGATGAGTTCACTCTCGATCTGGAGGGTGAAACTACGCATCGAAACCATCCTCCCGGCGAGAACTCCGGATAATTGGTTGGTCTCGAATCACTCGCCTGGGGTTGTCGTAGTCGTGCTCGTGACCGTTCCAGAAGTCCATCGTCAACACGAACAACTCGACCGTGCTGAGTCGACGAGCGGACCATCCCGATGCCTGCTGGATGAATCCCGACTCGATACTAGCAATCTTGCTATCGAGCGTTTCGAACATTCGAGCACGTTGTTCGGCTTCTGAGAGGTCTTCGCGGCGGGTAACGAACGGGTTGAATAGGAACCCAATGACAGGGATATCGGTCAACTTCTCTGCCGGGGTTCGCTCATCGTCGGAACGGTCGTAGATTTCGAGTGGCGACGCTTCGACACCGATAAAGAAGCGTATCTGTTGAGTCCCACGCTCTCGCATCGCCCGTGGGCGTCGCTCGCGGTACTCTTCGAGGAGTTCTCGAAAGATGGGGTTTCGAGAGACGTCTTCGTCGGAAAGGCGCTGTTCGATGTTCTCGGTGAGTTGTTCGACCGGGAACGACCGGGTCGTCGCATGGAATTTGAGTTTCGAGTCAAGTTCTTTGTTCGCGAACTCAGCCCCCGCTTCTTGCAACCCGGCCCAATCATCGGACATGGCGAAGTCCATGTTTCCGGGATTGATTTCGATGAACGCCTCCATCGCGCCGTCCGATCGCTGTATGGCTCCAGCACCGGGCCACGCCCGTTCAACGTTGGTGAGGTCCTGTGTCCGTTCGTCGGGAGTGAACGGGGTGTAGTTCGCGAGGCCACCATCGTTTCGAGCAGAGTTGTCCTCCGATTCGGCTGCGCTGAACGTTCGACGCGGCCGTTTCGCAAACCGATACACGTCCTTCGCCCATGTCCACGCATTGAGGTGGTCGGGGGCGACGTACACGATGGCCGCCCCCAGGCCAAGCCCTCCAGCGATGAGTGGGAGTGAGAGTGAGTCGATTCCGAGGAGGCCGGCGATGAACAGTCCCACGAGTGGGAAGGCGATGAGGACACCAACGTCTCCCTCCTCGACATTGAGGAATGGGATGCGGCTTTCCTCACCGAATTGGTCCATGATACGGCGTGCTGCTGCGTCTGAATCTGTCGACATGATGAATTAGGAATTGTAGTTGTGCGGGTCGTTCTCGGTTCGACGATACGAGGTTGTGTTCTGGGTGTCAGAGCTCTCGTTGCTCCTCCCAGCGGCTTTCTGTGCGATTACTTGCCCGGCGGCAGCCTTGGGGCCCCATCGAGCGGCGGTTGTGGCGACTCCAGCGCCACCAAGGTATGCACCCGTGGCGACGCTTCCGACGACCACTGCGCCTCTGCTGGCCGACCCAATGGCCTTCGCAGTCAGCGGAGTTGCGTAGGAGAACGTCTTCCACGTGAGATAGAGTGCGATGACGGGGAGTGAGACGGCGACGAGATACTGGAGGAAGGCAGTTGCGGGGCTGATGGCCCCACTGGCGAACAACAGGTCGTAGCCTTTGAACACGACCGCTGCCGGGAGTGGGAGAACGACTAAGGGAACGAACCGTTTTGCAAAGCCGGTCGCGATGTCAGAGAGAACGGGGATGTTTCCGTATCCGAGTGCGATAGCAATCGGCATCCCATAGACATAGACGTACAGCAGGATTTCGCGGATGAAAAAGAGCGCCTCAATTGCCCACATCGAGATTCCGCCGAGTGCTGCAAGAAGGAGTCCTAATATTGGATTGAAAGTGATTGTGTTCAGGAATCCACCGAGTACCCTTGACAGGCTGGAAAGAGATGGAACAAGGGCGATGGTAAATCCGTCTACAAGGTACAGAGAGATGGTACCAACCCAGTACCACGAGATGATGAAAACAGCACCAGTCCAGGCATTTTTCTTTGTTTTTCGGGCCTCATACGTACTCCCCATATTGAAGATACGAATCACATGTCGAGCCTGGACACTCATCACGAGCAGTAGCAGCGCAATGAGCATGATTTCGCCACCAACAAGCGAGTCCCTAATCTGAATCCACGGGCTGTTCGACGGGATGCCAAACACAAACGCACCGTTTGTCTGTGGGGTAGGTGTACCGAATAGCTCAGCAGAGAGTGCAGTGTAACCAGTCTGGATTCCTTCAGTGAACGAATCTGTGAGCCACTCGATGACATCTTTGAATCCTTCTAAAACGACGTCTATGAGATCAACCATGGTCAGATCACACTGATTTCGACCTCGCAGTCGGTCATTGTCTCAGAGCCGGAGTATTTGACTCCGAATCTCTCCGAAACCTCGTCACCAGAAACTCGTGTTCCAACATGGACAGAGAATTCACCGGTGTCTGTGTCCACACTACAACCCATACCCTCGTCGCCGGTCTGTGCACTAAATGGGAGAGAGTTACTGTACACATCTCTGGTCTCGCCAGCCGGGATAACTACCTCATCAGCCTCATAGATCCCCTCGTTCCGTGGGTTCTCAGCCGGATTAGGAACATCACCTAGGAATCGAAGTGAGATTGCTGCATCAGGACCAGTTCCAGAATTACGGATTGAAACAAACGCTTCACTGTCTTTTCTTCGGTCAGTCTTACTCTCACCGTACACCTCGTCCCACGGCTTGTCAGGATTGTTTCTGAAAAGCCCGACATCGACGATTTCGAGTTCGGGTCGAACCTCTAGACTCGTCTCGTCGACAGTATCCTCACCCTGAACCGCTAACACACGGTATTCGCCAGAGTCGTACGTAGTTCCAATCTCGAACGAAACCTGTTGAGCGCCGGCAGCAACATCGCGTCGTCCGAACAACTCGCCATTCGGTTGAATGAGATTGACCCGCTCTACGTTAGCCTCAGAACCAAGCTCAACAACAAGTGAGGTTCCCTCGACAGCGACTCTATTCAGGTCACCCTGGCTGTCAGAGTCGTCAGTCGCGGTGGTAGTCCCATCACCGGTCTCACCACCGCCGTTGAGACAGCCAGCGAGACCAGCAAGTGAAAGACCTGCTGCGGTTTGGAGGACGGTACGTCTATTGAAATGTAATTGATCTTGGTTCATGGATATCGTTGAGAATCCTCTCGTGGTCCGAAGAATCGGAGGACGCGCTTTCCGGCGTAGAACATCACGATGAACGGGATGAACTGCCAACCGACCTCGACGAATAGCGCAAACCACCCATCGAGTGTGCCGAGAGGGTGCCATCGCGCAGTCGCCGTGTCGGAAACGTACGCGGGGTTAGCCACAAGCCACGTACTGGGGTGGTATCGTGCTGTGTAGAATCCCGGTTGGCCGACCGTCACGACCGCAACGCCAGACTCGTTCGTCCGAACTTGCTGGTCGGCAATCGTGATGTACCCACCACCGGGTTCGCCATTGAGTGTTCCCTGGCGTTCGTCAGCTGTGAGGTCAATCGGTGTACCCGTCTCGTTGTCCCGAAGCTCAACTCGGATTGTTGCTTGGTCGTTCGTCTGATCGATCACCTCTGCAGTCAGCCGACTTTCACGGAGCTCACGCTCTGGGCCACCACCAACGTCAGAGGCGGAGGGAGTGGCGTTGATGCCACGGACGATACCAGCAACACGAAGTGCATCGCGGTCGACCTCGTCTGCTCGAACAGCTAGGCCATAAGTGGGCGTGTACGACTGGTCGACGACTTCGACTGAGACGGTGTCTGCAATAGTGGCCTGTGGACTCGTGCGCTCTTGGCCCCACGAATCGATTATCGTCGGTCCATCACGAATCGGTTCAGTCCGTGGGCCAATTCGTGACGGATACGCGTGGACATACACTGGGAGGGCATCTGATGTGACCTCCGTCTCGTTCGATTCGGTTGCTCGAACAAGTGTATCCCATCGGGGATCACGAGCCGTGTAAAAACGCCAGACACCGCGAACACTCGACTCTCCATCCTCGGTGAGGGAGTACCCTTGCCACGGACGTGACTGGAAGATTGCAACCCCAGTGTCGCCATTGGGATACTCGGCGTAGTAGGAGTACGCACGCAGATTGTAGACCTCGACGTCGACCGAATCAGAGACAGTAATCGTCTCACTCGGGTACGTGACCTCTGTCTGGGTTCGGTTTTCAATCGGCGTTTCCGTCGTCTTCTCGAGTTGGACTTCGACGTCGGCTTCGAGTGTGAGCGTCGTACTCCACGCCTCGTTGAGTTCGTAGTCGAATTCGGGCGTGTGAGTTCCCGAAGACTGAGCGACGACGTCGTCACCTGCTTTCAGGCGTACTTCCGTGATTTCGTCGTCGACGAGTGACCACGAGACATCCGAGTTGTTCGATTGGCTCCCGTTCGGGATGCGAACACGATAATCGACGAAGCCACGAACAGTGCCGTCGGGGGCGACGTAGAGTGAGGTGTCGCCTGCTTCGAGATGTCCTCGCGTGGATGGGTGGACAGCGAATAGTGTCGCGTGTGCATCCTCGATGAAGACGCCATCTTCGAGAGAAGCGTGCTCTGGGTGCAGCGACGTCTGTGAATCGCCGGCTTCCAAGTCACCGAAATCATTGCGTGTCCACGTCGCTGCGGTCGTCGGCGGACGCGTGAACGTGATGTCCGTGCCGTTTGCGAGTTGGTGGATTGCAGTTCGGTTCTCGCCGTAACGTTGGCGGTACTCGGTCTCGTTCATGTAGTCGTCAGAGTCACGAGACCACAGCGTCGCCGATTCGTTCTCGGTCAATCCGTTGTCTTCTGTTCCCGGACGTGGTGGGGTTGCAGTCACAAGCCCCGCGATGCTACTCACTACGAGAAGGCAAGCAACCACAACGGACCACACATCAGTACGCATCAGGGCAATTCGGGGAAGTGTATCTCCGAGTTACCAGGGTGCGAGGTCGACACACTGGGCCATCGGTAGCCCCAACATCGAGCCAACAACCGTGTACAGCGGTCCGAGCACGGCGAGGATGAGCGCGGATTTCAACGCTGCGAGTTTGTGGCGCTTGAGGCTCTTCTTTTGGTCGTGACTCATCGTGAATACCTCGGCAAGGGAGTCGGCCTGCCAGACAATGACGAGTCCGATAATACCGAGAGTGGTGCTTATCTGGAAGAAGCCCTCAATCATTCCGGGGAGTTTGTCTGCACTGCAGATGACACCCTGTTGTGCTGCGGCAGGTTGTGCGAGCAAAGCTAAGCTCAAGATGGCAGTCGTCACGATGACGCGGCGAGCCGAACCAAGCCGAGTCGATTCTTGAGTTGAACTGGAGACTGTATTGGGAGCGTTGTTGTCTGATTTGAACATGTACATCGAAATTTTATGAGCCTATCCCAAGGCCCTATTCTCAACAATGTTTAATTCAGGCAAGGATTAAATTCTGTTGATTAAGAAAATTGTAGATAGAATACTAATATCTAGAATTTTTCTAGATTTAAATACAAGAGTTAATTGGCATACGCCACGGAGATCACGGAGCCAAACCCAGCTCGGATTCCCCTCTTATTTGACCCATGTGAAATTAGCGTATTACTGTGATATCGACATTCAGTCAGGAGTTTTGAACGTCACACACCACATTTCATCTGTTCTTCGACGCGAACCCGGGATCAGTAAGAGGCCAAATCAGACTCACATTGAATCAGATCAGTACTAAACACCCAGTCAGCAATCACGGGTCGGGTGACCGTGCAATCCCACCTCGAATCTTTGAATTGTAGTCGCTTTGACCAACCAGCGTTGCCAGTATTGCCAGTAACCACACCAGTACTGCCAGTGCACGATCTGTAGTAAAGCAAGTAACGACCCCGAGTTTCAGATGAACTTAGCTCCAAGAGAGAGATGACTTATTTGTGAAAGCTTGTAGATACAGGGCCGGAAGAAGTTGATTTACAGAGACTCGAGGAGAAGGCTAATGACCTTAGTCGTGTGGAGGACGTCAACGAAGAACCTCTGCACACACACACACACCGGTTTGCACGAGCTTTTTCACACGTGACTGCACCCACTACCGGATTATTCCACAGTCAAACAAACACAATGATCAGATTTCATGCTAATGCGGGTACGGTACACATCCTTAGATAATAAACTTTTCTGTTATCCTAGATTGGAGTGTGGTCTCAACTGAAAGCATACTCTCGCAGGAAATAGCTCATGCAAAGTGGTGTGTGTGTCCTATAGCTCCTGACGAGAAGCGACAGAGATGAATAGTCGTCTGTTCCATCTATCCGGTTCGGTTAAGACCGAGACAGCCGGATCGTTATCGTACTCGATCTGAGTGGCTACGTCCAAACATCCAATCTCGGCGAGTTCACCGAACAAGTATGGTCGTCAGTATTCTGGACATATCCTTGGCAGTGTTAACAGAACTCCACATCTGAAACATCCGTATACACGTGCACACACCGGCTTGCACGAGCTTTCCCAGAACACGTCTCTTAACAAATTCAGAATGACAAGTCAATAACTCCTTTTTCACATCGCCGGTGACGCTCTCGCGAGCTCAACAACTATTCAACGAATTCTGGACTGCTTCGAGCCTTCAGAGAACAATTGCTTCGTCCGATCGTCCTCCTGTAATACTTCTCGAATTAACTCCTCACGAATATCTAATTCATACAAAAAGAACGAGCCACCATTCAGACCCTCGTTGCGCTGCGTCTTCTTCAAGAATCCCTTCATCAACAGCTGAGACAACCGGCTTCGAATTGTTCGGATGGATTTGACGTCTGCGTCAATTGCTCTCGCGGCTCTATCATAATAATCGTAAATATCGGTAGAACGGGCTGGGAGTAAGCCTTTGTCTGCCATCCGAAGCATCGCAAACAACGTTAGATGGCTTTGGGACGGCAACGCCTCCAGCTCATCCTTGGCCTTACCGGCTTCAACCAAGTCCTGTGCAGCGCGGACGTGTCGCTCCTCAACCATCGACACATCCTCGCTTCTCGCTAAATCACCTGATTTATACAATAACTTCAATGCCTGACGTGCACTTCCGGTCTCTTGCCCGGCGAATGCTGCACAAAGTGGGATGACGTCGTCTGCGAGTGCCCCGTCGACGAAGGCATTTCCTGCACGGTCGTGGAGGATTGTACGGAGCTGATTTGAATCGTATGGGGGAAAGTGGATCTCGTCTTCTGCGAGAGAGTCTTGGACCCGAGCGTCGAGTTGGTCGCGAAACGTGAAGTCATTCGAAATCCCGATAACACCGAGTTTGACGTTGTTTGGGTCAACCTTGCCGTTGGCGTTCGCCCGTGGTAATTGATAAAGGATGTCATCGTCTGTTCCAACACTATCGATCTCGTCGAGGACGATGAGAAGATGTGTTGCGTCGATGTCGTTGATGTGTTGCCAGAGTTTCGCGAGGACCGCTCCATGTGAGTGGCCAGTTCCAGAGATCTGATTTTCAGGTTCTCGAAACGTGTTCACAAGTTCAACGGTAACCTGGTACGAGCTTGTTAGATTTTTGCAGAGAACGTACGTGACCTCTACATTGAGGTCATCGAAATTTTCTTGATCTTGCTTGAGTCGGTCGAGAACCATCTCTGTTGCAATGGATTTTCCGACCCCAGTTTGGCCATACAAAAATATGTTTTTAGGTACCTCGCCTTTCACAACGGGCTTGAGCGCGTTTTGGAACTCTCTGAGTTCGCGATCTCGCTCGACAAGGGTTTCGGGTGTATAGGTGTCGCGGAGGACGGATTCACGGCGGAAGATTGGGTCGTCATCGGTGAACGGCTCCAAGCTCATTGATACCACCCTCTCAAGGATTATTCTTAAAACCTCGCTTCAGGAGTTTCAGGAGCTTCAGGAGTTTCACGAGAGGCTCGTGCAAACCGGTGTGTACACGCATATTCGAATACCAAAATAGCTCGTGCAAAGTGGTGTGTCTATGGGAATACCTGTGCAGATGTATGTGGGTAGATGCTCGTGCAAAGCGGTGTGTCTATAGGGGGTATATCTGCGTAGATGTATGTGGGAAAAAGCTCGTGCAAAGAGGTGTGTCCATATACACAATTCATAGATAGCTCATGAAATGAGGTGTGTACATGCATAATCGTGTAGCCGTGTTTGGCTCTGTTGAAATCTACAGATAATCAAGGCAGAGTGCTAGGGGCTTGACCCCGAGGCAATTCACGATTCGGAGATCAAGTTTGCCACCTACAACGCCAATCAGTTGACGACGATCCTTGAGCGGCGTGCCGACCGCGGCTTTGTCGACGGGGACGCGATCCCGCTCTGTTCGGCGTTCGCTGCCCAAGATGAAGGGAGCGTCAGGCAGACGATTCGGCTCCTGTATAAGGCCGGTGAGCTGGCGTTGCATGGTGACGACGACGTCGTTCACCTTTCTCCGATGTTGGAGAGACGAGCTTGGATTTCGTCGGTATCGGCATTCGAGAGTGCTTCGAGACCGAACTGAACGAGAAGCGGGTAGAAATGACGATTCTTCTTGAACTCGTCACGGTCCGCTTTTCGGAGTTTCAGCTGGGACTCGAGGTACGTGTCCTCCATATCGTCGAGGATACTATCTGGGATATAGATCGTTCGGCCGTTCCACTCGTCCTTAATGTTCGTTTTATTCGTTCTGTTCGTTTTGTTCGGTGAATTCGTTTCTTTCGTTTCTGTCGATGAACTGGCTTCAGCGGTCTCAGTCACCTCGTTTGTCTCGTTTGTTTCCTCTACTTCCTCGTCGTCATCGTAGTTGCCTTCGATACCCGAGGCGCTTCCCCAACCATCGCTCATGCTTCAACCTCCAGGGCTGAGGTTTTCTCGAAGGTTTCGTCGAGCAGGTCTGCGATGTCGTTGAATAGCGAGCGGGCGTCTTCGACGCGCTTATTCTCCTTACTGAAGCCGAAGATCGATACGCCCTCACCAATCGATTGCGAGAGATCCGTTCGCTTCGGGATCTCGAAGAGAGGTAGCGAGTAGGCAGATTTGATTTCCTCAATCGTGTTCCGGTGTTCAGCGTTCTGCTCGACCCGATTGCACACAATAGCGAGGCGGTTGACGTCTCCGTAGGCTGGCTCAAGGGACTGAAGTTGTTTTGCGAAAATTCGGAGACTATTGGCATTGAGCGTCTCGGGGAGTACTGGAATGATAACGCTCCGCGTCGCGACGAGGGCGTTATCGGTGAGAACATTGAGCGACGGTGGAGTATCGACGACGATGTAGTCGTAGTCCTTGTTGAGTTTGTCGAGAGTCATTCCCAGACGCTCTCGGCTTTTGGGCGCTTCAAGCAGCGTTTGGATGTTCTTATTGTTCGCAAGCTTCTCGCTAGCAGGAAGAATATCAAACTCTTCGTGCTCGACGATGATGTCATTCACTAACTCCATCTGATCGAAGTCAAGGACATCGAAGAGCGTGGTGCGGTCAGTATCGTAGTACAGATCGCTGTAGCCGAGTGAGCATGTGAGTCCACCGTGATAGTCGATATCGACCAAGAGGACGTCGTGCCCCCGGGCAGCAAGCGCTCCACCGGTGTGAATAACGTCGGTTGTCTTCCCCGCGCCTCCCTTCTGGTTTGCTACAGTAATTCGTGCGGCGTTAGTGTCGGTCATTTCTTTCGTTCCACTCTGTTAGTTCGTTGCGTTCGTTGCGTTCGTTGCGTTCAGCAAGGGCGTTTCATTCGGTGAATGAATCACTACGGAATTAAAACCAACTATTCGTTTCGCTCGTTGAATGAAACGAATTCATTTCAACTATTGCGTTCGTTTCATTCGTTTCTATCATTTACTTCAATGAATGCGTCTGCAGCCGGTATAGTCGATCAGTTTTATTCTGTGGACGGTTCATATCTCTCTCATTCGTTTCATTCGTTTTGTTCGTTTTGTTCGGGTGGTCGCGAGGTTGTACCGGCGACACTCGCAAAGGCGGAATTCTCTTGTACGCGCCCGATTCTGACGGGTGGTGCGTCACCTAGTTGGACGCTAAGAACGATGAAGAACGTGGGCCTGTGGGCCGGTCGGTGTAGAGTGTATGAACAATCGTGCGGCGCTGTATCCCCTACTCGCTGCCTTCGTCGCTCCTTGAGGAAGGAGGCTTAGCGCCTATCTCCTGCTAAACATTTTTCGTGCGCTATCTTTTTGAAGGCGAGAATCCCGCCGTTTACGGTGGGCGTGAAGCCGACAACACCTACACGAACCACCATCGGTTGCAGGCCAAATACCCAACGACTGCAAGCCTTTATTAGAATTGGGTGTGTTGAAATCGGAACGGCCAAATGAAGTACAACCTCGAAACCCGGTCGCACACAGTCTACGCGCTCCAATATCACTTCGTAACCGTCACGAAGTACCGCGCAGACCTACTCACCGACGAAATCGCAGAGCGTATCGGTGAGATTGCCAGCGACATCTCCGAGGACTTCGGCGTGAGCATCCAGAACGTCAACGGCGGTTCCGACCATGTTCACATTCTGTTCACGGCGAAGCCAACGACCGACCTCACCAAGTTCATCAACTCACTCAAGGGCGTCACATCCCGCAAAATCCGTGATGAGAACCCCGAGGTTCGGCAGGCACTCGACAAGGCGTTCTGGCAACCGGGGTATTTCCTCGCCACCACCGGCCAAGTGAGCATCGACGTACTCATGAAGTACGTGGAGGAGCAGTAGCGTGTCTCCGACCGTCACGAAAACGTTGCAGGCGACGTTCGCGCCACCCACCGCACACAAGCAGTCGAAACTCAACGACCTGCTCGACACGTACCGTGACGGTCTGCAAGAGGCGTTCGACGCCGGGGCGAGTACCATGTCGGCAGTCAGCGACATCGTGACACCCTACGACCTGCCGTATCAGGCGAAGGCTGCCCTCTGCAACTACGTCCCGAAACTCCGCAAGACCTACAACGCGAAGGAATTGGACGACGAACACCCGATACGGCTCACGAATCAGGCTGCAAAGTTCGACTACTCCGAAGAACGCGACTACGAGTTTACGTGGTGGGTTCCCCGACCGGGGCGTGGAACGAATTTCTGGATACCGCTCCGTATCAATCCCGAGCAAGAAGCCCTCTGGCACGACCTCGTATCGGAGGACGCAAAGGCGGGGGAGATACGGCTTCAGAAGCACCGGAAGAACTGGGTACTGCACGTCACCGTCGAGTACCCGGTCGAAGAACCAGCGACGGACGGTGACGCCACGCACATCGGCTTAGACATCGGAGAAACCGCCCTCATCACGGGCTGTGCCCTCAAGGACGGTTCTCCGTCTGACCCGTTCGTGTGTAACGGAAGCAGAGCGAAGCATCTCCGCAAAGAGATGCACACGACCCTGAAACGACTCCAAGAGCGTAACGCATCCGAGTGGCGGATTGGAGACCGCTTCTCGTACTACCAGAACGCGCTCACCGACAGCGTGGAGAAAGCGTCTCGGCAGGCCGTCGAGTACGCCAAGCAGTTCGAGAACCCGGTGTTGGTGATGGAGGACTTGACGTACATCCGTGAGCGCCTCGACTACGGGAAGTACATGAACCGTCGCCTTCACTCGTGGGCGTTCGCCCGACTGCAAGGGCGCATCGAGGACAAGGCGACGGAAGCAGGCATCCCGGTCGAGTACGTGAATCCGGCGTACACCTCGCAGACGTGCCACTCGTGCCACCGTATCGGTCGGCGGGACTCTCAGGCAGAGTTCCGGTGTCCGCACGACGACTGCCACGTTTCGACGTTTCAGGCTGACATCAACGCTTCCGCGAACATCGCACGACGGATTGACCCATGGGGAGAGAGCGTCCCGCTTGACAAGGCGGAACGCGATGACTCACCTCGGGATGGGCGCGGTTGTGACACCGCCACGACTCACCGTGAGAAGAGCGTACCAGCGCAGATGACGCTCACAGCCTACGAAGAGTCTAAACCCTCTGCCAGCGAGGACTAACTGGTATTCCCCATGCGTGGGAAGCCTCGCCGTTTACGGCGAGGAGGATGTCACCACATGATTTCCTGTGGAGACAGACTGTGTCACATGCGTCTCCACAATCCCCCATGACAAGTGATTCGACGGCGCTTGGTCGATGCCCTGATTGCGGCGAAGAGATTGAGGCATACCAGTCGATTATTGAGTTTGAGGAGGCCGATGGGACAACTGGTGTGTTCGCAGAGTGCTATTCATGCGACGAGGTCGTCCGTCCAGAGTGACGAACTGGCGCTACTTGTTCTCAATTTTCTCTTGGAGGACGAGTGATCCGTCCTCACCGTATCTGACGAGCCCGATCTGGTGGAGCCATTTAATACCGGACGTAGCTGTCTCCTCACCAACCCTCGATTCGACTGTCCGTTCGGGAACTCCTTCGTACAGGTCGTCATCGTATTCGGTTTCCGCAAGTAGTCGAATACACTGAGCGACCCGTTCACCGTCCACGGTTCGCGAGTGCAAACGTTCGATTTCATCTTGGATGTCGAACGAGTACCCTTGCTCTTTGAGGCGGGCGAGTTTGTGTTTCATGGCACCGACGAACTCGTCTCGACCAATAAGCGACAACTGGGTGTGCACCTCTTGGACGATTAACTCCTCATCGATCCCTGCTTGTGCGAGTACAACCATGTCGTCGACGTCATCGTCTCTGTTTGCGACTGATTTGAAGAGGAAGATATCGTCGAGCGACACCATCCGGACAGTCAACGGTCCATCTTCGAAGAGGTGCTGGCTTCGGGCCTCCATGTCGTCACTCAGCATGAGTACACCGGCGACTTGTCTGTGGAAGACGTCGAATCGACGCTTACCGTTTTCGAGGATGAACGCAGCATCAAGTTCGTCATACTCTTGTTCGAGATCTTCTGGCGGCTCATATCCCGCTGCGGTGAGTGCTGCCCAAAGCTGCTTGAGTTCGTACTCTTCTCTGACGATGAGGTCGATGTCTTTTGTCGCGTTCTTGAGCTCTTGGAGCGTAAGAGCACCTCCTCCAATGAGGTAAACCGTGATCGGCTCGTTGATCAGGTTCGCGAGTTCGTGAAACTGTTCTCGGATCGCCGTGTATTCCAACGTCGATTCGCGGGTCATATCTCTACCTCGTAGTCACGAGCGAGCGATTCCATTTCAGACCAGGGCGGGGTTTGTGCTGAGGACTGTTCGCCTTCTGTTCGTAGGTACGTCAAGAGAGGTGAGATGATGTCTTCGACTCCGTAGGATATTGCGACTTCGCGAACATCTTCGTGGGATGTGTTGGTTGCGGTAATGAGAAGCATAGCGTACTTTCGGTGGCGAGCGTCGTTCTCGATGAGGAGTAGGTGACAGACCAAGTCGGCCGGTGAGAGTGACTCTCGACTTTCTGAGTAGAAGTAATAGTTCCCCGAGCGCGTGAAGAACTGCAGACCGTATTCGCTGAATGCATCGAGTCCTGTCAGCAGGTACTGACTGTCGTTAACAACCTCGTCTGTTCGCACAATGAACTCGTCATAAGATTCCCACAGAAGTGTTCCACCTCCGATGTCGGTCTGGATTTGCATACGGTGGTGTTGGTGCCGGAGTTCCACAGCGAACTTGTGAAGTCCTGAGAATTGTTCGGTGAGGCGGTATCTAGTTCCTTGCTTAAGAGCTATTGCCCGGTTTGTAAGCGTCTTGAGCGTCCGATAGACAGTTGCTCGTGACACATCGGTTCGTTGGGCAAGCTCGACTGCCGACACCGTTTCATCGGCGTGGAGATAATAGAGGACGCGAAGCATCGACGACGTCAGCAATTCCGGGAAGTCAACGTGGGAGTTGGTTGCCGTGAGGTCCTGATACACCTCGAGGCACTTCGCAGACGTAGGGTGTATTATCGTCTCGTTGCCCACCCGTTCGCGGGTGACCAATCCCAATTTTTCGAGATGTATCACAGCGTTCGTGATGGTCCCCGGCTCGTACCCGAGCTCAGCGGCAAGTGCTCGGCGCTTTTTAGGGGAATCCAGTGTCGCCATGATTCGCAACTCATTCTCCTCTAGCATGGTGTCTCAAATTGGATGTACTTGTAATAAAGCACTACACCGGATATGAGACTTTTGGTGATGATTGTTGAGAAATTTGATTGTTCTCTGCCGTAGAGAGCACACTGTGTTCAAGGACAATATTGTGGCTCTGGAATTGCGTCCGACAAAGACATTGAGCGTTTCCAGATAGCCTCGCTTAGGTGGAAAAGTGCTAGTGTGGGTCTTGGCGACTAATTCGAGGCTGTTCCACGACCAGAGGACTACCTTTCAGCTTGGCGTCCCCGTCCTAATTCCGACTCACGATTCCTTTCGGATTTGGATAGTGGTTATTTGTTCTCGAGTATACTCAGGATTAGAAATCCAACTAGAGAACCTAGAATCGCCTCACTGCTACAGTATTGCGAACCAATCAGGAATCCAATCCCAATGAAGGTAAGACCGAAAATCAGTGATGAATCTGAATCGTTTTTGGAACACTTACTGTCTCTATATGGTAACTGTCACCACAATTAGTCCGAACTGTGCCCTACTATTCATTCTGTAATTCCACTTCTTGTTTCACTTTCACCGAGGCCACATCGGATTCATAATGGTTGGCAAGAAAGGATAACCAATGACTGAGTTACCGTCGAAGTTTGAGGAATTCCTCTCAAACATTCGACCGACTGACAAACAAATAAGTGATTACGTTGACGGCCATGAACAGCTCCGTGAGCGACTCTCAAACGATGGTGACCTATCCGGAATTCACGTCTCTGATTTCCTCCAAGGCAGCTACGCTCGTCGAACGGCAGTCAAGCCAATCGGTGACGAGAAATCTGACGTCGATATAGTCTTCGTGACAAACCTGCCGAAATCTGAATATACGGCCAGCGATGCAATGGAGCTCTGCGAGCCGTTTCTTAATCGGTACTATCCAGGCCAGTGGGAACCAAATCAACGGTCCTACAAAATCGAACTGAACAAAGTTGAGATGGACCTCGTTCTCACTGCTGCCCCGAGTGAAGCGGTGATAAACGAATTGTCTGCGCCTGATTCTATTGGGAAAGCGAACATCGCCGATATTGCTGATCAGCAAGACATGGGAATCGTCGCCAAATCAATAGATAACACGTTCGAAGGTGCCGAGAAAAATTGGCAAGATGAACCGTTAGACATCCCTGATCGAGAACTGGACTCTTGGGATCAAACCCATCCCCTTGCAACACTGGACTGGACGCAAAACAAGAACGACCGGACCAACGGTCACTACATCAATGTTGTCAAGGCCCTCAAGTGGTGGCGACGG
The DNA here is from genome assembly GCF_000336815.1 of Haloferax prahovense DSM 18310. Lineage (GTDB taxonomy): Archaea > Halobacteriota > Halobacteria > Halobacteriales > Haloferacaceae > Haloferax > Haloferax prahovense. Next base: position 26,580 of record NZ_AOLG01000035.1, read on the forward strand.
ACGCAGGTTGACTCCCCCGAACGGCCGAAAAGCTACCCGTTAGAGCGGCTTATCGGAGAGTGCTGTCCGGACTACATTTCAAGCGTCGCAGAAGGCGTGGTGCGTGCATTCGACGTCTTCATTGAAAAGTACGAACCAAATGCCGAGCACGAGGATACGCCAGTACTTGGACAACACGGTATCCCTGAGAACAACGTACTCGCCCGTCTTGAGGGGAGAGATTTCGCCGCATTTTACGGTCGAGTGACAGACGCTTCTGAGGTGGCTCAACGAGCTTATGAGGAAGAAGACAAGGAACAATCGGCTCTGTATTGGCGAGAGATGTTCGGTGAAGAGTTCCCGTTAATCGGTGACAGTGACGATGATGATACGGACGACGAGAGTAAGGCCACATTCACTCCCCCGAATAACACAGCTAACGTTTCTTCACAACGGTTCGGGTAATTCAACTTCAGTATGCCACCAAACGCCATTACCGAAGCTGTCGATGAGATAGAAGACATCCCCGAACTCCAAATCTTGAAAGGGTTGGATCAGCGGGACGGGGATTCGAGATGGACAGTAAAAATCCGGCTCACCCCAGAGAATATCAATACGCAGTCAAGCATACCCGAGGAAACAGACTGGTACGTCCGTATTGATGAGTCCTACCCGGGCGGCAATATCGGGATTTACCCCGACAAAGAAAATGGGATTACGCAAACACACCCACATCAAACACTAAACACATCAGGGAACGTCGACCGTCCGTGGCGAAACGGAAACATCTGTGTTGACCGATATACAAACTCCATCGGTCGAACTGGCGGGTTCGAAGAACCATTCGACGCGCAGGAACGATTACGGTGGTATCTCCTTCGTGCAGTTAGATGGTTGGAACTCGCTTCTACCGGTGAACTTAGACAAGACGGGGAACCGTACGAACTTCCTGCTTTCTCACAATCAGCCAATCAACCACAACTCGCGTACAACGAAACGAGATCATCATTTCAAACGTGGTCAGAACAAACAGAAACGTACGGATTTGCAGCCCTGTCAATACTAAACGAGACACCCGTACGGGTCGTAGTTGATTACTTAGATGTAGAAGGAGACTCTGTCTACACCCCAGAGTGGGGAGACTCGGTAGAAACAGACGACGTGATTCCTGGTGTGTGGTTGCTTCTTGAAGAACCGCCGATCAAACCACCGTGGGAGGTCCCAGAGGATTGGGGAGAGCTGGATGACCTGCTGAGTGATGTTGAAGAAAACGTATTCGAAGTCCTTGGGGAAACGCGTGAAGCATACCCACATGCAACGTTTTCATATTTTCTCCTTGGATTCCCAATACCGGAATCCATCGGGAGCGACAACGCGTATATCCATTGGCAAGCAATCAAAATAGACGACATTCCAGACACGTCCGGTTTCAGTGGACTTCGGGATCTTACTAGTAACCGTGTGCGCCTCGCCCAGATGTCTTTCAAATCTGAATCAATCAGATGGCTAGAGTCGGATAACTGGGCGCAGGACCAACTATTGCGCCGGGGAAAACTCGATGGAAGAGTCCGAGAAAGTAATATTATGCTCATCGGTGCGGGCGCACTCGGTAGTACAGTCGCCGAAAACCTACTTCGAGATGGCTGTACGAATCTCACCATCGTTGACGGGGAGAAATTCGAGATTGGAAATCTTGCCCGCCACACGCTCTCCCTCAACGCGCTAAACCAGTACAAGGCCACGGCAGTAGCGAATCGGTTACGCGACCTTTCGCCACACGCTAGGATACACGACGTAACCTCACGGTATCCACTGTCCGAGAGTGATCAAGAAGCAGTGCCCGACCCGGACATCATTCTTGATTGTACCGGGAACGATCAAGTGTTGTATGCATTTGCCCAGGAACGGTGGGACTCTGCCAAACTAGTCGTCTCCACAGCACTTGGTCCACAAGGAAAACGCCTCTACACGTACTCAACCTTCACCCAGTCTTTCAACGTTCAGGATTTCGAAGCCCAAATCAATCCTTGGACTCTCCAAGACTTGTCCGAACACCATCCCGACGATGATCTCGTCCCAGAACGCGTCGGCTGCTGGCACCCCGCTTCCGTAATCACAATGAATACGATTGCAACGTGGGGAGGCCTCGTGCCGAACCTAATTGAAGAGTCTACTGGGCTGGCAAAAGGTCACTCCTCCTTCACCGTTATGGAAGCATCACGCAGTCAAGACTCAATCTCTGTCACACGTCGTGACGAACCGTTTCCAGATTCGATCCAATGGAAGTCCGAAGGAGAGCAGATACTTGAACTTCCACGAGTCTGTCTCAACGACATGATCGAGTACTTCGAAAGGGATGCACCAGACGAAACTGGCGGCATCTTAACTGGGAGATACACCGATAAATCAAGCGGGCAGATAATTCGCGCGTCCGACCCGCCACCAGATTCCATCCAGACGCCGACAACGTTTCTCAGAGGCACCGAGAAAGCCGATGAAGCTCTTAAAGAATCACGAGAACGGTACGGGCTATACTATCTTGGCGAATGGCACACCCACCCAAACACAGCACCGAACCTGAGCCACGAAGACAAAGAAGAGATGCAATCAATCGCTGACAACGAATCCTACGAGTGCCCCCATCCGTTCCTCATCGTTATCGGCGGTAACAAGCAAACCGGATTCAACATCAAGCCATATATTTTCCACCGGAACGACAGTTTCGAGGAACTCACACTAATCAAAGAGCCTCGAACCGGTGACTTAGAGTTAAATAGCTCTGCAAATTCTGTCAAGTACAGACCAGGTGATTCTACACATGACTGACCCCACTGGAGAGGTATTTCTCTCGTATAACCACCAGCAAAAAGATTTGGCAGTCGAATTAGACCGTCGTCTCAGGGAACATGGCGTTCCAGTGTGGCGAGATGAACGAAAAATCGGACCAGATCCGTTAGAGAGTCAAATCGAATCTGTATTGCAGAGCGAAGAGATCTCTGGCGCAATACTCCTACTCAGCGAAGATATCCTCGATTCGCCAACAATCCTAAACGTAGAAATCCCCCAAATACATGCTCGTTACACAAACAAAGACACGTTCTTCACCTTTGTACTCCGATGCCCTGGTCTTTCTGCTGGCAAGGCTAACGAAATTCTAAGTAATATTGACACTATCAACAACTTCTCCGAGTGGTTCTTTCACGCTCTCGAACTGAGTGAGGAGGACTCACCAAATTTCAATCGAGTTGTAGATAAGGTGATTCAGAGACGGCTAGATGCTCTTGTAAACATCGGAAACGATTCGGACACTATCCGATGTTCGATTAATTCGTACCAGTCGCCAAACCCGACCGACGAACTATGGTTTCACGCCGACATATCCAACCACTTCGAAGACAATCGTCTTCCAGGAGAAAAGACGTGGAATCACAGGATCGGGGAGACAATCACGCGGCTGACTAACCGACTTGCCGAGTATTCAGAAGACAGAGAAATTGAATTCATGGGCCGAACACGATTACCAATCGCGTTCGCTGTTGGGTGTGAATTCCCGACGACCAGGGGAATCCACGCCAAATGGACCCAACAAGACCCGAACTTCAACGAAATAACGTGGGATGTCACTGTTTCACCAAGTGATGCCGAACTGAGTATCAATTCGACGTTTAAAGACTCCAGCAAGACTGACTTGGCAATATACCTTAGCCTCACTGACGATGTTCGTCCAGAAGTCGGGAACACTGCAAGTGACCTCCCCGATTTTAACACCGAGATAGAGATTAAGCGAACTAATTATGACCAAGGAATCTCACCGAAACAGGGTGTTAAAATTGCGAACGAGTTTCAAAAAACCGTTCGAGATGAGTTGAACACCAGGTCAAACATCGAAACAATACATCTCTTCCAAAGCTCACCAGTCGGCTTGTCTTTTCTACTCGGCCAACACACTAACACGCTACCTCCAATCCAAACATACGCGTTCAATGACAACCATCAGCCCAGACGATACGAACCAGCCATCCTGATACAATAGCACGCTCTACACTGTAGAGCGGACTACCATAGGGTTTCAACAGAGCCAAGACTGTCTAATGAGCAGCAGTGCTCGGAGAAGTCCATCTGTAGATTGGAGGAGGAAGAAACTCCGTCGACTGTCTCGGTGACGGTGCTGACATCATCTGCGATATGCTGTAGTGGATACCCAGCTAGTCAAGGCCGCACAATTCGCTTCTGTGCCGTTTCAGTATCCTTGTCAACTACGCGGCGAGGCCGAATGCCATGCTAACCGTATCGTACCCGAAGTTCTACCTAACAACCTAGCAGGCTGCCTCCGCTTCGATTTCGCTCTCACCGTTGGTCCTCTTCACGAACCACACTGCGAACGGAGAGAGGATTTACTCGTGAATCAGCGGCGACCACCCGCCTTCTGACACTATTGTTTACTAGACTTCCCACTCGTCTGCAAGATGTCGAACACCAAATAAAATGATTTGATATCTCAGTAGTCATTTCTCGGTCACTTTGGTGGTGACTTATTGACGTGATATCCAAGTAACAGGGTCAGTCAATGGACTAAGGCTGAGGGGATCGATGCTGGACGACTCGATGACCTTTCTAATTCTATTCTGCGTTTTTGTCCCCTAAGTGATTGTCACCGGAATTCGTCCAGATTTCTAACTAACCCATAGAAATCCCATTACTCCTCTTCTGAGCCTTCTTTCTCGAATCCTTCCGGATCAAGGAGTTTTCGTTCTTGAGCAGTTGTCGCTGCCTCTTCATAGATTTCGTCACCGCGCTCCCATTTAATCCAGCGGTACCAGACCCCGCTTAATTTCGCTTCGGACTTTAAATTATGCCGTTCAGATGCAAGTTCATTAAATCGGTCACGGAGCCAAGGCTTTTCTCGATCTCCATCTTTCAAATCTAATTCAATGAAATCCTGAATTTGATCATGGAGTTCTTGGTATTCTCTCCCGATAGAGTGGACCTTCTCGGCTCTCTGCCCTGGTTTACGACTACCTTTGAAGATTGAGATCGCTCCAACAAGTAGCGAGAGAGAAACCATCATCCATGTTGGTAACCCTCTCCAAGCCAGGCCGTAGGTAAGTACCGCTCCTGCAAGCGCTGTGAATGCATCTGTACCAACATCAACCCAGGACCAGAAGGTCGCTGCAGCATAGTAGCGCTTGAAATTCCATAGATTGCTATTTTTCTCTTCTAAACACCGACTGTATATCCGATTTCGAAAACCCGAGTCAGAGTCTTCTAAAGTCATAGTTCTCTTATTTGAACTTCTTCCCATAGACTTCTTGATATTTTTCTTTGGCTTCCTCGGTTTTGCCTTGTTCTTTGAGTCGTTCCGCTTCCTCAATCTTCTCACTCGCTTTGTACGCCTTCTGGGCTGCCTGTCGCTTCTCTTCCGTACTCATCCCTCGGTCGATCTGCTCTTGATACACAGGTTCTTTGGTCTCCTCGTTGACGTACTGCGGCAGGTTTCTGAAGAAGTTACTCATGTGCTGACTGGTTGAAGCACCTGTAGGCGCATCATTTTGGAAATACTTGTACGTCATCATCACCATGTGATAGGAGTTCACGGGTTTGCCGTTCTCTTCATTCCAGTTTTTCGCAGAGACAGCTACCTTCTGAAGCTTACCTCCGTTGTTTTCATTTACAGCGTTGTACATTGACTGGAATTTTCTCGGGTTCGTCCCAACCCAAGACTGACCGCCGTACGTGTCTGGAATGGCGTAACCGTTGTTCGGGTTATCAGCTCCCATCGCGTTCACAGGAAGCGTTATGCCACCTACAGTAACCGAACCAACCGGGCTTTCCGGGTTACGGATATCGCTGTAACGGAATGCTGGTGCAACCTCTACAGTGAAATCGCTGAATTTCACCGCGACAACGTTCCTATCGACGCAAATCTCCTGATTCGGATATTTCTTTTCCAATCGACGTTTCACCGCATTTAATGCATTTCTTGGCCCGTTCTCACTTCGAGCCCATTCTCCGTGCTTATCTGCGTCAAGAACAACCATGACGTCCACGTCAGAGTCCTCATCCATCGGTCCCGTCTGAGTTCCCTGCATAACCGAGCCAAAGATGTGATCCTCCTCAACCTGCAGCCCTTCCTCCTTCAGAGAGTCAACGACGTTCTCACGTCGCTGATGCATACTCTTGGCCTGTCGGTCAGTAATTTCTGCTTCCTCGGCGTAATTTTCATGTGATTCCTCTATCTCCCGTTCTGCGGTCTGACGAGAGTCTGTCTGCTCATCAAGTGAGCTTTGAGCACCTCCGCTTTGTATAGGGGCTCTGCCAGCACTGCTGTTTGAATCTGGAACGTAGTTTCCGTTTCGTGTGTTACCCATGGATCATCACCTCGTTGGAATCTGCAGCGAAAGAGCCCAGAGTAGTTTGGCCGCCTCCAAGCTCTGCGTTAACGCTGTACCGCCACTGCCTGTACTTTTCAACTGCCTCGTTGATTGAGGAATCACGAAGCTCAGACTGGTAGATCCAACGTTGACCCGCAGCCGCTACAACTTCGGGAGGCATACGAGCTAACCCGTTTGACGACTGCAACCCGATCAATATCAGACCCTCAAGAGTCAGTTCTGAGACAACGTCTCGAACATCCTGATCAAGTTTCTGAATACCATTACCCATTTTCCCGCCGAAGTACTGCGATCCGTAATAGACGCAGTACTGCAGCTGGTGCCGTCGGATCATATCATAGCAAATCCCGCGCTCGTCCGGGGTATATCCTTTCACCAATGGCAGGATCTGAATATCTGTATCCACTAACTCCTTCATCATCCACTCTGTGCCTTCCATCATGTTCCGAATGTTCTCAACTCGGCTTTCAGAGTCCATGTTACCGTAAACTGGGTAATCCGTAGGAATATGGAAGTCAGGTCCGAATGCCTGCACCGCATTACGTTCCTGGGTCCAACGAAGCTCCTTCAGGTCATCATCGTGGATCACACCGCTAGTGATCACAGTCACGTCATCTGGGAAGTATGTATCTCGGACCTCACCTCTGTGCCGTAGCAAGGTCTCAACTTCAGTGATTTTGATCATCACCGTGTCTTCACCGTTCAACCTGTTCATGAAATCTTCATGAGCCTGTTGGGCCTGCACTCGTCGTACGACTCCGGTCGGGCACTCTCCGTGTTCTTGGAATCCCTGGTGTGTTTCAGTGGGGATCTGGCTGTAGCTCATGGTTTTAGATGTCCTCCTCTTCGTCCGAGAATGTTGACTGATAGCTACCGGGATCAATCAACCGTGTGAACAGATTTTCTGCGAGAATGCGCAGTGCCTCAATCTGTTCAGATAAATTTAGTGACTGTTTATATAGAACTACGACACCGTATTTGTCGAAGCCGACTCGGATCTCTGTCTCCTCTCCGTCAACATTGACTTTGATTTTGTCAAGCGGTTCATCACCGTAATCATCCCAGAAGTCAGTTCCTGGGAGGTCACGATCTTTACCAGAGACCCTTTCGGGCTTTGAGCGTTCTCGAGGTGCCAAGTATGCAAGCAGCGTCTCGTTTGCGTCATTGATTATTTTGCGCAGTGCTTCCTCACTGAATTCTGTGGTTTCAGGTGAGATGTCCTGAAGGAACTGGTGTTTGATGAGGGACAAAATATCGTCCTTGGTTTCATTGTCCGTATTTGAGATCGCAATGAACCCGTTTCCGAGGAAGGCCACGACATATTCCTCGAGATATTTTGTGGTCCCTGTTCCGTCAAGGGTGTTGTACTCCATCTCGTCTTGAACGCCGTACTTGAACCAGATCGGTCCTTTTTCGCTTCTACCAAGTGTTCCGGGGAGAATCCCCCGTTTGAATTCGCTGCTATCCTCGTGGATAGACAGCTTCTGTATAGTCTCCTCAACCCCTTCGAGGGTGATTCTCCCTTGAGGGACAGGGACAATCTGGAAACTAGGCATAGAACTCACCCTCCTTCTCAATCCTCTGCTGGAGAAGTGGTTTTACTAGGTCCCTGACACGGTAAAAGACGGAACGTCCTTGTTTCTCTTTCTCCAGAATTCGGTTATCCGTTAAGCTCTGGAGATGATATGAAATGGTGGATTTGTCTCTGTTGAGTTTCTCGACGAGCTCTGATGGTCGCTGACCCTTTGGATGCGGGGATAACAGAACGTGTTTGAGTACGAGTAGCTTCTTATCAGAAAGGTCGTAGACACGTTCTTGAACTCCGTCAAGCTGTAGGTTCTGCACTGCTGTACTGACTGCCTCGGTGGTTACTTCGCTGAAGTCGCTCAGGAATGACTGCTTGAATGTCTCTCTCAGGATCTCGTGGAACAATAGCGGTATTCCATAGGATGAACTGTATATTTCCGAGTAGAGACTCTTCGGTAGATCCAGTTGGCCGCTGCTGTAGACGCTGACTGCGGTTTTCAACGCATCTACCGTGTTTTTTTCGCTGAGCGGTGAAAGCTCGACTACTTGAGAAAGCGGGAGCACATCGTTCACTCGGTCTTGTTCGAGCGCCCAGTGTTCTGGAGTCCACGACGTGATTATCAGTAAGTTGTCGACCCGGCTGTTGATTTTCTTCAGCGAGTGATCGATTCTTTTGTCTTGGCCGCAGTCATCAAGCAATACTACCGCGTTGCAGTATTCTTCAAGCTCGTCAAGGATTTTGTAGATGCCAAGTTCTTCTTCTTGCTCTTCAACGAACTGTGTCGTAGAGTAGTACTTGTTAGGGTAATCCAGATTGAGTTGCTCCGTCATCTGGTTGATTGTGTGAAGTAATTGTGTTTTCCCGAACCCAGCAGGAGCAATGATTGGCAGATGGTAGGTTCCTTTCTGCTGCGAAAAGAACCCGATGTACTCTGCGACTTCTTCAAGTTGATCATCATGACTAGGTGCTTCTTCAGGATGTTTCTGAAGATAAGCAGTGATGTATTCATGGCTGAGGTTATCCGGGTTGACGCCTTGGTTCTGCAGCCATGCATCGTAGCTGCTGATCTGGCCTTTTTGCCCGCGTTCAAACGCTTCCTCGAATCGGTTTTGTTTGTTATCGCCCATCTTATTCGAACTACTCCAACTATTCCAACTATCCATTTTTATTCAAACCATATAAAACCACTAGGCTAGTTGACGAAACCGCTTGCCAATTTATGTAACAACCTCTCGTATCAGAACGAAATACAGTTCTGGAAAACAGCTGCTACTGCGATCGCGTGGGGTAATCACCGTTATTGCCCAGCAATTCCTTCAACGACACAACGCACCAACACTGTCGCTTGACTGGTATAGCAACCAAGCTGCCCCGAATCAATCCACCTATCCTCTACAAAGGACTTTCAAAAGGCGAGCAAATCCGAGAACGTACCGCCCCATTCCAAGTAAACCGAAACGACAGCGTTCTCATCTATCTTCTCCGACTCTCTTACGAGAAACTTGATGATGAAAATTATAGCAAAACAGAGCCAACCAACCGACCGCTGCACACGCTGGCGTCGTTCCGGCAAATAGAGTTTGACCCCAACACAAAATACCCCCTCCACGTCACAGTGACGGTAGCTGATGCGACACCGGCTAAGTCTGGCCTCACTTTTCAGTGGGACAGTAGTGTGGATGACCAAACCCTCCGAGGCACTCTCAATAAAACAGAGCCAGACGTCGTATATCTTTGACTCAGCTTCCATTCGGTTGATGAGCAGCCACGCCGTGCAATCCCTGGTGCTTACCCACTAATCGCACGCAAAGGAGCACCACGAATTGATGTCGGCAAACTGCGTTCAATGAGTGGTGCAGATCCCACCTAAGACAGACGTGTTACAAATTCTTTGACGACCTCTACTGCCTCCTGCAGATTGTCTGTAGAGAAGACGAACTCGGACGAGATTGTCTCTGTGAACCCAGGCCGGTGGTAATCTGGCCCCGCAGTCTCCAATCCTTGTACCGTCCACTCGTCGTGGAGTTCGAGACTGACGACACGAACGGGGACGTCGGTTCCGACGAGGTCTACGTTCGAAACGTCCCAATCGATCTCCTCTTCGTCTAACGGCCGAGTCCACTGGTGAGTTCGTTGGTCAAGCTTTTCGTACGTCCATTCACGACCGTTCGATTTGAGAGTGTGCGACGGAACCGAATCCACGTCGTATTCAGTCATTCAGCAACAGAGTCGTTGCTCCGAGCGAAGAAAGTAACGGAGTGCTTAGATTAGTGGACACACCACAATCACGCAATAGTAGTTTCAACGAACAATCACACATTTTTATAATTGGCTGTCCCACGTGAGAGTCAGAAACAATATATGCGATCTGACTCAGCCCGTCCCGAGGGCTGGTGGTTCAAAGAACAACCACCAGGACAGTCACACAGTCCGGGGCTCCTCCAGAAGAAGACGCTGGATAGAAGTCTCGATACCTTCGTGAAGGAGATTCTCCAGAATATCAACGACGCCGGGGTCGAGAACGAGAACCCGGTCGAAGTCACGTTCAGACTCGTAGAGCTCCAAGATCCTCGAGACGTATTCGAGAAGGCGATCGGCTGGGATTCCCTACTAGAACACGTACGTGCAGCGGCTCAGGAACAAAGCAGTCCTGGCCTCGAAGAGTACCTCGACTATCTAGATAGTGGAGGAAAACTTCGTATTCTCGTCGCGGAAGAGAGGAACACGAGTGGGATACAAGGAGACGAGGTATCTACTGAATGTGACTATGCGGCATTAGTCCGTGACCCCGGAAGTAGTAACAAGACTGGAGATACAGGTGGGAGACACGGTCTCGGAAGTTCCGTCTTGTGGGTTGCCAGTGGGCTACAGACGGTCTTGTTCAACTCTACCTTGGCCGAAGAGTTAGACGAACAAGAGTCACCACGTCTGGTAGGACGGTCGTTCGTTCCAACGCACCAAACACCAGATGGACAGTGGTACGACAACGAAGGCTGGTTCGGATCACCTACTGGCCTGAGCAATCCGGACTTGGAGCGTCCAGAGTCGATGTGGTCGAACGTGGCAGGAGACCTCGCCCAAGAGTTGTCGTTGGAGAGACCGGACGTGCCAGGGACGAGTACGATGATCGTCGGGTTCCGTGACCCGTCAGACCCCTCGATGGAGGAACAACCGTCGCCGTCCGAGGTCGCAGATATCTTCGAGCAGACTGCAGCGGACTACTTTTGGCCTGCGATCAGTCGTGGTGACCTCGAAGTGTACTTGGACATGGCGGGCGACAAAAGAGAGGTTACCGACGATACGATCCGAGATCACGATGGTGTTGCCCCTTTCATCGATTGCTACGAGAGACGTTCCGGTGCGCCAGATTCACTAGGCGGGCCTGGTGAGGTTGCCAGTAGAGAGTTCGACTACGAGATAAGGAGTCGAAAAGATCGTAAGACACCGGAGAGTGGTCCGGTGTCACTCGCTGCACGGAAGGCGTATCCCGACGAGGAGGTGCGTGTTGGTGAGATCGCTTTCTTCCGAGGGTCGGGGATGGTGGTCAAGTACAAGCCTGCACGACATCTGGGATTCTCGGAGAAGTTCCACGGTGTTCTCGCCTGTGGCAACGCACGGCCCCAGCCGGGGCAGACACCAACACGTGAAGACAGAGCAATAGACGAGTTCTTGGCGATGGCAGAACCGCCAGCGCACGACGACTGGGTTGGGAAGAAGAACGACGAGCTCAAGGGGACTTTCGAGCCGGGGTGTGTCAAGCGTGTTCGAAAACTGAAGAGGGACTTACTGAAGAAGCATCTCTCGAAGTTGTTATACGGCACCCAAGAACGCTCTGGAGACTCGATTCGCCCCGATAGGGACATCTTGCCGAAGACACGGCGGTCTGGAGGCAGGAGTAACGGCGTCTCGACGCCGAACGTTTCGAGTCCCTTCGACTGGAGAGTGACGGAATCGGAAGTCGACAAGAATAGGTGGACGTTCGTGGGGTGGATAGAGCCTGATCTGGACGTCGAAGGCGAGATCAGACAGTGGGAGGTCGAGATCGAGATTGCGGCCATGTTCGAGGACGATCGAGAAGCTTCCAAGATTCCAGTCGAAGAGGTTGAAGTCACAGGGAGCCACGTCGATTGGAGACTCAACGACGGTAGAGGGGTGATAGAGGTGAATGACGACACGGACAAAGTCGAATTCGACATACGATCTGAAGCTCTCGCGGATGCCGATCCGAGGTTAGGTGACCTCGGCGAGACCAAGTTCAAGATCGTCGACGGGTCTATCGGTATCGAGGAGGTGACGTCTTCGTGAAACAGATTCGACTGAACAAGGGGCTATCTTATCGAACGTATCCACACCGGTGTGAACCGGGTTCACTCGAATTTTCGGTGACAGAGTATTCGATCAACGGCAAGTCGTCGAACGAACCAAGGGTCGACCAGCTCGTCGATATCAAAGAGTACGAGGGATGGGATACACTCACCTTAGAAATCGAAGTGACGATTCCAGAGGGGCTCTTGGGGAAGGTCTTCCCGGAGTTCGGCAAGATACCGGGAATGCTCGTCGTCACCGCTCACTGTCGGGAGACGTACCTTCGTGAACGGTTTGTACTGGCTAGGGACCCGATCAGCTCGGGGACTTACGAAGGAACGTGGGAGTTCGATGCAAAAGACGTCAGAGGGAGCGTCAACCTCCGCCCGATTCTGATCCGGACGACCGACACGTCGCAGTCGATGAACTACGCGACGAACGCGGGTGTCTTCGTCGCTGATGGACCAGAGTGGAGGCTAGATATCAGCGACACGAGTGGGAAAGACCAAGACCTCCTTGACGTCCGAACTAAATCGTTCGAAGAGGTCCACGAGGCAGACGACGATACTCGCTTCCCACCCTCGGACCGGCTCTACTACTTGGACCTCGAGGGAGATCCTGATCTACCAGTGCTGTGGCTCAACGAAGACCACGAGAAGGTGACCACGGTAATGCAGGACGCCGAGAGCGAACACGAAAAGCAGGTCTCAGACCTCGTTTGGAACCAAGTCATGACACCGGTGTGGACTCGTCTCGTGACGATCGCTGCAACCGAGTACGACCCAGACGAAGACGATTGGACACCGGAGTGGCAGGGAGCTGTCTTCGACGAACTCCACGACGAACTCTATCCCGACCACACACCAGAGAAGACCGCCGAACGACTACAGGAGGACCTCTCGGAGTCTGTGGTACTCGCGACGAAGAAGGTAGAAGACGCTGTACAGGAACTCCTTGAGCCAGCCGACTACTATACGAAACACATCCAGAACTTAACGGAAAGATGACACAGACGACCTTGACCCGATTGAAGGCCGATGCAAAGCGACTATTGGACGACGAGGCGTTCCTGAGGGGTGACAAAGAGTTCTTCGAAGACGAGAGGCTCGGGAGATATTCACAGACGACGAACTTCAGTGCGGACATCGACGCTTTAGAGGGCCGTCTGAGAGATATCGTAGACGAGTATCCGCAGTTCGAAGGAGGGATGGATTCCGAGGCAGCAGTCGCCGTCCACGAGGAGATCGATTTGAGTCGTAGCGAAGCGAGTGACTCGGGGATCTGGAACGACCTCGCGATGCGTCACTTCCCGTGGTTCGTTCGCCACAGGTGGAGATACGAGAGTCAGACGGGGATGAAGAAGAAGTTCTGGACCTACGGTTCTGCCCTCGACTCGGCGTCCAGTACCTTCGAGCGACTATGGTGGATAGCCGAGATGACCCACGAGGACGGAGACTACGAGAACACCAAGAAGGCATTCGAGAGCCGACGGTTCTGTTTCCGTGTGTTCGACATCCAGCTCGGCCGGTACAAACCAGCAGCACTGGCGTGTCTCGAAGTACTCTACGACGAAGGCAAAGAGTCGTTCGCAGCGAACGACGTAATAGACGAGACGATCCAGAGACTCCGCCGTGCTGGTACAACGATACCATTCGAAGGGCGGACGAAATCAGAGCTAGTAGATATCGTTCAAAGTATTCGAGAAGACGTAGAGTCAGGGTGAATCGTCGTGGTCAAGTCACGAATCGAGAGTCGCCAATCTATGTTCCAATACCGTCTGAGTACGACTATTTCGACATTGTGCGTCCTCGTTTGGCGGGGCTACAAGTAGACCCTCTAACGCACGAGTTTCTGAAACTCAGATACCCTACGAATACCAGAACGAGTATTCAGTCGACGTAGTCACCTAACGCCGCCTGTTTCTTTTCCCCCCGTAGGTGTTCCAACAGGCGTCGCCCAATGATCTCACCGAGCGCAGGAGGTACCGCGTTGCCGATCATCCGGCCAAGTTTTGTAATACCGACGTCTTCGAACTTTTCGGCGAACTGGTAGTCGCGAGGAAACGTTTGAATCATCGCACCCTCCCGTAACGAGATGGCCCGGTTCTGGTCTGTGTCGTAGTGTCCGAACCTTCCACTTCCCAAATTGTAGAACTGTGTCGTAATGGTGGGTGCAGGCTCGTCTGCTCGCATTCGGCCGTATACTGAACCGAACGAACGGCCACTCTCGTCGAGGTGGCAATCAAGTAGTAGCTCCTCGTCCCAGTCTTCCCATGTGCCCCCTGGAACCGATTGTTCGATTCGTTTGAGGTTGATGTCGTCGAGTGACCGAGCAGTATGAAGCCAGTCGTCAGGGTGACTTTCACCAGCTTCGATCGCAGGGAGGTCGTCGATTCGCTCCTTGACAGATTCGAACTGACTTGGTCGGTTGTGAATTCGGGGGGAGAAATTGAACGGCCCCCGCTTCGACGCAGTCACCACCCATCGCCGACGTGTCTGCGGGATACCGTACTCTGGACAGAATACCCGCTTATTCCAATCTGGGTTCAACAGGTAGCCCATCGATTCCAGAAGATCTTCGAAGTCCTCGTACACCCCTTCGTGGCGAAGCTCGTAGACGTTCTCCATCACCACGAAATCTGGTTCGATCGCAGCGACGATCTCACCAAACTCTGAGAGCATCTCGTACATCTCGTGGTCTTGGCTTTCAGAACCGTGGTTAAGTGGGGAGAAAGGCTGGCAAGGAGGACATCCAGCGACAAGTGTCGCATCGGCATCGTCGTCCAACCACTCAGCCACTTCTTCAGGATTTTCCCTCGAGATTTCGGCTAGATCAGCGTCTACGAACTCGGCATCGTTGTTCTCCTCGTAGGCGTACCGACAATCAGCGTCAATGTCGAAACCGGCCTCCACCGTCACACCTGCAGCTTCGAGGCCGTTCGTGAGGCCACCGGCACCACAGAACAGGTCGACGGCAGACACGTTCATGATACTGTTAGATGAAAGTCCGACGGGACAGATAAAGCGTTCGTCTCCAGATATCGACACACGGGGGACCGGTCGACTCGTCTTGAATCAGTATCGACCGACGGCGAAGGTACAGAGCGGCAGAGGGCTGCAAAACCGATTTATTCGGACCATTCACCACTTCCGTCGACCCCGGCCGACGTACTCTGGTAATACATACAGAATTCGTTTGCGAAGCATTCGGAGCACCGCGGTTCGGGCGTACAGATTGCCGCGGCGAAGTCTAGTAGTGCTAGATTGTACTTCCTCGCCTCGCCCTCTGGGAGGAGGTGAGCAGCAAACTCGGTCTGTTCGCTCGGGGATTCTGGCCACTCGTCGGCGAACACCCTGCTGTAGATTCTATCGACGTTGCGATCTAGTATCGGAATCTGAGCGTCGAGAGCGAAACAAGCGGTCGCATTGGCTACGTATTCTCCGACACGAGGAAGCTCTCGTAAGTCTGTGGGATCGGTTGGTAGTGAGTCGTATTCGGATGCAATAGTGAACAGAGCTTCTGATCGTATGTTCTGAAAACCGAGCGGTTCGATAGCATCCGCAAGTGACGCAACATCGGATCTGCGAACTGCTTCTAGAGATGGGTATTGTGAGAGAAACTTGGGATACACCTGGGCGACGTTCTCGGCAGGAGTCTGTGTGAGGAAAAACTCTGCGACGAAGACTTCGTAGAGGGAGGACTCTGGGTCACGCCACGGGTATCGACGAACGTTGTCCTCACTCCATTCGAGGATTCCGACACGGAACCGTTCTACACGTGATTCGTCCACGACACTGGTTATTGGTCACGTTCTGGTACAAAAAGTTCGGCACACGAGAGATGTCAGTCGAACACGTCTCCGTCGTCGATCTGGTTGAGTAGCCTCGAGACACGACCGTTCCGGGAGTCCTGCGAAGTTCGAGACTGGTACACTCGGGACGTCCCTCTCAGGAGGTCTTTGTACTTCTTGACGACTATACCTCGTTTCTTCAGGAGACCTTCCAACTCGCTCCACGTCTCGGTATCGGGGACTACGAAGACGACGTCTGCGAACTGAGTATCGTACCCCTCTTCTTCGAGTCCGTGTTCAAGAGCATCCTCGAACGTATCGACCAACTCGTGTAGTCCAGAGTTCGCAGGTTCGGTCGGGTGACGGAGTGCGACCAACGTGTACCCGGACGCTGCACGAACACACCGAATAGTCGACTCGCACGCGTCGACTTCTCCGTCGAAGTGACCGGCTTCAGATAGGTGATTCTTGACTGTCTTCTGCAACTCTTCGTCTACCGGCGACTGCTCCCACGCAGGGTTCAGCAACCAGGGATGCTCTCTCAAGTGCACGAACGTCTCGTCGTCTACGCCCTCCTGTTCGACTCGAGACAAGAACGCGTCTACGACTTTCTTCCGATGAGAGACCATCTGCTGGTGTTGAGAGGTTTCTACGTCGTCTAAATCAGAGAGTGTGCGAGAGATCGTCCGTCCGTCGGCCTCGGTCAAGTCGCCGACACTGTCGATCTTCTCTTGGTACTTCAGATTCTCGAAGGCCAAGATTCCGTACTTGAAGAGTTCTTTCCGGTCCGACTCGTCTTTCACCGACATCCGGCTAATCTTACCCAAGAGGCTCTGAGCCCGCTCACGCTGTTCTGGTTCGAGGCTCTCGTACCACATGTCGACGATTCCGATTTGACGTGCCTCTCTGGAGGCCTGCTGGTTACGCAGGTCGTTCCACTTCCCAGCGATGTGACTCAATTGGATTCGAAGGAAGTCGAGGAGTTCCTGATACCGTGGATCTTCTTTGACGACGTCCTCACGATTCGAAGTCGCGATGTCTTCTTGGTCGTCGTAATCTAGGAAGTCGGCGTGGATTTCGCCGACGAGGTATTTCGAGAACATTCGACTGTCGTTCACACTCTCCAAGAGGTCTGGTTTGGCCATCCGCCCACGAACCATCAAAGAGATCTTGTTCAGGTCGTCGGCTTCGGTGTCGTGACCCGGATAGTCCTCGACTAAGTCACTCGGTTTCTCTACGGTTCCGATCCATCCGGACACTTCGTAGCCGTCAGGGGTCTTACCCTCCCGCTCCTCGTGGGCTTCGAGCTTGGAATCACGACAAAGATCTCGATAGTGGTGATCTTCGAACGTCCACAGGAACTGAACTTTGTGGAAGTAGTCACGGTCGGTCGCGGTGACCTCCTCACCGTTGATCCTCACGGTGAAGTCGTACTCGGTCCCGAGAATACTGAACCGTCGTGCGAGCCGTTTCCGAAGTGCGTGTTCGGTGGTGTGGACCCGCTTCGTGAGGTCGGTGAGGACGATCTTCGTCCCTTTGGTGAGTTCGTCCGGGAAGTCGTCTAGTTGCGTCGGGACGTACTGTTGCTGTTGGACTCCAGAAGACGACTCCTCTTCACCGATGGCTCGCTGGATCTCGCTCAGTTGCATCCGGAAGCCATTCTGGTCGCCGTCTTTGGCTGTGTAAACGTCGACTGTCTCGGCCACGGACAGGAGGGAGAGCTTCCCGATACCCTTCCGACCCATCACAGGTCGGTCGTGTTTCGGTGTACGGTTCGAGCGTTCGTCGTCTCGACGTCTGCGATACCCGACACGGAGGTACCGCTCGTTCACGTCCTCGGCGTCCATCCCCTGCCCGTCGTCGACGATCACGATCTTCTCTTCGTCGGGGTAGATGTCCACGTCTACGTTCTCGGCGTCGGCGTCCCACGCGTTAGCGACTGCTTCAGACAGTACTGCCGGAACGTTGCTGTAGAGGTTCAGCCCCAGGTGATTCAAGACGTTGAGGCTGAGAGACATCTTGTATGGCGAGTCACTCTCCGACTCTGTAGATTCTGGCTCAAGCTGCGACATCGTGTTCCTCCACGTGGTCGACGATACTTCGGCCGATTACCTCGCCGAGGCGGACCGGTACCGCGTTCCCGACCATCTTCCCAATCTTCTTGAACTCTACGTCGCCTCCTTCTTCGACGAAGTCGTAATCTTCGGGGAACGTCTGGAGCATTGCACCCTCTCTGAGTGAGATGGCACGGTCCTGCTCGGGATGCCCGAATCGGCCGCTACCGTAATTGTAGTACTGGGTCGTCATCGTCGGAGCAGGCGCGTCCCACTCCATACGCCCGTATACAGAGTCGAAAGAGCGACCACTCTCTTTTCGGTGGCAATCGAGCCTGATATCCGGATCCCAATCTCTCCACGTCCCACCGGGTAGTGACTGCCCGATCCGCTCAAGGTTCTGCTCTTCCAGCGTACGGGATTTGTGTAAGTGGTCTTCGTCCAAATATTCTCCAGCTTCGATCGGTGGTAGGTCACCGATCACCTCACGAACAGTGGGATAGTTGACGGGATCGTGGGTTGGGTCGATCAAAGAGACGTCTCCGAGCTTCGAGGCCAACAAGACGATTCGGTTGCGGCGCTGTGGAATGCCATAGTCGGGGCAACTCACTTTGTCGAACCAGAGTTGGTACCCCTCTCTGAACAGCGTGTTCACGAAGTCCGAGTAGACCGGCTCATTTCGGACCTCGGCGACGTTCTCCATCGTGACGATAGCAGGCTGAATATCTTCTACCAACTCCCCGAAACTCTGGAGGAGACTGTACTCGGAAGTCTGCGACGTGTCTCGTCCATTGTTGAGATTAGAAAATGGTTGACAAGGAGCACAGCCAGCGAGAATCTTGGTAGAATCGTCGGGGAAGAGTGATTCAACGTCGGACGAGTCGATATCCGAGACGTCCGCCTCGACGAACTCGGCGTCGTTGTTCGCTTCGTAGGGGTACCTACAGTTGGGGTTTATCTCGACGCCGGCGGCGACGGGAATACCAGCTTGCTCCAGCCCGTGAGTTAGTCCCCCGACACCACAGAAGAGGTCGACTGCTGCGAGATTAGAACTCATCTCGGAAATCCTCCGGAAAGCATTGTGCGCATCATCCTATTACTCACTTATACCACGTTCGTCTCGGTCTCGGCAGCCGAATCGACCCACAGTCCGAGACACTCGTCGATCAGGTTCTCGTGTCTCTCTTTGAGTAGACTCGGCGTCCAACTGTCGAACTCGGACAACTCATTCGTTATCGCGAAGTCGCTCTTCTTCTCGAAGTACTCTCTGTACTTTCTCGGGAACGGCCGGTTACTCGCCTTGTAGTTCTTGCGCCCATCCAAGAGGACTAGATTTCCGAGACGGTTCGTCCACTTCTCTCGTTCCAACTCGTCACTGAAGCGCTGAGTCCAATAACCACTACTCGGGTTCTGTGGGAGGATGTGTTCTACGTTGATGTTGTTCCCGTACTGGACCTTGACGTTCCGGTTGTCGTACCGCTCCAAGTTGAGGCGCATCAAGATGTACTTCGGCCACTGGTAGTTCCCCTTCCGATAGAAGTTGCGTAGGTCCAACGATTCCTCGAAGTCCTCTTTCTCCGCTCGCAAGTCACCTGTGAGATAGTCTGACCGCAAGACTTCTCGCGGACCGTCGGCCGACTCTATGGTTTTGAGGATACTGTACACGCGTGAGTATCGGTCACTGCTTGACGAGCCAGTCAACCAGTCGACTGTGAGCCGACGTTCGAGGCGACAGACGAAGTCGTAGAGTAATCCCTCGTCGTCGAACGTCTTGTCGAACTCTATCAACGCAACGACCCACTCGTCCGACGGGTAGAAGTCGCGCATGACCGAGACCAAGTTCGCGTAGTAGACGTTCTTGTGTTCGTCGTCGGCGTCTAGTTTGGCGTCGTACACTCGCTTCCGATGGACGTCGAAGACTTGTTCGAGCTCGTCGACGAAGTCACGACCGCGGTAGGTCGGTTTTTTCGTGAAGACGTCACTAAATTCGTCGTAGATAGACTTCTGAGACTTGTTCTTGACGAGGATGTGTCGCATGTACCCGATGAACCGTTCGAGGCCCTCATTCCCGACCTCCTCTTCCATATCTTCCCACTTTCGCTGGTACTCGTCGCGGTGGGCCTCGGGAATCTGACTGAGATTCTCGCTCTTCAGGAGGTCTGCGTTGTTGAGGGGCATCCCACGGGCGTTCGTGACGTTGAACAGACGGAACGCAGAGCTCAGTGAGTCCGTCATTATCCGGACCATCACGACTCGTTGCGGGATGAACGCTGCCAACGAGGTGAGGTCGTTCCCACGATCGGCCCACTGTTCGAGCCGTTCGTCGAAGGTAGAGACCGCCTGTAGGATGTTCTGCTGTGGTTCGGTGTCGCCGTCGGCTGGGTCGGCAGGATCGAGTGTCGCCCCGCGTTCTAGAACGTTCTCCTCGAAGAAGGCTTGGTCTCGGTCTCGAATACGGAGTCTAACGGAGCCTTCCTGCCCCTTCGCGAAGTCCTCCTCTTCTTGGACGAAGCGGTCGAGAGAAGTCGACCACCCTTCGTGATCGAGACGGTCCCTGAGGACACAGAGTAAGATGGCCACCGAAGTGAGTCGCTGCTGGCCGTCAATGACGTCGAAGCGGTCTCCGGTCGACCCGCCCCGGTTCAAGATGATACTCCCCAGGAAATACGGTTCGTAGGCCTTCGTTCGGGACTTGTCGAGTTTCTGGTCGCGGTTCAATAGATCGCCATGCGACTGACTGTTCGATTCGTAGGCGTCGGTCAAGTCGTCGACGAGATCTACGAAGTTCTCTTCTGTCCACGAGAATGGACGCTGGAACTTGGGAATCTGGTAGAGATAGTCCTCACCGTACAGTTTGTGGACGAATTCTTCTTCGGCATCGATCTGGCTTCCGCTCACGATGATTAGTCAAGTGTCAGGTGAGCTTATTAGTCCTTCTGGGGAATTGAGGTATCGGCCAAGCACCAGAGCGATTCCAATATCCGTTCGACTCATCAGTTAATTATAATATCACTGATGGTCACAGTTCGGCATCGTCTGTGAATTTGGAGACATACTTCCACAAACGTGATGAAGGAGAACGCAGGCTGGGCACTGCACTCACCGACATCGCGCTCGACCAACGGCTCGAACAGTTCGTCCGTGAAACAGCCCAAAACAGTGCTGACGAAGCGCAAGATGGGTTGACGCCCGAACTCCTCTACCGCTTCGATCAACTCGAAGGTTCTCGTCTCGACGAGTTCTTAGACGCAATCAATTGGGACACGAAATTCCGGGATCACCTAGAGGCCGTCGCAGAAAACGACGACGAGATTGGTGTACAGAACATGGTCGACCGGATAGAGAGGGGCACGCTTCCACTTCTGATGGTCGAAGACAAGAACACGACCGGGTTGACAGGGGACGAATTCTCTGACGACACTAATTACGCGTCTCTCATTCAAGATTTTGGCCGATCTACGAAAGACGAATCAGAAGGCGGAGTTCACGGTGTCGGTGCGTCTGTACTGTGGGGTTTCTCCGGAATCAAGACTGCCATGTTTCTCACGACGCCTGAGGGATGGGCTGACACAGATGTACCTCGATTCGTGGGCCGAATCGACCTGCCATTCCACGAATACGGAGGGAAAGAATGGCACGGAGACGGGTGGATTGGTAATAGCGACACTCAGGGCCGCAGAGCAGTATCGATAGAGGGGCCTGCTGCAGCAGACATAGCCGCGGACGCCTTACACATAGACGAAAGTCGGGCTAGAGCCGATGCGACGGGGACCACGGCAATTGTCGTTGGATTCCGAGAGCCTAGTCGCAGCCGTCGCTCTCCCCAGAAGGTGATAGAGCGGATCGAAGATCTGGCAGTCGTGTACTACTGGCCACTAATTCTCGAGGATGGTCTCGAGATTTCTGTCCAAGCACCCGACGATATCTCACCCTCGGCTATCGATCCAACCACGAACAAGGATCTGGAGGCGTTCATCGAAGCGTACCAACAGCGGGACTCGGCGAGTGAAACACTCGATGCTGCACCTGACGTAGCCGCGATCAACATCCCACTGACAGTGCCCGCACACAAGGATGGAGGGTCGTCAACGGATGCAGAGGTCACTCTCGTAGTTCGAAGCCACGAATCACGACCCGACAGCATGCCGAACCAGATTGCGTTGTTCCGTGGCGCACGTCACGTGGTCAAATACCGGAAGTACGACCACATCGCCCGATCCGCGACTCAGCACTTTCAGGCGATCATTCTCGCGGGGAAAGCTCGACATCCGTTCGGCTCTGTCGACGACGATATTCCTGATTCGGATCTCGTGGTCGAGGATTTCTTCCGTAAGGCTGAGCCGAAAGCCCACGATACTTGGGAGAAAGAAGTTAGCAAGCTGGAACACAACTATCCAGGGGGTAGCAGCGAGATCGATACGCTGTTCAAAGACACTCTACCAGCACATTTGACAGAACTTCTCACCGCCGCCGGCTCCGACGACAGTGAAATGCTCGGGGACGTCGGGCGGCGGTTCCCTTACTTCTCAGGTGGTCCGAACCGAGGTCGAAACCGCGGTGGTGGTGGTGGCGGTAGTCGGACTATAGACCGTGTCAGATCCGATCTCAATCACATCGATGACAAGTACCGTAGTACTGGAACTCTAGAGCTAACAGAGGCGTTCGAGGGCGACTGGGGGTTGACGGTAGAATTCGCTGTACTCGATTCGTCAAATAACGTAATCGAGACCGTTGCGTTGGACAACATCTCTGGCGCAGACCCCGAAACAGGCGCAAATTTGTCTGTGGAAAACCACGGGACTCTGGTTCGAGTTCCCGGTGGAAAGGACACCATCGAATTCGACGCAGTGTCGGTTTCGACAGCAAACCTTGACGCGGTCGGAGAAGGAAGAGCACGGCTCAATTTCACTGTCGAGACCGATATTGGAGGGTCAAACACGTGACGACTCACCAATACCAACAGGACGCTTATCCATACAATCACGATGGTGAGTCACTCGGATTCGAGGTGACCGAACTACGTCTGGACGGTGACGAACAAGAACTCCCAAAAGACCCGTCGGAGTTCCCACTATTCGAACACGACGAAGCGTGGGATACTGCCGAGTTTGACGTCGAGTTGTCTGTCACAGACGACACACTGAACTACGTATTCCCACCAAACGAAGTCGAAGGTGCATTAGTCGTAGCTGGATACGCTCCACAGACACACGGTCGATTCATCGAGCCAATCAAGACAGGCGACCTCGACCAAGGAACCTACAGCGATACCATCGTAATAGAGAGGGAATCCTACCGTGGTCGTGTCGAGTTCGAGGCACTCCTGATTCGTAATGACTACCGACCGGACGACGACGAGTACGCGAGACAGAGTGGTCGGATGCTCGCTCACGGTCCGTACGTCGATCTGTATCTCGACCCACCACGGTTGTCGCTCAGCGGTGACCTTCCCGTCATCCCCGCAGACTTCAACGAAGACGACAACCCTGGTAAGCCAGGAGCTGAGTGGCACGTAGACGTCACCGACGCTGCTAAACCAAAACTGTATCTCAACGAAGCGTCCCCGACTGTCGTTGCAGCCGTCAACGCTATCGAGAGACCGACCAAACAGGGGCTCATCGGACGTGTCGCACTAAACCACCTTGCCGTCTCTATGTTGACACAGTTCACGATCAAAGCGGCTACACACGCAGTCATCAAAGGGGGAATCGAGTACGACTGGCAAGAGACACTCTTGACCGACCTCTGTGGAGACTACTTTACTGATGGTACAGTCGACGAGTTCGAGAGTTCGTTGGGCATAGAAGCAATCTCCACGACGATAAACGAGGTTGAGGCGATCTACCAGCAGCGACAGCAACCATACAACGACGTCAAGCGACTCTTGGAGACGATCTAACGATGGAGACACTCTGCAGACTCACTACTGGTGGCGAAGGCAACTTGGTAACCGACGAGTTCCTCGAAAACGATATAACGTACGACTGTAGCGAGGTCCAACCCTTCGTAGAGGAGACAGCCTACGAAGCAGATCTTGACTCGCTAGGCCAAGTGCTCAACTACGTCATGAACGAAGGGCGCCATCGATTCGAGTCGGATCGATCAGATTTGGACGCTGCCGTCGCACCCGCCGTGAGAAAATTTATCGACGTTCCTCGCAGAGCAGCTGGCGATCCAGGAATCTGGCACTATTTAGCTGTCGTCTGGCGTCCCGACTACGTACGATTCCGGTGGCCGATGAAGGGAACTACTTCGGTCACATCGCTTCGAGAGAAGTTTACGAAATCGACCGAAGACCTCTACGCACCAGCCTTTGCGCGACTCTGGTTCATGGCTGATTTCACCCAAACCGAGGACGACGGATACGGGCCAACCGAGAAAATACTGACCCGCCAATACATCGCTAACCGATTGTTCGACCGTAAGGACCTCCGCCGCGAGGCAGCGGTCCAAGCCTTCGCCAAGGTCGCCTACGAACGTGACGATGCCGATTTCATCGACGACAATGATCTCGTCGAGAAGGTAGCGAAAGCACTGAGTCACGAACTCTCGTCCATCTCTGCAGAAGCAATCGGGGTGCAAGGAGTGGAGAAGTTGATAGAACAAAAGATAGGACGGGACAAAAGCGGTCAGTAGGTCGGTTTTAGAGAGTACTAATAAACGTTTGGAGGATCATTTATATTATTTCTACACCAAAATAGCACACTGTACGCTGTTGAGATGTCTCTCTAAATCGTATCTCTGTTTCCAAGCACATACCCAAGTAGAACTATCAGCAGGGTTCCTACGTACGTTTCGGTCAGCACAACAATATCGGTGAATTCTCTGGGCACCCACGGCACGAGGTTCTTCGGAGGATGTGGTGCCGAGGTCACGAGCGTTGAGACACTGTAGAAGAGACTTCCCCCTGTCCAACTACCTGTCGTTCCCACCAGCGAATACCAAGCTGTAGAAGAAGCTAATAATAACACCGTCCAAATGAGTACGTAACTAACGCGTACCCCGTATCCAGTTAGTCCCTGGGATGTCAGGTTTCCAAGATACTTGATCCATTGGCCATTCTTAGAGGCCTCTTTTGTTCGAGCCTTTCGTTGAAGATAGTACAGCTCCCGGTGAGTGTCGTCAAGCGCTTTCTGTCTGAACGCCTTACGGACTGCCTCATATCCCTCTGCCAGCACATTCCACTCTTGCGCGTTGGTGGGTTCCGAACAAAAGCCGTAGAATTTGGTGTCACCACTTAGATCTACACCGTCAAATCTTATACCTCGAATATCTACTGAAGAGAACGTCGTTCCACGGAGATCAGATCCGGTGAAATCCGCATCGACGAGTTCTGCGCGATGAAACTTAGCTCGTTGTAAATTTGCACTTGATAAATCAGCATTATATAAATTTGCGTCCTTGAAGTCGATATCTTCCAACTCCGAACCGTTAAGGTCTGCGTTCCTGATGTCGGCACTAGTAAAATCGTTACCTGTCAGATCTTTCTGGCTGAAATCTGCCCCAAAAGCACTGATGTTTTGTAAATTGGAACGACGAATCTGCGTCCGCGACAGGTTAACACCGTCAAGGGTCGCGTGTGCTAAATCTGTGTTTGACAATTCTGCACCCTCAAGATCCGACCCAGTGAGATTCGCTTTACGTAGAGAGCTGTCGGTGAAATTAGTCGCACGAAGGTTGGTGTCAATGAGTACCGACGCCTCAAGGTCACAACTCATCATATCGGTATCCCTAAGATCACCACCAGTTAGGTCCACACCCTTGACAACGGCATCCAATAGGCTCCCAAACCGAAGGTCAGTAGATCTCATACGAGCGTTAGACAAGTCGGAACCTGAGAGATCTGTTTCACGTAGATCTGCTCCTGTGAGATTAGCGTGAGTAAGAACGGCGTCTGAGAAATCGGACAGCTCAAGAGCAGCTGAAGTGAGGTCAGACTTACGGAGGTCAGCGTTCGAAAACACCGTCTTTTCGGCCTGTATGTTATCCAGATCCGCGTATCCGAGGTCGGCATCAGTGAAATCTGCGCCAGAAATTTTCGCGTCCGAAAATACTGCATACCGTAGGTCTGAGCCACTCAGGTCCGCGTCCTGAAGATTTGAAGAACTGAAATTCACGCCCCGTAGATTCAATCCTGACAGGTCGGCTCCACTAAGATCCTCCCCGATGAAGTTGCTTCCGCTCATTTGTCTTATTTCAAACCGATTCTGTTTGGACTATTCATTATCATTGTCACCAATGTAGAGAGTTAGTTTAAATAATTAAGGTAAGTAGCCGCCGGCCACGTATCCGCATCGGATGTTTCTTTCCTGTTATTCAAATGCCGTATCCAACTTCTCATACATCCGCCTCCGCCGAGCTTTCCGCTCTTGCTCACGTGACAAGTAATTCCGAAGCACAACCTCCGTCGACGAACTCCCTTGGTCTTCAGCAACTCCTTCAAGTCCCTCCAGAACCTCTCCAACAGCCTCCTGATACGCCGAGTACCAGAACCGTCGCCCCATCTTCGGCGTGGGCGTATCTCCATCGACAACCACTCCAGCAGTGTCAGCGAGCTGTTTGAACCGCCGACGTATCGTACTAACTGACACGTGTCCCGTTGACGACGACCGAGAGGGGAACAGGTACCCGTTCCACGCCTCACGATCCGAAAGCGTATCAATCCGATCAGCGACGACGTCTACACCATACAGTAGCGTCACCTCACCGGGACCGTTCTTTCGCTCTCCATCACCGAACGTCAGGTGCGGGTCCTCTGCATCCAAGACCACTTGGTCGACGTGCAACGCGGCAACCTCTGAGGGCCGTAACCCCCACCCAGCGAGTGCGACGACGAGTAACTCCGCTTCGGGTGAGTCCACCTCACCGTAGATTCGACGCACCTGCGACGCCGACAACGCCTGTGGGTTCGGCTCACTGGCTTCCCAGCCGAACTCCTCACCAGCCTCTGAGAGTGGGTTGTACTTTGCGTACTTCCGGCGTTTCACGAACGCGTACCACGCTCTGGCAACGTGGAGATACTCGAGCTTCGAGCGGTCGGTCGATAGCTCTTCGTCGAAGACGTCGAGGACGGCGAGACAGCGTTCTATCTCTCGCGGCTGTTGGTCTAACTCGGACAGCGGTTCGAGCAACGCATCAGTACCGTGCAACTCTCGATAGGTCCGCACCCACTTCGCTAACCTCGTCCGGTGGGTCTCGACGGTACTCTCTGCCCGTCCACCACGAGTTCGTATCGAGTTAAGGTACACTTCTAGAGCGTTGACAGTATTCTCGTGGTTGACGTTCCACTCCCACTCATCAGACACCTCGTTTTCGAGGCCTACAACATCGACGAAGAACTGCTTGGGCGTCAAATCGTGATGCTCGCGCAATGCGTACGCGATACCACTGTATCCGTACTCGGTGAGCCACTCATAGGTCGGAACGTCTCGGTCCTCGTCGAACCCGTCTCGATATCGCGTCGGTGCGATATCTTGCCAGTAGACGTCGACGAGTTCGTCGAGGCTCATCTGTGACCATTTGTAGCGCTTCTCTCTCGTCCCTTCGTCTGCAGCCTCCTCTTCAGCCTCCAAACCCTGGGAGTCAGTCCTCGAATTCATGGCTTCTCACCGGGGAACCCGCTCGCCGTGTGTTGGGGTAATTCTGAATGTGAGATTTTCATTACTCACTGATCATCTCACAGTATGTTAATACTTCGGCTTATGTGGGAGTGGAATATACACAACNGTAATTCTGAATGTGAGATTTTCATTACTCACTGATCATCTCACAGTATGTTAATACTTCGGCTTATGTGGGAGTGGAATATACACAACTGCAATTAGTAGAATCGAGTAGTGGATTGCTGATAGTGAAATATACTGTATTTCGCTATACCGAATTCCTGTGAGGGGCCGACACACAATTTCAGAGAATGGACTAGTTCCGTACCAATCACCTTCTATAGTAGACACTAGAAGTAATTGCTCACTTCATCCGTGTTCGGTTAAGGAGAGAAACCGAGAGACGCTAGCGTTTTGATGAGGTTATCTTCAGAAACCGCGTAAAGAGAGGTTGTGATACCTGAACTCTCTCCAACGCTCATACGACGCCGGTTGAGTTCTCTCTTTCCAGCGGATCTTATCGAAGGCATCGCGCGCGAGCGCAGTGCCGTCCAACGTCACCGGAAAATCAATATCACGATGCTCGTCTGGTCGCTTATCTTGCGCTTCGCCGTTGACGACGAAACCCGCTCTATCGCCGCGTTTCAACGCGTCTACCAGACAGCGACCAACAAGAAGGTGTCACGCTCCAGCTTCTACGACCGATTTACGCCGCAACTCCGAGACCTCCTGAGCGACCTCCTCGCGATGCGCTCGAGGAGGTCACGGCCCCTCACACCATCGTACCGCAACTTACCCAGTTCCGCGACACGATGTTCGCCGATGCAACCGTCTTCAGGTTGTATCGGCTTCTTACAGCGTTTCCAGCCACTCACGAGGTCAACCCGGCGCACAGTTGTACCTCGTCTACAATATGACCAAACGGACGCTCGCACAGTTCAGCCTCACCGACGAACGAACTCACGAAAGCAGCCAGTTCCGCACGGGGAACTGGCTGCGTGGGCGGCTGTTTCTGTTCGGTCTCGGGTTCTACAGCTACCGTCGCTTCGCGTTGATCCACGCGAACAACGGCTACTTCGTGAGTCGGCTGAAGAAGAACGCAAATCCGCGAATCGTGGGTGAACGACGGAAATGGCGTGGGCGCGCCATTTCCTTGAGAGGAAGTCACCTCCAAGAGCAGCTCTCGAAGCTCAAGCGGAAGCACATCGATGTAACTGGTGAGTTCGAGTTCAAGCGACGGCAGTATGGTGAGAGGCAGTCATCAGCCACCGTAGAGTTCCGCGTCGTCGGTGTCCCCGTTACGGACACCGACGACTACCACCTCTACGTGACGAACCTCCCAGAAGAGTTTACGCCAGAGCAAGTAGCAGCGCTGTACAACCTGCGGTGGAAGGTTGAGTTAGTGTTCCGGGAGCTGAAGTCACGGTATGGACTGGAGACGTTCGAGACGAGGGATAAAGCGATTGCAGAGCTGCTCGTGATGGCGGCTCTGCTGACGCTGACGGTTAGCAGAGCCGTGTTAGCGGTGTTTCAGGAGATAGAGGAAGAACGCTGGGCGACGACCTTTCGGTCGGTCGCCCAGCCGGTACTTGCTGATCTCGCCCTTGCTCTCGGGCATCCCACACCAAATCTTCCTGAACTGGTGCGTTGTGAGGCACGCCAACCAGAGAAATCACGCTTCACCTTGAACAAACGGGTGGCTCAAGCCTTCAGTCCGGAGGTATGGCCTTAACCGAACACGGATGGCCCGGTAACTCAACTCCCGGAAACTCGGTTCTTCATCGCTCATTGTGACACGGATATTTCAACGAGGGATAGTTCTTATTGGTGAATGTGAGCTTGGTAATAAAGTCCGGAGCGAGTTCGAAACAGGAGAATCCGTGGCGGATGTCACTCCGGTCGGCAATGCTGGGATTGACACAGCATACAGATCGCTCTCTGGCGCCCCATTCTTACTTCACGGTCTCTTGAGATAGCAGCGTTTCCATCAAGTCAGTACAGCTACTAGACCCCATTATCCGAAGAGGACTTCAACAAGACCGTGTTGTTCTGAGTCATACTATAATATATGAACCACCCTTTCCGTGTGATCGCGCGTATTGGAATTATCCTAGGTCTTCTAATCGGGACTCTATTGCTTCTGACTGCCTTCGACTTACTTCTACCAGTGAATGTATGGGTAGTGAGTCAGATCAAGGCAATTTTTTCAGTTATGTGGGCATTTGGTCTATTAGCGGTACTCCTCCTGATGTTCCTTGTATTCGGATATCTCATATCTCAGTCAACCGGGTGACTGCGCATAGCAGCTATACGGGTCGTCAGACTATTCATGATTCTCATCAAGTACTGCCACTACAACCCCGAATGTAGCCAGAGTCATCAAACCTTCTGACGACCCATATAAATTGACGATACCCTGGTCGATTATCAACGCATTTTCTCTCTGTTAGTCCTTGGTTGTCCTCCTATTCGCTTGGTACCACCGGTCGGAATACCTTAGATGGGCATTGCCGTATGATGACGTAAAGATGGTTGGTGTCTTCGTCTCCGTCTTGTTGTTCGTTGTAAGTCTCGGAATTCTGCTGGCCGCCTCCGATGCGTTCACGTCTGCTGCCGAGCAAATCGGTCTCTCGCTCGGAATTTCCCCGTTCATCATCGGCGTGACAATCGTGGCAGGGGGGACATCTCTTCCAGAACTGATCTCGTCGCTTTTGGCTGTTAGTCAGGGAGTTCCAGCGATCGTGATGGGGAGTGTCGTCGGATCAAATATCTCGAATATGCTGTTCGTTCTCGGGCTCGCTGCCGTCGTCGGCGGAGATATCCGCGTGATCCGTGAACTCGTCGAGGTCGATCTCCCGTTGTTGGTCGCATCGGCCGTGTTTCTCGTCGTGGCGACGTGGAATTCCCCGTTTTCGTGGTACGAAGGCCTGCTTGCGCTGGCGGCACTGGCGGTGTATATTCAGTTCACGATCAAAGAGAAGGACCGCTACGTCGGGATGCTAATCGAGGAAGTCATCGAGGACCGTGACGAGGAGGTTGCGGAGAGACCGGAGGGACAAGTGGACATGAAGACCTACGCCAAGCTGGTCCTGAGTCTGATATTTGTCTTCGGTGCAGCCTACGTTCTCGTCGAATCAATCGTCGACCTCGCAACGGCGCTCCAGATCGGCACCGAGATCGTTGCAATCACTGCGGTCGCCGTGGGGACGTCACTGCCCGAAGTAATCGTCAGTGTCATGGCTGTCCGGAAGGACCTTCCGGGACTCGCTGTCGGTAACGTCCTCGGGTCGAACCTGTTTAACAGCTTTCTCGTCACCGGCGTGCCGAGTCTCGTGGGCGACCTCGTCATCCCAGCTAGCATTCGGTCGTATGGCCTTCCGGTTATGCTTCTCATTACCATCCTGTACTTCTTCATTACCCAGGATCGTGAGATCACGCGGTCGGAAGGAATGACGTTGCTCGTTCTGTATGTGCTCTTTCTCGTGAATCTCGGGGCGTTTATTCAATAGACTGCCGAACGATGCTCGGGCTACACTGTCGCTGACGGATGAGGGTCGATAGGGATTCCCTTTGCACGAAGCTACAATCTGGTCATCTCGCCGTGGCAAATCGACCCGTTCTGGACGTGGGCAAGGTCGACCCAGACGCTTGAATTGCCGGGTTCGTCGTTGGGAACCTCTTCATCCGACTCGTCCAGTTCGAGACAGACGATGCGGGCCTCGGGCATCTTCGCGCACGTGAGATGGTGAATAGTCGTTGGGACTCGTGTGTCTCTCTACCAGCCCCGTATCTCTATCTGGCTGGCTGTTGAAATTGATCGACCGTCCCCGAAAGTGGGATACAGATTTCATCAAGAAGTTTATGTTGACGTTCGGTGCGGTGAGTTCAATTTTCGACTTCCTCACGTTCGGTGTCCTCCTGTTCATCCTCGGGGCGACGATGACGCAGTTCCGGACGAGATGGTTGCTCATCTCGGTCCTCACGGAGGTGATCATCGTATTTATCATTCGTACGCGAAAACCGTTCTTCAGGAGTCGGCCGAGCCGATACCTCCTCGCAGCAACGGCGTTCATCGCACTCGTCACGCTCGTGTTCCCGTACACACCGGTCGGTGGCCTGTTCGAGCTAGTTCCACTTCCCGTGTCGTACATCCTCCCCGTTGTGATGATTCTTGGAGGCTACATCGTTCTGACCGAGAGTGTCAAGCGAGTATTCTACCAATACGTGAAATATTGACCGCGTGGGATGAGTTGACTGAGAGGGCAGGCCCCCATCAATCTGAAGTGGTGGTCTGGGTTTTAACCACTGTAACGGGCATCGGTGCTCGCCGTGTGACACGCTCAGCGACAGTTCCGAACAGAAATCGGTCCACACCCTCCCGACCGTGATTCCCGATGACGATATGGTCGAACTCGTGTTCCAGTGCGTACCCGATAATCGTCTCCACAGTATCGCCGGTCTCACACNCCCTCCCGACCGTGATTCCCGATGACGATATGGTCGAACTCGTGTTCCAGTGCGTACCCGATAATCGTCTCCACAGTATCGCCGGTCTCACACACCACCTGTATCGAACGATTGTCACGAGCTGCTTGGTCCGCTGCCTGTTGTAGAATCGTGTCTGCACGCTGTTTCGCGACGGTGTGCCACTCCTCGAATCGACCACCTGCGAGCACACGGTGATATCCACCCACGGGGTCGATGACGTGAAGAGCGGTGATATCAGCGTCAGGAAACCGTCTCAGGGCGAGAGCGAGTGCTGCTGTTGCCGGTGGTGAGCCGTCACTTGCGACAAGGATACGCCACGTCACACAGTGAAATTCGTCGTACAGTGGCATAATCGTTGGCTCAGAACGATTCAGGTGTCAATAGAGTCGACAACGTTCTCTCGTCCGTCCGTTACCTGAACGACAATTCGTCATACCCAGTCTTGCTGGCGGAAGTGGACGAGCATCAGTCCGGCGAGGATACCCATTCCGATCATGACTGCTGGATACCCGTACGTCCAATAGAGTTCCGGCATCGCGAACGGCGTGTCGGCGAAGTTCATCCCGTAGACCCCAACGACGAACGTGAGCGGGATGAAAATCGTCGCGACGACCGTGAGCGTCTTCATCACCTCGTTCGTCGACTGCGAGATGGCGTTCAGATAGATATCTCGGGCCCCACCCGTGAGATCGCGGTACGTCTCGATCAGGTCAACCACCTGAACGAGATGGTCGTAGACGTCACGGAAGTACTTCTCGTTTTCATCGGCGACCTCGGGAATGTCGCCCCGCGAGAGGTACGACATGGCTTCACGAGCGGGCCAGGCGATCTTTCGGAACGCGAGGAGGTCCCGCCTGACGTTGTTCAAGTCTTCGAGCATCTGGGGGTCCGGTTCGTCGAGGACGCGCTCTTCGACCGCTTCGATGTCGTCCTCGATCTCGTCGAGGAGGTCGAAGTAGTCGTCGACGATGGCATCCATAATCCGGTAGGCGAGAAAATCCGTTCCTCTCTGTACGAATCGCTGTCCGTTTTTCGTCCACTGCGATGCTGTCGGATCGACGATATCGATATCGGTTGTGGACATCGTGACCAGCCAGTTCTCGCCGAGGAAGAAGCCGACAGCGTGCGTTCGAACTTCCTTATGGAATTCGACGTCGTCGCGCTGACTGAGGCGCGCGGTCTTCATCAGCACGAACGTGTGAGTGTCGTACTCTTCGGTTTTGGGTCGCGTCTCTTCGTGAACCACGTCTTCGACGGCCAGTTGATGGATCTCGAAGCGGTCTCTGAGAGCTTTCATTTCAGTTGGTTCGACGTCGTCCGCGTGGATCCACGTCTCACCTGGAGCTTCGAACGCGGTGTCGAGATCGTTGTGACGCTCAACGCCGTTTGCCGTATACACCATGGCGTGAAGGCTCATGCGTCTCCCCTCGTGGCAGATTGCTGTGCGATTGCGACGAGTGCGATGCCGACCATGAGTACTGTAATTGAGAATGCCCGACCGGGATAGGCGACGTATATCCCGGCGACATACCCAAGAACCCCCACGAGTATCAGGGTAGTTCCAGCGATTGTACTTCGGTCCATATGAGTGTGGAGTAGTTTCTCCTAAAAAAGAGCGCATGGTACGGAGGGATCGCGAGTTGGATGGGAGAGACAATGTGGTGTGTCGATAGAAGACGCCAGTAATTCTATGTCCGCTCTGAGTGGAGATGTATGCATTGAAATACCAGTCTCAACTTGAGTCACTTCGGCGGCCGCCACAGCTTCGGAGAAACGCATCGGTGCGTCTCTTCTTTGTCCTGCGTTTGAATCTGACTGGAGGACTAATACTCGATAGAGATGTGAATAAAGAAGCTGATGAAGATCAGGAGGAGGCCGAAATACCCGAGAGCCACCACAATTGTACTAAATATTGGTTCAAACTGAAGAATGGGATATAATACGATCCGTGCAAGAAAACATACGAGTCCGCAGAACATCAGATAAGCTGTCCATCGAGGGGGACTTTTCGACGTACGGAGGTTGGGGGTAGGGGACTCCATTCATTAATCCCGTTTAGTTTGCAGAATATGATACCCGGTACTAATATAAATGCCCCAGAAAGCACTTATTCGTCTTTACCGGTGAACGTATGCATTACCTCCCCTGTGACCCCCTCTTTCGAGAATACGGTGAGAAGGTCCCCGGCGTGAATCACAGTCTCCCCTCGCGGAGTCAGTACTTCTTCACCACGCTCGATCGCAACTACGAGTACATCATTGCCCAGTAGCCCAGCTGAGTCCGCTTCTTGCAGTGTCTTCTCTGCAATGGGGGACGTCTCTGTCACGGTGATTTCGAATACCTCAGCACCGCCCGCCAACGACATGAAGTCTTTGACTGATGGCCGCTGGACGGCCCGGACGAGGTACTCTCCGATGAGTCGTTGAGGATTTTCGAGTACGTTCACACCGATCCGTCGGAATATCTCCATGTGTTCCGGATTTTGGACGACACTGACTTTCGACTCGATGTCAAGTTCTTCGGCCAACAACATCACCATAATATTGGTTGCGTCCTGGTCCGTGGTCGTGATGACGGCGTCAGCTTGCTCTGCACCTGCATCGATTAGCGTTTCTTTCATCGTCGCATCGGCGTTCAGCACGAGAGCGTCGTAGTCGCGACTGACCTGCTCGGCGACATCTGAATCAGTTTCGATGACCACGAGTTCGTTTTGCGTCCTCGTGAGAAGATCGAGGACCTGTGAACCTATGTCTCCAGCACCGACGATTATAATGTACATGAGGAAGCGTTAATCTGAGGCCTGCTAAGTTTTACTCTCCGTAGTGGCCATACTTTTGTAGGCAATATAACCAACAAACACACTCGTGTAGGCGACTGCGAGTAGAACTGTGAGTGATGTGCGGCCCAGAATTGTAATTAGGACGATCACGAGAGGTCCCAGGAGGAGGAGTATATCGAATACGGTGTCGTCTGCTCCTGCTGCGAGGAGAGTACCAACAAACGGAATCTTTTCGAGGTGCATTATTCGTAGACCTCCATTGAGACGAAGATGCTTCGGAGGAGGACGAGGACTGGGATGATCTCAAGTCGGCCGATCCACATATTGAATAGGAACATCACTTTCGTAATTGTGGGCATTCCTGGCCCAGTGATCCCCGACGAAAGGCCGACGTTCCCTTGAGCAGAGGCGACCTCGAATAGAACATTTTCTAGCGTGAACCCATCGGGTCCCATAGGGACCGAAAGCATCAGAACAAACGCCCCCAGACCCAAGAAGAGAACCCAGAGGAACGTTATAATCGCGGCTTCTTCGAACTCTTGGGCAGCCTCTTCGGTTGAGAGTGCGCGTCCGTTAAGGCGGAACGTCCGTACCGCACTCGCAGGGTAGAACACTCCACGGATACGGAAGAGAGTGCCTTTGGCAAGCGTAAGGAGTCGAATGAGCTTGATTCCTCCGACAGTCGACCCCGCTGCCGCCCCGACGACCATTCCGAACGTGACTGTCAACTGCGCCTGCGGCGACCATCCTGGACCGAGTGACCCTGCTGTCTGGAACCCGGTACAGGATGCCGCCGAGACGAACTGGAATAAGGCAAACCGGAACGTCTGAAAGAGCGTTGCTGCCTGTCCCTGAAGCACGATGCCAGCAACCACAATCGCCTCTGTTTGGTAGAACCCCTGATCGAACAGCAGGGCTGTCAGAATCAGTGTTCCGAGTCCGAAGAAAATGAAGCCCCACCGCGTCTGGAGGTCTCTGTAGAGATTCCGGAGGTCTCCCCGCAGGATAAGATAGTGGATCGGGAACGCGATACTCCCCAGGATCATGATCGGAATCAGCGCGAAGTCGATTGCGACGCTGTCGTAGGTCGCAATCGAGTTGTCGGTAATCGAGAATCCGCCGGTGGCGAGTCCGGTCATCGCGTGATTGATGGCGTCCCACATCGGCATCCCTGCGAGCCACAGGACGAGAATCGAGAAGAACGTAAAGAGCAGGAAAATCCACCAGATCGTGCGGACGGTCGAAACGATACTCGGGTGGATCTTTTCCGAGCGCGCCTCGCTCTCGTAGAGCGTGAGTGAACCACTCCCCGGGCGAGCGAGAATCGCCGTCGTGAGGACGATAACCCCGACTCCACCGACCCACTCGATGAACGAGCGCCACCACTGGAGTGTGTGTGGTAGGACGTCCTCATGAACAGACATCGTGAGGCCTGTCCCAGTGAATCCGCTCATGCTCTCGAAGAAGCCATTGAGCGGGTTCTGAAACGCTGCAAGCGTGCTATAGGCTTCTGTTCCCGTTGTCGTAAATCGAACAGGGACATTGAGAACCCCCGGATCGAGCTGAGCAGTCCATGCAATGAGCAGGAACGGGACAGAGCCGAAGACTGCGACGAAGAACCACCCAGAGGCAGCGATCATCATTCCGTGCAGGCGACCCGGATCCTCTGCGTCCTGGAAGGTTCGAGAGAGTCCAACTCCAACGAGCAGGGGGAGTATACCTGAAAGAACCATTCCAGGAACGACCCACCACTCTCGCCAGACGAGAGGGATAAGAACCGAAACGAGGATGAGACCTGCTAGCGCCTCGAGCATCCGCCCGAGGTCGCGAGCAATTGTCCCAAGACGATTGGCCATACAGTTTCCGTTTACTGAACGGCACTTTAAACTGATTGG
The DNA here is from genome assembly GCF_000336815.1 of Haloferax prahovense DSM 18310. Lineage (GTDB taxonomy): Archaea > Halobacteriota > Halobacteria > Halobacteriales > Haloferacaceae > Haloferax > Haloferax prahovense. The sequence continues at coordinate 63,392 of NZ_AOLG01000035.1, forward strand.
TTTGTCCGTAGAGATAGCTTGTCTGATTACGTAACGCAAAATGCCCTTTTCCGATCAGTACCTTCGGTGCGAAGTCCCAGCCTCCAGAATGGGGTATTGAGATGTTTCGCCAGCCCCATACAATTTATATACCAGATTCAGGTATCTCCACGGTAGTTTTTATAATGGTGTGTGGAAAACTCAAAAACACATGGTATCCACGCTGATTCTCGGGGCCATTCTCACGCTGCTTGCGTGGGTCGGACTCCAAGCCGCCGTTATACACGGCAAGTACGTCGTGGATAAAATAGATTCCGGCGAGTACCAGAAAGGCCCGTTCAGCGACGCTATGGACGGTGGTTCCAATGAGTGACGACGAAGGGTTACCGGGCCACAGTAATAACGAGGACCTCGCCCGGGACCTCTCTGTATTCGATATCACGATGATCGGTATCGGTGCCATGATCGGTGCCGGTATCTTCGTCCTCACTGGTCTTGCTGCAGGGCAGGCAGGCCCTGGACTCGTAATGGCATTTGCCTTCAACGGCTTCATCACCATCTTTACAGGGATGGTGTATGCCGAACTGGGGTCAGCAATACCCGAAGCTGGCGGTGGGTATCTCTGGGTTCGTGAAGCGCTCGGTCGGTCGCAGGCATTCCTCGCTGGGTGGATGTCCTGGTTCGCCCACGCTGTCGCCGGTTCACTGTACACGCTCGGATTCGGTGCGTTCGTCCACCTACTGTTGACCGATTACTTCGGTATCGTTCTCTTCGAGCCGGTCGATCTATTCTTACTCACGATCGGCCCAGAAAAGATATTTGCAGTGTTCGCTGGTGTACTCTTCGCGTACATCAATTTCCGTGGCGCGAAAGAGACTGGACTCGCTGGCAATATTGTGACCATGGTCAAGGTCACGGTCATCCTCATCCTCATCGCGTTTGGGTTGGGCTACATCTTCGGAAATCCCGCCGAAGCGACCAGTCGATTCCAGCCGTTCCTGCCACGAGACCTCAGTGGTGTATTTATCGCGATGGGACTGACTTTCATCGCCTTCGAGGGGTACGAGATTATCGTTCAATCGGGCGAAGAGGTCGTTAACCCGAAGAAATCTGTACCGAAAGCAGTCTTCTACTCGATGTCTGTCGTCGTCACGATCTACATGCTCGTGGCGATCGTACTCATCGGTGCAGTCACGGTCACGCCCGACCTCTTCCAACTGGCTCAGGAAGGTGCTGCATCGGGGGCTCACGGAGCGACGAACCTACCTCCGGTCCCGGATACTATCGAGGACGCCGCAGTCTGGGAAATCCTCGGCCACCTCGGAGAACTCGGTCTCGCTCGTGCTGCGGGACAGATTATGCCGTACGGGACGGTCGTCATCCTCGTGGCGGGTATCTTCTCAACGCTATCTGCACTCAACGCGACGACCTACTCGTCGACGCGTGTCTCCTTCGCGATGGGGAGAGACCACGTCCTGCCGGATGCGTTCAGCGAGGTCCACCCGGAAAAGCGGACGCCCCACATTGCAACAGCACTCTCTGGCGCACTCATCATCTTCATGGCTGTCGCGCTTCCGATCGAGGCCGTCGCGGCCGCGACCGACGTGATGTTCCTCCTGTTGTTCCTCCAAGTGAACTACGCCGCTATCGTGATACGCCGGGAGTGGGGAGACCAGATCGATTATGGGTACGTGATGCCGTTCTTCCCCTACGTGCCCATCATCGGGATTATCACCAAGCTTGCCCTCGCCGTCTATCTGTTCAATTACAGCCCGCTCGCGTGGTACGGGGCGATTGCGTGGATCCTTGTCGGCGTCGGTATCTTCTTCCTCTACTCTCGCGGGCGCGTGCGTGAGACGGAAGCAAAAGAAGAAACGCGCCTCATTACCGAAGAACGCGCAGCTGAAGACCGTGGGTATCAAGTCTTGATTCCGATTGCGAACCCGGAGAACGCTGAACAGCTCATCCGTGCCGGGAGTGCGGTCGCTCGCCACAAGGACGGCGAAGTTCTCCTCACGAGCGTCGCAACGGTTCCTGAACAGACACCACTCTCAGAGGGACGCCGATACGCAAGCGAACAGCGAGAACTCCTCGACGAAGCAATGCAGTACGCTCCGGACGACGTCCCCGTTCATCAGACCGTGACCATCGGCCACGACATCGGGAGAAGCATCAACAACATCGCATATCAGCGCGATAGCGACCTCGTCCTCATGGGGTGGCGCGGACAGCGGAAACGAGTCTCCGACTACGTGCTCGGCTCGAACATCGACACCGTCGTCGAGAACGCGGAGTGTGACGTTGCAGTGGTAAAAACCGACGGATCACCTAAACCGGGACGTGTACTGGTTCCGACAGCGGGAGGTGCGAACTCGGAGCTCGCCGACCTCTTTGCAGTCGCATACGCGGCGACCGGTGCTGATGTGACGCTCTTCCACGTCGTAACCGACGGAGATGTCGATACAGCGGAATCGTTCCTAGCTGATAAACAGGAGTCGCTGGCAGAATCGGAGATTGATGTTGACACCGCTGTGCAGGAAGGTGAAGACATTGCAAAGACGATTCTCCAGTATGCGCGTAGTGAAGGCTTCGAATCCGTAATCATCGGCGCAGCAGGCGAGGGGATCCTCCGTCGCGTCCTCTTTGGTGAAGTGCCTGAGACAGTAGGTGAAGAATTCGACGGTGAAGTCGTGATGGTTCGGAAACACCGGCCCGTCCACTCGGCGATTTTCGGATTCCTCAGGAAATGGATCGGGAAAGGGGCAAAAGCAACTAATCTCGGTGAGTCGGTGAGAACATGAACCCACCCACTGATTCGGATGAGTTCGACCCGCCGAATCAATCCCTAGGCGGGCAAATCGCCGGAACGATAGAACAGCTCTGTCTCGTCGGAGCACGTGTTTCGGTACCGCTTTTCGTTCCTATTGGGGTGCTCTTCTTTGCGTACCTAATTGGTGGGTACACACTCATGGTACTGGGTGTCTGGACTCCGTCGTACGAGTTTCTCTCCCTCACCGGGGATATCTACTTCGCGTGGCTTGGGTTCCTCTCGGGGTTGGTCATTTGTTTCGGGACCGGCTCGCTCATCGGTCTCGCCTTCCTGACGGAGGGCGAGGGCCGAATCCACAACGAAGTCTCGATTCTGGCCTCGTTCATCGGCTTTGGCTTCGGAGCGGGGGTGATTCGAATGACGTATTCAACAGTGCTCACCACGTTGCTCTGACTCCCCGTCAAGTGTTTTATGCCGCATCCACCCCGATTTAGTATCGTGATTTCAATGGCACAGTCCCTATTCAGTCGCGTTGTTGTCCCAGTCGCTAACAAGGACGATGCTGCAGCGACAGCAGAAGCCCTCATTCCATACGTCGACGGCAGCCCTAGCACAGTGATCGCTGTTCACGTCATCGAGAAAGCTGGTGGTGCCCCCGACAAGGCGTCCGTTGAGCAACGCGAACTCGCTGCCGACGAGATGTTTCAGATCCTGAGAGATCGACTCCAGGGTGTCGATATAGCCCTCCAGACCGAGTATCTATACGGAACCGATGTCGGTGACGCAATAATCACTGCCGCGCACGATTTCGACGCGAGCACCATTGTGTTTACTCCTCGAGGGGGAAGCCGCTGGCTGAAACTACTCACTGGAGATGTGACGACAACGCTCGTGAACGAGAGCGATTTACCGGTTCTCGTGCTGCCTGACCCCTCGGAGCAGCCATCCTGACATCTACTAGACGTCCCCTGAGGAGAGCGGTCGTGTCTCTGGCGTGGATACAGTTAGAATGCGATTCTCTCTACGACTCCCCGAACGAAACTTTGACTCTTTAATTCTCGTGGATGGGCCAACAAGACGGTTGCGTCCAATCGATCGCTGATCTCTGTTGCGGGATCGCAGAATGCAAACTCGTGAATACGTGAATGCGCAACTGTTCCGATGACGGCTACATCAGTCTCTTGAGCTGCTGAAACGAGGTCGTCGAGGAGGTCTGACGTACGAACCACTTCACTCGTGGTCGGTGCTTCACATAATGTCTCAAGCTCACGGTGGTAGTCTCGAGTCGCAGTCACTTGTTCATCAGGGGCGTCCTTGTCAACGGCAGTAAGGAATCGGACTCGCGCATCGTGGTGTACGGCAAGTGCGTCTGCGAGAGTAACCTTGAGTGGTCGATATGGACCGCGGCGGGTGATAACGGTGATCTCGTTGACGTCGTCGATATCTCGGTCACGGAGAAAGACCGTGTCACAAGGTGCGTGTTCCATAAACCAGTCAACGTCACTTCCGAGTAACTCTGCGTGATAGCGGTCAGGTTCCCACTCCCCTAACAGAAGGTCCGCCTCAATATCTGCAGCATAGTTGATCACAGCGCGTCGTAGATCGTGGCTGACGATTTCTTGAGCATGGATTGGTACAGGGAGCTCTTCAGCGAGTTCCTGTGTCTTTCGCTCGAACTCGCGGTCTGACTCGTCCATTGCGGTTGCCGATGAGAGCGTGAGCTGGTCGGGCCCCTCCTCGAACCGAACAGCATGAACCTGCCCGTCACGCTGGGCCGCGACGCTTGCCGCGGCCGTGAGAAGCGTCCGTTCCCGGCTCTGTGAAGTTCGTTCATCCATGGCAACGAGAACTGATCCACCCTCATCGACGAATGCTTGTTCAACCTGAGAGAGGGACTGCGCGTCCGCAGACCGACGGACTGCATCGAGGGCTGCCCCCTGTCGCTCCGTTTTCGCCCGACCGTAGACCAGATACCAAAGAATGCCCATGAGAATAATCCCAACCGCGCCGCCGATTGCGACTGGTCCCATCTGTGTGAGTAACACGAGCCCACCGACGAGACCGAAGATCTGCACCCATGGATACCCCGGGGAGGTGAATTCCGGGGAGTAACTCTCGAGGGAGCTTTCGCGAAATGCGATGAGGGCGACGTTAATGATGGAGAAAATGAGGATTTTGAACGCACTCGCCAACTTCGCGAGCTCGACGACCGGCACGAAGGCGATGAGTCCAAGCAGTAATCCGCCGGTCAGCAATACGGAAACGATTGGCGTCTTGAAACGGGAACTGACCTCACTCAATCGCTGGGGTGCCAGTTCGTCACGGCTCATCGCGAACGGGAATCGAGACGATGAGAGGATGCCAGCATTGGCCATGCTCGTGAGCGCGAAGACCGCGACGACCGCGACGACAAGTTCACCCCACTGACCTGCGAACTGCCGAGCAGCAAGTGCCATTGGTGTGAGCATATCGTTCGACATCAGTTCGTTCGGTGGTGAAACACCGACGACGACGAAGACGGTCAGTGTGTAGACGAGCATCATCACGACAACCGAACCGATCATCGCAATGGGGATATTCCGTCCCGGGTTCTCTACCTCTTCAGCTACGGACGCAATTTTGGTGACGCCTGCATACGAGACGAACACGAACCCCGTCGCTGCGAGCACACCGCTGTTTCCGTGTGTGACGAACGGATCGAAATTGGTACCATCGACGTTGATGATTCCAGAGAACGTGAATGCAGCAAGCGAGAGCAATACCAGACTCACGATAATGGCTTGCAAGCGGCCACTCTGCTTCACTCCAACAATGTTGACGACGACGAGCAGGACACCGAGGCCAAGGCTCAAAAACACCAGATACTCCCCTGGAATCGAGACGACGAGAAGGACGTAGGCTCCGAGTCCAACGAGAGCGAAGGCACTCTTGAATACGAGAGAAAACCAAGAGCCGATCCCGGCAATCGTTCCGAGAAGTGGACCCATCGCTCGGTCGATATAGAGATACGTGCCGCCAGCTTCTGGCATTGCGGTCGCCATCTCCGCTTTCGAGAGTGCGGCCGGCAAGACGATTAACCCCGCGAGGAGATACGCAAGAATCACACTCGGCCCCGTCTTCTTGGCAGCGAGTCCAGGGAGGACAAAGATACCACTGCCGATCATCGCACCAATACTGATTGTAATCGTTGCATACAGACCGAGGTCACGTTCGAGTGATTTTGGCATCTGTTAGTTAACCTCCGGCAGAATCAAACCACGCGACAGGCTCATTGATACCCCCGAGAGAAAGCAGTGGGTTAAAACGGCCGGTCTCTCTCTGGGTTCCTACTCACTTGTGGTCGCCGAATGCTTCAACGGTTTCTCTCGTCAGTCCACCTCGACAGAAGAGCGTTACCAGGTCATCTGGGCGGACCGTCGTATCTCCACGAGGTGTTAACATTTCTTCGTCACGCTCGATTGAAACCACCAGAACGTCCGCTTGAATAACCCCACGTTCGTTCGCCTCACGCAACGTGAGGCCTGCAACGTCAGCATTAGAAGAGACTGTAAGCTCCACGACTTCGGCACCGCCAGAGAGTTCCATAAAGTCCGCAATCGTATGGCCATCCTGTGACGCCTCTGGGCCGAATTTATGATACGGAAGCAGTTGCTCGCTCTGGAGCAAGTTCTCCTCGTCGATTTCGAGCCCAATCGCGGAGAGGTCGTTCGCTATCCGGTTGAGTTCCTGCATATCATCACCGACAGCAGTCACGTGGAGATTATTTCTGCCTTTCATCAGCTGTCGAACACTGACAATACCGGGGATTTCGGCGACTTGTTTCGAGAGCCGGTCACGATCTGGAACCGGACTGGTACAGATATAGAGGTTAGTCAGACGGCCGCCTGCTCGCGAATAATCGACGAGTGCGTGATAGCCCCGAAGAATACCGGATTCTTCGAGCTGTGAAATTCGATTTCGAATCGTACCCGCCGAGACGTTTACTTCCTCGGCTATTTCGGGCGCGGACGTATTTCGCGCGTCCCGAACCAGATGGTAGAGGATTCGTTTGTCTACCTCATCCAAACGGTCGCTCATATCTGACTCGTCACGTTACAGGGAGATAATCGATTTGGACTTGTACCGACTCCATTGCCATTTCGGTTTAAACAATTCAGACCGTGTGATTTTACTCGTTAAGCAATCTAACCGGTGTATTTATATACATTGGGGAATTTGGTGGAGAACAGATACGAGGATCGGCTTCGACGTGCGGAGCCTCCTGTCACAAAACCAGATAATCACCCTTTGAAACGCGGACCACTGAACTATGTCTCATTCCAACTCATCCCCGACGTCTACTGCTGGTCGCTTGAATTTCCTCACGGCTTCGAAGACAGTTATCAGGGACATCGGCGGACTTCAGGTCCTCATCGGTGGGTCGATGCTCGTCCCAGTACTGGTATCTCTCCTCTACCAAGAGTGGTATTCCGGGCTGTCATTTCTCATCGCAGCAGGCATCACCGCGTTCGTCGGTGGGCTTGCGTACAAACTCTGTGAGGACGCCCCGGAACCGAAGCGACACCACGCGATGATCGTTGCTGCCCTTGGATGGGCCGCAACCGCGTTCTTCGGGGCGCTCCCGTTCGTTATCGCGGCATACATCACGCCGCCAGCAGTCCTCGAGTCTTTCGTCCCCGCAGGGGCGGGTTATCAATCGAGCCTGTTGTACTTCCAGAACCCCTTACACGCGTTCTTCGAGAGCATGAGCGGGTACACGACGACTGGTCTGACGATGAGCGTCCGCGAACCGTCCGTGGGCCGCGGATTCCTCTGGTACCGGTCACAGATGCAGTGGATCGGCGGCGCAGGGATGATCGTTCTCTCGTTGGCGATCCTCCGGCAGCCACACGGTACGGCCGGCATCTCGCTGTACCAGTCGGAAGCCCGAAACGAGAAGTTACGGCCGAGCATTGCGGGGACCGCGCGTGCGATCTGGAAGGTCTACGTCGGCATCACAGCCCTGGTCGCGGTCTATCTCGCCACAGCGACGTTCCTCGTCGCGCCTAATTACGGGATTGAGCCCACGATTTTCGATGCGGTCAATCACGCGATGACTGGGCAATCGACAGGCGGGTTCAGTACACTCGATGACTCTATCGCCGGTTACGGCTCTTACGCTATGGAACTCGTCCATATCCCGGCGATGATCACGGGGGCCATCTCGATTCCCGTGTATTACGGTGTGCTTTCCAAGCGTGATATCCGGGAGTTCACGAGCGACCCGCAGGTTAGGACGATGTTCGGACTGTTCGTCGTCGGTGTGATCGGTCTGACGGCATTCCTCGCTCGATGGGTCGGTGTCCCATACAATGGCGGCCCAGTCGGCTACGTGGGACGCGTTGTGACGAGCCAAGCGTTCCGGGATGGGTTGTTCCAATTCATCAGCGCATCATCGACCACTGGCTGGCAGACGTCCGCGATTGGGGACTGGAACAGCGGGGCGGTCATGTTCATCGTCCTCGGCGCGATGTTGTTCGGTGGGTCCGCAGGGGCGACAGTTGGGGGGATCAAAATCCTCCGCGGCTACATCATCGGCCGCGGAATCAACTGGGAAGTCTCACGCGTGTTTCTCCCCGAACACGCCATCGATGACCTCCGAATCGGTCAACAGGTCTTCAAGGCCGACGAAGCGAACGACGAGATTCGCGCTGCTGCGACGTTCGCATTCGCGTATCTCGTCCTCCTGGGCCTTTCCCTGTTCGTCTTGCTCGCAGTACTCCCGCAGGAGTTCACCCTCGCGGACGCGATCTTCGAGGTCGCGACCGCACAGGGGACCGTTGGGCTGTCCTCCGGTATTACCGGTCCTGGGATGCCGGTCGTCGCGGAGATTCTCTTCATCGTCCAGATGTGGATGGGTCGCCTCGAGATCATTCCCGTGCTCGTTATGATAAACAGCATCTTCCGGCGGTGAACCATGTACCACCAGGAAATTTCCACACCGGCTGTCCTCGACGTCCCGGGACCGCCGGTGTACGCAGAGAGCTCTCGAGACTCGTCCGTTAAATACACCCCATCACACGAACACAATGTACATCATCGTCGTCGGCGCAGGCCGCACCGGAAGCAAAGTAATCGAACTCGCAACCCAGGACGACAACGAAGTCGTCGTCATCGAACGCGACACAGAGCTAGCCGAAGAGGTGAGCGTGACTTACGACTGCATGGTCATCAACGCCGATGCCGCCTCGAAGGAAATCCTCCTCGAAGCAGGTATCGAAGAGGCCGACGCACTCATCTCGACGACAGAGAACGATTCGGTGAACCTCATGATCTCGATGCTTGGCAAGCAGTACGGCGTCGAGAACCTCGTCAGTTCGATCAACGATCCGCAGCATATCGAACTCTTCGGTGACCTCGGCGTAAATATCGTCGAGAGTCCACACGAACTCAACGGACAGTACCTCTATCGGGCCGTCCAACGGCCGAAGATCCAAGATTTCATGGAAATCGCTGGCGGAGCCGAAATCTTCGAGCTCACGGTCGACGAGGGAGCGCCAATCGCCGGGCTCAGTCTGAGCGACGCCGACAAGGATGGTCTCCTCCCCGAAGAGACGGTCATCGTCGCAATCGTCCGAGATGGTGAACTGCTCATCCCACGAGGCGGTACCGACGTTCAGGCAGGTGACACCGTGACCGTGTTCGCCAGAAACGGAGCGAATGACCGACTTACGGCCGCGTTCACCAGGTGATTCCAATGCCAGCTAATGACACGGAACCCGAGGTTCGAGTCGCCGTCCAACACCCCGAAAGAGAGTCGAGAAGTGACGAACTAATTCGAAGTAGACCAGTCACTCACACACCGGACTACACTGTCGTCGTACCGATAACTGGTGGACTCTTCGACCCAGAAACCAGAATCAACGTTCGACGGCTTCTACAGACAGCACTTGCTCTCGCCAATGACAACGACGGTCGAGTCCAGTTACTCGGACTCGCAGCCGTGGACGATGAAGCCTCGCTCAATACCGTTCGAGGGTACATCGAAGCGGACGAACAGCCCACACCAGACACGACTCAACTACTCAAATTTATTGACGAGCGACAGTCCCAGCTGGCACGAATTGTCGATATTGCTCGAGATCTCGATCCAGCACTCTCCATCAACGCGACTGTTCGAGTAGTAACTGACACGACGCGCGGGATTCTGGACGTCCTCGCGTCGGGCAGTGAAATGGCCGTACTATTGCTTCGGGGAACGGGCCTCGGTGACGGAGGGCTTCTCTCTCGTAGTACGATAGATACCGTCCTTGCAGAGGCCGAATGCGACGTGTTCGTCGAGAACCTTGGAACCCAAAGCGGGGAGGGCGCGTTGTATATCCCTAACATCGAAGAACATACGGTCGCTTCGTTGGCCGAGTCCGAAGCAGAGGCCATCGATTCGGTACTGCTCCCGGTCGGGGAAGGACCACACTCCGCGCTCGCTGCGGAAGCCACTCGTGCGGTAGCCACCGCTGCTGATGCACCAGTCACCGTTCTACACGTAATCGACCCAGACGCATCTGGAAAAGCAAAATCTGATGCCACTGAACTCCTCAAATTCGCAGAATACGTCTTGGGTCCAGACGTGACGGTAGACACAGAACTTCAAGAATCGACAGATACGACGGCTGTAATCCTCGAGAGAGCACAGACGCACGACTTCACCGTAATCGGTGCCCCTGAACAGCAATCCCGATTGAAGCGCCTCGTTTTCGAGCGTGTTCAGCAAACACTCACTCAGCGGAGTGACGTAACAGTACTCATGGCCAGAGATTCAGATGGGACGATGCGGTCGCTCTACTATCGCTGGAAACAAGGTATGGACGCAATGGAGGGCAGTAATGGATCTGACTGAAAGCCAAGAAACGGTGGCGGCCCGCATCCGTGAAGAGGCCTCAGGTGAGATACTTCGCCTCGGTCCTGACGTGAAAGGATTTCTTGTCGTCCAAAAGCTACCGGACGGTCCACAGCCCGTTCTCTATCGTGTGACTCTCGAGAAACAACCTGATGGAGCTGAGAAACTACACTGGGCGTATCTTGGTGCCTCCAAAAGGTTAGATGAAGGACACCCGGGAGGTCAAGAGCAATCCCCATCCTAACAGCATTTCTATTCCCATTCTCAGTAACGTCGGCATACGTCCCGAGCGCATACCCGCAACTCTAGGCATGAGAAGAGATTGAGCCACGGCACAATTTTGATGTATTTTCTGCGTCTTGAGTAACGAATCACTGGCCAGTGAATACGGCTACCGTCTCTTCAGAGACCCCACGTCGGGAATGGATTGTGACGAAATCACCCTCCGTAATCAGGGTCTGCTCAGTTGGCGTAATCGCTCCTTCATCACGATTGATTCGGACGACCAGCACATCTGAAGGAATGAGTCCCTCTTCGTTCGCTTCCTGAAGTGTCTTCCCAGCGATTGGAGCCCGGTCTCTAACAAGTATCTCGACGATGTCGATGTCCCCAGCCAAACCATCGACACCTCTGACTGGAGACGCTAGCTGTTCATCTTGAGGACCGAAGGGAGCATAAGGACGGAAATACTCACGGTGAATCAGGTCCTCAGTGTCAATTTCGACATCCAGAGATGCGATTTGCTGAGCAATCCGTGTGAGATCTTCAGTGTCAGTCCCGACGACCGTAATCCGGAGGTCGCCCTTACCGGACATGAACTCTCGAACGTTAATCACGCCCGGGAGATCAAGGGCCCGTTGAGCGATCTCCTCTCTGTTTCGAGGCCCCGTGCTGCAGACGTAATGGTTCGTAAGCCGACCTCCTATCTTCTGATAATCAATATCGGCATGAAATCCCCTGATTACGCCACCTTCCTCGAGTCGGCGAATTCGATTCCGGACGGTCGGTGCCGAGACGTCAACTTTCTCCGCGATGTCTGGTGAAGAGGTGTGGCGAGCCTCTTGCGACAGATAATACAGGATCTGTTCATCGATCTCATCGATTTGAAGAGGCATTATATACTACAAGAATAATTCAGGAAATCCTTTTAAGATATCGTTAGGAGCCCATTTGACCTCGGGCAACTGTTCTACCTCGGCACAATTTTGAGAACTGAAACTCCGTCTCTCCTCGAATCTCTGTAAAGGTGGGAAGTATTTATCCTGTCATAGTGTGATTTCGAATATGATTCCACCCTTCACTCTCGGTTGCAACGTCGATGAGGGCGGCTCCCGGAATAACTCGATGATCGCAGTGAGTGTATCCGAACCGTATGTATGGCGCTGCTCTCTCGATTCACCGCGTGAAGCGATAGACTGGAATGCTCCCACAATGGAGATATATGCATGAGTGACTCAAATGAAGACCCGAAAGCACCGAATACCGTACCCGATGCGTTGATTCAGCACATCGATTCGCTGGCACTCCCTGAATTGAAATCCGTGCTTTCGTACGTTGAGCGCCGTATCGAAACGCTTCGGACCCCAATCGAAGAAGAGATCGAAGCGGCCGCTGCTGGAGAGGTCCTCAAAATAGAAGACCACGGCGCATACGCGCTCGTACGAAAGCACCCTCCTAATCCAGAAGGTTCTGGTGTGAATACGGATCAAGTATCACTCTATCACGTCCGTCGGGAGCAGCGGATGGACGGGACAGAATCCTTACACTGGGTATATCTTGGAGACGTCCATAACGCCGAGCAAATTCGGTGTGGGTCCTGCGGAGGAATGCTCGACAAGGAAGCAGCTTTCTGCCCTCATTGTGGTGCTGATAATCCGGACTATACCGAGACATGAAAAAATAATTCATGTCAGAACTGATTACTAAGCGCCTTGTTGACCCGATTGCAAACAAAAAGATGCCCGTGACACGACACAAAGACTCGCTACCTATGAAATATGAACGTGACTCGAATTTGTACACACACCATGCCTACGAAATCCGAGGTAGTATCTTATGAGTGAGTCCAAACAAGCACTGTCCCGTAATCTCAGTTCCGATATGTTAGGGGCGATTTCGCTCGGACCGTTGTCAGAGGAAATCGGTGCAGAATTAGCCCAACGCATCGTGATAACCGGGAAGAGAGTTCCAATGTCAATCCGTGAAACTCTAATTCGAGGGCAGGAGACCTAGCTACGATGTACATTATCATCATCGGTGCCGGTGATATCGGGACACCACTCATCGATATTGCGACGCGATCTGGAAACGAGGTTGTCGTCATCGAGCGTGATGAAATACGTGCGAATCGAGCTGCGGACCAGTTTGACTGTTTAGTCCTGAACGCCGACGCCACGACGAAAGACACATTAGAAGATGCTGGTGCAGCGCAGGCCGATGCACTCATTTCGACGACGGACCAGGACGCAACGAACGTGATGACTTGTCTGCTCGCAAAAGAATTCGAGATCCCTGCGATTCTCTCTGTCGTCCACAACCCGGAGCATATGGGGTTATTCAAACAGATCGGCGTAAACACCATGGAGAATCCACAGGAGCTCATCGCCGAGTATCTGTATCGAGCCGTATCACGCCCAGCAATTGTGGACTATATGCGCATTGGTGAGAAGGCTGAGGTCTTCGAAATCACAGTCACCAACGGGGCACCAATCGCAGGTAAAACGCTCCAAGAAGCCACACAGGCAGGACTCCTCACTGACGAGATGCTCGTCGTTGCAATCGAGCGCGAAGGGAACGATCACCCGATTACTCCTCGTGGTAACACAACTATCGAGGAAGGTGACCTACTGACGGTCTACTCTGGTTTCGGCGCTGATCCGGAGATTACCGATATCTTTGGGCACTATGAAGACCACGCCAGTAGATAGTTCATGTTGAAATTCGGGACAATCTCGGCAGCTCTGATTGCGAGCATGGGGAACGAATGAACGTATCCATTGCAACTGTCGGCCGAGATATCGGTCGTATCTTGGAGGCGCTTGGCGGGCTAATGCTGGTCTCGCTTGTCGTACCCATCGTCTGGGGAGAGTACTACGCGCTCCCGGCACTACTAGTCTCCGCTGTCATTCCATTGGGCATTGGCTGGTTGCTCTCTCGACGATTCAGAGACGCTGAAGCCCCAGGTCGGTTCCATGGCATGATCGTTGCCGCATCGGGATGGTTTTCCGTCGGCATATTCGGTTCGCTACCGTTCCTGTTGATCGCGTGGAGCGTTCAGATCGGCGTACCGGGAGTCACAACACCCGCTCAGACGGCGACACTCGCAGCGTTCACCGAACCGCTCAACGCTGTCTTCGAGAGCATGAGCGGGTTCACCGGCACGGGACTCACGATGACCGACAACGAGGAGATACTACCCCGTACGCTCCAGTGGTGGCGAACGTTCACTGAGTGGGTCGGTGGAGTCGGTGTCATCGTCCTCACGACGGCGATTCTCTCACGACCTGGCAGCGGGTCGCTGACACTCTACGAGAGCGAAGCTCGCTCCGAGAAAATCCACCCGAGTATCGTTTCGACGGTTAGGACTATCTGGTGGATTTTCATTCTGTTTACGTTCGTCTCCATTCTCGCGCTGTGGATGGCCGGAATGCCGATTTGGGGGGCAATCAACCATGCAATGACTGGTCTCTCGACTGGGGGATTCTCGATCACGGATAACTCGATTGCAACCTACGACAGTGTCGCAATCGACTTCGTGTTGATTCCCGTTATGCTCTTGGGAAGCATCGCGTTCCCAGTGCACTATCTCATCTTGCAAGGCGATCTCCGAAACTTCTACTCGGATCTCCAGACGCGGTGGGNCCCGTTATGCTCTTGGGAAGCATCGCGTTCCCAGTGCACTATCTCATCTTGCAAGGCGATCTCCGAAACTTCTACTCGGATCTCCAGACGCGGTGGGTGTTCGGTTATATGGGTATCGGGTCCGCCCTCCTATGGGGGTTCCTGTACTACGCTGGTCCCTATGAGACACCCTTCAGTGCCTTACGCTACGGCCTGTTCCAATTCGTCTCGGCTGCCACCTGTACTGGGTTCCAGACGGCTGTCGATTCGACCAACGTTGCACTCGGCCGGTGGCCGTCGTACGCTCAGTTGACTGTCGCGTTCGGGATGTTCGTCGGTGGTGCAGCTGGGTCCACGGCGGGTGGAATCAAACTCATTCGTGGACTGACGCTCGCGAAAGGAATTCGATATCAAATCGCGGATGTCTTCTATCCTGAGACCGCAATCAGACGGCTGAAAATCAATGGTCGACGACTGAGCGAGGAAGAAGCAAGCCGCGAATTCATGGAGGCGGCGATTATCTTCGTCCTCTGGATTGCGTTCCTCGTCGTCGGTGCCTTTGTACTGCTGCTCACGCTTCCGTCCGGAGAATATTCACTCGCCAACGTCGTGTTCGAGGTTGCCAGCGCTCAGGGGAACGTGGGTCTCTCGTCAGGAATTACGGGTCCTGAGTCACTCCCGGCAATTGGGAAGATCACGTTCCTCTTCCACATGTGGATCGGCCGACTCGAAATCATCCCCGTACTCGTGATGCTCCGGACGGTCTTCAAGCGTGGAGGACTCTACCAATGAAACTGGGCGACCTTCCGGTCATCTCCACTGTGTTCGAAGCTGGTGCGGATGATCGTATATTCGACTCGCTGCTGTTGGTGGGACCCCTGATTATTGGCCTCATCATCATTCTGAACCGCTCCTTCATCACTGAAGCACTTGCGGGAGCATACATCATCATATTCGTCATTTACGTCCTCTATCGCGGTATTCAGTATGAGTGACCACTCTCGTGGCCAATCCTGCCAGTCACTCTAACTGAGAACCACTTGATTGGGATAAACGACCACGGGTCGGGTGACCCGTGTCTTTTTTAATTCCCTCAGCCTCTGCCGTTAGCACTCCACGCGAAGCGATTCTCCGAGTGTTGCCAGGATATCGTCGTAATTGTAGCCGTGTGGGCGGTTCTCAGAATAACCGCTGCTATCCGAACTTCAGACCCCACTGTTTCCGGAGAACTATTGGTCCCTCTTCGACGTCATTGAACAATTTTCGGGTNTCTCAGAATAACCGCTGCTATCCGAACTTCAGACCCCACTGTTTCCGGAGAACTATTGGTCCCTCTTCGACGTCATTGAACAATTTTCGGGTTGGGTACAGACTTAACCAACACATTTTGGTCTTTTCAGGTTGTAACGAGACAGCGACGTTGAACACGCCCGACACTCACCATCATCACACCCGTCGAGAGAGGACCAGTTGCATTTCTCCTGAAAAGACCAATTGGGCAGTGAGCCCCAGTGCGTTGGTTAAGAGTCGTGATAGAGACAACGAAGTCTGCCACGAGTACGTCTTGAATTAACACCGTTCAGTGAACCACTATTCGATATAGATTGAACAGCCTCAACCTATATGAAGATGCCACTCGTAGAACAAAGCATGTCCGAAAATGAAGATAGCTCCGAGATGGGGATGATGGGGCGCCACACCACGGGAGAAGACCGTGTCCGGATGGTCGCCCGCCAGCTGGCCAAGCCACAGACAGCCAACTGGATTGCCTCCGAAGCCGAGTGGTCACACGGCCCCACGAAGCGCGTCCTCGAACGGCTCGTCGACGACGGTGTTCTCCGTCGCGATGAGAGTGGGACTCACACGACCTATAGCCCCGACTACCGCAGGCAAGCAATGCAGGAAGCAATGCGGCTTCGTGACAGCAGCCACTCTGTCGAGGAACTGACCGATCGACTCGCGGACTTCAAAGCACAGATCCGAGACTGGAAAGACAAGTTCACTGTCGAGTCACCAAACCACCTCCGGGCGACGCTCGCAGAAGATGACCTCACCCCAGAAGAGGAGGCCAGGCGACGAGAAATTGCACGTGAATGGGAACCCCTCCAACGGCGCATCCAAGTCCTCGGCTTCGCGATTCGTGAGTGGGACTTCTTAGCGCCCGAGACACAGCACGCAGAGGCCAGCAACTGATCGATGTCTGTCTCACATCCAGGTGGCAACCCGAACGCAAATTTGTATGCACAACTCAAGCGAGATGTTCTTGACCGAGTTCCCCACATTACCTATGACACTCACAGAGACAGTTGATTATCTCGCCGAAGAGTTAGATATTGAGCGCAGCGAACACGTCCGGCAGGTCGGAAAGGCAGTCGCAATACTGCGTGATTGAACAAGGTTGGTTCTGCCTTTCCACTGGCCTGGCCCAACTTCACAATTACACCTCAATGACAGTTAAAAAGACGGACGTTCGAAGCCTGTGTACCGACGCCGTATTTGACCGGGGAGAGAAGTATTTTGAGGAGGAGAGAATTCGGGATTGTACACGCGTCGGAGACTCGATAACTGCGACAGTACAAGGCTCGAGATTATAGGACATAACGCTCTCACTTTCCGAATCCAATTTCGACCCAAGTTGTAGCTGTCCGTACGACGGTCCAGGTGCATGCAAACACGTCGTCGCAGTCTTACTCTCACTCACCGACGAGATGCCCCCCGACAGAGGAGAACAGATCGATGCCGTCCTCACAGATATCGACGAGGAGGACCTCCAGACCTTCGTTCGCGACGAGCTATCTCGTGACAGCGGGATGCTCGGTCGGTTTCTCGCTCGATTTGGAACTGGTCCGGGAAAGTCCCACACAGAGTATAACCAGGACGTCAATGACTTGTTCGAAAAACACACTGACCGGTACCCTGTTGTCGTGGAGGCGATCGACTTCAGTCAGTTCACGGATGTCGGCGAACACTACCACGAGCGGGGTCGCTACCGACAGGCTGCGGCCGTTTATCGAGGCCTCGTTGCGGGCATTGACGACAATATTCATCTCGTTGACGCTGCATACGATTATTACGCACGAGTTTTTCGGGAGGGATTAGCTGAAAGAGAGGGCGCTAAGCCCCCTTCCTCAAGGAGCATCGAAGATGCGAGTAGGGAGGGGATACAGCGCCCGCACGAGTCACAGACACGCTAATCCGTGCGATTAAACCACCGTACTTCGTACGAATTGTTACGTCGCATGAACTACAGCCCACGCTTCCGTTTGTTCCCCACCACGGAGCAACGCGAAGCGATGGACTGGCAACGAAACACCGTGCGACAACTGTACAACCANCTTCCGTTTGTTCCCCACCACGGAGCAACGCGAAGCGATGGACTGGCAACGAAACACCGTGCGACAACTGTACAACCACGCTCTCAACGAATTCGAGCAAATTCCCGAAGATGCGGGCACGCTTCGTCAACGCGTCTGGATGGTCCGAGACACGCTCCCGGCACTCAAAGGCTGGTGGACCGACCTCAAACTGGTCTATTCAACGGTCTTGCAGAAAGCCGTCGAGCGCATCCGAGACAACATCCAGAACCTCGGGAAACTCAAAGCCAAGGGCTACGACGTGGGGTCGTTGAATTGGAAGAAACCGCGTGAGTACCGGAGTTTCACGTACCGACAATCGGGCTTCGAACTCGACAAGAAGAGTGGCCCGAATGGTCGCGGACTCCTCATCCTCAAGAAACTCAAAGGCGAAACCCGCGAGATTCCAATTCGCATCCATCGTGACCTTCCAGACCACGAGAAAGTCAAAGAAGTCACGCTCAAGAAAGAACCCACGGGAGCGTGGTACGCCAGTTTCTGCATCGAAACCGAGACACCGGAGAAACCCGCCGTCGAAGACCTCAAACCCGATGATACAGTTGGTCTTGACCTCGGCGTGTTGAACTTCGTCCACGATTCGGACGGGCGTTCGATAGGGCGACTTGATTTATCCGACGACCGGGAGCTCCTCAAGCGAGAGCAACGGTCGCTCTCGCGGAAAGAGTACGAATCCAACAACTGGGAGAAACAGCGGCGGCGAGTCGCGGAAATCCACGCGCGGATGTCGAACAGGAAACACGATTACAAGCACAAGCTCGCGCACTTCTACACCACGGAGTACGACGCGGTATTCGTCGAGGACCTCAACGTCAAGGGGATGCTTGAATCTCGGGGGAACGCTCGTAACAAGGCCGAGGTGGGGTGGCGTGACTTCATCACGACTCTCGAACACCACGGTGAGAAGAACGGCTGTCACGTCGTGCAGGTTGACCCGCGCGGGACGACCACAGAGTGTGCAGGCTGTGGCGTGGAGACGCGCAAGCCGCTGTGGGTGCGCAAGCATTCCTGTCCGAGTTGTGGGTTCGAACTCGATAGGGATTGGAACGCGTCGTTGAACGTCCTCTCACGAGGACTCGACAAACTAGGAGTGGTTCACTCCGAAGACACGCCTGTGGAGACTGCGACCGCTGTGTCCACTGATGGNCTCTCACGAGGACTCGACAAACTAGGAGTGGTTCACTCCGAAGACACGCCTGTGGAGACTGCGACCGCTGTGTCCACTGATGGTGGCGAGAATTCGTCCACCGTCGTGGATGCAAGTCGCGTCACAGAAGCAGGAAGCCCCGCCCTCAAGGAAGCAACGCGAAGCGTTGCTGATTAGGGCGGGGTAGTTCACACGCCTACGTTGATTGCGTTATCGCAGCTAACCCTGATTCACAGGAACGCGAGGAGTATGAAGCATTCCTCAAAGAGCGAGCAGAGACAGGAGCGGCCCCGCATCAAGCACAATTCAAGCGAGCGCTGTCGTTGCTCCAATCGGCACCAGGGGATGACGATGCCAATTAGGATGTGCAACGCTCAACACAGGGTAATTAAATCTCTCCGAAGAAATCGATACCAATGAGCGAGGATTCAGACTCGATTAGTTATCTGTCGGCGGAAGATATCCTTGCAATTCATGAACTGATCGTTGAGTCGAATGAAGATACTGAAACTGGAGTCGCGTCGCCAGGAGACGTTGACTATACAGTCGCTTCGATTCAGGAGGGTCACTTTGGACGAGCACCAAAATCGATACACGAGAAAGCATTCCAGCTGCTGAGACTTCTCGCTGCAAACCATCCATTCGTCGACGGCAACAAACGGACAGCACTGATGTCTGTCCGTATATTCTATGCATTGAATGGCCTCGAATTCGACTACGATAGAACAATCAAAGAGATCCTGAAAGAACTCGCAACAGATGAAGCAACCGTCGAGAGCGACGCTGTACTCACCTACCTGCAGAACCACACAGAACCACTCGCACCGGAATACGTTGCGACGATCAACCTCTGGTTATCGCGTATCGAAGAGAGTGAACAACTTCCGGGAGGGCTTGGACTTGGAAGTGTGGAGACCACAGATGACGAACCGAATGATTATGACGAGAGCACCCGTAGCGAGGAGTAAGAATGGCCGCAGAAAGTAACGACCCCACGATTCCAGATGAGATGTCGCCCGAAGAAGCACGGCGATATTTAATCCGCTTCCTCGGTCGGCAGGACCTCGACGAGCACGAGGAGATTTACGAAGAACTCGCGTACGAATAGCGCAGCTGTTCCTTCTCGGTACTATAATTGGTGTTCGTTGTTCCGCACAGAACCCGCCACAGAAGATGAACATCTGGCACCCCACTGTTTCCGGAGAAAACTGTCCGACACTCAGCCGAGTAATCCAAGCGACTCGATCTCGTCGCTGACGACCTGAATCGCCTCCCGTGCATAGTCGACTTTCTTCGCACCCGTGATGACTATCTTCCCAGATCCGAACAGCAAGACCACTACGTTCGGCTCGTCGATCCGATAGACAAGACCAGGGAATTGCTCGGGTTCGTATTCGACATTTTCGAGTCCAAGGCCAATCGCAAGTGCGTTCAGGTTGAGATTCGTTCCAAGGTCTGCACTCGAGACGATGTTCTGGACTGTCGCCTCTTCGCGGTCATTGATTGGAATGCCAAGACTCCCGAGTTCCTCGAAGACTTGTTCCAATGCGCGATTGACCCCGTCAACGCTACTCGCACCAGTGCACACGATTTTTCCAGATCGGAAGATCAGATTCGCTGCTCTGGGTTCCTGGGTCCGATACACGAGTCAGGGAAGTTATCCGGGTTGAACTCTGCTCCGTCGACGTCCATCGAGAGCGACTCTAAATCTAGTTCTTGGCCGACGGCGCTCGATGCGACCACGTTTTGAATCTCGAGAGACTCAAGGCGTGCTTCGGGGGACATTATATTTGTATTTTAAATACTGCTACTTAAGCGGTTGTGCGAATCAAGAGTTTCTCCGAGGACAACCAAATGGGGAAATAGGCGGGCATATGGTGCCCATTACCCGAATAGGGATTGTTGAAACCCTCAACCTCAGACAGGATTGGCGTGACACAGACAGAAGCTGAGTTCAGCACGACTGGTCGTTTTCTTTATGTCGAATAGGCCGCATCATATGTCAGATGGCAGTAATAGTGATAGTTGAAATGTGAGCACAGACTGGGTTTCAATTATTGAGAATACGAAGTCTATGTCAGGTCGATAACGTGGCCTCCTCGGCGCCCACCGACACGCGGCGGCCCCTGAGCAGCAACCAGCCGATCAAGACGATCTCGCCGACGAAGGTCACGATGGTCACCTGGAGCGAGTAGTCGGCGACGAGGACGGTGCCAATGCTGTCGATGGCGTATCCGAACCCGGCGATTACGAGGAGGATTCCGACGAGCGTCGGCACGTAGTCTGCCTGGTACGCTAGGTATCCGAGTAAGAGCAGGTGCACGGCGAACAGGAGCAGGCCGGCGTTCCAGATGTCGTGGAAGGCGTTGATGCCGAGCATGGCCTGTGCATGGAGTTGGGCAGTCGTGTAGGCAGCCAGCGCGCCAGGGTCGGTCAGCGTCCCAATTACGCCGACGAGCTGGCTGATCGCGACGACAAAAACGCCGGCGTAGACGACGCGAAAGAGCAAGGCGAGTTGTGAAACGCGCCTGTTCACCGGCTCGAAGACGGTGTACAGCGCCCACGCGACGATCACGTCGAGGATCGCGACGGCGAACAGGCCTACAATCCCGAGACGGAACGCCCCCGCGGCGTCCTGGATGGCGAGGGCGGTCGCCGTGGCGTCGCCGGGCGTCACAAGCCCCTTCACAACGACGAGCGTGCCAAAGAGCGCGGGGACGAGCATCAACAGGAGACCGATGCCGCCGATTACGCTTGCCGACCGCACCAATCGATCCGTTCTGTCGCCGCCTGGTACCACATCTGATGTCTTCGATATGAAGTTCATCGGTAATGTAGACGCGCGTGGCGTCGAAGAGCGTTTTTTGGGATATAGCCGTTCCATTTATAGTGGCCGTAGCGCGAAAGCTGGGGATGAAACACCTTCGGGCCACCGTCCGGGCGGACCGAGAGGACGCCCCGCCCATCTTCGCGTTGCTCGCGCATTCGCCGTCCATCACAGAAGGGCGCGTCCTGGAGATGATGACGGCGCTCGATGACTACAAGACGTTCTTCGTGGCGATCGACGGCGACGTGACCGCCCTGGCTGCCGAGGCCTCGGACATTCAAGCGATCGAGACCGTCGAGACCGTTCACGTAGGCGAGGACGCCGGCTACGTCCTCGTCGTCATCAAGCCGCAGGGGGAGCCACTAGTCGAAGCCCAACGCCGCGAAACAGGCATTCACGGTGTGATCCCGAGGATGCCGGTCATCTACCGCGACGGAATGATGCGTGCCCGCGTCATCGGCGACCCCGCCCAACTCCAGGAGATGTTCGAACGTGATCCGGTGGACATGGAGGTCACCATCGAGGAGATCGGCGAATTCCGCGGGAACATCGACACCGCATGGGCGAGTCTTAGCGCTCGCCAACGCGAAGCCCTCGAGATTGCCGCCGACCTCGGATATTACGAACAGCCCCGCGGTGCCACGCTGAAAGAGATCGCTGCCGAACTCGGCTGTGCGCCACAGACGGCGAGCGACCACCTCCAGAAGGCGGAGGGGAAAGTGATCACCGCGGCGCTCGACGAGTTCGGTCCCCTGGGGTAGGAGTCGGTCGACCGAGACTTCCCGTCGGGTACCCAATCGGACCGTATCACGCTACGTTGATGACCACGTTACCCGTTTTCCGTCCGCTCTCGACGTATCGGTGAGCGTCGTCGATCTCGTCGAGCGGATATCGCCTGTCTACGACCGCTCTCACTTCGCCCGCTTCGACGAGTTCGATGAGGGGCGCCACGTCCTCGGGCGCGTACCCGGCGAGGGACGAAATGACGGTTCTCTCGCCGGTCAAGTTTGTCCAACCGCCCTTGATTCGCCCGAGCAGCGTTGGATTACCCAGGACGTAGCGACCACCGGGTGACAGACAGCGCAGTGTGCGCGAAAACGGACTCGTACCCACGACGTCGACGACGACGTCGTAGCGCTCGCTGCGGTCGGTGAACTCCTCTCGCGTGTAATCGACGACGGAGTCCGCCCCGAGCGAGCGCAGCACGTCCAGTTTCTCTCCACTATCGACACACGTCACTTCGGCTCCCCAGGCCGTAGCGATCTGGACGGCGTACGTGCCGATGCTGCCACCGGCCCCGTTGATCAGGACTGCGTCGCCGTCCTTTACGTTCGCGCTCCGCAGGAAGTGCATCGCGTTCAGTCCGCCCGTCGGGAGCGTGGCGGCCTCCGTGACGGTCATGGGTTCCGGTATCCTCGCGATGGGATACGACTCGGGGAGACAGACGTACTCGGCAGCCCCGCCGAACCGGAACGACGTCGCGGCGAACACCTGGTCGCCCGGCATGAATCGCGTCACGTCGTCGCCGATCGATTCGATCTCTCCGGCGACCTCCTGTCCGGGGACGACCCGATTCCTCTTCCAGAGCTTCACGTAGAGCCAGATTGGGAGCCGAAAGGAGAGCGGGAGGTCGAGACGTCGGAACTCGCAGTCGCCTGCGGTCACGGTCGTCGCACGGGTCCGTATCAGCACCTCGTTGTCCGCGGGTGTCGGCTTCTCGATAGCCGTGAGTTCGAGGACGTCTGGCGAGCCAAAGCCACGCATGACGACGGCCCGCATCTCTCTGGTTTCGATCATTTCTGGCAGTTCGTTCCCGGCGACAGGTTCGTCGCCTCCGTCGCCGTTTCTGGGGCGCTCACGCCCGTGACCAGAAGCTCCGTAATCCTCGAGAACGCTCCAACGGTCGCCAGTATCGGTCGGACGGTGACGAATGCCTTCAGTACCGGTCCGATGGCAGCGATTGACTTGGTGCTCGGGAGCCTGGTCATTTTACTCGAAATGAACTGAGTTTTCCTATACGTTCCGGTCTGCTCCCATTTCCGTCGTACGGCGGCACAGTCCTGTGACAGACTCGCGCGCTGTATTCACCTATGGAAATTCTGCTGGCTCAACTAACCACCGCTAGCGATAAAGTTGTTCGCACGATCTCGTGTCTCTCGTTCTTCAACGGTGAAAAACCACTTGACTGCGTGGTGATTGTGACCTCCACAACCGATAGGCGGTCGGTACGAGTTCCGCGATAGCTGTCGCTCACGCTGGTTCCATCCGGCCACTGAGGAACGCCGGACTGGCGTTCCTCAGATTCCCTTCCTCAGGCGCTCACCCCCGGTGGATCGTAGACTTCCTCCCGGACGAGCATGTAGTACATCGAGACGAGCAGTTTTCGCGCCGTCGCAACGATTGCTTTTTTCGAGTTCATCCGACGGTTCAACCGGTGGAAGAACCGGCTCAGATACTCGTCTTTACACGTGTACACTGCTGAGTACGCACTCTGAACCAAAATCCACCGCACCCGTCCTGAACCACGTTTCGAGATACCACCCTCGATCCGCGAGTCCGGCGACTCGCGGATCGTCGGGTTCAGCCCCATGTAACTCACGACCTCCTTGTGGCTGTCGAACCGATCAACTTCTCCAAGTTCTGCGTAGATCAGCAACGCGGAGTAGTAACTGACTCCAGGAATCGTCATGAGCAGCTGGGTCTCGGTTAGAGACCCAGCGCGCTCCTCAATCGCAGCTTCAAGCTGTGTCATCTGCTCGGTCAGGGTCTCAACCACGTCGAGGTACGACTCCAACAACGCGTCCCACGGGGACGGGAGCGAGAGTTCCCGGAGGAACTCTCGTCCCTTCACGCTCAGTGGCTTCACCTCGCGGGTGATACCGTTGTCGGCGAGCAAGCCGTGGATTTTGTTGGCGAACTTGGTGCGATCTTCGACCAGTGTCTGTCGCCCGCGCACGAGTGCGCGGGCTTCCCGAATCTCGTCGGTGGGAACGTAACTCTCCGGAACGGAGTTGAGCCGAAGCAATCGCGCGAGTTCTTTCGCGTCGACGCGATCGGTTTTCTTGTCCGACTGAGCGATGAGCGTCAGTTTGCCTGGATGAGCGACGGTTACGTCCAAGTACTCTGCGAGAGTATCGTAGACGTGGTAGTAATTGCTGGTCGCCTCGATGACCGCACGAGAGCCAGCGTATCGCTGGGCGAGGTCGTCGAGGTTCGCGTTTTTGACGCGAACCTCTTCGACGATCTGGCCTTCGCTGTCGATTACTGCCACCTGTGCGTACCGTTTGTGTAAGTCGATTCCGAGGTACATTGCTTGTTCCTCCGGGATAGGACGGCGGTGCGTGAATCAGAACTTCACCTATGCGGGCTTTCCCGGATGCCGCGCCGCGCGGCATCCGGGCTGTGACGCCCATAACTCGGCTTCTTTCGCACTCGGACCAGTCAGCACCACGTGCTCTGCGGCACGGAATACAGCTCGGTCTCTTGCGTCCCATGCTTGATTCACGCTCCGCAGGGATAGCAGAATTTCCATCAAGTCAGCACGACTGCAACAAACTATCAGCGACTGAGGGTTTCATCAGGACCCAAAGTGGTTAGTTCGGAGAGTAAGGGTCTGTGGCCGTATCGAGGCGGTAGACATCGTCTATAGCATCAAAATCGTCGTCAAACGCGTAGAGATAACCCAAGCCCCTGGTCTGCATATACGCAACGATGCAGGCGTCGACGAACGAGAGTTGACGGTGGCGTCTGAAGAGTGCCTTTGCGGTCGCGAATGCATCNCTGGTCTGCATATACGCAACGATGCAGGCGTCGACGAACGAGAGTTGACGGTGGCGTCTGAAGAGTGCCTTTGCGGTCGCGAATGCATCGGAGTTCACAGACTCAATGTGGAATCGTGCGTTCTCCTCAAGTCGATCTAAGAAGTCTACTGCGGCGTCGTGTCCGGCGTGTGTCGTCAATCCATTGAGTGTCTCTGCTAAAACGTAATCAAGAACGACTGCCTCTGGAAGCGAGGCGTCATCGATGCCTTGGAGAATTGGTCGTGCCTCAGTGTGCATCCCGTCTCGACGGTACGCAGCAGCAAACAAGACGCTCGTGTCGATTAGCGCTCGTGGCATTTATTCTGTCTCAACGCCCCACGCGTCATGGTCCGTGGTGGCGTCTGTTTCTTCTTCGCCACCATACCCATCGAAATCCGCAAACGTTCCACTCCGTTGTTGGACGACGCGGACTCGGATACTTCCGTCTTCTTCGAGATGCCAGCGGAGTTGATCTCCATCGTCGATCCCCAATTCTCGACGAATTCGAGCTGGGATATTCGCTTGGTTTCCAGACACCTTGCTTTCAGCGTCTACCGGTTCACTGCTCATGAATGACCACTAGCACCGCTCGTTGAAAAGCATAGTGTGTCACCACACTATATGACTGAAGACGGATTTGAGTACGGCAGTCGACGCTATTTCAGGAAACCTCTAATCCAACGTCGTTGTTAACCAACAAACGTCGGCATATCTCAATGACGTTGGTTAATCACAGTTCTTTTCTCGATATGCTCAATGAGCGTTTGACTCGTTCGGCTAATTCGCTTGAGACGCTCACGAATTATGTCTGCATCATCGCGCTCCCAAGTGGCGAGGTAGAACGCCGAACCATCCATATCGAGGCTGAACTGCCTCCCAACGGCGTATGCAACCGCTTCTGCTTCGACTTCACGCTTCGACCGTTCGGTATCATCATCGATGCCGACGTGGAGACGTGCATGAGCGTACTCGTGGACTACCGTCGACGCCATTGCTGCGTCATTGTCCCGGCGAAGCACTTCGACAATTGGGAAGCCACCGTCTGGTGATTCACGACAAACGCCCTTCGCATCACCGTAGCTCCATTCTCCAGTCGAGACGAGTTCAACCTCGACACCGACATCCTCAGCAGCATCCAATACAGCCGGAAGAAGTGTTTCTGCGTCCCCCTCCGCATTCGTATCGAGACTCGGGAGGTCTTCACCTTCTGTCTGCGAGATGTCGAAGACTGGAGCTGGCCGGAAGCCAACTAAACCCTTCGACCACTCTTCGGGTGGGCTATCGTCGTAGTCGCAGTCTGTATTTTCGTGGTAGCTCGGGGAGTTCTCACATTCAGGACACTGTCTAGCGATGATCGGGACCCAAATCCAAATCGCCCTCTCGCCTTCCTTGACGTGTCGATCGAATTCGTTCTGCCACGTCCGATACCCTGCAACTCTCGTTGCCTCAGGACACTGCTGTTTGATCAAGAGCGTGTTACGGTACGAATAGTCGTGGAACTGACGCTGGATGTCTAACCATGCTTGGAACTCCTCGCTTGTCTGAGCGTCGTCGACGGCTTCTACGAGGTCGTCAACCCACTCAGTAATCGTGCTGTGCATCTCGTCACGTCGGGTGTCAGAGTCGTCGAACGACACCGCTGCGTAGTCACTTGTCGCCATAGGTTTTCTCGTGAGCACTCCAGTTTTGAAATGCCCCGCACCCCTCTGGGGGCCAAAAAACTCTCCCAAGCGAAATGGAATCAGTCGGTGATGACTAGACCCTCTGTACATCCACAGAAAATTGCGTGTGAACAAGCTAACGCGACGCAGGTGGGATGTAGACACTGGCTTCGCCCATGACTTCCTCGAGATGGTTCCGAGTACGGTGCGTGAAGTAACACTCGTGGCAGCAGTACCCACAGATCTCTCCAGTATCGTACTCCGCGATGAATGGACCACGCGGCCCCGCCCAGACGTCGTCTTTACACTCGACACAAGTTGACGAGTGGAGGTCAGCCGGCGTCGGAGGTTGATACTGCGTCCTACCAGTGTACTCGGGTGGCCTCTCCGGCCACACACCATGATTCTCCCAAAACAAGCGCACGTGTCCAAGTCCATGTCGGACCGTTGCTCGAACCGTCATATGGTCGGCATCGCGGCCGCTGTCGTCCCATCCGCGATCAGTCCAGAACTCGCCGAACTGTGCACCGCGATGGAGTCCATTCCAATCGAGGCCGACGATGTCTGCAGGCGGGTCACCCGTCAACGTCGGTTGCGTCAACTGGTCGATAACCGCGAGTTGCTTGGGTGGACTACCTCCGAGGATGTGGACTCGACGGCCACGCCAATCCACCGGATCTGAGAAGTCGTGTGCTAAGGTATCCGCGTAACCACGCGAATAGCCGACGACGATATCGTCTGGAATTTCCTCAAGTGCTGCTTTGCATTTCGGGACGGTGACGAACTCCGTGTCGGGAACGCGCTTTTCGAGGTCTCGCACTGCCCGAACGTACGACTTGGCTTCGGCACGATCGTAGGCATCGCCGATGATGCCGACATCCGGTTCGTGTTCGAGGACGCGCTCCGTGTAACGGTCGAGATCTGGATTTCTGAAGTCGTTGTCGAGCATCCCAACTGGTAGATCAAGATTGAGGAACTGCTGTTGTTGGTAACTGCAGTCCTCTCGAAAGCCCGTGAGAAAACCGAGATTCAATGCGTCGATAGCGAACGGTACGCGATGAAGGAACGCCACATACTCGGCCTGTCGGGCGTCGGCGTAGGCATCTATCGCGCTGTCGCTGGTCGCTCCGGAGAAGTCGTGAATGGACACAGGGAGTCACCTGCAGGACTCTGCCGCCCCGCACCTCTCAGGGGCAAAAAACACTGCTGCGGAGCGGTTAACCAACAAAAATTGAATCGGCTCCACTCTGTTGGATAATTCTCGGACAAACAGCCTGCGGCCACCTCAGTGCCGGCGAGCGTTTGCTGATTCTCGTCGATATCCGGCAAGAGCGTCGCCTGGTAGTTTGCTAAGTTAGATTGGGCCTCAATCCTCTGTGGCACAAAAACCAGCTCTCTGAGCGACCTATTCTTCCCCCTCGTTGGGCTGAATCTGCCGAACGTCCTCGGCAACGTCGTGTAGATACGCCCGCAGCGTGTCCATGTCCTCGCGGGCCTCTGCAAGCGTTTGTGCTTTGACCTTGGCCGTCAGCTCGTCCTGGTCTCTCGTCGCCGTGCCACGTTTCAGTTTCACCGTTAGTGAAACGCCGACGTCACTGCGTTCGACGTATTCCGTCTGGATTCCTTCCTCTCGATTCGATTCCGTCGCTGTTGGGTTGTCGTCAGTCATTGGTCTACTACGAGGGTTCTCTGTCCCCCGCACCCCTCTGGGGGTGAAAAAATTCACTCGGGACTCACCGAGTCAGTAGGTCCGTCATCTACTTAACCAACAAATATTGGTCTTTTCAGGTTGTAACGAGACAGCGACGTTGAACACGCCCGACACTCACCATCATCACACTCGTCGAGAGAGGACCAGTTGCATTTCTCCTGAAAAGACCAATACGGCGGTGGCTGCGCTCTGTTGGTTAAGGACGTAGTGCCTGTTCTGTCGGGCGTTTCTTAGTTTAGTAGTGGACGTCCGCCGGGATAATCCACATCTGCTCGTCGGACTCAAGGACACGATCGAGCTGGTCGCGATGGCGAATCGCACTGCCGTACTCATCGTACAAGAAGAGCGACGGCCCCCGGTACGCCCCGAGGTTGTAGCAAGCGTGCCGGATCAACTCCTCGTCACGCATGATTGCCTCGGTGTTGAGGTCCTGAATGCCTTCTCGGACTCGCTCAAGATTCCGTTCGAACTCTTGTTTCGTCGCCTCCCAGCCACACTTAAGTAACTCTTGGCCACTGTCAGAATCGACTGGTTCCGCGATGGGTAGTTCTCCCCATCGAGCTTTCCCAGCGACACTCGTCGAATCGTTGTCGAATGTCACATAGTAGTCGAAAACGGCCCCGTATTCGGGCGAAGTTCCCACGAGTCGGTTGAAGGCACTTCGGCCCGCTGCGAGTGCTTCGTCTGTCGTCGATGCCTCTACGAGCGCGTAGATTATCTGGTGCATTCTTTGGTACCTCGCTGGCGCTCTGAGTCGCTCTCGAATTATCTCACGACTCAACTGCGCCGGCACCCATCGCCGGCGCATACAAAACTAGCAGGTGCGACACGCCCGTCGAGTAGACGCGATATGGAAAACGCTGAAACAAGGTTGTCAATCCAATTCTTGGGTTGGTTCACGGGTGTTGCCGAATCGTCTCCTGGATCGAATTTGAGTGAGCCCTGATTGTTGGGACCGAGACCTCGGACACTTGCGCAACTTCGACTTGCGTAAGCCGGAACGCTTCGCCCAGACATGCGCGGTACAGGCACGCCCCTGCAAATCCAGACGGGTTGAGCCCCGTCGTGACACCCAATGTCTCCGACTCCTCAGCCAAGTCCAGCGCCTTCTGTCGAACCGAGTCAGGGACAGCAAGTTCGGATGCGAGTCGCGGGATGAAATCACGAGGACGAACAGGCTGTGTTGGCAGTCCAAGTTCCGTATTCAACGTCTTGTACGCATTCACCACCCTCTGATTCTCCACACGCGCCAAGTCAGCAACCTCCTCGAGCGTTCGCAGGAGGCCATTACATCGACAGATACCGTAGATACTCGCTGCTGCAATCGACTCGACGGACCGCCCTCGAAGGAGGTCTTCGTTCTGGGCACTACGGAAGAGTCGACACGCTTGGTCACGAATCGAATCGGAGAATCCGAGAGCACCTGCAATCCGACGTACTTCACCCAATCCCAGTGCAAGGTTTCGCTCAGCTTTCGACTGGAATCGCCCACGGGACTGTTCACGGCGCATCCGGGCAACCTGCTGCCGTTTCTTCCCGGAAAGCGTTCGTCCACTGGCGTCTCGCTTGTAACCGATTTCGGATGAGAGCCCACGGTCATGCCGAGTCGGCGTCAGTGGTGCGCCAGTTCTCCGTCGGCTCTCCTCGTCTCTCTCAGTGATTCGCCACTCTGGACCGTGGTCGATTTGATACTCGTCGATGATGAGTCCACACTCCTCGCAAAGAGTTTCGAGCGTGTTTGTTCTCACGCAACCGCCACAATCTGGGCAGGAATTGTTCGTGTTAGCCGGTACATCCTCGTCGAAGCCACTCTCGTAGATATCTCTCGTTGCCATTGGTCATCTGCAAGGCACTCATTGTGCGCCCCGCACCCCTTTGGGGCAAAAACAACTCACAGAGATCGAAGACTCAGACAGGGAATTTGGACAGGTACCTCAGCAACGTGTGAACGGCGCGTATATTGACACCAACCGAATGGATACGATTGACGGCGTCTAGGCCATACGTCCGTAGGATTGTCTGTCTGGTCCTACGGTGCAGCAAACTCCCCACGGACAGAAACCAGCCAATCGCGTGCCAACGACAGCCCCAATCCCCTGCCCCCGGGGCTGTCGACGTGAACGGCGAACCCACAACTATCCCCTCTCCATAGGTTCGCCTGGGGACCCTCCAAAGCGGGGCAAAGGAGTCGCTCCTCTTCTGTAATGGATACGGACTATCGAGGGTCGAAACGAGAATGGCAGGTCAACACGAGATGTTGACCGAGCCAGTGGTGTGCCCCTGATAACGGCAAGTGTCAATAGTATCTAATTAGTAAAAGAGTTCTTGTCAACTGTCACAGGTTGATTCTGCGTCCGGTCAGTTGGGAAGTTCGCGTCTGCCACTCTCAACACACGCCCAACACGGGAAGTCGTTATCTAACATCTCACAGTCGCAATCATCAGGAGTCGCGTCGTCTTCCACCCCGGTCTTCGGTTGTTCGTTAGTGACCACACCGCCGTCTGCGACCATTTGCATTTGCTCGACGGCATCGAGGATCGGACGTCGAATCGCAACTGCGACGCGGTGTTTGCACGGGCCAGTGTATTTCTCGTCTGCCGGGCACTCGCACGCTGTTGGTATGCCGTCGACGATTCGCACGTTGTATTCGTGGTTTTCGGGCTCAGCGTGGCTCGCATTGCGGACAAGCACATCGCCACCGAATAACGAGAATTCGAAGGCTTCGTACTGTGCTCGTTTGAGGACGCGCTTCGTCGGGTCGAGTCTTGCAAGTAGGGATTCAGACATGGTGTTTTTCGAAGCGCCCAAAAGAGAGCGCCTCGCCCATCGAGGCGCTAAGAAAGTGACTTCACCAGGTGTTCTGCCGAGTTAGCATTCATCGAGTCTGCTGAAATCCCCAGTTGCCGTCAGGAGTGGCGTGACACAGACAGAGGGTGTAGTCAGCAGAGGAGACAATCGGGGTCAATCAGTTCGGCGACCGGGTCAGGCCGCCGGCGCGACGTTCTGGTTCAGATGGAACAGGTTGTTCGGATCGTACTTCTGTTTGAGCTCCACGAGCCGGTCGTAGTTCTCGCGGTAGGCGGCACGCTCCTCGCCCACCTCCTCGGAGATGAAATTGACGTAGACGCCGCCGGTAGCATGGGGAGTCATCGCTTCGTGAAGCTCACGGGTCCAAGCGATACACTCGTCGTCTCGGTCCGGGTCGGTCCAGCGCGTGTGGAGGTTCATGAGGAATTTCGCATTCCGGTGGGGGTACGCCGTCGCGTCCACGGGCACGTCGTTGATTGCACCGCCGAGTTGAGCAATGGCAATCTCACTCTCCGGTGTGGGAAGCGACTCGCCGTACTCGACGAAGATGTCGATCATCCCGTCAGTGAACTCAACGAAGTTGTGAGACTTCCAGTAGTTCCGCGCCCCGGGTGTGAGCAAGCCGTCGAACCCCTGCTGCCAGCCAGCGTAGGGGTGGGGTCCGATGGCGTCAGCGATAGGCGTGCCGATTTCCCGCAGTGGCTGCAGGGCTACCTCGCCGTCGGTCATAGCGCCGTCGTAGTAGACCGCTATGACGAGTACCTTTTCGCCGTGCCATTCCTCTGGGATGAACGGGAGCGGTGGCGCGTGCCTGATGACCATCCAGGCGGTAACCTCGTCAGGGGCCTCGGCGACGAACGCGCGGTAGGCCTCCATCACTTCGGCAGTGTCACTGAACGGATGGACGAGCAGACCCGAGAGTACCTCGGGGCCGACTTCGTGGAGATTGAATTCGAACGACGTGACGACGCCGAAGTTACCACCACCGCCCCGCAGCCCCCAGAAGAGGTCAGCGTTCTTTTCTTCGCTGGCGTGGACGAGACGACCATCGGCCGTGACCACGTCCGCTCCTCGGAGATTGTCGGCGGTGAGACCGTATCTGCGGGAGAGCCAGCCGAAGCCCCCGCCGAGCGTCAGGCCAGAGATTCCCGTCGTCGAATTGTACCCGACGGGCGTGGCGAGGCCAAACGCTTGCGCCTCGTGGTCGAACTCGGCGAGTATTACGCCCGGTTCAACCAGAGCAGTCTTGGCCTCTGGGTCGATACGGACGGACTTCATGGGCGAGAGGTCAATCACGAGTCCATCGTCAACGATAGCGTTCCCGGCTATGTTGTGACCCGCACCCTTTACCGCGACGGGCATGCCCTGCTCACGTGCGAAGTTCCCCGCCGCGATAACATCGGCGACGCCTGCACACTGGGCTATCAGCGCGGGACGCCGGTCGATCATGGCGTTCCAAATTGTCCGGGCTTCGGTATATTCTGATGTCCCCGGCGTGAGGATTTTGCCACGAAATCTCGTCTCAAGCTCTGATACTGTACTGTCGTCTAACGGGGTGATATGAACTGCCAAAATGGTTTTCTGTAATCACCTTACGTGCCGAGAGCATATATAGACATTCATTATTAATCATTATAGACCACTTCCCGTCAACCGTGATTCTCGGTGCTAACATCTCCCGAGTGATGGGTGATATGTGCGCGATATTCAACGCCGGCAGCCACATCTGACAGACATATCTCACTCCCGGCAGACATCATCACCCACATTTGTGTCTGCTCAAGCACACTACTATACACTATTTAATTGCCACTTTCCACTCGGTGCATCGAGTACAGAAAACGCCGAAATTGGTGTTCATTCCCTGCTGACTATGCGCTCTGTATTCAGCACGGCCACGAAAAACTATCAGCTACTGGGAGCATCAACAGAGCCAGTATTAGGAGTCAATTAGGTCGTGGCTGCGCGCACAGCGTCGGCGACGTCGTTGCCGGCGCGAGCACGGAGCGGTGGGTGGGGAGGAGGGGCCGGGAGAGTGGAGTCACAAAAAGAAAACAGCCGCTTGCGACGCCTACTCAGCCCACCACGCCTCGCGCTCTGGGAACGATATCTCCGACCATCCCGTCACAGCAACCGAGACACGCCCACCGTACCAACTCTTTGCGACGTTCCGCATCGTCACACGCTCGCCTTCTCTCACAACTGTTTGGTCCGACTTCGTCCAGACAGTGAACTTTGTTCTCCCCGTCTCGTCCTCGATGAGTCCCACCTGTTGAATCGCCGAATTCGACGACTCCCAGAGCTGGGTCACCGTTCCACAGATAGACACCTCTCGACGACTCACCTCACTGACCGCCGCAATCGGAATCACACGTCCTGGCGCCTGCTGCAACTCTTCGAACACACCCACGACCGCGCTCATCATCGACTTTCCATCTGCGACTTCTTCGGCCAACCGCCGACTAATTGCCGCTCTCGACAACGCATCGAGTTTCGTCTGCATTCGTGCCGCTTCTCTGTTCACCTCGCCCAGCTCTTCTCTTGAGATTTGTTCACGCGCGTCTGGCTCTTCGGGGTCAGCCCACCGATTCACACATCCAGCGCGCTTCTTGAACTCCCGCGTTGCCTCGATACTCATCTGTTCTGCCACAGTCGCCGTCCGCTGTTCACGGTCCGACGTCTGTCTTCGGTCCCACCGAGTTTTCGTCTGTTTAATCTCCCACTCACGCGCTTGCATCCGCTCTTCTTCGGCGAGGGTCAGTCCCCGACCAACCGCTTCTGGATTGTTCAGGTCAACTTTGGCTTGAATTTCGAGTTCAACCGTGGGATGGAGTTCAGGCGTCTCATCAACCACGTCGTCGACGACTGCTCGGGGGTGTCCGGAGTGCGAAACTTCATTACCGATTTGCTTCTTAGTACTCATTGTAGTTCTCTGAAGGCGCCTACTCAGCGTCTTCTTCCGACACCACGACTCTCCAGCCGTGGCTCTCTCACAACAGACCAACTCATTCTGCGCACGCCTTTCGCGCCTTCACGCGCACCTCCGGGGCGCGGAAGGCGTGCGCTCGACGATGGGACAACATCCAGAACCGCGCGCCCTGGCCTGCCCGAAGCGAGCGGCCAGCACACAAGCCGGTTTCGCGTCCGACGGCCGAGCCCGTGAGGACGTCGTGACCGACAGCGCGCTTGGTGCTGGCGCACCGGGAAGGTGCGAGTGAAGCGAGACGCGACTAACAGGAGCGGCTCGTCGCGAACGATGAGTGAAACGAGTCGTGAGCACGGAGGGCAAAGGGCGGCGAGCGGGGCGTGCCGTTCGTGCTATACCTAACTACCGACAGACATCGCCGACTCCACAACAGACCACGGGTGGGATCGAAAGGGGCCGGACGCTCGGCGTGTCCCGACGACGCAAGCACCGCAGGAACGAGGCGCGCAGCGAGTCGCGGTCGTCGAGCGTCCGGGGGCTTTCAAAAGAATCGATCTGGCTCACTCCACCACTCCCGGAGCTTTGGCTGCCCTCCTCCGTGCGACACAAAGCTTTTCCAGCATCTCTGACAGGTCATGAGTATGCGCCGACGCGCCCTCCTCGCGGCCGCCGCTTCGTCTCTCCCCGCAATAGTTGCTGGCTGCACCAGTCCCGGTGGGTTCAGTGGTAGCAACGCCGTCGCGCAAGCCCCAACAGCGCGGCTCGAACTGACGACGGTCGCAGACGCGAAACTCCCGACGAAAGTACTCTATACAGTCCATCCAGCAGAGGGCAACGACGCAACGGCCCAACTGTTCGACCGCATCCTTGACGGCAGCGCGAAAACGAAGGCAACCCGGCCGCCACTCCCCAAACAGCAGCATATTGCCTACCAAGAGGGGGTCTACGAACTATCGTACGAAGTGGTCGAGGAAACGCCGGCCACCAGATATTCCGTGAAAGTGGATATCGTCACAGACTCAGTGATCGACGCAGAGGCCATTCAGTTCGCCGATCTCCCCGAAGTCGATCAACAAGAATTTGCTGAACATGGACTCGCTGATGGTGACACGGTCGGTATCGGAACGACGTTCCTCTATACGGACAGCGAGCGCGAGCAGTCTGTCCTCGTCCCCGAGTCGGAGTACTCCTATATCACTTGGGACGATGGGGCTGAAGCCGAATGGGTCGTCGACGACGCCTACGACACGACGCTGAACACCTATCGATACACTGCTGAACACGTAGCGACGGCCGCCGACTACGGCCAACAGATGCGCGAGCGGTTTACATTCGAACTCTCAGGGCTTTCGGAGGCCCAGCGAGAGATCGTCGAAAAGGCAATTACAGACAAACAGTACATTGTCGGGCCAGACGAGACGCCGTCTGATGCACTTGTAGCACTCGCCGACCGGTTCCGAGGGCACGAACAGGCTCATGGTCTCGACCAGGACGGCGAAGGTGACCTGAGCGGCACATATTTGATTCGGTACCAAGGCGACGTGTACTGGACGACGCTCGTCGTCCAGCGCGACGCGTTCCAGACGACATCGACAAGCTGATAAGGGTTATTCTACCAGCATCAAGCGTGTTATAGAAACGTTCGCACACCCTATCGTGGCCATCCTCGAACGATTGATACAGAGGACATCTGTAACAGAATGCTATCGCATTCAGTCCGAACAAGTCAGATTTGGATTGGAATCAGCGAACTGCCCGTTCGGATTCTCGCTAAATAGCCAGACGTGGAGTCCATAGTGTCTGGGCTGGTCTGAATAATGGCCCTCCATTGGTCCACGGAAGGTTCGTCGGTCATCACCAGCAAAGAGTGCAGGAGGCTTCTCGACGTCACTCGCAGGGACGAACCACTCAGCCCCTCTCAGCTCGTACTGGTCGGTGTCTGTTCGTTCATAGAGGAGCACGTTTGGCATATCGTAGGACACCTGGGGGACATTTTCTTTCACAAATAGGATACCCAGCCCCTCGATACAGGTGCCGATATTTTGATAGCCATCGTTTATTGCCTTCTCGTGATCCTTGTACTCCTCCAGCTTGAGCTTCGCGTCGTTGACCCCTGCTCCCGAACCGCTCTGTCCGGAGCCACCGTCAGCCGTGCCATCCAGCTGTCCAAGACACCCTGCCCCCAAGACGAGAAGTGGTGCCGACGTAGAGAGGAGGTCTCGTCTGTTCATGACTAAATCTGTCCCGCTCTGGAGATAAAGGTCCCCGAGTGTGAAAGAGACGTTTGAACGAAATCCGTCTCCTCCGACTATCAGTGACCCCACGCAATAGCTCGCTAGATATGCAAGCTCGTACTAACGGACGATCCACCAGCTGATCGTGTGATGTAGAGGTCGCATTCAACACGGCGGTATCGACAGGGACAGGGCATCCAGAATGTACAGGGAGTGTTTGTGTCTCCAGAAAACGTATCCCGTAACCTAATCATATTGAACCATGCGCCGCCGAACGATCCTCGCGACGGTAGGTGGCGGTCTCACGAGTGGGATCGCCGGCTGTCTCTCCTCCCCCCGTCGTGGGTCCCGCAACCCGAATGGAGCGGAGGCCACCCCCGACGATACAATCCCGGCAGGTACCTGGCCACAGATCGGCTACGACAGCCAGCACACGCGCCACACGCCGGATGCACGTGGCCCTCGAGACGACGCGACGATCGCGTGGCGGAGCCTCGGTGACCGACCCGTCTACCCACCCGTCGTTGACGACGCCCTCTATCTCACTGAAGCGTGGACTGGTGGGACCGCGTTTGCACTCTCCGCCGAAGATGGCAAACACCAATGGTCCAACTCGGAGCTGCCGCCGATGCGGTGGGCGCCAGCCCTTCACGACGATCGGATGCTCATCATTACACGTGAAGAGGGGAATGTGGTCCGTCTGCATGCATTGAATGTTGCCAGCGGCGACCAGGAGTGGGTTCGAGAACAAGGGATTACGGCCTCCAGCGGCGAGCACCCGCCAATTAGTCCGACCGTCCGTGATGGCGCCCTCTATCTCGGCTCGAATCGCGGGGTGATCAGGTGTGACGCGGCGACCGGCGATGTCGACTGGACGGCCACGCTCGGGCCGCACGTCGTCGAGACGGAGAACGGACCGACGTGGCGCACCGACTGGGCAAAGCCGGCGGTCACCGCCGATCGGGTGTTCACGTTCGATATGAACGAGAGCTATCGAGCGACACGGGAGGTGTATGCGGTAAATCGCCGGACTGGCGATCGGGAGTGGACCGCCACGTTGGACATCGGCGACGGGTGGTACCTCAAGGCTCACGCTGTCGCCGGCGCCGACCGCGTCTTCGTCTCGGCGCTGAAGCCGCATGTGTCGGCAGGGATGGACGATTCACCGTGGTCGGGGTCGGAGCGACTGTTCGCCCTCGAGGCCGCCACGGGTGAGGTTGCGTGGGACTGGAAGCTTCCCACGAAAACATTGAGTCCCCCGGCATATGCGGACAGCACACTCTACGTCGGCGAGTGGTATCCCGATGCAGATACTGGTCGGTTACACGCGGTTGACGTGAACGACGGGAATACTAGGTGGACTTACGAGACCGATTCCGGTGCTGTCCTATCGCCGACTGTCGCAGAGGATACGGTGTATATCAGCCAGGGAGAGGAGCTTGCGGCCGTCGCGCAGGGGGACGGAACACGCCGATGGCGGCTGGAGATCGGGGCGCGGACTGGCCCACCGGTTGTTGTTGGGGAGACGGCATACATCCAGACGAACCCGGATCACAATTCCGATAGCCGACTGCTAGCGGTTCGTGAGCCGTAATCCAGATTTCCGAGATGCGACTCGGAATGGTCGGTCGCGAGCGACGCGGAGGGCGGAATGCGGCGAGCGGTGCGTGCCGTATAGTACCACACCAGTCAACCGATGGGGATCACGAGCCTAGCAACAGACTCCGGGCGGGACTGAAAGGGGCCGGACGCTCGACGTGCCCCGACGACGCAAGCACCGCAGGAACGAGGCGCACAGCGAGTCACGGCCGGCGAGCGTCCGGGGGCTTTCGAGGTGACCGCACCAAACGCTAGCAGCTGTTTGTCCCTCCAGAAGATGTTTGACACAGTGTTGTCCACTGTTCATATGGTCTCGCTGACGCGTCGGCACCTCCTCCGACAGACTGTGGCTGGCGGAAGTGTGCTGGCTCTGGCCGGGTGTACCGCCCCGAACGTTCCCGGGCTCTCACGTAGGGGGTCGGTGCCGAAACCGTTCACGGACGACGAGTACACTGCGAGCTACACGGCGGCTGGCCATTGGCTCTTGGAAGGACACGATGGCGGCCGAACCGGTTACGCAGCCTCCACAGTCCCACACGGCGACGTCGACGTCGCTTGGCTTCGGCGTCCAGGAAACGACCCACATGGCGCAACGGCCCCGGTCGTCGGCCCGGAGCGTGTCTACCTCGCCTATGTTGAGTCACCGGATGACGCTGAGCATTCGGTCGTCCACCTTGCAGGGTTCGATGCTGAATCCGGCGAGCAGCAACTGGATGTGCAACTTGAAACGGGCCGTGCAGTCGGTCTCGCACTCGCGGGTGACACACTCTTGGCCGTCACCCGCGGGCCGGACTACGAGCAGGCGACCCTGACGGCTCCCGCCCGCTCCGATGGATCGATCCAGTGGACGGAGACGG
>NZ_AOLG01000036.1 GCF_000336815.1 Haloferax prahovense DSM 18310
GTCTCCTCAGCAACGGCGACGTCTTCCTGAGTCTCCCAGAGGTCTTGGTACTCTTCGAGGTCTTTCTGCCCGAGATTCGCGTACTGGTCTTTCAGCGACCCATCGGGGTTGAAGATATCGTCGTCCCAGTCCTGGCGCAGTTCTGTGGCTTTCTCTTCGAGTTCTTCCTCGATCTCGGCGCGCTTCGCGTCAGCCAGAGATTCGAGGCTCTCGTCGACAGCATCGAGGAGGTCGTCTTCGATGAACTGCTCAATTCGGTCTCGACGCTGGTTCAGTATGCGGTAGACACCAAAGTCGAGATCGGCAGCGTCGAACTGGAAGAGCTCACGCAGCAGTTCCTGGAGCTGTTCTCGATTCCCGTCTCGTGTGGTTTGCGTAGACATGATTAGGTTCGTGACTGGAGGGGTCGCTCAGACTGCCATGCACCGAGGATCGCAATCCCAATGTTCCTGTCGGATGGTCGTGCTTCAACTTCGTTTCCCGTATCGTATTTGACCATCCGCATGAGGCTATGTCGCGGTGTTCCTGACCAGCCGTTGTAAAAATTCCCGTTCGGATCGGAGATAGTGCCTCCCATGGTTAGCTGATGAGGAGGAACAGCCAGTAGGGAATGTAACAGAGGTTGACGCCGTCCCGCTCAACAACGAGTGAACCCGACTGCATCACTTCCTTTGGCAGGCTATCCGCAATGATGAACCTGTAGGGAGCTTCGTAATCGATGTCGAGAAGCTGTCTCTTATACACATCTCT
>NZ_AOLG01000037.1 GCF_000336815.1 Haloferax prahovense DSM 18310
TACGGGGCGCAGCAGGCGCGAAACCTTTACACTGCACGCAAGTGCGATAAGGGGACCCCAAGTGCGAGGGCATATAGTCCTCGCTTTTCTCGACTGTAAGGCGGTCGAGGAATAAGAGCTGGGCAAGACCGGTGCCAGCCGCCGCGGTAATACCGGCAGCTCAAGTGATGACCGATATTATTGGGCCTAAAGCGTCCGTAGCCGGCCACGAAGGTTCATCGGGAAATCCGCCAGCTCAACTGGCGGGCGTCCGGTGAAAACCACGT
>NZ_AOLG01000038.1 GCF_000336815.1 Haloferax prahovense DSM 18310
ACTCTGGTGTAGGGGTGAAAGGCCCATCGAACTTGGCAACAGCTGGTTCCAACCGAAACATGTCGAAGCATGACCTCTGATGAGATAGTCTGTGAGGTAGAGC
Organism: Haloferax prahovense DSM 18310; assembly: GCF_000336815.1. Taxonomy (GTDB): domain Archaea; phylum Halobacteriota; class Halobacteria; order Halobacteriales; family Haloferacaceae; genus Haloferax; species Haloferax prahovense. Next base: position 104 of record NZ_AOLG01000038.1, read on the forward strand.
GACCGATTGGGAATCCGGACTCCGAGAGGAGTTCGCTTCCCTGTCAAACTCCGAACTTACAGACGTCGTAGACTCAGGGAGTCCGGTGTGCGGGGTAAGCTTGTGCACCGTGAGGGAGACAACCCAGAGCCAGGTTAAGGACCCAAAGTGT
>NZ_AOLG01000039.1 GCF_000336815.1 Haloferax prahovense DSM 18310
GTCTGGTATTGGGTCGGTGTCCTTTCGCTCTACATTGTCGATGGTTTCTCAATTGCTCTGATGCCCGGTATGGCATCGCTTCGAAATGCTATGCTGGGGTTCCTCAGTGTAACACTGACCAACCCGGGGTTATCGCTGTTATTTGCGCTAATCGGAGGTATCTCGATGTGGGCATTGGAGGCTCTGTTTTACATCCGCGAGATTCTCCTCTACGTATATCTCTACGGAATGCCGATTGCGATTGCTATCGGATATGGGAATATCCCCGTTGTGTCTGATATTGCGATGGGATTCTGTAGGCGGTTTGTCCCCCTTGCCGTCCTGCCGCTGCCAGCCGCGATAGTATTCAAAGGATATGATCTGATATACAGCGGCGGAACCCTCACACCACAGACTGCATTCCTCAAGTTCCTCGTCGCTGCCTCACTCCCTCTAGTTGCGCTATACATCACTTGGAAGACGTTCAAGTACGCGACTCCACTGACAGCCAGGGTTGTCGGAGGTGCGACGAAAGGAGCCGCTCTCATCGGCGGTGTCGCGGCTGGCGCCTACGTTGGCGGTGCAGGTGTCGCGACGACAGCGGCACGGTGGGGACCGAAAGCAGCAGCCGGCCATGCGGTTGCACAGAAAGCTGCTGCTCGAGGCGGACACGGAACTGAGGACGGAGCCCCATCGTACCGTCGAACCGAGAATGACCCCGGTGGAGCCACAGCAGACGCATCGAGTGACAAACGCGGAATGGAGTACGATCGAGGTATTCACTAATGTCTACAGATCCAGACGCGGCAGCGCGGCGTATCATGAACCAGTTTGGCGAGGAGAGTCGCATCCCCTACCTCAACATCGAGGAGGGGGACGTCGGCGTGCTCATCGCCTTCCCCATCATCGGGCTCTTCATCGCGAGTCTCACTGGCGTCGAATCGCTCGCTCTCCCGTTCGTAGCCGGTGGACTCGGGTTCGGTGTTGCTGTCATCTACGTCTCTCCCGATCACCTGAACGCGTGGACGTGGACGAAGGACGTCTATCGATATGCCAAGCGCCCACGGGCCACGTTCAGTGCCCCAGAAGCAGCCGACAGTACCACGAACGAGACAGAGCGAAACGAGGGCGGGCTCGCAAACTACACGCCGTTCAAACCGGACGAGCGAACGCAAGATCTCACGAACATCAAGCGGGCGTGGCCCGGTGCTGGCGCGATTCAAAGGACGGACGGCACGATGGAAGCCTTCATCGAGATCGACCCGGGGAACATGGACTTCGCGATGTCCAACGACTGGGCCCAGCTCCAGAACGCGGGCGAAG
>NZ_AOLG01000040.1 GCF_000336815.1 Haloferax prahovense DSM 18310
CTCCCTCGCGCCATCAGAGATGTGTATAAGAGACAGGCGCAAGGGTCGCCGAAAATCGAACCGACCCCACCACCCACCACAGGGACCTATAACGGTGTCTAGGGGGACCCCACCCGGCACCTCTCACCTCGCGGTGGGACCGACCGATCTAGTCTGGTGGCGGTCCTCTATCCTCGTCGCGCCGGAAGTCTCCCGACGCAGCCGACACCCAGTCCTCGACGATCGGATCCCACGCCATCAGTGACCAGTCCTCCTCGAGCGCACTGCCGTCACGATCGTCGCCGCCCGGATCGCGTGGATCGAGATCGACGTCGGCGCTAGATCCGTACCGCCGCGACCCCGACGGCAGGAACGACAGCGAGCCACGACCGAGGTACGCACTGATGTAGTGCGCCGCGTTCCGTGCGTCCACCCGCCGGATGTCCACCACCCGGCCGAGGCCGACGCGCTCGGCCAACTGCGACAGTTCCCGCTGCGGCAGGAACCGATCCACGAGCAGGTGCAGGTGCGGCCGGTCCCGCTCGTCTCCCTCGTGCCGCACCCACAGATACGACAGGTTTGGATAGCGGTCCCTCAGTTCCGTCCTCAGCGCGTTCCACCGATCGGTGATGTACTCGTGCTTCTCCTCCTTCGACGCGGGCGCTCTGCGGTCCACTGTGAGCGTCAGGAACCGACGCATCTCCGGGCGCTCCTCCGTGATCCGTTCTATCTCCTCGATCAGTCCCATCCTCAGCCGGTGGCCGCAACACTCGCAGTCCCACGAACCGCAACGGTACGACGCCTGTTCCCCCGATTCTGTCTGGTACTTCAGGTGCGCCAAGTCCTTCCGGCAGTCCGGCCGCTCCCGATCCGGCCCGCAATCCCAGTCCCGACCGAGCCGTGACTGCTCATCCAACTCGACCTCGCCGTCGACGGGATCCGCGCTCACTCCGACCACCCCGACCGACGCGATCGCGAGCTGCTCCACGAGTGGCCCGACAGCACGTCCGGCCCAGCTGGGGCGGCACTATCCGACGACCGCGACGAAGACGAGCCGGTGGCACCGCACCGCACCATAGCCACCGGCACGTCTTCTACCGCACCGCACGGTGGAACGCCTGAATTGGCGAAGCATAGCGGCTCTTGAGTTGTTCTAACTAGCGTCGAGTAAAGACCGCACCGCCGCCGCACCGCCACCGCACAAGATAGCCCCCTCCCGCCGGTCGGGGGCGTGCGGATCGGGCGGCCCTCGAGCCGGGTACGCCGGCTCTCGGGCAAATCAAGATCGCCCGATCCTTGCGGTGGATCGGCGCTTAGTCGTCCAGACCGAGCGTTTCCGTGAACCGTCGAAACACTTACTGACTCGGCTGAGAGAGGACAGAGCGAGGACGAACCCTCCGGCCAAGAGGTTTCCACCGGGCGATTCTGCCACAAATCGCGTCCGGTGGAATCGTCCGTCGCCCGGGCCTTCTCCGGGCATTCACTCACGTTGCGTAGCTTTGACTGCGACGAGAACGACTAGCCCCTTAAAGAATACTGACCTTTCACCCCGGCAGAACATCTACCTATCCCGATACTACCAACACGCCCACATATTGTTATTAGCAGTTCTAACCATAGCCAGACAGAACCCGAAACCGCATGACAGCGCAGGGGTCGCCGATCGCCCCGGAGTATCACCCATCACAACTTACCGCCGTCTTGCGATTCTTCCCCCTGTCGAATCCCGGCCCTATCCGTACAATCGCAGGACGGCGTAAGGATACCCCTGTCTGAACCGCCACAACTTACCGCCGTCTTGCGATTCTCCCACCACAATCACTCGCCCCTCCGCTCCCTAATCGCAGGACGGCGCAAGGGTCGCCGAAAATCGAACCGACCCCACCACCCACCACAGGGACCTATAACGGTGTCTAGGGGGACCCCACCCGGCACCTCTCACCTCGCGGTGGGACC
>NZ_AOLG01000041.1 GCF_000336815.1 Haloferax prahovense DSM 18310
CTCGCGCCATCAGAGATGTGTATAAGAGACAGGTCCGTGCGTCCAATCAACGATGCGTTCCATGATTCGCTTCGTCGTCTTGCTCTCGACCGCGCCGTCCGACTCTCCGGCGACCTTCAGGGCCTTCATCATGTCCGGGGAGGTGACGCGGAACTTCTGGTTGTTCGAGTCGCCCGCGATGCTAGCGAGGTCGTCCATGTGGTTCCAGATGAACCGGGCACGCCAGAGGTTCCGAGACTGAGCTGTATCGAGCTGGGTGCGCGCCACGTCGTCGGGCATCCGGGCGAGTTTTTCGATGGGGAGGAGTCCAACGAGGTCGTCCGACTGAGGGCCGGCGTCCGCAGTCTCGATTCCTTCGAGAGCGTCGTTGACAAACTGCTTCCATCGAGACATGCCATTCTGCCACCCTTCGAGAGTTTCAACCCGGTCTTCTGCGTCTTCACGTGCCTTTCTCTCGCCTTCGAGTTCGGCACGGAGTCGTTCGTTCTCGGCTTCGAGTTCGGAAACACGGGATTCGAGGGAGTCGATTCGGTCGATAACGTCGTCTAGTGAGGTCATGGTCATTGCTGAGATAGGTTGTGTTGGTCAGGGTTCGATGCGGCATCACGTGCGAGCGCTGCGATTTCGCGCGAGACCTCGCCAACGACCGGGTGGGTCGCTAGTTCGTCGACGGCGTCGAGCGCGTCAGCTACTGCTTCGGCATCGTCGATGAATCGAATTGGTCGGAGTGCGGGATTGTCGTGTTGCATGGTTGACAGCCCACGAACCTCGAAAATTTGCAGTGCAAACAGCATATCCGGTGAATTTAAGCCGGATAGCGCCGTTAGCTCATATACACGCCCGAAACCGTTGCTTCGGTTTCGGGGGTTCTTCTTCGGGAGCAAGGGGCCATCTTGCTCCCGCCGCGCCACACCGTGAGTGACACGTCCGAGTTCTTGCTCTAACTGTTCAGTCAGGATTACTTAAACGTTTGTTAGTTCTTCCAAACTGCTCGTAATGCAAACAATTCTGTTAGCCATGCAAACATATTGACCACAATGAGTTTCCATCCAGCGATTGGCGGGTATCTCATGGACATCACGCCAACACAGAAAGCCATCCTCGTTGATTTGTTACTCCACAATGATGATAAGGCTGGTAACATTGCTCGGAGGACAGGGAGACACCGAAATTCGGTGTCTCGTTCCTTTCAGGACCTCTTAGATGCTGGATTCGTGCAGGAGAAGGGCGGCGGAGTCTACCGACTAACGGACCGTGGCCGAGAGTCAGCAATCGGCCTTGTAAAGCCACAGATTGATGTTTACGAGGCTTAAGATGGATATTTGCTACGCAAACTAAACAGTCATCAACACAAACACTTTTCACTAATTGCGACAGTCTAAAAATGTAATGTCGAAGATGGAATTCGACCCCGCAGACGCGGGGTTCACGGTGGCTCTCATGGTCGCCGGATTCATTCAGACGGGCATCGCAACCTTCCAACTATTCGATATCAATTTCACCGACGTGATTTTCTCGTCGGGGAATATCGAAATCACGCTTGCGTACGCGGTATCTGTCGGCGCGTTCGCGGGCATCATCATCACGAACGAGAACACCGACCTATCGTCTCTCAAAGACGATGCGGAGAAGCTTGACGACTACTATATGTGGTCGATTTTCGGCACGGTCGGGGTGTTCGCTGCGTGGCTGTTGGTCGGTGACGTTTCCTCATTCTTCCAGAGTAGCGACCTCTGGGGCTTGGTCTACGTCGGCATCACGAGCACGGCCGGGTTCGCTGCGGGGTGGATGCTCTAATGGTGGACCTTGACCTTGACCTAGAGACGGTCGCCACACTTGGCGCGTCGGTTGGTGCTCTCGACGCCGGACTATCCGCGGGCGCAGACATCACGATTTTATCCGACCTGCTTGGTGGCAGTCTTGAAATAGGGCTGATTGTGGTTGGTGCAGCCGGTGGGTCTCTCATCGCAGACCGGCTCGGACTCGTTGAGGTGTTTGATTCGTGACTCTCGTTCGGAGGGTCATGGTTATGCTGCTCGTTGGAATCGTCATCACGACCGCCGCCACGAGCGGCGTGGTTCCAGGGTCATCTCCGGTCGGACACGCATCTGCGGAGATGGTCAACTGCGATGGTTCGGCGTCAAACTACCTCGGTGGTGCGTGGTTCAATACGATTCTCGGCAATACCGAGGGTTGTCATTGGTCAGACAACACCGACTATGAGAATCTCACCGCCACAAATGCGTATTCAAGCGCTCTTGCCCTGAAAGACGCAACCGACTCGTACACCACGACGACGCAGAACTTCATGGCTAATGCTCGAACGGTCGCCATGTCAAAGGCTAAAATAACGATGGTGAACGAGCTAAATAACGGTGCATCCCGGTCACAGGCTAAATCCGCGGTGAACCAAACGGTTCGAGACTACTACTCTCGGGTTCAGGTTCGGATTCTCTCAGATTGGGACGCTAAAGTCACTCAAATAGCTAGTCTAGATAACCAATCCGACCAAACAATTGGATACTACTACCAAAATGAGAGGAATGGAGAATGGTACTCTGGTGGTGAAACGCTTGGAACAAACACGATTCAATTCGAGTTAGTCAATGGAACATCTGTCGATACTGAAGAAATCTCTCTGAGGACTCTCCCATCCGGCTCCCGTTTCCATCCGGGGGGGTCGTCAGACCCACCAAAAGCATCTCCTATCCGGGTTGTTGCCGTCGAACCAAACTCGTCCGAGGAGACACGAATCTTCGAGTCACAGGATTATGGGTCGCTCGGCTCTTGGGCGAACGACCAGAACGACACCTATCTGCTCGACGAAACCCAAGAGCAGACCCAACAAGTGCTTGCGAATATGGACCCCTACGTTGATGAGGTGTCCAGCCAGTACCAAGCAGGCGAAATAAACTCGTCAGACCTTGCGATGATGGACCCATCCACTATCGGGGCTGAGGCATCCACATCTCTCAAAAAGTCTGGATACTACGGTCAGGGCGCGGCCATGCTCGCGTCAACCGGTGCTTCCGGGGATATCAATGCATCGCACACTATTGCAGTCGGAGACGGCTCGGGCAATCCGACGGTGCTTAATGGAACATTGTTCTACACCGGAGATGACGCATCTGGTGGCTGGGATACTGGTCAGACATACCGATTTTCAGATTATAATGGAACCTTCTACATGGCTGTTCAAGATGGGGCCAACGGCACGATTGTTGACCTCTCCACATATGGGTCGCAGTTTGAAATTTTAGAGGCTGTGAACACCCGGACAGGGGAGACGATGAACACGACCAGCCCACACAAGTACCTCTACAACTCAACGAACGCAAGCTCCCTCGCGGACGAAATCGAGCAGTTGCGACAACTCAGAAGGCAGTATGAGACCACCGGAACTGGTGGCGGTGGTGGCGGCGGTGGCTTCGGTGTTGGAACCGAAGACCGCGTTATCATCGTTGCCGCGATTGTCGCGCTCATCCTCGTCTCAACCCGGAACTAACCCCACCGATTCCCAATTTTTCGGACACCATGCGCCGAATAATCACCACACTCATAATCCTCATCGCAGTTGTATCGCCCGCGCTCGTCGGCACGGTCGCCGCGACGAACGAGACAGCGACCGCCACGCCGAGCACGCCCGAATCAACCCAGACTATCGAACTCTCCCCGACGACTCGAATCAAATCGTGGTCGTTCTCAAATGGGACGTTCTCGCTCGTCGTCGAGGCGGATACTCCGACTCGAATCGCAATCACCGACGCCGGGACTCTCTCCCGAATCCTGAGCGAAGGAGACGGCTCGGCCGCGGGGAAAGCCCGCGTTCGGCGCATGACCTTGACCCCCGGCGAGACCACCGTCAATTTCCGCGCCGAGGACTTCAACGGCGCGTCGGCAATCACCGTCACCTCATCGAATGCGGACGGTATCGTTGCTATCCGGTCTGACGCAGTTAGGGCCGCGAAACCCCCCGTCGAATGGGGCACCGTCCAGTCACTCATTGGCGCAACAGCGGTCGCGTCAGTCGGCGGGACCTATGTCTGGGTGAAGCGCAAGCGCGAGGAGACAGACCTTGAGGTGGTCCGCGAATGGTGAACGACTGGCTGAAGCTCGGTGGCGCGGGCGCGGCGCTGGCGTACTTCGGCGGCGCGGAACTCCCGGCGTGGTCGAGCCTCGCGGTCTCAGCGCTCGTCATCGCGGGCGTGGCCGCGCTGTTCGCCACGGGGAAAATCAACGACCTCCTCCCCGACCCGCCTCGCGTCCGAATCGTACAGGTGAACGCGAACAACGACGAACCTATGGCGTGCTGGTCGCTCTCGCCGGACACGTTCGCAGAGACTCAGGTTGAGTGGGGGCCGCTGTATCCGCACCAGAAGGCAGAGGGGGAAGTGTACGAGGCGTATGCCTTCGACCCCGGTCGAAACGTCGCAGTCGGGACGTGGCGGCGGTCTATCCCCGGCTCGTCGCTCGTCGGTCGGCACGATACAGACGAGGTGCTGGACGTGATTGGAGAGTACCGCGGCGACCTCGAACCCGCGGCTCGACGCGGAGAATCGCTCCGGCAGGCGCTTCCGGCAATCGTCCGGCGTGTGAAGTTCGACACGATGGAATCGCAGAACGCCGCGCTCGACCCATCGAAACCGATGGTGACGGACCAGCCGTCAGTTGACGAGATTATCACGGCCGAACTCCCCGACGAACTCCGGCCGGGACGCCTTCGGAACGGCGACCTCCGCGACCTGCTCGACGCCGCCGCCGAAGACGACGGCGACGACTGGGGCGACGGAATGGGAATGGTCTTTGACGACGACCTCCCAGACGACGCGCTCGAACCGCGCGACCCACTTCTGAACGACGGAGGGAGCGCATGAGCGGCGGACGGAGCCAAGACCGGAACACCATCTATTCGGCCGCACAGGGCCGCGAATTCCTTCGGAACGAACTTGAGAACAAGTCCAACGAGTTCGTCCGCGAGTTCGCCGGGATGATTAACGACCCCGACGTGCTCGACTTCCTGAATCGGTACTGCGGCATCTACGAGGAGCGCGGCAAGGACTTTCTGGACAGTCACGTCGGGAAACAAATCGTGCGGTCGGCGGCGACATCGATGGTAGACCGCGCCTATCGTGAGGGGAACGTGAGTCAGTTGCAGGGCATGGTCGGCATCGTGAATCAGGACCGTGAGGCGAGTGACGCCCTCACCGAGATTGTGACTCGGCTCGCGCAAGAGGGCACGATTGCGGTCGTCACCGGGCCACCCGGCGCGGGTAAGACCGCGACGACCCTCGACGTTGCGCGGGCGTGGGGCGCTCGAACCGGCGGGACGCTCTACGGCCAGACGACGTGGGACGGCTTCGACGCCGTGGTGCGGTCCGACGTGGAGATGCTAGAGGCGATGGCGTCACACAAACGCCAATCGCTCGGCGTGCTTGACGAAGCAATGCAGGAGCTTACCGGCCGCGGTGCGGACTCGAAGAAAGCCGAGACGTTCGCGGAGCGCGCGACTCTCATCCGCAAGAAAGAGGACCGCCACGGGCCGCACGCAAAGCGTGGGTCGCTCGTGCTGGTCGCTCACAATTGG
>NZ_AOLG01000042.1 GCF_000336815.1 Haloferax prahovense DSM 18310
TGTTGAAACCATTAGTTACTGATAATTTGTTGGGGTCGTGCTGAATACAGGGCGTTATCTCGCACAAATAGAGTGTTCATATCAAGAGAACTGATAGGTCAGTACAGTCCAAAGCGTCTACACCAGTGTACTCGACCTGGTATTCTAACTTAGCTGCCCGGGATATCGTTCAGTCAACCTCAACGATGTCTTTGTGGTACTGCAAGAATTCTTCGGCTCTTTCCTCAAAGTCATCCTCATCAATATACTGCCGAAGGTCAACAAACGGCTTTTTTCGTTTCACCTCGTTTACAGCAGTCCGAATCCCCCGTAAGTCATCCTCACTTATCGATTTCCCCTTCAACGGGTTCTCCTCACGGACGTCAGAGTAATGCCC
>NZ_AOLG01000043.1 GCF_000336815.1 Haloferax prahovense DSM 18310
GCCAACGAGAGCTTGTGAGGTGATGCCGACTGCAAGCGCTTGGAAACGAAGGGCCAAGAGTGATGCCACGAGCCCGTTGTTCGTGGCCACGGAGGGCGCCCGCTCATCACCTTCGCCATCATCTGCCAGCTCTTCACCGTCATCCAGGCCTTGGACGTATCCCGCTCCACGGGCGGCATCTGGCTCTCTGTCGTGAATCACGCCCTCTTCCTCATCTCCGTGGAACCAGTGGCCAGTACACTCGAGACAGGGATGTCCTGGTCCCGTAGCGGAGACAAGCGATCCAGACCCGATGTCGAGTTCATCTTTTTCGTCATTCGGGATGAGCTCGGTACCCCCGTCGAGAACAGGAATGAGGTGGGCATGTGAGACCTCGTCAAGGAGGAATCGAACCCAGTGCGTGTCAGCGGCGTTGATGATGACATCGCAGTCGAGCAGTTGTGGAAGGCAAGCGTGCTCCTCGTCTTCCTCGACTACGCTTCCGTACTC
>NZ_AOLG01000044.1 GCF_000336815.1 Haloferax prahovense DSM 18310
TTATTGGGCCTAAAGCGTCCGTAGCCGGCCACGAAGGTTCATCGGGAAATCCGCCAGCTCAACTGGCGGGCGTCCGGTGAAAACCACGTGGCTTGGGACCGGAAGGCTCGAGGGGTACGTCCGGGGTAGGAGTGAAATCCCGTAATCCTGGACGGACCACCGATGGCGAAAGCACCTCGAGAAGACGGATCCGACGGTGAGGGACGAAAGCTAGGGTCTCGAACCGGATTAGATACCCGGGTAGTCCTAGCTGTAAACGATGCTCGCTAGGTGTGACACAGGCTACGAGCCTGTGTTGTGCCGTAGGGAAGCCGAGAAGCGAGCCGCCTGGGAAGTACGTCCGCAAGGATGAAACTTAAAGGAATTGGCGGGGGGGCACTACAACCGGAGGAGCCTGCGGTTTAATTGGACTCAACGCCGGACATCTCACCAGCTCCGACTATAGTAATGACGGTCAGGTTGATGACCTTACCACGACGCTATAGAGAGGAGGTGCATGGCCGCCGTCAGCTCGTACCGTGAGGCGTCCTGTTAAGTCAGGCAACGAGCGAGACCCGCACTTCTAATTGCCAGCAGCAGTTTCGACTGGCTGGGTACATTAGAAGGACTGCCGCTGCTAAAGCGGAGGAAGGAACGGGCAACGGTAGGTCAGTATGCCCCGAATGAGCTGGGCTACACGCGGGCTACAATGGTCGAGACAATGGGTTGCTATCTCGAAAGAGAACGCTAATCTCCTAAACTCGATCGTAGTTCGGATTGAGGGCTGAAACTCGCCCTCATGAAGCTGGATTCGGTAGTAATCGCATTTCAATAGAGTGCGGTGAATACGTCCCTGCTCCTTGCACACACCGCCCGTCAAAGCACCCGAGTGAGGTCCGGATGAGGCCACCACACGGTGGTCGAATCTGGGCTTCGCAAGGGGGCTTAAGTCGTAACAAGGTAGCCGTAGGGGAATCTGCGGCTGGATCACCTCCTAACGACCGAGACCNCCCCGACGGGGTGGCTCACACGCGATCTTCCGAGTTCACTAATGACACCCGTTCGGACACCTTAGAACTACTAGGGCTAACACGGGCCCATAGCTCAGTGGTAGAGTGCCTCCTTTGCAAGGAGGATGCCCAGGGTTCGAATCCCTGTGGGTCCATGGTAAGCAGTACTCCACTCCGAAACGATCGTGCCCCTTAAGTGTGGCAAGACGTTTCGAATGAATGGATACTGACGACAGATGCACCATCCCGCGCAAGCGAGGTTGGGAAGGGTCGAAAANTTTGATGAAACCGTGTGTACGTGCAATCCAGGCGTCCACTGGACCCGTTCTCCGGGTCACAGTGACTATATCAACTGGCTACTGTGCCAGCTGGTGGATAGCTCGGCTCGAGAGCCGATGACGGACGTGCCAAGCTGCGATAAGCCTCAGGGACCCGCATGGAGGGAAAGAACTGAGGATCTCCGAATGGGAATCCCCACGCAATTGCCTTGCGCAATGGGGAACGTTCCGAATTGAAACATCTTAGTAGGAACAGGAAAAGAAAGCAATCCGCGATGTCGTTAGTAACGGCGAGTGAACGCGATACAGTCCAAACCGAAGCCTTCGGGCAATGTGGTGTACGGACTACCCATAACGGACCTGGATC
>NZ_AOLG01000045.1 GCF_000336815.1 Haloferax prahovense DSM 18310
GCCCACTGGACTTCGGTCCAGTGGGCTTTTTTCATTTATAGCGAGCGGCAATCGCTCGCTCGCACACCGCACAGACAGCGACTGCTCTCTCGGTCGCGTCTCTCATGTCGTCCGAGAGTGGCAACGCTCTCGTCGAACGCACCGGTTCCGCCGACACCACTCGCGTTCGACCGTGACGGTGTTTCGACGGGACCCGGGCGGCCGTTCGGCTCGAAACTCGGCGAAATCGACAGACGAAGGCCCGATTTCGAACACGTTGATTGGGGTGAAATTCAGCGAAAACCGGGGTTACGATTCTCCCCTTTTACCGTATCAGGGTTAGAAGGGAGGGTTGCATGCGCGGCAGCAAACACCTCACCGTAGTCATGGTCGTTGCGATGCTCGCCGTCGCGATGGTCCCCGGGACCGTCAGTGCAGCGAGCACCGATGCCCTCCAGGTCGGCGTCACGCAGGACGCCGACACGGGCGACGCGACAGTGACCGTGACGCGGAACGAGACGGCCGTCGAGAACGCGACGGTCGTCGTCGAATCGAGCAGTAACTACTCCGGGAACGGAACGTACGCGACGGGTGCGAACGGCACCGTCGACCTCCCCAATCCGCAGGAGCGTGTGAACGCGACGTTCACCGTCACGGAGGGGAACAACACGACCACCGCGTCAGCCGTCCTCGTCCCGCTCGACGAGTCCCTCGATATCTCCGTCGAGGTTGACGACGCCAACGACACGGTCGTCGCCACCGTCACGCAGGACGGAGAACCGGTCGAGAACGCGTCGGTTCAGGTCAACGGGACCGATTACGCCGACAACGGGACGTACGAGACGGATGAGAACGGTACCGTCGAGGTCGCCGAGCCGACGACCGCGACGAACCTGACGTTCGTCGCGACGGCCGACGGCCTCTCCGCCGAGACGACGGTCGCCGTGGAGGCTGACGACCTCGACGTCGCCGTCTCGCAGGACGAAAACGAGTCGGTCACCATCACCGTGACCGAAGACGGCGAACCCGTCGAGAACGCCTCGGTCGCGGTCGAGGGCAACTACACGGACGCGGGCGAGTACGAGACGGACGCGAACGGTACCGTCGAACTCACCGCGCCCCTGCAGACTGTCACGGTCGACGTGACCGCCGAGTACGACGGCCTCAGCGTCGAGACGACCGCCACCCTGCAGGGAGAGGTCGCCGAGGACGACCCGTTCGGCCAGCTCGTCAGCCGGTTCGTCGAGCGGCTCAAGGACACGGGCGGTGACGGCCCCATCGGACAGGCCGTCTCCGACTTCGTGACCGAGAACAACCCGGGTAACGCGGACGACAAGCGTCCGGACCACGCTGGCCCGAAGAACAGCAGCGATGACGCTGACGGCGAGGAGGACGCACCCGGAAACTCCGGCAAGGCCAAGAACGGTAGCGCCGGTGGCCCGCCGGAGCACGCGAACAACGACAAGGCGAGCGACGAAGACGAACAGCAGACCGCCGAGACTGAGGAGACCGACGAAGAGGAGACCGACGACGACTCGGACGACGAGTCAGAAGACGATGACGAGTCCAACGGTAATGGTAACGGCAACGGTGGTGGCCCGCCGGAGCACGCGAACAACAACTAACTAATCGAACACGGGTTCCCACGCATCAAGCGTGGGTTTGGGTTTCACCCTTCGCACGCGCCCGGGCGGGTACTGTGGACAGAGGCACCCCCACATCTCTTACGTCCCCGACCGTGGTTGTCAGAGCACGACGGTCGGGCTACTCACTCGCCCGACGCGACTTTTTCTGTGGAAACGTCACCGAGCGCGCCGACGAGCGCCGGGTCGACGTCGAACCGTCGAACCGCGAGCCGTGCGCCTGCGACCACGAGGTCGTCGTCGACGCGGGCGGGCGCGCCGCTGGGATACCACGCCGAGTCGTCGGACGCGCGGACGCTCGACTGGAGCGACTCGCGGAGCCGACGATGTGCGAACAGCGTCGAGACGAACGCGAGCGACGCCGCGAGTGTCACGCCGCCGCCGTCGAACCCCGTCTCGGTCGCTTCCGTTCTGGCCGTTTCGAGCGCACCGGCGACGGCGAGCGACTGTCTCGCGTGGTCGCCGTCGGTGAGCGCGCGGCTAAGCGCGGCGTCCTGAATCTCTCGAATCGCGCTTGCTGTCGTCGGGTCGGTCATCGGAGGAGAGACGGAGTTAGCTCACGCCCCGTCGAGCGGCGGCACGCGGAGCGTGTGGTCGACGACGGTCTCGTCCGGTCGCAGCGTCACCGTCCCGAGGAACACCGTCTCGCCCTCGGCGGCGTTGGTCGCGACGGTCTGAAGCGTCGCTCGCTGGTCGAGTTGCTCCCAGGTGACGCGCTCGACGAGGCGCTGGAACGCGTCGGGATCGGTCCACCCCGAATCGATATCGGACGGGACGTTGACCACGAACCGAAGTTCGGTCTCGGCGACGTGGATGCCGACGCGAAACGTGTCCGCGTCGATCGAATCGTCCGGCGAGGGCTCGGTGGCGGCCGCGTCGGAGTCCGTGTTCGACGCGGGTGCGGTTTCGCTCGCCGTCTCGTCGGGGTCGGTCATGCCCGGCTGTCGGAGACGTGGAGACAAAGATGCACCGGACGTGAGCCGAAAGGCGAACCACGAGCGTGCATCGTCGCCGACTCCCCGGCGTGGCCCGGCTACCGCGTGCTGCGAACCCGGCGACGAAGCCGCATCTCCGGCACTCGAACCGGGGCGTTGTGCGCGGAGAATCGCTCTCCTCGGCCCCGGAAGCGTGCGAATATCACGCATGCAGAGACGAACGTCGAACGGTTATTAGCGTTCGAGACACCAGTCCGACCAACGAATGAGTTACAAGATCGGTCTCGTCGGAAAACCGTCCGTCGGGAAGTCGAGTTTCTTCAACGCGGCGACGATGAACGACGTGCCCGAGGGCGCGTACCCGTTTACGACCATCGACCCCTCCATCGGCGAGGCGTACGTCCGCGTCGAGTGTGCGGCCCCGGAGTTCGACGAGTCGTGTACGCCCTCTGTCGGCTACTGCGACCACGGAATGCGATACGTCCCGGTCAAACTCGTCGACGTGGCGGGTCTCATCCCCGGCGCGCACGAGGGGAAAGGGCTCGGGAACCAGTTCCTCACCGACCTCAACGAGGCGGACGTGCTCGTCCACGTCGTGGACTTCTCCGGTGAGACGGACATCGAAGGCGAGGCGACGGAGGGCCACGACCCCCGAGAGGACATCGACTTCCTCGAGAACGAACTGGACATGTGGTACCTCGGCGTCCTCGAGAAGGGCATCGACCGCTACCGTTCGGGCTACCACGGCGAGGACAAAGACGTCGAAGTCGACCTCGCGGAGCAGATGTCCGCGTTCAAGACGAACAAAGACGAGATCAAGCAGATCATCCTTTCCCTCGGCCTGGAGCTCGACCCCGACGAGTGGGACGACGCGGACAAGGAATCGCTCGCCCGCGAGATTCGAAAGCGGACGAAGCCCATCATCATCGCGGCGAACAAGATGGACAAGCCGGTCTCCCAGGAGAACTACGAGGAAATAACGGCCGACGCCGACTACGAACACCTGACGTTCGTCCCGACCTCGGCGCACGCGGAGAAGGCGCTGAAGAAGGCCGACGAGGGCGGCGTCGTCGACTATCGCCCCGGCGACGACGACTTCGACATCGTCGGCGACGTGAGCGACGAACAGGAGGCGGGCCTCGAACAGATTCGCGAGTTCGTCGCGGAGTTCGGCGGCACGGGCGTCCAGCAGTCGCTCGAAAACGCGCTGTTCGACGTGATGGGTGCCATCGCTATCTTCCCCGGGAGCGCGAACGGCAAGAGCGACTCGCAGGGCGTCTTCCGCGACTGCTTTATCCTCCCCGAGGGCTCGACGACCGAGGACTTCGCGTACCACCTGCACTCGGACATCGGCGACGGTCTCCTCCACGGCATCGACTGCCACTCGAAGCGGCAAATCGGCTCGGACCACGAACTCGCGCACCGGGACGTGGTCGAAATCGTCTCGACGAACTGACTCTCTCGGACGCCAACCGCAACACCGTTATATCCGTGGCTGTAGGACCCGGGTATGGGTGAGGCCGAAACGACGGCCGCGACACTCGACGTCGAGATTGGGGGTCTCGGCGGCGAGGTGACGCTGGCCGACTTGTTCCCGTCGTCGTGGGTCGAGTCACATTGTCAGGCGGCATCGATTAGTGAATTCCTCGAAGAGAGCGGTTTCGCGGTCGCAGACCAGGAGTCCTTCGAGTCGATACCGGCCCACGAGTTGGACCGGTACGTCGACGCGAACACCGAGTTCGACGACTGGCAGGAGATGCTCTCCGCCGGCGTCGAGCGCTACGTGCTCGAACAGGCGGGGTCCGACGGCCCGGCTGCCGACGCGGCCGCCGAGGTTGACGACGTCGGCGAAGTCGAGGCGGTCGAGGGGAGCGACTCGGCGGAAACCGAGACGGAAGACTCCCTCGAAGCCGGCGTCTGAACGCGGGTGACGGGCCGGGAGATGGGAAGGAACCTCGGCTTAGGTAGTGCTGTTCTGTCCGGTGTCTTCGACGAGCGCAGCGCCGCGAGCGAGCGCGTCGTCCCACCAGTCGCATTCCCGAGCGTCGGCCACGGACAGCGGTGCTGCGGGTTCTTCGGGTCGCTCGCCGAGGTCGAGACTCCACCACTCCACGTCGTGCCACGCGTCGTGTTTGTAGCCGACGCGCTCGAAACGGCCGACGCGCTCGAAGCCGAACGACTCGTGGAAGGCGATGCTCGCGGGGTTCGGGGTCGTGACGACGGCGACGGCAGAGACGTAGCCCTGCCGTTCGAGCAGGTCTAAAAGCGCCGTGTAGAGGCCGCGGGCGACGCCCCGGCGCTGAAAGTCCGGATGGACGTAAATCGAGGTCTCGACGGCCCACTGGTAGGCGATGCGCTCTCGAATCGTCCCGGCGTAGGCGTAGCCGGCCACCTCGCCGTCGAGTTCGCAGACGAGCCACGGGTAGTCGGTCTTCTTCTCCAGCTTCGATTCGAGGTCCGCGACGCTCGGCGGGTCGTAGGCGAACGAAATCGCGGTGTCCTCGACGAACGGCGCGTAAATCTCCCGAATCGCGGGGAGGTCGGACGCCGTCGCCGTGCGGAGGCGGACAGTCATGACTCAGGAGGGGTCACGCGGAGAGAAAGATGCGACGATGGCGGCCGGTCTCGCGGGTGATTCGACTCGAGGTCGAACCGGCGCTCAGTCGCTCGTCGGCGCCGCGTCGAGGCCGTCGGCGACCGCCCGCGCCCGCTTGCGGATGTCGTCGGCGTCCGCGCGGACGTGTTCGCCACCATCGTAGAGCACGTCGCCGTCGACCATGGTGAACACCACGTCGTCGCCGTGGGCGGAGAAGACGAGGTGCGAAAGCACGTCGTGCATCGGCGTCGCGCGGGTGAGGTCGGTGTCGATACCGACGATGTCGGCTTTCCACCCCTCACGGAGCGCGCCGACCCGGTCGAAGCCGGCGGCCTTCGCGCCGTTTCGCGTCGCCATCTCGAAGACGGTCGCGGCCGGCGTGCTCGTCGAGTCGAACGAGTCGACTTTCTGGAGGAGGCTGGCCTGCCGCATCTCGGTGAAGGGGTCGAGCGTGTTGTTGCACGGCGGGCCGTCGTTGCCGAGGGCGACGTTGATGCCGCGGTCGAGGTAGTCCGGAATCGGCGCGATGCCCGACGCGAGCTTCATGTTCGACGACGGGCAGTAGGTGACGTGCGTGCCGGTCTCGGCGAGCACTTCGCGCTCGGACTCGTCGGTGTGGACGCAGTGGGCGAGCACCACGTCGTCGCCGGTGATTCCAACCTCGTCGAGCCAGTGGATGTTCCGCATGCCCGTCTCCTCCTCGACGGTGGCGATTTCGTCGCGGTTCTCGCTCGCGTGGGTGTGGATGCGGACGCCGTCGTACCGGTCTGCGAGTTCGCGGACGCCCCGCAGACACGCCTCCGAGCAGGTGACGGCGAACCGCGGCGTGACGGCGTACTGGATACGCCCGCCGAAGCCGTCGTGGTAGCGCTCGATGAGACGCTCGGACTCGGCGAGGCCGGCGTCGGTGTCTTCCTGTAGTCCCTCGGGCGCGTTCGTGTCCATGAGCACCTTCCCGATTCGCCCGCGGATGCCCATCTCGCCCGCCGCCTCGAACGCCTCCTCGGCGTGTCGAACCGAGAGGTGGTCGACGACCGTCGTCGTCCCGGACTCGATACATTCGAGGTAGCCGAGCTCGGCGGCGACGCGCATCCCCGCCGCGTCGAGGCCGGCTTCCATCGGAAGCACGTGGTCGAAGAGCCAGTCGAGAAGCGACGTGTCGTCGGCGATACCACGTCCGAGCGACTGTACCGAGTGGACGTGCCCGCCGACCAGCCCCGGCGCGATGACGTCGAACTCGCGTCGCTCGTGGCCCGGATACCGCTCTGTCAGGGTAGCGCGCCCTCCGACCGCGACGATGCGGTCGTCGTCGACGACTACGGCTCCCTCTTCGATGATAGTGGACGCGTCGGCGACCACGGTTCCCGCGAGTAACATCCTCGTGCGGGTAGACGACCGGGCGTGAAATAGGTGGTGACCCGGTCGCCGTCCGAGGTTGGTTGGAGTGAGCTTGCGGTCGGTGGCGGTGTGGGTGGTCGGGACCGGTTCTCGCGGGGCGAGCGGACCCCGCGTCACTCCGACTCTTGTTCCGTCCGCAACTTCCCTCACAATTCCGCTAGTATATGCTAACCAGTTCCGGCCCGAGCGGTATCGCTCCAGAAATACTCGGATAGGACTCCGAACACGCATGGGTAAGATTAGTACATGCTAAGTCAGTTCGCGACAGAGCGGAGACCGAATGCGCGAGTTCGAATTCGTCGTTCGCTTTTCCGAGGGCACCGACGAGCTGATGGACCTGTTTCACGAGTATCCGAGTCTGCGCTCCCGGTCGTCGGTCTGTTCGTCCACGGAGGACGTGATGTGGCGGGTCGACCACGTCGTCGGCACGCCGGAGGCGCTGTCGGCGTTCGAGGGGGTGTTCCTCGACGAGACGCGGTGCAACGAGTGTCTCGACGCACCCGACTGCCACACTCACCGCGACTACCACGTCCTCGACCGGTCGGACAACTCGATGACCGTCTACACCTACCGCGAGGAGGTGAGCAACTGCCACTCGATTCCGCGGTACGTCCTCGAACACGTCGGACCGGGCGTCATCTTCGAGTCGTCCCGCCGTGCGGGCGCGTACCGCTGGCGCATCCTCTACCCCGGCGACCACCCGCTCGGCGAACTGTACGAGACCATCGAGGCACAGCTCAGGGAGGGGCTACAGCTGGACGTCGAACACCTCACGAGCGCGGGCAACTGGGACGCCGAAGCACGTATCGCGGCCGACCTCTCGTCGGCTCACTGGGAGGCGCTCGAAACCGCCGTCGAACACGGCTACTACGAGCGGCCGCGAAAAGTGACCGTCGAGGACCTCAGCGAGGTGCTCGACGTGCCGCGCTCGACGGTCCAGTACCGACTGCGAACCGCCGAAGACCTCGTGATGTCGAAACTCGGCGACCGGAATCGGTAAGGAATCGACGCCGCTCGGAAGCGAACGCTCGCTGTCGCTCGCGGTTCAGGGTTTGAGAGAAGTGCTCCGTCAGGGATTCGAACTCACTCGCAACGCGTCGCGTTGCTCGCTGCTCGAACCTTTCTGTCGCATTTCGGACCAGAACACGCTCGCTGTCGCTCGCGGTTCAGGGGTTGAGAGAAGTGCTCCGTCAGGGATTCGAACCCTGGTCATCACCGTGAGAGGGTGATATGATTGGCCGGACTACACCAACAGAGCACGTTGGTACATCCTTTCGTATTGCTCGTGATTGTAAAAGGTTGTCGCTTCAAATCGGGTATGATACCGACTGCCGTGTTGCGATTAGACGACCTGCTCGCCCTCGCGATACACCTGCTTGACCGTCCGCCACGCGCCCGCGTCCTCGCTCGGGTCGGCGTCGAGGACGACGAGGTCCGCGACGTAGCCCTCGGCGACCTTCCCCACGTCGTCCAGTCCGAGCAGGTCTGCGCCGCCGACGGTCGCGGCTTCGAGGGCCTCGGCGGGCGACAGGCCGTACTCGACGAGCAGGTCCATCTCGCGGAGCGCGTTCTCGCCGTGGTCGTTGAACGGCGTGCCCGCGTCGGTTCCCATGGCGATTTTCACGCCGGCGTCGAGCGCGTGTTCCCACGCGCCTTCGAAGCGCTCCACGGCGTCTTCGGCTTTCGCGACCGCCTCGGGCGGGATGCCGGCTTCGACGCCCGCCTCGACGATTTCCCGGACCGCCGAGGCCGTCGGGACCCAGTACGTACCGTGTTCGACCATGAGCGCCGCGGCCTCTTCGTCCATGAACATCCCGTGTTCGACGCTCGAAATCCCCGCGCGGACGGCGTTCTTGATACCTTCCTCGCCGTGGGCGTGGGCCGCGGTCGGGACGCCCTTCGCGCTCGCGGCGTCGACGAGGGCGCGAATCTCCGCCTCCGTGAACTCGGGCGCGCCCGTGACCGCGCCGGTGGTGAGGACGCCGCCGGTCGCCATGCACTTCACCACGTCGGCGCCGCGTTTCAGTTGCTCTCGGGCGGCCTTGCGGACCTCGGTCGGGCCGTCGGCCTCCCGACCGAACCAGTGGCCGTGGCCGCCGGTCATGGTGATGTTCTCCCCGGCGGCGAGGACGCGCGGCCCGTCGAGTTCGCCGTCGGCGACCGCGGCCTTCGCGCTCGTCGCGAGGTCGCCGGGAGAACCGAGGTCGCGGACGGTCGTGACGCCCGCTTCCAGCGTCTTCCGGAGGTTGGCCGCGGCTCGATAGCAGGCGCGTTCGACCGGCTCAGACTGGTAGGCCGCCACGTCGGGGCGGCCGTCCATCATGAGGTGGACGTGTGCGTCGACGAGTCCCGGCGCGACGACCGCGCCCGAGTGGTTCCGCGTCTCGCCTTCGGTCTCGTCGCCGACGGACGCGATGCGCCCGGTCGACTCGTCTACCACCACGTTCGCCTCGCGGGCCCCGTCGGCGTCGACGACCCGCACGCCGGTCAGCGTGAACATGGGTCTCTCAACCGAGCCAGACGACGTAAATCCGCGGGTGTCGGCGAGGCGGAACCGCTCGACTGCGGGGCGTTCGAACGCTACGAAAAACGGACCGACTCACTCGGAAACGACGTCGCCGACGGTGACCGCGTCGCCGACAGACAGCGTCTCGCCCCACGAGGACTCCGGGACGGTGGTGTTGACCATGAGCCGGAAGTCGTGGTCGAACCAGTCGCCGCCGGACCACTCGGGGAGCGTCTCGCGGCGCTTCCTCATGAGCGTCGTCCGGAAGTCGGGCGTCTGCTCGCCCGTATCGGGGTCGCGGCTCGGAACGACACAGCGCTGGCAAGGGTTGACGCCCTCGAAAGCCACCCCGCCGATAGTGAACTCGACGACCGTCCCGCGCCGGTCGAACAGGTGGTCCTCCCAGAACGGCTCGGCCGCGTCGAGGACGAGGTTCGGCCGGAGGCGACGGCGCATCTCGTCGGCGTCGACGCCGTCGAACCACGAGGCGACCGCGTCGAGCGTCCCCGTCGAGATAACCGTCGGGCCGCTGGCCTCGGTGTCGTCGGGAAACCCGCCGGCGGGGTCGCGTCGGAGTTCGACCGGGTAGCCGAAGTACGCCGAGAGCCAGTCGTCGGCCTCGGCTATCGGGCCGTCGTAGTCGGTCATCTCGGGGGCCGAGAGTTCGACCGTGCCGTCGTCGAGCGAGACGGAACTCCGGATGCCGTGGACCGCCCGCTCGCGCTTCCCGTTGACGTACTCGCCGTCCTCGTCGAAGATGGCGTACTCGCGGTCGCCGCGGAGCCCGCCGTTCTCGACGATATCGGCGGCGTCGACGAACTCGGCGTCGAGCGACTTCACGGGGTAGACCGCGATGCGGTCGAGCGTCACGGCCGCCGCGCCGGCGGTCGCGCCCGCTCCCGAACCCGCCGATTCCGACGCGTCCGCGTCGGTCGTCTGGACGCTATCGTCGGTCGGGCTCCCGTCTGTCATCTACTCCTCGGCTTCGTCCGCGTCGTCGTCCTCTCCTTCCGTCGCGTCGGCGAACAGTTCGGCGATGGTCTCCTCGTCGACGATTTCGTAGCCCGCCTCGGAGACGGTGACGAGATTCAGCTCGTCGCTCTCGATTTCGTCGTCGGCCGCGACGAGCGCCTGGACGGCGAGCGCGAGGCCGTCTTCGAGCGACAGGTCCTCGGCGTATCCGTCTTCGAGGGCGGCCTGCACGTCTTCGCGGTGCCCGCCGATGGCGACCGCCTTCCACTCTTGGGGCGTCCCCGACGGGTCGGTCGCAAAGAGGCGACCCGAGCCGTTCTCGACGCCGCCGATGAGGAGCGACGCGCCGTACGGGCGGGTGCCGCCGGACTGCGTGCTCTCTTGGATGTTGTCGGTGATGGTCTTCGTGAGCGTCTCGACGCCGATGGGCTCGCCGTAGCGCAGGTGCTCGCGCTGGGCGGTCGTCCGCGCGAAGTCGACGAGCTTCCGCGCGTCGGCGACGTGGCCGGCCGTGGCCGCGCCGAGCGCGTCGTCGAGCTTGTGGAGCTTCTCGATGCTTTCGGCTTCCATGAGTTCCGACGGGGTCGACCGGAGAGCGGCCAGAACGACGCCGTCGGCGGTACGGACGCCGAGGACCGGCGCGCCGCGCTTGACGGCCTCGCGGGCGTACTCGACCTGATAGATGCGTCCGTCGGGAGAGAAAAGCGACGTACCGCGGTCGTAGGCCTGCTTGTCGTTTCGGTTCATCGTGCGACCTCCTCGCTCGCGTCGGCGACGTTCGTCATTACTCCGTGGTCAGTTCCGGAGGCGGAAAAAGCCTCCACACCCGGCATCGGTGTGGGGGTAACGTTCGAATCGCCGCGAAATCCGACGATTCCCGACGAATCGAGGGCTGGAAGCCCCGAACTACGCCTCGACCACGTCCGCGTCGGGCGCGTTCCGCTTCACGCTCTCGATTCCCTGTTTCGCCTTCTGTTTCGACGCGTAGCCCTCGCCGGAATCGGCGAGGATGTTCCCGTTGTCGTGGACGAGTCGCCACCGGTACTTGTCCGCCGCGTCGACGAACACCTCGAAGTGCGCCTTGCTCATACTCGGACACTGTTGTCAGCAAACAAAAGTGTACCCGCCAAGACGGGATTCGAACGCCGACTTACGCCGCCTCGGGTTCGAGCGCGTCGGCGTCGACCTCCAACAGTCGTTCCTCGCAGTCGTCACAGCGGACGACGAACACCTCCCACGACCGGCAGCACGACTCGGCCGTCTCGGAGCCGAATCGAACGTCCCCGCCGCAGGCCGGACAGCGGTCGAGGTAGATGCGGAGCCCTCTCGCCAGCGCGCTCCGCTGTTCGCCCGTCAGGCGGTCCCAGTCGTCGAAGCGGCCGCCGAGGGCGGCGTCGGCGGCCACGTCGGCGACGAGCGCGGCGCGCGACTCCCACGTGCCGACGGTGGTACCGTCGACGACCGCGACGAACCACCGGTTCCGAGACCGGGATTCCAGCGAGATGTCGTCGGCGTCGAGGCGGGTGAGATCGGCGAGTCGCCGTCGAATCGTCGCGTCGTCGGTGCGCTCGATTTCGTCGTTCCACGCCGACTCGAACGCGGGGTCGAGGCGCAGTTCGTCGCCGCTTTCGTCCCAGTCGAGCGCGCCGGCCTCCAGGAGCGACGACTCCACGTCCAACTCCTCGGCAGACTCGCCGCCCTCGTCTAACTGGCCCGCCTCGACCTCGTCGCTCGGCGACTCGGCGTCAGCGTCGTTCTCCGTCGCCGGCGCGGCCGGCGCGGACCCGACGCGGGTCGGCGTCGGTTCCTTGTCGAACCACCGGAGGACCCGGTCGGGGAAGTACGTCTTCGTGAGCGTCGGCGTGCCGGGAATCAGGTAGCCGCGGAAGTAGATGGCCCCCGCGAAGACGGCGAACGAGACGAGCGCGAGCGGCGGCCACGCGACGCCGAGCAACAGGCTCAACGCGGCGGCGATGACGACGTTCACGACGGTACACGGGGTACACCGGTTCTCGCCGGTGTACTCGGGCTGACGGAGTCGGTCTGCGAGTGTCGAGGCGGTCATAGCGAGGGAAACTACGTTCCCTGTTATGAGGACTCACCCGTCAATAAACCTACCCGTCATCTGCCACGAATCGCGCGGACACTCCGCGCCGCGGATGTCCCGCCGGTCTCACAGACGACTTGCAGACGAACGTGTCAGTCGGCGACGACCCTTCCGATAGCACGCGTCACGCACTCGCTTATCGCTCCGTGGCGCGTGTATCGAGTATGGCTTCGTACTCCGCTGTCGCCCTTCTCGCGGTGTTCTTCGTCGGGCTCGTCGTCGGTGCCGGCGTCGTCGTCTACTCGCTTCCGACGGAGACGACGACCTCGCCGACCAGTTCGATGACCACCGCGACCGGCTGTCTGCTCGCCGACGAGACCGCGCCCAGTTCGTGGGTCGGTCGGATGCCCGCCGGCGAGCAGACGACCGTCGCGTTCAACCGGACCTTCACGCACGACGCGCCGAGCGTCGTCGTCCGCGGCGAACTCGACACGGCCGAAGACGGCGTCTACGTCTACCGAATCACGACTGCACCCGACGAAGACGGCGAAAAGGAGCCGTCAGACGACTGCGTGCCGCGCACGACGCTCGACGCCGTGGTCTCGGTCCCCAGCGACTACGACTCGGTCACGGTCACCTTCGACGGCGAGGAGATGGTCCGGTTCGAGGGCGGCGACTCGTCACCGCTGTTCCGGACGCTCGAAGACTGAAGAGAGTAGGTGAAAACGGGGACCGAACGGAGAACGGCGAATCTCAGCGCTTCGGCCGCTTGAACACGAGCGCCGTCTGCCCGCTGTTCGCGCCGGCACCGCGCGAGTCGGAAATCGTGTCCACGAGCTCCCAGCCGTCGCCGCCGAGGGAGTTGAGGGCGTCTTCCATCGGGGAGGTATCGCCGCTGAACAGGCCGCCGTCGGCCGTGCGGACGATTTTGTACTCCCACTCGCTCGAGTTAGTCATCGGATTCCTCCGTGCCGCGGTCGGCTGCGTCGGGTTCCCGGCGTTCCCGGCGCTCGTACGTGACGAACGAGAAGCCGTCTCGGTCGTCGCGGTCGGCCTCGACCCACCCTTCGCGGTCCCACTCGGGGAACCGCGTGTCGCCCTCGTGGGTCTCGTCGAGTTCGGTGCGAACTAGCCCCGCGGCGCGGTCGAGGAACTGCTCGTAGACGGTCGCGCCGCCGACGACGTACACCGTCTCGACGCCCATCTCGTCGGCCGCGTTCTCGGCGGCGGCGACCGCCGATTCGACCGAATCGACCGCCTCAGCCCCCTCGGGGAGGTCGAGGTCGCGGGTCGTCAGAACGACGCTGTGGCGGTCCGGAAGCGGGCCGCCGAGCTGGCGGGCGATGCTCTCGTAGGTCTTGCGGCCCATCACGACCGGGTGGCCGGTCGTCGTCCGCTTGAAGTGCTTCAGGTCCTCGGGAATATGCCACGGCATGTCGCCGTCGCGGCCGATGACGCGGTTGTCGGCGACGGCGGCGACGAGGACGAACCGGACCGCGACGTCGCCCCCGGTTCCGGACCCAGCGGGCTCCTCGCCGCTCATTCGGCCACCGCGAAGCGAATCCCGTCGGCGGGGTCGTAGTCCCGGAGGACGATGTCCTCGAACGAGAGGTCTTCGAGCGGCACGTCGGCCACGTCGAGCGTGGGGCGCTCGCGGGGTTCGCGCGAGGCCTGCAGGAGCAGTCCGGGAACGTGGTCGTAGTCCTCCTCGCCCTCGGCCTCCTCGGGTGCCGCGTCGAGGAGCCACTCGCGCACGTCGAGGTACCCTTCGGGGGAGTCCACGTCGGCGAGGCGGGACTGGAGTTCGTCGAGGTGGTCGCCGTACCACGCGCCGCGCTCGCCGGTGCCGCAGTAGACGTGGGCGTCCACGATGGTGTGGGCGAACGACCCGAGTTCGAAACCGGCGCGCTGGGCGACGACCTGCGCGAGGATGGCGTACGCCGCGAGGTTGAACGGGACGCCGAGCGCGATGTCGCCGGAGCGCTGGGTCAGATGGAGGTTGAGTTCGTCGCCCTGCACGTTGAAGACGAAGGTGTAGTGACACGGCGGGAGCGTCGAGACGGCCGCGTTCGCGGGGTGCCACGCGTTGATGACCAGCCGGCGGGAGTTCGGGTTCTCGTCGAGCGTGTCGAGGACGTACGCGAGTTGGTCGAACGTCCCCTCGTCGTTCATCCAGCGGTGGTCGTCCTCGGGCCACGCCTCGCCTGCAAGCCCTTCCTCGGGGACCGGATAGCGTCGCCAGAACCGGCCGTAAGCCGTGTCGAGATGGCCGTCGTCGTCGGCCCACGCGTCCCAGATGCCCGTTTCCTCGCGCAGGGTGCGGATGTGTTCCTCGCCGGAGAGGTACCAGAGGAGTTCGTGGATGAGGGAGTTCCACCGGAAGCCCGAGAGGTCCTTGGTCGTGAGGAGCGGGAAGCCCTCCTGCAGGTCGACGGTGTAGTGCTTCGAAAAGCCCGAGATAGTGTCGACGCCCGTCCGATTCGGTTTGTGTCGCCCGGTTCCGAGAACGTCTGTCACGAGGTCGAGATATTGGCGCATGAGAGGTGCCCTGGTTGGATGTTGGTCGTCGTCGGCCCCTCTAAACCCTACCGTCCTCGGCCCGGATTTCCGCAGCGCCCACAACACGGAATAGCCCGCTTTTCGTACCTGTGCCCATGATTCGCAACCTCGCGCAGGGAATCCGGGTCTTCACGAGCAACGCCTTTCTCGTCGACGGCGAGACCACCGCGCTCGTCGACGCCGGCGCGAACTTCGACGTGGTGCCCAAAATCCGCGAGTTCACGGACTCGCTCGACGCGGTGTATCTGACCCACACCCACCCGGACCACATCGGAAACGTCGACGCCGTCCGCGACGCGTTCGACGTGCAGACGTGGGGTTACGACACCGGAAACCTCGCCGTGGACAAGCGCATCGACGACGGCGAGCGCATCCAAATCGGCGACGACGTGTACGAGGCGGTCCACACCCCGGGACACAAAGACGACCACCTGTGCTTTTTCTCTCGCGGGGCGGGCGTCTGCTTCGCGGGCGACCTGGTCTTCGCGAACGGCGGATTCGGCCGAACCGACCTCCCCGAGGGCGACCGCGGCGCGCTCGTCGAGAGCATCGACCGCCTGCACGAGATCGTCGGGGACGACCTGACCGAACTCCACACCGGTCACGGGCCGAGCGTCACCACTCGCCCAAAAGACGACATCGACCTCGCGGCGAAAGCGGCGCGGACGAGGTGAGTCGCCGAAGCGACCTCGCCGCCGGCTCGTCGTCCCGTTACGCCTCGCCAACTCGTTACGTCGCGGTGAACTACCCCACCCTACCGCGCGTCTTGCGACTCGCGCTTGAGGGTGGGGCTTCCTGTTTCAACGACGCGCTTTGCAGGAACCGAACTGGTTCCCGTAGGGAGCGCAGTCTTCACAGGCGTTGATTCGGAGTATCCCACTCCTATATTTTCGAGGCCGCGAGAAAGAATGTTCCACGCCGCGTTCGCGTCCCTGTCCGCCTCAAACCCGCAAGCAGGACAAGAATGTTCACGCACCCACAACGGCTTCTCCGTCGAAACGCCACACGCCGCACACTCCTTGGTCGTCCCTCTCGGGTTGACCGCCGCGAAGTGCGTCCCCACGCGCTCGCACTTGTATTCGAGCAATGAAATGAACGTTCGCCACGCCGCAGACGCTGTGTTGCGGCTGTTCGACGGACTTTCCATCATCCCCTTCACGTTCAGGTCTTCGACCGCCACGAGGTCGTACTCCCGAGCGTAGTAGTTCGAGAGTTTGTGCAAGAAGTCGCGGCGCTTCCGTCGGAGGTTGGCGTGACACTCCGCTACGCGCCGTCGTTGCTTCTCGTAGTTGTTCGACCCGTGTTGCTTCCGCGAGAGTTTCCGTTGTTCGCGTTCCAAGCGTTCACGGCCGTCCGAGAGGTCGAGCGACCCCACGGCGGTCCCATCGGTATCGTGAGCGTACTTGAGAATCCCTACGTCGATACCGACGCAGTTCTCGGGATTCTCAGGCGGTTCGGGTGGTTCACGGTCCATTTCGACGCCGAACGTGGCGAACCACTCGCCAGTCGGTTCCTTCTTGACCGTGACCTGCTTGAGCGTGGCGTCGTCCTCAGAAATCAGAGATTTCTGATGGGCTGCACAAGAGCTGTCGCTCTTGTGAACGTCGGGGATGGCGCGGTGGAGCCGAATCGGTATATCCGCGAGCTTCGAGAGTGACAGGACAGTCTGACCGCCCTTCTTGTCGAGCTTGAAGCCAGACTGACTGTACGTGAAACTGCGGAACTCGCGTGGCGGCTTCCACTTGAGTTGACCGACGCCGTAGCCGTTCTCCTTGAGTGCAGAGAGACCTTTGACGTTCTGCTCGATTCGCATGACCGCCGTTTGCAGAACTGTCGAGTACACGTCCGAGAGGCCATCCCACCACTCTTTCAGGGACGGGATTTCGTCTCGGATAGACCGAACACGCTGATTGAGTGTCCCTGCATCTTCGGGGATTTGGTCGAAGCGGTAGAGTGCGTGATTGTACAGTTG
This sequence comes from Haloferax prahovense DSM 18310, assembly GCF_000336815.1. Taxonomy (GTDB): domain Archaea; phylum Halobacteriota; class Halobacteria; order Halobacteriales; family Haloferacaceae; genus Haloferax; species Haloferax prahovense. The sequence goes on from NZ_AOLG01000045.1 coordinate 16,608, forward strand.
CCTACAAATGTCTCGGTGGCGGTCCAACTCCTCGCGGTGGGCGTTGGACGGCTTGAGACGGTACTTGTAGGCGTAGTACATCCGTTACTCGTGTTCCTCGATATGTTCGTCCAATTTGTCTTGGACGAATCGAGAGAGGTTCAGGTAGTTGTCCTGAATCCACTCTTCTTGGTCGTCGCGGATGGAGATGTTCTTTCGCGTTGCCACACTCTAAGTTACACAAGTTGTGTAAGTAAGTGTTTTGATTGCGTGGGCCTGTGGGCCGAGCGTCGGACGTGCAAGCAACTCGTGCGGCGCTGTATCCCCTCCCTAGTCACTCGCTTCGCTCGTTCGTTGAGGAAGGGGGCTTAGCGCCTACTTTCAGCTAACTCGTTCTACCGACTCGTGTAGCCGCCGTCGACGGTGAGCGCCTCGCCCGTCGTGAACGACGCGCCGTCGGAACAGAGCCAGACGACCGCGGAGGCGATTTCGTCGACGTCGCCGAGGCGGTTCATCGGGTGGAGCGACTCGATTCCCTTCCGCGCCTCGGGGTCGTCGAGGCCGCCTTCTCCGAGTAGTGGCGTGTCGATGAAGCCCGGACACACCGCGTTGACGCGGACGCCCTGCTCGGCGTACTCGATGGCCGCGCTCTTCGTCAGTCCGAGGACGCCGTGCTTCGCGGCGACGTAGTGGCTCGCGTTCGCGAAGCCGACCTTTCCGAGAATCGACGCCATGTTGACGACGACGCCCCCGCCGTTTTCGAGCATCGCGGGAATCTCGTGCCGCATCGACCGCCAGACGCCGTTGAGGTTCACGTCGATGACCTGTTGCCACTCGTCGAACGAGAGGTCGGCGGCCGGTTTCTGCGCGCCGCCGATGCCCGCGTTGTTGCAGGCGAAGTCGAGTCGGCCGTACTCGGAGACCGCCGTCTCGACCATCGCGGCGACGGCGTCGCCGTCCGTCACGTCCGTCTCGACGAACGTCGCCGTCCCGCCGGCCTCCTCGATGCGCGCGACGGTCTCTTCGCCGCCCTCGACGTCCACGTCGGAGACGACGACTCGCGCACCCTCCGCGGCGAACGCCTCCGCCACCGCGCGGCCGATTCCCGAGCCAGCACCAGTTACGACCGCGACTTCGGTGTCGAATTGAGCCATAGTACGCTATAGTCAACAACCACCTGACAGATAACCGTTTGTGCGACTCTCAGGTCGGGAGAACGTCGCGACGCCGACCGGCGCGGTGGGTTCGTGGCGGCGGTTACTCCTCGTCTTCTTCGGGGACGGCGTCCGGGTGGAGGCCGAAGTAGCCCGGCTCGTCGCTCCGGGGGTCGTTGATGACGAAGTCCTCCTGGTTGGCGACGATCCACGGGATGGTCCACTGAACGATGCGGTTTTCGGTCTCCTCGCTGAGGTCGTCCTGCGGGGACAGCCCCTGCATCAGGCGGGCGATTTCGCCCACGGTGTACATGTAATCGGGGTCGAGGATGTCGGCGGGTTCGTACAGGAGATACCCGTAGAGGGTTTCGAACTCGTCTTTCGGCTTGGGCATACTCACGCTTCTCGGTCGACGGGCAAAACCCCGACGACCGCGGGCAGCGAGCGGCCGGCGGCGTGCTGGTCGACGGCGGGCGTCCGTCGCCCGTGCGACCGCCAGCGACCTCATGAGTAGGCTTATCAGGCGCGACGCGAGACCCGAAGCGATGAGCGACGCCGCTGCACGACTGGTTGAGACCTTCCGAGACTTCGGTGGGGACGACCTCCGAGACCTCTGGGTCTTCGACCACCACGGCTACGAACACCTCTATCTCCGGGCGGACGTCTCGGACGCGCTCGAATGCCTCGACATCTCCCGATTCATCGACAACGAACGGTTCGGCTACATCACGAGAGACACCTACGAGACGCTGTACTACGCCGACTACGGCTACACCGTCCGCGGATTCGACTCGTTCGAGCAGTTCCGAACGTTTCTCGGCGACCGTCCCGTCGGCATCTTGGCCAGCTTCGACCGCGGCACCGACGGCCGGGATTTCGCCGCCCTGAACGACCGAGTCTGCGAGCTGAACGAGGCGTTCGACGGAGCGGAACTGTTCGATGACGCGGCCGCCGGCGACCGACAGTCCTGAGAAGGCGACCGTACCCGCGAGAGACGACCCTCAGCACTTGGTTCGACGCGGAGAGCGCCGCCGCTGGCGACGTCGCGTCCGAAAGAAAAGTCGGGATGTACCGGGTCTACTCGAAGAGTTCGACGGCTTGGTCGTAGCGGGCGGCGGGTTCGTCCCAGTCGACGACCTCGAAGAACGCGGAGACGAAGTCGCCGCGGGCCGGGCCGTAGTCGTGGTAGTAGGAG
>NZ_AOLG01000046.1 GCF_000336815.1 Haloferax prahovense DSM 18310
CCGTTGACGTAGCCCTGATGGTGGGTGTCGTGATGCCACGTCAGCACCTGCTCGGAGATGTGCGGTTCGAGGGCGTCGTACTCGTACGGAAGCGGGTCGAGTTCGTAGCTCATACTGTGTAACCTCCGTATCACGGGTCGGGCGGAATCCTGTTAAAACTTGAGGAGAGGTATGCTAGCACAAACCACGCCGTGCGGGTCGCTGTCGGTCGATTTCCCCGATTCGAGAAACTCCGTTTCGCGCGAGCGTGTCAGCCGTCGAACGGGTCAGCTCGGCGCTCGTACTCGATTTCGGTCGAGACGGCGTCGGCGATGTCCGACCCGAACTCCCGTTCGACGACGTGTAACGACAGGTCCAGTCCGGAGGTGACGCCGCCCGCGGTGAGCACGTCGCCGTCGTCGACGACGCGGGCGGAGACGACTTCCGCGGCCGTCTTGCGGAGGTCCGAGAGCGCGCCGCCGTGGGTGACCGCGGGGCGGCCGTCGAGGATGCCGGCGCGGGCGAGGAGCATGCCGCCGGTACAGACGCCGGCGACGGTGGTTCCGGCCTCGTGGAGCGCCGCGATGGCGTCCGGAATCTCGCCTTTCTCGGCTTCGGCCCACGCGCTCTGTGCGGCCCGAGAGTTCCAGCCGCCGCCGGGGACGACGAGGAGGTCCGGGCGGTCGGTCTCGGGGTCGAGGACGCCGTCGACGCCGACGCGCATCCCGTGGCTCGCGGTCACGAACTCGCGGTCGGAGAGCGCGACGAGTTGGGCCTCGCAGTCGGCCCCGGCCGCGCCGGCGTTCTGGAACACTTCGAACGGCGCGACGGCGTCGAGTTCGTCGAAGCCGTCGTAGAGGATGATAGCGACCTGCATGCTTGCGGAGTCGGTTTCCGGGGAGAAAGTCGTTCGCGCCGCGGCGACCGAGGGTGGAGAACAGCGGACGGGCTCGGTCGTCGGTCAGTCGTCGCCGCGGGCGGCCTCGAACATCGAAATCGCCCGCTCGCGGCGCTCGGAGTGGTCCACGATGGGTTCCGGATAGTCGGGCGCGAGGCGCTCGCGTTCGAGGTCGGTCAGCTCGTGCCACTCGTGGATGGTGTTGGCCGTCACGTCCGATAGCTCGGGGACGTACCGCGTGATGTACTCGCCGTCGGGGTCGTAGCGCTCGCCCTGCGTCATCGGGTTGAAGATGCGGAAGTACGGTTGGGCGTCGGTCCCGGTCGAGGAGGCCCACTGCCAGCCGCCGTTGTCGTTTGCGGTGTCGTGGTCCGCGAGGTGCTCGCGGAAGTGCGCGTAGCCGTGTCGCCAGTCGCACAGGAGGTCCTTCGTGAGGAACGACGCGACGATCATCCGGACGCGGTTGTGCATGTACGCCTCTTCGCGGAGCTGTCGCATCCCGGCGTCGACGATGGGGTAGCCGGTCTTCCCCTCCTTCCACGCCGCGAGTTCATCGGCGTCGTCGCGCCACGCGATGTCGTTTTCGTACTCCTTGTAGTTCTCCGTGACGACGTTCGGATGCTCCCGGAGGACGTGGGCGTAGAACTCCCGCCACGCCAACTGCGACTGGAACTCCTCGACCGACTCGTCTCGCTCCCCGCCGACGCCCTCGCGGGCCGCCGCGGTCGCCGCGTACACCTCGCGGATGCCGATGGTCCCGAACTTGAGGTCCGTCGAGAGCCGCGACGTGGCGTCCCGCGTCGGGTAGTCGCGGTCGTCGGCGTAGCGGTAGATGGCGTCCGAACAGAACGCCGAGAGGCGCTCGCGGGCCGCCTCGGTCCCCGCCGGCTGGACCGATGCCGACGGCTCCTCGAAGCCGAGGTCCGAGATGGTCGGCAGGTCGCCGGCGGCGACGTCGAACTCGGCGTCAGCGAGCGCTTCCGCCGCGGTTTCGAGCGTGTTGGCGTCGGCGAGGTCGTCGGCGTCCGGTTCCGGATAGGGGTCGGGTTTGTCGCGGTCGCGCCACTTCTTCCAGAAGTAGGTGTAGACGGAGTAGGTGTCGCCCGCGTTTGTCGTAATGCTCCCCGGCGGGTGGAAGATGGCGTCGTGGACCGGCTCGCGGGCGACGCCGGCGTCGTCGAGGGCGAGTCGCACGTCGGCGTCGCGCTCGCGGGCGAGTCCGGAGTAATCGATTGCCCAGGTGGCCCGCTCGGCGTCGAGCGCCGCCGCGACCGCCGGGACGACGGCTCGGGGGTCGCCGCGGGCGACGAGCAGGTCGCTCCCGCGCTCTTGGTACGCGCCGCGGAGTTCGGCGAGCGCGTCGAGTAAGTACCTGACGCGGGGCGCGCCGGCGTGGTCGAGCACGTCCCGGTCGAAGACGAAAAGCGGGGCGACGGGGCCGGCCTCGGCGGCCGTCGCGAGGCCGCGGTTGTCCGCGACTCGCAGGTCCCGGCGGTGCCAGTGCAGTTGCATAGCCGCGCCTCAGGACGGCGGCTATGTCAATGTAGCGGCAGTCCGACCCCCGACGCGAGAGCGAAGCCGCCTAACCCGTCCGTTCGAACGAACTTAATCAGCCTACGGCTCGGGAAACGGTATCCTACCGCGTCTAACGGCCGTCACTGCCCCGTTTTCGGACGCCTGCTGGCATGGATATGGTACGGTGGCCGACCCTCGGGACGGCGCGACTGTCTCGGGTAATATGATGTTATCGACCGAATTCCGGGACGGGAGCACGTTTACGTTCTTGCTATCTGGTGTACCCGGTTCATACCTATACCGCGTCGAACCCACGGTTCTGGTATGTCCGGGCATCGCCTCCTTCCTGACTCCGCGGTCCGACAACCGCGTCTCCGCTCCCCGCTCGTGTTTCCGCTCCTCCTCTTGACGTTCGTCTGCGGAACGCTCGGGTGGCTCGTCTGGGTTCCCTACGGCGTGTTCCTCGGTGTGCTTCCGCCCCTGATCGTCTTCGGCTTCGCGTTCGTCGAACTCTCGTCGGCCTCGCCGTCGCCGCCGATGCTCCCGTCGGCGCGTCCCTCACCGCCGCTCTCGCTCGACGGTCGCGTCGACCTCGCCGCCGCGCTACACGGTGCGGGCGTCTTCGCGACCGACGCGGACGACAACCTCTCGCTGTCGCCGCGGTTCGCTGAGGACTGGCGTGCCCGCATGCTCGAAACCGACGGGCGGGACCACGACCGCGAGGCGCTCGCGGCGCTCCTCGGCGTCGACCCAGACAGAATCGAGATGGGGTGGAACGAGCGGGGACTGTTCGCGCGACTCGACCGCGGAACCGTCGGCCAGTGGACCTCCCGGGCCGCGTTCGTCGCCGACCTCACGGCCGTCGCGACGTTCCGCCGGTACTACCCCGAGTGGTGGCGGTTGCCGACGGCGGACCGGAACCGCGTCCTCGGCGCTCTTCGGTTGTGTCTCCCCACGTGCCCGACCTGCGACGGTGCAGTCGCGGTCGAGAGCGAACGGGTGGCACGGCCCGACAGCGAGCGGACGAAGCGACGCGTCTCGGCGACCTGTCAGGGGTGCGATTCGGACCTGTTCGACGGCGTCGTCGAGCAGTCGGCGGGCGTGCCGTCCGGGTCCGACGAGGGGGCCGGCGTTCACCCGCAGAACACGCGCTGAGCGCGACGCTCCGCCCGACTGAGCCGCGACGGCGGGAACTCGGACTCGCGGCGGACCGCCGCTCTCAGGGGAGCGGGTCGATGCCGTCGCGTCGGCCGTCGAGAACCGAAAGACGCTCTCCGCGGCGTCGTTCGAGCCACCGGAGCAGGCGCTCGGCCCACCGGAGCTTCTGCGCTTTCATCGCCCCCACGCTCGGGTCGTCGAAGTCCCAGCCGACGAAGACGAGCCGTCCCGCGCCGAGTTCGTCGGCGATGAAGGCCGCTCGGTCGCCGTCGGTGAAGCCGCCCCAGTTGACGACGGGGCCGACCGGGGCCGCCTGCGTCGTCCCGAGGACGTTGTCGGCGTCGAACCGCGGCACCCACTCGCGGACCGCGGGGAGGTTGTCGCCGTGGGCGTGGGCCGCGACGGGCACGCCGGATTCCGTTAGCTCGATCGCAGTCTCGGGGTTCTTGTCGAGGTCGGTCACCATCAGGTCGAGGTCGAACCCGGCGGCTCGGACTGCGTCGGCGGCGGTGGAGGCGGCGACGACCACGTCCACGTCGGGGGCGTCGAGCCTGTCGAGTTCGTCGTCGAGCGTCGGGGCCGCCCCGCAGACGGCGACGGTCGCGTCCGCCCAGTCCAGTCGGTCGCGGTCGAAGGGGCTCACGAGGTCCGCGAGCGCGTCTCTGGCGCGCTCGTCCCCGGCTCGGTCGAAGCCGAAATCGTCGAGAATCCGCTCGTAGACGGGTTCCCAAGTGGTGAAATCCATGGTGTAGCTGTCGCTCAGAATGTAACTGTATGGGCCGGAATGGCACTCGTGTACCCCTACCCGCGTGCCCTTCCGGCGTCCACAGGACCGTTTTAGAGTCGGATGGTATAAGTTTTCTCTTAGTAGAACGGTCAACGTCTGCCGAACGTCAGACGGATAGACGGGTCTGGTACGAGATAGCGTACCAGTTAGTTCGTCGCCCGCTCGACGGTCTCTAAGGCGGCTTCGAGGGCGTCTGAGGCATCCGTGACGAGGTCCGAAAGTCGAGTGAGCGCGGCGGGACTTCCGACCAGAAGCGCCCCGGTGTCGCCGGCGGCCAAGACGGCTCCCGCGTCGCCGACGGCGGCGGCGAGAGATTCCCGGTCGTCGGACCCGAGCCCCTCCAGTTCGAAGACGCGCGTGACGCTCTCGGCGGCGACTTCGCGGTTCGCACCGACGCGGTCGAGGTGTCTGGCGGCCTCGCCGGAGGTCGTCACGTCGAGTTCCTCGACCGACACGTCGCCGGGTTCGCGGATGCGGCGGCGCTTGAACTCGTGGCCGATGAGGGCGGCGTCGCGGGTCTCTCTGACGTCGTGAGTCCGGACGACGTGCGCGCCGCGTTCGACCGCCATCGACGTGGCCGCGAGGCTGACGGGCAGCGCCTCCTCGGTCGAGCGGCCGGCCACGTCGCGGAGGAAGTTCTTGCGGTTGATGGAGACCAAGATGGGGTGTCCGTAGCCGCGGAACTCCCGCAGTCGGTCGAACGTCTCGCGGTCGTGTTCGAGCGTCTTCGCCTCCGACCAGCCGCCGAAGGCGGGGTCCACGATGGTCTTGTCGGTGAAGCCGTTCAGTTCGAGGGCGTCGTAGATGTCGTCGACCTCCGCTATCGCGCCGGGGCGGGTGAGGTCCGGCGGGCTCGCCATCTTGGCGACGGCGGCGTCGTGCGCCTCGCAGACGCGGGGCATCTCCGGGTCGGCGAAGCCGCAGATGTCGTTGACCATGTCGAAGCCGCCGTCGAGCGCCGCCTCGGCGACCTCGTGGTAGCGCGTCTCGATGGAGAAGACGGCGTCGCCGGAGACGCTGTCGAGGACCGAAAGCGCCGTGTCGAGCCTGTCGAGTTCGTCTTCGGCCGACAGCACGTCGAGGCGCTTGTTCGCCGATTCGAGGCCGACGTCGACGATGTCGGCCCCCTCGTCGATGAGTTCGCGGTCGACGTACTCGGCGGCCTCGCTCGGGTCGTTGAACACGCTCGGCTTGTACGGGGACTCCTTGGAGACGTTCAGCACACCCATGATTCGCGGCGGGTGGTCGTCGCCGATTTCGAGTCCTGCCGCATCGACGGTTCGCATACCCGCCGGTTGGACCACACGAACATATGCCGACCGGTCGCGGAAGACGCGTCGAGTCGCCCCCGCGGTGGCGGCTCGCCGTCTCTGGCGGACGGCTGACCGGCATCACGCCATTTTTATCCGCCGCTCGGCTATCTCGGATCATGGCGAAGGTCAGCGTCGGACTCCGCGGATGGCGGTTCGAAGAGTCCGAGATATTCACCGACGAGGGCGAGTTCAAACCGCTCGACGAGATTCCCGAGGACCCGCGGGAGCGACTCATGCGCCTCGTCTCGCTCGTCGAGGAACCGTGCGACGCCTGCTATCTGGTCCACGGCGACGAGGGGATACAGCAGTGCCGACAGGCGTCTATCGTCTACGGCGAGCCCCGCGAGGAGGTGCTCCTCTGCGAGCGCCACGAGCCGGACTTCCTCTACTGGTTCCGCGAGGAGGACGGCCGCGACCTCGTCGGCGACGCGGTGTTCGCCGACGCCTTCCACGAGTGGTTCGCGGACGGCGGTCGCGCCCCCGACGGCTACGGCGGACTGGACTACGTCGACACCGACCCCGACGAACTCCCGTCGCCGCCGGACGCCAACGAAATTCAGCGCCGGCTGGAGGAGAACTTCGTCGAGGGCGAGCGCATCAACCTCCGCGACTACGGTCCCGGCGCGGACGACGACGAGGACGTGACGCCCCTGACCGAAGACGACCTCGACGCCGTCGACCTCGACACGGACTACCCGAACAAATGAGCGGCGACCGAGACGCCGGTGCGGGCGGGAACCGCGAGTTCGTCGTCGTCGTCGTCGAACCCGAGACGCCCGGAAACGTCGGCACCATCGCGCGGGCGATGAAGAACTTCGGCATCTACGACCTCCGTCTCGTCGACCCGCCGGAGCTGGACCCCGACGGCGAGGCGTACGGCTTCGCCGGCCACGCTCGCGAGGACGTGCTCCCGAACGCCACCGAGACGACCCTGAAGGAGGTCGTCGAGGAGTTCCACACCATCGGGACGACCGCGGTCTCCCACGAGGACTCCACCCGGCACATCCGCTACCCGTTCAAGACGCCGGTCGAAATCGCCGACTCGCTCGAGTCGGTGGAGACGAAGACCGCGCTCGTCTTCGGCCGCGAGGGGACCGGCCTCGACAACGAGGAGTTGGCGATGCTCGACGAGGTCTGTTGCATCCCCGCCGACGACCGCTACCCCGTGCTCAACCTCGGGCAGGCGGCGACGATTCTCATGTACGAGCTTCGCCGCTTCACCGTCGAGGAGACGCAGCTTCCCGACGTGGAGCGCGAGCGCGCCTCCGAGGCCGAAATCGAGGTCGTCTACCGCTTCTTCGACGAGTTGCTCGACGCCGTGGACTACCGCGAGCACAAGCGGACCAAGACCTCGCGGATGATGCGGCGACTGCTCGGCCGCGCCCACCCGACCGAGCGCGAGGCCGCGACGCTCACGGGCGTGTTCCGCCGCGCCGCCGAGGCCGTCCGCGACCCGGACCGCTTCCGCGACGACGAGAACTGACGCGCCCCGCGCTATTCGCCGCCGTCTCGCCGGGCGAACATCACGTAGCTCACGAACGAACAGACGTCCTCGACTTCTCCGGACTCGCGCTCGGCGCGGGTCGTCGTCCGAATCTCCACGAGCCCTCGGTCGTCGGTCTCGGCGGTCGTCTCCAGCACTTCGGTTTCCACGACGAGCGTGTCGCCCGGGTACACCGGTTTCCACCAGCGGAGTTCGTCGACGCCCTTCGCGCCGAGGGACGCCGAGTCGGCCAGGAAGCCGTCCACGAGCAGGCGCATCGTCATCGCCGTGGTGTGCCAGCCGCTGGCGATGACGCCGCCGTACATCGACTCTGATTCGGCGCGCTCGGGGTCGGTGTGGAACCACTGCGGGTCGTACCGCCCGGCGAACTCCAGAATCTCCGATTCGGTCACGTCGTACTCGCCGAACTCGTGGGTGTCGCCGACCGCGAAATCCTCGAAGAACTGCATGACTCCTCTTCGGCCGCCCCCGTGGAGAAACTAGCGGTGCCGGCGGTCCGGGCGGCGCGGTCGCTCGGCCGCGTTCGACGACTCCGCTCCGCCGGCGCGCCAGACAGCTTTTGCGACCCGACGCCCTAACGTCACGCGAGATGGCATCGCCCCCGCGCCGCTCTCGCCTCCCGATGGTCGTCGTCGGCGTCGTCGTCCTCGCGTTCTACCTCTCGCTCAGCGCGCTCAGCGCGTTCGCGGTGGTGACGCTGTGGCGGCTCCGTCCGGACCCCCTGACCGCCGCCGTGGTCGGCGTCGTCGTCGCCGTCGTCCTCGGCTACCTGAGCTTCCGCTTCGGCACGGTGCGACTGCTCAGCCAACTCGACGCACGCGACATGTCACCCGCAGAGTCGCCGTCGGTCCACCGCCTGCGCGACCGCCTCGCCGAGCGGATGGACCTCGACCCGCCGACGCTGAAGCTCGCGCGTTTCTCCGCGCCGAACGCGATGGCGCTCGACCCGATGGGGCGCGACGTGGTCGTCCTCGACGCCGCGCTGTTTCGCCTCCTCGACGCCGACGAGTTCGAGGCGCTGCTCGCGCACGAACTCGCGCACCTCGAACGGAAAGACGGGTTGGTCCAGTCGCTCGTGGCGAGCGTCCTCCAGACGGTCGTCGGCGTCGGCTACCTGTTCGTCTCGCCGGTGACGTTCCTGACGACGGGCGTCGCCCTCGGCTCGGCGTGGATTCGCGGCCAACCGGGGTCGTGGCACGAGACGCTCGCCGGGCGGCTTCGCCTCCGACTGGACGAGTTCGTCGGCCTGTTCGGCTTCGGACTCACCGTGTTCGTTCGGTCGCAGTCGAGAAAGCGGGAGTTCGCGGCCGACGCGCGGGCCGCCGAGGTGACGGGTAAGCCGATGGCGCTCGCGTCGGCCCTGCGAAAGTTAGAGCGGGCCGCCCGGCCGCAGTTCGGCCTGTCGCCGCTGTGGGTGTACGGCGAGGTCGAGGTCGAAGACCCGGTTTCGGACCTGCTTTCGACCCACCCCTCGACCGACGAGCGCGTCGAGCGACTGGCCACGATAGCCGAGGAGTCGATGACGCGAATCGAGGTGCGGTGAGATGCCCGGTTCGCCCGACCCGGTGCTCGGCGACTGGCTTCTCACCCACGTCGTCGCCGTCGCCGCCGCGCTCGGCACCGTCGGCGTCGTCTACGCGACTCGCGCCCGGAGCGCCCGTGGCTTCCTGATACCCGCGCTCCTCGGCGGCGGCTACGCCGTCGCCACGCTCGCCGTCTGGACCGCGGCGCGACTCGCCACCGACGCGTTCCCCTCGGGCTTCGTCGAGGACTCGCTGGCCGCGGCGGGCTTCTTCGGGTTCTCGTTCCTCCTGCTCGCCGGGTTCGTCGTCGTCGCAGCCCTGCTGTTCGCTCGCCGGGGACTGGTCGCGCCGCTCGTCGGCCTGTTCGGCGTGACGGAACTCGTCTGGTGGGCGTTCCTCCACGTCCGCGGCGAGACGGACGCACTCGGGATGTTCCTCATCGTCGGGCCGGCGCTGTTGGTCCTCCTCTTCGTCGCGGCCGGCGTCGAGTACGCGGGTCGATGGGTCTGGCGGCGGTTCGTCCGCGGTGGCGGGCGCTCGGCGTCGTGAGAACGGAGAGAAAATTGGATGCGGTCCGAAGCCTCGGCGTTCAGGCCCGCTTTTGAATCTCCTCGCGGAGCACGTCGCTGACGACGCCGCCGTCGGCCTTGCCGCGGAGCGCGCCCATCGCCTCGCCCATGAGCGCGGAGAACGCGCCCATGCCCTGTTCTTCGACCTGGTCGGCGTTGCGCTCGACGACCTCCGCGATGGCCTCGCGGACCTCGTCCTCGGAGACGCCGGAGAGGCCGGCCTCCTCGACGGCTTCCTCGGCCGTGAGGCTCGGGTCCTCGGCGATGGTGGCGAGCACGTCGTTGACGCCCTCTTTGGCGAGGTCGCCGTCCTCGACGAGGTGCATGACCGCGAGCAGGTGGTCGTCGGTGAGTTCCGAGACGGCCACGTCGTCGCGGCGGAGTTCGGTCAGCGTCGATTCGAGCAGGCCCGCCGCGAACGTCGCGTCGATGCCGGCGTCCACCGCTTCTTCGAACAGCGGCATCTTCCGGCCGTAGGCGACCTGTTCCGCGAGGCCGGCGTCGAGGCCGAACTCGTCTTGGTAGCGGTCGACCTTCTCGGTCAGGAGTTCGGGCGTCTCCACGTCGCTCGGGTCGAGGTCGACGGTGAGCACGTCCGTCTCGGGGTACATCCGGGCCGCGCCGGGGAGCGGGCGGAGGTAGCGCGTCGTCCCGTCGTCGTTAGCGCCGCGGGTCTCCTCGGGGACCTCCTCGATGGCGACGGCGGCGCGCTCGGCGACCGCGTCGATGGCGAGGTCGGCCGTCTCGGGGTCGTCGGCGACGATGGCGACCGCGTCTTCGGGACCGGCGTCGACCGCCTCGCGGAGCGCTTCGACCTCGGTCTCGGTGACGCCGTACGCCGGGAGTTCGTCGGTGTGGAAGATGCCGCCCGCGCCGTGGCGCTTGGCGTGGTCGGAGAGTTCGGTACCGAGGCGGCGGTCCGGCTGCAGCTCGCGGCCGACGAGGCCGTCGAAGCCGTACAGGGGGACGGCCGTGACCTTTCCGCCCGCGTCCAGCGCGCCGCGGATGACGCCCGAATCGCTGTCCTCGAACACGTCGGTCACGTCGGCCACGTCGCCGACCGAGGCGTCCCGCGACTGGAGTTCGTCGCGAATCTCGACCAGTTCGGCCTGTCGGCCGACCTCGAAGCGGACGATTTCGTCGATTTGGTCGAGCGCCTGCACGCCCTTGATTTCGACGCGCGCGCCGTCGGCGATGGAGACGTTCACGTCCTGCCGGATGGTGCCGAGGCCGCGTTTGACCGTGCCCGTCGAGCGCAGGAGCATGCCGATGGTCTGGGCCGCCTCGCGCGCCTGCTCGGGCGAGGAGATGTCCGGCCCGGTACCGATTTCGACGAGCGGGATGCCGAGGCGGTCGAGGCTGTAGAGGACGCCGTCGTCGCGCTCTTCGACCCGCTGGGCGGACTCCTCTTCGAGCATGAGGTCGACGACGGAGACGGGGCCCTCGCTGGTCTGAATTTCGCCTTCCTGCGCGATGAGCGACGAGCGCTGGAACCCCGAGGTGTTCGAGCCGTCGATGACGAGCTTGCGCATGACGTGCGCCTCGTCGACGACGTTCATGTCGAGCAGTTCGGCGATCTGCATGGCGACCGTGCGCGCCTCGTGGTCGAGTTCGTGCGGCGGCTCGTCGTCCTCTTCGACCAGACAGGTCGAGTCGTAGGCGAGGTACTCGAACTCGCGTTCGACGCGGCTCTCTTCGAGCGCGGCGTCGTCCAGTTCGCCCAGTTCGCTCTTGGTCGGGTGGAGGAAGCGCGTGAACGTGCGCGCCGCCTCGTCGGGCTCGCGGAGGTCGGTCGGACACCCGCAGAACAGCTTCGTCTCGGTGTCGAGTTGCTGGTGAATCTCCAGCCCAGCCACGAGGCCGAGGTCCTCGTAGTCGTAGTCGTAGTCGGTCATTGCTACTCCCTGCGTTCGGGGGGAGTAAAAAAGGATTCAGTCTGCCGTCAGAGGCGACGAAGCCCCTCGCCGATACCTTCGACCTGTTCACACTCGGGACAGACGTACGTCCACCCGTCGTTCGTCGCTCGTCCCTCCGGGAATACGGCCCCACAACCTCGACACTCCAACATGTCTCGCCCGCGGGCCCGCTGCTCTTGCAGTCCGGCCATACTGGTATAATCGTCAAAATCAGGCTTCAAAATACCGATTTTTGAGATTTCGTGACAGTTCTTCACTCGGGGGTGACTGTCACGGCGGTGCCGGAGTGCGATTGCTACCGCGAGCCGAGTAAATATAACGGTCTCTACGACTGAACCGACTGAAATCGTCGAGCGCGCGCCTCGAATCGGGGCGTCCACCCGCCCGCCCCGACGTATCAAAAAGTGGACTGCTTTTTCTCGGCCGGACTCAGTCGTCGCCGAGGATGCCGCGGTGGGTCATCTTCTCGGGGTCGAGCACCTCGTCGGCTTCCGCCTCGGTGAGGTAGCCTTCGTCGACGGCGACCTGCCGGACGCTCTTGCCGTCCGCGAGCGCCTTCTTGGCGACCTTCGAGGCCTTGTCGTAGCCGATTGCGGGGTTGAGCGCCGTCGCCAGCGCCATCGACTGTTCGACCCGCGTCTCGCAGTGTTCCTCGTTGGCTTCGAGCTTGGCGACGAACCGCTCGGCGAACACCTCGGAGGAGTTCGCCAGCAGCTTCGCCGATTCGAGGAAGTTGTGCGCGAGGACGGGCTTATAGAGGTTGAGGTCGATTTGGCCCTCGGCGGCACCGGCGGAGACGGCGGCGTCGTTGCCGACGACCTGCTTGTGGACCTGATTGACGGCCTCCGCGACGACCGGGTTGATTTTGCCGGGCATGATGGAGGAGCCGGGCTGGTTCTCCGGCTGTTCGAGTTCGCCGAGCCCGTTGCGCGGGCCGGACGCGAGCAGGCGGAGGTCGTTGGCGATTTTGTTGAGGGAGCCGGCGACCGTGCGGAGCGCGCCGTGGGCCTCACTCATCGCGTCGTGGGCCGCCTGCGCCTCGAAGTGGTTGTCGGCCTCGCGGAACTCGACGCCGGTCTCCTCGGACATGTACTCTGCGGCCTTCGCCGGGAACTCGGGGTGCGTGTTCAGCCCCGTGCCGACCGCGGTGCCGCCGAGCGCGAGTTCGCCGAGGTGTTCACGGACGTTCTCGACGCGGCGGATGCCCTTTTCGACCTGCGTGCGGTAGCCGCCGAACTCCTGTCCGAGGCGGACGGGCGTGGCGTCCTGCAGGTGGGTGCGACCGGTCTTGACGACGCCGTCGAACTCGTCTTCCTTGTCGCCGAGCGCCTCGGCCAGCGTCTCCAGCGCGGGGAGGAGGTCCTTCTCGACGGCTTCGAGGGACGCGACGTGCATGGCCGTCGGAATCACGTCGTTCGAGGACTGTCCGTAGTTGACGTGGTCGTTCGGGTGGACGACGCGGTCGCCGATGCCCTCGCCCATAATCTCCGCGGCGCGGTTGGCGATGACCTCGTTGGCGTTCATGTTCGAGGAGGTCCCGGAGCCGGTCTGGAACACGTCCACGGGGAACTGGTCGTCGAGTTCGCCGGCGATGACCTCGTCGGCGGCCTCGACGATGGCGGCCGCGACGTCCTCGTCTATCATGCCGAGGTCGCGGTTAGCCTGCGCGGCGGCCTTCTTCACCACGCCGAGCGCGCGGACGAAGCGCCGCCCGAAGGTGATACCGGAGATAGGGAAGTTCTCGACCGCCCGCTGGGTCTGTGCGCCCCAGTAGGCGTCGACAGGAACTTCCATCTCGCCGAGACTGTCCCGCTCGATTCGATAATCATCGTCGCCCATGGTTCGGGGGTCGTTTTGGCAGGGGGNAGACAGCGCTGGGTCTGTGCGCCCCAGTAGGCGTCGACAGGAACTTCCATCTCGCCGAGACTGTCCCGCTCGATTCGATAATCATCGTCGCCCATGGTTCGGGGGTCGTTTTGGCAGGGGGTAAAATCCATTGGTCCGTGTGTCTGCCCCTCGTTCATGAAAATTTACTCATGTTTAAATACTTATTAATTGGTCTCGTGACTGGGTGCAGTCTTCCGATTCTAACCAGACAGTTCCTTGATGACAAAAAAATTTACTCGATTTCGAATTGTTGATTTGGAAAGTCTTAAGTAAATCGTGTAAAATTCATTGTCTGGACTTGTCACGGACCAACAATCATGACTGACACACCTGATTCGGACGACGTTTCCCGACGCACGTATCTCAAACTCGCCGGCGGTGCCGGAACCGCGACGTTCCTCGCGGGCTGTACCGGCGGCGGAGAGTCGACGACGGAGTCCACGGAGAGTTCCGGCGACTCCGAGAGCACCGAGGAGACGAGCGGTGACGACTCCGACTCTTCGACGGAGTACAACGCGCTCGAAGTGCAGCACTGGTGGACCGGCGGCGACGGCGGCGCGGCGGTTCAGGCGCTGTTCGAGGGCTTCGAAGAGCAGCACCCCGACATCGAACTCACGGAGAACCCCGTCGCGGGCGGCGCGGGACAGAACCTCCGCGCGGTCATCAAAAAGCGCATCCTGAACAACGACCCGCCGAGCTCGTGGCAGGCGTGGCCCGGCGCGAACCTCCAGCCCTTCACGGACGCCGACAAACTGGAGGATATCGAGGAGTCCGTCTGGGGACACAACGACATGAAGAACGCCTACCTCGACGGCCCCCAGGAGGCGGCGCAACCGGCGGGCAACTACGTTTCGGTCCCGCTGAACATCCACCGCCTCAACAACCTCTTTTACAACGTCGAGGTCGTCGAGGACGCGGGCGTCGACCCCGCGAGCATCGACTCGCCGAGCGCCCTCGTGGACGCGATGGCGACCGTCGACGAGGCGGGCTACGTCGGGATGGCCCAGCAGACGAACTCCGCGTGGTCGACCGGCCAGCTCTGGGCGCAGGTGCTCCTCGGCGAGTACGGCGCGGACGTGTACGCCGACGTGACCGCGGGTAACGTCGAGGCCAACGCGGACGCCGTCCGCGACTCGCTCGACATCGTCAAGCAGTACTCCGAGTACTACCCGAACGACGCCGGCTCCATCTCGTGGCAGGACGCCAACTCGAAGATTATCGAGGGCGACGCGGCGTTCTTCCACCAGGGCGACTGGGCTGCGGGCATGTACCGCGGGCAGGACGGCTTCGAGTACGAGTCCAACTGGGACCACGTCCCGTTCCCGGGTACCGAGGGACTCTACTCGCTCAACATGGACTCGTTCCCGATGCCGACGAACAACCCGTCGCCCGAGGCGACGAAGGCGTTCCTCCGCTACGTCGGCTCGGTCGACGCCCAAGAGCGGTTCAACCCCAAGAAGGGCTCCATCCCGCCGCGCACCGACGTGCCGCAGGACGCCTTCGGACCGTTCCTCCAGAACCAGATGGACGACTTCTCCAACTCCGAGGCCCAGCCGCTTTCGATTCAGCACGGCCTCGCGGTCGCCCCCGACGCGCTCACCGCGTTCGAGGACGCGATGGCCTCGTTCATCTCCAACTACGACGTGGAGGCGGCCTACAGCGCCGTGCAGTCGGCGTTCCAGTAAGGGAGCACTCCCCCATTTCCGATTATGTCAACTCACATCCTCAAGCGACTCCTGGACCGTCTGCGAGACGGCGGTCCGCCGGTTCGAACCGACGGCGGGACGGCCGCCGCGGGGAGCGAAACGGCCGGGGGCGACTCCGACGTCGGGTCGGCGCTGTCGTCGCTCCGCGAGAGCGACGCGGTCCGCTCCGCGCCGTTTTGGCTCCCGCCGTTCCTGCTGATGGGCTTTTTCGTCTACGGCGCTATCAGCTGGAACATCGTCATCTCCCTCACCGACTTCGGCGGGCTCACACTGCCGACGTACGACCCCTCGACGTTCGACCTGGAGATGTACCGGCGGGCCTTCTCGGACGGCCAGTTCTGGATCGCCACCCGGAACACGTTCGTGCTCCTCATCTCGTTTACCGGCCTCTCGCTGGCCGGGGGGCTCGGCCTCGCCATCCTCGTCGACCGCGGCATCCGGTTCGAAAACTGGTTCCGCACCGTCTACCTCCTGCCGTTCAGCCTGTCGTTCGTCGTGACGGCGGTGTTCTGGCGGTGGATGTACAACTTCGACTCGGGGCTCATCAACGCGTTCCTGCGGGGAATCGGCCTCGACTTCGTCGCGTCGAAGTGGCTCACCGGCAGCATCGACACGGGCGCACTCGGGGCGATACCGCTCGTCCCCGACACGTTCTACTTCAAGCTGTTCGCCGTCATCTTCGCGCTGCTCTGGCAGTTCAGCGGCTACGCGATGGTCGTCTACCTCGCCGGTCTACGCGCGATTCCGAACGACCAGTACGAGGCCGCGCGGGTCGACGGGGCCTCCATCCTCCGGATGTACCGGCGGGTCATCCTGCCGCAACTCCGCGCCTCGACGGTGAGCGCCGCGGTCGTCCTCATGGTGTTCGCGCTCAAGGCGTTCGACTTCCTGTACGTCCTGTTCGGGAGCAACCCGGGCCCGACAGCGGACATCCTCTCGACGATGATGTACCGACAGGCCTTCTCGGCCAACGAGTGGGCCTACGGCTCCGCAATCGCCGTGGTGCTCTTCGTCGTCGCGCTGACCGTGGTCGCGCCGTACCTCTACGGCGAGTACCGGCGGGGTGAACTATGAGCGTCCGCGACGACCTCGCAGAGCGAGTCGGCGTCGACCTCGAAGCCATCGACCCGCTGCGCGTCGCCCTCTACGCGACGCTCGTCGGACTGGTGGTGTTCTACCTGTCGCCCCTCGAATCGGGGCTGATGACCGCGCTGAAGACCGAAGCCGAGTTCGCCACGTCGCCGCCGTTCGTGCCGCCGACGGTCGAGGGCTTCACGCTCGAACCGTTCGGCGTCGCCATCGACACGCTGTCGTCGGCTATCCTCAACAGCATCATGCTGGCCGTGCCGGCGACGGTGCTGTCGGCGCTGTTCGGCAGCTTCGCGGCGTACGGCCTCACGAACTTCGAGTGGCGCGGCCAACTCGGCGTCGTCGCGCTGTTCATCGCGGGTATCTTCATCCCGTACCAGGCGGTGCTCATCCCGCTGTCGCGGCTCTGGGCCATCGTGGACACACAGGAGTTGCTCGCGCCGCTTCTCGACATCACGGTGTTCTCGGCGCAGGTGCCCGTCCTCGGGACGGTCGAACTCGCCACCCACCCGCACTACGCGAGCATCATCAACCTCATCATCACCCAC
Source organism: Haloferax prahovense DSM 18310 (assembly GCF_000336815.1). GTDB lineage: Archaea > Halobacteriota > Halobacteria > Halobacteriales > Haloferacaceae > Haloferax > Haloferax prahovense. The sequence continues at coordinate 16,393 of NZ_AOLG01000046.1, forward strand.
ACGGCGTACGGGATTCCCATCACGACGCTGCTGTTCCGAGGCTACTACAAGAAGCTCTCGACGGAGATGCTGGAGGCCGCTCGCCTCGACGGCGCGGGCGCGTTCACCGTCTACCGCCGCATCGTGCTCCCGCTTTCGATGCCGATGTTCGCGGTGACGCTCATCTACCAGTTCACGCAGGTCTGGAACGACCTGCTGTTCGCGCTCATCATCATCCCCTCGGGGTCCGGCCCCGCGGCGGTGGCGACCATCGCGCTCAACGAACTGACCGGCGGCATCATCCAGACGTTCAACACGCAGATGGCCGGCGCGTTCGTCGCCGCCCTGCCGACGTTGCTCGTCTACGTCCTGTTCGGGGACAAGTTCGCGAAGGGGGTCGCGGGCGGCACATGAGCCGACTCGCACGCGGCGCGGTCGGCTTCCGCCGCTCCCGTCGCACCTCCCTCGTCGCATCGCAGACGACCACCACGACACGCACACAGACCCATGGCTGACCTCACGCTCGACCACGTATCGAAGTTCTTCGACGACGGCGGCTCCAAAGTCGTCGCCGTCGACGACGCCTCCGTGACCATCGAGGACGGCGAGTTCCTCGTCCTCGTCGGTCCCTCGGGGTGCGGGAAATCGACCACGCTCCGCATGATTGCGGGGCTGGAAACCGTCTCCGAGGGCGAGATTCGACTCGGCGACGACCGGATGGACAACCGCCCGCCGCGCGACCGGGACATCGCGATGGTGTTCCAGTCGTACGCGCTGTACCCGCACATGACCGTCCGCGGGAACATGCGCTTCGGGCTGGAGGAGTCGACTGACATGGGCGACGCCGACATCGACGAACTCGTCGAGGAGACGTCGTCCATGCTCGGCATCGCCGACCTGCTCGACCGCAAGCCCGGCGAACTCTCCGGCGGCCAGCAACAGCGGGTCGCCCTCGGGCGCGCCATCGTGCGCGACCCCGAGGTGTTCCTGATGGACGAGCCGCTGTCCAACCTGGACGCCAAACTTCGCTCGCAGATGCGGACGGAGCTCCAGCGCCTGCAGGAGGACCTCGGCGTCACCACCGTCTACGTCACTCACGACCAGACGGAGGCGATGACGATGGGCGACCGAATCGCCATCCTCAACGACGGCGAACTCCAGCAGGTCGCCACGCCGCTGGAGGCGTACCACCGTCCGGCGAACCGCTTCGTCGCGGGCTTCATCGGCGAGCCGTCGATGAACTTCTTCGAGATGGACGTCCAGGGCGACGAACTCGTCGGCGACGCCTTTTCGTACGAACTCTCGGCGAAGTCCGCGGAGGCGGTCGAGGGCTCGGAGCGCGTCACCCTCGGTATCCGCCCCGAGGACGTCGAAGTCATCGACGACGCGGCCGCGGACCACGCCTACGAGACGACCGTCGACGTGGTCGAACCGATGGGTAACGAGAACGCTGTCTACCTCGAACTCGGCGGCGAGCGCCGCTTCGTCGCCACCGTCGGCGGCATGCGCCGAGTCGAAGCCGGCGAGTCGGTCGTCGCCCGCATCCCCGAGGACGCGGTTCACCTGTTCGACGCGACCACCGGCGAGACGCTCCAGAACCGGTCGTTAGAATCGGCCGACCTCGACGCGCCGGAAGCGAACCTCTGAGCGGGCCGTTCGGGTTCAGTCGGGTTCAGGCGGGTCGGTCTCTTTTCGGTCCGGTCGCCGTTCTCAGTACGTCGGTCGCGGTGGTTCGTTCACTCCTCCAGCGCTGCGTACTCCTCGGGCGTGTACGTCTTCAGTTCCATCGCGTGGATGTCCGTCGTCATGTGGTCGCCGAGGGCGTCGTAGACGAGTTGGTGCTGCTTGACCAACGACTTCCCCTCGAAGGCGGGCGAGACGACGACGGCGGCGTAGTGGTCGTCCTCGTGGTTCTCGTCGACCGTTCGCGGCCGCGAGACTGTCGCGTCGGCGTCCTCGATGTTCGATTCGATGAGTTCCTCGATGGCGGCGAGTTCCATGTGCGTACTGGCGGCCCGCGCCGGCAAAAAGCGTCCGGGAAGTGACGGGCGTACTCGCGGAGGTTTTTATACGGCGACGACCCACCACGGCTCGTGACTGACGTGACATCTCACGACGGACTCGCCGAGGAGGCCGCTCGCGTGCTCCGCGACGAACACGAGCGACTGTTGACCGTCGTCGGCCAGTGCGCCACCGCCGTCGCCGCGGAGTGGGACGGCGATTCGGTGGCGGACCGCGAGCGCGTCATGCCGCCGTTCAGGCGCGCGCTCGACGGCTCCGGCGCGCTCTCTCGACTGCCGCGGGCGCTCGCCGACGCGGTGACGGCCACCGGCCGACCGATGGCCGCGCCGCCCGTCGCGTCTCCGCCGTACGTGGTCGTCACCGGTGAGGGCGTCGTCCTCCGCGCCAACCTCGGCGAGGAGCGACTGGTGGTGCTCCTCCGGGCGTTCGAGGTCGTCCGCGACGGCGACGACGGCTCCCACCGCTACCGCCGCATCGACGGCGTCGAAATCGAGGCCGAAATCGTCTGAGTCGAGCCGTCCCGTCTCGACCGCGGTTACATCTGGTAGCGGCGCACGTCGTCCCGCGGCGGGGCCTGCGACTGCCCGGTCATCTCCTCGTAGGTCATCCCCGCGAGGTACTCGTCGTAGGTCACGTCGTAGCCCTGCCGGAGGTGGAAGTCGAGCTGTCCGCGGTCGAGTTCCGACTGGAACAGCGCGTGGACCGCCCGGCGGACGAGTTCGTCGGCGTCGTCGGGGTCGAACAGGGCGACGAGCATGGCGAGTTCGTGTCGCGTCTCGCGGTCGAGCGACACGTCGAGGCTGTCGCCGAGGTCTCCGTAGGCCGCGTCAACGTCGTCTGTGAGTTCGTCGAGCGTCATCGCCCGGCGATGGGGTCGTCACGGGGATACGCGTTTCGACCGCGGTAGCTGTTCGCTGTGCGTCCCGCCGGTCGGTCGGCGGTCCCCGACAGAAGACACTTACTGGTGATTCGGCAATTTCCGCGCATGTCCCCGGAACTCTCTCGACGGTCCTTCCTCGGCGGCCTCGTGGCCGGTTCGGCCCTTCTCTCGGGCTGTCTCGGCGGTGGATTAGCCGGCAGTAGCTGTCCCTCCAGTTACTCGCTCGAAGCGACGGCACTCTCCGACCCCGAACTGGTCGATACCGTGACGCAGGACTTCCACGAGCACGCAGACACGGTGTCGAATCTCGTCGCAACTGCGGCCAACGAGGGGGAAGCTACGTACAGTACGTACCGCCATCTCCCGCTCGATTCGGGCGACTACGTCGAACACGACGGCGCGTACTACCGCGTCGAACGCGAGCGAACCGAGACGCGAGAACGCACCGCCCGCGAGGTCGGAATCGAATACGACCGAAACGAGTCGCCGCCGACCGGGGCGACCGTCTTCGACTTCGCCGAACTCCCGAAGGCCGACCGCGAGGCGTTCCTCGCCGCGTATCCGAGCGAGAATTTCGAGAACGGCGACGGCCCGCGAGGATTCTCGGTCGGCGGATACGCGTACGTCTATCCCGACGGTGCCGACTCTCGACTCATCGACGCCGGAACCGTCTGGGTACGCTACGATGGGCGACCGTTCGAGGTGACCGTCGGCGAGACGCGAACCGTCGAAGAGGAGACCTTCAGATACACGCTCGAACAGGTCGGCGAAGACCGGGCGACGTTCGCCGCCTTCGTTCACGAGGAACTCGTCGTTCCGCTCGACGACCTCTCCGACGCCGAGCGCGCGGTGTTCGAACGCGCAATCGAGGGAGAGGTAGACGAGTGCGAACCGCTCTCCGACGACTTCGCCGCGCTCAAAGACCGGCTATACGAGATATCGGAGAATCGGGCGACCGGCCACGGTCCCCCGCTCGTCGAGTACGAGGGAACCACGTACGAAGTGGACCTCGTAAACGCGGTCGTCTGATAACCGTTCGGCATCGCCACGGCTAAACGCGGGCCGTCCCAAGCCGGGGCGATGAGCGACGCGCCGTCCGAACTCCCCGCCGACCTCGACCGCGAAGCAGTCCAGTCCGCGCTCACCGAGTGGTACGAGGCCGACCACCGGGACTTCCCGTGGCGGCGCACCGACGACCCCTACGAGATTCTCGTCTCCGAGGTGATGAGCCAGCAGACCCAACTCGGCCGCGTGGTCGAGGCGTGGGAGGCGTTCCTCGACGAGTGGCCGACGACGGCCGACCTCGCGGCGGCCGACCGCGCCGACGTGGTGGGCTTCTGGACGAACCACCGACTGGGGTACAACAACCGCGCGAAGTACCTCCACGAGGCCGCCCGGCAGGTCGAAGAAGACCACGGCGGCGAGTTCCCACGGACGCCCGACGGCCTCTCGGAGCTGATGGGCGTCGGCCCCTACACCGCCAACGCGGTCGCCTCCTTCGCGTTCAACAACGGCGACGCGGTGGTCGATACCAACGTCAAGCGGGTGCTGCACCGCGCCTTCGCGGTCCCCGACGACGACGCGGCCTTCGAGGCCGCCGCCTCGGAACTCATGCCCGACGGCGAGTCCCGCGTCTGGAACAACGCCATCATGGAACTCGGCGGGGTCGCCTGCGGGAAGACGCCGTCCTGCGACGAGTCCGGCTGTCCGTGGCGGCGGTTCTGTCACGCCTACGAGACGGGCGACTTCACCGCGCCCGACGTGCCGACCCAGCCGAGTTTCGAAGGGAGTCGGCGGCAGTTCCGCGGTCGGGTCGTCAGAGTGCTCGGCGAGTACGACGAACTCGGCCTCTCGGAGTTGGGGCCGCGGGTCCGCGTCGACTACGGCGGCGACACGGGTACGGAGTGGCTCCGCGGCCTCGTGGACGACCTCGAATCCGACGGGTTAGTCGATGTCGCGGAGAGCGACGACGGCGTCCGCGTCTCGCTGGCGAAGTAGTTCGCGCTCCGCCGGTGGTTCTCGCCGCGCTTGTTTCGCCGCTCGTAGTTATCCCACCGCACTAGTCCGGCACCAGTCGCACTCCTCGTCTCCGACTACGTACAGTCGATGGCAACACGCGACGCGTCGTCGTTCGACCCTCGCGAAGCCGCGGAGTCCGCCGAAGCAAAGACCCTCACGCTGGACGGCGGGCGGCGACTCGCCTACGCCGAGTACGGCGATTCCGACGGCATCCCGGTCGTGTTTCTCCACGGCGCGCCGGGGTCGCGCCTGCTCGGGGCACTGTTCGACGCGTCGGCCGAGGAACGCGGAATCAGAGTCCTCGCGCCCGATAGACCCGGCTACGGGTTGTCGTCGCCGCGCCCGACACCCGAAGAATCGGACGGCCCGAGCCAGCGACCCGCGACACCTGCACCCGCGGAGTTCTTCGACGCGCTTCTCGACGACATCGGCGCGCAGTCGGCGGGGCTGGTCGCGTTCTCCGGCGGGAGCCGCGACGCGCTGGCTGTCGCGGCGGCGCGGCCGGACAGGGTTCGGCACGTAAGCGTCGTCGCGGGGGCGGTTCCACCGGCAGCGAGCGAGGAGACGCCCCGAACGCAACGGCTCCTGTCGTGGCTGGCGACGAACGCGCCGGCGCTCCTCAGCTATCTCTTCCGCGGGCAGGCGTGGCTCGCCGGGAGGCTCGACCCCTCGCTCGTCGTCGCGCAGTACACGGCCGACGACGCGACCGGAGCAGTTCCAGACGGGGTCGCCGCGGTGGTTCGAGACGACTTCGCGGCGTCGGTCAGTCGCTCGCGGCGGGGCGTACTCTGCGACTTCCGGGCCGCGGCCGCGCCGTGGGGGATTCCTTTCGACGACATCGAGGCCGGCGTGTCTCTGTGGCACGGCGACGCCGACACGAACGTCTCGATAGCCGGCGCGAGACGCCTCGAACCGGAGGTACCAGGCGCGCGGCTTCGAGAGGTGCGCGGCGCAGACCACCTCCGGACGCTCCTCCGGAGCGCCCCCGGCGTGCTGGACGAACAACGCCGCGCCGCGGGGTCGCTCGACCCGGACGCTTCGGACGGCTCGTCGGAGCCGACCGCCGCCGCCGAATCGCACCACTGCGTTTGATATACCGGACCGAAAAACGGTCGTTCGAAACGGAATGAAACACGCCCAGTTCTCGGTCGACTACCCGGACCGGCTGGTCCACCCGCTCCAGCGCGGGATGATGCGCGACTCGCCGGTCGACCGGGCGGAGCTGTTGATGTGGAGTCCGACGGCCGACGCGACGACGCTGTTCTGGTTCGACGGCGACCGAGACGCGGCCGACGCGCTCGTTTCGGACGTCGATTCGCTCGTTCGGGCGCACTTCGTCGAGGGAGCTGAGGGGACCTACGGCTTCCTCCACCAGCGCGACTACGAGTTCGCGGACCCGCTTCTCGGGGTCATCGCCGACGCTCGAGTGATATTCCTCCCGCCGGTGGTGTTCCACGCCACCGGCTCCGTCCGGTTCGAGGCTGTCGGCGAGGTGTCGGCGCTCAGCGCGTTTTACGACGACATCGCGGCGCTCGGCGACCTCACGGTCGAGCGCGTGAAGCCCTTCGACCGGCGGCGGGCCCCCTCGCAGCTCACCGACCGACAGCGGGCCGCGCTGGAGACCGCGGTGTCGGCCGGCTACTACGAAATCCCTCGCGAGGGGTCGGTCGCGGACGTGGCGAACGCGCTCGACTGCTCGACGAGCACGGCCGGCGAGCTACTCCGAAAGGCCGAGGCGACGGTGCTCCGGGAGTTCGTCGGTTCGGGGTGACGCGCGCCGACGCCTACGGTACCTTCAGGTAGGCGTCGCCCGCCGCCTGTCGCGCCACGAGCTCGCCGACGCCCGAGGGAACGACCTCGACGCCGTCGGCCAGTTGGTCGGCGTCAAACCCGCGGCCGTCGAGCGAGTTTCGACAGGCGCAACAGCGAACGCCGGCCTCGAACAGCGGGTCGAGGCGGTCGCGGACGGGCGAGTCGGCGAGGAACAACAGCGCCGCGTCGCCGTTTGCGAGAAGCGTGACCTCGTCTGTCTCGACCGTCTCGTCGTCGAGCAGGTTTCGGACGTTGCGGATGGCGTGCCGCCAGTCGCCGAGGTCGGCGCTGGAGACGTGGAAGACGACGTTCACGGTTGGTTTTCGCGGTCCGGGTTCCTGTGTGTTGTGCCCGTCCGACACGCTCGACTGCGGCCGACGAGATTTTCACGGCGCTCTCGGAGATACAGGGTATGACGCAGCCACACGTGGTCGCCATCTGCGGCAGTCTCCGCGACCACAGCTACACCCGGTTGGCGCTCGAACATGCCCTCGCCGGCGCGTCGGCCGCCGGCGGTACGACGGAACTCGTGGACCTCCGCGAGTACGACCTCCCGCCGCTCGACGCCGATTACGACGAGCAGGGCGATTCGGCCGAACTCGTCCGCGTCGTCGACGGCGCGGACGCGGTCATCCTCGGCACGCCGGTCTACCACGGCTCGTACTCCGGCGTCCTCAAGAACGCCCTCGACTACTGCGGCTTCGACGAGTTCGGCGAGAAGACCGTGGGCCTCCTCGCCGTCGCCGGCGGGTCGTTTCCCGTGACCGCCCTCGAACACCTCCGGTCGGTCTGCCGGTCGCTGAACTCGTGGGTGCTCCCCCATCAGGTCGCCATCCCTCGCGTCTCCTCGTCGTTCGACGGCGACGACCTCGTGAGCGAGGACCTGCGCGAGCGGGTCGAGCGACTCGGCCGCGACGCGGTCGTCTACGCCAACATCGAGCCCGAGCCGCCGACGTTCGAAAGCGGCGAGAACGTCGGCGCGGACGACTGAGCAGTCGCCACGCGCTGTTTCGAACGCGGCGTGGGTTCGGTCGACCGACCCGTCTCGACTCCCGACCGTCGCGGCAGATGAACAATCGTTTTGACCCTCCTCGTCCCCCAGTCAGGATATGCACGCCATCACGCAGAGCGGATGGATAGAGGTCATCTCCGGCTCTATGTTCTCGGGGAAGACGGAGGAGCTCCTCCGACGCCTCCGCCGGGCCGAAATCGCGGGTCAGGAGATTTCGGTGTTCAAACCCCAGCTCGACGACCGCTACGGCGAGACGACGGTCGGCTCTCACGCCGGTCGTTCGTGGGAGGCGAGCGTCGTCCCCTCCGAGGGCGAGGGCGTCTGGCAAATCGCCGAGGAACTCAACGGCGAGGACGTGGTGGCCATCGACGAGGCCAACTTCTTCTCGGCCGAACTGGTCGACGTGTGCGAGGCGCTGGCCGCCGACGGCAAGCGCGTCGTCGTCTCCGGGACCGACCAGACGTTCCGCGCCGAACCGTTCGACCCGCTTCCCCAACTGATGGCGCTCGCCGAGTACGTCGACAAGCTGCAGGCCATCTGCACCGTCTGCGGCGAGCCGGCCACACGGAACCAGCGACTCATCGACGGCGAGCCCGCGCACGTAGACGACCCCACTATCCTCGTCGGCGCGGAGGAGTCCTACGAGGCGCGGTGCCGGAACTGTCATACCCTCCGGCGGGACTAGAGGCTAGCGTGACTACTTGGGTCGAAACCCCACGCGAGGGCCGCGACCGCGGGCTGACCGGCATCCTCCGCGCGTGGGTCGCTGTGGTCGTTCGCCCCCGCCAGTTCTTCCGCGACGGCGTCGCCCCCGGCGACCAAGCGCCCGGCCTCGTGTTCGCCATCGCGGTGGCACTCGCCTATCAGGGCCTCGGGTTCGCCTTCGAGCCGGCGACGATTCCGGCCATCGAGGGCGGCCCGCTCGTCTCGGCGCTCGTCGCCCTGCTCGTCGTCGCGCTGTTCGTCGCGCCGGCGCTCCTCCACCTGACGGCGGCCATCCAGACGGCCCTTCTCATCCCGCTTTTGTCCCGCCGCGCGGGGGTGAGCGAGACGGTGCAGGTCATCGCCTACGCCGCCGCGCCGTGCGCCTTCGCCAGCCTCCCGATTCCCGGCGTCCGCGCGCTGTGCGCCGTCTACGGCGCGGTGCTCCTCGTCGTCGGCATCAGCGAGGTCCATCAGACGACGGTTCCGAAGGCGGCGCTCGCCGCGGCCGTCCCCGCCGGCGTGGTCTTCGGCTACGCCTTCGGCGGCTTCCGCGCCCTCTCGGAACTCGCCGCGGCGCTCGCGCTCGTCTGAGCCGAACCTCGCCTCGAATTCCCGCGTTTCGACCGACGGAGCGGCGGTTTCCCGCCCGCACACGAGCCACTCTCCCCTGAGCGTTTTTCGACAATCGTTTTAGTTAGGGGTTGTTTGCTCAACGCAATGGATTGGATTACGCACGAGGAGGACGTCTGGTTCGAATTCCGGGGCAATAGCCCCCACCAGCTCGTCCCCGGCCGATTTTACAAAGGCACCGTCGACGGGTACGCCGACTTCGGTGTCTTCGTCGACCTCGCTTCGAACGTGACCGGATTACTGCACCGCAGCGAACTCGACCGCCGCCTCGAATCCCTCGAATGGGAGCCGGGCGACGAGGTGTTCGTTCAGGTGAAGAACGTCCGTGACAACGGCAACATCGACCTCGGCTGGTCGATTCGCCAGTCCGACTCGGAGTTCCGCGGCGCTCGCATCCACGACCCCGACGGCGACGCCGACGGCCAGCCCGTCGAGCAGGAAGCCGAAAGCGACGGCCCGACGGCCGTCAAGACGCGCCCGAAGACGGGCAAGACCGCGAAGCCAGCCGGCGCGAGCACGTCGTCCGAGACGGTCGAAACCGAACCGGAGCCAGAACAGGAAGCCGAACCCGAGCCCGAGCCCGAACAGGACGCCGCGTCCGAGTCCGAGTCCGACGCCGGAGACGAGGACCGCGCGCCGACCGCCGGGGACGTCGTCGACGACATCGCCGCCAACGGCGAGTCCGAGCAGGACGTCGAAGCGGAACCGGCGGAACCGGAGAGCGAACCCGAGTCCGAGTCGGAGCCCGAGCAGGACGACACCGACGCCGAGCAGGAAGCCGAGACCGAGGTTGACGCCGACGCCGACGAGGCGGAGCGCGTGACCCTCGGCAGCATCGACGACCGCGTCGGCGACGTGATTCGCGTCGAGGGCGAAATCGCCAGCGTCCGCCAGACCGGCGGCCCGACGGTGTTCGAACTCCGCGACGAGACGGCTATCGCCGACTGCGCGGCCTTCGTCGAGGCCGGCGTCCGTGCGTACCCCGAAGTCGAAGTGGGCGACTACGTCCGCATCGACGGCGAGGTCGAGCGCCGCCGCGGCGAACTGCAGATAGAGACCGAGGAGCTGACGATTCTCGACGGCGACGAGGCCGACACCGTCGCCCAGCGCCTCGCGGACGCCCTCTCGGACGAGGCCCGACCGGACGCCGTCGCGCCGCTCGCGGCCCACGAGCCGGTCGCCGCCGTCGGCAAGTCGCTGCTCGACGCCGCGGAGGCCATCCGCCGCGCCGTCCTCGAATCGCGCCCCATCGTCGTCCGCCACACGGCCACCGCCGACGGCTACGTCGCCGGCGCCGCCGTCGAGCGCGCCGTGCTCCCGCTCATCCGCGACGAGCACCCCCGTGACGACGCCGAGTACCACTACTTCACCCGTCGCCCGCTCGAGGAGGCCGTCTACGGCATGGACGCCGCCACGAACGACGTGACGCGGATGCTCGAAGACCGCGACCGCCACGACGAGAAGCTCCCGCTCGTGCTTCTCCTCGGTGCCGGCTCGACCGCCGAGTCCCTCGACGGCCTCGGCCTGCTCGGCGTCTACGGCTCCGAGCGCGTCGTCGTCGACGCCGCGCCCGCCGACGACGAGGTCGCCGAGGAAGTCGACGTGCTCGTCAACCCCGCCCGCGAGGGAGCCGACGCCCGCGACCTCTCGGTCGGCGCGCTCGCGTCGACGCTTTCTGTCGCCGTAAACGAGGACATCCGCGACGACGTGTCGCACCTCCCCGCCGTCAGCTACTGGGAGAACTGCCCGCAACAGTACCTCGACCTCGCCGAGTCCCACGGCTTCGACGCCGACCGCGTCCGCGAACTCCGCGAGGCCGTCGCGCTGGAAGCCTACTACCAGTCCTATCAGGACAAACGCGAACTCATCGCCGACCTGCTGTTCGACGCCGACGAGGGCCTCGCCGGCCACGTCTCCGAGCAGTTCCGCATCAAGCTCGAAGACGAAATCGAGACGGCGCAGGCGAACCTCGAACGCCGCGACGTCGGCGCAATCTCCGTGGCCGTCCTCGATTCCGACGCCTACAGTCACCGCTTCGACTTCCCGCCGACGGGCCTGCTCGTGGACGAACTCCACCGCCGCACCCGCGAGGGTGACGCCTTCGTGACCGTCGCGCTCGGCATGGACGAACTCTACCTGCGCTCGACGGGCGACCTCGACCTCCGCGCGGTCGTCGAGTCGGCCGCCGAGAAAGCGCCCGCCGCCGGCCTCGCCGCCGCGGGCATCCGCGAAGGTCGCATCGAGTTCCTGACCGGCGCGCGCGACGAGGCGCTCGAAGCCGTCCTCGACGCCGCCGCCGAGCAGTTCTAAGCCGCAATCCAGACTCCTCCTCGCGCGGTTCGACGGAGGGCTGTATTCCAGCCTCCCGAGCGACACGCTTATCCACGAAACGACCCGATTCGCGCCCATGAACCGCCACCACGTCGCCGAACGGGAGGTGTGTCCGTGAGCGCCGAGACCGAGACGGAGTCCGAGGCGTTCGAGCGGACCTGCGAGGCGCTCGTCGACCGCATCCTCGCGGGCGACGTCGACCGCGACGACCTCGAATCGGCAAAGCTCGACGCCTGTTCGGAACACTCCTCGCCGAAAGTTCCGAAGAACGCCGAGATTCTGCAGTACGCGCCCGAGGACCGACGCGAGGAGGTCAAAGAGGTCGTCCAGCGCAAGCCCGTCCGCACCGCCTCCGGCGTCTCGCCGGTCGCCATCATGACCTCGCCGCACATGTGCCCCCACGGGAAGTGCCTCTACTGTCCCGGCGGCCCCGCGAGCGAGTTCTCCTCGTCGCAGTCGTACACGGGCCACGAGCCCGCGGCCGCCCGCGGCGTCCAGAACGACTACGACCCCTACGGGCAGGTCACGCTCCGCCTCGAACAGCTTCGACACATCGGCCACCCCGTGGACAAGGTCGAACTCATCTTGATGGGCGGGACGATGACCGCCCGGAGCCACGACTACCAGGAGTGGTTCGTCAAGCGGGCGCTCGAAGCCATGAACGACTACGACCTCGACAAGGAGCCCGAACCGGCGGAAGACCGGTCGTTCAAGCCCGACCCCGAGGATGTCGAGTTCGAGTACATCGAGGACGTCATCGCCGAGAACGAGACGAACGACATCCGTAACATCGGGACGACCTTCGAGACGAAGCCGGATTGGTGCGACCCCGAGCAGATAGACCGGATGCTCGACTTGGGCGCGACGAAGGTCGAAGTCGGCGTCCAGACGACCTACGAGCGAATCAACCGCGAGATGCACCGCGGTCACGGCGTGCAGGCCTCCATCGACGCCAACCGCCGCCTCCGCGACTCGGCGTTCAAGGTCGGCTTCCACATGATGCCCGGCCAGCCGGGCATGACCAAGGAGATGTGTCTGGAGGACTTCCGCCAGCTGTTCGAAAACAGCGACTGGCGGCCCGACTACCTCAAAATCTACCCGACGCTCATCGTCCGCGACACCATCACCTACGACATGTGGCGTCGCGACGAGTACGAGCCGCTGAACAACGAGGAGGCCGCCGACATCGTCGCGGAGGTCATGGGCATGATTCCGAAGTACACCCGCCTCCAGCGCGTCCAGCGGGACATCCCCGCGGACTTCATCGACGCCGGCGTCTGGAAGTCGAACCTCCGACAACTGGCCGCCCAGCGCGCCGAGGAACGAGGTATCGTCCAGCGGGACATCCGCGCCCGCGAGGTCGGCATGAACGAGGCCGACCCGGACCCAGAGCGAATCGAACTCGACGTGATGACCTACGAGGTCGCCGGCGGCACGGAGCACTTCATCTCGTTCGAGGACCCCGTCGAGGACCTGCTCGTCGGCTTCTGTCGCCTCCGGTTCCCCGGCAACCCGGTCCGCCGCGAACTGCAGGACGCGGCGCTCGTCCGCGAACTCCACGTCTACGGCTCCGAGGCGGGCATCGGTGCCGACGGCGACTGGCAGCACAAGGGCTACGGGAAGAAGCTCCTCGCGCACGCCGAGGAACTGTCCCGCGACGCCGGATACGACAAGATTTCGGTCATTTCGGGCATCGGCGTCCGGCAGTACTACAAGGAGAAACTCGGCTACCACCAGGACGGTCCGTACGTGTCGAAGCGGCTGTAGGGAATAGTCGGATTTTTGGTCCACCGTGAGGCCGTGCCTCACGAGCCTTCGGTCGCAGTCGCTCCCGAAGACAGATTTTTGCGAGACGAGCGTAGCGAGTCCCGGAAAAAGTGGGCGCTACGTGTCGAAGCGGCTGTAGCCGACGAAAACACCCTCACCGGCCGATTCTCACCCCTGATTGTCGCTCCGCCACGTTTTTACTTTTCGGCCGACCGCAGTCGATAGAATGGCACCACAGGGGGGTGCGGCGGTTCAGGGGCAGGCGACGACGTGGCTTCAGGACCTCCGCTCGGCGCTCGCACAGTTCGTTTCGACCGAAGAACGGCTCGGCATCTCGGCGGCGCTCGTGGCGCTCGCGCTCGGAATCGCGGTCTTCCTCGCGCCGCGACTCGTCTCGCGGGCGACCGCCGAGTTCCGAACGCGAGTGTTGGACCACCCGCGGGTTCCCGACGCCGTCACCGACGCGGCGTGGCTGTTTCCCGCGACGGTCGTCGTCCGGACGCTCCAACTCGCGGTCTTCGTCGGCGCGGCGCTGTCACTGTTGCTTCTCTGGGGCTTTACGGGCCTCGCCGCGGATTTCGCCGAGGTGCTCGCCGTCGCGGTTCCGAACGCCGTCAAACTCGGGGCCACGGTCGCGCTGTTCGCCGGCGCGCTCGTCGGGACGAACGTCCTCGAAGAGCGATTGGACTCGTACGCGACCGCCTCGGACAACATCAACGCCCACCAGCAGGGCATCGTCTTCCGCGTCCTCCAACTGGTCGTCCTCCTCGCGGTCGGGATGGCGGCGCTCACGGTCTGGCAGGTCCGAATCGGCGGCCTGCTCGTCGGCGCGGGCTTCCTCGGTATCGTGGTCGGGATGGCCGCGAGACAGACCCTCGGGTCGCTCATCGCGGGCTTCGTGCTGATGTTCTCCCGGCCGTTCGAACTCGGCGACTGGGTGGAGATAGACGACGCCGAGGGCATCGTCACCGACATCACCATCATCAACACCCGGCTGAGCAACGCCGACGGCGAGACGGTCGTCTTCCCCAACGACCGCGTGACGAACGCGAAAATAACCAACCGGACGAAGCGCAACCGACTCCGACTTCGCCTCGATGTGGGCATCGACTACGAGGCCGATATCGAACACGCCGAGTCGGTGGCCGAGGAGGCGCTCACCGACCTCAAGTTCGTCGAGGACGTGCCGAAACCGCAGGTGATGCCGACGACGTTCGGCGACTCGTCAATCGGGCTCCAACTCCGCTTTTGGATTACGAACCCCTCGGCCCCGCGTCGGGCGCAGGCGAAAGCCGAGGTGCTTCGGAGCGTGAAACTCGCGTTCGACCGCGAGGGAATCAAGATACCCTACCCGCAGCGCGAACTGCTCGCCCGCGAGGAGTCGGACGGCTTCCAGCTCCGAGAGGCCCGTCGCAGTCGGCCGGTGGAGAAGTCGGTCTCGAAGGAGTAGGTGTCCCGGCTACAGCGATTTTCGCATCTCGACGTGCGGGATGCTGGCCTCGTCGAACTCGTCGCTCGTCGTCTCGTAGTCGAGGCCGTGGTAGAATCCCTCCGCGGTCGTCTGGCCGTGGAGCAGAAGCGAGTCGAACCCGCGCTCGCGCGCCTCGGCTTCGAGCGCGTCCATGAGTCGTCGCCCCCAGCCCTCGCCGCGAGCCGATTCGAGGACGGCGACGCGTTCGACCTTGCCGACGCCGGGTTCGTACTCGCGCAGGCGGGCCGCGCCCACCGGGTCGCCGCCGCGGTAGGCGACGAAGTGGACCGCCTCGGCGTCCGGGTCGTCGTGTTCGTCCCACTCTAGTTCCTCGTCGACGCCCTGTTCGTCCACGAAGACGGCCTTTCGGACGGCGAAGGCGTCGTCGCGCTCGCCTTCGCTGACCGCGACGCGGACCTCGGTTTCGCTCATGGAAGCAGTTCCGCGGGCGGCCACCTGACGGTTGCGGAGCGGGTTTTATCATGTCGTTCCACTGACTAACGTCCGTGAGTACGCTCGACAGGTTCTTCCTCGGACGCGAGGACGCGCCCGTCCGACAGCATCAACTGGGCGGCGTCGTCCTCTTCGCGGTCGTCTTCGTCACGCACCTCCCGCCGGACGCGGTCGGTCCGCTTTCGTACCCGTTCGGGCTCCGGCTGTGGCCCGTGGTCGCGCTCGGCCTCGGTGGCGGCGCGGTCGGTGCGCTCCGCGGCGACGGCGTCTTCGGGGCGCTCCCACTCGGCGCTGGTCCGGTACTCGGCTTCTTCGCGGCGCTCGGCGCGGCCGAGTTGACGACGCCGAGCATGGGGCTCTGGCAGGGAGTCGCGACCGGCCTCGTCGCCGGCGGACTCCTCGCGGCCGTCGGATTCGCGCTCGGTTTCGGCGGACGCTACGCCGCCGCTCGCGTACTGTCGTCGGCGTGACCCCGCGCCGACTCGCCGCCGAGCGCCCAGCCGAGCCGGTAGACGAGCGACCCGGTCGCGAGCGTCACTAGCACCCAGACGACGAGCAGTATCCCGACGAACAGGACGCCGTAGCCGCCGAAGGGGACCAGTGGAAGTGCGAAGGTCACGGGTGCGGCGACGATGGCGAGCGACAGCGGGCGCGTGCTCCCGCCGCGCCGGGCCGCGTAGCCGAGGGGGAGAAACAGCACGACGGCGGCCTCTAACGCGAGCGCGCTGAGCGAGAACCACGGATTCGGTCCCGGCATCGCGACCGCGGTGGCGACCGCGAGCGCGACCTGCGGCCCGACGGTCGCGGCGACGAGACGACGGAATCCGAGCGCTTTGGGGCGAACCGCCGAGACGACGCCGAGCGCGAGGAGTTGGAGTGCGAGGAGCCACGCCATCGCGGCGACGCTCCCGGAGAACGCCCGGACGACGAGGAGGCAGAGGCCCCACAGGACGCCGAGTCCCGCGACGACGGGGCCGAACCGCCGCGCCCCCCGGTCGCCGTCGAACCGGCGGTCGAAGTGCCGGATGAGGAGGACGCCGATGGTGAGCACGAGCGTCGGGACGAACGCGACCCACGCGACGTTCGTGAGGACGCCGGGGCCCGAGTCAGCGGCGAGGCTCGCGTAGGCCGCGGCCGTGGTCGCCAGCCCCGCGTCGGGGCCGAACGTGAGGTACGTCTGGCTTCCGACGCTGGACGGATCCCCGTCGTCGGCGCTCCAGACGGCGGCCGTCTCGTTGGTCCGCGTCCCGGGGGGCGCGGTGAGGAGCGCCGACTCCTCGGGGCCGGTGACGACGAATCGGTCAGCATCGACGTAGACGGTTCCGCTGACCTCGTCGTCGTGGAAGTAATCCACGACCAGCACGTCCCCGTAGCCGCGATACGCCATCCCGGGCACCTCGAAGGTCACGACCGCGGTGTCGCCGTCCATCCGGGTTTCGAGGCGTCTGCGGTCGTCGGTGAACACGCGGTGTTCTTCGAAGGTTCGGCGGACGACGCGTTCGAGTTGTTCGGGGTTCTCGCGGAACGTCGCGGCCGACTCGTCGTCGAGTTCGACGCGGGCGGTCCACGTGCCGACGCCGTCGTCGCCGACGCGGACTCGAAGCGCGCTCGATTCGACGGTGAGCGGGACGCCTGCGGCGTCTCCTGCCTCCTCGAACGTCTCGCCGCAGACGCCGCAGACGGCCTCGGGCGGCGGTCGCCCTTCGGCGGGGACGCTCCCGGCGGGGGGTGCGGCCAGCGCGACGAGGAGGGAGAGGGCGGCGAGAGCGAGGGTGCGGGGACGCATTCACCGAATACATTCTGGCTGGCTGATAAGTATCTTCTCCCCGATTCGGGCGGTCGCAGAACCCGCGGAAACGACACCCCTTTTCGTTCGCCGCCAAAAAGCGAGTCCATGGACCCGAAGCGGGAACTCACGAGCGTCGACCTCGCGGCCCTCGTCACCGAGTTGAACCGGTACGAGGGCGCGAAGGTCGACAAGGCGTACCTCTACGGCGACGACCTGCTTCGCCTCAAGATGCGGGACTTCGACCGCGGTCGGCTCGAACTCCTCCTCGAAGTGGGCGAGATAAAGCGCGCGCACCTCGCCGCACAGGAGCACGTGCCGGACGCTCCCGGTCGGCCGCCGAACTTCGCGATGATGCTCAGAAACCGGCTCAACGGGGCCGACTTCGCGGGCGTCGAGCAGTACGAGTTCGACCGCATCCTCACGTTCACGTTCGAGCGCGGCGACGAGAACACGAAAATCGTCGTCGAGCTGTTCGGACAGGGCAACATCGCGGTGCTCGACGAGACGGGCGAAGTCGTCCGCAGTCTGGAGACGGTGCGGCTCAAGTCGCGGACGGTCGCTCCGGGGTCGCAGTACGAGTACCCCGCCTCGCGGCTCGACCCCCTCACCGTCAGCCGCGACGCCCTCGGCCGGAATATGGAGCAGTCCGATACCGACGTGGTGCGGACGCTCGCCACCCAGTTGAACCTCGGCGGCCTCTACGCCGAAGAGCTGTGTACCCGCGCGGGCGTGGAGAAGACGCTCGATATCGCCGACGCGACCGCCGACGACTACGACGCCGTCTACGATGCCATCGTCGACCTCCGCCAGCAGGTGCGCTCCGGGGAGTTCGACCCGCGGCTCTATCTCGACGAGGACGGCGAGGTCGTGGACGTGACGCCCTTCCCCCTGCGCGAACACCAGAACGCCGGGCTCGACGAGGAGGCCTACGACACGTTCAACGACGCACTCGACGAGTACTTCTTCCGGCTCGATTTGACCGCCGACGAGCAGGAGGCGACCTCTGACCGCCCGGACTTCGAGGAGCAAATCGCCAAGCAACAGCGCATCATCGACCAGCAGGAGGGCGCAATCGAGGGCTTCGAACAGCAGGCCCAAGACGAGCGCGAGCGCGCCGAACTGCTGTACGCCAACTACGACCTCGTCGACGACGTGCTGTCGACCGTCCGCGGCGCGCGCGAGGAGGGCGTCCCGTGGGACGACATCGGCGAGACGCTTGCGGAGGGAGCCGAACAGGGTATCCCCGAGGCCGAGGCCGTCACGAACGTCGACGGCGCGAACGGCACGGTCACCGTCGACCTCGACGACGCGACCGTCACCCTCGAGGTGTCGATGGGCGTCGAGAAGAACGCCGACCGCCTCTACACCGAGGCCAAGCGCATCGAGGAGAAAAAGGAGGGCGCGCTGGCCGCCATCGAGGACACTCGCGAGGAGCTCGCGGCCGTGAAGAAGCGCCGCGACGAGTGGGAGGCCGACGACGACGAGGACGACGAGGACGACGAGGACGAAGAGCCGGAGGAGACAGACTGGCTCGCGCTCGATTCGGTCCCCGTCAAGTCCACGGAACACTGGTTCGAGCGGTTCCGTTGGTTCCACACCTCCAGCGGCTACCTCGTCGTCGGCGGCCGCAACGCCGACCAAAACGAGGAGTTGGTGAAGAAGTACATGAGCAAGCACGACCGCTTTTTCCACACGCAGGCCCACGGCGGGCCGGTGACGCTCCTGAAGGCGACGGGGCCCAGCGAGCCCGCGCAGGCGGTCGATTTCTCCGAGGAGACGCTCCGCGAGGCCGCGCAGTTCGCCGTCTCGTACTCCTCCATCTGGAAGGAGGGCCGCTTCGCCGACGACGCCTACATGGTCGAGCCCTCGCAGGTGTCGAAGACGCCCGAGTCGGGCGAGTACATCGAGAAGGGGAGCTTCGTCATCCGCGGCGACCGCGAGTACTTCGAGGACGTGGCCGCGAAAGTCGCGGTCGGCATCCAGTGCGAGGACGAGACGCGCGTCATCGGCGGTCCGCCGTCGGCAATCGAGGCGCGCGCGGAGACGACGCTGACGCTCACGCCGGGGCAGTACGCCCAGAACGACGCCGCGAAACTGTGTTATCGCCGGCTCCGCGAGCGCTTCGCCGACAAGTCGTTCGTCAGAAAAATCGCATCACCCGACCAGATTCAGGAGTTCCTCCCGCCGGGCGGCAGCGACATCGTCGACGAGTGAACGTCGACGCCGTCCCCCGGTAATCAGACGCTAGACGGCTTAATATTCAATTATTCGGTTGCGTCGGGTACAAGATTATATACTTTCTCGTCGTAATGTTGCTTCGAGCGCGCGTGTCAACCCGCGAATCTCACATTCGGCCGAACGGCCGGTGGGTGGGTGGGTGGTGGCGCTCGGTGAATCCCAATGCTTTCAGAATCACTCAATTACCTTCGAAACGGCGAGGACTGGGTAAAGACGGTCCTCATCGGCGGCGTCCTCGGCCTGTTGAGCTTCCTCATCGTCCCGACGTTCCTCGTCATCGGCTATCTCCTTCGGGTCGTTCGCGCGACCATGAAGGGCGACGAGGTTCCCCCGGTGTTCGACGACTGGGGCGACATGGCGATAGACGGCGTGAAAGGCTTCGCTATCGTGTTCGTCTACGCGCTCGTCCCGGCCATCATCGCGGGCGTGTTCGGCTTCGCCGGCATCGTCGGCGCGGCGGCCGGCGGCTCCGACGCCGCGGGCGCGCTGGGCGGCATCGTGGCGCTCGTGGGCCTCCTGCTCGCGTTCGTCCTCGGCCTGCTCGCCGCGTACCTCATCCCGGCGGCGCTGTCGAACTACGCCGAGACCGACCGCATGGGCGCGGCGTTCGACTTCGGCACGCTCCGGCCCATCCTGACCTCGGGCAAGTACGCCACCGCGTGGCTCACGGCCTTCGCGGTGCTGTTCGCGTCGTCCATCGTGGTCGGCGTCCTGAACGTCATCCCGCTTCTCGGCTTCGTCGTCGGGGCGTTCGTGACGTTCTACGCGGCCGTCGCAGCCTACTACATCATCGGCAAGACGTGGGGCGAACTCC
Organism: Haloferax prahovense DSM 18310; assembly: GCF_000336815.1. Taxonomy (GTDB): domain Archaea; phylum Halobacteriota; class Halobacteria; order Halobacteriales; family Haloferacaceae; genus Haloferax; species Haloferax prahovense. The sequence goes on from NZ_AOLG01000046.1 coordinate 36,315, forward strand.
ACGACATCGAGATGATGGACGAGGGCGAGACGCCGGGCGAACAGCCCGCCGTCTGAACTGTCAGCGAAAACCCGAATTTTCGACGGAATATCTAAGCCGCTAGCGGCGCGACACCCCAACGGTATGCTCTCCGACGCGCTGTGGTTTCTCAAGCGAAGCGACGACTGGGTTGCGACGACGATTATCGGCGGGGTTCTCTCGCTGCTCTCTGTTCTGATACTCCCGGGGATTATCCTGCAGGGCTACTTCGTCAGGGCGATGCAGGCGGCCGCGAACGGCGAGCGGGCCGCGCCCTCGTTCACCGACTGGGGCGGCCTGTTCGTCGACGGCCTGAAGCTGTTCGTGGTGACGTTCGTCTGGGCGTTAGTGGCCATCGTCCCGTCGATGCTGCTCTCGGTCATCATCGGCATCGGCACCTTCACCGTCTCCGAGGCGGCGACGGGGAGCGCGGCGGCGTCCTCCGCGGGCGGCGTCGGGCTCGGTATCGTCTCGGTCGTCCTCGGCCTCCTCGTGTTCGTGCTCAGCCTGCTCGCGGCCTACCTCGGGCCGGCCGCAGGGGCGAACTTCGCCATCGAGGGGAATCTCGCTGCCGGCTTCGACGTGCGTACTATCCTCTCGGGCGCGTTCACCGGCGAGTACGCCGTCGCGTGGTTGCTCGCGCTCGTCGTCGCGGTCGTGCTCGGCTTCATCGGGGGTCTCCTTTCGGTCATCGTCGTCGGGCTCTTCGTCCTGTTCTACGTGCAGGTGATTACGTACTACCTGTGGGCCCGCGGCTTCGCCGACGCCACCGGCAAGAGCCAGCAGCCGACGCAGTCGACTGGCTGGTGAGCGGCGCAGGGCGGCAGGCGGCGGCCGGGTTGGCGTCCGCGACGCCGACTCGCGACGGGTGACCGCGATAGCAGGACTCTTTTCCGTTCCCCGACGACCGGACGTGTATGCGCATTTCGAGCCGCGGTCGCGGCGAGGAGGGGCGCGAGCGAATCACGCTCGTCCCCGAGAACGTCGACGACCTCTGGCACCTCTCGTACGTCCTCGAACCGGGTGACCTCGTCTCCGGCGACACCACCCGCCGCATCCAGCGCGACGACGAGCAGATGCGGGACACCGGCGGCGAGCGCGAGCACCTCAACGTCACCATCGAGGTCGACGACGTGGAGTTCGCGCGCTTCGCCAACCGCCTCCGCGTCGGCGGCGTCATCGTCTCCTGTTCCCGCGAGGACCAACTCGGCCACCACCACACGCTCAACGTCGAGGAGCGCGCCGAGATAACCATCGAGAAGCACTTCAAGGCCGACCAGATAGACCGCATCGAGACGGCCGAACAGGCCGCCGAGAACCCCGACGTGGCCATCGCGACCGTCGAGGAGGGCGCGGCCTACATCCACACCGTCGCCCAGTACGGCACCGACGAGTACGCCTCGCTCACGAAGCCGACGGGGAAAGGCGAGTACGCCCGCCCGCGGTCCGAACTGTTCGACGAACTCGGGTCCGCGCTGTCACATCTCGACGTGGACGCCATCATCCTCGCCGGACCGGGCTTCACGAAGAACGACGCGATGGACTACTTCGAGAACAACTTCCCCGAGGTCGCAGAGACAATCGTCACGACCGTCGACACCGCCGGCGTCGGCGACCGCGGCGTCCACGAGGTGCTCAAGCGCGGCGCGGTCGACGACGTGCAGAAACAGACCCGCATCGCCGAGGAGGCTAACCTCATCGACGAACTGATGGAGAACATCTCGACGGGCGCGAAGGCGGCCTACGGCGTCGAACAGGTCGCGGAGGCCGCGGAGTTCGGCGCGGTCGAACACCTGCTTCTCCTCGACTCTCGACTCCGAGCCGAGCGACAGGGCGACGGCGACTGGGACGTGGACGTGAACGACATCATCGACTCGGTCGAACAGAAAGGTGGCGAGGTCACCGTGTTCTCGGCGGAGTTCCAGCCCGGCGAGCAGTTGAAGAATCTCGGCGGCATCGCCGCGGTCCTCCGGTACCGGCTCCAGTAGACCGCCTTCGCCGCCATCGCCGGAGAAACCGTTTAGCCGCCGGAAACCAACGTCTAGTCGTGATTCGGAGGGGGCTCTCGGAGGCGACGAGGCGGGTCGACCGCTGGCTCGACCAGGTGTTTTTCGCCGCGTGGGAGGTGTCGGTACTGGCGATTCCGACGCTCTGGCTCCTGCTTTTCGCGACCCCGAGAGCCGCGGTATCGCTGTCCGGTCTCACCGCCCTCGCAGTGAGCGCCGTCGCCGTCGGCACCTTCCGCGGCGGCTACGTCGGAACCGGGTCGTGGCCGCGGCCCGGCCACCTGCCGACGCTCCCGATTCGCTCGGCGTACTACAGCCTCGTCGTCGGTGGCACGGCCCTGCTCGGCGCGTTCGCGCAGACCGAACTGGGGGCGTTCTGGCCGGGCATCGTCGTCCCGGCGGTCGTCGGGGTCAGCGCGCTGGCGCTCGTTCCGGTCGTCCTCGTCGGGACCGAGCGGGTCGCGCGACTGACGATTTGACCGGCCGGCGGACGCTTACTGGCCGGTGAGTGACTCGCTCGCCGGCGAGAAGTCGATGGTCGTTCCGAGTCCCTCGTCGCGTGCCTTCTCGTAGAGCATGTGCGCCGCGGCGACCGTCTCGATGCCCGTGCCGCCGCTGTCGAAGACGGTTATCTCCTCGTCGTCCTCGCGCCCGGCGGCGACGCCCGCAACGACCTCGCCGAGTTCGGCGTGGATGTGGTCCTCGTCGACGACGCCGGCCTCGACGGCGGCGAGGAACGACCCGGCGTCCATCGTGGCGCGCTCGCGGAGGTCGGGGACGTACGTCGCGCGCTCGATGGTCGTCTCGTCGAGTTCGCGCTTTTCGGGGTGGTACTGACCCATCGCGGTGACGTGCGTGCCGGGTTCGAGCAGGTCGCCGTCGAACACCGGCTCCGCGGCGGTCGTGGCGGTGACGACGATGTCGGCACCCTCGACGGCCGCGGCGCTGGAGGCGACGGCGGCAACGCTGGCGTCGAGGGTGCGGTCCAGCTCGCCCGCGAACGACTCGCGGCTCTCCTTCGTCGGCGAGTAGACCCAGACGGTGTCGAGGTCGCGGACGGTCGCGGCGGCCCGGAGCTGTCCGCGGGCCTGCGCGCCGCTCCCGATGAGCGCGAGCGTCGAGGCGTCGTCGCGGGCGAGGGCGTCGATGGCGACTCCGCCCGCCGCCCCGGTCTTGAAGGGATTCATACTCGCGCCGTCGAGGAGCGCCAGCGGCTCGCCGCTCTCGGCGTCGAAAAGCGGCGTCATGAACCACGCGTCCTCCGCGCCGAAGCCGGCGGAGTACATGTAGCCGCCCATCGCGCCCGTCTCGGGGAGCACGGCCGCGTAGGAGGTGAGCATGCCCGGCGGCTCGCGGTTGAACAGTTTCGTCCGCGGCTCGGCCGGCGCGCCCTCGCCGCGCTGTCTGTAGCCCTCGCGGACGGCCTCGACGTACTCGGAAGGGGTCGCCAATCCGCTAACCTCGTCGCTCGTGAGGAACAAGGTCGCTGTCATGGTCGGAAAAACGAGACCTGCGGTCAAAACCCTGCGGGCCGGCGAACCGACCGGACGGGCGCGGGTTGGGGGTTAGTCTGCGTCGAGGACCGAAGGAGAGGGTGCGTCAGCGGCGTTGGGACCGGCGTGTTCGTCGAGGCGGGCGGGGGACGGCGACGAGGGCCCGTTCACGAAGAGCGCGTGGCCGGTGAGGAGCGCGGCCATGCCCGCTGCCATCGGCACTGCCGTGGTCAACTGCAACCCGGCGACGGTAAGCGTGCCGGTGATGCCGAGGAGTGTGAGCGGAATGAGCCCAAGAATGTAGTCGTAATATCCGGTCATAATATATAGCATACTACGGACGTAAGTGGTATAATTCTTTCCCATAGATGACCGATACTGTTTTTGTGACCTTCTGATACCTTTCTCATAACTTATGGCGAGATAATCGCAAGACGACGGAGGGTTTGTAGCCCCACGAGAACATCACAAATTCGATACTGTGGATTGTGCCTCTCGCCCGAACAGTCGGGCCGGCGCTCGCGTCGTCTGCCGGAACTCCACACGATTATGGGAGTCGGTGCCGTGGCCGGAGACGTGAACCGCAACGACCGCTCAATCGTCGCGTTGGTGATGCTCGCCCACGGGATGGTCCACACGTACGAACTGTCCATCCCCATCTTCGTGGCCATCTGGCTCGGGGAGTTCGCGAGTATCGACCTCGGCCTCGCGACGGTTCCCGTCACGACCGCCTCGCTGGGCGTGATGACCGGCCTCGGATTCGCGCTGTTCGGCCTCGGGGCGCTGCCCGGCGGCATCCTCGTCGACCGCGTTGGTTCCAAGCGTCTCATCGTCGCCTGTCTCCTCGGCATGGCCGGGTCGTTCGTCCTGCTCGCGCTGTCGCCGAACCTCGTCGTCGTCGCCCTCGCGCTCGTCGTCTGGGGTGCGGCGGCCAGCGTCTACCACCCCGCCGGACTCCGGCTCATCAGCACCGGCGTCGAGGAACGCGGAACCGGTTTCGCCTACCACGGCATCGCCGGGAACCTCGGCATCGGCTTCGGCCCCTTCCTCACCGCGCTCCTCTTATTGTTCTTCGACTGGCACCTCGTCGCCGGCGTGCTCGCGCTCCCGGCGCTCGTGGCCGCCGCGCTCGCTACCCGCGCCAACTTCGAAGAGCAGGCCGCGGTCGCCGCGACCGACGGCGGTGAGACGGGCGACACCGACGACGACAGCGACACCGGCGGCGACGGTAAAGCCGGCGCGGGCGTCTCCTCGTTCGCGGAACTGGTCTCGCAGTCGAAGCACCTCTTCGCCGGCGGGTTCGCGCTCGTCTTCGCGCTCGTGATGTTCTCGGGGCTCTACTACCGCGGCGTCACGACGTTCCTGCCGGACCTCCTCGGTTCGGTCATCGGCATCGAGCCGATACCCGTCTCCGAACTCCTCCCCGCCGCCCTCGCGTCCGGGTCGGCCGGTGGTGCGCCGACGCTCGACGTGGAACTGTTCGTCTACGCCGGTCTCCTGACGGTCGGCGTCTTCGGGCAGTACGTCGGTGGGAAGCTCACCGACCGCATCAGGACCGAACGCGGTATCGTCGCCGGCTTCGGCGCGCTCGCCGTCATCGCCGTCGCCTTTCTCCCCGTGGCGAGCCTCGGCGTCGGCCCGCTCCTCGCAATCTGTGCGCTCCTCGGCTTCTTCCTGTTCATGGTCCAGCCGTTCTATCAGGCGACCGTCGCGGAGTACACGCCCGCCGGGCTCCGCGGGCTCTCGTACGGGTTCACCTACCTCGGCGTGTTCGGCGTCGGCGCGCTCGGCGGTGCCATCGCCGGCTACATCCTCACCGTCGCCGACTCGACGGCGCTGTTCGTGGTCCTCGCCGGGTTCGCGACGGCCGCGACGCTCCTCGGCGTGACGTTGTTGCGACGACGGCCGACGCCCGCCTGAGGGCGGTCGATCGGCCGAAAAACAGTTTTTGACGGACGGATTCGGTCCGGTCTCCGCGCCTCAGACGAGTTTGAAGTACAGCGTCCGCCAGACGCCGAGCGCGACGGAGCCGAGCACCAGCATGACCGCGACGAACGTGAGTTCGACGCCGCCTTCGAAAAGCGGCGTCCAGCGAATCGCCATGCCGATGACGGTCGCCGCGAGCCAGGAGCGAATGCCGAGCGGGACGGCCGACTTCGCCGACTCGGCCGCGCCCGGCGAGTACGCGCCCAACAGCGGGGCGGTGACGAGCCATCCGATGAGGAACGGGACCGAGGTGAGTACCCAGCCGACCGGGTCGGCCGAGAGGTACGACACCCCGTTGTGCTGAACCACGCCGACGGTGACGAGGAGGAAGATGGCGAGCACGTCGCCCACCGCGATGGGTAACGCCCCGGCATCGAGTCGCTCCTCTAAGAACGAAGTCGAGGTTGCCATAGGCGAGGATTCGTCGCCCCCCTAATGGCTTTCCCGCTTTTTTCCGACCACCGTGTACTCGAAGCCCCGTTCGACCACGTCGGCCTCGAACCCGACGCGTTCGAGAAAGCGCACGAGCTCGTCGGGCGTGGCGAACGCCGAGCCGAAGCCGACGACCCGCTCGGCGGCGACGAGCCCCCGTCCGAGGAGCGTCTCGGGGTCGAACTCGTTGACGGCGAACACCCCACCGGGCGCGAGCACGCGGAAGACCTCCTCGGCGACGCCCCGCTGGTTCGGCATGTGGTGGAAGGCGTCCACGACGGTCACGGCGTCGAGTGAGTCGGCGGCGAAGGGAAGCCCTCGGGCGTCGCCGCGGACGCAGTCGAGGCCTCGTTCGCGCGCCCGACGGAGCATCCCGGCCGAGCGGTCGAGGACGACTCGCTCGGGAACGTCGAGCGCGAGAGTCGCCCGCCCGGAGCCGCCGCCGATGTCGACGACGCGCTCGACGGGGCGGTCGGCGCGGTCGAGCGCGGTCCCGAGCGCGCCGGGGTCGGCGGGCGGCATCACGAGGTCGTAAACGGGTGCGAAGCGGTCGAAGAACCGAACGTCGCCAGCGCCGTGCATGCCCGACTCCACGGCCCCGTCGGGGAAGGTTCTTGCGCGCGGCGGTCCCATCTCGGCCATGGAGTTCGACCTGCTCGGATGGCCCGAAGACGGGCCGCGACTCCGCCTCGACTACCGGCGGTTCGCCTACGCGGGGAAGTTCGTCACCGCGGGGACGGGCAAGACGGTGTTTCGCGACCCCGACGCGCCCCTGACGGCGCTCGACGACGACCGACCCGCGCCGACCGGCGGCCCCGATTCCCTGCCGCCGCTGGCCGAGGGCGTGGTCGCCGCCGTCGCGTTCAACGAGGACCGAACGGACCCGACGACGCTCTGGCTCCGGTACGTCACGGTCCGGCGGGACCGCCGGGGCGACGGACTCGGTCCCGATCTCCTCCGGCGGACCTGCGAAGCCGCCGCGGACCGCGGCTACGAGACGGTCCGCATCGCCGCGAACAACCCCTTCGCCTACGAGGCGTGCCACAAGGCCGGGTTCGGATTCACGGGCCGCGAGACGGGCGTCGCCGAGTTGGTCTTGGAGCGCCCCGCCGACGTGCCCGTCGCGGTCTCACGCGAGACGTACCAGTCCGGCCTCGACCGTTACCGCGCCCGCGACCTCGGCGACCCGGAGCGGTCGTTTCTCGCGGCGCGCGAGGGGGCGGAGCCGCCCGGAGTCGGCGGACTTCACTCGGACGATTGAAACCCTCGGCCCCCGAAGGCCGAGCAAATGGGAAACGCAGACCTGCGGACGCTCGCCGCGCTCTCCGAGGTGTCGTTCGACGAGGTGGCCGGGAGCGTCGTCGCTGTCGACGCCCACAACTGGCTGTACCGGTATCTCACGACGACGGTCAAGTGGACGAGTTCGGAGAAGTACACGACCGACGCGGGAGAAGAAGTCGCCAACCTCGTCGGCATCGTCCAGGGGCTCCCCAAGTTCTTCGAACACGACCTGACGCCCGTCTTCGTCTTCGACGGCGGCGTCACGGAGATGAAAGACGACGAGGTTGCGAAGCGCCGCGAACAGCGCGAGAAGGCCGAAGCGCGGCTCGAAGAGGCCCGCGAGGCCGGCGACGCGGTCGAGGCAGCCCGGATGGAAGCGCGCACCCAGCGGCTCACCGAGACGATTCAGGACACCAGCCGCGAACTCCTCTCGCTGCTCGACGTGCCGGTGGTCGAAGCGCCCGCGGAAGGCGAGGCGCAGGCGTCCTACATGGCCCGCAAGGGCGACGCTGACTACGTGGGCAGCGAGGACTACGACCCCCTCCTGTTCGGCGCGCCCTACACGCTCCGACAGCTCACGAGCAAGGGCGACCCCGAGCTGATGGACCTCGACGCGACGCTCGACAAACACGACATCACCTACGAGCAACTCGTCGATATCGCCATGCTCTGCGGGACCGACTTCAACGAGGGCATCACGGGAATCGGCCCGAAGACGGCCGTGAAAGTCGTCACGGAACACGGCGACCTCTGGTCGGTCCTCGAAGCCCGCGGCGACACCATCCCCAACGCCGACCGGGTGCGCGAGTTCTTTTTGGACCCGCCGGTCACCGACGACTACGACTACGACACCGACATCGACCCCGACGTGGCCGCCGCCCGCGAGTTCGTCACCGAGACGTGGGAGGTCGACCCCGAGGAAGTCCGCCGCGGCTTCGAGCGAATCGAGGAGTCGGTCACGCAGACCGGCCTCGACCGCTGGACGTAGGCCGCGCTCGCGCCGAGCCAACAGCCCGCCGACACGTTTACACGGGCCGGTTCGGAACTCCGGCGTGTGTCCCCCGACGACGCTCCTCCCGCGGACGACGGATTCGACTCCTCTTCCGACTCTCCCTCCGACGCGCCCCGCCCCGACGACCGCTCTTCGCTCTCGCGTCGTCAACTGCTCGGCCTCGTCGGCGGCGCGGGCGCGGTCGGCGGTATCGGTTGGTTCAGGCCGACGTGGCTTCCCGACCCGATTACGGACTGGCTGACGACGGTGTATCCGGACCCGTCGAGTAACTACGTCTGGCAGCCGCCGGTGAGCGACGCGCACGCCGACGCGGCGGTGCAGCGACTCGAAGAGACTGTCGAGCAAGCGACGGAACTGCGTTCGCGAATCGACCTCGATTCGGTGGGCGAGGAGATGCGGTTTCACCTCCGCGGGTCGCCGGCGGGGGGTCACCTCGAATCTGCGAAGGACTGGGGAAGCGCTCGCGACCGACTCAGGTCTGCGACCTCCGGGCTTCAGTACGCCGGTGAGACGGTCGGCTACGCGACTGTTGCGCTCGGAGACGACGACCCCGAGTTCCTCGTCGAGCGCGGCCGCGAACTGGACCGGGCGGCCGACGACCTCGCGTCGTCACTCTCCGAGTACCGCGTCTCCGACCCCGGCCGCGACCTCGCGTTTCCCTACGCCGTCGAGCGACTCCTCTCGTTCGCGCGCATCGAGATAAGCTGGGACGGTGTCGACGACGGCGGCGAGTCGATGGACTACTCGGCACACGACTTCGCCGGCGAGTGGGGCTCGCAGTTGCAGGCACAACAGCGCCTCCGGACCGCCCGCCATCATCGCGAGCAGTACCGAGCGAATCTCGGAGACGACGCGACCCCGTACCGGGACCGACTCACTGACGCTATCGAGTCGTTCCGCGCTCAACTCGACGAGTACCCGCGCCGAAGCGAGGTGCGGACCACAATCGAAGAGGAGCGCGACCTGGACCAATCCACGCCCTACGGGGCCGCCCGGTGGGAACTGTTCACGCTCTGCTTCGACAACGACGCCAGATACGTCGGCGACTACGAGCGCGGGCTGACCGCGAAGCAGTTCGTCGACACCGCCCGTGCCCTCCTCGCGCGACAGGCCCACGACTTCGCGCTCGACGCCCTCGACGTGGAACCCGGCGATACCGACTACGACTCCGGCCGGTCGTTCCGAGCGAAACGCCGTGCAATGCGCGACTTTCGGGCGACGCGCGACGAGTACGACTCGAACTTCGCGGGCGTCGTCGCGAACGAGGCGGCGAGCATTATCCGCGCCGGCGACGTGAGTCTCGAAATGGGCGACGGTCCCGCGTGGAAAGAGCGCGTCGAGTCGGCGGTGTACTACCTCGTCGGTGCTGGAATGATGCGCGAACTCGGGAACGTGGTCGAACCCGTCGTCAGCCTCGACACGAACTGACCGACCACGTTACGACACGTCTTCGATGGCGTCCAGTAGCATCGTCGCGCCGAGGTCGATTTCGCGGGCGGTCACGTCGAGCGGCGGGAGGATTCGAAGCACCTTGTAGCCGCACGAGAGAGTGAGGAGACCGCGCTTGAGGGCGGCTTCCTGCACGGCGTCGCGGCGTTCTTTGGTATCGAACTCGACGGCGAGCAGCAGGCCCTTGCCGCGCACGTCGACGACGGTGTCGGGCGCGTCGTCGCGCATCCGCTCGATGAACTGGCGGCCGCGGGCGACGGTGTTGTCGAGTAGGTCGTACTCCTCGATGGCTTCGAGGGTGAACACGCCCTGCATCGAGGAGACGATGTCGCCCGCGCCCCACGTCGAGGAGAGCCGCGAGGTCTCGTCGGGGAATATCTCGTCGTTCGAGATGGTCGCGCCGACGCGGAGGCCCTTCGCGCCGGTGATGATGTCGGGCTCGATGGGGTAGTGGTCGGAGCCCCACAGCTCGCCGGTTCGGCCGACACCGGTCTGAATCTCGTCGGCGATGAGCGTCAGGTCGTAGTCGTCGACGACGGCGGCGAGTTCTTCTGCGAAGGCGTCCGACGGGAAGCGGTAGCCGCCCTCGCCCTGAATCGGTTCGACGATGACGTAGGAGACCTCGTCGGCGTCGATGTGGCCCTTCTTCGGGTGGAGCTTCTGCCGGAGTTTGGAGACCGCGGAGTCGGCGTCGGGAAAGAAGCCGCAGGAACACGTCTCGGGCGAGCAGGTCCGGTCGTCGCAGAACGGCACGTCGAGGACGCCCGAAATCTCGGGAAACTTGCGCCGGTAGACGGACTTCGAGCGGTTGAGCGAGAGCGCGCCGAGGGTGCGGCCGTGGAACGCGCCCTCGAAGGTGACGCCGTACTTCGCGCCGTCGGCGTGGTCGTAGGCGATTTTGATGGCGTTCTCGACGGCCTCGGCTCCGGAGTTCGACAGGAACACCGTGTCCATCCCGTAGTGGCTCGTGAGTTCGGTCAGTTTGTCCATGAGCGCGGCGGGGCCGGGAAGCCGCTCCTCGCCGGGCGCGGAGCCGTCGCTGACGTAGAAGTCCTGCCCGGCGATTTTCGTCGGGTCGACGAGGTCGAACTCGGCCATGCGGTCCAGTATCTTCGGGTTGTTGTAGCCGAGCGGGGCGGCCGCGACGTGGCTCGTGAAATCGAGGAGGACGTTGCCGTCGACGTCGGTGCAGAAGGGCCCCTCGGACTCCGCCGTGATGTCCCAGACGAAATCGTAGACGTACGTGCTCGGCGCGGCGTGCTCGTGGTGGTACTCGACCCACTGGCGCGCTTTCTCGCCGGGCATCGAATCGACGCGTGGCACCGCCGTCTCTCGGTCCATGCGGCTCGGTACGAAGACACGTGTGTTAAGATATTCGTTATTAATGGTGCAATATCGGCCGGGGCGCGGTCCAGTCGGTCGGTTTCGCCGCACGAGAGGACGCCTTCGACGGCGGAACGTGACGGTGTGACGTCGTGACCTGTCGCTCCCGCGATAGGCTTTTGACGCCTCCGCGTCCGTGTTGGGTATGGCTCTCCCCGACATCCAGCGTTCCCGCGCGATGTGGTGGTCGCTCGCGTTGGTCCTCGCGGGCGCGCTCACCTACGTCGTCTACTCTTTTATCGGAACGTTCGTCTTCGGTCTCTTCATCTACTACGCCACGCGACCCATCTACCGGCGGATTCGGAGGCGGGTGAAGCCCCCGAGCCTCGCGGCGGCCGTGGCGCTTTTCGCCCTCGCGCTCCCCGCGCTCGGACTCGTCGTCTACGCCGCGACCATCGCCCTCCGCGAGTTCCTGAAATACGCCGACCAACTCTCTTCCGACGAGGTGCCCATCGACCTCGAAGCCTACGGCATCGACCCCACGCTGTTGGAGGGAATCGCCAGCCCGCAGGCGCTGTTGGAGTACGACTTCCGGTCGGTGTTGACTCCCGAGGCGATCAGCTCGGTGTTCGACTCGCTGAGCGTCGCCGCCAACACCTTCGCGTTCCTCGGTATCGGCGCGATTCACCTGTTCGTCATGATCGCGTTCGCGTTCTATCTCCTCCGCGACGGGCACCGACTCCGCCGGTGGGGCCAGTCGATGTTCGCCGACGACCACGGCATCCTCGAAGCCTACATGCGCGGCGTGGACCGTGATTTCAACAATATCTTCTTCGGCAACATCCTGAACGCCATCCTCACGGGCACTATCGGAGTCATCGCGTACTCGCTTTTGAACGTCATCGCGCCCGTGGGCGTCAACATCCCCGCACCGGCGCTTATCGGCCTGCTCGCCGGCGTCGCGAGCCTCATCCCCGTCGTCGGGATGAAGCTCGTCTACGTCCCCGTCGCTGCCTACATGGCTCTCGAAGCGACGATTGCCAACCCGCCCGGGTTCTGGTTCGTCCTGCTTTTCGCCGCCGTCTCGTTCGTCATCGTGGACACGATTCCCGACCTCGTGCTCCGGCCGTACGTCTCCGGACGGAGCCTCCACGTCGGGGCCGTGATGCTCGCCTACACGTTCGGTCCGCTCCTGTTCGGTTGGTACGGCATCTTCCTCATGCCGATGATACTCGTGCTGTTCGTGAACTTCGTCCGGCTCGTTCTGCCGGAGCTCCTGGCGGGGAAGCCGATTCGGCCGTACATGGTCGACCCCGGACATCTGGTCGACGGCCCGCCGGTCGAGGAGTTGACGGCCGACGAGGCGGACGACGAACCGCGAGAACCAGCCGCGACCGACCGACCGGAAGAGAGCGAATCGGACGGGCTAGAGACGTTTACCGACCGAGATGAGAAATCGAGTCGTGACTCACGGTCGCCGTCCGACGCCGGTGTGGACGGGTAGTCCGAGTCGCCCGCTCACGCTTCGAAGTCTTCGGGGACGTACTCCGCTTCCCACTCGTCGCGGGCCTTTATCTCGCGGCGACCGCGGCGGGTGAGCGTGTAGTAGTTGGTCCGGCGGTCGCGCTGGCCCTTGTCGACTAGCCCCTTCTCGACGAGCGTGTCGAGGTTGGGGTAGAGCCGCCCGTGGTGAATCTCCTTTTCGTAGTAGGCTTCGAGTTCTTCTTTGATGGCGAGTCCGTGCGGCTCTTCGAGACCCGCGATGACGTACAGCAGGTCTCGCTGGAATCCTGTCAGGTCGTACATCGGTAAATTCGACTCGTATGTTACTGTCTAATTCAGATAAGCATATCGGCCTCGACCGACGATTCTCCCTCGAAAACCCGCTAGTCTCCGAGATACTCCATCAGCAATTATGTAGTCCAAATTACTAATTCCCCGAAATTGCCGTTTCGATGTCCGGATATGTCCACAAATGGACGGCTCGGGCGCATTAAGGGAGTAGATTGTTAAGTGTTATCAATGGACAATCACTCGACTATCCAAAACGGAAATCCGAGGCGAGGTGGTGGCGTCACCACTCTCTCGGAACGACTGGCGGCGGGTCGAACACGTAGCCTGTGTGATAAGAACGAGCTGACGACTCGGATGACCACCGAGAACGGCCGGAGCCGGAGCTCGGGTGTACTCGAACGCGGCGCGAATGAAACAGTCGCTCTCGGGTCGTAGCTTCGCGCAGAAGGAAAGCAAGCCGTGCCGGAAATCTCCGGCACGGCATGCCGCCCTGAATTGGTCCCCGCTGACGCTTCGGCCCTCCAAAGCGAAGCGTCACTATCGGCTACTGTTCGGTTTCACTTAAAGATAACGACGCGTGCCAAACATTGACAATTCGGCCAACTGTCCCTGAGTGGCACGCACGCGCCGAATTCCGGAAACGATGCGGTTCCGCTCTGCTCGAAGATTTATGTTATGAAATTCACATGTGTTCCTCTTCCAGGACCCAGCCGAGTGCCCGCTTATAATGGGTCATGAGCTTTCTGACCCCCTCGTGTCGCATCTCGTCGGAGTCGAGTTCGTCCTTCAGGAACTCGTACTGCTCTCGGACCTCGGATTCGCTTCGCATATGCCGACGGTAGGCCGCCGGACGTATGTAGCCCGGCGGTCGTCTCGGCTGGCGACCGCTCGCGGCCGCGTCGACTCGCCTCGCACTTGATGCCCCGGCGTCGGGTCGCCGTGCTTTTGCGCCGCCGGGTCGAACCCAGTCGCATGGAGATACGCGGCGAGCGCGAGTGCAAGGAGTGCGACCACCGGTGGTCGTACTACGAGACGGGAAGCGTATCGTGCCCGCAGTGCGGGAGCCTCCGGAGCGTCGGCGTCGGCGACAGGGAACGCCACACCGCCATGCAGATCGACCTCGACCTCTCGGCGCACCGATCGGCCGTCGGCGACGGGTCGATTCGCGACGCCGCCCCGGCGTTGAAGTCCGACCTCCGCGACTACATCCGGCAGACGGGCTACATCCGCGGGGGCGAACTGCTCCCCCTCGGCGACACCCCGCTGGCGGCTCACGAACTGCTCCACGCAGTCGATGTGGTCGCCCGGTCGAACCGGCCCACGGACGACGAACAGCTGTACGTCATCACCCTGCTCCGCCGCGCCGACGAGGGAGAGCGCCCCGACCCCGACGCCGTGCCCAAGTCGATGGCCGACTCCCGCGGTCTCGCCTACGCCGAGGCCATCGACGACTACTGCCGCGACCTCTCGACGTGGCTCGACGACAACCCGAACCCCGAGGTCAGGACGACGCTCGAAACCCTCTCGAACCATCGCAAGCGCGTCGAAGCGCTCGACGGGGCCGTCTCGTTTTCGGAGTCCGAGGCGCTCGTCGAGGCCGCCCGCGAGATACACACCGCGCTCGTCGACGACGACCTCGACGCGCTCGCGTCGGCCCGCGACACGCTCGCGGCGCTGTTCTGACGCTTCCGAACGTTTTTCCTCCACGACGACCCTTCGCCGACGATGACTGCCGGATTCGACATCCACGACGTGCGCCACCGGGTGAAACTGCTTCGCGACGACGGCGACACGATGCTCGTCGAGAACCGCGACGGCGTGGCCTGTCCGGCCTGCGGCGACGACTTCTCGCAACTGCTCATCTCCGACCGAGCGGCCCACAGCTTCGACGTGGACGCCGACACCCGGTTCTGTGTTCGGCGGGGCGACGACCAGTTGCTCGTGGCGACGCACGAGTGAGAACAAGTTGCGGTCGGACGCGCGTCAGCGCCCGAGCAGGAACCGAATCAGCCCGCGGTCCAGCGTGTCGTCGGGGAGCGTCTCGAACCACGCTACGTCGGCGATGGCCTCGTCTTGGAGGCCGGGGTCGTCGGTGAGGTCGCCCGCGACGGTCGCCTCGTAAATCGCGAATCGAAAGCTTGCGGCGTCCTCACCGTAGTGGAGCGACTGCTCCGTGACGACTCGAAGCGCGCCCGCGTCGGCGTCGAGGCCGGTCTCCTCGGCGACCTCGCGGACCAGCGCCTCGCGTCTCGTCTCGCCGGCTTCGACCCCGCCGCCGGGGAGGACCCACTGGCCGTCCTGCCGGACGAGAAGCACCGCGCCGTCGCGCTCGCAGAGCGCGCCGACGCCCCACTCGAGGCCGTCTTCGATACGCTCGACGGCGCGGGCGAACGCCTCGGCGTCGAGGTCGTGGCGGTTCCGACGCCGGACGACGCCGTCCACGTCGTACGTCCACTCGCCGTCGATGTCGGCGTCTGACGGGGGGTTCACGTCCCGAACTCAGGGAAGGTCCACGTCGACGCCCTCGGCCTCGGCGGCGGCCTTCACGGTGTTCCAGAGGAGCATCGCGCGGGTCATCGGGCCGACGCCGCCGGGGACGGGCGTGATGGCGCTGGCCTTCTCCTTCGCGGACTCGAACTCCACGTCGCCGACGAGTTCGTAGCCTTTCTCATTGTCTGCATCGACGCGGTTGACGCCCACGTCGATGACGACGACGTCCTCGGAGAGCATGTCGCCGGTGACGAGTTCGGGGACGCCCGCGGCGGCGACGACGATGTCGGCCTCGCGGGTCTTCGCTGCGAGGTCGTCCGTGCGCGAGTGGCAGACCGTGACCGTGGCGTTGCCGCCCTCGGCCTTCTGGATGAGCAGGTTCGCCATGGGCTTGCCGACGATGTCCGAGCGGCCGACGACGACCACGTCAGCGCCCTCGGTCTCCACGTCGGCGGCGGCGAGGAGCTTCTGGACGCCGTGGGGCGTACAGGGCTTGAAGCGGGCGTCGCCGGCGACGAGGCGGCCCACGTTTTCGGGGTGGAAGCCGTCGACGTCCTTGGCGGGATCGATGCGACGGAGGACGGTCCGGTCGTCGACGTGGTCGGGGACGGGCATCTGGACGAGGATGCCGTGGACCTCGTCGTCGTCGTTGAGGTCGTCGACGAGCGAGTAGAGTTCGTCGGCGGGCGTCTCGGGGTCGAGTTCGTAGTCGAACGCCTCGATGCCGACCTCCTCGCAGTCGCGCTGTTTCATCGAGACGTACGTCTCGCTGGCGGGGTCGTCGCTCATCAGCACGGTCGCGAGCCCCGGCTTCACGCCGGCCTCGTCGAGCGCGTCGATAGCATCGGACAGCCCGTCGCGAATCTCCTCGGCGACGGCGTTGCCGTCGATGATGGTCGTCATTGTCTCAGACAGCGCGCCCCGCCCATTTCAAAGATTCGGATTCGTGCGTATTATCGGCCTCAATGAGTTCAAAATATACACGAATGTGGTCACAAACAGTCACCCGAACAGCAGGTTCACCGCGGCCACCGCGACGCCCGCGAGCGCCATCCGCAGGCCGGCGACGTACCACCGCTGGTCCGATATCGACCCCATGTACGCGCCGAACGAAAAGAGGATGCCCGTCCCGAGGCCGACCGAGGCGAGCGTCGCCCACGTCATCGACAACAGCGTGCCGACCGCGAGAAACGGGAGCAGCGGGACGACGATGCCGACGAGCGGTCCGAGTCCGCTAGCGGCCGCGTTGATTCCCCGCGCCGCGACCTTGTCGCGTTCGACCGCGGTCCCGCCGAGGTCGGTCAGCATGGCCTCTTCGATGCGGCCCAGTTCGGCCCGCTTCTCGGCGCGCTCTATCTCCCAGACGCTCCAGACGCCGGAGGTCGTCAGGCCCACCGCCGCGCCGACGCCGATTTTCACGACCGTCAGCCCCTCCGTGACGCCGGTGAGGTACGCGCCGATGACGAGACCGATGCAGGTCAGCGCGCCGTCGAAGCCGTTCGAGACGAAGTACCGGCGGGAGATGGCGCGGACGCGGTCGTCGCGCAGGAGCGAAGCGAGGCGAGCCGACATCACGACGACGACGGGTCCTGCGGCTGGTCCCGGTACGCAACCAGCGTCTCGCCCGCAACCACCTCGTCGACGGAGTGGACCGTCCCGCCGAGGTCGCGAATCCGCCGTTCCACCTCGTCGTCGTCGACGGCCTCTCCCTCCACGACGAGTCTGAGGTTCTGGACCTCGCGGTCGGTTTCGAGGAGCGTCGCGTTCACGCCGGCCACGCCGGCCGCGTCGGCGACCTCGCGGGCGAACTCGACCGTCGACGGCGAGTGCGGTTTCAACACGTCGAGAACGAGCCGACGAATCGGAGCCATATCGAGTGGTGATACGGCGGCCCGGGTAATAGTGTTACTCGGGTGAAGGGTTAGAAAAACCGGGCGGGTGCGACCGCGACGGTCGCCTGCGAGCGTCGCTTACTCGTACAGCGGGTTCGCGTCGCAGAGTTCCTGCACGCGCTCGGAGACTTCCGCGAGCACGTCGTCGTCTTCGGGGGCGTTGACGACTTTCACGATGAGTTCGCCGACTTCGCGCATCTCATCCTCACCGAAGCCGCGGGTGGTGAGCGCGGGCGTGCCGGCACGGATGCCGCTGGGGTTGAACGCCGAGCGCGTCTCGCCGGGGACGGTGTTCGCGTTCAGCACGACACCCGTCGATTCGAGCGCCTCCTCGGCGGTGCCGCCGGTGAGGTCGGGGTGCGAGTCGCGGAGGTCGACGAGCACGAGATGCGTGTCGGTGCCGCCGGAGACGACGCTGAGGCCGTGGTCCTGGAACGTCTCAGCGAGGACCTTCGCGTTGTCGACGACCTGCTGAGCGTACTCCTCGAAGGCGGGTTCGAGCGCCTCTTTGAAGCCGACCGCCTTGCCGGCGATGTTGTGCATGAGGGGGCCGCCCTGACCGCCGGGGAAGACGGCGCTGTCGATGTCGGAGGCGTACTCCTCGTCGCACATGATGATGCCGCCGCGACCGGCACGGATGGTCTTGTGGGTCGAGCCGGTGACGAAGTCGGCGACGCCGACCGGCGAGGGGTGGACGCCGGCGGCGACGAGGCCCGTGATGTGGGCGATGTCGGCGAGGTGGAGCGCGTCTACGTCGTCGGCGACCGCCTGAATCGTCTCCCACTCGACGGCGCGCGGGTACGCGGAGTAGCCGGAGACGATGATGTCCGGTTCGAACTCCGCGGCCTTCTCGGCGAGCTGGTCGTAGTCGATGTAGCCGCTTTCGGCGTCGACCTCGTACTGCTCGACGTCGTAGAGCTTCCCCGTGAAGTTCGCGGGGTGACCGTGGCTCAGGTGGCCGCCGTGGGTCAGGTCCAGCGAGAGAATCTTGTCGCCGGGTTCGAGCATGGCGAGGTAGACGCCCATGTTGGCCTGCGTGCCGGAGTGCGGCTGCACGTTGACGTGTTCAGCGCCCCAGAGTTCCTTGGCGCGCTCGATGGCGAGGTTCTCCACGTCGTCGGCGTACTCACAGCCAGCGTAGTAGCGCTTGCCGGGGTAGCCCTCGGCGTACTTGTTCGTCAGCGCGCTCCCCTGCGCTTCGAGGACCGCTTCGCTGACGTGGTTCTCCGAGGCGATCATCGCGAGCGTGTCGCGCTGGCGTTCGACCTCGCCGTCGAGGGCGTCTGCCACGGCGGGGTCGACGTCGCGGACGTGGCTGTAGTCCATACGTAGTATCCGGTCCAATTACGGCATAAATGTGTCCCATTTGGCTACGCCTGCCGGTGTTGTGTTGCACGCCTGTGTATATTCTGTGGTGTGCTACCGTGAACAGATACACGAACGCGCGATACCGACCGTCTCCGACGTGTCCCCGAGCCGAACTGACTGCCGAGGCCGACCGCCGCGGGCGACAACTCCCGGACGCACGGGGTTCTCGGTTCGCCATCGATTTTCCCGCTCGCCGATAGGAGTAAAATTTCTGAAACGAAATGCTCAATTCGCGCGATACAGCGTTGGTACAACTCGATTTCGAATACGTTCTGCCGGTCGTCTTGCGTTAATATTAAATATATTACTGGCGATATTCAAGCTATGGCTATTCGTTCTAATCTACTCGCTGAGGGGGTAGGAGACATCATCGAGTCCGTCCTTTCCTCGTCGGAAGACGAGGTGCTGGTCGCGAACCCGACCGCCGAGGTCATCGAGGGGCTCGTCGCCGTGGCGACCGACATCGATGGTGACCTGCCGAAAATCCGTCTCGTCGCCGACGAGGGCGTCCTGAAGGACGTGCTCGACGACTTCATCGTCGCCTCCAACGCCGCGAACCTCGTCGCCGACGGCACGCTCTCGATGCGGACCGCCGACGACGAAGTCGAGAACACGCTGTTCGTCACGCCGAACTCGGTCGTCGCGCTCGTCGCCGCCGGTGACAAAGTCGCCGGCCTCGTCACCGACGACGAGGCGTTCGTCGAGACGGCGTTCGAGGCCCATCAGGCCCACTGGGCGGACGCGCCCGAATTCAAGCTCCGGACTCCGCCGCTCTCGCGCGTCCGCGAGACCCTCGGCGAGGACATCGGCGAAGAGACGCTCGCCGACTTCGACGCCGTGCTCGCTTCGCTGTCGTCGGCTCGCGGCGACGGCGACGGCCTCGACGAGGTGACTATCTCCCTTCTCGTCGCCGCCCGCAACGAAGTTCTCCTCTACGACATCTCGAAGTGGGGCGAAGACGTGGGCATCGCCAGCAAGGCGACCTTCTCCCGGACGAAGACGAAGCTCGAAGAACTCGGCCTCATCGACACCGAGAAAGTACCCATCGACGTCGGTCGCCCGCGGCTCCGCCTGAAGCTCGGCGCGGACGCGCTCGTCGCGGCCGCCGCCGACGAACTGGCCGACGAGGCCCAGAAACTGCTCGACGCGTAGCCGACCGCGACCCCCTCGCTTTTTCCCGCCGCCGCTCGTCGTCGCGCGCATGAACATCGGACTCGTCGGGAGCGGCCCCGCCGCCGAGTCGATTCGCGCGGCGTGCGCCGACATCGACGCGACGGTCTCGGAGACGACCCCCGACTCGCTCGGTTCGTTCGACCTCGGCTTCGTCGTCGCCGCGGCCGGCAGCGACGCCTTCGACGCGGCCGACGAAGCCGCTTCGAGATGGTTCGCCGTCGAAATCGGCGGTGTCGGCGGCCACCCCGTGGACGACCTGGACGCGGCCGTCTCGGCGTTCGACCCCGCCAGCGCCGACTTCGCGGACCTCCGGGCGCGCGTCGCGTCCACCACGGAGTCGGAGGGCCGCCCCGGCGGTGACCGCGCGGCCGTTCGACTCGCCGGCGCGGTGGCCGGGCGGCGCGGTATCGCGCTCCTCTCGGGCGACGACGTGGCCGGGACCGTCGTCGAAGTCCCCGGTCCCGAGCGGTCGTTCCTCCCCGCGCCGTCGCCGATGGAGCGGGACCGAGCCCTCGACCGCGACTTCCGCGCCGTGGAGTTAGACGACGCGCTCGCGCGGGCCGAATCGGCCGTGGACGACCGCGTCGGCATCGTCACGCAGGTCGGCGAGCGCGAGTCGTTCCCGCTGCCGTACTACGTCGCGCAGACGGCGGACACGACGGTCTACGCCGACGCTCGGGCGGCCGAACTCGCCGGCGGCGCGGCCGCAGGCTGGGACGAGGCCTACATGAAGGCGCTCGGCGAGGCGCTCGAACGCTACTCGGCGGGCGTCTACCGCTCCAGCGAGTTCGCCGTCGCACCCGCGGCGTCTCGGCCGGCCGCGGTGCCGCCCAGTCGGTTCGTCAGACCCGACTCCTTTCGCGACCCCGACCCCGAGGAGCCGATTCAGTGGGTCGAAGGCGAGGACCTCGCGACCGGTTCGACCGTCTCGCTCCCGGCGGAGTTCGTCCACTACCCGCCGCCGTCCGAGCGACACAAGCCGTCGATTACGACCGGGCTCGGCCTCGGCAACTCCGGGACCGAGGCGCTTCTCTCGGGGCTCTACGAGGTCGTCGAGCGCGACGCGACGATGCTCGCGTGGTACTCGACGTTCGACCCGCTCGGGCTGGACGTGACCGACGAGACGTTCGAGACGCTGGCGGCCCGCGCCCGCTCGGAGTCCCTAGAAGTGACCGCGCTCCTCGTGACGCAGGACGTGGACGTGCCGGTCGTGGCGGTGGCCGTCCACCGCGACGGCGAGTGGCCGAAGTTCGCGATGGGCTCCGGCGCGAACCTCGATGCGAACCGTGCCGCTCGCTCCGCGCTGGCCGAGGCGCTCCAGAACTGGACCGAACTGCGCGGCATGGGACCGGAGCAGGCCGCGACGCAGGGCGGCGCGATTGCGACCTACGCCGACTTCCCGAAGCCGGCTCGGACGTTCGTCTCGCCGGACGCGACCATCCCCGCGGACTCGGTCGGCCCCGACGAGGTTCCAGGGGGCGCAGCCGAACTCGACGCGGTCGTCTCGGCGGTCACGGACGCCGACCTCGACGCGTACGCGGCGCGGACCACCCCGCGCGACGTGGAGAGGCTCGGCTTCGAGGCGGTCCGCGTGGTCGTTCCGGCCGCGCAGCCGCTTTTCATCGGCGAGCCGTACTTCGCTGACCGCGCCGAGTCGGTGCCGCGAGACCTCGGCTTCGAACCGCGACCGGACCGCGAGTTCCACCCGTTCCCGTAGCTGGCGAGTCACGCGGTTCGTGGGCTTTGTGGCTGACAGCCGGCACGAGCGGCCGCGTGACAGGCGGGCCGTCGAATCCGCGCGCCGGTGTGCCGGACACCCGCAGGCCGCCGCACGGCGTGAGTCACAGAATAGCGGCGTTGGCCGCGGCTCGGTACTTGAACCTTCGCCGGGGGAGAAAACGAGGGGTCGGAAAGCGGGAGACTGCGGGGCGGTTAGACGCCGAACGTCGCGCGGAGCATGTCGCGGCTCCCCGGCCCGAGGCCGACTGCGAGGACGGCGATGAGGAGCAAAATCGCGTAGCGCGGGCTGTCTTCGAATATCTGCTCGTCGAACACCCAGACGACGGCCGTCGCGGCCACGAGTTTGACGAGCAGGAACGGCCACGCGTCGCCCGTGACGGCCAGCACCGACTCGGGGAGCGTGGAGGCGGTAAAGTCGACGACCGCCTGGTTCACCGGGTGCTTCGGGACGAGGTTGTTCCCCGCCCCGAGCGCGACCATCCAGTCGAGGCCGATGACGTTGGCCACGCCGTCGATGGCGTGGCCCCAGATGACGACGAGACCGATGTATCCCGTTCCCTCGTTGACCTCGGGAGCGAAGCGCTCGACGAGCCACCACGTCGCCGCGGTGACGAGCGTCGCGCCGACGAGGATGACGGCGAGCACCTGTGGATAGAACGTCGCGCCCTGCGCGCCGGTGAGGCCGGCCCACAGGAGGTAGCCGACCGCCACCGCGAGCACCGCGAGGCCGGCCACGAACAGCGGTTTCACGTAGTCGTCGACGAGGCCCTGCCGTTCGGCGAAGACGCTCCCGACGACGGCGACGAGCGTGATTGCGAAGACGGTCACGTAGATAACCGGGCTGATGACGAGCGTGTTCAGCGGGTAGCTGATGAGCGCGTCGGCGACGCCGGGCGAGTCGTTAGCGTCCTCGACCACGCGGAACGCGCCGCCGAACAGCATGAACGGAAAGAGCGCGTAGAAGAACCGCGGGCGCTCGCCGATGTCGAGGCGGCGGAGGAGGAACACGACGCCCGAGAGCGCGATGACGAGCGTGACCATGTAGCCGACCTCGGAGACGAGGGTGTAGCCGGGGTACGCGACGGGTTCGGCCGCCGCGGCGCAGGCCGACGCCGTGTCGAGATACTGCGTGACGCCGTTCGCCCGAACCGCACAGACGGCCGAGTTCGCGTCGGCTTGGACGGGGCCCCAGAAGTAGTGCCAGATGAAGCCGTCGTAGACGACACGAGGGAACGCGAGCGACCCGCCGACGAGGGCGACGAGGATGGCCGCGACGCCGAGCCCCCAGAGGCGCTCGGGGTCGAGACCCATTCGCTCTGCTACCGTTGCCATAGGCGATACCCCGACGGCGGGCCTGTTTAGGGTTCCGGTCTCTCGCATCCGCCGCGCACGCCTCGGCGCGGCGAGTCGGCGTCGCAGCGAGGTGGCGCTCCGCGGCGGGCGTGGTTCAGTCCTCGTCGTCGGGGTCGCGAATCGGCAGCACCGGGTCGTCGTACTCGGTCCCGAGGATGACCATCGTCTGGGACCGCGAGAACCCGTCGAGCTCGGCGATGTGGTCGAACATGAGCTCGCGCAGGGCGTCGGTGTCCTCGGCGTACACCCGGAGCATCACGTCCCACTCGCCGGTGGTGAGGTCGATTTCCTGGACGCCCTCGATGTCGCGAAGCTGTTGGAGCGCCTCCTTTTCGCGACCCTGCTTGACCCGGAAGCCGACCAGCGCGGAGGTGCCCAGCCCGACCTGCCGCGGGTCGACGTGGGCGTGGTAGCCCTCGATGACGCCGGCGTCTTCCATCCGACCGACCCGGTCGTGAACCGTCGCGCTCGACATGTCGATTCTGCGGGCGATTTCGCTGAACGGGGTCCGCGCGTCTTCCATCAGAATCCGGAGAATCGCCCGGTCCGTCGCGTCGAGATCCATGCTATCCCTACTGATGGGGGGTGACTTCGCACTTGCGGATGGGAAGCACGCTCGCGCCCGCGGCGAGCGCCGTCCGGTTCCGGTTTTCGTCCGTCTACCGCCCGTCGATTTCGCGGGCCGCCTCCAGCACGACGTCGTGGACGCGCCCGTTCGACGCGACGAGTCCCTCCGAATCGTGTCGCCACTCGTTGCCGTCGAGGTCCGTGACCGTCCCCCCGGCCGTCCGAATGAGGTGTGCACCGGCGACCGAGTCCCACGGGTTCGCCCGCTTGTTCGTGATGACGCCGTCGAGCGAGCCGTCGGCGACGTACGAGAGCACGACCTGCATGCTCCCGTAACGACGGAGGTCGCCGAAGCGCGTGACGATGGCGCGGGCCGCCGCGGCGTACTCGTCGCGGACGTCGTAATCCCACCAGAACGTCGGACAGACCGTACACGTCTCGGGGTCGTCGCGCTGGCTCACCGAAATCTCCTCGCCGTTGCGGTAGGCCGCCCCGTCGTCGGCCGCGTAGCAGTCGTCGAGGGCGGGCAGGTAGTTGGCCGCCGCGATAGGGTCGCCGTCGCGGACGGCGGCGACCGAGGTTGCCCAGACCGGCACGTTGCGCACGAAGTTGTTCGTCCCGTCGATGGGGTCGACGACCCACGCCGGTCCCGACTCGGGAACCGACTTGAGTTCGTCGTCCTCCTCGCCGACGATGGGGTCGTCGGGGAACGCCCCGCGGATTCGCTCGACGACGCGGCGCTGGGCGTCCTTGTCGGCTTGGGTGACAACGTCCGTTTTGCCGTCTTTCGTCTCGACGGCGATGCCGGTTCTGAAGGCCCGTCGCGCGACTGCGCCGCCGTCGCGGGCCGCGCGCTGTGCCCGGTCCGCCCGGGCATCGAGTTCGTTCATGGGCGTGACAGGACCGGCAGGTGCCTATATCCACCGACCCGACGCCGACGCGGCCCGGTGGCTTATGTCGATGGACGGTTTACCTCGTGTCGTGTCAGACGCTATCGACCTCCCGGCGCGGGTCCGCGAATCGCTCGCGGAGTCCTTCGACGACGCCAGAGCGGCCGTCAGAGCCGGCGACGCCGAAGCCGCGCTGGAACACGTCGAGACGGCGTCCCGCGTGCTCGGCCACAAGGTTCCGCCGAGCCCGCTCAAGGAGAAACTCCGGCACGGCGTGGCGGCCGTCGAGCGCACCGCGGCCGACGAACCGCTCGTGGCCTCGGAGTACCTCCGGCTCATGAGTCAGTTGGTTCGGCCGTAGCGTTGCGGACTGGGCCGTCCCGCCAGACGGCCGGCTCGCTCGGGGGTCGGAAAACGGAAAAAGCCAGAATTCGCAATTAGAACCCGGACGGAAGACGTTTTCCACAGCCCTCACGACCGTTTTCGGCTTGCGCCGAGTTCCCGAACTCCGATTCCTCGTGGTCCGGTACTTGGTCTTCCCGCCGCTCGCTCGCAGAGCGGTTTACGGGGCTGTTTCGGTTCCTCTTCGGCACTTTGACCTCGTCTTCCTGTTACGAAAGACTCGGTGTTCGTGTCGATCCCATTCCTCCGCGTCTTGCGATGCGTACCATCGTCGACGCCTTTCACGTCGCCCGACGGATTCGGTTTGGTCATCCGGTGCGTCCTTGCGCTTCCGGCAACACTACAGTAGTCCCGGAAATATAATGAATGTTTCTGATAAACTCTGAACTGTCCGGAGATGCTGATAGTTCGGCCGACGGAACGGTGGTGACGCTCGTCGCCGAACGTCGTCCTCGGTCGGCCCCCTTCCGGCGGTTTTCACCGGAAACCCGGTCTGTTCATGATGAATCGTTCGGGATACTGGCGGCGGCGCTGTGGTGGCGTCGTAACCGGATGACTGCCGGGAGACAGAAGAGAACGTGTCCGCCATCGAGCGACCGGGTTTATACCGGGGTTGCGGGCCGCCTCGGTGCCCGCTTCCCGCCGTGGGGTGCGCTGCACTCGCCGCTCGTCACGTCGTTTCTCGCGATAAGTGCGAGGGGAGGGATTTGAACCCACGGACCCCTACGGGAGCGGATCTTGAGTCCGCCGCTTTTTCCTGACTTAGCTACCCTCGCGCGTACTCAAGTACGACAGGGGGACCGCTAAAACGTTGCGAAACGTCAGACGAGGCCGCCGAACTGTTCGACGACGAGGAGGCCGCCGACGGCGATGCCGACGACGCCGGCCGCGGCGCGGAGGACGCGCGTCCCGCCGACCGCCATCGAGCGGCCCCAGAGGAACGAGACGGTCGCCATCGTGGCGATGGTCAGGAGGCTGAACGCCGCGAGGAACGCGACGGCCTGCCCCACCGCGGGTGCGGTCGAGACCATCGCGATGACGAGCGCGCCGCTGCCGGCGAAGCCGTGGAGGACGCCGACCCCGAACGACTCGTCGTGGACGTGCGTGTGTTTCGTCCCGAACGCGACGTTCCCGAGCGAGAGGTGTCGGTGGACGCCGCTGTCGTGGTCGTGGTCGCGGAGCGTCGGCACGGAGACGCCGGCGGCCCGGAGAAGCATCCGCGCCCCGAGGAGGACGAGAATCGCACCGACGACGACTTCGAAGAAGTGCGTCACCGACTCGGGCAGGCGGACGCCGAGCGCGACGAAGGTGAGACCGACGACGGCAATCGGAATCGAGTGCCCGACGCCCCACGAGGCGCCGACGATGCTCGGTCGGTCGCCGTCTTCGACCATCGTCGCGACGGCGGCGAGGTGGTCGGCTTCCAGCGCGTGCCGGACCCCGATAACCCCGCCGGCCACGAGTGCTGATGCGAGTGCCATACGCTCGAAAGGACGAATCGCGGTAAATAGGTCAGGGGTCCCGACGGGTACTCCGACCCGGTCGGAGCCTACTCCGGCCGCCACTCGCAGGACGCGCCGGTCGTCAGCCCCGCCGCGTCGATGTGCGACGAGAGGCACGCGTAGTTGCAGAACGCGCCCGCCGGCACGCGCTCGCCGGCTTCGAGCTCCGCCACGAAGACGGGGTCGTGACGCCGAACGTCGCTTCCGCAGTAGGTGCATTCGATTGTGTCCGTCACGTCCGACCGTTGTCGCGCTCGCACGAAAAAACTGCGCGGCCGGTGTCGCCACCGATGGAGTTACCGGCTTCCCGGTCGCCCTGACTCACATGGACGAACACACCCGCGACCCGAGCGTCGCCCCGCCGCTCGGCAACCCGACGGGGTGGAACGACGACCTGCGGCTGTGGGAGCACGCGACGCTCCGCCGGGCGGTCGAACACGGCGTCCGCCTGTTCAACTCCGGCGACTTCCACGAGAGCCACGACTGCTTCGAAGACGAGTGGTACAACTACGGCGCGGGGACCGCGGAAAGCGCCTTCCTCCACGGGATGGTGCAGGTCGCCGCCGGCGCGTACAAGCACTTCGACTTCGAGAACGACGCGGGGATGCGGTCGTTGTTCGAGACGGCACTCGAGTACATCCGCGGCGTTCCGAGCGACTTCTACGGCGTCGACGTGGACGACGTGCGCGACACCCTCCGGGCGGCGCTGGACGACCCGACGGCGCTCCACGGCTGGCAAATCGAACTCGACGGCCACCGGGCGACCGCCTACCCCGCCGACTACGAGTACGTCGAGGGACTCGACCACTAACCGCGTCGGGCCGCGGTCTTCGCCCGCCACGAACCGTCTCCTCCGACTAACACGTCCGCGAAAGCGGCGCGAACCGGGAGAATCTAAAGGTCCATTAGCGTCCAGTTCTAGGAACCGGCAATGCGAATCTACGAACTCGGTGACGGCACGCCCGAAGTGTCTGTCGTCGGGTCGATCCACGGCGACGAACCGTGCGGCGCTCGCGCCATCGAGCGGTTCGTCGCGGAGGACCCCGACGTCGAGCGCCCGGTGAAGCTCATCGTCGCCAACGAGGAGGCGCTGGCGGCGGACGAGCGCTACCTCGACGAGGACCTCAACCGGGCGTTTCCGGGCGACCCCAACGCCGAGAGCCACGAGCGACGCCTCGCCCACGACCTCGGCCGCGAGGTCCGCGGCACCACCGCTTTCTCGCTTCACTCGACCCAGTCGTACGCCGAACCGTTCGCCATCGTGGACACGGTCGACGCCATCTCCCGGTCGATTCTCCCCCGGCTCCCGGTCGACGTGGCCGTCGAGACGAACCACTTCGCGGAGGGCCGACTCATCGAACACGCCCACACCATCGAGGTCGAAGCCGGCCTCCAGAAGTCCGACGAGGCGGCCGACAACGCCTACTGGCTCATCCGGGCGTTCCTCACCGCGACCAACGTTCTCCCCGCCCCCGCGGTTGCGAGCGACGGGAGCAGCGAGCTCGACGAGGAGTCCGAGTCGCAGACCGAAGACGACCGCCTGAAACTCGCGATTCCGGAGGAGAACAGCATCGACGTGTTCCGCCTGCTGGAACGGCTTCCCAAGCCGCCGGCGGACCAGTACGAGGTCCACGCGACCAACTTCGAACCCGTCGCCGCCGGCGAGACGTTCGCCCGCGCCGACGCCGAGCAGTTCGTCGCCGACCGGGACTTCTACCCCATTCTCCTCTCCGCGTACGGCTACGCGGACATCTTCGGCTACGCCGGCGACAAAGTCGGCACGCTCCCGTAGTCGGCAGACCGTCTCGTCTCTCCCGCGCTACGCGTCGTCCTCGCCGAGGATTCGAGCGGCCGCCTCGGCGACCGATTCGACCGCCGCCGGGTCGTCGCCGGGGCCGTCGTCGCCGACGTGGTACGCCTCCCACCCGGCGTCTCGCGCCCCGACAACGTCCTCGTCGTAGGTGTCGCCGACGTAGACGTAGTCGTCCGCCGGGAGGGCGGTCTCCGCGGCCTCGAAGACCCCCGAATCGGGCTTCCGCGAGGCGACCGCGGGGTCGTTCGAGACGACGACGGCGTCGACGACGCCCGCGAGGTCGTGGCGTTCGAGCTTCGCCCGCTGGACCGCCGGCGCGCCGTTCGTGAGAATCCCTGTCGGTCGACGGTCGGCGACGCGGACGAGCGCCTCGCGGGCCGACGCGGGGACCGTCGTGGCGGCGAGTTCGGCCTCCGCGTAGCGCGCCACGAGCGCCTCCGGGTCGCCGCCGATGTCGAACTCGTCGGTGATTGCCTCGAAGCCGACCGCGTAGGGGTCCACGGCGAGGTCCTCGAACGCGTCGAAGAAGACGGAGAGATACCGGTCGTAGGCACCGCCCGGAGCGTCCGGGACCGCGCGGTCGAAGATGGTCTCGAAGTCGGCGGTGTAGCGGAGGAGCGTCAGGTCGAGGTCGAAGAAGACGGCGGTCGTCATATCAGGGCCAGCGGCCGGGAACCACAAAAATCCCTACTCGTCGGCGGGTTCGAACTCGACGAGCGTCAGGTTTCGGTCGAGGTGGCAGTGGTCGTGCGGCGGGTCGCCGAGCACGTCGCTGATGCGGTACTCCTGGTCGAACTCGGCACCCTCGGGGACGCAGTACTCGTGGCTGGGGCACTCGGTGTGCGGACACGGGCCCTGCAGGCTGGCCTTGCTTCCGGCGTACGCCCCCTTCGAGGGGACGTTCGCCGTGACCGGTGCCGGTTCGACCTCGACGGCGCGGACGCCCTCGTCGTGGACGGCGCAGTCGAGGACCTGCGTGTTCTCGCGCACGCCGAGGACCCGGTAGCGGACGCCCTCGGTGAGGTTGAGGCACTGCTGGCGGTACGGACACCCCTCGCAGGCGCTCGATTCACCGTGGTAGACGAACTCGGTGCCGGGGTCGGTCAGGCGGGCACCGACAAGCGTGACGGAGGTCATAGCGGTGGTTCTCCTGCGAGGTGGTTAAGGCTCCCGCCCGGTCAGCTCGTCGAGCTTCTCGAAGTAGTCCTCCCGGGGGATTTGGTAGGCGCTCCGGTAGTCTATCTCGCCGTCTGAAAAGCGCCCGGCGATGTCGGTCGCGCCCTCGACGGCCGCCTCGCGGGAGTCGAACTCCTCGACGACGACCTCGATTTCCGGTTCGAGATAGAGCACCGCGTGCCACGTCTCGGTGCGTATCTGCGTCGCGCCCGGGCGGTTCGCCCGCGACCCGTTCCACACGAAGACGGTCGGCATGCACTCGGCGGGAAAGGCGCTCTCGTTGAACACGTCGGGGCGGAACGCGAGGATGCGCCGACCCTCGTGTTCGTCGTTCCAGAGGGTCCACCCGTCGGGCAGGTTGGTCATGGGTGTGCTAGTCCGCCGCGCGTCCTAAGCCTTCCCGCTTCCGCGCCGAAGGCCGGTCGTCTCGACCCGGCTCGAAGCGCGTGGTTCGGCCCTCGAACGCGACCCATCGGAGACGACATGAATCCCAGCCGACCCGATTAACGACACCGACAGTCGACTGAACCGCCGATTAAATCGATACACTTCGGCAGGTTGGAGGGTCACGAGACGTGGTACGTATCTGGATTGGTTGGCGTTCGAGACAATATGTTGACTACTTTCAGAGAAAGCGTTATATGTTAACGTCCCTCATTGATTGGTAGTCTCGGTCCCCGGGCCGAGCGAGCCGTCGCGCATCGTCCGCAAATTGCCGATTCTGTCGCCAGTCGCCGACCCGTCGTAAGCGCGCAGCGGCGGCGACGCACTTCGACCTACTGCCCGCGGTCTGCGCCGCGGGTCCGTGGTTCGCGGTGTGTCGTCTGCGACCCGCGAATGCGGGCGCGTCGCCCTCGGTCGTCTAACCGGACGGCTGGTCCGACGAGGCTCCACGAACAATGACCGGCGAAATTGAAACACTCGCAGACCTGAGCAAGCACTACAAAGACTCCGTGCCCGCGGACCTCCGCGAGGCGAAGAGCTTCGAGTGGTACTTGGAAGAGGTCTACGCTCACCCAAAGATCGCTCGCAACGCCCACCAGCGCGTGGCGGACATGTTCGACTTCTACGGCACCCGTTACGACGAGGACGCGGGCGTCGTGGAGTACCTCATGGCCTCCGAAGACCCCCTTCACGACGGTGAAAACGTCTTCTACGGCCGCGAAGTCCACGAGTCGATTCACGAGTTCGTCAACAAGGTGAAATCGGGGGCCCGCGGCCTCGGCCCCGAAAAACGCATCAAACTCCTCTTGGGTCCCGTCGGCTCCGGGAAGTCCCACTTCGACTGGATTTCCCGGCGCTACTTCGAGGATTACACGATGTCCGACGAGGGGCGGATGTACACCTTCCGGTGGACGAACCTCGGCGACGTCATCCGCGACCAGGACCCCTCCGACGACGTGGTCCAGTCACCGATGAACCAGGACCCGCTCGTGTTGCTCCCGCAGGAACAGCGCGACGTGGTCATCGAGCAGTTGAACGAGAACCTCGACGCGCCGTACACCATCCGGAACGACCAGGCGCTGGACCCCGCCTCGGAGTTCTACATGGACCGGCTGCTCGCCCACTACGACGACGACCTAGAGGAGGTCGTGGCGAACCACATCGAGGTTATCCGACTCGTCGCCTCCGAGAACAAACGGCAGTGCATCGAGACGTTCGAGCCGAAGGACAAGAAGAACCAAGACGAGACCGAACTCACCGGCGACGTCAACTACTCGAAACTCGCGGTGTACGGCGAGTCCGACCCGCGGGCGTTCGACTACGCCGGCGCGTTCTGTAACGCGAATCGCGGCATCTTCTCCGGCGAGGAACTGCTGAAGCTCCAGCGCGAGTTCCTCTACGACTTCCTGCACGCCTCGCAGGAACAGACCATCAAGCCGAAGAACAACCCCCGAATCGACATCGACCAGGTCATCGTCGGGCGGACGAACATGCCGGAGTACAGAGAGAAGAAGGGCGACGAGAAGATGGAGGCGTTCAACGACCGGACGAAGCGCATCGACTTCCCGTACGTCCTCGAGTACGAACAGGAGGCCGAAATCTACCGGAAGATGCTTCGGAACGCCGACGTGCCCGACATCCACGTCGAGCCGCACACCTTAGAGATGTCCGGGCTGTTCGGCGTTCTGACCCGCATCGTCGAACCCGACTCCGACACCATCTCGCTCGTCCAGAAGGCGAAGGCCTACAACGGCGAGTTGGACGACGGCGACGACGTAGACGTGCGAAAACTCCGCGAGGAGGGCGAGAAGAAAGCCGACATCGCCGAGGGGATGGACGGCGTCTCCGCCCGCTTCATCGGCGACGAAATCGCCGAGGCAATCATGGACGCGACCCACCGCGGCCGCGGTTACCTCTCGCCGCTGTCCTCGTTTACCCACCTCGAAGAGAACCTCGAGAACCACGGCTCGATTCCCGAGGAGAACCTCGAACGCTACCACCGCTACCTCGAGATGGTCCGCGAGGAGTACAAAGAGCGCGCCATCGAGGACGTGCGCCACGCCCTCGCCTACGACATCGACGAGATTCGCCGGCAGGGCGAGAAGTACATGGACCACGTCATGGCCTACATCGACGACGCGACGGTCGAAGACGAACTGACGGGCCGCGACCAGGAGCCCGACGAGAAGTTCCTCCGCGCGGTCGAAGAGAAGCTCAACATCCCCGAGGACCGCAAGGACGACTTCCGACAGGAGGTCTCCAACTGGGTCTCCCGGCGCGCCCGCGAGGGGACGTCGTTCAACCCGCAGGACAACGACCGCCTCCGCCGCGCCCTCGAACGCAAGCTCTGGGAGGACAAGAAGCACAACATCAACTTCTCGGCGCTCGTGAGCGCGAACGAGCTGGACGACGACGAACGCAACGCGTGGATAGACGCGCTCGTCGACCAGGGTTACTCGCGCGACGGCGCACGGGAGGTGCTCGAGTTCGCCGGTGCGGAGGTGGCGAAGACCGAACTCGAAGGGTGACCATGCGAGACTACATCCGCGAGGCGGACGAAGCGCTCCGCGGCACCTACGAGGAGCCGATGAGCCTCGGCGAGTACGTCGACGCCGCGTTCGAGTCCCCGTCTATCGCCTCCCACGCGTCGAAGTACCTCTTGGAAGCCATCGAGTCGATGGGGACCAGACAGGTGGTCGAACAGGGCGCGGAAAAACAGCGCTACCGCTTTTTCGACGACCCCGCCAACGACGGCGAGCACGCGGTCCTCGGCAACACGGAGGTGCTCAACGCTTTCGTGGACGACCTGCGGACCATCGCCGCCGACCGCGGCAAAGCCGAGAAAATCGTCTGGTTCGACGGCCCGACGGCCACGGGGAAATCCGAGTTGAAACGCTGTCTCATCAACGGGCTTCGGGAGTACTCGAAGACCGACGCGGGGCGACGCTACACCGTCGAGTGGAACGTCGCCAACGCCGACGACACCCGCGGGCTGTCCTACGGCGGCGAAGTCGACGCCGCCGACGAGGACTGGTACGAAAGTCCGGTCCAGTCGCACCCGCTTTCGGTGTTCCCCGCGGAGGTTCGCAAGCGGCTGCTCGCCGACCTCAACAGCAGGAACGGCGACCACATCCCCGTCGACGTCGACGAGGACCTCGACCCGTTCTGCTTGGAGGCGTACACCTTCCTCGAAGAGGAGTTCCGGAGAGCGGGCAAGCAGGACCTCTTCAGCGCCGTCACCGACCCGAAACACCTTCGGGTGAAAAACTACGTCGTCGACGTCGGCCGCGGCGTCGGCGTCCTCCACTCGGAGGACGACGGGTCGCCCAAGGAGCGACTGGTCGGGTCGTGGATGCCGAGCATGCTCCGCGAACTGAACTCCCGCGGCCGGAAGAACCCGCAGGCGTTCAGCTACGACGGCGTGCTGTCGCAGGGCAACGGCCTCCTCACCATCGTCGAGGACGCCACCCAGCACGCCGACCTGCTCCAGAAGCTCCTGAACGTCCCCGACGAGGGCCACGTCAAGCTGGACAAGGGAATCGGGATGGACATCGACACGCAACTCGTCATCATCTCGAACCCGGACCTCGACGCCGAACTCGACAAGTACGCCGACAGGAACGGCCGCGACCCGCTGAAGGCGCTCAAGCGCCGGCTCAACAAACACGAGTTCCGCTACCTGACGAACCTCTCGCTGGAGGCCGAGCTCATCCGCCGCGAGCTGACCAACGAGACGAGCGTCTGGACCGACGACCCCGAGGCGATGGCCGACCGCGTCGCCGAGGCCGTCTTGCTGGACGTCCGCGAGGGGCCGGGCGAGGTCCGTACGCGCGAACTCGCGCCCCACGCCGTCGAGGCCGCGGCGCTCTACAGCGTCGTGACCCGGCTCGACGGCGACGACGTGCCGCGCGACCCGGACATCGAGTTCGACCTCGTCGACAAGGCGCTGTTGTTCGACCGCGGCTACCTGCAGGTCGGCGACCAGCGCCGCGAGGTGTCGGCGTTCGAGTTCGTTGGCGACTCGGAGGGGACTCACGGGATTCCCGTGACGTTCACCCGGGACGTCATCGCCGACCTCCTGCACGACCGCGTCGACCGCAGACACCCCGACCTCGACGTGTCTTCGGTGGTGATGCCGACCGACGTGCTCGACGAGATGGTCGCCGAGCTGTCGGACGCGCCCGTGTTCTCGCGGGCGGAGTCCTCGGAGTACGAGGGCCGCATCGCCATGGTCAAAGAGTACATCTTCGACCAGCAGGAGGCGGACGTACTCGACGCGCTTCTCGCCGACAAGGGCGTCGAGCGCGAGACGGTCGAGGAGTACGTCGAACACGTCTACGCGTGGGCGTCCGACGGGCAGATAGAGACCGAGCGCGGGCCGGTCGACCCCGACCCGCTTCTCATGAAGCTGTTCGAGACCGAGCACCTCGGGCGCTTCTCGCCGAACGACTACGAGGGCAACGACCCCTCCGAGACGGTCGAAGACTTCCGCAACGAGAAGGTCATCACCGCGCTCAACCGCTACGCGTGGGAGAACCGCGACGAGGGCTTTACGGTCTCCGACGTGGACCTGACCGAGATTCCGGTCATCCGGACGGTGCTCGAAACCCACGACTGGGAGGACGTGCGCCGGCTGTTCTCTGACCTCGACCCCCGCCAGTGGGACGACCCACCGGCGAACACCGAGACGGCGCGCGTGAAAGCACGCACCATCGACGAGTTGGTCGACCGCGGTTACACCGCCGCGTCGGCCGAACTGACCAGCCGTGCCGTGATGAAGGAGGTGAGCCACACATGGGACTGAGAGACGACCTCGAACGATTCCGCGAAGTGGGCGAAGAGCGCCGCGAAGACCTCAAGGAGTTCATCTCCTACGGCGACCTCGGCGCGTCCGGCTCGAAAGACATCAAGATACCCATCAAGGTCGTGGACCTGCCGGAGTTCAAGTACGACCGCCTCGACATGGGCGGCGTCGGGCAGGGGAAAGGCGGCACGCCCGACGTGGGCCAACCGCTCGGCCAGCCCGAACCCGGTGACGGCGAGGGCGAAGACGGCGAACCCGGCGAGGAGGGGGCCGAACACGAGTACTACGAGATGGACCCCGAGCAGTTCGCCGAGGCGCTGGACGAGGAACTCGGCCTCGAACTCGAACCGAAGGGCAAGGAGGTCATCGAGGAGGTCGAAGGCGACTTCACCGACATCACCCGCAGCGGCCCCCACAGCACCCTCGACTTCGAGCGCCTGTTCAAGGAGGGCCTGAAGCGCAAGCTCGCGATGGACTTCGACGAGGAGTTCGTCCGCGAGGCGATGAAAGTCGACGGCACCTCGGCCCGCGAGGTGTTCCGGTGGTGCCGCGAGCACAACATCCTCGTCTCGATGGCGTGGATCGAAGACGAGTGGAGCCGCATCCCGGACGACGAACGCGGGACGTGGGCGTCCTTCGAGGAGATGGAGGAGAACGTCGAGCGGACGACGGCCATCCAGCGCATCCGCCGCGAGGGGCTCCGCGAGATTCCGTTCCGCCGCGAGGACGAGCGCTACCGCCACCCCGAAGTCATCGAGAAGAAGCAGTCGAACGTCGTGGTCGTCAACATCCGCGACGTGTCGGGGTCGATGCGGGAGACGAAGCGCGAACTCGTCGAACGCACGTTCACCCCGCTGGACTGGTACCTCACGGGCAAGTACGACCACGCCGAGTTCGTCTACATCGCCCACGACGCGGAGGCGTGGGAGGTCGAACGCGACGAGTTCTTCGGCATCCGCTCGGGCGGCGGGACGCGCATCTCGTCGGCCTACGAGCTGGCGAAGGAGGTGCTGGACGAGCGCTACCCGTGGCGCGAGTGGAACCGCTACGTCTTCGCCGCGGGCGACTCCGAGAACTCCTCGAACGACACCAAAGAGCGGGTCGTCCCGCTCATGCAGGAGATAGACGCGAACCTCCACGCCTACGTGGAGACCCAGCCCGGCGGGACCGCCATCAACGCCACGCACGCAGAAGAGGTCGAACGGAGCCTCGGCGAGCAGGGTAACGTCGTGGTCGCGTACGTCTCGGAGCCCGACGACGTCATCGACGCCATCTACACCATCCTCAGCACGGAGGCGACAGCAGAATGAGTTTCAGACGACACCGCAGAGACGCACAGCGCGAGGCCGCCAGACTCGACGAGCCCGTCCGGGAGGCCGGCGCGCTCGCGAAGAAGCTCGGACTCGACCCCTACCCGGTGAACTACTGGGTGGTCAACTACGACGAGATGAACCAGCTCATCGCCTACGGCGGCTTCCAAGAGCGGTATCCGCACTGGCGGTGGGGAATGACCTACGACCGCCAGCGGAAGACCGACCAGTTCGGCATGGGCAAGGCGTTCGAAATCGTCAACAACGACGACCCGGCGAACGCCTTCCTCCAGGAGTCGAACTCGCTGGCCGACCAGAAGGCCGTCATCACGCACGTCGAGGCGCACTCGGACTTCTTCAAGAACAACCAGTGGTTCGGGCTGTTCTCCGACGAGGGGCAGTTCGCCGCCGCGGCGATGCTCGAACGACACGCCCAGACCATCGAGCGGTACGTCCAGAACCCCGAAATCAGCCGGGACGACGTGGAGAAGTTCATCGACGCCGTCCTCTGTCTGGAAGACACCATCGACCAGCACCGGACCATCCGCGAGGCCGCCGCCGACGAGGACGGCCGCATCCCCGAGGACATCCGCGCGCAGTTGGACAGCCTCGACATCTCCGACGACGTGCGCCGCGAGGTGTTCGACGACGCGTGGCTCGAACAGGTCGAAGAGGCCGAACGCGAGGCCGCGAAGCTCACCGACCCCCGGAAGGACGTGCTCGCGTACGTCCGCGAACACGGGATGCGGTACGACGAGGAGACGGGCAAGGCCGAAGAGATGGAGCCGTGGCAGAAGGACGTCCTCGACATGCTCCGCGAGGAGGCGTACTACTTCGCCGCCCAGAAGATGACGAAGGTGATGAACGAAGGTTGGGCAGCCTACTGGGAGTCGCTCATGATGGGCGACGAGCGCTTCGCGGGCACGGACGAGTTCATCACCTACGCCGACCACCAGTCGCGCGTCCTCGGGTCGCCCGGGCTCAACCCCTATAAGCTCGGCAAGGAGCTGTGGGAGTACATCGAGAACTCGACGAACCGCGCGGAGGTCGCCGACAAACTCCTGCGCGTGAAGGGCGTCACGTGGCGCAACTTCCACGAGACGGTCGACTTCGACGAGGTGCAGACGCTCCTCCGGACGGACCCCGCTATCGACGGCGTCAGCGCCGACTCACTCGACGAACTGTCCGAACTCGGCCCCGACGACCCGAGAGTCGACCACGAGACCCTCGACAGGGCGCTGTCGGGCGACGAGTCGCTCGACCTCGAAGCGTACCCGTGGAAGCTCCTCACCTACGAGGGGCTCGCGGAGCGACACTACTCGCTCGTCAAAGCGCAGAACCGCGGGTTCCTCAGCCGGATTCGGCGCTCCGAACTCGAACAGCTCTCGCGGTACATGTTCGACGACGAGGTGTACGACAGCGTCGAGGAGGCCGTCGCCGACGTGGACAAGACCGCCGGCTGGGACCGGATGCGCGAGATTCGCGAGAGCCACAACGACGTGACGTTCCTCGACGCGTTCCTCTCCGAGGAGTTCGTCCGCGCGAACCACTACTTCGCCTACGAGTACTCCCAGTCGTCCCGGCAGTTCCGCGTCTCCTCGTCGGAGTACCGGGACGTGAAAAAGAAGCTCCTGTTCCAGTTCACCAACTTCGGAAAGCCGACTATCGCGGTGTACGACGGCAACTTCGACAACCGCGGGGAACTCCTGTTGGGACACCAGTACAACGGCGTCATCCTCGACATGAAGCAGGCGAAGGGCGTCTTGGAGCGCGTCTATCACCTCTGGGGCCGCCCGGTGAACCTGATGACCATCACGAAGGAGTTCGACGAGCACGAGGTCGAAGTCGCCCGTCGACGGGGGCGCGAGCCGACGCCCGAAGAGCGGGCCATCCGCATCCGCTACGACGGCGAATCGTTCGACGAACACGACCTCGACCCCGAACTGGAGGCGCGTATCGCCGCCAGCGAGGTCGACTACGACACGAAGCCCGATGATTGGCTCTGAACGGGGCGATGGCCGAGCCTGACTCGCCGACCGTCTCCGGCGAGCAGGCGGACGGCTCGCTCGACGAGGCCGACATCCACGACGTGCTCAGAAACGAGCGGCGGCGGCTCGCGCTCGAACGACTGCGCGACGGGGACGGTCCGGAGTCGGTCGGCGACCTCGCGGAGCACATCGCCGAGATAGAGTCCGGCGAGTCGCCACCTCCCAAGAACGTCCGCCAGAGCGTCTACATCTCGCTTCACCAGACCCATCTGCCCAAGCTCGATTCGCTCCGAATCGTCGCGTACGACTCGCGGGCGAAGACCGTCTCGCTCGGGTCGAGCGCGGCGGAGCTCGACCACTACTTGGCGGACGGGGAGCCGACGCAAGCTCCCTTCGCGCTCCTGTCGCTCGCGACGTGTCTCGCCGGGCTCGCGCTCCTCTTCGCCGGCTGGATGGGCGTCCCCGTCATCGACCGCGTGGACCCGCGGCTCGTCGCCGGCCTCGCGCTCACCGTCGCCGCCGTCGCCGCCGGCGCGGAACTCGGCCTGCAGACGCGAAGCCGGACGTAGACCCGGAGACACGGCCGGGGGTCGCCCCAGAACCGCCGTTCGACTCAAGTCAGCCCCATCCTAAGCGCCGCCGACGATGTCCGAGTCAACTTCGCTCGCGTGGTTCCGCCGCGACCTCCGTCTGCACGACAACGAGGCGCTCGCGGCCGCCTGCGACGCCGACGGCGTCCTCCCGGTCTACTGTCTCGACCCCCGCGAGTACGGCGACCGGCCCTTCGGCGGGTCCGACTCCTTCGACTTCGACAAGACCGGCGCGCACCGCGCCCGCTTCCGCCTCGAATCGCTGTCCGACCTCCGGGCGTCGCTCCGTGACCGCGGGAGCGACCTCGTCGTCCGCGAGGGAACACCCGAGTCCGTCCTTCCGGAGTTGGCGGCGACCGTCGACGCCGACTTCGTGACGGTCCACACGCGTCCGACCCCCGAGGAGTCGAGCGTCGAGTCGGCGGTCGAGCGAGGACTTCGAGACGACGGCGTCGACCTCCGTCGCTTCTGGGGCTGTCTCTTATACACATCTCTGATGGCGCGAGGGAG
>NZ_AOLG01000047.1:0-331285 GCF_000336815.1 Haloferax prahovense DSM 18310
CTCCCGGTCGACGCACCCGCCGCGGGCGACCTCCCCTCGCTTTCGGACCTCGTCGGGACTGGGGCCGCCGAGTCCCCCCGCACCCCCGACGACCGCGGCGTCCTCCCCTTCGACGGCGGTGAGACGGCCGCGTTCGATCGCGTGGAGTCGTACATCTGGACGGGCGACCTCCTCCGCGAGTACAAGGAGACGCGAAACGGACTGCTCGGGGCCGACTACTCCTCGAAGCTCTCACCGTGGCTGAACGAGGGCTGTCTCTCGCCGCGGTACGTCAAGGCCGAGGTGGACCGCTACGAGGACCGACGGGTCGAAAACGACTCGACGTACTGGCTCGTCTTCGAACTCCGCTGGCGCGACTTCTTCCAGTTCCAGTTCGCCAAACACGGGAGCGACTTCTTCCGCCGCGGGGGCATCCGCGAGCGGACCGACATCGACTGGCGGGCGGACGAGACGCAGTTCGAGCGCTGGGCGGCGGGCGAGACGGGTATTCCTTTCGTCGACGCGAACATACGGGAGTTGAACGCGACGGGCTACATGTCGAACCGCGGGCGGCAGAACGCGGCGTCGTTCCTCGCCAACGACCTCCGACTGGACTGGCGACGCGGTGCGGCGTACTTCGAGACGCAGCTCGTCGACTACGACCCCGCGTCGAACTACGGCAACTGGGCCTACATCGCGGGCGTCGGCAACGACTCGCGGGACCGCTCGTTCGACGTGCGCTGGCAGGCGAAGCGCTACGACGAGGACGCCGAGTACGTGAAGACGTGGCTCCCCGAACTCGACGCGTTGCCCGCCGAGTACGCCCACGAACCGTGGGAGCTAAGCGACGAAGAACAGGCGACCTACGGGGTCGAGTTGGGCGTGGACTACCCCGAACCGATGGTCGACCTCGACGGGAGTTAGAGCGGCGACGGCGCTCGGAGTGCGGTCCCGACCGCGGTCACATCCCCCACGCGTCGTCGGCCGACCCGCCGAGGCGGGCGGCGGCGAGCGCGAGGACCGTCACGAGCGCGAACCCGATGAACGCGAGTCGCGGAATGGTCAGGATGCCGCCGAGCATGGGATATTGGATGGACGTACACGGGCCGCCGACGGTACAGGTCGCGCCCGGTGCGACCTGCAGGTACGAGTGGTAGCCCGAGAGGGCGAGCCCTCCCAGCGAGAGGGGAAGCACCGTCTTCCAGACGCCGGGTCGGTCCTCGACCGCAGCGACTCCGAGCACCACGACGAGCGGGTACATCAGGATGCGCTGGTACCAACAGAGGTCGCAGGGCGTGAGTCCGAGACCGAGGCTGAAATAGAGGCTCCCGCTCGTCGCGGCGAGGGCGACGAGCGTTCCGGCGGCGAGCGCGGCGCGCGTCGTGTCCGACACGGTCAGACGCTCCCGAGATCGTTTCTCGCCCGGTTCGGCTTCGGGGCCGACTGTTGTCGCTTCGCGTGCGGTTCGCCACGGTCTCGTCGGGTCGGGTCGCGTATCATCGCTCGGTGGACGTAGAGCCACGATAGACGCCGGCGAACCTCAAGCCATCGGCTTCGCAGTCGAGCCGTCGGCGCGGACGGGGGTGGTCGGACGAATCGGGGTACTCAGACGAGCGCAGTCGCTCGGGAGGGTGGATACGCGGAGTGACCCTCGCCCGTCGGGGGACGACCGACGGGCGAATCTTCGTGGGTCGCTCGGTCACGGGATACGCGCCGAACCAGTGCGATTTGATTGCCGCGGCACGGTGCTATCAATGTTGTGTCGCTGACTGTTGTGTCGGTTCGGTAATTCCGCGTGCGCGTGTCTCCGTGCCGCCCGCCTTACGGGCGAAAGACGACGATAGCGACGCCGGCGACGCCCGCCGCCACGAGGAGCGCGCTCCGCCGGGCGACCGGCCCGAGGAGTTCGCGGTCGACGCTCGCCGCGAGAGCCACCTTGACCGCGATGCTCGCGGCGGTTCCGGCGAGGACGCCGACGACGGCGGTCGTCCCGTCGATGTTGCCGCCGCCGTAGAGCGTGACGGCGGTCGTGACGACCGACCCGCTCGACACCAGTCCGCCGAGGAAGCTCGTTACGACGAACCCGGTCGCGCCGAAGTACTCCTGTGCCGCCGCGGAGGCGAGCAACACGAGGAGGAAGAAGACGCCGAACCGGAGGGCGCTTTCGAGGCTGAACGGCGACTCGAACGCGACGTCGAGGTCGACGCCCCACTCGCGGGAGTGAAGCGCGTAGCCCACCCCAACGAGCGCGACGAGTCCGAGGGGAACCCCCACTTGGACCGCGAGCTCCGGGACGAACACGACGACGAGAGAGAGGTTCCGGAGCGCCATCGCCGCGTCGGCCATCAGAATTGCGCCGGCCGCGAGCGGTCGAATCGACGGATTTCGGCTGGTTCGACCGGCTATCTCGCCGATAACGGCCGTCGAGTTCACCAGCCCGCCGAAAAACCCCGTGATGGCGATGCCGCGCTCGCCGTACCGCCGGATGATGACGTAGTTGACGAAGCCGATTGCGCTCACCGCGACGACGAGCAACCAGACGGTTCGGGGACTGACGGCGTCCCACGGCCCGATTCGCCCCTCGGGGAGCAACGGATAGACGACGAACGCGATGATGGCGAACTCGACGGCGCTTCGAGCCTCGTCGGTCGTCAGCCGCCGGGCGAACCCGTGGAGTTCACGCCGCAGGACCAACAGCAGCGACGACGTGAGCGCGACGACGACGCCCTCGATGACGAAGCCGCTCACGACAGCCGCGCCGACCGCGTAGGCGACCAGAAGCGACGTGGACGTGGTGAGCGAGAGGCTCACGCCGAGGTCGTCCAACCGTGCGGCTCTGGCGTCGTCGAGGCGGGCTTCCCCGGAGTCGGAATCTGAATCGACGTCGAAATCCGCGTCGGAGTCGGGTTGCGGGTCGTCGTGGCTGTCGGTGTCCCGGGCGTCCAACTGGTGCTCGACTAACCCACGGCTCCCGAGCAACACCGCCTGCACAACCACCAGTAACCCGCCGACCGCGAGGAGGATGTCGCTCCCGACCGCAACGGCGACACCACCGAGAAGGCTCGTCAGCGTGAACGTCCGCACGCCGGCGCTCTTTTTCGACCGCTCGCGCTCCAAGCCGAGGAACATCCCCAGCGCCGCCGCGACAAACAGGCGGACGACGACGGGGTCAACCTGCGAGACGAACTCTTCGAGCATCATCGAACTCCCGTCCCGGGACGCTCGTGCTCCATGCTATGTGTCTATTTAATTGCTATCGTTAAAAACGTGTAAGCTAACTACTGTGGGCGCGAGTCGAGTCGGTCGGTGACCAAGAGACGCGGAAGTCTCTCGGAGGGTTGTGTTCGACAGAAGTGCTCGGTCAGGGATTTGAACCCTGGTCCTCGGCTCG
The DNA here is from genome assembly GCF_000336815.1 of Haloferax prahovense DSM 18310. Lineage (GTDB taxonomy): Archaea > Halobacteriota > Halobacteria > Halobacteriales > Haloferacaceae > Haloferax > Haloferax prahovense. The sequence goes on from NZ_AOLG01000047.1 coordinate 3,371, forward strand.
AAAGGCCAAGATGATTGGCCGGACTACACCAACCGAGCGTCTGCATTCACGAGTGGTCGTTGGACTATTTTAAGCGTTGCGTTCCATCGTGGGTGAGTGAGAGGAACCCTCCCACGGCTTCGACTTATTCGCCCGTGAACTCGGGGTCGCGGTCGCTCGTGAAGGCGGCGATGCCCTCCATCAGGTCCGAGGTGGTAAACAGCAGGCCGAACGCCTGCGCTTCGACTTCCAGCCCCGAATCGGTGTCTTCCCAGCCGTTGTGCATGGCGCGCTTGGTGTAGCGCTGGGCGACCGGCGGGCCCTGTGCGAACCGCTTCGCGTACTCGAAGGCCCGTTCTTCGAAGCCGTCGTTCTCGACGACCTCGTTGATGAAGCCGTAGTCGGCCATCGTCTCGGCGTCGTAGCGGTCGGCGCTGAAGATAATCTCCTTCGCGCGGCCGGTGCCGACGATGCGCTGGAGACGGACCGTGCCGCCCCAGCCGGGGAGGAGCCCGAGGTTGTGCTCCGGCTGGCCGAGTTCGGAGCGCTCCGTGGCGATGCGGAGGTCGGCGCACATGGCGAGTTCCATCCCGCCGCCGAGACAGAAGCCGTCGATGCCGGCGATGACCGGCTTGTCGAATTCCTCGAGCTTTCCGAACGTCTGTTGGCCCTTCCGGGAGATTTCGACGCCCGAGACGGCGTCGCCGCCGCCCGCGGCGATGCTCGTCACGTCGGCCCCGGCGGAGAACGCGCGGTCGCCGGCCCCCGTGAGGAGCACGGCGCGGACCTCGTCGTCCTCGGCGAAGGCGTCGACTGCCTCGGAGAGTTCGTCCATCAGTTCGATGCTGATGGTGTTGAGTCGGTGCGGGCGGTCGAGGGTGATGTGACCGATGCCGTCGCGCACCTCGATGGAGATGTCGTCGAACGCGGGAGCCTCGTCGGATTCCTCCTCGCCGCCGTAGAAGCCCTCGCCGGACTGGGCGAGGTCGCGGAGGTACTGCACGGCCTCGTAGCGCTCCTCACCGGTTTCGTCGTGGAGGTTGTCGAGCGCGCCGACGAGGGTCGCGATGCCGGCGCTGTCGGCCATCTTCGCCGGGCCGTCGGGGAAGCGTCCGCCGAGTTTGACCGCGCGGTCGATGGCGGCCGGGTCGGCCACGTCGTTGCCGACGAGGCCGGCGACCTCGTTCGCCATGACGCCGAGGAGTCGGTTCTTGACCGCTTCGCTCCCTTTGTCGTGGGGAACTTCTGCGCCCTCGCCGTCCTCGTAGTCGTAGAATCCCGTGCCGGTCTTCTGGCCGAGGTCGCCCTCTTCGACCTTTCCGGAGAGGAGCGGGCACGGCTCGTAGGCGTCGCCGAGCACCTCGTGCATGTATTCGAGGACGTGATAGCCCACGTCGATGCCGACGTAGTCGGCGAGTTCGAAGCTCCCCATCGGGAGGCCCATGTCGTACTTCGTCGTGGAGTCCACTTCGGCCATCGTCGCGTCGCCGGCGTGGACGATCCACGCGGCCTCGTTCATCAGCGGGACGAGGATGCGGTTCACGATGAAGCCGGGGCTGTCCTTGCGGACGCGGACGGGCGTCTTGCCCATCTCTTCGGCGAGGTCCTCGACGAGTTCGAGCGTCTCGTCGGCGGTGTGCGCGCCGGAGATGACCTCGACGAGGTCCATGCGGACCGGCGGGTTGAAAAAGTGCATTCCGCAGAAGCGCTCGGGTCGCTCCGTCACTTCGGAGAGTTCGGTGATGGAGAGACTGGAGGTGTTGGTGGCGAACACCGTGTGGTCGGGAGCGTGTTCCTCCAACTCGGTGTACACCTCCTTTTTGATGGACATCTTCTCGGGGACAGCCTCGATGACCACGTCGGCGTCGACGACGGCCTCGCCGAGGTCCACCGCCGTCGAGACGCGGGCGAGCGCGGCGTCGGCGTCGTCCTGCGACAGTCGGCCCTTCTCGGCGAGTTTGTTCAGCGACCACTCGATCTGGTCGTAGCCCTTCTGGACGAACTCGTCTTTGATGTCGCGCAGTACGACGTCGTAGCCGGCGAGAGCCGCGACCTCCGCGATGCCGTGGCCCATGTTGCCCGCTCCGAGAACGGTGATACTGTTGACGTCATCTACGTTCATGGACGAACGTTATAGTGCGCGGCGGTTTCAACGTTTCCCTCGCGTGAAATGTAAACGTAACAGTCGTTTATTCTCTCGATCGGAGAAGCCACCGCAGTCTGTCGATTATTCGACTCACTCTAGCTTTCCACCCGTTCGAAGTTAGTCCACACACCGCCAGAGATACCGGCTGGCGTAGCTTCGATAGGGGGCCCAGCGCTCGGCGCGCTCGCGCATCTCGCCGCGGGAGACGGCGTCGGGTTCGAACCCGAAGACGCGTTCCATGCCGCGTCGAATCCCGAGGTCCTCGACCGGGAACACGTCCTCGCGGGCGAGCACGAAGATGAGGAACATCTTCGCGGTCCAGTCGCCGACGCCGCGAATCTCGGTGAGCGCCGCGACGACCTCGTCGTCGTCCATCTCCCGGAGGGATTCGGCCGACAGGCCGTCTCGGAACGCGTCGGCGACGTTGCGGACGTAGCCGACCTTCTGATTCGAGAGGCCGCAGTCGCGCAGGACGGCCTCGTCGGCGGCCAGTATCCCCTCGGGTGTGACCTCGACGCGGTCGAACAGGCGGTCCCGAATCGTCGCCGCCGCGGTCGTCGAGAGCTGTTGGTTGACAATCGAGACGACCAGTCGCTCGAAGGGGTCGTCGGCGGGGTCGAGCGAGAGCGGGCCGTGTTCCTCAACCACGTCGCCGAGGTGCGGGTCCGCCCGGAGTTCGCGGTAGGCGTCGTCGCTCATCGGCCAGTGGTTGGGTCGTCGAAGAGAAAAGTGCGCGTGTCTCGGGCGCGGTCGTCGGTCGTCGCGCCGATGGCGAGCGCGCCGATGGCCGTGGCGTGGCGGGCCGACTTACTCTTCGAGGAGTTCCTCTTCCTCGTCGTCGCTGTCGTTGCGGTCGGCGTTGGCGCGGCGGCGCACGTCCACGCGGTAGTGTTCGAGGATGTCGCGGCCGAGCAGCAGCGGGTAGTCCATGTGCGAGCGGTCCTCGACGCTGGCGGTCACGGTGTGCTGGGTGCCGCCGATACCGATGACGAGGTCGACCACGGGGCGGGCCTTCCCGCCCTTGAGGCTCCCGGACTTCACGCGCGTCATGCTCTTGATGGGCCCCGCGCCGATTTCGGCGGCGAGGCTCGTGTCGATGCTCGTCCGGGTCGCCCCGGTGTCGGACTTCGCGAGGGTCTGCTGGGAGCCGCTGGTCCCGTTGACGACGACCTCCTCGATGTAGCCGATGATGGGCGCTTCGCCGTCGATGATGGGCGACTCGTTGGGGGCACACGAGGGGACGGAGTCGTCGAGCGTCGCGGACAGTTCCTCGACGCGTGCCTCGTCGACCTCGCCGCCCGCGCGCTCGATTGCGAGCTTCGCGATGTGCGGTGCGGGGCTCTTGCCCGTCGCCTGATAGAGGCCCTTGAAGCCGGCGGTCGGGTTGGCTTCGAGGACGAACCAGCCGTCTTCGCCCTCGACGAGGTCGACGCCGACGTAGTCCATCTCCATCACTTCGGCCGTGTAGAGCGCAGTTTCCCGCGCTTCCTCGGGCATCTCGTCGGTCGCGTTGAGCACGTCGCCGCCGAGGGCGACGTTGGTCCGCCAGTCGCCCTCCGGGGCGTAGCGGTACATCGCACCGATGATTTCGCCGTCGACGATGTAGACGCGCAGGTCGCGGTGGCGGTCGCCGTCACGGTCGATGAGCTTCTGCAGGAACGCCTGTCGGTTGCCGACCTTCGGGTTCACGGGCTCGGTCAGGTCGACCTTCCACGTCCCGCCGCCGTGGGTGCCGATGGCGGACTTGTAGACGCCGACGTCGCCGAAGCGCTCGCGGCCCTTGTTCAGCCGGTCGTTCGAGAGCGCGAGGAGCGCGTCCGGCACCTTGATATTCCAGTTAGCGAGCGTCGCGGCCGTGGCGAACTTGTGGATGGCCGCGAGGACCGCGTCGGGCTCGTTGAGCATCGGTCGGATGCGGTTGAACGTCGTCGCCAGCCCGAGCAGTTCCGCGGGTTCCTCGGTGTTCGAGAGGAGTAGCCGATTCGCGATGATGTCCACCTCAGGCTCGACCGTCACCTCGCCGTCTTCGATGCTGACCGCCGCGTTCTCCCGACGGAGCCACACCGGCTCGTGACCGAGGTCTTCGACCGCGTTGAGGATTGCCTTCGTCTCCTTGCTGTTGTGCAGAGAAAGCACGCCGACACGCACGGCGTCGTCTGTGGTGGACATACTCAGTTGATACCCTCCCGGTTTCAAAGACATGACGGTCGAGAGCCGGCCGCCCGCGGTTCGCAGCCGCGAGGTCGGCGTCGGGCGGTCCGTCGCGACCGTTTATAACCCCGGCCCTCCCATCGCATCACATGGCCGACAACGAGGCCTTCACCTACAACGGCGGGAAGGTCGAGCCGGGCGAGACACAGGACATCCGGTACGGCATCTCCGAGACGTATCTCGGCGACCCGGTTCGTATCCCCGTCACCATCATCAACGGGGAGCGGTCGGGGCCGACCGTGTTCCTCTCCGCCGCCGCCCACGGCGACGAACTGAACGGTATCGAGGTCGTCCGCGAGGTGGCCTACGAGTGGGACCTCTCGGACCTCGCGGGCACGCTCGTCTGTATGCCGGTGATGAACGTCCCCGCGTTCCTCGCCCAACAGCGGTACCTCCCCATCTACGACCGCGACCTGAACCGGTCGTTCCCGGGCTCCGAGACCTCCACGGGAGCAAAGCGGATGGCCCACCGCATCTACCAGAACTTCATCGCTCCCTGCGACCTCGGCATCGACTTCCACACCTCCACGCGGGGGCGAACTAACATGCTCCACGTCCGGGCGGACATGTCCGACCCCCCGGTTGCGCGCCTCGCCAACGCCTTCGGCTCGCACGTCATCATCGACAGTTCGGGGTCCAGCGGAATGCTCCGAACCGAGTCGTCGGCGAGCGGGACGCCGGCCATCACCGTCGAGATGGGCGAGGCCCACCGCTTCCAGCGCGAACTCATCGACGAGGCGCTCGCGGGCGTCGAGAGCGTCTTCGCCGAGTACGGCCTCCGAGAGACCTCGACGGTCAACTGGCCGGGCTGGCGGACCGTCATCTCGGACGAAAACGAGAAGACGTGGCTCCGCGCCGACGCGGGCGGCATCGTCGACATGCACCACGACCGCGGCGCGCTCGTCCACGAGGGCGACCGCATCTGCACGATTACGAACCCGTTCAAGGACGACAACGTCACCGTCGTCGCCCCCTTTACGGGCCTGCTCGTCGGCGTCCTCGAGAATCCGGTCGTCTACCCCGGGAACCCGCTTTGCCACCTCGTCGAACTGAAGGACAAGGTGCGGCGCGTCGTCGAGCGCGAGCAGTCCGGCACCCCCGAGCCGACGCGCTGAGACCGGCCGCCCCGCCCCGAGATATTCGGGGTCCGGCGACTTTTGCCAACCCTCACGAAACTCCATACACGTAAGTTCTATACCCTCCCCTTCCCGACACTCACAAGAGCATGAGTCAGTCTTACAATCGGGGCCTCATCGAGGACTTCAGCAGATGGCGGGAGTTCTCGGCCGGCATGTGGGCCTGGATATTCCACAAGTTCACCGGCTGGGTGCTTGTGGGTTATCTCTTTACCCACATCGCCGTGTTGTCGACGGCCCTCTCGGGCGCGGCGGCGTACACGAACACGATTCAGGCGCTGGAGAGTCTCTTGGTCGTGCGTATTCTGGAAGTCGGGCTGCTCGCGGTGGCGGTGTTTCACATCCTCAACGGACTGCGGCTGCTGTTCGTCGACCTGGGCGTCGGGCTGGAAGCGCAGGACAAGAGCTTCTACGCGTCGCTCATCCTGACGGGTGTCATCGTCGTTGCGAGCGTTCCCACGTTCCTCTCGGGGGTGAGCATCTAATGGCAGAACGATACACGTCCTTCGAGCCCGGCGGCCGGCGGTGGCTCTGGCAGCGGCTGACCGCCGCCTTCCTCGTCGTGGTGCTGGCGTTCCACTTCTTCCTGCTCCACTTCGTCAACCACGCCGACGAAGTGACGTTCGCCCTCTCGCAGGCGCGCATGGAGCAGTTGACGTACTTCTCGCTGATGATCCTGTTCCTCGTCACCGCGACGTTCCACGGGGTCAACGGCGTCTACAACGCCCTCGTCAACCAGGGCCTCTCTGGCACCCGGAAGACGGCGGTTAAGGCGATTCTCGGTCTCGCGAGCGTCCTGCTCATCGTGCAGGGCGTCCGCACGGCCCTCGCGTGGGCCGGAGGTGTTCCCATCTAATGAGCACGCAAGTTCCCGAATCAGTCGAAGAGGAATCGGCCACGGAGACGGCGTCTGCCGGCAAGCAGAAGCGCGACGCGAAAAAGCGCGAGCGCGCCGAGCGAGTCCAAGAGCAGCGCGAGGCCGAGGCGGCCGAGAAGGCGCGCTCCGCGGACGACACCTTCCACCTCAAGGTCTTCCGCTACGACCCCGAGGTGCCGGAGAAACAGGAGCCCCGCTTCGACGACTTCCACGTCCCGTACAAGCAAGGGATGACGGTCCTCGACGCGCTCATGTGGGCGCGGGACCACTACGACTCTTCTCTCACCTTCCGGCACTCCTGCCGGCAGGCCATCTGCGGATCCGACGCGCTGTTCGTCAACGGGTCGCAGCGACTCGGCTGTAAGACCCAGCTTTCGGACCTCTCGGAGCCGGTTCGGATCGAACCGCTCCCGCACGCCGACGTGGTCAAGGACCTCGTCGTCGACATGGAGCACTTCTACGACCAGATGGAGTCGGTCGAGCCGTACTTCCAGACGAACTCGCTTCCGGACGGCGAACTCGACGAGCAGCGCCAGACGCGCGAGAACCGCGAGAAGGTCAAGATGTCCACCCGCTGCATCTGGTGTAGCGCGTGTATGTCCTCGTGTAACATCGCCGCCGGCGACAACGAGTATCTCGGTCCCGCGGCCATCAACAAGGCCTACCGCTTCGCCATGGACGAACGCGAGGGCGAGGACATGAAGCAGCGCCGCCTCGAAATCCTCGAACAAGAACACGGCGTCTGGCGCTGTCAGACCCAGTTCTCCTGTACCGAGGTGTGCCCGAAGGACATCCCCCTCACGGAGCACATCCAGGAACTCAAGCGCGAGGCGATTAAGAACAACCTGAAGTTCTGGTGAACTTCCCGGTGAAACCGTGAAGTTCGACCAACCCTACGACACACCCAAACACACCATGTACGAACACGACGTTATCGTAGTCGGCGCGGGCGGGGCGGGCCTGCGCGCGGCGATTGCGGCACACGAGGAAGGGGCCGACGTGGCCATCGTGTCGAAGCTCCACCCGGTCCGAAGTCACACGGGCGCGGCGGAGGGCGGCATCAACGCCGCGCTCCGCGAAGGCGACTCGTGGGAGGACCACGCCTACGACACGATGAAGGGCTCGGACTATCTGGCCGACGCGCCGGCGGCCGAGACCCTCTGTAAGGACAGCCCGAAAGAGACCATCAAGCTCGAACACTGGGGGATGGCGTTCTCCCGTGACGACGACGGCCGCGTCAGCCAGCGGCCGTTCGGCGGGCTCTCGTTCCCGCGGACCACCTACGCGGGCGCGGAGACGGGCCACCAGCTGCTCCACACGATGTACGAGCAGCTCGTCAAGCGCGGCATCAAGGTCTACGACGAGTGGCACGTGACCCGACTGGCCGTCTCCGACGAGGAGAAGCCGGAGGACCGGAACTGCCACGGCATCGTCGCCTACGACGTTCAGACCGGACAGGTCGAGGGCTTCCGCGCCCGCAACGGCGTCATCCTCGCCACCGGCGGCCTCGGGCAGGTCTACGACCACACGACCAACGCGGTCGCCAACACCGGCGACGGCGTCGCGATGGCCTACCGCGCCGGCGCGCCGATGGAGGACATGGAGTTCATCCAGTTCCACCCGACGACGCTCCCCTCGACGGGCGTTCTCATCACCGAGGGCGTCCGCGGCGAGGGCGGCATCCTCTACAACGAGAACGGCGAGCGCTTCATGTTCGAGTACGGCTACGCGAACAACCTCGGCGAACTCGCCTCGCGCGACGTGGTCTCCCGAGCCGAACTCACGGAGGTCAACGAGGGCCGCGGCATCGAAGACGAGTACGTCCACCTCGACATGCGCCACCTCGGCGAAGAGCGCATCATCGACCGCCTCGAGAACATCATCCACCTCTCGGAGGACTTCGAGGGCGTCAACCCCCTCGACGCGCCGATGCCGGTCAAGCCCGGCCAGCACTACGCGATGGGCGGCATCGAGACCGACGAGAACGGCGAGACCTGTATCTCCGGTCTCTACGCGGCAGGCGAGTGCGCCTGCGCCTCCGTCCACGGCGGCAACCGCCTCGGCGGCAACGCGCTCCCCGAACTCATCGTCTTCGGCAAGCGCGCCGGCCACCACGCCGCGGGCAAGGACATGGAGGAGGCCAAAATCACGACCGGCAAAGAAGGCGAGTACGAACTCGGCGAGGTCGACTCGCCGGTCGAACTCGGCGAAGCGGGTATCGGTGAGGACGCCGTCGCCGACGGCGGGACGGCGGCGGACGCGGGTGCGACCGTCTCCGGAGCGGACCTCGTCCAGCGCGCCGTCGAAGACGAGCGCGAGACCATCGACACCCTCTTGGAGCGAGAAGACGGCATCCAGCAGGCCGAGATTCGCGAACGCGTCCAGAAGTCGATGACGCGCAACGTGAACGTCTTCCGCGAGGAGTCGGCCCTCAAGGACGCGCTCCGCGACATCCGCGAGGCGCGCGAACTCTACCAGGACGTGTTCGTGGCCGACAAGTCGCGGACGTTCAACACGGACCTGCTCCAGACGCTGGAGACGCGCAACATCCTCGACATCGCCGAGGCCATCACGCTCGGCGCGCTCGCGCGCAACGAGTTCCGCGGTGCCCACTGGCGCAAGGAGTACCAGGAGCGCCGCGACGAGGAGTGGCTCAAGCACACGCTGCTCTCGTGGAACGACGGCCGCCCGGAACTCTGGTACAAGCCGGTCATCCTCGAAGGCGAGGACAAGACGTACGAGCCGAAGGTCCGGAGCTACTGAGCCGACCGCGACTCAAGCGAGTCGCAGACGCCCTTTCTTTCGACGTCGACTCCCGAGCGGTGCCCCGACGCGCCACAGCGCGCCGAACCGCGCGACCGCGACCGGAGCCCACCAACGGCTATTTGCCCGCTCGACCCCTACGCCCGCCCGGAAGGGTGGCTCAGTGGTAGAGCACACCGGCGCGGGCCCTCGCGGTCGGTCCGGTGGTTTTCAATGGCTTCGCGTGGTTCGACTCCCGCCCCTTCCGTCTCGGAACCGCGCGCCGCCGGGCCTCGCCACCCGACGGCCCGCGACCCGTTCCCTTCGACGACAGTCGAAGTCGGCGGCGTCGAACACCGACAATTATCCGATGTACGTTCGTGACGAATACAACGATTCTCTCGAATTCGGGACGTTCGCGGCCTCACCCCCGACCTCGGTTCTTCGACGATTGTTGTAAGAGAGTTTTATTATCGTCGAAGCAAACAGGATGACAACGACCATGCAACAGACGGTTCCGACCATCGAAGTCCCCGGCGAACTCGAATCGCCCTCGGCCAAGCTCGTGTACCTCTATCTCACCACGCACGACGGCGCGTCCATCACCGACCTGCAAAACGGGCTGGAGATGAAGAAGATCGCCCTCTACAGCATCCTCAGTACGCTGTCGAAGCGCGGCTTCGTCCGACAGGACGCCGAACGCTACCACGTCGCTCAGTGACGGCTCGGCGAGTCAGTGATTTCTCGGTGACCGCGCCGCCCGTACCTGTGCGCCGTCGCGGACCATATCCTCGCAGTTCGGGCAGACACGCGGATTCTCCATGCCATCTGGAGTGAAGACTCGGGCGTATGCGGGCGTCACGAACGAACCACAGTTCTGACATTCCGGCATGGTATCTAGTATCCTCCATGAATATCACATAAGTTTTCTCCCTAGACGAGTGCGAGAAGGAGGCCGACGAGGAGGAGCGCGAAGATGAGAAGCGTCACGGCGAACATGAATTGATCGGTCCCGTTCATACCGAACACGACGTTCCGGATAAAGATAAAATCCCGTCTCGACGCCGCGTCCCCGCCGCGTTCGACGGGGTTCTCTGATTTTCGACCGCGATAACGAGGGGGGTAGAACTAAATTCATCGCCCCCGTCGGTCCCGTAACGGTCCTCCAATGGAGTTCGTGTACGCGTTATCTGGGTTGTTCGCCGGGCTCTTTCTCGGAGCGGTGGCTGTCGTCACTGCGCTCACGTACACCCCCTACGGCGCGTCGCTGTTCGACACCGCGATAACGGCGCTGACTGGTGTCACGCTCCAACTGGGAAACCTTCTGTTCATCTCGGCGCTCACCGCCCTCGCGTTCGAGGGGCTCGCGATGAGCGGCATCCGGTATCCGGTCGTCGTCCCCGCGGCGTTCGCGTACGTGCTCACTCACGTCACGGTTTACTACTCGTGCATCCGCATCACCGACCTCCAGTCGGAGCCGCTCGACCCCGACGTTATCATCAAGCATAATCCGTTTCGGGCGCTCGTCCTCGGCGTGCCGGGGTCGCTTCTCCTCATTCGGGTCCGGCCGCCCGCGAGGCGGAACTGAAACCGTATCGACGAACCGCGGGCGCGGCTCCGGCTCGCTGCGACTGAACGCGGGGCCCGCGTGGGCGCAAAAAACGGTCGAACCGGCGAAGGAAGCCAGGAGTGGGATTTGAACCCACGAAGTCTCGATTACAAGTCGAGTGCATGAACCGCCCATGCTCTCCTGGCGCGTCCGTCGATTACCGGTCCTCCTTTGAGTGTGTATCGTTTCGCATCGATTTCTCCAGTTCGACGCGGTGCGGTCGGTAGCCGTGCCGCCGATAAAACCGACGGGCGGCGTCGTTGTCCGCCAGCACGTCCAGCGCGACGGTATCAGCGCCGGCGTCTCCGAGCGCGGTCTCCGCCGCCGCCAGCAGTCGCGCGCCGACCCCGGCGTCTCGGTACGCCGGGCGGACGAACAGGTTCCGAATCATCCCGCGGGTCGCGTCCTGCTCGTACGCCTCCGCCTCGATGTCGAACATGACGAAGCCGACGATATCGCCCGTCTCCGCGCCCTCCGCTTCGTCTCCGTCGTTCCTCTCGGTCCCGTCGGTCCCCTCCTCGCGGGCGACGAGCACGCCGTCGGCGGCGACGTGTCGCGCCAGCGCCTCCCGTATCGGCGTCCGGTTAGCGTCGGCGCGGAGGTGCGACCCGAACGACCGCTGGTCCGCGGCGAGTTCGACCCACAGGTCGGCGAGGTCGTCGAGGTCGGAAAACGCCGCCGAACTGACGCGCATGGGCCCTGTCGGGGCTCTATCCGCTTTTAAGTGTCGGCGATTCGGGCCGAAATCGGGGAATCGCGGCCCTGCGGGGTGCCGAGCGGGGTCAGTAAAGACGACCGATGAAGAAAGATTTATCTATGTTTATCGTCCGCACATATCATGAGGATAGTTATCAATGGGTATTGCCGAAACCTACTCCCGTGGCAGGCAGTTCGCCATCGAGCGTCCGTTCGCGCTCGTCTTGGCGGTCATCGTAGTCGTACTATTCGGTGACTTGCTTCGCGGGTTAGCAACAGGGCAGACGCAGTTTGCCGACATTGGCACGCTGGTCTGGGATGGTCTGATGCGGGGGCTCGTAATCGGCCTCGCGGGCATCGGGTTGTCGATGACGTACAGCATTCTAAACTTCGCTAATTTCTCGCACGGCGACTACATCACAGCCGGGGCCTTCTCGGGGTGGGCAACGACGTACCTCATCGCCGGACTGGGACGCGCCGACATCGGCGCGCTCCTGCTCGTCGGGGCCGGGGGGTCGGTCTACGGCGGGACGCTCGGCATCGGGATGCTCTCGACGCCGCTCGCGGTCGTCGCCGGCATCCTCGTCTCCGGCGCGTTCGCTATCGCGCTGTCGCTCGCGGTCGACCGCACCATCTTCAAACCGATTCGGAACGAGGACGGTATCACCCTCCTCATCACGAGTATCGGCGTCGCGTTCGCGCTGCGCTACCTGATGCAGTTCGTCTTCGGCTCTGACGTGCGCGGCACGACCGCCCAGCCGCCGTCGGTGTCGCTGTACTTCATCGATGGCACGGTCTTCATCAACGCCCACGACATCACGCTTCTCGTGGTCGCCTCGGCCTTGATGCTCGGCGTCCACGTCCTCTTACAGCGGACGAAACTCGGGAAGGCGATGCGCGCGATGGCCGACAACAAGGACCTCGCGCTCATCACCGGTATCTCGACCGAGCGCGTCGTCCGCGCGACGTGGATTATCGGCGGCGGGCTGACCGGCGTCGCGGGGTACATGTTCATCCTCTGGAAAGGGACGCTCGGGTTCAACGACGGGTGGCTCCTCTTGCTTCTCATCTTCGCCGCGGTCATCCTCGGCGGCATCGGCTCCATCTACGGGGCCATCGCCGGCGGCCTCGTCATCGGACTGACGGCGTCGATGTCGGTCCTGTGGATTCCCTCGGCGTTCTCGCGGGCCGCGGCCTTCGTCGTCATGATCGTCATCCTCCTCGTGAAACCGTCCGGGCTGTTCAGCGGGAGGGCGACCGCATGAGCGTCCGCGACGACTTCACCGCCCGCATCCCGGGCGGCGACGCGGGCCTCATCGTACTGGTCCTCCTCGGGACGTACCTCGCGTACGTCCTCGCGGGGGTCGTTCTCGGATACACGCTCCGCGGTCAACTCAACTCCATCGCGACGCTGACGTTCTACATCGGCGTCTTCGCCATGCTGTCGCTCGCGCTCAACCTCCATTGGGGGTACACCGGGCTGTTCAACATCGGCATCGTCGGCTTCATGGCCGTCGGCGTCTACGTCACGGCAATCGTGACGAAGCCGACGTACGTCGCCGGCGGCGCGGCGCAGGTCGGCGGCCTCGGCCTGCCGCTTTGGGTGGGTATCCTCGCCGGCATGACCGCGGCCGCGCTGTTGGGACTCGTGGTCGCGCTTCCGGCGCTTCGGTTGCGGGCCGACTACCTCGCAATCGTCACCATCGCGATGTCGGAAATCGTCCGGTTCAGCTTCCTCTCCGGGGAACTCCAGCAGTTCCAGCTGTTCGGTAACCGCGTCGGATTCGGCGGCGGGTCGGGTCTCATCCTCGACTTCGCCCCGCCGCTGGAGGCGCTGCTTCGTGGCGTCGGCCTCTGGAACGGATACCTCGGCTTCGTCGATGCCTTCCAAGTCCTCGTGCCGAGGAACCCCAAGCCGGTCGTCGACGGTCTCGTCTACGGGCTGTTGCTCCTCGGGTTCGTCGCGGGCTTCTACTGGCTGCTCAAGCGCACCGGCGAATCGCCGTTCGGTCGCGTGCTGAAGGCCATCCGCGAGGACGAGGACGTCGCGAACGCCCTCGGCAAGAACACCGACCGGTTCAAAATCAAGTCGTTCATGCTCGGCTGTGCGCTCATGGGGCTCGCCGGCATCCTCTGGCTCGTTCCACAGGGCGCGGTGACGCCGAACTTCTTCCGGCCGCGCGTGACGTTCTTCATTTGGATCGCGCTCATCATCGGCGGGGCCGGTTCGAACACGGGGAGCGTCCTCGGTGGGGCCGTCTTCGCGGCGGTGCTCTACCAGGGACCGCGGTACTTCCAGAACCTCGTGTCGGCGGTGTTCCCCAACCTCGACTCGCCGTCCGGCTTCGGGCAGGCAATCTCGCCGCTCATCTCGCAGTTCGACCCCGTGCCGTTCCTCCTGTACACGGTCGACAGCATCCGGCAGCTCCAACTGGTCGTGATGGGGCTCGTGCTCATCTGGCTGATGCACAACCGGCCGGAGGGGATGCTCGGCTACCGCAAGGAGACCGCGTCCGTCATCCCGCTGTCGCGGCCGAAGTCGATGGCCGTCGACGGCGGCGACGACGACTCGGTCCGCACCGACGGCGGCGACGACGACTCGGTCCGCACCGACGGCGGCGACGACGACTCGGTCCGCACCNACGACTCGGTCCGCACCGACGGCGGCGACGACGACTCGGTCCGCACCGACGGCGGCGACGACGACTCGGTCCGCACCGACGGCGGCGTCGACGCCGCGGCTCAGGGAGGTGAGACCGATGAGTGACGCCGCGGACCAACCGGTCGAAGACGTGGCGAACAAGGTCGACGAAGGGGCGCTCGGCGCGTTCGCCTCCGGCGTCGACACGTCGGTCGACTACCCGCTCCAAGTCGAAGGTCTGGAGAAGTCCTTCGGCGGCATCACCGCCGTCGACGGGGCGACCTTCGAGGTCGAAGCCGGGTCGCTCACGGGTCTCATCGGCCCGAACGGGGCCGGCAAGTCCACGACGTTCAACCTCATCACGGGCATGCTCAAGCCCGACGCCGGCACGGTCACGTTCAACGGCGAGGATANTCGGCCCGAACGGGGCCGGCAAGTCCACGACGTTCAACCTCATCACGGGCATGCTCAAGCCCGACGCCGGCACGGTCACGTTCAACGGCGAGGATATCACCGGCGAGGAGCCGCACGAAATCGCCAACCGCGGGATGGTTCGGACGTTCCAAATCGCCCGCGAGCTGAGCGAGATGACCGTCCTCGAGAACATGATGCTCGCGCCGAAACACCAGCGCGGCGAGACGCTGTGGCGCTCCGTCATGCCGGGCGTCCGCGACGACGTCCGCGAACAGGAAGAGGAACTCCTCGAACGCGTCTGGGAGGTGCTCGACTTCTTCGACATCGCCCACATCGCAGAGGAGTACGCGGGCAATCTCTCCGGCGGGCAGCGCAAACTCCTCGAGATGGCGCGGGCCCTCCTGACCGACCCCGACATGCTGCTCTTGGACGAGCCGTTCGCCGGGGTCAACCCCACGCTCGAGAAGAAACTGCTCGAACACGTACACGAACTCCGCGAGCAGGGCTACACGTTCCTGCTCGTCGAACACGACATGGACCTCATCATGAACAACTGTGAACACGTCATCGTCCTCCACCAGGGCTCGGTGCTCACGGAGGGGACGCCGGACGAGATTCGGAGCAACGAAGAGGTCATCGAGGCCTACCTCGGGGGTAACGTATGAGCGTCGACGCCAACACCGACGCGACGAGCGGCGCGGGCGTCGAAGGGCGCGACGACGTACTCCTGCGCGTCCGCGACCTCGACGCCGGCTACGGCGACCTCCAGATTCTCACCGACGTCGACATGGACGTGTTCGACGGCGAGTACGTCACCATCGTCGGCCCGAACGGGGCCGGCAAGTCCACGACGNTCCAGATTCTCACCGACGTCGACATGGACGTGTTCGACGGCGAGTACGTCACCATCGTCGGCCCGAACGGGGCCGGCAAGTCCACGACGATGAAGTCCGTCTTCGGCCTGACCGCCCACATGGGTGGGACCGTCCGGTTCAAAGACGAGGACATCACCGGGCGTCGACCCGAGGACATCATCCACGTCGGCATCGGTTACGTCCCGCAGAACGACAACATCTTCCCGACGCTGACGGTCGAAGAGAACCTCGAGATGGGCGCGTACATCCTCGACGAGGTGCCGCAGGACGCCATGGAGGCGGTCTACGAGCGGTTCCCCATCCTCAGAGAGCGGAAAGACCAGAAGGCGGGCACGATGTCCGGCGGGCAACAGCAGATGCTCGCGATGGGTCGCGCGCTCATGCTCGACCCCGACTTGCTGCTTCTCGACGAACCCTCGGCGGGGCTCGCGCCCGACCTCGTCGAGGAGATGTTCGACAAAATCGACGAGATTAACGAGGCCGGCACGGCCGTCCTGATGGTCGAACAGAACGCGAAGGAAGCGCTCCGACG
Organism: Haloferax prahovense DSM 18310; assembly: GCF_000336815.1. GTDB lineage: Archaea > Halobacteriota > Halobacteria > Halobacteriales > Haloferacaceae > Haloferax > Haloferax prahovense. Next base: position 19,229 of record NZ_AOLG01000047.1, read on the forward strand.
CTGCGACCGCGGTTACGTCTTAGCCAACGGACAGAACCGCTACATGGACACCGGCACGGCGCTCCTCGAAGACGAACAAGTCCGCCAGGACTTCCTCGGCGGGTAGTCCGTCTCGGCGGTCCACGCTCTTTTTCGGCAATCAACTGCAGACGTACTCGAATGACTCGACCGAGAGGTCGCCATCTCCACCGCCGCCTCCGTCGCCGTCGCCTCCGCCGCGACCATTGAGGGTCACCGTCACGTTCGTGTTCCAGCAGTAGCACGCCGCGTAGTCGACCGTTTCGGACCCCGCGGCCGTCTCGATAGTGAGTTCGTACACGTCACCGATGGGAACCTCGAAGCCGACGGTCGATTCGCCGGGCGGGGCAGTCCGGTTCGTCTCCGAGACGTCCGCGCCACCAGAGCCGGTCTCGCCGCCGGCGTCGTCACTAGCGGTGTCCGCGTCGGCGGGTCGAACGAGCGTCAGCGTCAGGTCGCGCTCCGCCTCGCCCTCGTTTTCGACGTGAACCGAGGCCGTCTTGGGCCAGCCAGACCCGACCCGAAGCGAGCCGTCTGCCGCGACGAGCACCGCGAGCGTCGGCCAGCCCCAGTTCTCCGGGATGTCCCACTCGTGGGTCGCGGTGCGGCCGTCTTCGGCCTCCACGACCACCTCGTAGGTCCCGTGGGACGCCACGAGCGCCGGCGTCGAAATCTCGCGGTCGGTCGCCGCGTCGAAGGCGCGTTCGAAAACGCGGCTCCCGTCGTGGTCGATGGCGACGGTGAGCCGAGCGTCGGCGTCGCTCCGATTCCGAATCGTCGCGCCCGGCGGTGCGAAGATGTCTTTCGCACCCGTGACGGTGTACGGGAGATCGGCAGCGTCGAGAGCCGGCCGCACGCGTTGTCGCGGTTCGAGGTCCGCGTCGGACGTGACGACGAGTTCGAGATGGCGCGCCTCGTCGGTGACCGTCCACTCGTAGTCGAGCGTCGCGCCCGCTTCGAGTTCCGCGACGACGCGGACAGTTCTCTCACCGGCGAGGTCGTTCTCGACGCTCCGCCCGCGGCCGGGCCCCGCTCCGATGTCGAGCGACCCGACGAAACGCGTCTCGTCGCCGTCGGTCACACGGACCGACAGCGTGTGCGACTTGTCGTCCTCGTTGACGACCGAGAGGCCGATGCTGGAGTCCGATTCCGACGTGTTCGTCTCGGTCGTCGTCTCGGTCGGCGGGTCGGTCGTCGCCATCGTCGTCTGTGGGTTCACGGGGGTCTCGACCGGTTCGTCCAAGTCGCTGAGACAGCCGGCGGCGAGCCCGAGGGCCGAACCGGCGACCGTCGAGAGGAGGGCGCGGCGCTTCATCGACTCACATCTGTCAGCGGCCGTATGAGTGTCTTGTGTCGGGGAGTCGTGTGCGGCAGTCGAGCGCAACCGCTCGCGTCGGCGGCGACGAAAGAAAAGTCGGGTCTGTCGAGTCGGTCTCAGTTGTCCGGGCCGGAGAGCGCCGTCTCGATGACGGAGGAGTACGACGACTCGCCGATGTTGAACGCGACCTGGTTGTACACTTCGCCGTCGAACGAGTCGCTGAACACGTTCGAGAAGCGCTCCGAGAGCTGCTGGCCGTAGTCGTTGTTGACGTACAGCGTCGAGACCGAACTGACTTCGAGGCGCTCGGCCATGACCTGCGCCATGACGCGGCCCTGCAGGAAGTCGGACGGTGCAGTTCGGAAGATGAAGTCGTTGTCTTCGAGGTTCGAGACGGACAGCGCCGTCGAGGACGGCGAGCACCCGACGATTTCGTTCGGGATGAACGCCTGCTGCGAGACGGGGACGTTCACGCCGGACGACGCGGACCCACAGACGGACGGAACACCCGCGGAGACGAGCGACTGCGCGGCGGAGACACCGGCGTCCGGGGACGTCTGGGTGTCTTCGATTTGGGCGTTGACGGAGAGCCCGGCCGGGTTGGCGTCGTTGACCTGCATGACAGGAATCTGTGCGGCCTGAATCATCGGCGCACCGACGGCAGCGAGGTCGCCGGTTTCGGGCAGCAGGATGCCGACCGACATCTCGCGGTCGGAACCGCCCGGACCGCTGTCCGCGGACGGGCCGTTCCCGTCGGGGTTCTCGCCGGCGAACGACTGCGTCTCGACGCTCGACGTGGCGTTGTTCTCGGCGTCGAACTCCCAGATGGCGTACGCGGCTTCCGCCGGGTCGCCGTTCTCGTCGAAGTTGACGGACGAGGACGCGCCCTGGTAGTCGATGTCTTCACCGTTCGCAGCGGCCTCGATGCCCTCGACGAGGTTGTCCGGTCCGACGGTCATTCCATCGGGGTTCGCCATCCGGCGCATCTGGTCTTTGATGGCCGGGCCGGAGTTCTCCCCGGCGGCGGCGTTCGAGAGCAGTTGAATCGCGACCGAGTCGTAGGTCTGCGACGTGAAGACCCCCGGGGCCGCGCCGTACTCGTCTTCGAACAGTTGGTTGAACGTGTCTTGGTTCGGACCGCCCGCGGCGGGTGCCGTCCCGGTCACGTTCGCCATGTCGTTGCCGACCTGTCCGGGCATCGACCCGGAGCGCATTCCGTCGGGCACGAGTATCTCCTCGCTCCCGTCGGACGCGCTGTAGTAGTCACGGAACAGTTGAATACCACTTTCGGGGTAGCCGATGACGACGAGCCCCTCGGGACCGCCGCCACCGCCGCCGCCACCGATGCATCCGGATAAGCCAGTCAAGCCTGCCGCGCCCGCGGCTCCCACTCCCTTGAGGAAGTCGCGGCGTACGATATCACGTACCATGTGAAAGGCAATGGCAACTCCCGCTTATAAAATTTACTCCCTGCGTTTGAAAAGCCACGATAATTGCGACCGACGGCGGTGCGAGAATCGGCTGTGTGAGAACGTCAGACATCGTGCTTTATATACTCACACGCCGAAGCCGGAGAACCGCTGCGTTCAAACCCGTTCGCGGGCGTCTTTGGGACAATGACTATCCCGTCGTTCGTCATCGGTATCGCGGGGGGGAGCGGTGCCGGCAAGACTACCGTGGCCCGACTCATCACGGAGAACGTCGGCGAGTCCGTGACGCGGATTCCGATTGACAACTACTACAAAGACCAGAGCCACCTCGAGATGACCGAACGCGAGCAGGTGAACTACGACCACCCCTCGGCGTTCGAGTGGGACCTCCTGTACGAACAGCTCTCGGAGCTGCTGGAGGGGAGAGCGGTCGAGATGCCGCAGTACGACTTCGAGATACACAACCGGAAGCCCGAGCGGAACACCGTCGAACCGACCGACGTCATCATCCTCGAGGGGATTCTCGCGCTCTACGACGAGGACGTAAACGAGATGCTCGACCTCCGGCTCTACGTCGAGACCGACGCCGACGTTCGCATCCTCCGGCGCATCCAGCGCGACGCCATCGACCGCGGACGCGACCTTCAGGGCGTCATCGACCAGTACCTCTCGACGGTCAAGCCGATGCACGAGCAGTTCATCGAGCCGACGAAGAAGCACGCGGACCTCATCATTCCCGAGGGGGCCAACAGCGTCGCCGTCACGCTGCTCGAAGAGAAAGTCCAAGCGGAAGTCGAAGGCGACGAGACGCGCACCTGGGAGCGCGACGCTATCGAACGGAAAGTCCAAGAGCGGACCTCGTCCCGCGGCCCCGACAACTAACGCGGCGTCGCGGGTCGAAAACCGGGGCCTCGAAGATTACGCTTTCTTGCCAGTGACGAACTGCGCTGCGCCCTCGTAGAACCAGAAGTCGTTTTCGCGCATCGCCTTGCCGACTGCCTTGTGCAGTTCGACGAAGTCGCCGAACTCCTCGCCTTCGACGTGCTCGAAGATGTCCGCGAGCGAGACGACGCGCTCGTAGTCGAGTCGGATGGGGTGGTCGCCGAACTCCTCGACGAACTCCGCTTTGTTCAGCGGGAAATCCTCGTCTTCGTCGATCTTCTTCGCGATGACCGCCTGGCCGTACTTGCGTCCGCCTTCGCTCCCCTCTTCGCCGTCCGGGTCGTGTGGCCAATCCATACCCGAGTGTTGGCAGGCCGATTCAAAGCCGTTACGCATTTGTGGGAATCTGTCATGCGGAACGCCGCGGTCGAGCTCTGCCCTTCGTGTCGTTTGCTACCGATGAACAAGAAATATACGCGTGGCACGCCATCGTTCTTGGAGTCATGCGAGCGACCGAGCGGCCGACGTTCGAATCCGAGGCCAGCAAGCTGATTTACGAGTACGTCGAGCGGCACGGCACCGCGAAACGGAACGTCCTCCTCGACGTCGCGCCCGTCTCGTCCGACGAGTTCAGAACCGAACTGGAGCGACTGAAATCCCGCGGCTATCTCCAAGAAGACGGCGGCACCCTTCAGTTGGCGCTCGACGTGGGCGCTATCGAGGAACACCAGACTGACGCGGGAATCGTCACCATCCGGCCCGCCCGTCAGCGCGACTTCGAGGGTCTGGTCGACGCCATTCGCGACGTGACGTCCGAAGAGACGTACGTCGTCGCCGAGGCAATCGCCGAACAGCTCCTCTACGACGAGACGGTCACGCGCCACAACCGGGTGGAGTCTCGGGTGTTCTTCGTCGCCACCATCGGCGAGGAGGTCGTCGGCTGGACGCACCTCGACCTCCCGCAGGTGTCGCGCATCCGCGAGACCGCCCAGCAGACCGTCGGCGTCAAGGGAGAGTACCGTGGTTCAGGCATCGGCAGCCTCCTGCTTCGCCGCGGGCTCGACTGGGCCGAAGCCAACGGCTTCCGGAAAGTGTACAACAGCGTTCCGATGACGAACGACCGCGCGCTGGAGTTCCTCGGCGACCACGACTGGGAGACCGAGGCGATTCGCAGGGACCACTACACTATCGGCGACGAGCACGTCGACGAAGTGATGATGGCGTACCGGTTCTGAGCGGGGCGGCGGCAGTGGGTCGGTTTTTGCGGGGTTGTCGGTCGATTCTCTGAGAATGCGGTGGGACTGGGATTTGAACAACGTCGAGACGGTCCCTCGCTCCGCTCGGGCTGCGACTCGTCTCGCTCAAATCCCAGTCCGTCTCCGCGTCACGCGTTCACCGGAGACGCGCAGCTAAACCTGCGCGTCTCGGTTCTCTGAGAATGCGGTGGGACTGGGATTTGAACCCCACTCGCTCCGCTCACACCGTTCGCGTCGCTCCCTGCTTCAAATCCCAGTTGACCGACTCGACGCTCACGCCGGCGAGCACACGCGACGCGGTGCTCGCCGAGTTGTTCGCGTCAGAATGCGGTGGGACTGGGATTTGAACCCAGGATTCCGTGAGGAAACCTGCTTTCAAGGCAGGCGCGTTAGGCCACTCCGCCATCCCACCTTCGCACGACAGTTTTGAGTCGGATACCTAAGTGTTGTCGCTTCGCTCAGTCGCGGACGAGCTCCAACACGCCGTCCGTCGATTCGACCCGAAGCCCCTTTTCGAAGACGAACGTCGTCGTGTGCTCGGGGACGACCCGCTCCGACTCGACCCGCGAGCGGAGCATCGGCACGACCGTGGCGAGGTCCGCGCCCGTTTCGAGGACGGGAAGCATCGGGACGTAGTCGAGGCCGTGGCCCGCGTCGTCGGCGCGCTCGGCGAGCGTTTCGACTTCCGGCTCCGCGTAGGCGTCGGTGAAATCGATGGGGTCGAGGAAGCCCGAGAAGTAGACGCGCCCTTCCGTCGAGGGGCCGAGGACGACGGGCGTGCTCCGGAGCTTCATCGCCGCGCTGTCGATGTGGGTGCGCCCGAGAAGCGGCGCGACCGGGCGGACGATAGCGGCCGAGTGGACCTCCTCCTCGTTGAGGAGATGCGAGACGGTGTTGCCCGCACGGGCGGAGAACGACGAGCCGACCTGCGGTTCGAACCGCACGCCATCGGTGCCGCCGAGGGCGTCGGCGACGACGCTCCGAATCTCGGCTTCCGAGTCGTGGTCCCCGGCGAACTCGTCCGGGAGGTCGTCCTCGGTACGGTAGTTGACGAGGAGGTCGCCGCCGGAGCGCTCGACGGCGATACAGGCGTCTTTGAGCATCGCGGCGTAGAGCTCCGCGGCTTCGGCTTCGGTGAGCGGACTCGTCTCCGCGAGTGCCGAAAGCACCAGCCCCGGCCGCGGCGGTTCGGCGAGTACGGCGATGACCGTCATACCCTCCCCTCGCGCCGGGGAACCCTTGAACCCGCCGCTTGTGGCCCGTCGAATCGGGGGGCCGCGGGGACGGAACGCTCCGCGCGCCGCCCCGTTTCAGCGACTCTGTCGTCCCTTCGTCTGTCGGTAGTCCCGGCCGAACACGGACTCGCGGACGTGTTCGACGAACGCCTCGGCGTCGGCGTCGGTCAATCGCTCCGGCTCCTTCATCGGGACGAGTTCGAAGCCGCGGCCGCGAATGGTCGTCGCGTGCTCCGCGTCGACGTCGAAGCTGTCGGCCGCGCGCGTGGTGTAGTCGAACGCGAGCGCCTCCAGCGCGGCCTGCCCGACGGGGACGATGATGTGCGGGTTTATCATCCGAATCTCCGCGTTCAGGTAGGGCTCGCAGGTCGCGACCTCGTCGTCGGTCGGCCCCCGTTCTGGGTGGCGACAGCGCGTGAGGTACGTGAAAAAGACGTTCTGCACGTCCGGCTCGTCGGCGTCCGGTTCGGACCGGACGAACCCGAGGTCGCCGAGGATGCGCTGGACGCGCGCTCCGGCCTCGTCGCCGGTGAAGGGGACGCCCGTCCGCTCCGCGGCCGCGGTCGGGGCCTCGCCGACGAACAGGAACTCCGCGCCCACGTCGCCGTAGCCGTGGACGACCTGCTCGCGCGTCTCGCAGAGCGCCGAGCAGTTCGTGCAGTCGGTGTCCATCGAGAAGGGGTTCCGGAACTGGCGTTGGTGTGCGTCCACACCCTCGAATTCGGCTCCGGGACCAAAACCCGCCCGGTCCGTGCAGATAGCCGGGCCGTCCCATCCCGCTCCGTCGCTGGCGGGGATCAACCGAGTCGGCGAGTGCGTGGTGAAAGTGAACACGGGGCGAATCGGAGGAGACGCGGGCGAAGACGGCACAGTCGCTCGAATCGCGGCGTCGAGGAAAGCGGAAGTGAACCGAGCGGGGGCGAGCGCGAGTCGGACGGTCGGAGTGATTCGGCGGTCAGAGGTGGTTCAGCGGTCGATGCCGCCCTGCGCCTTGATGTCCATGATGTGGCGGACGTTCAGGTAAATCTCCTCGGGCGAGGTGTCGCCGTCGGGGTCGTAGAGGTCGCTGACGCGGTAGAGGATGGCCGACACCTGCCGGCTCTCGGAGGACTCGCCGTAGATGTCGTCGGCGATGTCGCGGAGGAACGCGACGCGCTCTGGGTCCGCGGGGAAGTCGGCGTCGGAGTCCGGGGCCATCTCCCAGTCGACCTCGTCGGGGTCCGCGTCTGAACTCGCATCCGCATCGGCGTCCCCGCCCGCGTCGGGCCGTCCGTCGTCGCTCATCGCTCGCTGACGGTCCGCCGCTGGACGACGCCGACCATGTCGGCGATGTTCTCGGTCATCACGCGGAACGCGTCGGCGGTCTCGTCGCCGTCTTCGAGGACGATGGGCTTGCCGCCGTCGCCGCCCTCGCGGACGGCCGGGTCGAGCGGGAGCGCCCCGAGGAACGGCAGGTCGTTCGAGGCCGCGAACTCACGGCCGCCGCCCGCGCCGAAGATGTCGTGGCGGTTCCCGCAGTCGGGACACCGGAACGTGCTCATGTTTTCGACGATGCCGAGGACGTTCGTGTCGTGCTTGCCGAACATCCGGAGCCCCTTGTTGGCGTCGTCGAGGGCGACGTTCTGCGGGGTCGTGACGATGACCGCACCCGTGAGCGGGAGCGTCTGAAGGATGGACAGTTGGGTGTCGCCCGTGCCCGGCGGCAGGTCGAGAACGAGGTAGTCGAGGCTGCCCCACTCCACGTCCTCGACGAGCTGCGTGAGAAGCTGGTGGACCATCGGGCCGCGCCAGATGACCGGGTCGTCGTCGCCGACGAGGAACGCCATCGACATGAGCTTCATCCCGTACTTCTCCGGCGGGACGATGGTCTGGTCTTGAGTCGCCTGCGGCGCTTCCTCGGCGGCGACCATCCGCGGGACGTTCGGCCCGTAGATGTCGGCGTCGAACAGGCCAACGCGCGCGCCGAGCTTCGAGAGGCCGGCCGCGAGGTTCACGGCGACCGTCGACTTCCCGACGCCGCCCTTCCCGGAGGCGACGGCGATGATGTTCTTCACGCCGGGGAGGACCTCCTCGTCGGGGTCGCGGTCGCTCGGAATCTTGGCGGTGAGGTCGGCCTCCAGCCCGTCCTCGGCGAGTACCTCGCGGATTCGACGGCCGATGTCCGTCTCCGCCGGAGAGTACGGGGCACCGAGCGCGAGCGAGATGCGGGCGGTGTCGCCGTCGACCTCGACGGCGTTCACCAGCCCGAGCGAGACGATGTCGTCTCCGAGTTCGGGGTCCTCGACCGCACGCAAGCGGTCGCGTACGTCGGCTTCGTCCATGTCCGTCACTCCGGCGGTGCGGCCGATAAGGGTTTTGTAAGGTCCCGTCGCGCAGTGACGGACGCAATTGACGACCCGTCCCACCGCGGGTCGCGCCGGATTCTGGCCGACTGCGGAGCGTCGTCGACCCGTGCGGCTGCGGGGCGTCACTGCCCTGACCGCCACCGGGTTCGGGATGCGGCGGCCGTAACCCAATCCAGTTACGCCGCCCCAGTCATCGACAGCGAATTTATCAACGTACGCTTCCAGGATTCGGTATATGGTGCTGGTGGACGACTTTGGCCGCGAGGTAACCGGCGTTCGAATCTCTCTGACTGACCGGTGTAACTTCGATTGCGTCTACTGCCACAACGAGGGCTTGGGCGACACGCGCGGGCCGATGGACCCCGCCGACGAGGAGATGAGCGCCGACGACGTGGTTCGCTTTCTCGAAGTCGTCGAGGGGTACGGCGTCGAGAAGGTGAAGTTCACCGGGGGCGAGCCGATGCTCCGCTCGGACCTCGAAGAGATTATCCGGCGGACGCCGGACTCGATGGAGACGTCGCTCACCACCAACGGGACGTTCCTCGGCGACCGCGCCGAGGACCTCGTCGCGGCCGGACTCGACCGCGTGAACGTCTCGCAGGACGCTCTCGACCCCGAGGCGTTCGCTCAAATCACGAAGTCCGGCGCGTACGACAAGGTGATGGAGGGCGTCAAAGCCGCGGTCGATGCCGGCCTCACGCCCGTGAAACTCAACATGGTCGTGTTCACGAAGACCGCGGGCCACGTCGAGGAGATGGTCGAGTACGTCGCCGAGAACGAGGGGCTACAGCTCCAACTCATCCAGTACATGCCCGAACTGACGGGCCGCCCGGAGTGGAACATCGACATCGAACGGGTCCACCGCTGGCTGGCCGACCTCGCCGACGAGGTCGAAGTCCGCGACATGCACCACCGCCGCCGCTACTACGTCGGCGAGGGGATGGTCGAAATCGTCGACCCCGTCGAGAACCCCGAGTTCTGCGCCAACTGCCATCGCGTGCGCGTAACACACCAAGGATATCTCAAGGGCTGTCTCAACCGCAACGACGACCTGCGCCCGATGGGCGAGATGACGCGGGAGGAAATCCGCGAGACGTTCGAGGCGGTCGTCGCCAACCGCGTGCCGTACTACGGCGAGTACCTCGTCCGCGACGGCGACGACGGCTGGACCATCAACGAAGAGTACATCGGGGCCTGAGCGGCGACCGTCCCGACGCGCGAGCTTTTCTCCTCCGACGACTTTTCGGAGCCCATGACTGTCACCGTCGAGCGGGTGGTCCTTGCGACGGACGGAAGCGAACCCGCGAGAACGGCCGCGACCCACGCGCTGTTTCTCGCCCGCGTCCTCGACGCGCCGCTCCACGTCGTCTCCGCGACCGGCACGTCGCCGGCCGCCGCCGCCGAGACCGCCGAACCGTCCGTAAGCGCTGCTTTCGAAGCGGAGGAGGCCGTCAGCGCGGTCGTCCGTCGTGCGCTCCTCGCGGACGTCCGAGCGACCTCGGAAGTCGCCGACGGTCCGGCCGCGGCCGTCGTGGAGCGCGCCGTCGGCGAGGGAGACCTGCTCGTCATCGGGCGGCGCGGACAGACCGGTTCCGGTCGGTTTCTCGTCGGGTCGGTCGCGGAGCGGCTTCTCGGCGCGCCGCCGGTCCCGACGCTCGCGGTTCCGGCGGCGGCCACCGACCCGGAGTACCGGACGGTTGCGCTTCTCGCGGACGGCGAGTCGTCGTCGGGGTCGGCTGCGCCGCTTGCCCGCCGCATCGCCGCGGCGACCCGCGCGACGCTCCAACCGCTCAGCATCGTTGACGGCCGCGATGCCGCAGTCGGGTCGCGGGAGACTCTCCGAGCGCTCGAAGCCGAGGCGCGAGCCCGACTGAACGACGTCGTCGCCGCGGCCGCGAGAGACGCCGTCGAATCCGGTGGAACCGTCCGAATCGGCGAGCCCGCGGCCGAACTGCTGGCGCACGTCGAACGGGTGGGAGCCGACGTGGTCGTCGTCGGCGTTGAGAGGTCCGGCCGCGAAATCCGACGATTCCGGCGCACGGAACACCGCGCCGACGGGGTCGTCGCCAGTCGAGTCGTCCGCCACGCGGGAGTTCCGGTCCTCGTCGCCCCGAGCGTGAGAGACAGTGTAAAACGCTGAACTAGTTTTTAGAAGTTCCATTCAATTTATACGTTCCCACTACTCAGGGTAGCGTGTTGATTGTACGTTCAGTCAGCCGGCGTTCGGCGTGGACGTACGACCGCGTTCGTCTCTCCCCCACCCCCACCGGCGGACGCGATTCAACATCCGAACCCCACCACCCCTCTACACTCCATGAAACTCTCACGTGCACTCGTGGTCTTGCTGGTCGTCTTGGTCGCCGTACCGAGCCCAGCGATGGCCGGTATCGTCGGCGAACCGAATCTTCAGGCGTACGCGCCGAGCAACAAACTCGTTCCCGGGCAGGAGACCTCCCTGAACGTCGTCGTGACTAACTACGGCGGCGACAGCGAGTACCGGAAGTTCTCCTCGTCGGAGAGTTCGGGAACGCTGAGCGACCAACAGCGCTCGGCGCTCGAAGCCCAGGTCAAATCGACGCGGAACGTCAGACTCACACTCGAATCCGGTGACGCGCCGGTCGAGGTGAACACCGCGACGCTCCCGGTCGGCGACATCCCGCACGCGACCCAGCGGGACGCCTCGTTCTCCGTCTCAGTCAAGGAGAACGCCACGCCGGGGACCTACGAGATGACGCTCGTCGCGAAGTACGAACACGACTCGTCCGTCCGCGACGACGGTGACGTGAAGAACGAAGAGGAAAAGACCGAGGAGATTCCCGTGACCGTCGTCGTCGAGCAGGCCCCGCGCTTCGAGGTCGTCTCCGTGAACACGACCGCGCAGGTCGGCGGTAGTGGGACCACCACCGTCACGATGCGCAACATCGGGACGCTCCCCGCGTTCGACTCGTCCGTCACCGCGACCTCGCAGAACCCCTCGATAACGTTCGGTCAGTCTGCTTCCGCGACCCGGTACGCCGGCTCGTGGGGCATCAACGAGACGCGCCAGCTCGAATACGAGACGAGCGTCGCGTCCTCCGCCGCCGTCCAGCAGTACGCCCTCTCGCTCGGCGTGAGCTACGAAGACGAAGACGGCGTCGCCAAGCAGTCGAAGAACATCGCCACTGGCGTGAGGCCGGTGGCCGAACAGGAGTTCTCCATCGACGCCGAGCAGTCGACGCTCCGCGTCGGCCGCGAGACCACCGTCAGCGGGACGCTCACGAACGACGGCCCGCAGACGGCCCGTGACGCCGTGCTCACTATCTCCTCGAAGTCGCCGAACACGAACATCAAGGAGACCGAGTACGCGCTCGGTTCCCTCGACGTCGGCGAGTCTTCGGACTTCTCGTTCTCGGTGGAAGTCACCGACTCCGCGGACGCCGGCCAGCGGCAATTGAGCTACACGGTCGAGTACCGCAACTCCGAGGGCGACACCCAGCAGTCGAAGGCCCTCTTGATGAACGCCGAGGTGAAACCCAAGCAGAATCTCTTCGGCGTGACCGCGAAGAACGGGAGCATCGAGGCGGGCGGCTCGCAGACCGTCACGCTCGTCGTGACCAACAACGGCGACGAGACCTACCGCAACATCGACGCGAAGGCCTTCGCCGACAGCCCGCTGACGCTTAACGACGACACCGCGTTCATCCAGGAGCTCGGTCCCGGCGAGTCGACCGAGATTCCCCTCGAACTGAGCGTCGGTTCCTCGGCCAACCCGAAGGCCTACTCCTTCGACATCGACTTCCAGTACGAAAACGAGGACGGCGAACGCAAGCTCTCCGACCAGTATCCGGTCGCCATCGACGTCACCGAAGCGAGTGGCGGCGGCGGCCTCTCGATGCCCCTCGTCGGCGGTCTCATCGTCGTCGGACTCGGCGTCGTCGGCTTCCTCTGGTACCGCCGCTAACCGCCCCACTTTCCCCCCACAATGATAGACTACGAAGTGTACGTCGACCGCCTCGGCGGGTTCATCGTCGAGAACCCCGGGAGAGTCGTGGCGCTGTTCTTCGTGCTGACGCTCGTCTTCGGAGCCGGACTCGGAAACATCTCGACCGACTCCGGCACCTCGCAGTTCACCGAGGACTCGCCCGCACAGGAAGCGCTCGACGACGTCAACCGGGAGTTCTCACCCGCGTTCGAGACGAGTTCGGGGAGCACCCAACTCATCCAACGGGACGACAACGTCCTCTCCAAACCGGCGATGCTCGACATGTTGCGGCTCCAAGAACGCGTCTTGAGCCGGCCCGACCTCCGGGCGACCTCCGCGTCGAGCGTCGCGTCCACGGTCGCCCAGACGCTCGACCCGTCGGCGACGACCATCGACGAACAGATAGGCGCGCTCGAATCGGCCTCGCCGAGCGAGGTCCGCGCCGCGGCCAAGCAGGCGACCGCGAGCCCGCAGGTCTCGTCGCTCCTGAGCGACGACTTCAACCGCCAGTCCGTCGAGGCCTCCGCGACCATCGGCGTCGTCAGCCACGAGGTCCCCGGCCTCTCGTCGAGCGCCGGTACCTCCGGAACCAGCCCGATGACGGGCATCCAAGAGGAAATTCAGACGATGACCGCCGTCTCGAACAGCGATATCCGCGTGTTCGGGAGCGGCATCATCTCCGGCGAGTTAGGCAACGTCATCGCCGACTCGCTCCTGCTCGTGGTTCCGGCGGCGGTGCTCCTCATCTTCGGGTTCCTCGTCGTCGCCTACCGCGACCCCATCGACCTGCTACTCGGCGTCGTCTCGCTCGTCATCGCCGTCGTGTGGACGTTCGGGTTCATGGGCCTCGCGAACATCGCGTTCAGCCAGATGCTCATCGCGGTGCCGCCGCTGTTGCTCGCGGTCGGTATCGACTTCGGGCTCCACGCGGTGAACCGCTACCGCGAAGAGCGCGTCAAAGACCTCGCGCCGGTCCCCTCGATGCGGACCACTATCAAACAGCTCTCGGTCGCGTTCTTCATCGTCACCGGCACGACGGTCCTCGGGTTCCTCGCGAACGCCACGAGCGACCTCGCGCCCATCCGCGACTTCGGTCTCGTCGCGGCAGTCGGTATCATCTTCACGTTCCTCGTCTTCGGGGTGTTCCTTCCGGCGGCGAAGCTCTACGCCGACGAACTCCGCGAGAAGTACAACGTGCCCGAGTTCGCCTCCGAACCCCTCGGGAGCGAGGGTGGCATGCTCGCTCGCGTCCTGTCGGGCGGCGTCGTCATCGGTCGGAAAGCCCCGCGAGCGTTCCTCGTGGTCATCCTGCTCACGACGGTCGTCGCGGGCGCGTACGGGACCGGCGTCGACACGACGTTCTCCCAGGAGGACTTCCTCCCGCCGGAGGACCAACCCGCCTACCTCCAACAGCTTCCCGAGCCGTTCAAGCCCGGCGTCTACACCGTCACGAAGGACCTGAACTACCTCGAAGACAACTTCGAGAGCACGCAGGGTGACAGCGTGACGATATACGTCGAGGGACAGTTACGACAGGACTCGTCCCTCGAGATGATTCACCGCAACGGCGAGGACCCGCCGGAGTCGTTCGTGACGGACGACCGCCGCGCGGAGGCGACGAGCATCGTCACGGTCATCCGGAACTACGCGGAACAGGACCCCGAGTTCGCCGCGCTCGTCGACCGGAACGACGCCAACGGTAACGGCGTCCCCGACGACAACCTCGAGACGATATACGACGAACTCCTCAGTTCGCCGGCCTCCGACCAGGCGTCGTCGTACATCACGGAAGACTACCGGCAGACGCGCATCGTCTACACCGTCGAGGGCGACGCCACCCAAGACGCCATCGTCGCAGACGGGAAACTCGTCGCCGAGCGCCTCCGCATGGACGCCACGGCGACCGGAAGCACCGTCGTGTTCAAAGGCGTCTCCGACACCATCTTGCTGTCGGCCATCGAGAGCCTCACCGTCGCGCTCGCCGCGACCGCGCTGTTCTTGGTGGTCATCTACCAGGTCCTCGAAGGTCAATGGACGCTCGGCGTGGTGAACCTCGTGCCCATCGTCGTCTCCATCGCGCTCCTCGCCGGGACGATGCGCTATCTCGGCATCCCGCTGAACGCGCTGACGGCGACGATTCTCTCCATCGCCATCGGGCTGGGCATCGACTACTCGGCCCACGTGGTCCACCGGTTCGCCGACGAGTACAACGCCGAAGGTCACGACCTCGACGAGGCGCTTCGGCTGACCGTCGGCGGGACCGGTGGCGCGCTCACCGGGAGTATGCTCACCACGACCACGGGCCTCGGCGTCCTCGCCATCGCCATCACGCCCGTCCTCGGACAGTTCGGGGTCGTGACCGCGCTGAGTATCTTCTACTCGTATCTCACCGCGCTCCTCGTCACGCCCTCGGCAATCGTCCTCTGGGAGCGGTTGACCCAGCAGGACACCGCCACCGCGGCACCGACATCCCCCTGACGCATCGCCTTCCCAAATTCAGTTTGCCCCTGCCCCGGCCCCCACGCCCGTATCGCTCGCAGACCAGCCCACACGGACGAACCGCACGCCAAACAGCCCGCGAGGAACCGCGCGTCGAACAGCCCGCGACCCGCCCACGACTCCCACGACACACCACGAACGGAACCCTCATGAGCGAGAATCAATCGAATCCACGTATGTCCGCACTCACGAAGCTCCGTCCCTGGCTCGCCGCGATACTCGGACTGATATTCACCGGGTTCGGCCACATCTACCTGCGTCGCTGGCGACGGGCCGCCATGTGGGTGCTCCTCGTTCTCGCGGTGGCCGCGCTGTTCGTTCCTTCGGGGACGCTCGAGGCGTTGGACGCCGCCGAGACGATGTCTCCCTCGGAGTTCACCTCGGTTCTCACGGAGCTGTTGCCCCTCCTCGCGGTGAGCTTTGCGAGCGTCCTCGACGCGTTCGTCATCGGCCTCCGGCAGGCCGCCGAGGCGCAGGCGGCGCGCTCCGCCGTCGACGACGCCGACGACTCGGTGGCTGCCGTTTCCGACCCCGATTCGGACGCCGTCACGTGCCCCGAATGCGGCCGCGAGGTCGACGCCGACCTCGACTTCTGTCACTGGTGTACCACCCGCCTCGACGAACCAACTGACGACTGAGAATCCCAACGAGACACATCATGGACGACGACCGAATCGACACCGGCCGAAGCGAGACCGAGCAGGCGATTATGGACGCCACGCTCCGGGCGCTCGCGAAACACGGCTACGCTGATCTCTCGATAAAGAACATCGGCACGGAGTTCGAAAAGAGCACCTCGCTTCTGTACTACCACTACGAGAACAAAGACGAGCTGCTCCTCGCGTTCCTCGACTACATCATCGACCTGTTCGTCGAGACCATCGACCCGGAGGCCGACGACCCCGACGCCGAGCTTCGCAACTTCGTCGAGTACGTCCTCCCCCCGGAGGGCGACCTTTCGACCTGTGAGTCGGTCCCTCCCGGCGTTCCGGAGCCGGTCGCGGACAGCGGCAGCGTTGACCCGTTCCAGCGGGCCATCTTCGAACTCCGCACGCAGACCGTCCACGACGAGCAGTACCGAAAGAAGTTCCGGCGCATGGAGACCCACATGGTCGAGACGGTCGCGACGCTCATCGCTCGGGAGATGGAGTCGGGCCACTACCGCGAGATGAACGCCGAGATGATGGCCGAGAATCTGATGGCCTTCCTCTTTCGGAGCCTGGACGTGCGCGTCACCGGGACGCGGCTCGAATCGGCGTACGCGATGCGCGACTCGGTGTACTTCCTCCTCGACAACGTGATGCCGAAAGGGAGCCATCCGGGCGAGGCCGCCGCACGCGACGCCGACGGTAATGACGCGGATTACGACGGGTAACCCGCGTCGCCACCGTGCCGAACGGACTCCTTATCGCTCGTCGTTCTCGACGAAGTCGACGACCGCCTGCGCGCCCTGAAACCCGTCGGCGAGGCGGTCGACGAGTTCGCCGTCCTCGAACAGGAGGAGCGTCGGGACGCTCCGAATCGTGTACCGTTCCGCGACCGACATGTCCGTCTGCGGATTTATCATCGCGACGACCACGTCGGTCGCCTTCGCGACGTTGCCCAGCACCGGCTCGATGCTCTGACACAGCGTGCAGCCCTTGGTGTAGATGTCGAGGAGGACGCGGTCGTGTTCGGCCACGAGGGCGTCGAGCTCTTCGGCGGTCTCGATTCGGACCGGCTTCGTCGCCTCGGTAGCGGACTCTGTCGAACTCATTGAGCGGAATACGTAACCGTAGTTATTATGATTTTGGTGAGATTGTGTAACACCCCACAGTTCGACGGCGAGCGACGGTGACTCGGGCTCTCACGCGAGGCCCCTTTCGTGATGTTTAAGTAATGCCCCCGTCTCGTAACGGATGCAATCGATGTAGGGGAATGTCGTCCCCGAGTCCGGAAGGGCGAAACTAACACGACCGAAGTGTTGCGGTAGCCAAGCCTGGCCCAAGGCGCTGGGTTGCTAACTCAGTGGCGTCAAGCCCCCGGGGTTCGAATCCCCGCCGCAACGCTCACAACACGACTTCCAAAGTCATGAGTGCAGAAGAACCACAGGACGGCTCTCCGGAGGAGGAAGAGGACCTCCGTTACTTCATCCGAATTGGTCAGACCGACCTTGACGGAACGAAGACGGTAGAGCGCAGTCTGTCGGACATGAAGGGTATCGGCAAGCGCACAGCGCGCATCATCGCCGACGCCGCGGAAGTGGACCGAACGGCGCTGTTCGGTAAGCTTCCCGAAGACGAGATCGACGCCGTTGTCGATGTCGTCGAGAACTTTGAGGACCACGCCCCCGAGTGGATGGCAAACCGACGGAAGGACTTCTTCTCCGGTGAGACCGACCACATTACGGGTTCGGACCTCGAAGAAAAGCGGCGGCATGATATCAACCGCATGAAGATGATCAGCTCCTACAAGGGCGTTCGACACCAGCGCGGCCAGAAGGTTCGCGGCCAGCGGACGAAGTCCACTGGACGTACCGAAGGCACCATCGGTGTCAACGTCGAGGAGATCAAGGAGGCGCAGGCTGAAGAATGACGACGGGTAACAACACCAAGTTCTACGAGACCCCGAACCACCCGTTCCAGGGCGAGCGTATCGCGCAGGAATCGGACCTCCTCTCTCGGTACGGTCTCAAGAACAAGGAAGAACTCTGGCGCGCGCAGTCCGAACTGCGCAACCTCCGCCGCGAGGCGCGACGCCTCCTCGGCGAGGCCCAGGGTGACGTCGAAGAGGCCGAGTCGCTCGGTGCCGAGTTCATGGCGCGCATGCGCCGCTACGGCATCCTCTCTGCGGAGGACGACATCTCCCAGACGCTGCGTCTCGACGTGACCGACATCCTCGAACGTCGGTTCCAGACGGTCGCCTACCGCAAGGGGCTCGCACAGACGCCCCAGCAGGCCCGTCAGTTCATCGTCCACGGTCACGTGACCGTCGGCGGTGCTCGGACGACCGTCCCCTCCCGAAAGGTCGAGGTCGACGAAGAGGACACCGTGGCGTTCGACGAGACGTCGAAGCTCGCGGACGAACTGCACCCTGAGCGCGCGGAGGCCCAAGAATGAGCGAATCCGAAACCGGTGACAAGTGGGGAATCGCCCACGTCCACGCATCGTTCAACAACACGCTCATCACGGTGACTGACATCACGGGCGCCGAGACGATCGTCAAGTCGTCCGGCGGTTCCGTCGTCAAGCAGAACCGTGACGAGGCATCTCCGTACGCGGCCATGCAGATGGCAGAGAGCGTCGCCGACCAGATCAAGGCGGCCGGTATCGCCGGTCTGCACGTCCGTGTCCGCGGTCCCGGTGGCAACCGTAACAAGAGCCCCGGACCCGGCGCACAGGCAACGATTCGCGCCCTCGCTCGCGCCGGTCTCGAGATCGGTCGCATCGAGGACGTGACGCCGATTCCGCACGACGGAACTCGCGCGCCGAAAAACAGCCGACTCTAACACACCATGGTAAACGACTTCCAGGTCGAGTTCATCGAACGCGAAGACCGACGCGCCCGTTTCGTCGCGCGCGGTCTGACCCCGGCGCTAGCCAACGGCATTCGCCGGGCGATGGTCGCCGACGTGCCGACGTTCTCCATCGACACCGTTCGGTTCGTGGAGAACACCTCGGTCATGTTCGACGAGATGATCGGGCTTCGTCTCGGTCTGGTTCCGTTGACCACGCCTCTCGGCGACTTCGAACCCGGTGACACCGTCACCGTCGCGCTCGAAGTCGACGGGCCGGCAACCGCCTACTCCGGGGACATCGAATCCGCGGACGACATGGTCGTCCCGGCGGACGAGAACATCCCCATCATCGAGCTGAAGGAGGGCCAGCGCCTCGAGTTCGAGGCCGACGCCGTCCTCGGCTACGGAAAGGACCACGCCAAGAACCAAGGCGGGGTCGCCGTCGGCTATCGACACCTCCAGCGCGTGGAGGTCGTCGGCGACGCCGGCGAGTTCGATGAACAGGAGCCGAACATCCTCCGCGGCGTCATCGAAGAGGCCGCGGCGGAGCACGCCGAGGGGGACGCCGAAGACGGCGACCTCGTCGCAACCGAAACGTTCGGCAACGACCTGACGGAGCGGTACCCCGGTAAAGAGGTCGAAGTACACGACGTGCCCGGAGCGTTCGTCTTCAGTGTGGAGACGGACGGTTCGTTCGACGTCGACGAGCTCGTGACTCGCGCTGTCGCCTCCTTGGGCGACCGCGCGGCCGAGCTCGAAGAGAAGGTCGCACTGTAAGATGAATACTGCCCCGTCTCAACACCGACGTTCGCCCGCCCCGCGAGGGGTCACGACCACCGATAGCGTGGCGTGTGACTCGCTCACGGCGGCGGGTCGGACCGAAGGTGTTTTTACGGGGCATGAAGTACAGCGGAATGCTTGCAGGGATAGCCAAGTCTGGCCAACGGCGCAGCGTTCAGGGCGCTGTCTCATAGGAGTCCGCAGGTTCAAATCCTGCTCCCTGCACTCCGCTTTCTCTCTGGAGGTAGACAATGAGTAAGACGAACCCGAGACTCAACAGTCTCATCGCCGAGCTGAAGGCGGTCTCGCGTGAGTCCGGTGCCAACGTCTGGCAGGATGTCGCGGACCGTCTCGAAAAGCCACGGCGCACCCACGCGGAAGTCAACCTTGGTCGTATCGAACGATACGCTCAGGAAGACGAGACCGTCGTCGTGCCCGGCAAGGTGCTGGGTAGCGGTGTGCTGCAGAAGAACGTCACAGTCGCGGCCGTGGACTTCTCGTCCACCGCTCGAAAGAAGATCGAGCAGGTCGGCGACACCGTGACGCTAGAACAACTCGCTGAACAGAACCCCGACGGGTCCAACGTACGGGTGATCCGATGAGCCTCGCAGAATTCGACGCAGACGTCGTTGTCGACGCTCGAAACTGCATCGTCGGCCGCGTCGCCTCGGAGGTCGCACAGCGCGCCCTCGCAGGGGAGACGGTCGCCGTCGTCAACGCTGAAGACGCCGTCATCACGGGCTCGGAACAGGACGTGATGGCCAAGTACAGAAAGCGCGTCGAAGTCGGTTCGGACCAGGGTCCGTACTACCCGAAGCGTCCCGACCGCATCTTCAAGCGTGCCATCCGCGGCATGCTTCCGTACAAGAAGCCCCGCGGCCGCGAGGCGCTCTCGAACGTCCGCGTCTACGTCGGCAATCCGTACGACGAAGACGGCGAGATGCTCGAAGACACCTCGCTGGACCGACTTTCGAACATCAAGTTCATCTCGCTCGGAGAGGTCTCCGAGAAGCTGGGTGCTAACGTCACATGGTAACGAACACGTCCGGTAAGAAGAAGACCGCAATCGCCCGCGCCACCGTGCGCGAGGGCGAAGGTCGAGTCCGAATCAACTCCCAGCCGGTCGAGCTGGTCGAGCCGGAGATGGCCCGCCTCAAGATGCTGGAACCGTTCCGCATCGCAGGCGAGGACCTCCGCTCGCAGGTCGACATCGACGTGCGCGTCAACGGCGGCGGCGTGGCCGGTCAGGCCGACGCAGTCCGCACCGCGCTCGCTCGTGGCCTGGTGCAGTACCTGAACGACGCGGAGCTTCGCGACGCGTACATGGAGTTCGACCGCTCGCTTCTGGTCAACGACGTCCGCCAGTCCGAACCCAAGAAGTGGGGCGGACCGGGCGCGCGCGCTCGTTACCAGAAGTCCTACCGCTGAGGTGATCTAACCATGATGATTCCCGTCCGGTGTTTCACCTGCGGCACAGTGATCGGCGAACACTGGGACGAGTTCAAAGCCCGTGCTCGCGAGGGAGACGAGGACCCCGCTGACGTCCTCGACGACCTCGGAGTCACGCGTGCCTGCTGCCGGCGGATGATGGTGTCGCACAAGGACCTCGTGGACGTCGTATCTCCCTACCAATGATTCAACGGTACAACCGATACGAGAAGGCACGAATCCTCGGCGCACGAGCGCTGCAGGTCTCCTACGGTGCACCCGTTCTCGTCGATTCGGAACAGACCGAACCGATATTAATCGCCGCTGAGGAGTACGACGCAGGTGTACTTCCGTTCACCGTCAAACGAGAGGGTAAGTGACAACATGACTCGAATCACATCCGTAGCTCTGCGCCGCGTGCTCGACTCCCGTGGGAACCCGACGGTCGAAGCCGACGTGCTCACCGAATCCGGTGGGTTCGGTCGCGCTGCGGCCCCGAGCGGGGCCTCCACCGGCGAGTACGAGGCAATCGAACTGCCGCCGACCGAAGCAATCGCCGCCGCGCGGCGACACGCCGTTCCCCGACTCGTGGACGAGGTCCACGCGGGCAACCAGCGTGAGGTCGACGCGACGCTCCGCGCCGCAGACGGCTCCGAGAACTTCTCGGAAATCGGCGCGAACAGTGCGGTCGCCATCTCGATGGCGGCCGCCAAGGCCGGTGCCGACGTGCTCGGTGCACCCCTGTACCAGCACCTCGGCGGCGCGTTCCGCGGCGACAACTTCCCGACGCCGCTCGGGAACGTCATCGGTGGCGGTGAACACGCCAAAGAAGCGACGAACATTCAGGAGTTCCTCGCCGCGCCGGTCGGCGCGCCGAGCGTCTCCGAAGCCGTCTTCGCCAACGCGAAGGTCCACGCCCGCGCGTCCGAGATTCTCGACGAGCGCGGCGTGCCCGCCGCGAAGGGCGACGAGGGTGCGTGGGCACCGCCGGTATCCGACGCCGACGCGTTCGAAATCATGGGCGAAGCGGTATCCGACGTCGAGGACGAACTCGGCTTCGAGATTCGCTTCGGTCTCGACATCGCGGCCTCGGAGATGTTCGAAGATGGCGTCTACCACTACGGTGACGAGACGAAGACGACCGACGAGCAGATCGACTACGTCGCCGAGATGGTCGACGAGTACGACCTCGTCTACGTCGAAGACCCCCTCGACGAGAACGACTACGAGGGCTTCGCGGAACTCACAGAGCGCGTGGGCGACCGCACGCTCATCTGCGGTGACGACCTGTTCGTCACCAACGTCGACCGTCTGCAGGACGGCATCGACGTGGGCGCCGCGAACTCCATCCTCATCAAGCCGAACCAGATCGGGACGCTGACCGACGCGTTCGACGCTGTCGAACTGGCCTCCCGAAACGGAATGGACGCCGTCATCTCTCACCGCTCCGGTGAGACGGAAGACGCGACCATCGCACACCTCGCCGTCGCAACCGACGCGCCGTTCATCAAGACTGGCACGGTGCAGGGCGAGCGAACCGCCAAACTGAACGAACTCATCCGCATCGCGGACGACGCAGTATGAGCGACAACGAAAACGACGCGGTGGAGGTCGCCGACGAGGAACCCGAGACGGAGACCGAAGCGGTCGCCGAGACGGAACCCGCCGAGGCCGCCACCGAAGACGAGACAGCAGAGACCGCCGAGGCGGCCGACGAAGCCGCCGAAGCCGAAGAAGCAGAGCCGGAACCGGCCTTCGACGAGGACGTTATGCCCGACGAAGACGCCGACCTGCTCATCCCGGTCGAGGACTACCTGGCCGCCGGTGTCCACATCGGTACCCAGCAGAAGACCAAGGACATGGTCCGGTTCATCCACCGTGTCCGCGACGACGGGCTCTACGTGCTCGACGTCAGCCAGACGGACTCGCGAATCCGCACCGCCGCGGACTTCCTCGCGAACTACAGTCCGGAGCAGATTCTGGTCACGTCCTCCCGCCAGTACGGTCGCTTCCCGGCCGAGAAGTTCGCCGACGCCGTCGGCGCTCGCGCCCGCACGGGCCGCTTCATCCCGGGAACCCTGACGAACCCCGACTACGCCGGCTACATCGAACCCGACGTGGTCGTCGTCACCGACCCGATTGGTGACGCGCAGGCCGTCAAGGAGGCCATCACGGTCGGCATCCCGGTCATCGCGATGTGCGACTCCAACAACCAGACGTCGAACGTCGACCTCGTCGTCCCGACGAACAACAAGGGTCGGCGCGCGCTGTCGGTCGTCTACTGGCTCCTCGCCAACGAGACGCTCGACCGCCGCGGCTCCGACACGGTCTACGCCCTCGAAGACTTCGAGGCCGAACTGTAGTTCGGGACGACATTTCGACTCGACTTTTCTGACGCCCGCCCGGTGAGCGGCGGCGCGTTCTCTCGGTTCGATAGCGGTACAGCGACGCCGACCCGAGAGCCGTGCGCATCGCGCCCGCCGCAAACGGTTTTGTGCGTCGTTCCCATAGCTAACCACATGAGTAAACTCCTCCACCAGCTCACCGTGGGCGAACTCGCTGACCGGGTAGACGCGGGCGACTCGTTCACCGTGGTCGACACGCGACCGCCCGAGAGCTTCGAGTCGTGGCATATCGAGGGCTCGGTTAACGTTCCCTTCCACCCCGTCGACGGACTCGGCGGCGACTGGGATTGGGATCGCGTCGACGACCTCGCCGAGGAAGGACCGGTCGTCGCCATCTGCGGGAAGGGGCTGTCCTCTACGTCGTTCGGGTTCGAACTCGCGGCGCGGGGCTACGACGAGGTTGAGGTCGTCAAAGGCGGCATGGAGGACTGGAGCAAGCTGTACGAGGTGGTCGAACTCGACACCGGCGACGACGACCTGTTCGTCGCGCAGGTCCAGCGGCGCGCGAAGGGCTGTCTCGGCTACGTCGTCGGCTCGCGGTCGGCCCGCGAGGCGGTCGTCGTGGACGCGACCCGGCAGGTCCACGAGTTCGAACTCGTCGCCGCCGACGCCGGCATGACGGTCTCGGGTGTGCTCGACACGCACGTCCACGCCGACCACGTCTCGGGCGGTCGGACCCTCGCCGACCGACTCGGCGTACCGTACTACCTCGGTTCGGAGGCGGCGGACCGCGACGTTGCATACGAGTTCACCGCGCTCGACGACGGCGAGACGCTGAGCGTCGGTGACTACGACATCGAGGCGATTCACGCGCCGGGCCACACCTCGGACATGACGAACTACCTCGTCGACGGTCGGCTCCTCCTCACCGGCGACACGCTGTTCGTCGAGTCGGTCGGCCGGACGGAGCTCCAGTTCGGCGACGCCGACGCGGCGACGGGCGCGGAACTCCTCTACGAGACGCTCCACGACACGCTGTTGTCGCTTCCCGACGAGACGCGCGTCCTCCCCGGGCACGTCTCAGTCGGGGCGGACGGGCGCTACGGCGTCGCCGCGCCGGGCAAACTCGTGAGCGCGACGCTCGGCGACCTGCGCGGGGAACTCGACTTGCTGTCGATGGACGAGTCGGCGTTCGTCGACCGGGTGGCCGGAGATACGCCCGAAAAGCCCGCGAACTACGAGCGCGTCATCGCCATCAACACCGGGCGGGCCTCGGTCGGCGACGAGGAGGAGGCGACCGAACTCGAACTCGGACCGAACAACTGCGCCGCCTGAGCCGACCGTCAGACCTCGACTCGCGATTCAGGGCGATTCGGGCCGATTCAGGGGAGTTCCACCACGCCCAGTCGCCCCTCGAACAGGTCGTGGTCGAACCACGCCATGTGGCGGTCGCTGTAGCGAATCTCGGGGCCGAGCGACAGCGAGTTCCGCGCCCGGTCGAGGTCGGTGACGCCGACGAGAAACGCGCACGGTCCCTCGCCGACCTCGTCGATGCGCGCTTCGAGCGCGCCGCCGCCGGGTTCGCACAGGGCGAGCGGCGTGCCGGGAAGGACGGCGAACTCGGAGAACGGCCCGTTGATGTCGACCGGCGAAGGGTAGCGGTGCCGCCGGGCGAACAGCGCCGCGGTCGCCTCGCGGTCGCGGGTGGCGACGACGACGGTGTGGAGTCCGCGGACGGCGGCGTTTCGCGCGGCTTTCGGGACGCGGTAGCTCCGAGGGGTGCGGTCGCGGATGAAGAAGGGGAGTCGCTGGTCCGCACCCTCGAAGCTCATGTCCCACTCGACGAGGCGGCCGTCCGGCCGAGCGCGAGAGGCCTCGTGCGGGCCATCGACGGGGAGGCCGGCGTCGATGGCGCTTTTGGCGGTGGCGGCGGCGTCGTCGGTCTCCAGACACCACGATGCGGGGCCGGCGTCGGCCGCGAGGTGGGCTGGCCAGAATCCGGCGTCCGCCGCGTCGGTTCCGAGCGTCGGCGCGATGAGTTCGAGGTACGACCCGTCGGGGAACGGAACGACGGCCATGTGAGTCGTTCCGGTCCCGTGTTCGCCGCCGTAGGTTGGGGTGAGGCCGACTTCGTTCGCGGCCGCTCGGAGTTCGTACAGCTCGGTACCACCGAACGCGACGTGGTCGATGGTTCGGTCCATACGCTCCCCACGTCAGACTCGGTATAGTGTTTAGGGGCGTTCTGTCTGGGAGTCTGAGGGTTCGTTTCCCCGACCGAAGCGTTTTGCGTCCGGCCCGCCACGATACCGTATGAACCTCTTTCGGAGCGTCAAAGCGGTCGCGGACGCTTCGGCGACCGGCTCCGGCACCATCGACTGGGACGCCGTCGCCGAGGCCGCGAAAGCCGCGACCGACCCCGGCTCGCTCGACCTCTCGGAGGCGGAGCGAGCGGGGTACGCCGCGGACGTTCGCGACGCGCGCGACCGCCTTTCGACCGTCGCCGAGGTGGAGTTCGACGTGCCCGAAGTCGTCGAAGTCCAGAACCGACACCACTGGATAGACGCGAACGTGGCGACGTTCCGACGGGTGATGGTCCCGTTCGAGGAACACGGCCCGGCGCTCCTTCCCGGTGTCACCCGCGCCGTCAACACCGGCTCGTTCGCCTTCGTCCTCTCGTTCCTCGGGAACAACGTCCTCGGGCAGTACGACCCGCTGCTCCTCGCCGAGGGCGACGACGACCAC
This sequence comes from Haloferax prahovense DSM 18310, assembly GCF_000336815.1. Lineage (GTDB taxonomy): Archaea > Halobacteriota > Halobacteria > Halobacteriales > Haloferacaceae > Haloferax > Haloferax prahovense. Next base: position 44,964 of record NZ_AOLG01000047.1, read on the forward strand.
GGCCTGTACTTCGTCCACCCGAACATCCGCCGGGTCGCCGACAGCCTCGACGTGGACTACCCGCGGTTCCGCCGCTGGATCGCCTTCCACGAGGTGTCCCACGCCGCGGAGTTCGGCGCGGCCCCGTGGCTCTCGACGCACCTCGAATCGCGGATGCAACGCGGCGTCGACGCGCTCGTCGAAGGCGACATCGACCGCAACGCGTTCCGCGAACTCGACACGGCGATGACCGCCGTCGAGGGCTACGCGGAACTGCTGATGGACCGGGCGTTCGACGACGACTACGAGGACCTCCGCCGGAAGCTCGACGAGCGACGACAGGGCGGCGGTCCCGTCGCGAAGCTCGCGCGTCGGCTCCTCGGACTCGGCCTCAAGCGCCGGCAGTACGAACGCGGCGCTCGGTTCTTCGAGCACGTCGCCGACGAACGCGGCGTCGCGGCCGCTTCGCGAGTGTGGGACCATCCGGAGAACTTACCGACCGACGCCGAATTGGACGCGCCCGAGCGATGGATCGCGCGGGTGTCGCCCTGAAGAGACTGCAACTCCATCGGCATGCGTACCCGATGCCCGAGCCGTGCTCGGGTCGCGCACGTACCTTGGGTAGGTCGCCGTGTTGCATCAGAGGCCCAATTCCGGTGCCCCACAGCGCTATCCGGTGAATAACCAGGTCATTGCCCCTGCCCTGGTTACCGGCAAGAATCTGTCCTCAGAGGACAGGTATATACTCTGCGATTCGATGCCACACGTTTAATCTGAAATATGTGTTTGTGTTCGAATTTCACAACAGACGATACGTCTAGCGTCGGTTCACCGCGGTGAACTCCTTGGCCCAGCGGCCCAGATACCACGTGAGGACCCCGCCGACGGCCAGGCCGGCGAGGAGCGCGATTGCGCTCTGAACGAGCGTCGCTCCGGCTTGGACGGCGACGAGCCCGGCCGACACGCCGACCAACAGAACGAATCCGATTTTGATTCGGTTGTTGGCGAGCCGCGTCTCCTCGTCGCTCATGCTGGAACCGACCATCGTTCCTCCGAAATCGCGCCGTGGGGCGGTTTTCGCGGCCGCGCGCGGAATCTATCGTCCATAGCAGTCCATTGGGTTGGGAGGGTTTGAAACCGGTGTCTCACTGGAACCCGCGGTCGACGCCGTCGGACTCGATGAGGTCGTCGAGGTCCGTGGACAGCAGTTCGTCAGCGTCGGCGAACTCGTCTGCGAGGTCGTCGAGGCGGTCGGGCCGGGCGTCGAACTCGTAGTCCATCGGGCCGAACGCCGGGCTTTCGAGCGCCTCCATCACGTCGGTGAAGAAGTCGTCGGCGGTGGTTGGCGTGTCGGCGTGGACTCTCACGGTCTCTTCGAGTCGCCGCGCCATCGATTCAGCCTGCGACTCGTCTTCGGGCGGTTGCTGGACGGCGAACCGGCCGGCGTCGTTCTCGCCGTCGTCGCCGCGCCGGCGCGGGAACAGCGGGTCGAGGTCGTCGTCGATGCGACGGGCGACGCGAGCGCCGACGCCGCGGACCTCGTAGGGGTTCTTCGCGTACGTCTTCAGTTGGTAGACACCGGCGTTCGGGTGGGCGAGAAAGAGGTCCTCACCGAGGCTCCGTCGCCGGGTGCCCGCGACGGCCCGCCACGCGTCGGGGTCGCGGCCACGGCCGTCTTCGACGACCTCCGAGAGGATGTCCTGCCAATCTCTGACGCGCATGGGTGGGCGTACCATGCGGGAGAGAAAGAACGTGACGGTCGGGGAGAGTCACGCACGCGAACCGCCGCGGGGCTCACACCCCACCGACGGCTATTTGGCCGCGCCTCACCGACGGTTCGGACGTGAACCTTCGCGGTCCGCTCGTCGAGGTCGGCGAGCCGCGTGACGTCGAAACGAAGTACGGCGAGCGCTCGCTGGCGGAGGTGACGCTCCGCCCCGAGCGCGGGACCGGAGACCCCGTGACCGTCACCCTCTGGGGGAAGTGGACCCACGCCGCCGAACACGCCGAACCGGGGATGGACCTGCTCGTCACCGACGCCGAGGAGTCCGAGTACCGCGGCGAGACGACCTATTCGACCGGCTCGGAGTCGTTCGTCGTCGTCGAACCCGACTTCCTCGTCGACGTGACCGACATCCGCTCGTGGGTGCAGTGCTCGCGGATGTACTACCTGAACAAGCTCTCGGGTATCCCGCTGAACTACCCGGTGGTGAAAGGGACCATCGTCCACGACGTGTTCGGCGACCTGCTCCGCGGCCGCGACCTCGACTCGTCCATCGACGAGCGCATCGACGAGCGCGGCCTCGAACTCGGCTTGCTCGGCCGCGAGGTCGACGAGGTCGCGGACGAGGTCCGCCGCAACGCCGCCGCCATCGAGGGCTGGCTCTCGCAGGGCGTCCTCACCGACGAAGACGAGTGGCGCTCCGAGTACACGCTCATCTCGCCGACGTTCGGCATCAAGGGCCGCGCCGACGCCCTCCGCCGGGGGTCGCCCGTCGAACTCAAGACCGGCAAGAACCTCAACCGCGACCCGCGGTTTCAGGACAAGATTCAGGCCGCCTCCTACGCGCTCATCCTCGAAGAGCGGGGCGTCCCGGTCGACACGGGGACGCTCCTCTACACCAAGAACACGACGCTCGACCGCACCGAGGAGTCTGGCGACCTCTCGCCGGCGAAGGACTTCTCCATCGGCCGCGGCCTCCTCGAGTTCGTCGTCCGCACCCGCAACGAAATCGCGGCGATGGAACACGACGCGTCGGTGCCGACCGGCTACGAGGTGAACTCGAAGTGCGAGTACTGCTTCGAGAAGGACACCTGCATGGTCGTCTCCGGCAGACTCGACCAGGAGTCGAAAGCCGGCGCAATCGGGAACCCGGTCCCCGAGGACGAACGCGACTACTTCGACCGCTTCTACCGCGCCGTCGAAGAAGAGCGCCGGGCGGTCCACAACGAATACCGAAAGCTCTGGGACCAGAGCGCCGAGGAGCGCGCCGACGACGACCGGGCGCTCATCGGCCTCGAACCCACCGGCCAGACCGAGCGCCCCGACGGCACGTGGGAACTCCGGGCGAAGCAGACCGACGACGCGGTGTCGAAGCTCCGCGCCGGCGACGTGGCGCTCGCCAGCGACGGCCACCCCGTCGAGGGGCACGCCGAACTCGCGCGCATCGTCGAACTCGGCGACGAGGTGGTCGTCACGACCGACGAACCCGTCCCGCTCCGCCGCCTCGACGTGTACCCCTCCGAACTCACCGTCGACCGCCTGCTCACCGCGCTCCACGACGCGGTGCTCAAGGGGTCGCCCGCCCGGAAAGACGTGCTGTTCGGCCGCCGCGACCCCGGGTTCTCGGACCGGTCTGTCGGCCGCACGTTCATCGACAACAACGACGCGCAGGACGACGCGGTGCGCCTCGCGGTCGACGCCGACGACCTCGCGCTCATCCACGGGCCGCCGGGGACGGGCAAGACCTACACCATCGCCCGGACCATCCGCGCGCTCGTCGAGGACGGCAACCGCGTCTTGCTTTCGGCCTTTACGAACCGCGCGGTTGACAACGCCCTCGAAGCTCTGCGCGACCAGGGGTTCGAGGATATTGTTCGTGTCGGAACCGAATCGGGCGTCCGCGAGGACATGCAGGACGTTCGGCTCTCGCGGAGCGGCGACCCGAACGCGCTCGCCGCCGCTCTCCACGACGCGCCGGTCGTCGCCGCGACCACCGCCTCCTGCGGGTCGCGCGTGATGCGCGAGCAGTCGTTCGACGCGGCGCTCGTCGACGAGGCGTCACAGATAACCGAACCGGGGACGCTCGCCGCCGTCAACCTCGCCGACCGGTTCGTCCTCGTCGGCGACCACAAACAGCTTCCGCCGGTCGTCCGCGCCGAAAACGACCTCCAGAAATCGCTGTTCCAGCGACTCATCGAGACGTATCCCGACGCCTCGGTCATGCTCGACCGGCAGTACCGCATGTCCCAGCGGATTCAGGCCTTTGCCTCCAAGGAGTTCTACGACGGCGCGCTCCGCCCGGCCACGGGCGCTGTCGCGTCTCAGCACCTCCGCGACCTCGGCGTCGACACCGCGGACCTCCCCGCCGAACTCGCGGACCAAGTCGCCTTCGTCGACCCCGACGGCCGGCGCGTCGGCAACACGAATCCCATCGAAGCCGACCGCGTGGCCGAGGTCGTCGCCGCCTACGAGGCCGCCGGCGTCGATACCGACGACATTGGCGTCATCGCGCCGTTCCGGGCGCAGGTCGCAGAAATCTCCCGGAGAACCGACGCGACCGTCGACACGGTCGACCGGTTCCAGGGCTCCTCGAAGGAGGTCATCGTCGTCTCCTTCGTCGCCACCGGCGACTTGGACGGCCCGCTGTTCGAGGACCACCGCCGCATCAACGTCGCGCTGACGCGGGCGAAAAAGGCGCTGTGTCTCGTCGGCGACGCCGACGCGCTCGAATCCGACCCGTTCTACGACCGGATGCTCGCGTGGGCGCGGCGGTAGGACGCTCGCCCGCGACCCCGGTCTCTGCCCCGGCCCCGGCCTCGTACCCGGACCCCGTCAGTCCACGTCGATGCCGAGGTCCGCCTCGTCGTCGCCGATTTCGGCCTTGACGCGCTCGTGGAACTCCCGGAGCGCCGCGCTCTCGTCTTCGGCGAGGACCACGTCGCTCGCGGTCAGCGTGGCGAGGCCGAACGCCCGGGGCGTCGGCGACGAGACCTGGTGGCCGACCACGTCTACGTCGCCCGCCCGAATCGCCGCAACCGCGTCCTCGATGGCGGCGAGGTTCAGTTTGTCTTCGAGAAGCTCGCGGTAGGTCTCTTCCATCACGGCGAACTCGTCGAGGTCCTGCGCGAACGACAGCAGCATCTCCGAGGAGACCTGCTGTTGGGCGGCGGACTTCTCGTAGCCCTTGTAGCGCTTGAGAATCATGAGCGAGCGCGTCGCGTTGATTCGGAAGTAGCGTTTCAGGAGGTCGGTCCCGTCGAGAGCGGCCCGCAGGTCGTCCTCGACTTCCTCGGGCGTCAGGTCGCGGAGGACGCCCGCAAGGTCGACTTTGCGGTTGAGCGGCATCGAGAGCGAAAAGCCGTTGTCGGCGACCGCGACCTGCACGTTCGCGTTCGTCCGGCGGGCCGCGTGGTACGCGAGGAGCCGCGAGAGGCCGTCGTTGAACCGCCGGCCGTAGGTGCAGTGGACGTAGAAGTGCCGGCGGTAGGTGTCGCGGTCGAGTTCGGTCTCGACGACGAATCTGTCGGGGGTCGCCACGCTCTCGGGACCGGCGTATCTGACCTGCTCGTCGAACATCCGCGTGACGGCGCGGACGCTGTTCTCGTCGAGCGGGAACTCCCGGAGCCACGACCTGACGGCGGGCGCGCCGCCGGCGTCGAGTCGGTCCACGAGGTCGGCCTGAAACGCGGCGAGTTCGCGGCCGAGGTCGTACGAAAGCGGCAGGCGTTCGGAGAACCACGAGGGGACCGTCGGGCGCTGTGCGGTGCGGTCGACGTACACCTTCGACCCGCGGCGGTAGCGGTACGCGAAGTGGTCGCCGCCGAGGACGAACACGTCGCCTTTCTCCAGCGTGTCGAGGTAGCCCTCGTCGAGCGTGCCGACCCACTGGTCGGCCCCGCGGACCAACACGTCGCAGGTAAAGGAGTCCGGAATCGTGCCGATGTTGGTCATGTAGATGACGCGGGCCATCCGACCGCGTTTGCCGATGAGGTGCTCGCCGACGGGGTACTCCTCGTAGTGGTGCTCGCCGTCCGGCGGGTCGTTGGTGTCGCGCCAGATTTTCGCGTAGACGTTCTTGTCTTCGAGGCCGTCGTAGTCGGCGGTGAGATAGCGGAACAGGCGCTCGAAGTCGTCGTCCGAGAAGTTCCGATACGGGTAGGCCCGCCGGAGCGTCTCGCGCAGTTCCGACTCGGGGCGAATCGCGTTGATGGCCATCCCGTACACCTGCTGGGCGGCCACGTCGAAGGCGTTCTCGGGGATGAACCCCCGGTCGACGAAGCCCGACTCGGCCTTCGAGAGCATCACCGCGCACTCGACGAGTTCGTCCCTGTCGAGAGCGATGACGCGACCCTCGACCGTCTGGCCGAGCTGGTGGCCCGCGCGGCCGACCCGCTGGAGGAGCGCGGCGACGGATTTGGGAGAGCCGACCTGTACCACGAGGTCGATGTGGGGCATGTCGATGCCGAGTTCGAGGCTCGTGGAGGTGGTGACCACGCGCAGCTCGCCGGCCTTTAGCTTCGACTCTATCTCCTGTCTGCGCTCTTTCGAGAGGCTCCCGTGGTGACAACCCGAGTTCGATTCGTCGATGTCGTCGAATCCCTCGCGGAGGTTGTGGAGGACGCGCTCCGCGCCCGACCGCGTGTTGGTGAACACGAGCGTGTTCGTGTGCGAGGCGACGAGGTCGTGCAGGCGGTCGTAAAATCGGCTCTGGACCTCGCTTCGGGGCGTCCGAATCAGGTCGTCGGTCGGACACTCCAGTTGCACGTCGAAGTCGCGGACGAACCGCGTGTCGACGAGTTCGTAGTCGCGGGGCTCGCCGTTCTCGCCGTCCTCGCGGCCGACGAGGAACTCCGCGACCGTGTCGAGGGGCTCGACGGTGGCCGAACAGCCGATGCGCGTCGGCGACGACTCGGCCAGGTCCTCCAGTCGCTCTAACGACACCGACAGATGGGTGCCGCGTTTGTTCTCCGCGAGGCTGTGAATCTCGTCGACGACGACGTACTCGACGGTTCGGAGCTTCTCTTTGAACTTCGGCGAGTTGAGCAGAATTGCCAGCGTCTCGGGCGTCGTGTTGAGTATGTGCGGCGTCTCCGAGAGCATCTTCTGGCGGTCCGCCGAGGAGGTGTCGCCGTGGCGGATGGCGTGTCTGATATCCACCGTCTCCCCGCGGTCGGCGACGATGTCGGCGATACCCTCTAACGGCTCGGTCAGATTCCGGTGGATGTCGTTGGCGAGCGACTTCAGCGGCGAGACGTAGAGGCAGTACACCGAGTTGTCGAGGCCGTCAGGCGACTCGCGCTCCCGGCGGAACAGCTCGTTGATGATGGCCGTGAAGGAGGCGAGCGTCTTTCCCGACCCCGTCGGCGCGCAGATGAGGGCGTTGTCGCCGTCGTGGATGCGCGGGATGGCCCCGCGCTGGGGCGGAGTGAAAAAGCCGCCGTTGCCGGGGACGAACTCCCCGAACCGGTCGACCCACCACTCCTGGACGGCGGGCTCCAACAGGTCGAGTACGTCCTCGTCGGCGACCGTCACCGACTCGGGGTCGAACTCGTAGTCGCCGCCTCTCGACGCGAGAAGCGAGCGGCCGCGCCGGGTCATTACCTCGGGGTTAGCCTGCGCGGGTATGAGGGTTGTGCCCGCGGCCGAGCCAGCGGGCGCAAGGACTAACGCCGCCGCCGTGGTATCTCGGCGCATGCGCGTCACGTTCCTCGGCACCGGTAGTGCGATGCCCGTCACCGGCCGCGCCCAGACCGGGCTCCTCCTCGAATCGGACAGCAACGCCCTCCTCGTGGACTGCGGGTCGGGCGTCCTCGCCCGACTCGCGGAGACGGAGGTCGGCTACGAGGGCGTCTCGTCTGTCCTCCTCACGCACCACCACCTCGACCACGTGTCGGACCTGATGGCGCTCGTAAAGGCCCGGTGGCTCGCCGGACAGGACCGCCTCGAAATCGTCGGCCCGGAAGGGACCGAGGACCTCGTCGAGGGGCTGTTCGACGTTCACGACTACCTAAAGGGACGCCTCGACGTGCAGATTCGGGAGGTCGGGCCGACCGAGTTCGGCGTCGCCGGCTTCGACGTGATGGGGTTCGAGGTCCGCCACTCGATGCCGACGCTCGCCTACCGCTTCAGCAACGAGCGGGGCGAGGCTGACTTCGTCTTCTCGGGGGACACCGAGGCGTTCTCCGCCCTCGGCGACTTCGCCGACGGCGCGAGCGTCCTCGCGCACGACTGCTCGTTCCCCGACGACGTGGACGTGTCGAACCATCCGACGCCGTCGCAGGTTGGCGAGGCGCTCGCCGGCTGTGACATCGATTCGGTCTACCTGACGCACCTCTACCCGCACGCCGACCGCGTCACCGACGACCTCCGGGCGAGCGTGAGCGAACAGTTCGACGGCGAGGTCCGGGTCGCAAAAGACGGCTTGGTCGTCGAACTCTGAGTTCGAGTCCGATTACTCTCCGCGGATGACGGTCCCGGGCGACTCGCCGGCGACGAACGCCGACAGCCCCTCGGGGCCGAAGACGTGCGCCGGCGCGCCGAGCGCGAGCAGTTTTCTGACCTTCGCGGCCATCCCGCCGGTCACGTCGGTCGACTCCGACCCGCCGAGCGCGTCGGCCGCGTCCGCGAACGCCGTAATCTCGGGAATCACGTCGCCGTCGGCGTCGAGGACGCCGGGGACGGTCGAACAGAGTCCGACGCGGTCCGCGCCGAGTCCGGACGCGAGCGACACCACGAGGTCGTCGCCGCTGACGATAGTCGCGCCCTTGCCCGCGTGCGCGATGACATCACCGTGGAGGACCGGGACGAAGCCCTCGTCGAGCATCGTCTCGGTCGCCGCGAGGGGAAGCGATAGCGAGCCGTCGGCCTCGCGCGCGCCGACCGAAAGCGGGTGGACCGGCAGGGCCGAGACGCCGCGGTCGGCGAGGGCGTCGAGGACGGCGTCGTTGAGTCGCTTCATCGCGTCGTGGATGGCGCGCACGCCGCGGGCGTCGTGGCTTCCGGACTCCGAGGAGACGCCGTGTTCGGCGGCGTGGTGGTGGCCGAAGCTCCCGCCGCCGTGGACGACGACGACGCGGCCCGACTCGGCGAGGGTCGCGACTGCGTCCGCCGCGGCCGCCAGCCCCGCCTCGTCCACCGTCTCCGGTTCGTCCTTGTCGGTGACGACGCTCCCACCGAGTTTGAGGACGACGAGGCTCACGCCGAGTCCTCCCCGTCTCCGTCGCGCTCGGCGTCCGCTTCGGGCGAGACCTCGACTCTGACGCCCTCGGTGGCGAGTTCGGCGCGGAAGGCGTCCTCGCAACCGGGGGTGAATCGGAGCGCGGTCTGGGTCTCGGGCGTCGGGTCGAGAGAGACGATACAGCCGCCGCCACCCGCGCCGGTCAGTTTCGCGCCGTACGCGCCGGCCTCGCGGGCGGCCCACACCATCGAGTCGAGCGAGCGCGAGGAGACGCCGAGGGCTTCGAGCAGGCCGTGGTTGAAGTTCATGAAGCGGCCGAGCTCCGAGAGGAGCTCCTCGGGCGGTTCGTCGGCGTCGGGGTCCGACTCGGCCAGCAGTTCCTCGCCCCGGCGGACGATGTCGCCGACGGTCGAGACCGTGTCGGCGGCGAAGTCGTACTCCTCGCGGAGCGCGCGGACGCCGGAGACGAGCGCACCGGTGTCGCCCGCACCGCCGTCGAAGCCGATGACGAACGGGAGCGGCGGCGCGTCGATGGTTCGGCAGTCGTCGCCCTCGACGCGGACGGCCCCGCCCATCGCGGAACAGAAGGTATCGGCGCGGGAGGCCTGTCCGTCCTGGACCTCGTGTTCGGCGTGGTAGGCGCGTTCTGCGATTTCGCGGGGTTCGAGTTCGACGCCGAGTTCGCGGGTCGCAGCGTCGATGCCGGCGACGACGACCGCCGCGGAGGAGCCGAGGCCGGCCCCGAGCGGGATATCGCTTTCGACGGTGATGTCGAAGCCGGCGTCGGGCGCGTCGGCGGCCTCGCGGGCCTGGTCGACCGCGGCGTCGATGTAGCCCATCGCGGCCTCCACGAGCGGTGCTGGAACGTCCACGTCGGGCCGGTCGCCGGTCGAGCCGCGGTACTCGACGGTGAAGCCGTTGAGACTCAGGTCCTCGGCGCGGACGCGGACGTGGTCGTCGTCGCGGGCGGCGACGGTGACGGTCGCCCGGCGCTCGACCGCGCAGGGGACCGCCGGTTCGCCGTAGACGACTGCGTGCTCCCCGAACAGGTACACCTTGCCGGGAGCGCTCGAAACGGTCATACCCCGGAGTTGCTACGGGATTCGCTTAAGGGTATCCGACCGCGGTCGAACCCGGCGGTGGTCGTCGGTGGGAACGGTCGCGGAAAAAGGTGTTCGGAGCCGCCGGCTCAGGCGTCGATTTCGACTTCGTCGCGCTCCTCGTCGTCGAGGTCGGCCAGTTCGTCGAGGTCGCCGCCGCCGCCGCGGATGTAGCGAACCGCCGCGGCGATGCCGACGAGGAGGACGAACCCGACGAGCAGCGCCATACCGGGGCCGCCGCTCGACTCGGATTCGTCGGTCTCGTCGGCGTCGAGTTCCGCGTCGTAGTCGTCGTACGATTCGTCCTCGGCTTCGAGTGCCGCCGCCTCGTCGCCGCCGCGCTTGGAGAGGAGTGGCGCGCTGTTGGTCGGGCTGAACTCGAAGCCGTCGTGCAGGTGGACCTCGAAGAGGGTGAAGTCGGCCATACCCATCAGTACGCTCACAAGATGGATATGCCTTGTGGCGACGGGACGACGCGGGTCGCCGTGAGACGCGAGGACCTCGACCCGCGGTGACTCCCGGTGGGGTGTGCTTGATTCGCTGTGTTCTTGTTTCGCCGCTCGTCAACGTCTCGTATGGACGACGACCGACGCGCCTTCCTCGAAGACCTGCTCACCACACCCAGTCCGTCCGGCTACGAAGTCGCCGGCCAGCGCGTGTGGGTGGACTACGTCTCGCAGTTCGCCGACGACGTGACGGTCGACGACTACGGCAACGCCGTCGCGGTCCACGAAGGCACCGGCGAGGGCCCCGAAATCGCCTTCACCGGCCACGCGGACCAAATCGGCTACATCGTCCGCGACATCGACGACGACGGCTTCGTCCGCATCGGTCCCATCGGCGGCGCGGACCGCACCGTCTCGAAGGGCCAGCACGTGACGGTCCACGGCGACGACGGCGACGTGGCCGGCGTCATCGGCCAGACCGCCATCCACCTCCGCGACGTGGGAAGCGAGGAGTACGACGACCTCGAAGAGCAGTTCGTCGACATCGGCGCGACGAGCAAGGGCGACGCGAAAGACCACGTCGAGGTCGGCGACCCAGTGACGGTCGAAGCGCGGGTCCGCGACCTCGCGGGCGACCGCGTCGCCGCCAACGGGATGGACAACCGCGTCGGTACGTGGTCGGCCGCGGAGGGCCTCCGCGCCGCCGTCGAGGCCGACGTGGACGCGACGGTGTACGCCGTCAGCACGGTTCAGGAGGAAGTCGGCGTGCAGGGCGCGAAGATGGTCGGCTACGACCTCGACCCCGACGCGATGGTCGCCGTCGACGTGACCCACGCGACGGACAACCCCGACGTGCCCGGCAAGCGCAAGGGCCCGGTCGAACTCGGCGAGGGGCCGGTCGTCTCCCGCGGGAGCGCGAACCACCCCACCGTCGTCTCACTCGCCCGCGACGCGGCCAAAGACGCCGACATCGGCGTGCAGTTACAGGCCGCCGGCATCCGCACGGGCACCGACGCCGACGCCTTCTACACGAGTCGCTCCGGCATCCCGTCGCTCAACATCGGCATCCCGAACCGCTACATGCACACGCCCGTCGAAGTGGTCTCCACGAGCGACCTCGACGACGTGGCCGAACTGCTCGGGTCGATGGCCGCGCTCGCGGGCGACGTGGACTCGTTCGGCGTCGAACTGTAGACGGGCGCACGTCGGCCCCGCGCGCTGTGCGTAGTTGTCGCACACGTCTCCGGGCGAAAGAAAACCGTTAAAAGTCGCCACACGGTGTTTCCACGTATGGCTGGAACTATCGAAGTACTCGTTCCCGGCGGGAAGGCGAACCCCGGTCCGCCGCTCGGCCCGGAACTCGGCCCGACCCCTGTCGACGTCCAGGACGTCGTCAACGACATCAACGACCAGACGGCTGCCTTCGACGGCATGGAAGTCCCCGTCACCGTCGAGTACGACGACGACGGCTCGTTCAGCATCGAAGTCGGCGTCCCGCCGACGGCGGCGCTCATCAAGGACGAAGTCGGATTCGACACCGGCAGCGGCGAACCCCAGGAGAACTTCGTCGCCGACATGTCCATCGAACAGCTGAAGAAGGTCGCAGAGCAGAAGTCCTCTGACCTGCTCTCGTACGACCTCAAGAACGCCTCGAAGGAAGTCGCCGGGACGTGTGCGTCCCTCGGCGTCACCATCGAGGGCGAAGACGCCCGCACGTTCAAGCAGCGCATCGACGGCGGCGACTTCGACGACCACTTCGACGACGAGTAATCGTCTCGGAACCGTCTCGGCGGTTCGAACCGCCCTTTCCGTCGGGCCGAGTCGACTCGGCCCGCTTTCTTCTCTCCACAGACCCGACTCGGCCCGGAGCGGCCCGACCGTCGATGACCTCGCATCGCCCGCGTGCTCGCCAGCCCGCATGTGTGGCTGTGGCACGCGAAACCCCCGAATTCGGGGGTTTCGGCTCCCGTAGTTCGACGGACTTAAGTTGAGCCTACTCGTCCTGCCGGACGAGGCAGGCAGTAGCCTGTTTCACTGACCCGTAGGAGCAATCCTGCGTACTACGGAGGTGAATAATGGCAGACACAATAGTTGACGCAGTCTCTCGCGCACTCGACGAGGCACCTGGGCGGAACTTCCGCGAAACGGTTGACCTCGCCGTGAACTTGCGAGACTTAGATCTTAACGACCCGTCGAAGCGTGTCGACGAGAGCATCGTGCTCCCGTCTGGCACCGGCCAGGACACCCAGATTGTGGTGTTCGCGACCGGTGAAACCGCGCTCCGCGCAGAGGATGCCGCCGACGAAGTTCTCGGGCCCGATGAGCTCGAAGACTTCGGCGACGACACCGATGCGGCGAAAGACCTTGCCGACGAGACCGACTTCTTCGTTGCCGAGGCTGGACTGATGCAGGACATCGGTCGCTACCTCGGTACCGTGCTCGGTCCCCGTGGTAAGATGCCGACCCCGCTTCAGCCCGACGACGACGTCGTCGAGACGGTGAACCGGATGAAGAACACGGTGCAGCTCCGCTCGCGCGACCGTCGCACGTTCCACACGCGCGTCGGCGCAGACGACATGACGCCCGACGAAATCGCGGAGAACATCGACGTCATCGTCCGTCGTCTCGAAGCGACGCTCGAAAAGGGCCCGCTCAACATCGACTCCGTCTACGTGAAGACGACGATGGGGCCGTCCGTGGAGGTGCCCGAATGAGCGAGTCCGAGGTGCGGCAGACCGAGGTCATCCCGCAGTGGAAGCGTGAAGAGGTCGACGAGCTCGTCGACTTCATCGAATCCTACGAATCCGTCGGCGTCGTCGGCGTCGCGGGCATCCCGAGCCGCCAGCTCCAGGCCATGCGCCGCGAGCTTCACGGCTCGGCCGCGGTGCGCATGAGCCGCAACACGCTCGTGAACCGCGCGCTCGACGAAGTCGACGACGGCTTCGAGGACCTCAAGGAGTACATCGCCGGGCAGGTCGCCCTCATCGGCACGAACGACAACCCGTTCGCCCTGTTCAAGGAGCTCGAGGCGTCGAAGACGCCCGCGCCCATCAACGCCGGTGAAGTCGCCCCGAACGACATCGTCATCCCCGAGGGTGACACCGGTGTCGACCCGGGTCCGTTCGTCGGCGAACTCCAGCAGGTCGGGGCGTCCGCCCGCATCATGGACGGCTCGATCAAGGTGACCGAAGACTCCAACGTCCTCTCTGAGGGCGAGGAAGTCTCCGAGGAACTCGCAAACGTCCTGGCGGAGCTCGGCATCGAACCCAAGGAGGTCGGTCTCGACCTCCGCGGCGTCTTCTCCGAAGGCGTCCTGTTCGAGCCCGACGAACTCGCCATCGACGTGGACGAGTACCGCGCCGACATCCAGTCGGCCGTCTCCGCCGCGACGAACCTCTCTGTCAACGCGGTCTACCCGACCGCCCAGACCGCGCCGACGCTCATCGCCAAGGCGACGAGCGAGGCCAAGGCAGTCGGTCTGTTCGCCAACATCGAGAGCCCGGACTTCATGCCCGAGCTCATCTCGAAGGCGGACGCCCAGCTTCGGGCGCTCGCGGCGAACATCGACGACGAAGAGGCGCTCCCCGAGGAACTCCGCGGCGTGTCCGCGGCTGACACGGGTGCCGCCGAGGAAGAAGAATCGACTGACGAAGAAGCAGCGGACGCCGACGAGGCAGACGCCGACGAAGACGCCGCCGAAGACGACGGCGACGACGAAGACGCTGGCGACGCCCTCGGCTCCCTGTTCTAACAACACACAAGGTACACAACAATGGAATACGTCTACGCTGCGCTCATCCTGAACGAGTCGGACGAAGAGGTCAACGAAGAGAACATCACCGCGGTCCTCGAGGCCGCCGGTGTCGATGTCGAAGAGTCCCGCGTCAAGGCGCTCGTCGCCGCGCTCGAGGACGTCGACATCGAAGAGGCCATCGAGACGGCCGCCGCTGCCCCCGCGCCCGCCGCGGGCGGTTCCGCCGGTGGCGAGGTCGAGGCCGCTGACGACGACGACGAGGAAGACGCCGAAGAAGAGGCCGCTGACGAAGGCGGCGACGACGACGACGACGACGAAGAAGCCGACGGCGAGGGCCTCGGCGCGCTCTTCGGCTAACTCCCGCGAGACTCAGCCGCATCCGCGGCGACGCTCGCTTCGAAACTCCGATTTCTTTCGACGCAACTCACCAGCGGCAGTTCTGGTCGCGTGTTCGCCGGTTCGGACGCGGGCCGCGCCACCGTCACGCCGGTGCCGAGCGCGTAGCTTCATATCGAAAGCCGAAGCCACTCCGGCGCGATGTTCCTCACCGGCGGGGCAGTCGTCCCCCTGTTCGCTCGAGCGGTGGCGCTCGCGTCGCCCGTCGCGACCGACCCGACGACCGCCGCCCTCCTCGGCGTGGTCGTCGGCGTCTGCCTCGGGACCTGCTCGGGCCTCATTCCCGGCCTTCACGCGAACGCGTTCGCGCTGCTCCTCGCCGGCGTCGCGTCCGAGTTCCCCGGCCCGCCGGTCGCCGTCGCGGCCGCCGTCCTCGCCGCGTCGACCGTCCACACCTTCCTCGACGTGGTGCCGGCGCTGACGCTCGGCGTACCCGACGCCGCGCTCGCGCCGGGCGCACTGCCGGCGCACAAACTCGTCCTCGGCGGGAGGGGGCGCGAGGCGCTTCGGCTGTCGGCGCTCGGTAGCGGCGCGGCGCTCTGTCTGGCGGTGCCGGTCGCGGTGCCGCTCACCGAGGTACTGGTCGAGGGCTATCCCGTCGTCCGGGACCACCTGTGGGTGGTGCTCGCCGCCGTCGCTGCCGCGCTCGTCTGGACCGAACCGAGTCGGCGGGCCAAACTGGCGGCCTGCGTGACCATCGTCGCCTCGACCGGGCTGGGCCTCGCGGTCCTCGACCGGCCGTTCGGGGGGCCGCTTCCGGTCGGTGGCGTCTTGGCCCCGCTCTTGGCCGGCCTGTTCGGCGTCCCGGTCCTCTTGGCGGCGCGACGCGGCGCGGGTGTCCCGCCGCAGGGCGATGCCGCGCTCGCAACGTCGCCGCTGGCGGTCGCTCGGAGCGTCGCCGCGGGGACCGGCGGGGGCGCGTTCGTCGGCTACCTCCCGGGCGTCTCCGCCGGCGTCGCCGGGACGCTCGCGCTGGCCGCGCTCCCCGGCCGCGACCCCGACGAATCGACGCGGGCCTACGTCACGGCGACGAGCGCCGCCACGACGGCGACGACGGTGTTCGCGCTGTTCGCACTCGCCGGGTTGGGGACGCCCAGAACGGGCGCACTCGTCGCGCTCACGGAGGCGGAACTCCCGACCGGACTCGGTCTCGCGGTGCCGGTGACGGTCGTCTCGGGGCTCTGCGGGGCGGTGTTGGTGCCGGTCGTCGGCGACCGGGCGCTCGCAGTCGTCGGGAGACTCGACCAGCGCCGACTCGTCACCGCCGTCTGCGCCCTCCTCGTCGCGCTCTCGTGGGCGTTCGCCGGAGTCGGCGGCGTCGTCGTCCTCGCCGTCGCCGGGGCTGTCGGCCATCTCCCCGTTCGGTTCGGCTGTCGGCGCGTCCACCTGATGTGCGTCCTCATGGGGCCGCTGATAATCGGATGAGTCGTGTCCACGCGGGGCACGGATTTCCCCCAGCAGAACCCGGAAAGACAACGGTTAAAAGTCGCGCGCCGGTTTATGAGCGTATGAGCGAGTCCGAACAGCGACACGCGCACCAGTGTGTGTCCTGTGGCATCAACATCGCCGGCATGAGCGCGGCGACGTTCAAGTGCCCCGACTGTGGCCAGGAGATTTCGCGTTGTTCCAAGTGCCGCAAGCAGAGCAACCTCTACGAGTGCCCCGACTGCGGATTCATGGGTCCATAATCATGGGAAAAGTAGCTGCTAAAATCAAGGTCATGCCGAACAGCCCCGAGCTCGACCTCGACAACCTCGAGGACGCGCTCGAAGACTCCCTGCCCGAGGGTGCGAAAATCAAGGGCTTCGAACGCGACGACGTCGCGTTCGGACTCGTCGCCCTCCTGCCGACGGTCATCGTCCCCGACGACGCCGGTGGCACCGAGGCCGTCGAAGAGGCGTTCATCGAAGTCGAAGGCGTCGAGAGCGTCTCCGTCGAGAACGTCGGCCGTATCTGAACTGACGACCGACCTTTTTCGAAGTCCCGTCCCCGGAGCGACCGCGTTCGACCGCCGTCAGCGGCGCTCCATGAAGTAGACGCCGAGGACGACGCCGAACGTGAGCCCGAGCATCACGCCGATGGCCAGGGAGTCGCCGATGACGCCCGCGACGCCGCCGAGAAGGAAGCCGATGGCCAGCCCGATACCGAACTGCTCGGCGCTGTGGCTCGACCCCTCGTGGTCGTCGGAATCGACCATCACACGGTCGGTCGGTTCGGCGTAGCTCTGTCGCTGTACGGACTCCGCGCTCAGGGTGACTGACTCCTGGGACATACCTCATTATTCATCGTGCTATTCAATAACCCTTACTCGCGTTCTCAACTTTCGACAACGGCCGGTGCGCGAGGGCGCTCGAGAGCGCGTGAAGACGAGTCGAAGCGGACTTCGACGCCTCAGAACGCCGCGTCGAACGCCCGCTGCAGGTCGGTCTTCATGTCGTCGATGTGCTCGATGCCGACGGAGACGCGGACGAGGCCGTCGGTGAGACCCGCTTCGAGTCGCTCCTCGCGGGGGATGGCCGCGTGGGTCATCGCCGCGGGCTGTTCGATGAGGCTCTCGACGCCACCGAGGCTCTCGGCGAGCGTGAACACTTCGGTCTCCTCGACGACGGTCGAGGCCTGTTCGAGCGAGCCGTCGAGTTCGAACGAGAGCATCCCACCGAAGTCGTCCATCTGCTCGGCCGCGAGGTCGTGCTGCGGGTGCGAGTCGAGACCGGGGTAGAACACCTCGGAGACCGCCTCGTGGTCGTCGAGCCACGCGGCGAGTTCGCGGGCGTTGTCGCAGTGGCGGTCCATTCGAACCGGGAGCGTCTTCGTCCCGCGGAGGACGAGGAAGCAGTCGAACGGCGAGGGCGTCGCGCCGACGGAGTTCTGGTAGAACGCTATCTCCTCGTCTAACTCCGCGTCGTCGGTGACGAGCGCGCCGCCGACGACGTCGGAGTGACCCCCGAGGTACTTCGTCAACGAGTGCGAGACGATGTCCGCGCCGTGGTCGAGCGGGCGCTGGAGATACGGCGTGGCGAAGGTGTTGTCGACGGCGCACAGCGCGTCGACCTCGTGGGCGATGTCAGCGAGCGCCTCGATGTCGTTGACGCGCATGAGCGGGTTCGTCGGCGTCTCGACCCACACGAGTTCGGTCCCGTCGCGGACGGTGTCGCGGACGGCGTCGTGGTCGGTGGTGTCGACGAAGTCGAACTCGAGGTCGTACTTCTCGTAGACCTGCGTGAAGATGCGGTGGGTGCCGCCGTAGACGTCGTTGCCGGCGACGACGTGGTCGCCCGCTTCGAGGAGGTTGAGAACGGTGTTTATCGCGCCCATCCCCGAGGAGAAGGCGCGGCCGTGCGAGCCGTGTTCGAGCGCCGCGAGGTTCGATTCGAGGTCGGTTCGTGTCGGGTTCCCCGTGCGGGAGTACTCGTATCCGCGGTGGTCACCCGGCCCGTCTTGGGCGTACGTCGAGTTCGCGTAGATGGGCGTCATGAGCGCCCCCGTCTCCTCGTCGGGCTCCTGTCCCGCGTGGATGGCGCGCGTCTCGATGCGTCGCTCGTCTTCGGACATACGAGAAGCGCCGCGCCGACTCGGGTTAAGTCCGTCCCTCCCGCACGACCACGCGGGGGACACACACGCGCGGTTCGTAACGTGCAATTTATAATGGCGACGCAAGTATTCGTTCTCACGACTATGCCGAGCTCCAACGGTCCGATGAAGGGGACGCGAGGAAAGCTCTCGAACAAGCCGCGCGAGCGCGGCACTTCGCCGCCGCAGCGCGCTATCGCGGAATTCGAGGAGGGCCAGAAGGTCCACCTCAACATCGACCCGAGCGTTCGCGAGGGTCGTTTCCACCCGCGCTTCAACGGTCTCACCGGTGAAGTCACCGGGAAGCAGGGCCGCGCGTTCAAGGTCCAGATCAACGACGGCGGCAAAGAGAAGACGGTCATCGTCCGTCCCGCTCACCTGCGCGCCCAGCAGTAAGCGATGACCATCTTCAAAGAAAAGCTCGACGAGGAGTATCTGACGACCTCCGAGGTCAAGGAACTGCTCGCCGAGGTTGAGGCGGAACGCGCCGCCGACGAAGAGCGCGAGATGCGCTACGAACTGGCCCGTGCGATAGAACACGTCAACCGGTTCGCCCACCTCGACCCCGAGGAATCTCGCGAACTCGTCGAGGAGCTCGCCGAGCTCGAGAAGGTCGACGGTCCGACCGCCATCAAAATCGCGGACCTCCTCCCGCAGTCGCGCGACGAACTTCGCGCGGTGTTCGCCCAGCAGCGCTACGCGCTCTCGGGCGACGAACTCGACGAAATCCTCAACGTCGTCGCGAAGTACGTCTGACCGCGTGACAGCGCGGCCAACTATTTAAATATCGGCTCGCCGTAACTACTGGCATGACACGTACGGAGAGCGGTGACGCCGACGCCACGACCGAGTACGTCGTCGTACTCGACGTACTCCGCCACGGGCGTCAAGGAGACGACCGACGGCGCTTCGACGCGGCACCCATCGCGTACGCGCTCAGAGAGTCCGATTTCCGTCTCCTCGAGTTGACCCTCGTCGAAGACGCCGACGTGAGCATCGGCGACCGGCTCGTCGTCTCACCGGTCGCCGACCGCGAGCTGATTCAGTCCGTCGAAGAACTCTCGTACGGCGACCTCTCGAACACGGCGACGGCCGAAGTCGACTACGTCGTCGAGGACATCGTCGAGGCCGACGAACGGCGGTTCGTGGACTTCTACAACGACGCACAGCCCATCACACTGCGGCTCCACCAGCTCAACTTGCTTCCCGGCATCGGGAAGAAGCTCCGCGACAAGATTCTCGAATCGCGTAAGCGGCAGGGACCGTTCGAGTCGTTCGAAGACCTCGAAGAACGAGTCTCCGGGCTTCACCGCCCGAAGGAGGTCATCGTCGAGCGCATCCTCGACGAACTCCGCGACAACGACGTGAAGTACAAGACGTTCGTCGGACGCGACGGGCGGTAGCGGAACGGGACTTTTACCCGCTCCCGCACGATACCTCTCCCAATGACGAGCGACGGCAGCGAACAGGTCCGCGGGGCCGGCGCGCGCGACCCGGACGCCCTCATCCGGCGGGCGGGCGCTCGCGGGAACCCGGACCACGACCAGCACTTCCTCGTCGACGACCGCGTCGTCGACCGCATCCCGACGTACCTCCCCGAGGACGCGGACCGCTCGCACGTCCTCGAAATCGGCGGCGGACCGGGCGTCCTCACGGACCGACTGCTCGGCGTCGCCGACCGCGTGACCGTCGTCGAACAGGACCGGACGTTCGCCGAGCACCTGCGCCGCGAGTTCGCCGACGAGGTCGAAGCGGGACGGCTCACCGTCGTCGAGGGCGACGCGCTCGAGGTCGACCTGCCCGAGTTCACCGCGTGCGTCTCGAACCTCCCGTACGGCATCTCCTCGGAGATTTCGTTCCGGTTGCTCCCCCGCGGGAAGCCGCTGGTGTTGATGTTCCAAAAGGAGTTCGGCGAGCGGATGGCCGCCGAGTCGGGCACCTCGGAGTACGGCCGCCTCTCGGTGAGCACCCAGCACTACGGCGACGTCGAGGTCTGCGAGCACGTCCCCCGCGAGGCGTTCGACCCCAAGCCGGCGGTCCAGAGCGTCGTCGTCCGCATCACGCCGCGCGACCCAGAGTACGAGGTCGAAGACGAGGCGTTCTTCCTCGACTTCGTGAAGGCGCTGTTCACCCAGCGACGGAAGACCATCAGAAACGGCATCCGAAACACGGCGCACATCTCCGGGCTGTCGGACCCCGAAGCGGTCGTCGAGGCGGCCGACGAGGACGTGCTCCGAAAGCGCGCCGGCAACATGGCTCCCGCGGAGTTCGCCGAACTCGCGGAACTCGCCGCGTCGGTCGGCCGGTAACCTAACTCCATGATACGCCCCGCGCTCGCCGTGACCCTCTCTCGTCTCGCTTCCACCGGCACGCCCCTCCAGAGCGACACGGTTCTCGACATCGCGTCGCTGTTCCCGACGTTCGAACTCCGCGTCGCCGCGAGCCTCCTCGTGACCGTCGCCGTCGTCGCCGTCTGGCGGCTCGGCGCGCGGCTCCACGACAAGGAGGTCGACGCCGTCTCGATGCCAGTGTGGCACCTCTCGGTGACGGTGCTCCGACTCGTCGTCGTCGCCGGCGGCGGGGCGTTCGTCTTCGCGGTCTGGTCGCTGTCGGGCGACATCGGCACGATTTCGACGCAGTACGACCTCAACAGGCAGACGTTCGTCCGCATCGCGCTGTCGGCGGCGTTCGTCGTCGGCGCGTACGTCCTCACGAGCGTCCTCGGTCGGTTCATCGGCGAGATTGCGAGCACGCGCCCGGAGATTTCCGACCACCAGCGCGAAATCATCTACCGCATCGCGCAGGTGACGACCTACCTCGCCACGCTCGCGGTCATTCTCGGTATCTGGCGGGCCGACCTCGGCGGCTTCCTCGTCGGCGCTGGCTTCCTCGGTATCGTGGTCGGGATGGCCGCGAGACAGACTCTCGGCGCGCTCATCGCGGGCTTCGTCATCATGTTCTCCCGGCCGTTCGAAATCGGCGACTGGGTCGAAGTCGGCGACCACGAGGGCATCGTCACCGAAATCACGGTCGTGAACACGCGCATCCAGACGTTCGACGGCGAGTTCGTGATGATTCCGAACGACGTGGTGAGTTCAGAGAGCCTCGTCAACCGGAGCCGAAAGGGTCGACTCCGCCTCGACGTCGAGGTCGGCGTCGACTACGAGACCGACATCGACCACGCCGCGGACGTGGCGCAGGCGGCGGTGGAGGACCTCGACGAGGTGCTCTCGGTGCCGAAGCCGCAGGTCGTCGCCAAGCGGTTCGACGACTCCGCGGTCGTCCTCGGGGTTCGCCCGTGGATAGACCGCCCGAGCGCCCGCCGGTGGTGGCGCGCCCGCACGGCGACCATCTCGGCCGTCCACGAGGCGTTCGCGGAGGAAGATATCACCATCCCGTTCCCGCAGCGCGCGCTGTCCGAGCGCGACCCCTCGGGGCCGATTCCCCTCACCGATACGCGGCCCGAAGCGAGCCCCGAAGCCGACGGCGGCGTCGAGGGCGGCGATGGCGGCGCCTCGACTGGTTCCAAGGAGGCCGACGAATGACCGACCTCGCCGAGCGCCGCGGGATGAACACCTCGGTCTATCAGCCCGCGGAGGACTCTGGACTGCTCGCGCAGGCCGCGGTCGGGCGCGTCTCGGGACGCGTCCTCGAAGTCGGCACCGGCTCGGGCTGGGTCGCAGAACAACTCGCGACGAAGACCGACGCCGACGTGGTCGCGAGCGACCTCAACCCCCACGCCTGCCGGCAGGCGGCCGAGCGGGCCGCAGCCATCCGCGCCGAGGGCGGCCGCGGCTTCGAGGTCGTTCGCGGGAGCCTCGTCGAACCGTTCCGCGACGACGCCTTCGACGCGGTGGCGTTCAACCCGCCGTACCTTCCCGAGGATCTCGAAGCCGCGCGCGACGACTGGATGGAAGTCGCGCTCACCGGCGGCGAGGACGGCCGCGAAATCATCGACCCATTCCTCGACACGGTCGGCCGGATCCTCAAGCCCGGCGGGACCGTCTTCCTCCTCGTGAGTAGCTTCACCGGCTACGACGAGGTGCTCGCCCGCGCCGAGGCGAACGGCTTCGGCCACGAGGTCGTCGTCCAGGAGTCGTACCCCTACGAGACGCTCACGGTGCTCGCGTTGGAATAACCAATGCGCATATGTTGATACAGGAAATATTATAGTCCGTCATTTCTTAGCCAGGAGTGATGACTGAACTCGTCTCGACGACACCGGGACTGTATCCCCTCCCGGATTGGGCGAAACAGGAGCTTTCCGACCTCAAGGGCCACCAGAAACACGACCTCATCTCCGGTAACGAGGGCGCAGATATCGTGAGCGCGTACGACCGCGCTCGCGAGGAAGTCGTCTCCGAACAGACTGACGCCGGCCTCGACCGCGTCGTCGAGGGGCAACTCCGCTGGGACGACATGCTCGCACACCCGCTTACGGTCCACGAGAACGTCGAGACCGGCGGTATCGTCCGCTACTACGACAACAACAACTTCTACCGCGACCCGCAGGTCCGCGGCGAACTCACCTTCTCCGGCGACGTCGCGGCCGAACTCGACGCCACCGCCGACCTCCTCGGCGACGAGTCGCTGCAGGCGGTCCTCCCCGGCCCGTACTCGCTTTCGGACCTCGCGACCGACGAGTACTACGGCGACGAGGCCGACTTCCTCGACGCTGTGAGCGAGTTCCTCGCCGGCGAGGTAGACGCCTTCCCGGAACACGAGACGCTGTTCCTCCTCGAACCCTCGCTCGTGTTCTCGCCGCCGGGCGAAGACGTCGACGACCGCGTCCCCGAGGCCATCTCCGCCGTCTCCGACGCGACCGACGCCGACGTAGTCGTCCACACCTACTGGGGCGCGCTCGACGAGAAGGTCTACGCGCACCTCATGGACGCCGACGTGGACGCCATTGGCTTCGACTTCGTCGCCGGCGACCGCGACCAGACGCTCTACAACATCAACGAGTACGGTACGAAAGACGACATCGCCCTGGGTCTCGTCGACGGCCAGAACACGCTGGTCGAAGACCCCGAGACGGTCCGCGAGCGCGTCGAGTGGACCCTCGACCAGGTCCAGAGCCAGACGTTCGACACCGCCTACGTGACCTCCAACACCGAACTGTTCTACCTGCCCGAGAACCGCGCGACGGAGAAACTCGCCGCCCTCGCGGCCGCCACCGAGGACGAACTGGAGGTGGAAGCATGAGCCGCGACGCCGAGAACCGCGAGCAGTTCCGCCCCGAGGCCCACGACAACGAGCACTTCCTGCTCACCACCGTCGTCGGCTCCTACCCGAAGCCCAAGTGGCTCAACCGCGCCAACGACCTCGCGGAGGACCCCGACTCCAAGTTCACCCAGGAGCACCTCCACGAGGCCCACGACGACGCCTGCCGCGTCATCACCAACGAGCACGAGCGCTCCGGCCTCGACACCGTCGTCGACGGCGAGATGCGCCGCGAGGAGATGGTCGAGTACTTCGCCCACCGCATCCCCGGCTACGAGTTCAACGGCCCGGTGAAGGTGTGGGGTCACAACTACTTCGACAAGCCCTCTGTCGTCGGCGAGGTCGAGTACGACGAGCCGTGGCTGGTCGACGAGTTCGAGTTCACGAGCGACGTGGCCTCCAAGCCCGTCAAGGTGCCCATCACGGGCCCGTACACGCTGGCTAGCTGGTCGTTCAACGAGCACTACGACTCCGAGGCCGACCTCGCGTACGCGCTGGCCGACCTCGTCAACGAGGAGATCGAACAACTCGTCGAGGCGGGCGCGACCTACATCCAGATCGACGAGCCCGCGCTGGCGACGACGCCGGACGACCACGCCATCGTCGGCGAGTGTCTCGAACGCATCGTCGCGGGCGTCCCCGACGAGGTCCGTATCGGCCTCCACGTCTGTTACGGCGACTACTCCCGTATCTACCCCGAACTCAACGACTACCCCATCGACGAGTTCGACGTGGAACTCTGCAACGGCGGTTACGAGCAGATAGACGTGTTCACCGACCCCGAGTTCGAGCCGGACCTCGCGCTCGGCGTCGTCGACGTTCACACCGCCGAAGTCGAGACTGTCGAGGAGATTAAGGAGAACATCAAGCAGGGTCTGAAGGTCGTCCCGCCGGAGAAACTCACCGTCTCCCCCGACTGCGGCGTGAAGCTCCTCCCCCGCGAGGTCGCCTACCAGAAGATGGAGAACATGGTCAAAGCCGCCCGCGAGGTCGAAGCCGAACTCGACGCCGGCGAAATCGACCTCGACGCGTCCGTCCCGCAGGCCGACTGAGCGGCTGAGTGTCCGAGCGACCGAACAACTCACGGCTCGTCTTTTTTGTCCGTATCGAACTCCAGAGTCGCAGACTCCCATCGCGTTCTCGCCGTCGTGAGTGTCTCCCCGTTCTGTACGTGAAATAAATGTTAACATACATCATAGCGTATCGCTCGGTATGGGCACCGAATCAGTCGCACCGGAACGGACGAACGTCGAACTGTGCCGCCGATACATCGAGGAGTTCGTCAACGAGGGGGACGCGGCGGCGGCAGAGGAGTTGGTCCACGAGGACGTCGTCACTCACCAGTTGGGCGTCGACGTCGACAGAGTGGGAAGAGACGCGCTGGTCGACCAGATACTCGGCTTCCGCGGGGCGGTCCCCGACTGGCACCTCGCTGTCGAAGACGCGGTCGGCGAGGGCGACCGGGTGATGATGCGGCTCACGGCGCGGGGAACGCCGCAGGAGCCGTGGGGTAACCTCGTCCCGACCGGGAAGTCGTTCGAGCAACCGGCGTTCTTCGTCTTCCGGCTCGAAGACGGCCGCATCGCCGAGCAGTGGAACCTGGTGAACCTGATGGGAATCGCGCGCCAACTCGGGTTGCTTCCGCCGGGGCCGCGGGTCGTCGCCAAACTGGCGGCCCGGCGGATTCGGTCGCGCCTCGGCGGCGGGCGACGACGACGCGCCTGACAACCCGCCAGTACTGGTCGCGCGAATTAGACGCGCTCGGTCTCGAACGAGCGTTCCCGAGTCGCGTCGTCTCCAACGTCGGCACCACCGAACCCGCGGTTGCCCTCACTCCCGATTCGCCACCCACCGTCGGCACCGCGGACTAACGGAAGCTCCGTCCCAACGGCGTCTGAAATCTCTTCGGGTGGCACGTCGCACGCCGCGGCGATGCGTTCGAACCGCGAGCCGCCGGTCAGGGCCTCGGGAACCGGCACCCAGACCGTCGCGGTCCGGTCGTCGGGCGTCGCGAGCGCGAGGTCGAGCCGCACGCCGTCCCGGCGAGAGAATCGGGCGAGGCCGCTCGCTCCGCGCCGCCGCTCGGGGACTACGTTCGTGACGACGCCCGAATCGACGTGGTCGAGCGCGCGCAGGCCGGCAACCCGGAGTTCGACGTCGCGGATGTCGGTCGGCCCGAGGACGACCGGACGCACGAGCGTCGAGAGCGTCGCCGCCAGTCGCGCGGTCGTCCACGCCGCCACCGCGGTCGCGCCGAGCATCGCCACCGCGCCGACGACGAACAGCGCCGCGAGCGCGAGGAGTACGAGTTCAACTTCGACCATATGACACGTTTCGCCGGGCGACGAGAAAACCGTTGTTCGCCGCGCGGTGGACGGTCAGGTCGCGGTGACGGTCGTCGCCGACCGTGGATGTCCAATGATAGTGTCCCGCACACAGTACCCCCGAGGGGCCCGCTCGGGAGGTAGAGCGCGGACGAGAGGGGAGACGTGGCCGTCGCTCCTCTCGGCAGAAAACGTGAGAACCGCGAGACGAGACTTACTCGTAGAGCCAGGTCTCGTCGATGCGCTCGTAGTCGACGAGTTCGTCCTCGTCGAAGAAGAGCGCGATTTCGCGCTCGTTCGCGCCCTCGTCCTCGTGGTCGGAGCCGTGGATGACGTTCCGGCCGAGGTCGAGACCGTAGTCGCCGCGGATGGTACCGGGAGCGGACTCTGCGGGGTCCGTCTCGCCCATCATGCCGCGAACCTGTCGCGTCGCGTCCTGTCCTTCCCAGACCATCGCGAAGACGGGACCGGACGTGATGAAGTCGACGAGACCCTCGAAGAAGGGCTTGCCCTCGTGCTCACCGTAGTGGTCGTGAGCGAGCTCCTCGTCGATCTGCATGAACTTGCCGGCGACCATCTTCAGACCGCGGTCCTCGAAGCGGGAGACGATGTCTCCGATGAGGCCGCGCTGGACGCCGTCGGGCTTGACCATCACGAAGGTGCGCTCTGCGTCGGACATCAGTTGTCCTCCGACTTGCCGCTCGCGCGGCGGCCGGCCTCCGTCCACTCGAGGTCGCGGGCCTCGCGGCCGAGGAAGTAGTTCTTCTCGGCCTTCGAGTCCTTGAAGTGGAGGATGGTGCCGTCGGTCTTGACGTACATCGTGCCCGTGCCGGGCTCGATTTCCTCACCACTGTAGTCGCACGTGCGCTTTTCGACCATTGTTACTGCCCTCCGATGGAGTCGGCGTCACGCTGAGTCTCGCGGAGCTGGAGGATGTCGCCCTCGCGGACGGGACCCAGCACGTTTCGCGTGATGATACGGCCCTGGTTGGAGCCTTCGCGGATGCGGCACTTGACCTGCATGGCCTCGCCGTGCATCCCAGTCTTTCCAACGACTTCGATGACTTCGGCAGGCGTCGAGTCGCTGGCTTGTTCGTCCGCGCTCATGGTCGGTTATCGAAGGTCCTCGACCTTAGTCGCGATGTCCTCGACATCGTCGGACGCGTCGCCGGCGTCGACGATGGCGGCCGCGGCACTGCCGACTTCGAGGCCGGCGGCGTGGCCGATGTCGTCCTGCGTCTCGACGAAGATGAACGGAATGCCCTTCTCGTCGGCGAGTTCGGGCAGGTGCATGACGATCTCCTCGGGGGAGACGTCTTCCGCGATGAGGACGAGCTGGGCGTTGCCCCGCTCGATGGACTTGGTCGTTTCGTTGGTTCCTTTCTTCACGATACCAGTATCTCGGGCGACCTCGAGCGCCTCGACGGCGCTGTCAGCGAGGTCGGCCGGTACGTCGAAGTCTACGTAGACAGCCATTGTTGTTCACCTATATCCTGCTCGCGGGCTCGACTCCCTCGCCGGTATCACACCGGTCGGTCGGTCGCGACCGGTCAACGATTTCCCTACGGCGAGGAGGTTCATCAACCCCGGACAGGCTGTAACCACTCTTTGCTTCGGCCCCCATAAAAGCGCTTTCAAAATCGTACCGCCGTGCGACGCGTCCGCACGACCCGCGAACACCCGATTTCTCGCCGACCGAAGCGCCCCGGATTCTCGTGTCAATTGCTCACACGAAACGCCCGTGGCGGGGTGTGACACCCCACCGAAACCGCTGGCTGAACCGACTGGGGACGAGCGCGCTCGCACCCGACCGAAGAATGTGAATAGTCGCGCCGGCGTATCACCCCCATGACCGAACTCGGCGACGACCCCGACGTCGAGGCGCTCGCCGCCGCCCGCCGTGCGGAGGCACTGGCGACGAACCAGCGACGCCTCCTCGTCCTCGCCGGCGACCGGGACGCCGGCATCGACGCCGCCTTCGACGCGGTCCGCGGGGCCGACGTCCCCGACGACGAGGTGACGTTCGTCACCGCCCGCGAGGGCTTTCGCTTCCACCGCGTCGAACCGAAGCGCGCCTCGTCGCTGCTCGGGACGACCCGGACGCTCGTCGTCCTCGACGCCCACGAGGACTTCTCGGCGAACGCGCTCGGCCGCGTCGCCGGCGCAGTCGACGGCGGCGGCCTGCTCGTCCTGCTCACGCCACCCCTCGACGAGTGGCCCGCCCGCCGCGATTCCTTCGACGAGCGGTTGGCGGTCCCGCCGTTCTCCGTCGCGGACGTGACCGGGCGCTTCCGCGGCCGACTCGTCTCGACGCTCCGGGACCACCCCGGCGTCGCCCTCGTCGACCTCGATTCGGGGACCGTCGAGCGCGACGGCGCGTACCGACAGGGAATCAGTTTCGACGCCGCCCCGCCGCGGATACCGAGAGAGAAGAACCGACGGTTCCCGCGGCGCGCCTACGAGAACTGTCTCACCGCCGACCAGTCCGCCGCGCTCGAAGCGCTCGAAGCGCTGGCCGACCCTGGAAACGCCATCGTCGTGGAGGCCGACCGCGGCCGCGGGAAGTCGAGCGCGGCGGGCCTCGCCGCCGGGAGTCTCGCCGCGGAGGGCGCGGACGTGGTCGTGACCGCGCCCGGAAAGCGAAACGCCGCCGAGGTGTTCGCCCGCGCGGAGCGACTTCTCTCCGAACTCGGCGCGCTCCGAGGCGGCGGCGCGGACGACTTCGACCTCGCGGCCGAGAGCGGCGGTCGCGTCCGCTACGTCCCGCCCACGGAAGCCGGCGCGGCGGCGGCCGACGCCGACGCGCTCGTCGTGGACGAGGCGGCCGCCCTGCCCGTCAGGCTCCTCGAATCGTTCCTCGCCGCGCCCGCGGTCGCCTTCTGTACGACCGTCCGGGGCTACGAGGGCGCGGGCCGCGGCTTCGCCGTCCGCTTCCGCGACCGCCTCGACGACGCGGACCGCGAGGTGACCGACGCGCGCCTCGACGACCCGATTCGCTACGCCGCCGGCGACCCCGTCGAGTCGTGGACGTTCCGCGCGCTCCTCCTCGACGCTCGGCCGCCGGTCGACCAGCTCGTCGCTGACGCGACGCCCGATACCGTCTCCTACCGGACGCTTTCGCCCGACGACCTGCTGGCTGACGAACACCTGCTCCGCGAAGCGTTCGGCCTGCTCGTCCTCGCGCACTACCGGACCGAACCGGACGACCTCGCCCGACTTCTCGACGCTCCGAACCTGACGCTCCGGGCGCTCACCCACGAGGGGCGAGTCGTCTCGGTCGCGCTCCTCGCCCGCGAGGGCGGCCTCGACGCCGACACCCGCCGGCACATGTACGACGGCGGCCGCATCCGCGGGAACATGCTCCCCGACGTGTTCACGAGCCAACTCCGGGACGAAGCGGCCGGCGTCCCCGTCGGCTACCGCGTGATGCGCATCGCCACCCACCACGCGGTCCGGTCGTCCGGGCTCGGCTCGCGGCTCCTCTCGGAGATACGCGACGAGTTCGCGGGCGACGCGGACTACCTCGGCGTCGGCTTCGGCGCGACGCCCGAACTCCTCTCGTTCTGGCGCGACAACGGTTACGGGACGGTCCACCTCTCGACCACCAGAAACGACACCAGCGGCGAGTACTCGGCGCTCATGATGCACCCCCTGTCGCCCGCCGGCCGCGACCTCCGCGACCGCCACGCGGCGTGGTTCCTCGGCCGCGTCGGCGACGTGCTCGGCGACGCCCTCTCGGACCTCGACGCCGACGTGGCACGGGCGGCCCTCGCCGCCGTCGACACCGCGTTCTCACCGGACCTCTCCGAGTACGAGTGGCGCGTCGTCGTGGGCGCGTCCTACGGCCCGGGGCTCTACACGACCGCGCCCGGCGCGTTCCGTCGCCTCGGCCTCGCGCACCTCACGACCCCCGAGCGGGCCTCGCTCACGCCTCGGGAGGAGCGACTGCTGGTCCGCAAGGTCCTCCAGACCCGGCCGTGGAACGCCGTCGCCGACGAACTCGACTTCCACTCGACCGCGGGAGCCATGCGCGCGCTCGGCGACGCCTACGAACCGCTCGTGGACGAGTACGGCACCGACGCGGCCCACGAGGAACGCGAGCGATTCCGGTGAGCGCGAGGCGCGCGGCGGGCGGAGAGACGGCTGGGCCGCGACTCGCCGACACACCGATAGTCGTCGGCGCCGACGCTCCCCGTATGGCCGACTGTAGCGAACCCGACTGCGAGAACGTCGCGGCGGTCAGGCTCTACGTGCCGTGGGACGCCGACAGAGACGTCTGTACGGCCCACGCGAGGGCGCTCGTTCAGCAGGACGGCGTCGTCGCCGAACCCCTCGACGGGGCCGAAGACGACTGGGCGTAGCACGGTCGGTCGCGAGCGGGGCAGTCGCACCCCGACGCGTCGCTGGCCGGAGAAGACAGCGCGCAGAAATTCAGGGTCGGAGTGGGGCCGGTCTGCGCTCACCGGAGCGAGACGGCCATCATCACTTCGTCGACGTAGTCGCCGTCTATCTTGTAGTGGGCGTCGCGGACGGCTTCGGTCTCCCAGCCGTGGCCTTCGAGGAACGCGATTGCCTCCTCGTTGGTCGCCGGAACGCTGTTGTAGAGCTTCTCGAAGCCGCGCTCCCGAGCCCAGTCGACGCCGCGGTCGAGGAGCTTGCTCCCGATGCCGTGGCCGCGGAACTCCGGCCGCGTGCCGACCGTCAGGACGGCGGTGTGGCTCAGCTTCTCCGCCTCGGGCAGGTCGAGGTGAACCCAGCCGGCGAGTTCGTCGCCGACGGTGGCGACGAACACCATCCGAGAACTGACCTCGTTGTGTCGGAGGACGACCTCCTCGTGGTCGAGTAGGTCGGCGACCGTCTCGGCCTCGATGTACCGGCCCTCGTCGGCGACCTCGTGAATGGCGTCGACGAGGCTCTCCAAGTCGACGTTCTGGGCCATCCGAATCGTCACGTCGAGGTCGCCGAGTTCGACCGTCTCCGCCTCGCCGGGCGCGTAGGCCACCTCCACGTGGTTGCCGACCTTCCGGATGTAGCCGTCCCGTCGCAGAACCGTCAGGTGCGCCCCCAGCGCCGCCGGTTCGAAGTTGAGCGCCCGCCGAACCTCGTCCTCGCGGACGGTCCCGTGCCGCTCGATGTACTCGTAGATGTCCTTGCGGTCTTTGTGTCCGAAGTTGAGACTGTCAGTTACTTCCATGGTACACAATCACACTCATGATTTATAATTGTTGTTCGTGCCAGACCCGGCGACAGTCGGTGGAGCCGACGGGTGAATCGGGGTCCGTGCGCCGACTTCAGCGCCTCTCGGGGACACAGGTCAGCAGTTGGGCGGTGTCGAGCACGTCGTGGGTCCGCAGCAGGACTTCGGCTGCTTCGCGGACCGTGAAGTCCGCGTCGAGGTCGACCCCGTAGCACCGGGCGTACATGTCGAGCCAGTCGTTCATCGCCCGGTGGAGGAGTTCGAACTCCTCGCCGGTGAAGGAGACTTGCCGGTCGCCCGTCCGCGCGCTGACGTAGAGCGAGACCGCCGGGCCGACGCCGTCGCGGGCGCATTCGAGCGCGCGTTGGTCCGCGGCCGACGGCGGCGGCGGGTCGAACGACTCCCGCGCTTCTCGCGCCTCGGCGGCGAGGGCTCTGGCGCGCTCCCCGAACCGGACGTCTTCGGGGTGTCGCTCCTCGGCACCGCGACCGTCGGCGACGGCGCGGGACTTCGATTGAGCCACGTCGCGACTCATCGTCTCACCCCCGTCACCCCCACTTGAACTCGACGCCCTTGTCGCCGCGTGGGTGGGTCCACTCGGTGTCGGCGACGACGGCGCAGGTGCCGCACTCGACGCAGGGCTGGGTGTCGAGGCTGACGACGCGCTCCTCCGAGCCGTTGGTTCGGACGACTTCCTCACGGTAACAGCCGCCGCCGAAGTCGACCGCCGAGACGGGACAGGCCGCCACCGCAGCCCCGCTGGCCTCGTAGGACTCGTCGCGGAGCGTGATGTGCGGGTTGCCGATGTCGGTGTCGTAGGTCAACCCGCCGATGCGGGCTTCGAGGTCCGGCGGCGTCACCGAGCTCTGGTCACGGACCCGCGTCCCCAACTCCTCGGCGATGACCGTCGGGAGCGTGACGTAGGGCGTCCGCGTGTCCGGCATCAGCGCCGACAGCGTCGGGACGTTGTAGAGGCGTTCGAGCCGCCCCGAGAGCGCGCGGATGCCGGCGCGCCCGACCGCCGAGGTGAGCACGGTGTCGACCACGTCGGTCACGCCGTCGTCCTCGGCGACGCCGCGGAGCAGTTCGTAGCCGCGGGGCCGGAGCTTCTTCATCACGCCCTCGCTCCGGAGCTTGCGGGCGTAGCGAGTCCCCGCTTTTTCGGGCTCGTTGCGCGATTTAGCCTGCGCGTACGACTCCGCGGCGAGCGCCCCGGCGGTGACGGCGTGGTTCATGCCCTTGATTATCGGCCCCTGCGCCTGCATCTGGCCGGCCGCGTCGCCGACGAGGAGCAGGCGGCCGAAGTGCGGTTCGCGCAGGGCGACCTTCTTCGAGTCGGGTACGAGTTTCGCACTGTACTCCAGTTCCGTGTAGTCGTCGCCGAGCCACTGCGCGAGAAGCGGGTGAGTCAGGAGGGCGTCGAGGAGCTGGTGCGGTTCGGCCTCCTCCGCGACGAGGCTGTCGAGATGGAACACCGTCCCGAGCGACAGCGTGTCGCGGTTTGTGTAGAGGAAGCCGCCGCCTCGGACGCCCTCGAAGAGGTCGCCAGAAAACAGGTGTGCCGCGCCCTCGTCGTCCGCCACGTCGAACCGGTCGGCGATGGCGTCTTCCGGCATGTCGACGACGGCCTTGACGCCCTGGAACCACTCGTCGGGCTCGTCCCAGTCCATCAGGCCCGCGTCGCGGGCGAGTTCGGAGTTCACCCCGTCGGCCGCGACGATGATGTCGGCGGTTATCGGGTCGAGTTCGTCCAGCGTGACGCCGACGATGCGGCCCTCCTCGCGGAGCAGGCCGTTGACGTGGACGCCCGTCAGGAGGCCGCCGCCCGTCTCGCGGGTCCGTTCGTGGACGCGGTCTTCGAGCCACGAGTCCATCTTTCGCCGGAGGACGGAGTCGGACCACTCGGTGTCGTGCTCGTGGAGGTCCGTGAGGTCGAACGACTCGACCTTGTCGCCGGCGATGTTGTGGATGCGGTACTTCGTGATGGGCCGCTCGGCGGCCGCCTCTCGGAACCCCGGAAAGAGGTCGTCGATAGTGTACGGCGCGGACTCCTCGGCGTAGATGAGCCCGCCCGAGACGTTCTTCGACCCGGCCTCGACGCCGCGTTCGAGGACGAGCGTCTCGATGCCGTAGTTGGCGAACGTCGCGGCCGCCGCCGCGCCGCCGGGTCCGGCCCCGACGACGAGCGCTTCGTAGTGTTCGTAGTCGCTCATCGTGACTCACCTCGGTCGTCCGCTACCGAACCGCTGTCGGGCGTTTCGCCCGACGTAGCCGATGTCGTGTTCCCTCCGTCGCTCGCCACCGCCGCCTCGAACCGGCCCTCCTTGAGCGCCGTCGTCAGCCGCGGCAGCACCTCGAAGAGGTCGCCCTCGATGAAGTAGTCCGAGAAGTCGCGGATGCGGGCGTCGGGGTCGGTGTTGACCGCGACGATGGTGTCGGACTCGTCCATGCCGACCTTGTGCTGGATCGCGCCGGAGATGCCCGCCGCGACGTAGAGCTTCGGCGCGACGACCTGTCCGGTCTCGCCGATCTGTCTGTCCTCGTGGGTGTACTGCTCGACGTGGCCGTCGAAGTTGAACGACCCCGTGACGATGCCGCGGGTGACGCCAACCTCGGCGTCCTCGAACTGGTCGGCGAGGTCCAAGGCGAGTTCGATGCCCTTCGTCGGGTCGTCGCCGATGCCGCGGCCGACCGCGACGACGACGTCGTGGCCGGTCAGGTCGATACCCTCGTCGAGCTGGTCGAAGTCGGTGACGGTGACGCGGAACCAGTCGTCGTCGAGCGGGGCGTCGTGTTCGACCACGAGGCCCTCGCGCTCGGCGTCGGGTTCGGGCAGGTCGAAGCTCCCCGGGATGACCGACGCGCCCTGCGGGTGAAACTCCCGCGTCGGGTTGTCGATACAGAGAATCGTCGAGTACTCGAAGCCGGAGAAGTCCGGGCGCTTCATGTGCAGGACGCGCTGGAACTCCTTTTTCTCGCCGGCGACGCCGGTCTTGACCGGGTTCGAGATGACCTCCTCCGTGATGTAGAGCCCCGAGCAGTCGCTGGCGAGGCCGGAGTCGAGTTCGGCCTGCACGAGCGCCGAGAGGTCCCGACCGTTGTTCGTCGCCGGGAACAGCACGTACCGCGGCTTGTCGTAGTCGCGCCACGGCTCGTCGCGGCCGCCTTCGACCTCGAAGTTATCGTGGGTGGCCCCCGCGCGGGCCATGTCGCAGAATATCTCGGTGTACGGCTTGTGCTGGAAGCGTTCGAGCCGGGCGTCCTCGCGGACGACGACCACGTCCGCGCCGTAGGCGATGACGTCCTCGACGTGCTTCGACACGTCGGAGCCGATGAGGACCGCGACGACCCGCTCGTCGGT
This sequence comes from Haloferax prahovense DSM 18310, assembly GCF_000336815.1. GTDB lineage: Archaea > Halobacteriota > Halobacteria > Halobacteriales > Haloferacaceae > Haloferax > Haloferax prahovense. The sequence goes on from NZ_AOLG01000047.1 coordinate 79,213, forward strand.
CGTGTAGTCGTCGTTGTAGGTGTCCATTAGGTCGCGGGCCTTGCCGAGCATCTCCTTGGACACGTCCACGAGTTCGCCCGCCTGCGTCTCGCAGTAGACCCACATGTCGCGGTAGGTCCCCCCGTGGAGCGACCGGACGTGCCGCTTGTCCCGGGTCGGATGGTCGAGGTCCGGGTGGCGCTCCTCGGGCGTCCGGTCATCCACCTCGATTTCCGTGTCCTCCTCGTCGCTTCCCTTCACGGAGTCGATGCGGCTTCTGATGAGCCGCTTCACCGGGTCGCGGTCCTCGCCGGCTTCCTCGCGTTCGAGGAGGGATTCGAGGTCCGAGACCTCCTCGACGCTCTGGAGGGCGTTTCCGACCTCCGCGGTGCTCATCGACGCGAGGTCCATCTCGTCGGCGTCGGCCGGTTCTTCGTCGTCCTCGGAGAACTTCTCGATGCGGCTCTCGATGAGGGCGATGGCCGGCGCGCGGTTCTGTCCGCGGTGTTCCACCTGTAGAATCTCCTCTAACTCGCCGAGGTCGTCGATGTCCTTGATGGCCGGGCCGAGCTCCGAAATCTCGTAGTCGCCGGGGTCGAAGTCGGTCACGTTCAGTCACCCCCCGCGGCCGCGGCGTCGCCGGCGTCGTCGCCGACCGCCGACTGCATCGCGCCCAGTACGTCCTGCATGGCTCCCGTATCCTCCGGGTCGACCATCGTCGCCTCCCGCTCCGCCGGGGCCTTCGGAATCGGGTCGACCGACGAGACGATGGTCGGCGAGCCGTCGAGGCCGATGTAGTCCGGGTCGACGTTGATGTCGGCGTGGTCCCGCACCGTCAGGTGCTCCTCGTAGTTCTCGGCGCGTGCTCGGGTCTCCTCGCGCAGGTCCTTCAGCGTCAGGCGCTCGCCCGCCGTCCGATACGACGGCTCGAACTCGGGGTCCGCGACGACGAACGCCGGAAGCTCCGTCTCGACGGTCTCTATCTCCTCGATATCGCCTTCGACCAGCCGCTTGGCGCGCAGCGTCCCCTCCGCTTCGTCGATGTCGAGGGAGATGACGTGCGTGACGAGCGGCATGTCGAGACACCAGTTCGTCTGCGGGCCGGTGTGGCCCGTCTCCCCATCTGCGGTCTTGAACCCGGCGAACACCACGTCCGGCTCGCCGAGCGTCTCGATGCCCGCGCTGAGCGTGATGGCCGTCGCCCACGTGTCGGCGGCCGCCATCTCGCGGTCCGAGACGAGGTGGAGGTCGTCGGCGTACACCGTCTCCATCGCCTCGCGTAACACCTCCTTGTACCCCGGCGGCCCCATGCTCATTACGCTCACTCGCCCGCCGTGTCGAATCCGCGTCTGGAGCGCCGCCTCCAGCGCGAAGCGGTCGTTCGGATTCATCACTGTGGGCGTCTTCCCCCGTTCGAGGTGCCCGTCCTCGTCGAACGATACCTGGCCCTCCCGGAAGTCGGGCACGCCTTTTGTAAGTACCACCATGTGCATTGAGAACACTCTCCAGTTAATGCTAGCTCATATTCATAATAATCTTTTGTACTAGGTGACCGGAATGTCCGCGCCGCGTATCGACGTCGCTGTCGGCGGTGTCGCCCGCAAAAAATCGGGGTTTCTTCCCTCAGATGCGTCCCGCTCGCCCGGGGTCGACGTCGATGGCGTCGACCGGGCAGACGTCGACACAGAGCATGCAGTCGATGCACTGGTCTTCGTGGGTCGGTTCGGCCTTGATGTCGGACTCCGGGTGCCCCGGCGTGTCGACCCACGTGAACACGTCCACGGGGCAGTCTTCCAGACACGCTCCGTCGGCGAGACAGATGTCGAAGTCCACCGCGACGTGCGTGCCGTGGATGCCGTGTTTCTCCGGCGGGTCGACCGGTCCCCAGACGGCCACGCCGTTTTCCTCTCCGACCTTCTCCCTGTTTGTCTCGAACTGCGGGTCGATAGCCATGACTCTTAGTGACATATTTCGGTAGAGGCAATAAACTATCCCCCGAACGGGCGGAACCCGGGCGACGTGGCGCGCGAGTTAGAACCCGGTCACACCCGCCGTCCTTCCGCCGCGGCCTCGACGCGCCCACTCGGTGGGGTGAATAGCCCCCGGCCCGAACCACCCCGGTATGGACGTGTTCCTCTGGGTCGCGCTCGCCCTCTTGGTCCTCGGCGTCGTCGGGAGCGTGCTTCCGCTCCTCCCCGGCGCGCTCCTCTCCGTGCTCGGCGTGGTCGTCTACTGGGTATCGACCGGCTTTTCGGACCCCGGGCCCATCGCGTTCGTCGGTCTCACCCTCGTCGGCCTCGTCGCGCTCGTCACCGACTACGCGGGCGGGATGGTCGCCGCGCGGTTCGGCGGCGCGTCGACCCGAACGTCGATTGTCGCCGGAGTCGCCGGCTTCCTGCTCATGTTCCTCATCGGCCCGCTCGGCATCTTCGTCGGCGTCGCTGGCACGGTCTTCGCCCTCGAATACCTCGAACACCAAGACGCGGAAGAGAGCGGTCGGCGAGCCCTCGTCGCCACGGTCGGCGTCCTCGCCACAGCGGCGGTGCAGGCGCTGTTGACCTTCTCGATGCTCGTCGGCTTCGTCCTCGTCGTGGTGCTCTAACGCCGGCCGACTTCGCTTCGCTCCCGAGTTACCGCTCGTCTCGACGCCGAATCAGTCCCGTCTCCGCGTCGGCGACGACCCGAGCGGGCGCGCCGTCGGCGTCCACGCGCAGCGGCATGACGTACAAGTCGAACGTCCGGTCGGTCGGCAGCGCGTCCAACCCGCGGAGGTTCTCGACGACGAGCAGTCCCGCCCCGAGAATCGCATGGTGCGCCGGGACGCCGTCGCCGCCGGTCGGGTCCGGGCTGAGCGCGTCGATGCCGACAGAGAGCCCCCGTTCTGCGCAGCCCCGAGCCGTCTCGGGCGCGAGCGCCGGGTGGTCGGGCATACGCTCCGTACCCCACTCGTCCTCCCAGCCGGTTCGGAACACGAGGAAGTCCACGCGCGGTTCGAGGTGTTCCGGAATCGCGTCCGGCCCGATTCGACCGCGGGGGCCCGCGTCTCGGCAGTCGGCGACCCGAGCGGTGAACCGGAGTTCCTCGACCGGGAAGTCGTCGAGGGTCGCGCCGTCCGGTTCGGTGTGTGCGGGCGCGTCGACGTGCGTTCCGGCGTGAGTCCCGAGTTCGAGCCGCGAGACGCGGTAGCCGTCGGCCTCGAAGTCGGCGTGCGACTCGACTGCGACGGGCGGGTCGCCGGGGTACGTCGGCATCCCGGTCTCGACGCGTCGGGTGAGGTCGAGGAGGGTCATACCGCCCCTTAGGCGGGGGTGGGTAAAACGAGTGTTCGTGTCGAGAGCGACTGTCCGTCGCTCAGTTCACTTGTGCGCGAAGTAGACGACAGTCTCGTCGTCGCCGCGGTCGTCCACGCGGACGAAGCCGACGCGCTCGAACTGGACGAGTTCGTCCGCCGGTACGTCGCCGAAGTCGGGTTCAGCGACGCCCGTCACGTCGCCGTCCATGGTGCGCATGCGGACCGGGACGCCGTCGGTCGGTGCCCAGTGAATCACGGCCACGTCACCCTCGCGGACCACGTCGAGGTCGTCGCCGGTGGCGACGAGCGAGTCGCCCTCGCGGCGGACCGCACCGAAGCCCTTCAGCCAGACGCGCTCGCCCTCGGCGGGCACGTCGCCCGATTCGAGGAGGACGCTGTCGCCGACGGGGATGTCGCGGGTGCCGCGCTCCTCGAAGCTCGGGTGGAGCGGCGGGTGGGCGCTGTCGGAGCCGCCCTCGACGGCGAACTCCGTCCCATCGCGGACGAGGAAGTAGCGGTCCGTGTCGTCGTCGACGAGGTCGCGGTTGTTCGCGTAGACCGTCGACATCGAGAGGTCGACGTTCGAGGTGGAGGTGCCGAGACCGACCATCGCGTCTACGATAGCCTGTCCGCGGATGCCGCGGCGGCGGAGGCTCTTGATGGTCGGCACGCGCGGGTCGTCCCAGCCTTCGACTTCGCCCGAGTCGATGAGTTCCTTGATGCTCGACGTCGACATCTTCACGTCGTAGGCGTCGACCTGCACGTGGCCCCAGTGGACGACCTCGGGGTAGTCCCAGCCGAAGTAGTCGTAGACGAACTGCTGGCGCTTCGCGGAGTCCTGCAGGTCGATGCCGCGGATGATGTGGGTGACGCCCGTGAGGTGGTCGTCGACGCCGGACTGGAAGTCGAGCATCGGCCACGCGCGGTAGTCAGCCGCCTCCTCGCGGGGATGCGGCGTGTCTATCATGCGGAAGGCGACCCAGTCGCGCAGCGCGGGGTTCTTGTGTTCGATGTCGGTCTTGACGCGGAGGACCATCTCGCCCGAACTGTACTCGCCTTCGACCATGTCCTCGAACTCCTCGCGGGTCGTCTCAGGGTCCTTGTCGCGGTGCGGACACGGCTTCCCGTCGTTCTTCAGGTTCGAGAACTCCTCGCCCGAACACGAACAGGTGTACGCGCCGCCCATCTCGATGAGTTCGCGGGCGTAGTCGTAGTACGTCTTCACCCGGTCGGAGGCGCGAATCACGTCGTCGGGCTCGAACCCGAGGTAGTCGATGTCGTCGAGGATGGCGTCGTAGGCCGTCAGGTCCGGCCGCTTCGTCTCCGGGTCGGTGTCGTCGAACCGGACGATGAAGGAGCCGTCGTACATCTCCTTGTACGTCCCGATGACCGCGGGCATGCGGGCGTGGCCGAGGTGCCACGGACCGTTGGGGTTCGGCGCGGCGCGCATTCGGACCTCGTCGTCCGCCTCGACGTTGGGGAGGTCGGGGAGGAGCGAGTCGTCCGCTTCCTCCTCGGCTTCCATCTCGGCGAGTTCCTCGGGCGCGAGGTCTTCGAGTCGGTCGCGCTTTTCGCCCGCAGACAGCCGGTTGACCTCGGCGACGACGGGGCCGATGAGCCCCGGAATCTCGCCGCCGTGCTGTCGGAAGTCGGGGTTCTCGCCCATCAGCGGGCCCATAATCGCGCCCACGTCGGCGTCGCTGTCGTGTTTGACCGCGTTGAGAAGCGCGTGCTTTTCGGCCTCTCGCTCGATGCGCTCTCGAAGCTCGTCGTCCATTACCGTTGGCTTCCGCGGCGCGCCTAAAAACAGGCCCGGATTGCGGGGAAGGGACCTCGCGCGGGCAGGGGTACGTGGGATGTTAGCACTCCAGATCAGATATGCGTTACGGCGGCGGGGCTCGGGAGACGGACGGACCGAAGAGAAATCCTCGTGGCCGCGGTTCGCGGGCGCGTCGCGCTCTCAGTAGCCGCGGGTGATGAGGTAGTCCGCGATGTCGCAGAGCAGCTCGCGGGCCTCGTTGTCCGGAAGGACGTCGAGCCGCGACTTGGCCTGTTCGGTGAGGTCTTCGGCCATCTCGCGGGCGTAGTCGATGCTGCCCGCTTCGTTCAGCTCGGTGACGGCGGCCTCGACGGCCTCCTCGGTGAGCTCCTCGGCCGTCTCGGCGTCGACGAGGTCGTCTACGTCGATACCTTGCTGGCGCGCGTGGAGGGAGATGATGGTCTCTTTGTTCTCCACGAGGTCGGAGCCGCGCTGTTTGCCGAGCTGCTCCGACGGCACGGTCAGGTCGAGCACGTCGTCCTGAATCTGGAACGCGCTGCCGGACTCGATGCCGTACTGGTAGAGCGCCTCCACGACGTCGTCGTCTGCGCCCATGACGACCGCCGGAACGGCGGCCGCGGTCCCGTAGAGGACTGCCGTCTTCAGTTCGACCATCTGGAGGTACTCGTCGGGGAGCACCTCGGTGCGGCGCTCGAACTCGATGTCGAGCGCCTGCCCCTCGCAGATCTGCGTGCAGGTGGTCGCGAGTCGGCGGACGGCTTCGAGGCCGTCGGCCGGGTCAGCGCCGGTCTTCGTCAGGAGTTCGAACGCCTTGGCGTACAGCGTGTCGCCGGCGAGGATGGCGGTCGAGTTGTCGTACTCCTTGTGGACCGCCGGGACGCCGCGACGGAGGTCGTCGTCGTCCATGATGTCGTCGTGGATGAGCGTGAACGACTGGATGACCTCGATGCTCACGGCCGCGACCATCACGTCGATGGCGTCGCCCGCGAGCGTCGGGAACGCCCGGTAGTCCTCGGACATCGGTTCGACGTCCGCGAGCGACTCCGCGGTCAGGAGTGAGACGGTCGGCCGGAGACGCTTGCCGCCGGCTTTCAGGAGGTACCGGGAGGCCTCGTAGAGCCGTTCGGGCTCGGCCATCGGTACGTCCTCGTCGAGCGCGTCGTTGACGAGTTCGCGCCGCTCGCGAATCGCCTCGAGCACCCGCTTTTCCGTCGCGTCGGGAGTCATCACTCCACCAGCTGAATCATGTTGCCGTTCCGCGTGACGTGGACGTCGCGACCGAGGGCGTAGCCCTGACTCTCCGCGAGGTCCACGTACGGAGCGAAGCCTTTCAGGTTCTGGTGAGCCGGGATGACGTGCTGGGGCTGGAGCGCCTGCAGCATCTCGTAGTGCCCCTCCTCGCGGAGGTGGCCCGAGACGTGAATCTCGTCGTAGATGCGCGCGCCCTGCATGCGCAGGAGGCGCTCGGACTGGTAGCGCTGGCCCTCGTTCGTCGGCTCCGGGATGACCCGCGCCGAGAAGATGACCTTGTCGCCGTCCTCAATCTCGTACGGCGTCTCGCCGCGGCCCATGCGGGTGAGCATCGCGCGGGGCTCGCCCTGGTGGCCCGTGACGATGGGCAGGTAGTTCTCCTTGCCCTCCTTCATGATTCGCTTGAAGGTGCGGTCGACGGACTTGCGGTGGCCGTACATCCCGAGGTCGTCGGGGAGGTCGACGAAGCCGAGGCGCTCGGCGGTGCCGGAGTACTTCTCCATCGAGCGACCGAGGAGGACCGGCTGGCGGCCGATGTCCTTGGCGAACTCGACGAGCGAGGAGACCCGGGAGATGTGCGACGAGAACGTCGTCGCCACGATGCCGCCGTCGTAGTCCTCGACGGAGGTCATCACGTCTTTGAGGTGGCGGCGCGCGACGGACTCGGAGGGCGTGCGGCCCTTCCGGCCGGCGTTCGTACAGTCTTCGATGTACGCGAGCACGCCGTTGCCCTCGCGACCGATTTCGCGGAAGCGCTTCATGTCGATGGGGTCTTCGAGAACCGGCGAGTGGTCCATGCGCTTGTCGAGACCGTAGACGACGGCACCCTCGGGCGTGTGGACGACCGGGTTGATGGCGTCGATGATGGAGTGAGTGACGTGGACGAATTCGAGTTCCACGTTGCCGGAGTCGCCGATGGACATCGTCTCGCCGGCTTCCATCTTGACGAGGTCGTTGTTGACGTTGAACTTGTTCTCGCCTTCGATCTGCTGTTTCACCAGTTCGATGGTGAAGGGCGTCGCGACGACGGGGGCGTCGTAGCGGTGGGCGAGCTTGGAGATGGCACCGATGTGGTCGAGGTGACCGTGCGTGGGGACGATGGCCTGCACGTCTCCTTCGAGGTCGCTCATGACCCGGTCGTCCGGGATAGCGCCCATGTCGATGAGGTCGAGGCTGTGCATCTTTTCGGTCTCGACGTTGTCGTGGATGAGGACCTGCGACAGGTTGAGACCCATGTCGAAGACGACGACGTCGTCTCCGGCACGGACAGCCGTCATCTGACGGCCGACTTCTTCGTATCCGCCTATGGTTGCGATTTCGATTTCCATGGTTTGTGTCTCGATATTCCGAGCATCGAAAGCCACGATGTGGCGAAGGTGCTCACGGAAAGACGGGTGTCTGGGGGCCACCGGCCCCGGCGTCTTGCAGCTCGTCGGTCGAATGACCCCGCGTACGAGACGGCCCGAACCGGTCGAACTGGGCGCGCCCGCACTTACCCGCGGGTTTCTGGTACTGAGTTCTACTCACGGGGGTACTAAAAACTACGTGGGTTCACCGCGCCCGCACGCCCGGGATCGTGAGAGAAAGTCTCACGTGAACCGGGTTTTTCCTCCGTTCGACGACGATTTCGACCCGGACGATCGGATTCGAGGGCCATCTCGCACTGTCGGTCCGGCACATTTAAGATAACTACGAGACGGGTTTGATGCATGAGCGGCCGACCCCTCGACGTCCTCGAAGCGTCACTCGACGAGCCGGTGACGGTTCTCCTCAAGGATGGAAACGCGTACTTCGGCGTCCTCGCTGGTTACGACCAGCACATGAACGTCGTACTCGAAGAAGCGCTGGACGAAGACACCGTGCCCGGGGATATCGAACTCGAGCAAGTCCAAGACACAACCATTATACGCGGCGATAACGTCGTCACCATCAAAGCATGACGGGTGCAGGAACCCCTAGCCAAGGAAAGAAGAACAAGACGACGCACGTCAAGTGCCGTCGCTGCGGCGAGAAGTCCTACCACGTGAAGAAGAAGGTCTGCTCGTCTTGCGGCTTCGGTAAGTCGAAGAAGCGTCGGAGCTACGCCTGGCAGTCGAAGTCCGGCGACAACTAACGACTCTCGACGGTCTCAGACCGTCTCTGTCTTCTCTCTCGCCGTCTGCGGCGAGAACGAACCCGCGTTCCTGACTCCCGGTTTGTCCCCGCGCCCGTGACACTCGCTAGCACCGAGTACGGCGTCGCTCCCCGCCCGTCCCACCCGAGTTCCTTCCTCGTGTTTTCCGGTTTCCCGAACTGTCACTTCATCTCGTCACCGCTCTCGGCTGGGTTGGTTTACCTCCGTTTTCAGCCCTCGCCGTCCATGCAGCGCATCTCCCGCTCTCGTCGAATTCCCGCCCCACCGAGCGGTCACCACCGCGTCCGAGATATGCACCCATGTGTATATTTGCCGGTTCCTGAACCCGTCGTTACTGCATAAGGACGGGTTTTTTACCCCCTCGACTCTCTATCATCTTCCATGGTAACTGGGCGGGACGACTCCCACCACCACATCGGCGGACCGACCGAGAAGTGCGGTGTCGTCGGCGTCGCACTCGGCGGTCGAGACGCCGCACGGCCCCTGTACTACTCGCTGTACGCCCTCCAGCACCGGGGCCAAGAGTCCGCAGGCATCGTCACCCACGACGGGTTCCAACAGCACAGTCACGTCCAGATGGGTCTCGTCGGCGACGCGTTCGGTGCCGACGACCTCGACGGCCTGAAGGGCGAGGCGGGCATCGGCCACGTCCGCTACCCCACCGCCGGCGACGTGTCGAAGTCGTGCGCCCAGCCGTTCGCCGTCTCGTTCAAGTCGGGGTCGCTCGGGCTCGCGCACAACGGTAACCTCGTCAACGCCAACGAACTCCGCGACGAACTGGAGAACTTCGGTCACGCCTTCACCTCGACGGGCGACACCGAGGTCATCGCCCACGACCTCGCGCGCAATCTCCTCGAAGAGGACCTCGTCCGTGCCGTCAAGCGGACTATGGAGCGCATTCACGGCTCGTACGCGCTCACCATCATGCACGACGAGACGGTCCTCGGCGTGCGTGACCCCGAAGGAAATCGTCCGCTCTGTATCGGCAAACTCGACGACGGCTACGTGCTCGCCTCCGAGTCGGCAGCCATCGACACGCTCGACGGCGAACTCGTCCGCGACGTGAAACCGGGCGAACTCGTCGTCCTCAACCCCGACGGAAGCGGCTTCGACTCGTATCAACTGGTCGAACGCGACAACACGGCCCACTGCTTTTTCGAACACATCTACTTCGCCCGCCCGGACTCCGTGATGAACGACACGCTCGTCTACGAGGTCCGCCGCGGGCTCGGCCGGAAGCTCTGGGAGGAAAACGGCGTCGACACCGACGTGGTCATGCCCGTTCCCGACTCGGGCCGCGCGTTCGCCTCCGGCTACGCGGAGGCCGCCCAAGAGGACGACGCGACCGTCGAGTTCGCCGAGGGACTGATGAAGAATCGCTACGTCGGCCGGACGTTCATCATGCCGACTCAGGACGAGCGCGAGCGCGCCGTCCGCCTCAAGCTCAACCCCATCAAGAGCACCGTCGAGGGCAAGTCCGTGACGCTCATCGACGACAGCATCGTCCGCGGGACGACCTCGAACCAGCTCGTCCAACTGCTGTACGACGCCGGTGCGACCGAGGTCCACATGCGCATCGGCGCGCCGCCCATCGTCGCGCCCTGTTACATGGGCATCAACATGGCCACCCGCGAGGAACTCATCGCCTCGGACAAGTCCGTCGAGGAGGTCCGCGACACCATCGACGCCGACAGTCTCGGCTACCTCTCTATCGACGCCGTCGCCGAAGTGCTCGAAAAGTCCCGCGCCGACCTCTGTCTCGGCTGTGTCACCGGCGAGTACCCGTACGACATCGACGGCGAGGAGACCGACCGCGACGTGAGTCGCCCCGTCGTCGGTGCCGAAGTGCCGCTGAGCGACTGAGTCTCACCCGTCTCGTCCCCCCGACCCCCGACCTATCGCTCCGTCTGACAGTCACCGGGAGCCTCGATAGCATAATCAACGCGGCCTTTCTTTTCTCTCGCGCCCGTGGTTCGAACTGTACTCCGACTCGCCGAGGACCGGGTTGCGAGCGGAGTACGGAGTGCGAATCGACGGGGCGGTGGAACGCCGCGGGAGGGCCCGCACGCCCCGTCTCTGTGACCTGCCGGTCGCACCACGTACTACCGCCCGTCCGAACCAACGGCCCTCGGGCCGCGCCCCGCCGCGGGCGTCGGACGGGTACTCCCTTTGAACGCCGGAGCGGCGGCGCTCGCCGACTCCCGGCTCAGTAGACGACGTAGAGGAGGGTGTAGACGACGTTTCCGAGGACGAACGAGACGAGCCACAGCGAGGCCGCGACGCGGCCGAACCGGGCGTGTTCCGTCCCGAAGACCTCGGTTATCGGTCGCGTCAGCGCCAACAGCAGAGCGTAGTAGACGACGGGGACACAGACGACGGCCAAGAGGATGTGAACCGCCAGCGTCGGGAGGTAGACGAACTGGTAGACCACGTCGGGGCCGGGGAACTCCGCGGTTCCCTGGACGACGACCTTGTAGAGATAGAGGACGAGAAACGTCGCAAAGAGGAGGAACGAGGCGAGCATCATACGCCGGTGGCGCTCGATTTCGCCGCGGCGGACGAACCGGACGCCGGCGAGGATGGTGACGATGGCGACGGTGCTGATGACCGCGTTCACGTGCGGGATCGCGTTCAGCACGGCCTCGGGAGCAGTCGGAATCGCGGCGCGAGGAATCGCGCCGAGCGCCGCCCCGAAGACGAGCGCGAGCGACAGCACCGAGAGAATCGCAGTCAGTCCGCGGACGTGGTCGCGTGCTCGGAACTCCATAGGCGTATCCCGGTGCTGCGAGGCCAAAATCGTTCTGTCGCCCGCCCGCGGCACGGCGCCTGCAAACGCCCGACATTGCCGAGTCGAAAGGAAAGTCATTTAAATTACCGCGGGGTAAACGAGAGTGCAGCAAGACACAGCGAGCGTGGGTAGCCAAGCCAGGCCAACGGCGCAGCGTTGAGGGCGCTGTCCTGTAGAGGTCCGCCGGTTCAAATCCGGTCCCACGCATCGCAAGATGCAGGTGACGTCCCTACACGGACATCACCCACGCACAATCCTTCCACGAAACTACATCCCTGAGAGATTCCTCTCTGGGTTTCTCTGCCCTGCTCCTCGCTGAGGAACACCTCTCTGAACGTCTCGTTATTCACCGGCCAGCGACCGTGCCGCCGCCGACTTCGACCATCGACCGCCGTCCCGTGCCGCGAGTTTAAAAGGGTCGAACGAGTAACACGCGGCATGGCCAAGTACTCGACGAACCGGGGCGGTGGCGGCGGCGACGGCGACAGTTGCGAACTCTGCGGTCGCAGCACCGCGAAGCTCCGGCGCGCGAACGTGGCCGGCGCGGACCTGTTGGTCTGTCCGGACTGCGCGCCGCACGGCGAGAACCGCCACGCGGACCGAAAAAACGAGTCGACCGACGCCTCGCGCGACGGCTCCGAGCGGAACCGCAAGAAGCGCGCCGCCCAGCGCACCGCCAAGATGTACGACAGCGCGAAGGGAGACTCCAAACACTGGGAGGAAAAGGGGACGAACTACGAGAAAGACCGGCTCCCCTACCTCGTCTCCGGTTACGGCGGCGTCGTCGAGTCCGCCCGGCAGGACGCCGGCCTCCAACTCTCCGACCTCGCCGACGAACTCGAACTCGACGAGAAGCAACTGCTCGCCATCGAACAGGGCCGGGCCACGCGGGCGAACATCGGCGGCTCGGCCATCCGCGCGCTCGAAGAGCGCCTCGGCGTGACCCTCGTCGACGAGTAGCACGATTTTTCTCGGTCGGGCGTCTCGACGCGCATATGTCCGACTCACTCGCACCCGAGTCCCCGACGGTCCGGGCGTTCGACGCGACGGTGACGCGCGTCGACGGTCGGTCGGTCGTCCTCGACGAGACGTACTTCTACCCCGAAGGCGGCGGTCAGCCCGCCGACCGCGGTGTTCTCGGCGGCGTCGCCGTCGAACACGTCCGAAGCGAAGCCGACGGAACGATCGTCCACGACCTCGCGGCCGACCCCGACTTCGGCGTCGGCGACGAGGTGACCGGCGTCGTCGACGACGACTTCCGGACGTACTGTATGCGGGCGCACACCGCGAGTCACGTCCTCTACGGCGCGGGTCGCCGCATCTTCGACGACCTCGGCTACGGCGGCTTCGACATCTCCGCGGAGAAGGTCCGCGTCGATTTCGAGACCTCGACCGAGGTCGACGACGACGCGCTCGTCGAACTGGAGCGTCTCGTCAATCGAGCGGTGTGGGACAGCCGCGAGGTGTCGTGGGAGGAGATTCCCGTCTCGGAGGCCCGCGAGCGCGAGGAAATCGCGTTCAACGTCAAGACCGAGGAGGGCGTCTTTGCCGAGTCCGAAACCGTCCGGGTCGTCTCCATCGACGGCTGGGACTGGGCGGCCTGCGGCGGGACGCACGTCTCGAACACCGTCGAAATCGGGTCGGTCGAGGTGCTCGGTCGGTCGAACCCCGGCGAGGGACTCACCCGCGTCGAGTTCGCGGTCGGTGCCTCAGCTATCGACCGCCGTGCCGCAGTTCGAACGTCCGCCTACGAGGCCGCCCGAGCGCTCGGAACGAACCTCGACGGTCTCGGAGAGTCAGCCGCCACTGTCGCGGCCGCGCGCGAAGAACTGGAATCCGAACTCGCCGACCTGAAGTCCGAGGTACTGCGCTCCCGACTTGCGGACTTCGAGACGGTCGAACGCGACGGACTGACGTGGCGGGTCGGTGCGGTCTCCGGCTTCGACGCGAACGAGGTCGGCGACGCGGCCAAGGAGGCCCGCGACGGTGCGGACGTGGTCGTCGCCGTCGGCGAGTCCGACACGCCGTTCGTCGTCGTCGCTAGCGCCGGCGACGCGGCCGCCGGCGACGTCGTCGCCGAGGTGACAGGCGAGTTCGGCGGCGGCGGCGGCGGCGGGCCGACCTTCGCGCAGGGCGGCGGTCTCGGCGCGCCGGCCGACGAGGTGCTGGCGTACTTACGCGACTGAGTTGACTCTGACCACCGATACTGTGGCGTGCTGACGCCCGACGGACGACCGGCGGTTCAATCATCTTTTTCAATGATGGTCCGTACTCATCACCATGGAAACCGTAGGGTCTGCCACGGGTCTGACCGACGAGCAACGGGCCATCCGCGACGTGGTCCACGAGTTCGCCGTCGAGGAGATTCGCCCGACCGCGCGCGAGGCCGACGAGACGGAGACGTTCCCGGAGGACGTGTGGGACGGCCTCGCCGAACTCGACCTGACCGGTCTGACCGTCCCCGAGGAGTACGGTGGGTTCGGCGCCGACCGCGCCACCTACGCCGTCGTCAACGAGGAGGTCGCCTACGGCCAACTCGCCGTTGCGACCGCGCTCTCCGTGCACTGTCTCGCGACCGAGTGCATCGCCGAGTTCGCTACCGAGGAACAGAAGGAAACGTGGCTCCCCGAGATGGCTCGCGGCCGGCCGGTCGGCATGTTCGGACTCTCCGAACCGGACGCCGGGTCGAACCCCGCGGAGATGTCGACGGTCGCCCGACGAGAGGGCGACGAGTACGTCATCAACGGCAAAAAGCAGTGGATAACGAACGGCCAGCGCGGCGGCGTCTGCATCCTCTTCGCCAAGACCGACCCCGACGACCCGTCGTCGGTCACGCAGTTCCTCGTCCCGAAGGAGGCCGGCTACGAGGTCGGCAAGAAAGAGGAAAAACTCGGCCTCCGCGCCTCCGACACGACGGCGCTCCTCTTCGACGACGTTCGCATCCCTGCGGAAAACCGACTCACCGAGGAGGGCAAGGGACTCTCCGCCGCCTTCCGCATTCTGACCGGCGGCCGAATCGGCATCGCCTCGCAGGCCGTGGGACTCGCGCAGGCCGCGCTCGACGACGCCATCGACTACGCGAACGAGCGCGAGCAGTTCGACAACCCCATCTCGAAGATTCAGGCGATTCGCCACAAAATCGCCGACATGGGCACGCAGGTCCACGCCTCGCGGATGCTCGTCCGCGAGGCCGCTCGCGTCGCCGACGCCGGCGACGACCCGCGGACCGCGGCGTCCATCGCGAAGTACTTCGCCAGCGAGGCCGCGGTCGACGTGACGAACGAGGCGGTGCAGGTCCACGGCGGCTACGGCTACACCACCGACTTCGACGTGGAACGCTACTACCGCGACTCGAAGATTACGACCATCTACGAGGGGACCAGCGAGATTCAAAAGGAGATTATCGCGCGGTCGCTCCTCGACTGAAGGGGCGAGCCAGCCCGCTTTTTCACCCGGTCGGGTCGCTCACGGACTCCGGGCGAGCGTCGGCAGTCCCCGCTCGCGGACGACGTCGACCGCGGCGACGCCCGCGAGGAAGATACATCCGACGAGCGTCACCCACGCGCCCGCCGCCGAGACGAACGTCTCGTCCCACAGTTGGATGAACCGCAGGACTGCGACGGTCCCGACGACGCCGACGACGAGTTCCGCGCGGCGGGACCGCCGTCCGGCGAGCGCGGCCACGGAGAGCAGGACGACTGTCGGGAGGAGGACGATGCCGTGGACGAGCTCCAGACCGTTTCCCATGCCGCCGTAGTAGACGGAGATAACCGGACCTTCGTGGGCTGGGTCGACCTGTATCCACGGGAGGAAGACGCCGGCCGCGACGACGAGCGACGGGAGGACTGGGGCGAGGCGTTCGCGGAGCGGAGATGCCATATCGGAGGCGACGCCGGTTTTCCGTATAGGCCTTCTCCCGAAGCGTCTTTTCCCCGCGGTTCCCTACTGCGGGCAATGACGCTCCCCGACCTCTCGGCGTTCGACGCCGTCGTCTACGACCTCGACGGCACGCTCGTTAACCTCCGCGTCGACTGGGACGACGCCGCCAGCGACGCCGCAGCCGTCCTGCGCGACGCTGGCGTCGACGCCGACTCGCTGGACCTCTGGAAGATGCTCGACGCGGCCGACGAGGCCGGCGTCCGCGACGAACTGGAGCGGGAGCTCGCGGCGCACGAGCGAGAGGGCGCGTGGGTCTCCGACCGTCTCCCGCTCGCGGACTACCTCGCTGACGACGGCGTCCCCTCCGGCGTCTGCTCGCTCAACGCCGAGGACGCCTGCCGGGTCGCGCTCGACGTGCACGACCTCACGGGGCACGTCGACGCCGTCGTCGGCCGCGACACCGTGGCGACCCGCAAGCCCGACCCGGAGCCGTTGCTCGCGACGCTCGAACGGATGGCGGTCGACCCCGACTCGGCCGTGTTCGTCGGCGATTCCGGTCGCGACGAGGTGACCGCCGACCGCGCGGGCGTCGCCTTCAGATACGTCGACGGCGGCCCGTCGGGCGTCTGAGACGAGGCTCTGAGGAAGCAGAAATCGAGAGATGCAGGGCGAACAGGCGGCACGTTCGCTCCGCCGGACGGCGTGCCGCGCTCCCGCGTCTCGCCCGGCGGCGATGCTCAACGCACGGGGGCGCTGGCCGCGGAATCGGTGATAAACCTCCGCTCCGGCGCGGCCGTTAAGCCCGCCGAGTCCTACGGTCACGCATGGGATTTCCGGTCTCGTACTACTGTCCGCACTGCGGCGCGGTCGTCGAACTCGAACGCGACGGCTACCTGGCCGACAAGTCGGTGACGCCGTACCCGCTCGAAGGCTGGTCGTACGCCGACCCGACCGACGACTTCGAAGACGCCGAGGGCGTCCGGTTCGCCTGCGGCGAGAGCGACGCCCCCGGCCTGTCGTGGACCGGTGACGTGGTCGATGCCGACGACGTGGAGAACCCCACGCTGGCGTCGCCGTGCGGCCGCGAGTTCTACCTCTCGTTCGTCAGATACGAGAATGGCCGCGAGGTCGAAGCCGTCCCCGAGAGCGACTACGTCGTCATCGGCGGGGGAGGCCCGTCCGGTCCGTCGGGCCCACGAGGTCCGGACGCGGGGCCGCGCGGTCCCGACGGGTTCTGAGTCTTCGGGAGCCTCCGCGCCCGCGACGTACGTCCGAGTCGTGCGAACGCGCGTCACTCCGTATTCAATAGCTCACGCGTCGACTATCTATCATGGTTCCCATTCAGTCCACGTTCGGTCTCGGTGACGCGCTGTTCTTCGTCCCGTTCGTCGTCATCGCCGTCGTCATCTTCGCGTTCGCCGGCGCGGTGGTCTACCTCGAACACAGAAAGGAGATGGCGCTCATCGAGAGCGGCCACTACGACGAGGTCGGCCGCGACTCGCGGGCGTGGATTCTCGGCGGCGGCCTGCTCGTCCTCGCGCTCGGCCTCGGAAGCGTCGTCTCGGCGCTCCTCTCCGGCGGCGCGGTCGGCGACGGCGTGACCGCGGTCTTCGTCGGTCTCGCGGCGCTCGCGTACTACTTCTACAAGCGCCGCACGGTCGGAACGACCGCCGCCTGAGCCGCGAACACGGGTCGGGAGCTCAGCCCTTGATGTTGCAGACGGGGAACGTCCGCGCGACCTTGTCGCCGATGCCCAGTTCGTCCGAGACGCGGACGACCTCGTCCACGTCCTTGTAGACGCCGGGCGCTTCTTCTGCGACCGTCGCGCCCGACTGGGCCTTCACGTATATCTTCTCCTGCTCGCGGAGTTCGTCCTGCACCGTCTCTCCCCAGTACTCCTGTTTCGCTTTGGTTCGGCTCATAAGTCGGCCCGCGCCGTGGGCCGTCGAGCCGAAGGTGAGGTCGAGCGACTGGTCGCCGCCCCGGAGGACGTAGCTCCCCGCGCCCATGCTGCCGGGGATGATGACCGGCTGACCCACCTCGGCGTAGGCGGGCGGCAGTTCGGGTCGCCCCGCGGGGAACGCCCGCGTCGCCCCCTTTCGGTGGACGTAGAGTTCGCGCTCCTCGCGCTCGACGGCGTCGCTGTCTCGCACAGGTCGCCCCTCCGGGTCGACCCCGACTTCATGGACTTCCTTCTTGGCGATGTTGTGCGCGACGTCGTACAGAAGGCGCATCTCCATGTCGCGCCAGTCGCGGTCGAACACGTCGGCGAACACCTCGCGCGTGCGGTGCATGATGAGCTGTCGGTTCACCCACGCGAAGTTGATGGCGGCGCACATCGCGCCGTAGTACTCTTCTGCGAGCGCGGAGCCGGCGGGCGCGGCCGCGAGCTCCTTGTCCGGGAGGTCGTCGAGCAGGTCCTTGTGTTCCTTCTCGATGCGTCGGAGGTAGTCGGTGCAGGTCTGGTGGCCGAGGCCGCGGGAGCCGCAGTGGATGAGCACGACGATTTGGTCGGCTTCGAGGCCGAACGACTCGGCCACGTCCTCGCGGTAGATGTCCGTGACGCGCTGGACTTCGAGGAAGTGGTTCCCGGAGCCGAGACTGCCGATTTGGTTACGGCCGCGGTCCTTCGCCTTCTGCGAGACGAACTCGGGGCGGGCGTCGTCGCGGAAGCCCTCGTCTTCGCAGTGGGCGAGGTCGTCGTCCGTGGCGTAGCCGGCGTCGACCGCCCAGCGCATCCCGCGGGCGAGGATGTCCTCGATGGTCTCGGCGTCGCCCGTGACGACGCCGCCGCCGCCGAGGCCCGAGGGTACCGCCTCGAACAGGGCGTCGACGAGTTCCTCCTCGTGTCCCTGGAGGTCCTCGTAGGTGAGGTTCGTCGTCATCATCCGGACGCCGCAGTTGATGTCGTAGCCGACCGCGCCGGGCGAGAGACAGCCGTCCGTGGCGTCGGTCGCGCCGACGCCGCCGACCGGGAACCCGTAGCCCTGGTGGCCGTCGGGCATGCAGATGGCGTGTTTGGTGATACCCGGCAGGTGCGTCGCGTTCCGCAGCTGTTCGAGCGTCTTGTCGTCGCCGATGTGGTCGAGCAGCGCCTCGGAGGCCAGCACCCGCGCGGGGGCGTTCATCTCGCCCTCCCGCGGAATCTCCCAGACGTGCTCGCGAACCTGTCGCAGTTCGATGTCGCCGAACTCGCGCGTTTCCATATCCGGACAATCGACGCGGCGACTCAATAGGATTCCGTCACGCGCCGGCGGACCGCCCAGACGCGTCGCCGTCGCTCTCGGCGTCGCCCGCGCCGCGGTCGGAGAGCGCGCGGTCGACGGACAGCGGCCCGCCGCCGGTCACGAGCAGCGCCGACACGAGACCGAAAAGCGAGATGTGCGCCAGCACGGGGTCGTCCGGCAGGCCGAACAGCGTCGTCGTGAACAGCAGGAAGGCGACGCCGGAGGCCGCTCTGGTGAACGCGCCGGCGACGAGCAGGACGCCGACGAGCGCCTCAGTCAGCCCCGCGCCGACGACCCACAGTTCTGGTGCGACCGGGACGACCGCGGTGAGGTCGTACTTGGCGACGACCGCAAGCGCGTCGCCCGGCTCCATGAGCTTCTGAGCGACGCCGAGGTAGACGAACGTGAGGCCGAGGCCGACCCGGAGAACCGCGGGCACGTAGGCTTCGAGGTGGCGAGTCCGCTCGACGAACGGGAGGGCGACCCGACGATAGAACGGGTCGATGCGGGAGTAGAACGTCCGGTCGTCGGCGGCCATCGAGGCGACGACGTGGTCAGCGCTGGGGCGGCCGCCGCCGACGAGTGCGATGGCGAGGAAGCCCGGCACGTACTCGAACGCGAGGACTAACGCCGGCTCGACCGCCAGTCCGACGAGGTAGGTTCCGAGGCCGACCGCGGCGACGAGGCGCGTCCCGAACCCGAACAGCAGGAGGAACCCGACCGTGATGCCGAACAGTCGGACGAAGACGGGCGACGAGGACTGGACTGCGGGCGAGAAGAAGTAGCCCGAAAACCCCGCGCCGACGAGCGGGAGCCCAACCGCGAGGCGGAGGAGCCACGGGAGAAGCGACTCGTAGGACGCCATCGTTCGGCGGAACGCCCGAACGTCGTTCGGGAGCGGTCGGAACCGAAGGTAGGCCGCACCGGCGACCGCGACACCGACGCCGCCCGCGCCGAGGACGGCGAGATTGAACGGGTCGGTCAGCGCAGCCGACAGAAACGCCGCCACTTCGACGGGGTCGCTCCCCGGCGTCACGTACTTGACGTGCGCGCTCGCGCTCCCCGCCCCCGCCGCGAGGAGCGCGACGAGGCCGGCGAGTCGGGTCGCCCCGCGGACGTGCTGTGTCATGTCCCGGGTTACGACCGAACGAACATAACGGCGCGGGATGAATACAGCCGAAACCGGGCGAGAGAAGGTATGAAACGATTGAATCGGAACGTCACACGTCGAAGACGACGTACGCCTCCCACCCGGCGTCGGTCTCCGCCAGTCGCATCTCGGAGTAGGTGACAGCCTTCACGTCGCGGGCGTCCACGTCGGCGAAGGGGACGCCGCGTGCGGACGCCTCGACGACCCACTCGTCGCCCTCCAGCCGGACGGTTGCCTCGTGGGCCGCGGGGAGGACGCCGCGCACGTCGCGCTCGTAGATGAGTTGGTCGAGGTAGTCGAACAACAGCGCCTCGCGGCCCTCAGCGCGGACGGCGAACGAAAAGCGGTCGCCCGTCTCGGCGGGGTCGTCGCACATCGCGGCGGTGAGCCCGTCGGCGACGGCGGCGAAGACGGCACCGAGGCTCTCGCCGTCGGCCTCGACGGCCACGTCGGCGGTGTGGTCGCGGAGCGTGAATCCCATACCGGAGGGAGGGACGCCGCCGACCCTCGTCCTTTCGGTCGGCGACGGGTTCGCGTCCCGGACCCCCCGCGTTCGCGCGTCGTTCGTGTCGGTGAGCTATCCGGTTTGCCGACGGCGGCTTCGGTCGGACCTGCAAACGGACGGTGGAATTATATTCTCGCTCCGGCTACGACGGGACGTGAGCGTCAACGTGGAGATGCGGGTCGACGCCCCCGGCCAGCGCGAGTACGCCGAGGAGGCGTGGGACCTGAAAGAGCGGATTCGGGTCGAGGAGGGGCTCCTGAAACAGCGCCGGGGCTTCTTCATGGACGCCTACCGCCGGTCGAACACGTATCTCCTCTACGAGAACGACGCGCTCGTCGCGTTCGCCTCCACGCGGCGCGACGGCTACATCCTCTTTCTCGCGGTCTCGCCCGACGCCCGCGGCGAGGGCTACGGCAAGCGACTCGTCGCCGAGGTCGCGAGGGAGCATCCGGTCGTGACCTGTCACGCCCGGACGACGAACACGAACGCCCTCGACTTCTACGAGCGGATGGGCTTCGAGGTCCGCCGCCGCATCGACAACTACTACGAGGACGGCGGGGCCGCCTTCTACCTCCGACTCGGCGAGGAAGCCGGCCTCAGAGAGAAGCTCTCGGAGTTCCTCCGCCGGTAATCGCCTGACAGAACCGTATTCGACGCCGATTCGGAGAGCCGCTGCGCCGCCGTCGACCCGGTTGCGTGTATCCTTAATTTTTATTCACTTCCTAGTATATGTGGTTGATATGTACATCGGAGTGCTCACCGTCCCGCTCGGAGACGAACCCCTCGACGACGCGCTCGACTACCTGTCCGGTATCGGCGTCGACGGCGTCGAACTCGCCGTCGGCGGCTGGCCCGGCGAGGACCACGTCGACCGAAGCGCCGTCCTCGCGGACGACGACGCGCAGGCCGACCTCCTCGACTCGGTCGAGAGCCGAGACCTGCAAATCAGCGCGCTCGCGACGCACAACAACCCGCTTCACCCCGTCGAGGAGACGGCCGCCGAGGCCGACACCGAACTCCGCGAGGCCATCGAACTCGCGGACGCCCTCGACGTGAACACCGTCACCTGTTTCTCGGGACTCCCCGCCGGCGGCCCGAACGACGAGGTACCGAACTGGATTACCGCGCCGTGGCCGACCGAGCACGCCGACGCCCACGACTACCAGTGGGAGGTCGCCGTCGACTACTGGTCGGACCTCGCCGCGTTCGCCGACGACCACGGCGTGGACATCGCCATCGAGATGCACCCGAACATGCTCGTCTACGAGCCCACGGGCATGCTGAAGCTCCGCGAGGCGACGAACGAGCGCATCGGCGCGAACTTCGACCCCTCGCACCTCTACTGGCAGGACATCTCCATCACCGACGCGATTCGGTTCCTCGGCGAGGAGGACGCCATCCACCACTTCCACGCGAAGGACACGAAGGTCTACGAGTCCGAGTCGCGCATCAAGGGCGTCCTCGACACGACCTCCTACGCGGACACCGCCGACCGCTCGTGGCTGTTCCGCTCTATCGGCTACGGCCACGACGAAGGCCACTGGAAGGACGTGGTCTCGACGCTCCGGATGGTCGGCTACGAGGGCGCGCTCTCCATCGAACACGAGGACGCGCTCACGTCGTCCAAGGAGGGCCTCGAAAAGGCCGTCGACGTGCTCTCGCGGGCCGTCTTCGAGACGCAACCCGGCGAAGCCTACTGGGCGGAATAACTCATGTCTGAACCCCTCAAAATCGGCGTTCTCGGCTACCGCTTCAGGCCCACCTTTTTGCGGTTCGGGGCCGCTTCGCGACCCGCTCACCCCAAAAATCTGGACCAAAAAGTGCCGCGAGACTCGGCCTCCGGCCTCGCCCGCGGTACCGCATCGGGCACGGAGGTGGCGCAATGACTGAACCGCTCTCAGTCGGCGTCCTCGGCTACCGCTTCATGGGGAAGGCCCACTCCAACGCGCTCGCCCGCCTGCCGATGTTCTTCCCCGACGCGCCCGACGTGGAGCGCTCCGTCATCGTCGGCCGCAACGAGGAGGCGCTCGCCGACGCCGCAGACCGATTCGGCTTCGAATCGACCGCGACCGACTGGCGCGACGTGGTCGACGACGTGGACGTGTTCTACAACCTCGGCCCGAACCACCTCCACGCCGAACCCTCCGTCGCCGCGCTCGAAGCCGGTGCTAGCGTCTTCTGCGAGAAGCCGCTCGCGCCGACGCTCGACGAGGCCAAGGCGATGCGCGACGCCGCCCGCGCGGCCGACGGCGTCGCCGGCTGCGCGTTCAACTACCGCTTCGTCCCCGCCATCCGGTACGCGAAGGGACTCATCGAAGACGGCGAACTCGGCGAGATTCGGCACGTCCGCGGGCGTTACCTGCAGGACTGGCTCGTCGACCCCGAAGCGCCGTGGTCGTGGCGGAACGATGAGGAACTCGCCGGCTCCGGCGCGCTCGGCGACCTCGGCGCGCACACGGTCGACCTCGCGCGCTTCCTCGTCCGCGACGCCGCGGGCGACATCGAACGCATCTCCGGGCACCTCCAGACGTTCGTCGACGAGCGGCCCGTGCCCGGCGCGGACGAGTACAAGCCCGTGACCGTCGACGACGCCTACACCGCGCAGGCGGAGTTCGGAAACGGCGCGGTCGGGAACTTCGAGGCTTCGCGGTTCGCCGACGGCCACAAGAACGACCACACCATCGAGATTCACGGCTCCGAGGGGAGCCTGCAGTTCTCGCTCGAACGCCTCAACGAACTGGAGGTGAAGACCGGCGACGCCCGCGGCTACGAGACGGTGCTGGTCACCGACGAGGACGACCCCTACCTCGACCACTGGTGGCCGCCGGGCCACGTCCTCGGCTGGGAACACACCTTCGTCCACGAGAACTACGAGTTCCTGTCGGCGGTCGCCGACGGCGGCGACTTCTCGCCCTCGTTCGAGGACGCCTACGAGGTTCAAGAAGTGCTCGACGCCATCGAGCGCTCCGACGAGACCGGCGAGTGGGTCAGCCTCGGCTGACGGCGTCGAAGCGACGAAACCCGAACGAACCGCGGGCGAGTCGCCGCCCGCTCAGAACTCGATGACGCCCTCGTCGGTGATGACCTCGTCGATGAGTTCGACCGGTGTGGCGTCGTAGGCGGGGTTCTCCAGCTCGATGCCCTCGACGGGTTCGAGCATGACCTCGCTGGGCGAGCGAATCTCGTTTTCGAAGCGGAAGCCGCCGTCGACGACCTTCGCGCCCGAGCCGACGACCGTGACCGGCACGCCGACCTCGTTGGCGGCGGCGACGAGCGGGAACGTCCCGATGCGGTTGTAGAGCGTCTCCTCGACGATACAGTCCATGCCGATGATGACGCGGTCGCACTTCGGGAGGAACATCCCCGACGCGCCGTCGACCATCAGGTGCGGCTCGACGTCCTCGATGGCGGCGAGTTCGCGCGCGAACTTCCGGCCGAGGAAGCGCGGGCGGGCCTCGGTCACGTAGGCGGTGAGTTCCGCGCCGTCGGCGACGGCGAGTTCGACGGCCTCCATGACCGTCGAGGAGTAGTCGTGAGTGAGGAACGTCTGGCCGTCCTCGATGGTCGCGGCCGCCTGCTGGGCGGCGTGGCGCTTGCCCGTCTCGACGTTCTCGACCACGCGGTCGATAGTCGCCAAGGTGAGGTCCCGCGCCTCGTCGAGGTCGTCGACCTCGCCTTGGATGCTGTGAAGCACGTCCTGTAAGGCGTTGTACAACGACGCGTGCGACGGGTTCGCCCGCTTGAGCGCGCCGACGTTGCGCTCGAGGTCGCGTTCGAACTCCTCGACGGTCGCGTAGTCGCGCTCCGTCAACTCCGCGAGCGCCCGCGTGGCCTTGACGGCGACGACCGAGGAGCTGTGCGTCTGCATCTCGCGAATCTCCTCGATGGTCTCGTCTATCATACGAGAACGTCGCCGTATCGTGTGAAAGAGTTTCCGGGAGCGAGCGCCGTCGCGGTCGCGGGGGGCGTCCCCGGTCGCCGCGTTCGCGCCGGCCTCAGTCCTCCGCGTCGATGTCGGTGTCTAACTCCGCCTCGGGGGACGTCCCGCCGTCGCCCGCGTTGGTCCGCTTGGCGTAGACGAACAGGACGACGGCGGTCACGAACCAGATGACCGCGCCGACGCGAATCGCGAACTCGGCGCGCGCGCCCCACGTCTGGAGCCCCGCGTTCACGGAGAGGACCGCGACGATGGGCGACCCGACGAGAATCGTCGTGACGAAGGTCATCTGCATGACCCACCCGTAATCGACGCCGTCCGGATTCGAGCGCTCGACTGGTTGCACGGGTAGCAGTATCACGGGGACGGCTAATGCGTGCCGGTTCGCGCTCGCGACCCGCGGTGCCGGCGTTCCGGTGTGCCCCGTCGCTCAGCAGGCGGCGCTTTTGGAGGTCGGCTCGGTCGGAATCTCGTAGTCGACGAGGATACTCGACGACCCGTCTTCGTGTTCGATGACGACCCGGTAGCGCTGGCCCGCCTCGCAAATGGGCTTCAGCGCGCTGTCGGAGCCAGCACCGTCGATGTGGGCGTACTCGCCCGCGGGACCGACCGTCTCGCCGCCGGTCCACACGTCTTCCCACGCGATGCGGTTGTTGGCGTCGTCGACGACGAACACCCGACTGCCGTCTTCGAGACTGCCGAACTCGTGGGTGATGTTGATGTACGCGCCGTTCGCGCCGTTATCCGGGCCGTCGGGGTGGTAGTCCACGTCGAACGACACCTGCGGTTGAGGCTCGGAGAGCACGTCCTCGAACCCCATCACCATCACGCCGACCGTGGCGGCGAGGAGGACGACGATGACGACGAGGAGCGAGACGCCGACGACCGGCGAGAGGCCGCGGGCGGAGCGGTCGTTGGAGGGCGACGAGGCGGGCATGCGTCGTTCGCACAGGCGCGTTCCGCCGAGTAAAGTGTTCCCTCGGTCGCAGGTTCGGGTGAGCGGGCGCAACGAGCGAACCTCGCGCGGCGCGCTGGAGTTGGCTGATAAGGCTGATAACCCGGACGCGCGAACGGCACGCATGGTCACGGTACGGTCCATTCGAGCGAAGGCTGGTAGCGAGCCCATCACGATGCTCACGGCGTACGACGCGCCGACCGCGAGCGTCGTCGACGAGGCGGGAATCGACATCATCCTCGTCGGCGACAGCATGGGCAACACGGCGCTCGGCTACGACTCGACGCTGCCGGTGACCGTCGAGGACGTAGCAAGCCGGACCGCCGCGGTGGCGCGCGCGGCCGACGACGCCCTCGTCGTCGCCGACATGCCGTTCCTCTCGTTCGGCGTGGACGAGGCGTCGAGCGTCGAACACTGCGGTCGGATGCTCAAGGAGGCCGACGCCGACGCGGTCAAACTGGAGTGCGGACCCCACACCGTCGAGCTGACAGAACACCTCGTCCGGCTCGGTATTCCCGTGATGGCCCACCTCGGCTTGACCCCCCAGCGCGTCAAGGAAGTCGGCTACGGCAGGCAGGGGACGGACCGCGACGACGCACAGGTGATTCTCGACCTCGCGAAGGCCCACGCCGACGCGGGCGCGTTCTCGCTCGTCCTCGAACACGTCCCGGCGAACCTCGCAAAACAGGTCACGGAGGCCATCGACATCCCGACGATTGGCATCGGCGCAGGCCCCGACTGCGACGGGCAGGTGCTCGTCGTCGACGACGTGGTCGGGATGAGCGACCGCACGCCGCCGTTTGCGGCCCAGTTCGGCGACGTGAAATCCGAGATGGAGACGGCGGTCGGCGCGTACAGGGACGCCGTCGAGGCCGGCGAGTTCCCGGCCGACGAACACAGCCACGTCGAGGACGACCTCGACGAACTGTACTGAGGAGGCTCGCGTCCGCGCGGCTTCAACTCACGCGATGCGGCTGTCGAGGAACGTTTTCACGGCCTCGTTGAACGCTGCCGGCTGTTCGAGCATCGCAAGGTGCGCGGCGTCTTCGACCGTCTCGAGTTCGCAGTCGGGCATCGTCTCGGCGAGGTACTCGTGGTACGACGGCGGCGTCAGCCGGTCGTACTCGCCGACGAGCGCGAGCGTCGGAACCGAAATCCCCTCGATTTCGTCGCGCACATCGAAGGTGTGACACGACCGGAAATCGCGGCGGGTGACGGCCTGTCCCGCGTCGTACATCGCTTCTTTGGAGCCCTCGACGAGTCGCTCGTCGTCGGTGTGGAACAGTTTGTCTTCCCCGTGAAGGAACGAGACGGCGCGGTCGAAGTCGTCGTCGAGCCAGTTCAGCAGGTCCGAGAGCACGGCGAGTTTCGCGCCCGTGCCGGCGAGGACCAGCGCGTCGAGGTCGAGGTCGCGTTCGAGCGCCAGCGTCAGGACGACCGCGCCGCCGAGCGAGTTGCCGACGAGGACGCTCGCGTCGGTTTCCTCGACCACGGCGACCACGTCGTCGACGTAGGCCGAGAGCGTCTCGTAGCCGACGTCGGCGTTCACGTCGTCGCTGTCGCCGTGGCCGCTCAGGTCCAGTGCGGCGACCGGGTAGTCGCTCGCGAGGCGGAACTGACCGCGCCAGACGCCGTGTGCGCCGCCGCTCCCGTGGACACAGAGAACCGTCGGTCCTTCTCCGCCCGCGTCGCGGTATCGATAGGCTGTCTCTCGTCCGTGGTGGTCCGCCGAGGCCGTCTCCATACCTCGAAACTGGTCGCCGCGAGCCAATAAACCCCCACGCCGGCACCGGGTTTCGGCGGCGGTCCGTCCCGCCTCGGCCGTGCGGGCGACTGCCGTGGCCACTAGTTTGAGGTTACTCCGCCGCGAATAGCACGGTGAGGCGTGACGACTGTGAACCGCAATTCAACCGAAATGCGGCATATCGGTGTCGTCACCCGATCCGTCAGAGAAAGATTTATATATTCAAAACGCTAACCTTGGGTTAGACTTACCATGAGCATGCAACAGTTCGCCGGCGGGAACGAGCGGTTCATTC
Source organism: Haloferax prahovense DSM 18310 (assembly GCF_000336815.1). Taxonomy (GTDB): domain Archaea; phylum Halobacteriota; class Halobacteria; order Halobacteriales; family Haloferacaceae; genus Haloferax; species Haloferax prahovense. The sequence continues at coordinate 106,129 of NZ_AOLG01000047.1, forward strand.
GCCGGTACGAATACGAAGACTGCTGGGTCATCGCGGCCGACGTGGGCCTCTCGGAAGACGAGGTCGACGTGGACATCGTCGGGTCGACGGCCATCGTCGTGGCCGACCTCGGCGACCGCGTGACCGAGACGGAGTTCGAACTCCCCGCCGGCGGCGACGCCGACGTGGCGGTTCGAAACGGCGTGCTCACCATCACCCTCACCAAGTAAATGAAACTCATCGTCAAACCCCTCAAACAGAAGGACGCCGGTCGCGGACTCGCCGCTATCGACCGAGCCGCGGCCGCGGAACTCGACCTCGAAGGCGGAGATTTCATCCGCATCGACGGTCCGAACGACGGGACCGCCATCGCCCGCGTCTGGCCCGGTTACCCCGAAGACCAGGGAACCGGCATCATCCGCATCGACGGTCGTCTCCGCCAGCAGGCCGGCGTCGGCATCGACGAGCGCGTGGACGTGGAGAAAGCCGACGTGAAGCCCGCAAAGCGCGTCACTATCGCGCTCCCGCAGAACCTCCGCATCGGCGGTAACATCGGGACTTACATCCGCGACAAGCTCTCCGGTCAGCCGGTCGCGCAGGGCCAGAGCGTCCAGCTTCCGCTCGGCTTCGGCTTCATGAGCGCGTCGAACCAGTCGGTGCCAATCAAAATCGCGTCGACCGACCCGGACGGCACCGTCGTCGTCACCGACAACACCGAATTCCAGGTGAGCCAGAAGCCCGCCGAGCAGATCAAGGACTCCGCGCCGGGCGACGACGGCGGTCCCTCCGTCACCTACGAGGACATCGGCGGCCTCGACAAGGAGCTCGAACAGGTCCGTGAGATGATCGAACTCCCGATGCGCCACCCCGAGCTGTTCAAGCGCCTCGGTATCGAGCCGCCGAAGGGCGTTCTCCTGCACGGCCCGCCGGGCACGGGGAAGACCCTCATCGCGAAGGCCGTCGCCAACGAAATCGACGCCTCGTTCCACACCATCTCCGGCCCGGAGATCATGTCGAAATACTACGGGGAGTCCGAAGAGCAACTCCGCGAAATCTTCGAGGAGGCCACGGAGAACTCGCCCGCCATCGTCTTCATCGACGAGATAGACTCCATCGCGCCCAAGCGCAGCGAGGCCGGCGGTGACGTGGAACGCCGCGTCGTCGCCCAACTGCTGTCGCTCATGGACGGCCTCGACGAGCGCGGCGAAGTCGTCGTCATCGGCGCGACCAACCGCGTGGACGCCATCGACAACGCGCTCCGCCGCGGCGGGCGCTTCGACCGCGAAATCGAAATCGGCGTGCCGGACCGCGACGGACGCAAGGAAATCATGCAGGTCCACACGCGGAACATGCCGCTGACCGACGACGTGGACCTCGACGCCTACGCCGACAGCACTCACGGCTTCGTCGGGGCGGACCTCGAATCGCTGGCCAAGGAGTCGGCGATGCACGCCCTGCGGCGCATCCGGCCGCAACTCGACCTCGACGCCGAGGAGATAGACGCCGAGGTGCTCGAAGGCCTCAAGGTCACGGAAGACGATTTCAGACAGGCGCTCAAGAGCATCGAGCCCTCGGCGCTCCGCGAGGTGTTCGTCGAGGTTCCCGACGTGACGTGGGAGGACGTGGGCGGACTCGAACCCACGAAAGAGCGCCTCCGCGAGACCATCCAGTGGCCCCTCGAATACCCCGAGGTGTTCCAGCAGATGGACATGGACGCCGCCAAGGGCGTCCTGATGTACGGCCCGCCGGGGACGGGGAAGACCCTGCTGGCGAAGGCCGTCGCCAACGAGGCGGAGTCGAACTTCATCTCCATCAAGGGCCCCGAACTCCTGAACAAGTTCGTCGGGGAGTCCGAAAAGGGCGTCCGCGAGGTGTTCAAGAAGGCCCGCGAGAACGCCCCGACGGTGGTGTTCTTCGACGAAATCGACTCCATCGCGACCGAGCGCGGTCGCGACTCGTCGAGTTCGGGCGTCACCGAGCGCGTCGTCTCCCAACTGCTCACCGAACTCGACGGCCTCGAAGCGCTCGAAGACGTGGTCGTCATCGCGACGACCAACCGGCCGGACCTCATCGACTCGGCGCTCCTGCGCCCCGGCCGCCTCGACCGCCACGTCCACGTGCCCGTCCCCGACGAGGACGCCCGCCGCGCCATCCTCGACGTGCACACCCGCGAAAAGCCGTTGGCTGACGACGTCGACCTCGATAAAATCGCGTCGAAGACCGACGGCTACGTCGGTGCCGACCTCGAAGCGCTCGCCCGCGAGGCGTCGATGAACGCCTCCCGCGAGTTCATCCGGAGCGTCGAGAAGGAGGACATCGGCGAGAGCGTCGGTAACGTCCGCGTGACGATGGAACACTTCGAGAACGCCCTCGACGAAATCGGCGCGAGCGTCACCGACGACGTGCGCCGCCGCTACGAGGAGATCGAAGAGCGCTTCCAGAAGAGCGAGGTCGAACGCGACCGCGAGACCGAAGTCGGCCGCACCTTCCAGTAAGCGGCCCGCGGCCGTCGCGCGAACTCCCACGTGACCCCGACGACCCTCGCGATTCCGACGATTTTTCGAACTCGACCGCCGAGCGACGGCACCGTCGGCCGCGGACCGACCGGGCGGTTCGCGGTCGCGTTCATCCGACCTACCACCCGACGGGCCACCGCGACCGTCACGTTCATATCACTCCCATCTGCTACGTAGTGGTACGCGGTTCTCGGGATACGCAATAATCAACGAGTTCTACGTTTATTTCACCGGAAATGCGGTGTGTCTCCCGTCGTTTGTAAAGAATGTACTCGGTCAGTAGTTGTCGGTTCGACGCGAGACGGAAACCGGACGGTCCGCCGGGGCGGGGCAGTCGCCCGGTCGAGGCGGCGTCCCCGTTCAGCCGTCCAGTTCGTCGAGATCGGCGAGGATTTCGTCGGCGTGGCCGTCGGGCGAGACGCCCTCGTAGACCCGCTCGATGGTCCCGTCGGGGCCGACGAGATACGAGTTGCGGAAGACGCCGTCGAACGTCTTGCCGAACATGTTCTTTTCGCCGTACGAGCCGTACGCCGAGGAGACGCTGCCGTCTTCGTCCGACAGGAGCGTGAAGGGAAGGTCGTACTTCTCGGCGAACGAGTCGAGGTCCGAAACGGGGTCGTCGCTGATGCCGAGAACCGTCGCGTCGCGTTCCTCGAACTCGTCCCACGAGTCGCGGAAGCCGCAGGCTTCGGTGGTACAGCCCGGCGTGTCGGCGCGCGGGTAGAAGTAGACCACGACGTGTTCGCCGCGGAGGTCGGAAAGCGAGACGAGGTCGCCGCGCTGGTCGGGCAGTTCGAAGTCGGGGGCGTCGTCGCCAATGTCGAGCATAGCCACCAGTTCCGGCGGCGGAAAGAAGGGTCTTTCTCAGTCGAGTTTCTCGGCCGCGCCGCGCTCGACCAGCGGGTCGGCGTTGGCCGCCGGAAGCGTCACCACGTCCTCGGTGGCGAGGTCGTACTCGCGCTCGTCGACGCCGAGGATGGTCCCTACGTCGGCGGTGATGCGGACCGTCTCGCGCTCGTCGGCGAGACCGGAAAGCGGGTCGTCGGCGGACGGTTCAACCGTGTCGGTATCGCCCGCTGACGGGGCCGCGGTCTCCGAGTCTGGTTCGTCCGGCGGAACCGCGGGACCGGAGTCCGAGGGGCCGGAATCGGTCGACACCGCGGCGGCCTCGGTGGCCGGTCGGCCGGGGTCCGGTTGGGGCGTCGACTGCGCGCCCGAAGCGTCGTCGCCGGTTCCGCCGCCCATCGCGTCCGCGAGCACGTCGCCCGCGGCCGAGTCGCCGGTGGGGGTCTCGGAGCCGTCAGCGTCGGTGCCAATGCCGGTCGGCGCGGTCTCCGGGTCGGGTTCGTCCGGTGGAACCGCGGGTCCGGAATCGCCGGGCGCGCCCGGTTCCGCGGTCGTCACGTCGGTCGCGGAAACGGCGTCCTTCGGGGAGTCGGCGGCCGACACGTCTTCGAGCGCGGAGAGCACCGTGCCGCGGTTCTCCTCGATGCGGTCGACGAGGTCGTCGAACAGCCGCTTTTCCTCGTGGGTCAGCCCGTCCGTCTCGGAGGACATCCCCGCGGCCGCGAAGCTCGCGGCCTTGACGACCTTGCCGACGCGGCGCTCGTAGATGGAGGTGACGACCTCCTCCGCGGTCTCGATTTCGTCCGTGAGCCGCCGAATCTCCGGCGAGTAGTGGGTGCCGAGCTGTTCGGCCTTCTGCTCGCGTTTCGCCTTCTGCTCGGCGATGAACTCCGCGACGTCCTCGTAGAACGACTCGCGGAGGTGCTGTAGGCTGTCTTTCTGTCGCTCCGTCCGAAGCACGCTCCTGAGGTCGTCTACGTTCATTCTGTCACCTTCTCGGCTCGACCGCGAGTCATGAGAAACACGCCGAGGCTCTCGTCTACCGACTGCACGCCGGAGTCGAGTGTAAAGCTATCGCCGTCGAACTCGACCTCGCCGGGGTCGGTCACTCTGACGGCGATGTCGCGGCCGCGGAAGCGGTCCGGGACCGCATCGGAGAGGGGGTCGAAGTCGTCGATTTCGTCGCGGTCGAGCGGTTCGACGACGAGTCCCGACCCGCCGTGGAGGCTCTTCGGGAGGCGAATCAGCCGTTTCGTGTCGGTCGTCACGGGTTCGTCTATCGGCGAGGTCTCGTCCTCGACGGTCTCGTGGGCGAGCGCCTCGACCAGCGTCCGGACGCCCGGGCCGCCGGCCTCGACGTTGCCCTCGCGGACGGCGTCGGGGTTGTTCCGGAACGCGCCGAGAATCGTTTTCGCGCGCCCGTCGCCGATACCGTCGAGTTCCTTCAACCGCGAGAGCGCGGCGTCTTCTTCCATCTCCAACAGCGCGTCCACGAACGCGAGGAGTCGCCGGTGGGTCCGCCGGCCCCACCCGCCCTCGGTTCGGAGGACGCGCTGGGTCGTCGTCCCGTGCTGTCGCGTCTCGACGAGCGCGTCGAAGTCGAGGTCGATGGCGCGGATGTAATCGACCACCTCGCGGCGGGCCTCGCTGTCGAGGCCGCGGACCGATTCGTCGCGCACGTGGACGTGGTAGCCGCGGCCGCCGGAGAATACGGCCTGCATCTCCTCGAACGCGAAGTCGTCTTCGAGGAGGCTCAGCAGGTCGAGAAGGGCCTCCTTCCCGGCGTCGAGCATATCGGCGTACCCCGTCGTCTCGGGGTCGACGCCGGGGAGGTGGTCCGCGTCGATGTCGAAGACGAGGTCGGCCTCGCGCCAGTCCTTGTCGTCCATCGAGGCCGCGCCGGGGTCCGAAAACCGGGCCGACGAGAAGTAGACGTGCCGGGGCGCGCTCCGGGCGAGGTAGTCCGAGAGGTCGCCGAGGTCGAGAAGCGACTGGTGGCGGTGCATCCGCGTGCCGCCGGCCGACCACGGGATGACCCCCCACTCCCGTTCGCCCGGCGCGGGCGGGAGCGGAACGTCGGTGCTCCGGTAGTAGTCACCGAAGCGACCTTCGAGGTACTCACGAGTGCGCCCGTCCATACATCTCGGGTTCCAGAGGCGCGGGTAAAGCCATTACGTCTCCCCACGGCCGTGGTCGTTTCTCTCACGTCCGTGATGTGAGTATGCTTATCATTGACGTTCGTGTATGAAGCGGTGTGACCGACATGGAGTACACCTACCTCGGCGACACCGGCCTCGAAGTCTCACGGCTCTGTCTGGGCTGTATGAACTTCGGCTCCAGCGCGGAGTGGATGATGAACGACAGGCAGGCGAGTCTCGACCTCCTCGACAACGCGCTCGACGCCGGCATCAACTTCCTCGACACGGCGAACGCCTACTCCCGCGGGGAGTCGGAGGAAATCGTCGGCGAGGCCATCGCCGAGCGCGACCGCGAGGAGCTCGCCATCGCGACGAAGGTTTACTTCCCGATGGGTGACGGGCCGAACAAGTCCGGGCTCTCGCGCAAGCACATCATCGACCAGGCGCACGCGAGCCTCGACCGACTCGGCACCGACTACATCGACCTCTACCAGATACACCGCTGGGACGACGGCGTTCCCATCGAGGAGACGCTCTCGGCGCTCGACTACCTCGTCGAAGAGGGGCTCGTCCGCTACGTCGGCGCGAGCACGATGACCTCGTACCAGTTCACGAGGGCGCTGTACACCGCCGACGTGGAGAACTTCGAACGCTTCGCCTGCATGCAACCGGAGTACAACGCGGTCGACCGCCACGAGGAGGCGAACCTGCTTCCGGTCTGCGAGGGCGAGGGCATCGGCGTCATCCCGTGGTCGCCGCTCGCGGGCGGCTTCCTCACGGGCAAGTACGAGCGCGACGCCGAGGTCCCGGCGGACACGCGCGCGGACTCGGACGAGTACACGTCGAACCGCTTTACCGACGAGAACTGGGGCATCCTCGACGCGATTCGCTCGCTCGCCGAGGAGAAAGGGGCGACGCCCGCGCAGGTGTCGCTCGCGTGGCTCCTCCACAAACCCGTCGTGGACGCGCCCATCATCGGGCCGCGCCGACTCGACCACCTCGAAGAGAACGTCGGCGCGCTCGACGTGGACCTGAGTGAAAACGATATCGAGCGAATCGAAGCCCCAAAGACGCCGCGGTGGCCCGCGCCGGGTAAAGACTAAGCGTCAACGGCGCTATATTTTATAAACAATCGTTACAAATACTCTATTGATTGAATTCCGGACTGCCGAGACTATTGACAAGTAATTTACTACAACACCGGTAGTGGCCAGCACCAAAACTATAAATAATCACTAATTGTAGAATACAGACTGTAATGGTTGATGCTGACTCACGCAAGGGCAAGCGTACTGGCGTCTCTCGACGCAATTTTGTGAAGGCGGCCGGCGCATCGGGCGTCGCCGTCGGACTGGCCGGGTGCATTAGCACCGGCGGTGGAGACGGCAACGGCGGCGGAAACGGTGGCACCGACACCGACACCGACACGCCGATTAACACCGAAGAGACCACCGACGACATCACGCTTCAGTGGGCCGCCGACACCCGCGTCGCGGAGGCGGAAGAGGAAGTCGTGCAGGCGCTCCGGGACGCCGGCCTCCCGGAGAACATCGATATCGACATCCTCGCCGGGTCGCAGGTGACGGACAACCGGCAGGCACAGTACCAGCAGTGGCTCTCCGGTGGTCGCTCGGAGCCGACGCTGCTCATGATGGACAGCGGGTGGACGATTCCGTTCATCGCGCGGAACCAACTGCAGAACCTCTCGCAGTCGCTCCCGGAGGAGATGACCAGTACCATCGAAGAGGAGTACTTCGAGGCCAGCGTCTCGACGGCGAAGGGGTCGAACGGCGACCTCTACGGCCAGCCGCTGTTCCCCGACTTCCCGACGGTCCAGTACCGAAAGGACCTGCTCCGAAACGCGGGCTACACCGACGAGGACTTCTCGACGTGGGCGACCGAGTCCATGTCGTGGGAAGACTTCTCGCGCGTCACGAAGGAGGCGCTCGACGCCAACCCCGACATCGAGAACGGGTTCACGTTCCAGGCGAACGTCTACGAGGGCCTGTCGTGCTGTGACTTCAACGAGTTCATGACCTCGTACGGCGGCGCGTACTTCGGCGGCCGCGAGAACCTGTTCGGCCCCATCGGTGACCGCCCCATCACGGTCGAAGAAGAGCCGGTCATCAACGCGATTCGGATGGTCCGGACGCTCATCCACGGCGAGGACGACGAGTACGCCCTCGACGGCATCACGGGCGGCATCTCGCCCGAGGCGGTCCTCCAGTGGACCGAGGACCCGTCCCGACAGCCCTTCACGACGGGCAACGCGGTCATGCACCGCAACTGGCCGTACTCCATCGTCATCAACGGCGCGGAGCCGTCGGAGGAGAACGACCAGACCGGCTTCGGCGAGGACCTCGGCGTCATGCCGATTCCGTACGGCGTCACCGCCGACGAGGCCCAGTACGAGGGCACCGGCGGCCCCGTCGCCGCCCTCGGCGGCTGGCACATGACGATGAACCCGAACTCCTCGGACGAACAGAAGCAGGCCGCGGTGCAGGTGCTTCGGACGATGCAGACCGAGCAGTTCCAGCTGGACATGTTCCGCATCATCGGCTGGATTCCGCCGCGCCCGTCGCTGCTCGAATCCGACCAGGCCGCCGAGGTGCCCATCATCGGCCGCTACCTCGACGCCCTGAAGGTCGCCGGCGAGAACGCGATTCCCCGCCCGGTCACCGTCGTTTGGCCGCAGCAGTCCGGCCGCATCTCCCAGGAGGTCAACGCCGCGTTCGCCCAGGAGAAATCCCCCGAACAGGCGATGTCCGACCTCGCATCACAGCTCGAACAGATCGAGCAGAACGCGTAGAGCAACGTCTTTACCGAGACGTAACAAACATACACGTTATCATTTGACATGGCTACCGAACAACAATCAGGGGAGACACTTTCCGACACCCGGAGGAGCGGCCCGTACGCCTCGGCCATCAACTGGATGGAGTCGCTTTCCGAGACGCAGTTCGCGTACCTGCTTCTGACGCCCGCACTCGTCCTCTTGGGGGTAATCGCCGTCTACCCGCTGGTCTCGACGTTCAGCATGTCGCTGTTCGCCGACCGGCTGACGGGGACCGCGCGACTCGGCGAGTTCGTCGGACTGCAGAACTACGTGGACCTGTTCACCGGCGCGCGCAACTACGCGCTTCCGTCGCAGTTCCTCCCGACGTTCAGCTCGGAGTTCCCCTTCGTCACGAACATCTACTCCAGCGCGCTCGCGGTGACGCTCATCTTCACCGTGTTCAGCGTGCTGTTCGAAACGCTCATCGGCTTCGGTCAGGCGCTCATCCTCGACCAGGACTTCCGCGGTCGCCGCTGGGTCCGCGTCGCCATCATCATCCCGTGGGCCGTTCCTATCGTCATCCAGGGGATGATCTGGTACCTGATGTTCCAGCCGAACATCGGATTCCTCGTCGGCACGAGCGAGAACCCGGCGCTGTTGAACCAGCTCGGTCTCATCGGCACGACGCCGCTTCGGAACACCGCCGACGCGCTGTTCCTCATCATCGTGGCCGACGTGTGGAAGACCTCGGCGTTCATGGCGCTTCTCATCCTCGCGGGGATGCAGAGCATCGACCGGTCGCTGTACGACGTGGCGAAGGTCGCCGGCGCGTCGCGCTGGCAGCAGTTCAAGCTCATCACCTTCCCGCTCATCCTGCCGACGGTGCTCGTGGCGATGCTGTTCCGCACTATCGACGCGATGCGCGTCTACGGTATCATCCAGACCATGGCCGGCTGCCAGACGGTCCCGTCGTTGTCGTGTCTCGTCGTCACGACGTTCAACACGCCGCTGTACGGGACCTCGGCGACCGTTGCGTTCGTCACCGCGGGCATCATCGCCGTCGTGGTCTCGGTGTACATCGTGAACTTCGCTAGCGAGGGTCTCTAAGATGTCCAGCGAAACTTCGGGAGCCGGCATCGGCTCCGACGACGCCGACATGGAACAGGGGCCGCTCGGCCGCTGGGTCGACTCCGCCATCAAGAACCCCGACAGGGTCTACCGCGCGATGTTCTACGTCGCGATGCTGTTCTTCCTGGTGACGACCCTGTTCCCGTTCTACTGGCTGCTCGTGCTCGCGCTCACGCCGAACAACCTCATCGCCAACATGGGGCTCGTACCGAAGGGGTTCAACCCCGAGGTGTTCCTCGCGATGTTCGAACGGGTGCCGTTCCACCTGTACATGTTCAACAGCTTCGTGCTGGGCATCACGACCACCGTGCTCGTGTTGCTCATCGCCAGCCTCGCGGGGTACGTCTTCGGCCGCCTCCGGTTCCCCGGAAAGGGCGTGCTGATGCTCGGCATCCTCGCCATCAGCTACTTCCCGCCGGCGGCGTTCCTCATCCCGCTTTTCGAACTGTTCACCGGGAACACGGCGATTAGCATCGGGATGGTGACGATATCGACGCCGGACCTGTTCAACACGCCGGCACCGATGGTGTTCCCGTTCAGCGCGCTGTTCCTGCCGCTGTCGATATTCATCCTCACGACCTTCTACGGGCAGATTCCCGACGGGTTGGAGGACGCGGCGCGGGNGGGCGCGCTGTTCCGCGTCATCGTGCCGCTTTCGGCACCCGGCGTGGCGACCGCGGGCGTCCTCACGTTCATCAGCGTCTACAACGAGTTCTTCTTCTCGTTCCTGATGAACAACGGCGAGGCCGACTCGTGGGCGCCCATCGTCGCGGGTATCCTGAAGTATCAGGGGCAGTTCGACACCCCGTACAACCTGATGGCCGCCGCCTCCATCGTGGGGGTCTTACCCGTGGCCATCCTTGTCATCATCGCGCAGGAACGCATCGTGAGTGGACTGACTGCAGGAGCGCTGAAGGAGTAACCATGGGAGACGTAACACTCGAACACGTAAGCAAGTACTACGACGACGTAACGGCGGTCGACGACATGAACCTCGACATCGAAGACGGAGAATTCATCTGTCTCGTCGGTCCGTCGGGGTGCGGGAAGTCGACGACCATGGAGATGATTGCGGGCCTCACCATCCCCTCCGAGGGGAAGGTGTTCATCGGCGACCGCGAGGTGACGAACCTCCCGCCGAAGGACCGCGGGGTCGCGATGGTGTTCCAGAACATCGCGCTGTTCCCCCACATGGACGTCTACGACAACATCTCCTTCGGGCTCCGCCTCCGCAACTACGACAAGGAGGAAATCGAGCGCCGCGTCGAGCGCGCCGCCGAAATCGTTCAACTCCAGGGAATGCTCGAACGCATGCCCGACGAGATGTCCGGCGGGCAGCGACAGCGCGTCGCCATCGCCCGCGCCATCGTCCGCAATCCCGGCGTCTTTCTGATGGACGAGCCGCTGGCGAACCTCGACGCGAAGCTCCGGGTCCACATGCGGACCGAACTCCAGCGCCTACACAAGGAACTGGACACGACCATCATCTACGTCACCCACGACCAGGCGGAGGCGATGACGATGTCCGACCGCATCGCGGTCATCGACTCGGGACAGCTCCAGCAGATCGACCCGCCGCTGGTCTGTTACAACGAACCCGCGAACCTGTTCGTCGCCGGCTTCATCGGCTCGCCGTCGATGAACTTCCTCAACGGCGAGGTCACGGAAGGCGGGTTCGTCTCGACCAACATCGACGTGGAGTTCGACCCCGCGAACCTCGGCATCGAGGCGGGGACCGACGTCACGATGGGCATCCGCCCCGAGGACGTGTACCTCGTCGGCGACGAGGCGCTCGTGTCGAACCCCAGCCACAGTATCGATGCCGTGACCGACGTGCTCGAACCGATGGGCGACGAGATATTCGTCTACCTGAAGCTCTCGGAGTCGGCCGAGACGAACCTCGAAGACACGAGCGGCGTCGCCAACGACCAACTGCTGATGAGCGTCGCACCCGACACCGACATCGAGGAGGACGAGGACGTGACGGTCGTCCTCGACCGCTCGCGCGTCCACCTCTTCGACACCGAGACGGGCGAGGCCATCAGCCACGGCATCGAGACGCCCGTCCAGACGAGCGGCGCGCCCGGCACGGAAGCGGAAAGCGACGACTGACGCGCCCGTAAAACGGCTCGTGTCGGTTCGTCTCCGGTCGCCCGCTCGCAACTCGCACAGCCCGCACAACGCTTATCGGAGCCACACCACATCACACATCCATGGTCAACGAACTCGGTCTGTTCTACCTCGGCGGGATGACGGTCCTGTTTTTCTTCTGGGCCTACGGCATCGTCTCGTTCCTCCTCGACCTGAAGAACAAGTTCATCCCGAAGGGCAAGCAGTACCTCCGCGGGCGACGCCGACTCAAGGAGGAAAAGCGCCGCGAGGAAGAGCGCAAAGAGCGCGAAGAACAGCTCTACTGACGCCCAGTCTCGACCCGTGCCAGTCGCCTCGTCCCGCCTCGTCGTTCGCCTCACCCCGCGTCCCGAACGCCGTCTGACCGGGCGCTCGCGGTCGATTCTGGCAATTCAGACCAAAGAACGTGAAACTTAACACCACCTGTAGTTAATCATCGAATCATGAGTACGGAATCATCGGTCCGAGTCGGTATCGTCGGACTCGGAAACATCGGACACCACCACGCAGACCGCCTCGCCGACCTCGGCGCGACTCTCGTCGGCGGCCTCGACATCCAGGCGGACGCCCGTCGCCGCTTCGCGGAGAAGTACGACGTGAACACCTACGAGGAGAAGTCGGAGCTGTTCGGGGAGGTCGACGCGGTCATCATCACCACGCCGAACCGCTTCCACGAGGAGTACGCCGTCGCCGCGCTCGACGCGGGCCTCGACGTGCTGCTCGAAAAGCCGCTCGCGCACTCGCTCGAATCGGCCGAGCGAATCGCCGAGGCGGCCGAGGAGGCCGACGGCTTCTGCATGGTCGGCTTCAACAACCGCTTTGCCAACCCCGTCGAGGTCGTCCGCCACCACTACGAGGAGGGCCGCTTCGGCGACGTCACCCACGTCGAGGCCAACTACGTCCGCCGCCGCGGCATCCCCGGCCGCGGGTCGTGGTTCACCTCCAAGAAAGTCGCCGGCGGCGGTTCGCTCATCGACATCGGCGTCCACGCCATCGACCTCGCGCTCTACTTCCTCGACTTCCCCGAGGTCGTCGAGGTCTCCGGCGTCACCCGCTCGGAGTTCGGCGACCGCGACGACTACACCTTCGTCGAGATGTGGGGCGACGACGTCGGGCCGGAGGCGTTCGACGTGGACGACTCCGCGAGCGCCTTCATCCGCACCGAGGAGGGGACGACCATCTCCCTCGAAGTCGCGTGGGCGACGAACCGCCCGACCAACGACGAGTTCTTCCTCCGCGGCACGGAGGGCGGCGTGCGCTTCGACCGCGCGAGCCACGACCTCCAGTTCTACGAGGACGGCGTCGGCGGCGGCAACCACCTCTCGACGGCCGACGTAGAGACGCAGGACAACGACACCCACAAGACCGAACAGGAGGCGTTCCTCGCGGCCGTCGCCGAGGGCGAACACCCCGGCCGCAACACGGTCGAACAGGGGCTCGCCGTCCAGCGCGTCATCGACGCCATCTACCGCTCGTCGGAGACGGGGAAGGCGGTCCGCCTCGACGCGGTCGAGACCGAGACGCCCCCGGCGAACTGACCACCGCGAACGCGAACACCTCTCAGTCCCACTTTTCACACCATGTCCGTCATCGACTCACTCAAGCGCCCGGAACACACCGGCGAGAACCGCTGTCTCCCGTGTACCGCCGTCAACGTCGCGCTGGTCGTCCTCGTCGGCCTCGCGGTCAGCGTGCTCTCGCCGCTGGTCGGTTTCGTCGTCCTCGTCGGCGGCGCGCTCGCAGTGTACCTGCGGGGCTACGTCGTCCCCGGCACGCCCTCGTTCGCGCCCCGAGTCGTCTCTGCGCTCGGTCTCGCCGGCTACTTCGACCACGGCGTCGACGCCCCCGACCGCCGGTCGGAGTCGCTCGACGCCAACGTCGACCCCGACGTGATGCTCTCGACGCTCCTGAACGCCGGGGTGCTCGTCGAGGAGGAAGACGGCCTGTTCCTCGCCGACGACGCCCGCGAGGAGTGGGAGTCGACGATGGCGACGCTCCGGAAGACCACGGACGAGGAACTCGCCGAGGCAGTCGCCAACGCGGTCCCGTTCGAGGCGACCGTCGACGCCGAGTTCGGAGGCATCTCGCTAGACGGCCCCTCGATGTCCGTGTGGATTTCCCGGCCGCAGGCCATCGCGGACGTGGCGACGCTCTACACGGTCGTCGAGCGCGGCGTCGACCCGATGGTCGCGCTCGCGGCCACGGAACCGATGCGGATGTTCACCGAGGTCTGTCCGGACTGCGGCGGCGCGGTCGAGGAGACGACGACGCGCAACTGCTGCGGCGGCACCGCGGGGCTGTACGACTCGCCGGAACACGAGGTCCTCGGCTGTGCGGACTGCGGCGCGGTCGTCTACGAGTTCCCCGACGAGTAGCCGTCGCTGGCGGGGACTAGTCGAGCGGAAAAGACGCGAGCGGAAACTGACGACGCGGCTTCAGACGATTTCGTCGCGGTTCGGAACCTCGTCGCGGCCGAGCAGAATCTCCTGTCCTTCGACGTCTTCGAGCGCGGCGACCAGCCCGCCGACCTCGACGACGCCCTCTTCGGTCTCGATGTGGAGCGACGCGACCTCCTCCGTGTCCTCGAAGGCCGTCTCGATGACGCGCCCTTCGACCACGATGGGGTCGCCGGTCTCGATGTCGCGGCCGGAGACGGAGGCGTAGAAGTCGCCTTCTATCTCGCGGATGTCCTTGACGGCCCGGCGGATGGAGGCGTAGCGGCGCGGGAACGGCCGGCGCTTGCCGTTGGCGACGATGGTCTCGGCGGTGCTCCAGAGGACGGTCCCGAAGAAGCCGCTCACGAGGAAGCCGAGCGCGGAGCGGTTGAAGATGACGCCGTAGCGGTCGCGGTCGTCGCGGAGGGCGTCTTGGGTCGCGTAGATGGAGTACTCGCCGTCGGCGACCGCGAGGACGGGCGAGGTGATGCCGCGGCGGGCGCGGGCGATGGTCGCCACGTCGAGGTAGTTGAACTCGTCCGGGTCGGGCGCGCGGGAGGCGGGCGTGACGAGCAGGTCGATGCTGACGCCGCTGTCGATGGCCGCCGCGAGGTCATCGCGGAAGCGACGAAGCAGGTCGGGCGTCAACGAGAGCACGAGTTCGTACTCCGCGGCCTCGATAATCTCCTCGATGTAGCGGAGGATGGTCGACCGCGACTTGACGAGCGAGACGGCCTCGGTGTCGCGGGCCGGGGCGGTGTAGCGCGCCTCTAACTCCTCGATGAGCTCCTCCAGCGAGGTCTTGACGTTCGCGAAGGCGTCGTCGGGATCGACTGCGACGATTTTCATCGGCCGCGACTCGCGGAGCTCGACGAGGCCGCGGTCCGACAGGCTCCGGACCGTGTCGTACACCCGCGGCTGGGGGATGCTGGTTCGGTCGGCGATTTCGCTCGCCGTCAACTGTCCGTGTTCGAGGACGGCCAGATACGCGTCTATCTCGTACTCGCCGAGGTTGAAGCGCTCACCGACTCGCTCCATGGTGAGCCGCAGTTCGTCAGCCATGGTCGTGACGTGTACGGCATCACCTAAATCATTTACTGAAATCCGAGTAGCACAAAATTCCGAAAACAAGTGGCACAAACGGTAGCAGACCGGCTGTCGGACGCTATTTGACGGCGGGCGGGTCGGCGCTCACATGTACATCCGGTCGTCGGGGAGGTCGGCCTCGCTGTCGTGGAGTCGCTCGGCGAGTTCGGCGTAGTACTGCTGGACCTCGGCCGCGAACGACTCCAGCGGCGAGGAGTCGACGCCGAGGTCGTACACCTCGTTGGCGGCGTCGACGAGTCGAATCGTCGCCTCTACGTCGGGGACTTGAGCGTGAACCGGCGTGACGTAGACGCCGACGCCGAGGGGCGACCCGATGCCGCGCTCGACGAGCGCCGCGTTGGTGCCGTCGAAGAAGCCCCGACCCATCGGAGGGATGTCGCTGTCGGCGAGTCGCGCTTCGCGGTAGTCGTCGGTGGCGATGTAGAACACGCGGTGTTCGTCGGGGCCGTGAGCCATCGGAATCCCCGAGAGGACCGCGAGTTCCTCGACTTGATTGTGCTCTGTCCACTCGAGGATGGCGTTGCCGAACTGGGTGCCGTGGACGGCCGGGACGAACAGCTCGCCGACGAGGACGGTCACGTCGAGGTCCTCGCGGGAGAACAGCCGGGTGTGATGCCGAGGGCGGCCGTTCTCGAATGGAGTCACCGCCGGGAGGCCCTCGACGGTGAGGTGGCCAGTCTGTTCGAGGTCGAGGTGGTCGACGATGAAGTCGACGGCCGTGAGACCGGCGAGTCCGAACGACGAGAAGCCGCAGAGGAGCGCTCGGCTGGGCGGCGTCTCGTGGGTGATGCGGAAGTCCGGTCCGGGCGTCGTCACGTGGTTCATGCGCTCTCTACGCCCCGGTGACACTTAGCCGTTCACCGCGACCGGAACCCTCGGAGTAACAACCCTTTTTTCACCGCTCCCCGTTGCGGTTTCCATGGACGGAGTCGAGGGGGTTGCCGACGCGTCGGATGCGGTCGGCGGGACGCTGACGGCGGGGAGTCACGTCGCGGTCGCCCCGCTCCAGTCGACGGCAATCGAGCCGCCGGCGTTCGTGCCGGACTACCTCCTGTTTCCGGGGTGGCGCATCGCCGTCGCTCTCGTTATCGTCTCCCTGGCGGTCGGGCTCTCGAAGTACATCGTCCGCCTGCTCGGACGACCGATCGCCCGGCAGTTCCGGCGGCAGAGTGTCGCCCAGACGGTCCTCCGAATCGTCCGGCTCACCATCGTCCTCCTCGGCGTCGGCCTCGGGGCGAACGTCCTCGGCCTCGAACTCGGCGACATCGTCCTCTCGGTGACGGTGTTCTCGGCGGTGCTCGGTATCGTCCTCGCCCCCATCGTCGGGAGCATCATCAACGGGGTGTTCGTCCTCTCGGACCAGCCGTTCGAAATCGGCGACATGATAGAACTCGACGACGGCACGAAGGGCTTCATCGACGAGATAACCCTGAGCTACACGAAGATATTCACCCTCGACAACACGTTTCTGGTGATGTCGAACTCGAACATCCGCGACCGCGACGTCATCAACTACTCCGCGGAGGACGAGCGGACCCGCCTGTCGCTCGACGTGCTCGTCACCTACGAGTCCGACATCGACGCCGCCCGCGACCTCGTCGAGCGCGCCGCCCGCGACTGCGACGCCGTGGTCGAAGGCGGCCCCGACATCCGCATCGGGAGCGCCCGCTACCCGGCGAAGCCGACCGCCTACATCAACTCCTACGCCGACAACGGCGTCCTCCTGCGCCTCCGCTACTGGGCGCTGAAGCCGTACAAAATCGGTCGCATCCAGTCAGAGGTCCAGACGCGGCTCTGGACGCTCGTCGAGGAGTCCGAGGCGACCGTCGAGTTCGCCTACCCGCACACCCACCTCGTCTTCGACGAGACGAGCGGGAGCCTCCACGTCACCGGCGACGAGGCCGCGAACCGGAGACACGCCACCGCGTCGCCGGCACCGGGAGCGCCCGTCCAGCAGGTCTCTGACGGCGAGGGTGTCGACACCCCGGAAACCCCAACTGATGCGACCGACGCCACGGAGTCGACGGACGCCGAGTTGACGGACGCCGAGTCGACGGACACCGAGTCGACGAACACCGCCGACGACTGACGAGAAACGGCGAACACAGTCGGGACTGAGGCCGCGTCGAAAGCGGAAAAACGAATCCGAACCGAGAGTCGCCGGCTCAGTCGTCCGCGCGGACGGTGATGACCGTGCAGTCGAGCTTTTCGCGGAGGAACACGTCGATGTCGGGGTCGTCGAGGAACCGCCGGAGCATCCGCCGCCAGCGGCTCGCCTGTTTCGACCCGATAACGACGATGTCGGCCTCCTCGGCGGCGACCTCTTCGAGAATCGTCTCCTCGACGAGGAAGCCTCGGCGGACCACGTAGCGCGCGCGGACGAGCGGGCCGAACTCGGCTTCGACCGCCCGCTTGAGTTCGGTCCGCGTGACGCCGCGGTTCGACTGGTAGAGGTCGACGTGGAGGACCGTCAGCTCGGCGTCGCGCTCGCGCGCGACGCGGACGGCCTCTTCGAGCGTCGCCCGGGAGTGCTTCGAGAGGGGGTACCGAACCGGGACCACGACCCGTGTCATACTCCGAGACCACTCGCCGGGCGTGCGTGAACCTTTCCCTCTCGGTCGGCTTGGCCGGCGGACGCGCGCCCGTCTCCGGCCCTTCGACCGCGCTCAGTCGTCGGCGCGGGTGGCCGACCGGCGCTCGATGCGCCCTTCGACCGCGGCGTCGAAGCCGACCTCGCGGGCGTAGCGCGCCAGCGCGTCGTGCTGTATCTCGAACTCGCCGACGCGGTGGGCCTGCGTGATGGCCGGGAACTCCTGTGTGCTGTGGAGCAGGTAGTCGCTCGTGGCGACGGTGTAGCGCGCCTCTGGGTCGATTGGCTCGCCGCCGACGAACGCCGCGACGACCTCGTCGCGGTCGTCGTCCCAGACGATGCGCGCGCCGCTGACGTGGGCGTGCCACCAGTCCGGTTCGCCGAATCCCATCTCGGCCCCGCGGGCGGCCCCGAACGCCGCCAGTAGCTCCGTGCCGGTCACCTCGGCGACGACGAGGTGCTCCTCGAAGGGGACGAGGCTCACGAGGTCGGCGTGGGTCACCTCGGGACCGATGGGCGGGCCGGAGCGGATGCCGCCGCTGTTCTGCAGCCCCACGTCCGCGCCGGTCGCCCAGCGGTAGGCGTCGGCGATTGCGTTGCCGACGCGGCACTCGCCGGCTGCGACGGTCTCCTCGGCGCGGTCCATGGGGCGGTCGATTCGACAGAGCACCTCGTCGAGGCCGGCGGCGTCGACTCGACCCGCCAGCGCCGCGACCAGCCCCTCGTCGGCCCGGTACTCGGCGGTCCGGTGGCGGACCGTCTCGATTCTGTCGGCGGCGACGCGGACCTCCCAGACGACGTGGCCGTTCGCGCCGGGGCGGACGACCGGCACGCCGTCGACCACGTCGTCGCGCTCGGCGTGGACGTGGCCCCCGAGGACGAGGTCCACGTCGCACCGGGCGACGAGTTCGTCGTCGCCGCTGCCGAGGTGCGAGAGCGCGACGACGAGGTCCGCGCCGTCGTCTCTGAGCGCGGCGGCCGCGTCGGCGGCGGCCGCGTAGGGGTCGGAGAAGCCGACGTCGGCCGCCTCCGGGTTGATAGTGCCGGTCGCGGGGTCGGTGACGCCGAAGAAGCCGAGGGTCAGCCCGTCCACCTCTCGGGTCGTTCGCGGGACGGTTCCCTCGGCGGCGGCGAACCGGCCGCCGTCCTCGCCGTGGACGTTGCTCGTGACCCACGTCGGCCGGCTCGCGGCGACGAGTTCGCGGGTCCGGCTCGGCCCGTAGTCGAAGTCGTGGTTGCCGAACGTTTCGAGGTCGGCGTCCACGGCGTCGTAGAAGTCGAGCGCCTGTCCGCCGCGCTCGACGAGCGAGAGGACGCCCGGCGCGGTGTTGTCGCCGGTGCCGACCACGAGCGTGTCGTCGCCGTCGAGGGCGCTGACGCAACCCGCGAGGCGGCCGGCGCGCTCGGTGTCGTCGAAGACGTTCTCGATGTCGGAGTAGTGGAGGAGCCGAGGCATTCGCTTCTCGAATGTGGCGGTGCGGGCGGATAAGAAGCCGTCGGGACGGCCCGCGGGCGGGCGAGACGGCGCGGAACCGGCGCGGCCGTCATCGCCTCGACCGAGTGAGCGTCGTCTCTACTCGCCGTCTTCCCCTTCGAGTTCGAACGCGACTTCGACCTCGGCTTGGTACTCTCGGGTCTCGACGGACGCGAGTTCGACGCCGAGTTCCTTTACTTCGACCCAGTGGACGCCCGCGAGCGTCTCCTCGGCGCGGTTAATCGCGTCGTCGACGGCGGCGTCGAAACTCTCTGCACTCCGACCGACAAGGGTGATTTTCTTGAACACCATCTCGTCGGACCCTTCGTCTTACTATCACAAATAATCGTCCCTGATTCGGCGGCGATGGCGGGACGAGCCGGAAGGGTGCGCGGCGGTGCGTGGCGGCGCGCGGCTCACTCGTCGGGCCGATACGGACGCGCCGTCTCGGCTCGCGCCGCGACGCGCGTTCGACCCCACGCCACGGCCGCGGAGTCGTAACTCACGACCAGCGCCTCCGGCCCGCCCATGTGGTCGTAGACGACGAGCGTGACCGACGCCGTCGTCGGTCGGTCCACGACCACGACGCCGTACGACGGGTCGCCCTCGACCGCGGACACGCGGACGCCGGCGTCGACCATGGCGTCGAGCCCGTCGGGGTACCGGTTCGAGAGCCAGTCGAGGGACTCCGCCGAGAGAACGAGCGTGGCGCTGTCACCGAGCCGCGCGAGTTGCTCGTGCGCTTCGGGCCAGATGCTGAACAGGAACGGGCCGTTGAACCCGGAGAGACTCGTCGATTCGCCGAGGTCGAACTCGAGGGGGGAGCACGCTTCCATCGCCGGGAGCTCGCCGGTGCAGACGACCGCGTCGCGGAACAGCGAGGGCGGCGGGTTGACCGATTCCGGGAGGCGGTCGAGCACCGGTTTCGCGTCGAGCACGTTCGCCATCGACCGGAGCGCCTCGTCGTGCGTCTCCAAGGCGACGCGACCCGCGCTCGTGGCGACGAAGCCGCCGTTCGACCGCTCGACGAGTCCGAGTTGAACGAGGCGCTCGACGCCGCGGTCGACGGTGGACCGAGAGACCGAGAGCGCGCGGACGAGGTCGGCCTTCGAAAGCGACTCCGACGAGAGCGCCTGGAGGAGCCGACGGCGGCGGCCGACCGCCTCGAACGCGTCGGCCGCGTCTCCGCCCTCGTCTTCGTCCTCGTCACCAATCCAACTCGACATCGGTGTGAACATCTCAGGGCCTACACAAATGTATATCGGGACTCCGGATATTCGCCCGAAATCGGGGGGCTTGGGCAGACCGACGGCCGCCCCAATATGTCAACGAGCTGTTGATTCGAGCCGTTTCTGCAACGCGCCGACTACGTCGGAGAGGTGTGCGGTCCCCCAGATGGCGACGACGACCCCACCGACGGCGTCGAACACGAGGTCGAGGAGCGTGTCGTCGAGGCCGTACTGCGTCAGCACCGATGCGGTGCCGGCGAGCGAGGCAACCCCCGAGATAGCGAACTCGATGACCTCCCAGAAGACCCCGAACGCGAGCACGAAAAGCAGAATGAAGACGAACATGAATCGCGGTGGCAGGTAGATGTCCGCCGTGTGCTCGTCGACCGCGCGGACGGTCGCGTAGCCGGCGGCCGCGACGACCGACGACGACAGCGCGTGCGTGAGGTGGTCCCACCACCAGACGCCCGCGTAGAAACTGGTCTCCGAACCGGGGAGACCGACCGTACCCAGCGCGTGGAGGAACGCCGCCGTCGATATCCAGAGCGTCAGCCCGGCGTCCATCGGGATGCGGTAGTCGCGTTCGAGTAGCGCCGGGAGGTAGGTCACGCCGAGGCCGACGAGCGCGTTGACGACGATGCCGAGGTTCCCGCGGTCGAGGCCGATGAAGACGAGACCGACGAGGACGACCTGCATCGCCCGCGAGAGCTGGCGCTGGCGTCGCGCGTCGATGCGGAGATACGAGCGAACCCTCACGACGACTCACCGCCCTCTCTCGTGGAGTCGTCGTCAGTTTCCGCCGGACTCACGTCCTCGGCGACATCCGCCACCTCCTCGGGGAGCCGCTTGCGCGAGCCGGCCCGGCGGCGGAAGTAGTACTCGAACAGCAACCCGGCCCCGAGTCCGGCGACGGTGGCGGCGACGAAGTCCCACATCAGCCCCGCCTCGACGACGTGTTCGGGTCGGCCGTTCAACAGCAGGCGCGTCCCGAGATAGAGGTCCGAGAGCCACTGGACGACCGCCCAGACGCCGGCGGCGGCCATCGTGGCGATGACGACGAAGAAGACCGCGAACGAGTGGTTCATCCGGACCGGCGTGAACACGTCGAGTTCGACGGCGACGATGAGCGCGATGGCGGCCACCGCGAGGTACGTCGAGACGCGTCCGGAGAACGTCACGCCGCCGATGGTCTGGCCCCGAACGAGGACGCGAGCGACGAGCGGGAGCGACGCGAGCGCGACGACCTCCCACGGCAGCATCGCTCTCGGTTCGCGGAAGGCGACCGCCGGGACGACGGTGACCGCGGCGACGACGGCCGCGAACCCGCCCCAGACGAGGTCGCCGCCGGTGACGACGCTCCCGACGGCGACGGCGACGAGGAACCCCACGAACAGCCACGCGAGTACCGCGTTGAGCCGTCTACTCCGGACGAATTGCGCCAGCTCCGTCTGTGCGGCCTGCGACATGCCCGTCCGTTAGCGACGGGCTGAGAAAACGTTTGGGCGAAGACGCCCCGTTTCGATTACGTGTTCGTTCCGTGAACGACCTCGTAGTCGTTCCCACCACCGTTCGACACGCCGATGATTGCCCACTCGTATGGAAGGTCGATACCGCGAAGCCGCTCTCGAAGCGCGCTGATGTGGTCGTCCCACGTCACGAAGCAGCGGAACCGATACGGTGTCTCGGTTCCGCCGTCTGCGAGCACCGGACGGCATTCGGTCGCTTCTCGCGAACTCAGTGCGGTCACGTGGACCGTACGCCACTTGCGTTCGGCCAGCATATCGGTTCCGTCGCCCGAGACGGAGTAGCCGAGCCGGCCGAATATCGACCGAGCCTCCTGGACGGGAGGCATCGAAGCCTGGGCCATGCACGTCTACGTACACCCGCACCCCTGATAAAGATTGCCACGGTATGACATACCAATAGTTGACGAACGGTCGCGCCGGCCGCTCGACTACTCGTGAGCGGCGTCCCACTCCTCGGGCTTTCTGACGTTTCCGCAGTTGTTGCACTCGATGCGGGCCATCGTGTCCATCGCGGTGTCGAACGAGTCGCAGTTACCGCAGAGGTAGCCCCATCGGCTCTCGGCGTCCTCGGTCGAGTACACCACGTAGAACGGCCCCTTCGAGCCGCGCTCGGCCTCGTCAGTGGCGACGAAGACAGTCTTGCCGCTCGATACGGTCTGGGTCTGGAGTTCGGCCATGCCACCGATTCGCGCGGGGGTGGCTTAAGAAATTGGTCCCTACGTCCGGAACGACTCGCCGCAGCCGCAACTGCTCTCGGCGTTCGGGTTATCGACGTGGAAGCCCGCGCCCTGCAGGCCGCCCTCGAAGTCGAGGGTGGAGCCGCCGATGTAGTTCATGCTCGCGGGGTCGACGAACACCCGAAGACCGTGCTGTTCGACGACCGTGTCGTCGTCTTCCGGTTCGTTGTCGAAGCGCATCCCGTAGGACAGCCCGGCGCAACCGCCCTGCTGGACGAACAGTCGGAGGCCCGCCACGTCGGTGTCCATCGACTCCCCTTCGAGGAGGGAGACGGCTTCGTCCGCGGCCGCGGGCGTGACCGTGACCGCCACATCGCCGCCGCCACTCGCGGATTCCGTGCTCATACGCCCCACTATACTGTGGGAACGGTTAACTGTGGCGCAGGCGGAACCCGGAGCCGGCCCGGTAGGGTTCGGCTACCGGGCGCAAGTCGAGGAAAAACGAGTCGAACGAGCCGCGTTCGCCTACTCTTCGAACCGCTCGCGGACGCTCTGAGCGTGCGCGTCGAGCCCTTCGGCCTCGGCGAGCGTCGTAATCGTTCCCGAAAGCTCCGACAGTCCCTCGCGGTCGAGGCGCTGGACCGTCGTCGAGCGGACGAAGTGGTCGACAGAGAGCCCACCCTGTCGCTTCGCGCCGCCGCCCGTCGGGAGAACGTGGTTCGTCCCGGAGGCGTAGTCGCCGGCCGCGACGGGCGTGTACGGGCCGAGGAAGACGCTCCCCGCGGAGTCGATGCGGTCCAACAGCGCCTCGTCGTCGTCGGCCTGAATCGTCAGGTGCTCGGCGGCGTACTCCTCGGCGAACAGCACCGCCTCGGACATCGACCGCGCGAGGAGGACGCCCGACGCGTCGCCTTCGAGCGCCGCCTCGATGGTCTCGGTCCGCTCGCGCTCGCCCGCCTGTCGTTCGACCTCCGCGACGACTTCCTCGGCGAGTTCGGCGTCGTCCGTGACGGCGACGACCGACGCGTTCGGGTCGTGTTCGGCCTGCGCGACGAGGTCGGCGGCGACGAACCGCGCCTCGGCGGTCTCGTCGGCGACGACGAGCACCTCGGAGGGACCGGCGAGGAAGTCGATGTCAACGTCACCGCGGACCTCGGCCTTCGCCGCGGTGACCCACTTGTTGCCCGGCCCGACGACCTTCTGGACGGCCTTCACCGTCTCCGTGCCGTAGGCGAGCGCGGCGATGCCCTGCGCGCCGCCGACCGAGTACACCGCGTCCGCGCCCGCGACGTGCATCGCGGCGAGCGTGACGGGGTTCATCTGGTCCGCGGGCGGCGTGGCGACCGCGACGTGTTCGACCCCCGCGACCTTCGCGGGAATGACGCCCATCAGGACGCTCGAGGGGTAGGCGGCGGTGCCGCCGGGGGCGTAGACGCCGACCCGGTCGAGCGGGCGGTACCGACGCCCGAGTTCGCGGGTGCCGGCGTCGCCGAACTCCTCGCGCCAGTCCTCGGGGACCTGTTTTTCGTGGAACTCGCGGACGTTCGCCGCGGCGGCCTCGATGGCCTCGCGCACGTCGTCGTCGATTTCGTCGTAGGCGCGCTCGGCGGCGTCGGTCACGTCGATATTACCGACCTGAACGCCGTCGAACTCGCTTGAGAACTCACGGACCGCCACGTCCCCCTCGCGGTGGACGCGCTCGACGATATCGCGCACGTCGGAGCGAACCTCGCCGACGCCGGCGTCCCGCTCGAAGAAGGCGCGGCGGGCGTCGGTGCCGAGGTCGGCCAGTTCGCGAACCTCGATGTTCATACCTCGGCTTTGCGGCCGGCGCGAAAAGTCGTTGCGGAAGCGGTGGGCGGCGCCCGCGCCTCGCGCCGCGGCCTCGCGCGACTTACGCCACGTCGCGCTGTTCCGTGTACGTCAGCGTCCGGTCGTCGGTCTCGATGGTCGTCTGGACCGTAATCCAGCCGTCGGCCTGCCGGACCGCGAACGCCTCGGAGTACGAGAGTTTGACGCGCTTCGTCGTCGTGTAGGACTCGCCGGCTGCGAGGCCGCCGACCGCTTGGGACCCGCGCCAGACCTCGTCGTCCGGGTCGGTGCTGTTGCCGACGAAGATGCGACTGTAGACGGTGACGCCGGAACTATCGGCGTCCTGCTGGTTGGTTATCGTGCTCGTCACGTCGCGGCACGTCTGGCCGCACTTCTCGATGTTGTCGACGACGACGCCGAACGGCGGCACCGATTCGCTTTCGGCCGCGTCGCCGTCTCCGTCGTCGCTACTGCTGTCTCCGCTCTCGCTGTCACTACTTCCGCTGTCGCTGCTACCGCTATCGCCGCTATCGCCGTCGTCGGGCGGCGCGGTCGTCTGCGTGGGGAACGGTTCGTCTGAGTCGGCGTCGTCGTCGGAGAACGGTCCGATTCCGGTCACGAACGCGGCCGAGACGCCGGCCGTGAGGAGGACCAGAACTGTCGCGGCGACGAGGAGTGTTCGTCTCATAACTGAATTGAAACTTCGTCTTGGACGGCTGTCGTTCAGCTCAGTTGCCGGCTACCTTCGGGTCGCACTTAGTTACGCACCCGAAAAGTCGTCGGCGAGGTCGCTTAGCGAGCCCCCAAGCGACCCGTCGAGGGCCCCGTTCAGGAAGTCGCTAACGAGGTCGTGGATGTCCGAGACGAACTCCGGGGCCGGTCCGGGGAGTTCGCCGGGCGGCCCCTGCTGGCCGGCCTCGGGGCCCGATTGCTGTGCGTTCTCGCTCGGTGCGGCCGCGGCGAGGCCCGCGGTCGCGACGAGAGCCGCGAGCGCGACGCCGACGAGAGTGAGTCTGCGTCGGTTCATGGTGAATCGCTTCGGTCGGCACTCGCGGAGCGACGCTCATGAATACGGGACACCGTGGCGGGCGTTTTGCGTCGGTTTCGCCGAGTTTCGCCGCGGTTCACATCGAATTGCCGCCGGTTCGGGGTCGCTACTGGCGCAACTGCTCGCGCATGGCGGCGAAGCCGGCCTCGGGGTCCACGTCCGCGCCCTGCGCCTCCAGCGCCTCCCCGAGTGCGGTCAGGAGGAACGAGACGTTCTCCGGCCGCGCCGAGTGGCCCATACAGCCGACGCGGAAGATGTCGCCCGCGAGCGCGCCGAGGCCGCCGGCGATTTCGAGGTCGTAGTGGTCGAGGACGTAGTCGATGGCCGCGCCCGCGTCGACGCCGTCGGGGACGAGCACCGCGTTGAGGCTCGGCAGCCAGTACTCGTCTTCGGGGTTGAGGCCGAGGCCCATCGCCTCGACGCCGGCTTTCAGCGCGCCCGCG
This sequence comes from Haloferax prahovense DSM 18310, assembly GCF_000336815.1. Classification (GTDB taxonomy): domain Archaea; phylum Halobacteriota; class Halobacteria; order Halobacteriales; family Haloferacaceae; genus Haloferax; species Haloferax prahovense. Next base: position 131,983 of record NZ_AOLG01000047.1, read on the forward strand.
ACCCGGCGGTGGCGCGCCCACCGCTCTTCGATGCCCTCCTCGGCGACCAGACGGAGCGCCTCGCGGATGGCGTAGACGTTGGTGATGGGCGCGGTGTGGTGGTACGAGCGGTCGTCGCCCCAGTAGCCCTCCAAGAGCGACAGGTCGAGGTACCACGAGCGGGGCGACTTCTCCCGCGAGAGCACCTTGTCCATCGCGCGGTCGTTGAGCGTCAGCGGGCTCGCGCCCGGCGGGCACGACAGGCACTTCTGCGGCCCGGAGTAGGCCACGTCGATGCCCCAGTCGTCGACTTCGAGTTCGACCCCGCCCAGCGAGGTGACGGTGTCGGCGACGACGAGCGCGTCGTGGTCGTGGGCGATGCTCGTCAGTTCGGGCACGCCCGGCTGTTTCACGCCCGTCGAGGTCTCGGCGTGGACGAACCCGAACACGTCCGGCTGGTGTTCGTCGAAGGCGTCCTGCACGTCCGCGGGGTCGAGCGGCTCGCCCCACGGCGCGTCCACGTGGACGACCTCGCCGCCGGCGCGCTCGGCCATCGACTCCATGCGTCCGCCGAAGTAACCGTTCGTCGGGACGAGCATCGTGTCACCCGGTTCGACGAGGTTGCCGATGGCCGCCTCCATCGACGCCGACCCGGTCCCCGAGACCGGAATCGTCCACTTGTTGTCGGTGCGGAACGCGTAGCGCATGAGCTCCTGCACCTCGTTCATGATGTCGATAAACGACGGGTCGAGGTGGCCGACGAGCGGCGTGGACATCGCGCGGAGCACGCGCGGGTGGACGTCGCTCGGGCCGGGGCCCATCAGCGTGCGATTCGGCGGGCTGAGTTCGCCGACATCGGGTGCATCGGACATGGTCTGACTGCACGTGCCACGCAAACGGGCAAAAGGGATGTGATTGCGGAACGCTGTGAAAAGGACTCGGCGGGCGACCCCGACCCGTTGGAGGCCAGCCGAGTGCTTCGCGTAGCCCGCTCACCCCGACAGCGCCTGCGCGACCTTCTCTATCGGGTGCGGCGGTCGCCGCGCCGCGTCGTCCCTGTCTTCCAGTTGCGTCCGACACGACGCGCCGGGGGCGACCACCTCGTCGCCCGGGCTCTCGTCCACCTGTTCGAACAGGATGTCACCGATTGCCTTCGAGAGGTCGTAGTGTTCGGCCTCGTAGCCGAAGCTCCCGGCCATGCCGCAACAACTCGAATCGAGGGGGTCGACCTCGTAGCCGACCCGCCGGAGGACGCCCACCGCGTGGTGGTCCTTGTTCAGCGCCTTCTGGTTGCAGTGGCCGTGGTAGGTGAGCGAGCCGAGCGCGCCGCCGTCGGCGACCGCGGAGGCGACGGTTCCGGCCGCGTCGCCGTCGGACGAGCGGCCGCGAATCGGAAGCCCCTCGGCCAGCCGATAGGTGTCGAGGAACTCCATGACGCCGTAGGCGGCCGCCGCGACCGGGGCGACCGCGTCGTCCGGCAGGAGGTCGGCGTACTCATCTTGGAACATCACCGCGTCGGAGGGCTCGACGAAGACGACCGACCAGCCGTTTTCGACCGACGGGCGGAGCGTCTCGACGTTGTGTCCCGCGCGCCGCCGCGCGAGGTCGAGGAAGCCGCCGGAGTAGGCGGCGCGACCGCTCGGCTCGATCCCTTCCGCGAGGCGGACGTGGACCCCGGCCGCCTCAAGCACCCGCACCGCCGCCTTCCCGATTTCGGGCGTGACGTAGTTCGTGTAGGTGTCGGGAAACAGGAGGACGCGGTGGTCGGCTTCGGACGCCGGCACGCGGGGTCGTCGCGCGTCCATCCACGATTCGAGCGTGTCGCGGGTGAACGACGGGAGCGCTCGGTCGGGGGCGATGCCCGCGAGTCGCTCCATCGCGGCCCGCGCGCCCGGTAGCTCGGCCGCCCAGTTCGAGACGGGTGCGAGGGCGCTGCCGACGCCCGCCAACCGGTCGATGTGGGCGAACAGGCGCTCGCGGAGCGACGCGCCCGCCTCTGTGTGGTGGGCGTGTTTCACCTCGGCTTTGAGCTTCGCCAGGTCGACGCCGGTCGGGCAGTCGTTCTGACAGCCCTTACAGCCGACGCAGAGCCCGAGGACCTCCTCTTGGAACCGGTCTGAGTGAATCTCGTCTTCCGGGAGGTCGCCGCTGATTGCGGCGCGGAGCATGTTGGCCCGACCGCGGGTCGTCTCGGCTTCGTCCTTCGAGGCGCGGTAGGTCGGACACATCGTCTCCGACCCGGTCTGCCGACAGGTGCCGCAGCCGTTGCAGAGTTCGACGAGGTGGGAGAAGCCGCTCTCGTCCGAGAAGTCCAGCGTCGTCGCGGGCTCGATGGACTGGTAGGCCGCGCCGTACCGGAGGTTCTCGCGCATGTCCGCGCCGACGCCGCGGTCGCCCTCCGGACCCGGGTCGGAGGGACCGTCCCGATAGACGACGTTCCCGGGGTTCATGCGCCAGTCGGGGTCGAACGCCGTTTTCAGCTCCTTGAACGCGCCCCAGAGTTCGGGGCCGTACATCTTGGGATTCCACTCGGTCCGGGCCATCCCGTCGCCGTGTTCGCCCGAGAAGGCTCCGCGATGGTCCAACACGAGGTCGGTTACGTCGTCGGTGATGGCGCGCATCGTCTCGATGCCCGCGCCGTCTTTCAGGTTCAGAATCGGGCGGATGTGGAGCGTCCCCGCGCCGGCGTGGGCGAAGTACGCGGCCGACGTGCCGTGGTCTTCCAGCACTTCCTCGAACGACTGGACGTACTCCGCGAGTTCCTCGGGCGGGACGCTCGCGTCCTCGATGAACGGGTACGGTTTCGGGTCGCCCGGAAGCGACATGAGAAGCGGAATCGCCGCCTTACGGAGCTTCCAGAGGTCCGCCTGCGCCTCGGGCGTGTACGCCTCGATGGCCTCGAACGCGCCGCCGTCGGCGTCGCCACCGGCCTCGGTGTCGCCGTCTCGCAGGAAGTGGCCGTTCGCCTCGCGAATCACCGCCTCGAAGTCGTCGTGCAGTTCGGAGTCGAACTCCAGCATCAGCGTCGCCGCCGTCCCGTCAGGAATCTCCTCGACGTACTGCGCGTACTCGCTGGACTCGGCGGCCATCCGAAGCACCTCGTCGTCCATGAGTTCGACCGCGCTGGCGTCGAAGTCGAGGGCGTCGGGGACCGCCGCCATCGCCTCCACGAGGTCGTCGTAGGCGTAGAGGACGAGCGCCGTCTCCTCGGGGACCGTCACGAGAGACACGGTGGCCTCGACGACGACGCCGAGGGTGCCCTCCGCGCCGACGAACAGTTTGGAGAGGTTGATGACCGTCTCGCCGTCGTCCGTCTCGGAGACGACCTTGTGGAGGTTGTAGCCCGACACCGACCGCTTGAGGCTCGGATACCGCCGCTCGATTTCCCCCTCGTGTTCCTCGACGAGGCCGAGGACGGTCCGGTAGATGTCGGCTTCGCGGTCGTCTTTGCCGACGATGCGGTCCCACTCGTCGCTCCCGACGACCACGTCGCGGGTGTGGACGACCGACCCGTCGTCGAGGACGACCCGTAACTCCTCGGTGTAGGCGTCGGTGATGCCGTAGCGGACCGAGTGCGCGCCCGTGGAGTTGTTGCCGATGCCGCCGCCGACGGTCGCCCGGTTCGAGGAGGCGGGGTCCGGCGCGAACTTCAGTCCGTGGTCGGCGAGGCGGTCGTCGAGGTCGTCCTGCACCACGCCGGGTTGGACCCGCGCCCGCCGCGCGTCGGGGTCCACGCAGACGATTTCGTCCATGTACTTCGAGCAGTCGATGACGACGCAACCGGGGCCGACGGTCTGTCCCGCCAGCGACGACCCAGCCCCGCGCGGGAGGACGGGAACGTCGTGCTCGGCCGCCGTCCGCACCGCGGCGCGCACGTCGTCCTCGTCGCGGGGGACGACCACCCCCGCCGGGCGCGCTCGGTAAATCGACCCGTCGGTCGCGTACAGCACCTGCGCGTACTCGTCGAAGCGCACCTCGCCGGAGACGACTTCCCGGAGGTCGGCGGCGAGGTCGGCGTGCTCGGCTACGTCGACCACGTCGTAGTCGCGCGACTCCTGAAACCGCCGGAAGTCGCCTCGTTCCTCGTCGTCCGTCTCCGCCGCGATGCGGGTCGCCCGCGAAGGGCCGTCGCCAGACATTATCACGTATAATCGTGCAGGATAGCAAAAACCTGTGTGTGACTCGCCATGTTTGCCAGAAGCGGTAGTCGTTCGCGGCGGACCGGCTTCGTCGCGCGCGGGCCGAGTGTGCTGAGCCGGGTGAGAACCCGTCCTACTGCGGCGGATTCCGGGGGTAGTTCCCGACGCCGGTTCGCAGTTCGCCGTCGGCGACAACCCAGCCCTGGCGGTCCGCTGGGAGGTCGTAGGCGGCGACGTGGTCGACGTACTCGTTGTAGTTCCAGCCGCCGACCCACCACGAGTTCGCGCCGCGGAGTTCGACGCTCACCGAGACGTTCGTCGTCTCGGGGCCGTCGTACTGGACGAACAGCATCGACTCGTAGTCGTAACACCGGGTGTCGTCGCTGTTGCTCGGCCAGTCACACGGGACGAGCCGGGCGTTCTCGCGCGGTTCGAACAGCGGTTCGGTCCCCTCGGGCGCGAGCGTGTCGATGGACTGGTTCACCCGCACGTCGGCGCTGAGGTCTATGGCGTCGTGTTCGACGCGGAGCGTGTCGGAGTCGTTCCGACTGTACTCGCTCGCCGGAATCGGCTCCCAGCGGACGAGCCGGTCGTTCTCGACGACCGCCCGGTAGTACGTTGGGTCGGCGGGAAGCTCGTCGGCCCGGAGGCGGAGCATCGGGCCGTACTCCGTCTCGACCACGTCGTACGCCCAGCCCGTCGGAAGCAGGTACTCGCGGGACTCGACGGCCTCACCGACGGCCGAGGAGCCGTCGCTGACGGGTAGCGGCACGAGGACCGTCACGTTCGAAATCGGCTCGTCGGCCGAGACGCGGACGCTGTAGTCGTACTGGCTCCCGTAGGAGTCGAGGGACGAAAGCCGGCCGAACGCCCAGAGCCCGCCGGCCGCGACCGCGACCACGACGAGCGCGGCGACGACGACGATGCCGAGTGTGCGGAAATTCATCGAAATCACCGGGCAGGTCAGACCGCCCGCTCAGACCGCCGCACCTCCCGCGGCGGTGCCCGCGGTCGACTCCACGAACTCGACGAAGTCGGCGGCGAACGACTCGACTTCGTCCCAGTCGGTGTACTCGTAGTCGCGGGAGGCGTCCGTGTCGCCGGTCGCCCCCTTGGCGATGCGCTTCATCATCATCCGGGTGAGAAAGCCGTACTCCGAGTACCGAAGCGCCCCGCCGAACGCGGCCATCCGCTCCGGGTGCCAGCCGCTCTCTTCGACGAACTCGTCGAGGTACGTCGCGACCTCGGCGCGGGCGTCCTCGTCGTCGAGCGCCGACGACAGCGACACCTGGAAGAACCCGTTGGGCCGCGCCTCGATATCGTCGCGGTGCTCGCGGACGAACTCGTAGACCGGTTTCGAGTGCGCGCCCACGTGAATCGACGACCCGACGAGCACCGCGTCGGCGTCGGCGAGCGCCTCGCTAACGTCCGAATCGGCGACCGAGGCGGTCCTCGCGTCGTGCCCGTGCGCCGCCAGCGCCTCGGCGATGCGCCCGGCTATCTTCTCGGTCTGTCCCTCTTTGCTCCCGTACGCGACGAGTATCGTCCCCATACAGCTCACCGCATACCTGTTGGTTCGCGCACAGCATAACCCCACACACAGCCTCTCACCCCCCGAGAACCGACCGCGACCCGATTCGACGCGAAGCCGGCCGAGTCGACTCCGACCCGCGAGGAGGAACTATTTTGCCCGTCGCCACATCACCTCAGAATACAACTCATGAATACCTCGATGGGAACCTATCTAGTGACGCAGTCGGACCGCTCCGGCGGGCGGTCGACGCCGGACGTGGTGCAGGCCGCGGTCGACGGCGGCGTCGACGTCGTTCAACTCCGGGAGAAGCACGCGAGCGCCCGCGACCGCTACGAGGTCGGTCGCGAGGTTCGGGCCGTGACGGCCGACGCGGGCGTCCCCCTCGTCGTCAACGACCGGGTCGACATCGCGGCGGCCATCGACGCCGACGGCGTCCACCTCGGCGACGACGACGTGCCCGTCTCGGTCGCGCGCGAACAGCTCGGCGACGACGCCATCGTCGGCCGGTCGGTCTCGACCGTCACGGGCGCGAGAACCGCCGAGGAGGCCGGCGCGGACTACCTCGGCGTCGGCGCGGTGTTCGCCACGGACACGAAGGACACCGACCCCGAGCAGTCCGAAATCGGGACCGAGCGGGTGTCGGCCATCGCGGACGCCGTCTCGATTCCGTTCGTCGGCATCGGCGGCGTCACGCCCGACAACGCCGCCGACGTGGTCGCCGCCGGGGCCGACGGCGTCGCGGTCGTCTCGGCTATCACCGCCGCGGACGACCCCACCGACGCGACTCGCCATCTCGCCGACTCGGTCGCCGCCGGGAGGGACCGCCGATGAGCGGACGCGACGACGCGGACGGCGCGGGTGGACCGGGCGGTTCGGGCGACGCGAACGACGTGGGCGGCGTCCCCGACGTGGCGCTGGACGAGGCGCTCGCCGCCGTCGCGGGCGAGCAACCGCTCATCAACTCGGTCACGAACGACGTGACTGTCAACGACGTGGCGAACATCACGCTCTACTGGGGCGGCCTGCCGGTCATGTCCGACGACGAGCGCGAAGTCGGCGACATGGTCGGCATCGCCGACGGCTGTCTGCTCAACATGGGGACCGTGAGCGAGTCCGGCGAGGTGACGATGCTGACCGCCGGCCGCGCCGCGAACGAGGCCGGCGTCCCCCTCGTCGTCGACCCCGTCGGCGTCGGTGCGACCCCGACGCGCGACCGGGTCGCGGACCGCCTCGTCACCGACCTCGACGTTGACGTGCTCAACGGCAACTACGGGGAGATATCCGCGCTCGTCGGCGACGACGCCGAGGTCCGCGGGGTCGAGTCGGTCGGGGAGTACGCCGAAATCGCCGCCGCGGCCGTCGAGTGCGCCCGGAAGACCGGCGCGGTCGTCGTCGCCTCCGGCGAGACCGACATCGTCGCCACCGAGGAGGCCGCCTTCGAGGTCGACGCCGGCCACTCGATGATGGGCGCGGTCGTCGGAACCGGCTGTATGCTCGGCGTGACGCTCGCCGTGTTCGAGGCCGCGCTCGACGACCCGCTTTCGGCGGCGCTCTCCGGGACCGCAGCCTACGGGCTCGCGGGCGAACTCGCCGCCGAGGGCGCGTTCGGCGACTACCGCGGCCCGGCGAGCTACAAAATCGCCTTCCTCGACGCGGTCGCCGGACTCGCGGACGCCTCGACGCCAGACATCGCCGACCGAATCGACCGCATCGAGGTCCGATAGATGCCGGGGGCCGCCCCCGACCCGCGGACGCCGCCGTACGTCCTCACCATCGCCTCCAGCGACTCCGGCGGCGGCGCGGGCATCCAAGCGGACCTGAAGACGATGACTCGGCTCGGCGTCTACGGCGGGTCGGTCATCGTGGCCGCGACGGCCCAGAACACCCGCGGCGTCGAGGGCTCGCACGTCCTCCCGACCGAGTCGATTCGCGCCCAGTACGAGGCCGTCGCCGACGACTTCGACATCGCCGCCGTCAAACTCGGGATGCTGGCGACCGTCGAGGCGGTCGAGACGGTCGCCGACTGCCTCGCCGACTACGACGGCCCGGTCGTCCTCGACCCCGTGATGGTCGCCACCTCCGGCGACCGACTGCTGGACGAAGACGCCGTCGACGCCTACGACGCCCTGTTCGCGCGGGCGACGCTCGCGACCCCGAACGCCGACGAGGCCGAGGCGCTGACGGGCGTGTTCCCCGACTCGCCGGCAGCCGTCTCCGAGGCCGCCGACTGGTTCTTCGACCGGGGCGCCGACGCCGTGCTCCTGAAGGGCGGCCACGTCGCCACCGACGACGACACCGTGGTGGACACGCTCGTCACGCCGACGGAGACGACGACGTTCGTCAATCCGCGCATCGACGCGACGGCGACTCACGGCTCCGGCTGTACGCTTTCGAGCGCCGTCGCCGCCCGCCTCGCCCGCGGCGACAACCTCGCCGACGCCGTCCGGCACGGTATCGAGTTCACGCGCGCAACCCTCGCCGAACCGGCCGACGTGGGTGAGGGTGCGGGGAGCGTGAACCACCTCGTCGGCGTCGGCGACGGCTGGACCCCCGACACGGACGCGCCCGACGGCGACGACTGACCGCCGGTCGCGCCGGCACTCGTCCGAGGTGCTCGCGGCACGCGCCTTTTTCCAGATACGTGTTGTATCACGAACATGGCAGAGAAAGCAGCCGCGAACGCGCTTCGTGCCCGAATCGAGAGTGGCGGCGTCGCGCTCGGCGTCCTCGACAACACCTACAGCCCGACGCTCGTGGAGTTCTACGGCGAGCTCGGCCTCGACTTCGTGTGGCTCGACCTCGAACACGGCGGGCCGAGTCCGCTCGACTCGGGCGCGATGGAGGACCTCCTCCGCGCGGCGGAACGAACCGGCATCGAGCCGCTGGTCCGGCTCCCGACGACGGACCCGGAGTTCGTCCGGAAAGCCCTCGACCTCGGCGTCAGGAACGTCTTCCTCCCGCGCGTGGAGTCGGCCGAGGAGGTCCGCGAGGCGGTTCGGTCGGCCCGATTCACCTACGGCGACGGCCCCGGCGACCGCGGCCTCGCGTCGCCGCGCGCCCGCCGGTGGGGGCTCGCCGACGACTACGTCGCGAGCGAGGACCGCGAGACCCTCGTCGGCGTGACCATCGAGACCGCCGAGTCGCTTTCGGACCTCGACGCGATTCTCGACGTGCCCGAACTGGGCTTCGTCTTCATCGGCCCGTTCGACCTCTCGGTGTCGCTCGGCCACCCCGGAGAGATAGACCACCCCGACGTGCAGGAGGCCGTCGAGCGAGTTCGCTCGGCCGCGGTCGAAGCCGGCGTCCCCGTCGGCGGCCTCGGCTTCGACATGGACGACGTGAACGAGAAGGCGGAAAACGGCTATCGGCTCATCAACCTCGGCAGCACCACCGGCGCGCTCAAGGGCGTCGTCGACGGCTGGTTCGACGCCGCGACGTTCGACCGCGAGGGGTAGCGCCCGCGCCTATCGAGTCGCGTCCGACCCCGAGTCGGACAACCGCATCGCCACGCTGTACATCTCGCCCGCGGACTCCGATTCGACCGCGTCGGCGACGCGCTCGGCCTCGTCGGCGAGCCACTTCCCCATCTCGCCGGGGACTTCAGCCGCCAGCGAGGTCGCCACCGACGCGTGCGCCTCGACGTGGCTCGCGGACCACGGCACCGGGTCGAGCAGGGTCAGTTCGCGGTCGAAGCGCCAGCCGTATCCCGAAAACAGCGCCCTGAGCGCGTCGGCCGGATAGAACGTCAGCGCGGGCCGCCCGCGGGCCAACTGGCTCGCCGCGTTTTCGAGCGCGAACAGCTCTCGAACCGCGGCGTCGTCGGGGAGCGGTTCGTAGTCGTCGAGGACGAGGTGACAGCCGGGCGCGGCGACCCGCGTTAGCTCGCTCGCGACGGCGGCGAGCGACGCGGGACCGACGAGGTTGAACAGCCCGTGAGCGGTGACGACATCGACCGAGTCGTCGGCGAGCGGGAGGCTCCGGACGTCGGCCTCCAGCACCGCGGTTCTCGCTCGGTCCGTCGGCGACGGAGTCACGCGGTCGCGGACGATTGCCGCGTGCTCCGGGTCGTTCGTGACGGCGTAGACGCGCTCCGCGCCCGCGTCGAGGAGTCCGGCGGTAGTGTTGCCGGTCCCCGCGCCGGCCTCCAGACAGACCGCGCCGCGGACCGGACGGTCGTCGAGGGCGGCCGTGACGGTCGTGGGAACGTCCATCGCGGGAATCGAGGGTAGAGCCGTTCGCTCGCTAGTGGTGCAGTTGCTCCGGAACCGGGCTCTCGTCGTGCCGGAGGCGCTCGATGAGGGACCGCTGGGCCGTCTCGTCCATGCCGTTGTACCGCGTCGCGGCGTCGAGGACCATCGCCACGAGCTTCGGGTCGCCCGGCGTGACGACGCTCGTGAGGCCCTGGGCGGCCGCGAAGTCGAACCGCTCCGCGATTTCGCCCGGGGTGTCGACCGGCTCGTACCAGTTGGGGAACGGCCGGTCGGCCTCGGGTAGTTCGTCGGTGTCGGGCCACGGCCCGCGGGCGAACGCCTTGATTCCGAGGGTGCCGATTCCGGCCTCCTCGGCCGCCTCGAAGACGCCCGCGTAGTCGTGTTCGTCGTCGTCCTTGCCGACGACGACGGGGTTCAGCGGGAACATCAGCGTTTCGAGGTCGTCGATGCGGTCGATGGCGTCGCGGATGAGCCCCGGATTCCCGTGACTCGTCAGGCCGATGTGGCCGATTTTCCCCTCGTCTTTCGCCTCGCGGAAGGCCGCGAGCGCCCCGTCGTCCGCCGTGATTTCGTCCAGTTCGGACTCGTATTCGAGGCCGTGGACCTGATAGAGGTCGATGTAGTCGACGCCGAGGCGGTCGAACGAGCGGTCGAGCTTCCGCTTTGCGCCCTCGTAGCCCCGCTCTTGGGTCTTGCAGCCGAGGAAGATGTCCTCGCGGTGCTGACGGAGCTTCGGCCCCAGCTTGAGTTCCGCGTCGCCGTAGGTCGGAGCCACGTCGAAGTGGTTGACGCCCTTCGAGAGGACGTGTTCGACCATCTGGTTCGCGCCCTCCTGTTCGAGCCAGTTGAGCGCGATAGCGCCGAACGTCGCGATACTACTCTCGTGGCCGGTGTCGCCGAGTGCGCGGGTTTGCATACGTCGAACGTCACCGTCGACGGACAAAAACGTGTGTCTCGACAACTAAACTGCCGTCTCTGCGTCCGCGACGCGATAGCGTCACCGCGACCCGGTAACACTCGCGTCAGCGGATACTCAAGTCCTTGCGGCCCGTAGCACCGTCCATGGCAGAACCCACGCCCACACCCGGCATTCACCACGTCACCTGCATCGCGGGCGACCCGCAGCAGAACCTCGACTTCTGGGTCGAGACGCTCGGGCTCCGCCTCGCCAAGCGCTCCATCAATCAGGACGACCCCAGCACGTACCACTTCTTCTTCACGGACGCGGAGGGGACGCCCGGCACGAGCATGACGTTCTTCCCGTGGGAGAACCTCTCGCAGGGGAAGGTCGGCACCGGGCAGGTCTCCCGGACCGCGTTCCGCGTGCCCGAGGGGAGTCTCGACTACTGGGAGGAGCGATTCGACGAGTACGGCGTCGACTACGACGAGCGAGTCGAGCGATTCGGCGAGACGGTCCTCCCCTTCAGCGACCCCGACGGCCTCCCGGTCGAACTGGTCGAAGTCGAAATTCCCGACGACGACCCGACCGTCCCGTGGAGCGAGTTCGTCCCCGAGGAGGCCGCGATTCGCGGCTTCCACTCCGTGACGCTCTGGTTGGCCGACCCCCAGCCCACCGAAGACCTCCTCGAAACGATGGGCTTCGAGCGCGTCGGCACCGAGGAAGCGCAGGGCGACACCCCCGGCGACGAGCGGACGCGGTTCGCCGCGACCGGGAGCGTCGGGACGTACGTGGACGTGTTGCCGACCATCGAGAGCAGTCGACAGGGCCTCGGCACGGTCCACCACGTCGCCTTCCAAACGCCGACCGACGAGGACCAAGAGGCGATGCGCAAGGCCGTCCAGTCGAAGGGCCTGCGCCCGACCGCACAGATCAACCGCCACTGGTTCCGGTCGGTCTACTTCCGCGAGTTCGGCGGCGTGCTGTTCGAACTCGCCACGAGCGGGCCGGGCTACACCGCCGACGAACCCCTCGAGGACCTCGGCGGCCGCCTCGTCCTTCCCGGCGAGTTCGAAGGCCGGCGCGAGCAGATAGAGGCCGGACTGACCGACGTGACGGTCCCGCGGGCCGAGTCCGCCGAGGCCGACGACTAACCCTCGGAATCACCTCGCCCCGGAGCAGTGTTCCGCCCGTCGACGCCGCCCGTTTTGCCCCGTGTTAGCACCCCGTGAGCCACCGCGACGAGTGTCGCAATCACAAGTACCATCATCGCCCGCGACGCAGTGGTCCGTACTTAGGTGGATGACGTGACGGAAAAACGCGAATACACGGACGACTATCAGGACAAGACGCTGTACATCCCCGGTCCGACCGAGGTGCGCGAGGACGTCATCGAGGAGATGTGCCAGCCGATGTTCGGTCACCGGATGGACCGCATGACCGACCTCTATACGACCATCGTCGAGGACACGAAGGAGTTCCTCGGCACGGACAACGACCTGATGATTCTCACGGGGTCGGGCACCGAAATCTGGGAGTCGTCGACGCTCAACCTCGTCGACGAGAACATCCTCGTGCCGACCTGCGGGAGCTTCAGCGAGCGCCACGCGAACGTCGCGGAGCGCCTCGGCAAGAACGTCGACCGCATCGAGTACGAGTGGGGCCAGGCCATCAAGCCCGAGGACATCCGCGAGGCGCTGGAGTCCAGCGACAAGCACTACGACGTGGTCGCCACCGTGATGAACGAGAGTTCGACCGGCATCCGCAACCCCATCGAGGAAATCGGCGACGTGGTCGCCGAGTACCCCGACACCTACTTCGTCGTCGACGCGGTGTCCGCTCTCGGCGGCGACTACGTCGACATCGACGAGCACAACATCGACGTCATCTTCGCCTCGTCGCAGAAGGCGTTCGCCATGCCGCCGGGACTGGCCATCTGCACCGTCAGCGACGACGCCTTCGAACGCGAACTGTCGAAGGACTCGGCGTCGTGGTACGGCGGCTTCCAGCGCGCCCTCGACTACTACGACCGTAAGGGCCAGACCCACTCCACCCCCGCGATTCCCATCATGCTCGCGTACCGCAAGCAGATGAAGTACATGCTCGAAGAGGGCCACGAGGGCCGCGACCAGCGCCACCGCGAGATGGCCGAGTACACCCGCGACTGGGCCTACGAGCGCTTCGACATGTTCCCCGAGGAGGGCTACGAGTCCCAGACCGTCGCCTGCATCGAGAACACGCAGGGAATCGACGTCGCCGCCACCATCGAGGAGGTCTCCGAGAAGTACGACATGGCCTTCTCGAACGGCTACGGCTCCGCGCTCGGCGAGAAGACGTTCCGCATCGGCCACATGGGCGAACACGACGTGGAGTCCATCAAGGCGCTGACCGACGCCATCGAAGACGTGGCCGGCCTGTAACGGCCGCGGCTCACCCCAGATGCCGCACCTACAGTTCGACCTCGACTTCGAGGTCACGGAGCGAGAGGCGAACCAGTTCGCCACCGAGCTGGCCGAGTTGTACGCCGAGCGAATGGACGCCGACACCGACTACGCCGCCGTCACCGTCCGCGAAGTCAAGGCGATTCATCTCGGCCGGGCGACCGACGAGAAGACAGTCGTACTGCAGGCCGATATCCGGGCGGGTCGGTCGGCGGACCGGAAGCGCGAACTCGCCCTCGCGGTCATCGACGCCGTCGCAGAGCGGTTCGGCGTGCCGGAGTCGAACCAGAAGGTCGTCTTCACCGAACACGAGGGGAGGCAGATGATGGGCTACGACCGCGTCGGCGACGACTGGTCCGAGCCGTCCTGACCCTCGTCGGCGGTCCGGAGTTCGACCGCGAAGACGGACCCGCAGGGGTCGTTGTCTTCGACCCACACGTCGCCGCCGTACGTTTCGACGAGCGACTGCACGAGATACAGTCCGAGGCCGGTTCCCCGACTCTCCAGTCCCTTTTCGTCCTTGGCGAAAATCGCTTCTTTCCGCTCGTCCGACACTCCCCGCCCGTCGTCGGCGACGCGGACGACGACGCGGTCTCCTCTCTCGGTCTCCGAGACGGAGATGTCGACAGTCGGTTCGTCTTTGTCGGTGTGCTGGACGGCGTTCGTGAGGAGGTTCCGAAAGACGGACCCGAGCATGTCGTCGGCGAGCACCGCGACCGCGGGTATCTCTGAGTTGACCGTCACGGTCGCGTCCGGGGCCATATCCCGGAGCGACGCGAGTTCGGATTCGAGCACGGGTCGGAGCGGGACCCGCTCGTTTTCGACGCCCCGACCGCCCATCATCTCGGCCATGTCTCGCGCCGTCTCCGTTAGTTCGACCGCGTGATTGGCGCGCTTCCGAACGATTTCGACGTACTCCCGCGCCTCGTTGTCGTCGTCGTCGACGCGCTCGGCGAGCAGTTCCGCGTAGGCGGTCACCAACTGCAGGTCGTTGCGAACGTCGTGGCGGACGACCTGATTCAGCACCTCGAGTTCGTCGCGTTGCGTTTCGAGGAGGCGGTTCTGCTCGCGGAGTTCCGCCTCGTAGCGCTTCCGCGTCGTGATGTCGCGGGCGACGCTCAGCACGACCGTCTCCCCGCGGTAGGTCACGAGGCTCGAACTGATTTCGACGGGGAACTCCCGGCCGTTTTTCGCCCGATGGACCGTCTCGAACACCTGCGTTCCGTCCGTCGGCATCTGGGAGATGAGCGCCGAAGCCTCCTCGTCGCTGAGTCCCGCGTCGATGTCGTGGACTGTCATCGAGAGCAGTTCGTCCCGGGAGTAGCCGAGCAGTTCCACCGCGGTCTCGTTCACCGCGAGGATGTGGCTGTCGATGTCGATGACCCAGACGGTGTCGTTCATCCCGTCGATGAGCTCTTGGTACTCCTCGCGGGCGCGCTTCAGTTTCTGCTCTCGCTCTCGTCGGTCGGTGATGTCCCTCGACACGGCGATGACGCCGACGACCTCGTCGGTCACTCGAAACGGCGCGAAGCGGTAGCTCAGCGTCCGCGATTCGCCGTCAGGGGTGACGAGTTCGGTCTCGCCTTCGAGGCAGTCTACCTCGCCGTCCAAGAGTTGCTGATACGGGTCACCCGTGCGCTCCTCGCGAATCCTCTCGACGAGCAGGCTTCGCTCGCCTTCGAGTTCGGCGGGCGTCGCCCCGTAGAACCCGGCGAGGTAGTCGCTCACGAGTACGAACCGACCGTCGCGGTCGTACAGGCACGCGCCCTCCAGTATCTGTTCGAAGACGCGCTCGTAGACGAGCGACGGGTCGACCGCCCGGCGGCCGGTCGCCGCGACCGCCCGCTCGACTCGGACGGCCAACTCGTCGTACCCCTCCGAGCCTCGCGCCCGGACGTAGTCGGTGACGCCGGCATCGAGGGCGTCGCTCGCCGTCACCTCGTGTTCCCCGTCGGCGACGACGAGAAACGGAAGTTCCACGTCCCGCTTCCGAATCGCGGTGAGGAAGCCGAGCGCGTCCGTCTCCCCGGCGTCGACCGCCGAGACGACACAGTCGAAGTCGGCGTCTTCGAGCAGGTCCAGCGCTCCGGTCGCGGTTCGAACCGTCTCGACCTCGAACTGCGCCTCCCGCCGGCGAACGGCTTCGGCGACCGCCGCCGTGACCCCCAAGCTGGCGACGACGAGAAGTTCTACCGCTCCGCTACCTCCATCGCTCATTACATAGGTCACTCAGGTGCGGCAAATAAAAGGTAGCGTGCCGACCCACCGCGGTTCCGAAATAATCACTCGGTTGTAACACCCAGTAGCAACACTTTTGTGACGACCGCCGAGACCACGACGGCATGAACGAACCAAGACTCGACGTATCGGCGGTAACGGGCGGCAATTGGCGGGGATATCTCTCGGAGATGGGCCCGTCGTGGGTCGCGGGCGCGGTCGCGGCGGGGCCGGCGACGATGGCGACCGTGCTCACGGCCGGCGCGACGTTCGGCTACGCGATGCTGTGGGTCGTGGTGCTCTCGGCGGTCCTCGGCGCGTCGGCGCAGTACCTGTCGATGCGACTCGGCCTGCTCACGGAGGACGGTCTCATTGCCGTGGTCGAACGGGAGTTGGGCGACGGCTGGGCGTGGGTGCTCGTCGCCGACGCGGTGCTGGCCGCGGGGCTGGCCCAACTGGTCATCATGAAGGGTCTGGCTGACGTGAGCGCGACGATAACCGGCGTCGACGCCCGGGTCTGGGGCGTCGCGTGGGCGGTCGTCCTCGCCGCCGGGCTGGCCGGGCGGGGCTACCGCTTCGTCGAACTCCTCGCGAAGGGGCTCGTCGCGGCCGTCGTCGTCGCGTTCCTCGCGTCGCTGTTTTTCGTCCCCATCGACCCGGCGGCCGCGGTCGGCGGGCTCGTGCCGCGCATCCCGGCCGGAGTCGACGGCGCGCTCGTCGCCGCCGGCATCCTCGGCGGCGCGGTCCACATCACGCTCATCACGATGCACTCGTACACGATGCGCGCCCGCGGCTGGACGACCCGCGACTACGGGCTGGCGACGTTCGACGTGGGCGCGTCGATGCTCGTCGCCTTCGGCATCTACAGCCTCGCCATCTTCGTCGTCGCGGCGGGCGTCCTCCACACCCCCGAGGTGGCCGCGAGCGACCTCTCGGCGGTGACGGCCGCGCAGGCGCTCGGCCCGCTGGCGGGCGCGAACGCCAAGTGGCTGTTCCTCCTCGGCCTCTTGGGCGCGGCCGTCTCCACGCTCGGCGGCAACACCGTCGTCCCGCCGTATCTCGTCGCCGACAAACTGGGCTGGGGGACGGACCTCTCCGACGGTCGGTACCGCGCGCTCCTCGCGGGCGTGGCGCTGTTCTCCGGCGTTGGCGCGTTCCTCGGCGGCGCGTTCTTCCCGCTTCTCGTGTTGGTGCTGGCGTTCGGGCTCGTCGGCACGCCCTTCGCCATCGCCGTCGTGCTCGTCCTGCTCAACAGCGACGCGGTCGCGGAGCCGAACTCGACGCTCGCCAACCTCGGCGGGGTCGTCCTGCTGGCCGTGACGACCGTCCTCGCCGCGAACTTCGTCCGCTCGCGGGCGCTGTCCGACCTCGGCGACCCGCTTTCGGTGTTCGTCGTCGCCTTCGCCGCGGCGATGGGGGCGGCGACGCTCGGACTGCTCGGCAAGTTCGTCCGCGAGACCGTCGGGCGACCGACCGCGGCCTGACCGGCAGGCGCTCACTCGCGGGGGGGAATCAAGCGACTTATTTTCGACCCCGACAAGCGACAGAGACGCGACAGTGCCCTCCGAAACAGCCGCGGACGATACTCTCGACGGCGTCGTCCCCGACGACGATGTCCCTGACAGCGACATCTCTGACGACGAACGCGAGGCGCTCTTGACCATCGGCCACGGCGCGGTCGTCGCCTCCGGCGGACAGTCGCTCCAGCGGGCGCTGACGACGGCGACCGAGTACGCGCTCGCACAGGGGTTCGGCCCGGTCGTCTACGGCGTCTACGCGTTCGCGTGGCGAGTCTCCCAGCTCTTGTTCCGTCTCGTGAACTTCGGGTCGGTCCCGACGCTCCAGCGGTACCTCTCCGCACACGACGACGACCCCGCGCGTCAGGGACGAGTGGTGGGGCTGGCGTATCTGACGACGCTCATCGTCGGTCTCGGATTCGCCGGCGGGTTGGTCCTCGCGAGCGGGCGGCTCAACGCCGCGACCGTCTCGCACCCTGACTTCCCGCCGACGATACACCTGTTCGCGGCGCTGGTTATCCTCGTCGGCTTGGTGCAGGTCCACGCGGGAATCCTCAGGGCCGTGCAGTCGGCCCGCGGCGAGGCGCTTTTCAACCGCATCCTCCGCCCGGCGGTCAGGCTGGTGGGGGCCGTCGGCGCGATGGCGCTCGGGTACTCGCTCGTCGGCGTCGCCGGCGCGTTCGTCGTCGGCATGGCCGTGCTCGTCTTGGTGGGCTTTCCGATGGCCGTCTCGGCGAGCGGTATCCGACCCGGTCTTCGCGGCGTGCGCTCCGAGGCCCGGCGGTTCTACAACCACTCCGCGCCCATCGCGCTGAGCAGCCTCGGGAAGGTGTTCCAGAACCGCGTCGACGTGATGCTCGTGGGGTTCCTCCTGACGGCGAAGGCGGCGGGCGTCTACAACGTCGTACTCGTGTTGGTGACGCTGGCGTGGATTCCGCTCCTCTCGTTCAACATGCTCCTGCCGCCGGTCGCGTCGGCGCTCTACGCCGACGACGAGATGGAAACGCTCAACGCGGTGTACACGGCGGTGACGCGGCTCATCGTCACCTGCGTCGTTCCGATACTGGTCGTGCTCACGGTGTACGGGCGGTCGATTCTCTCCGTGTTCGGCCCGAACTTCACGGCGGGCTACGTCCCACTCGTGGTCTACCTCGGCGGCGTCTTAGTCGGGAGCGCCGTCGGCGCGACGGGGTGGCTGCTCATGATGACCGACCACCAGTACGCTCGGATGGCGCTCGACTGGCTGCTCGCCGTGCTGAACACGCTCCTCACGTTCGCGTTCGTCCGGGCGTTCGGCTTGTCGGGCGCGGCGCTCGGAACGGCCGTCGCCATCGCCGTCCAGAACTCGATTCAAGTCGTCCTCCTGCGGCGCTTCGAGGGGCTGTGGCCCTTCGACGCGACGTTTTTCAAGCCGCTCGGCGCGGGCGTCGCGGCGGCCGGTGTCATGTTCTTCGTCCGCGAGGCGTTGGGCGGGGCCGGTGCGGTCGTCGTCGCCACCGGCGCGACGCTGGGCGCGGCGACGTACGTGGTCGCGCTCGTCGCGCTCGGCGTCAACGACCGCGACCGACTCGTGGTGACGGCGTTGGCCGCCCGGTACCGCCGGGCGATACGCGCGGCACTCGGTGAACGGTCCGACACGTTCGGGGACCGATAGCGGCTGCTCGCGGGGCTTCGGATTCGCCACACTCGCGAGTCGGGCCGGCGACTGGCGACTGACGGCTGACGAGCGTCGACGAAGTCTCTCACCGAGAGAAGGTGTCGCCCAGAACACTAACGGCCGGTCTCATCCCGAGGCGGCGTGCCGCGTCGACCGGGAAACCCTCGTGCCGGGCGGTCCGTCTTTCGGGCGCGGACGTTCCGAAGTACGCCGGCGTCTGCCGGCCAGTAGCTGTTGCGTACCCGGGTTCGCCGTGCTGTCATCGCTCCCGAAGCGGGAACACTCGGACGGGGACTTGAGGTACGCAGTCGACCCTAGCGCGCCGGGGGTAAAACGAGTTCCGACCGGCGGGCGTCGTCGCCGGCGAAGAAGACGGCCCGAAGTCGGACGACCTGCCCGTTGACGCGGACGAAGTAGAGACGGTCTTCGGACCGGTCGAACGCCGGGAGCGCGTCGAGGTCCGCGCGGAGGGCGTCGTAGTCGCTCAGGCAGTCGGAGATACTCGACTCGCGCGGGTGGCCCTCGGCGGCGGCTTCGACCACCTTCAGCACCCACGGGCTGTTCGCGACCCGGGGGTCGGCGGCGTCGACGACGGTCGCCCCGTCCGGGGCGTTCCCGACCAGTTCCGCCCGGAGGACGATTTCGGCCGACGTACACCCACGAAGCGACGAGCAGCCGGCGAGGCCGCCGGTCAGCCCGACGCCGACCGCCGCGGCTCCGCGGCGGAGCAGTTGACGGCGAGAGGGTCGACCGGCCATCCACTGACAGAAATTCGGAGAAACTGATAAGTCTTCCGTCGACTACAGCGCGTACTCGTCTTCGCGCAGTTGGACGTACTTGCCCTTGCGGTACTTCACCTTCGTCCGCTGGTACTGCGTGGCGAGTTTGGCGGCGCTGAACCCCGCGCTGAGCTTCGAGGCGCCGAACGCCTTGTAGCCCTCGTCCTTTTCGAGGAGCTTCCGGGCCGCCTTGAACGTCTTGTCCCACTGGCCGGGGCCGTAGTCGTGGACGATTTCGGCCATGGCGACGTTCCGGAGGATTTCGTCGCCGATGGCGTCCTTCCAGCGGTCGTTGTAGTCGTTCAGGTCGCCCTCGGCGGCGAGTTCCCCGGCGATGGCTCCCGTCCGAACGGCGACGTGGTCGCCGCCCTCGTGGAAGGCCGAGGTCGCGCCCATCGCCCCGCCGGTGACGGCGATGCCGGCCGCCGCGGGCGAGTCGATAGGTCGCGTCGAGGAGATGGCGTACGTCTCGGTCCCCTTCGTCTTCCCGCGGTCCTCGACGAGGGGGAAGTCCTCGTCGATGTCGTACTCGTCGCCGTACTCCTGTTCGAGGAGGCGGCGGACGTACTCGCGGCCCTGCGGGATTCGCTCGTCGTCCTCGCGGAGGAGCTTGTACGCCTCGCGGTCTTCGACCTCGTCGATGTCGAGACCGATGGGCATCGTGAGGCCGACCCGGCAGACGTTGTTGTCGTTCGGGAAAATCCACGGATACGCCGTGTGGCCGGGCATGTAGCCCCACCAGAACTTAATCGCGCCGTCGACCTCGTCGAACAGTTCCGGCGGGAACTCGCGGTGTTCCTGATAGGCGATGTGGTTCGCCTCGGTCGACGACAGGCGGTCCGTGATGGGGAACGGAAGCAGGTCGTCGAGCACCTTGTTCGTGACCGTCCGCTGGGGGCCGTCGGCGAGCACGACGAAGTCAGCACCCACGTCCTCGCCGTTGGCGAGGCGGACGACGTGCCGGGGGTCGCCGCCGGCGGCGTCGAGGTCGGTCTCCACGTCGCGGACGGAGGCCTTCACCCGGTACTCCGCGCCGACGTCTTCGGCGCGACTGCGGAGCCAGTCGTCGAACTTCGCCCGGTGGAAGGTGTAGCCGAACTCGTCGTACGAGGAGTCGATGCCGGTGCTCCGAAGGGTCAGCGACTCGTTCGGCCCGATGAACTCCGCGCGGTCGAGGATGTCGAGCACGACGTCGTCGGGGAACTCGTCGGGGTGGATGCCCATGATGTCCACCCAGTAGTCGAGGATACCGGCCGCGTCCGTCGAGTCGGGCCCGAGGCGCGGTCGGTCTGCTCGGGGGACGCCCTTCTCGAGGACCAGGGCGGAGGCCCCGGCCGAGGCCGCGGCGTGTGCCGCCGACGTGCCGGCCGGACCGCCGCCGATGATGGCGACATCTACGCGTTCCATACCGCTACAGCACTTCGCTCGGGTATTAAACCCCCTGAACCGACGCGGCGTCCGACGGTTTCGAGCCGCGCGTCCGCGCGCTGCACCGACCGCGCTCCAGCAACGCCGCGTTCGCAGCTCGACGCGCCGCCGCTCGGCCCTCTCGACGGGAACTCCCCGGTCGATTCCGTGACGTGGCTCACCGCTCTTTCAAAATACTACTACCGATAATCATAGGACTCGATGAATTTCATCGGCGTATGGCGTTTTTGTCAACAGAATCTAGCTGAATACCGGGGCTGATAACTGAGTGCGGAGGTTTATAGCGGAGAGCGCGGTAGCTCCGAGTCAATGACCGCAGACGAGCCGGACGAACCGAGAGAGCCCGTCGTGTTTCGCGACGAGACGGGCGACCTCGTCTTCGTCGACGGCGGCCCCGCCCCACAGGGGTATGCGCCCGTTGCGTGGAGACTCGGTGAAGACGGCTCGCGGTTCGTCGTCGACCCGACAGTCGATGCCGTCGCGGTCACCCGTACGATTTCGAAACGTCGCCCGCGACGGCGGGAGCCCATCGAGTGAGCGTCCACCCGGCCGAATCGGACAGATTCATCACCGACTTCGAGAATCATCGAGCATGTCCGACCCAGACATCGCGGTGCTTCGGCAGAAGATTCACGGCCTGTCTGCCGAGGCGTACGCCGAAACGCTCCGCGAGCGGCTCCCCGACCGCGAGGTCGCCCTCGCCACGACTCCCGCGGAGGAGCGAGACCTCCTCTCCCGCGCGCGAGTCGCGACCGGCTTCGACGCGGACGAAGCGGACCTCGAAGCCGCAGAGAACCTCGACCTGTTCGCCTGCGTGTTCGCCGGCACGGGCCACCTCCCCATCGAGGCGTTCGAGGCTCGCGACGTGGCCGTCACAAACGCCTCCGGTGTCCACGGCCCGAACATCGCCGAGCAGGTCCTCGGCAGCCTCCTCTACTTCGCCCGCCGCTTCCACGTCGCGGAGCGCCAGCAGGACGCCGGCGTCTGGCAGTCGTACCCGACGGTCGAACTGCAGGACTCGACGGTCACCGTCGTCGGTCTCGGCGCGCTCGGCGAGGCGATCGTGGACCGACTCGAACCGTTCGGCGTCGAGACCGTCGGCGTGCGCTACTCGCCGGAGAAGGGCGGCTCGACCGACGAGGTCGTCGGCTTCGACGACGAACAGGGCCTCCACGACGCCTTCGCCCGCGGGGACTACGTCGTCATCGCGTGCCCGCTGACCGACGCCACCCGCGGTCTCGTCGACGCCGACGCGTTCGCGTCGATGGCCCCCGACACCGTCCTCGTCAACGTCGGCCGCGGCCCGGTCGTCGACACCGACGCGCTCGTCTCGCAACTCCGGAGCAACGGCATCCGCGGGGCGGCACTCGACGTGACCGACCCCGAACCACTCCCCTCGGACCACCCGCTTTGGGACTTCGAGAACGTCCTCATCCCCCCCCACAACGCCGGCCACACCCCGAAGTACTGGGAACGCATGGCCGACATCATCGCCGAGAACCTCGACAAACTAGACGCCGGCGACGACGACGACCTGCGGAACCGCGTGGCCTAATCCGAGTCGACTCGGCGACTCCGCGACCCCGCAGTCGGCGACACCGTGACCGAGTTCCGCACCGAAACTGTCAATCCAGTAGCTACTGTCGGTTGCGCCGTGCAGTTCGCATCGTGGCGGTGGAACCGAATCATCGCGTTCTTCGGCGGCGCTGGACTCCTCTTTTTGGTTCCGTGGTCGGGGCTCTCGCCCGCCCTCCCGGAGTGGACGATAGACGTGCTGCTGTCCGTCCCGGTCGGCCTGTGCGTCTACGGGTTCACCGAACAGCCGCGAAAAGTGATTGCGCTGATACCGGTCGGAACCGCACTCGGAATCGGGGGGTTCGCCCTGTACCGGACGTCCGGCGTGCACCTGTTTTGACGACTGTGGTCGCGTCGCGGGAGACGCCGCGGCGACTCGTCGTTACTCGTCGCGCGTGAGCGCGGGATTCGTCACCGCGCCGTTCGCAGCGGAGCCGAAGTCGCGGGCGTACTTCGCCAGCACGCCGGAGGTGTACGCCGGCGGCTTGGGTTCCCAGTCCTCTTTCCGCGCTTCGAGTTCCTCGTCGGAGAGGTCCACGGAGAGTTCGCGGTTCGGGATATCGACGGTCACCTCGTCGCCGTCTTCGAGGAGGCCGATGGGGCCGCCCTCGGTGGCCTCGGGGGCGACGTGGCCGACCATCGGGCCGCGCGTCGCGCCGGAGAACCGGCCGTCGGTGAGAAGCGCCACGTCGTCCTCGTGGCCCTGTCCGACGACGGCCGCGGTGACGCCGAGCATCTCGCGCATGCCGGGGCCGCCGCGCGGACCCTCGTTGCGGATGGCGATGACGTCGCCCTCCTCGATGTGACCCTCCTGCACGTAGCGCATCGCGTCCTCCTCGTTCTCGAAGACGCGGGCGGGGCCGGTGTGGTGGAAGGCGTCGTCGCCGGTCACCTTCAGGACCGCGCCGTCGGGCGCGAGGTTGCCGGTGAGAATCTTGATGGCTCCCTCCTCCTGATACGGCTCGTCGACCGTGTAGAGGAAGTCCGCTTCGAGACCCTCGTCGTCCGGGAGGTCGAGGTGGTCGAGTTCCTCGGCGATGGTGCGACCGGTGACGGTCATCGCGTCGCCGTGGAACAGACCGGCCTCGACGAGACGGCGGATGACGACCGGGATGCCGCCGATTTCGTGGAGGTCGTTCATGACGCGCGTGCCGCCGGGCTGGAGGTTGGCGATTTTCGGCGTGCGTCGGGAGATTTCGTCGAACTCCTCGATGTCGAGGTCGACGCCCGCCTCGGCGGCGAGCGCGAGCAGGTGGAGCACGGCGTTGGTCGACCCGCCGGTGGCGACCTGCAGGGTGATGGCGTTCTCGAAGGACTTCTTCGTGAGGATGTCGGAGGGGCGGCGGTCGTTTTCGACGCAGTCGAGGACGACCTCGCCGGCGTGGCGGGCGTTCTCGTAGCGCTCGTCGGACTCGGCGGGCGCGGAGGCGGAGCCGAGGGGGGCCATTCCGAGCGCCTCGGAGATGGAGGCCATCGTGTTGGCCGTGAACATCCCGCCGCAGGAGCCCGCGCCGGGGCAGGCGTGGCGTTCGAGGTCGTCGAGTTCGTCGGCGCTCATGTCGCCTTCGGCGTAGGTGCCGACGCCCTCGAAGACGTTCTGGACGGTGACCTCGCGGCCCTCGTGCTGGCCGGGCATGATGGAACCGCCGTAGAGGAAGACGGAGGGGAGGTCCGTCCGGATGGCGGCCATCATCATGCCGGGGAGGTTCTTGTCGCAGCCGGCGACGGTGACGAGCGCGTCCATGCGCTCGCCGAAGGAGACGAGTTCGACGGAGTCGGCGATGACCTCGCGGGAGATGAGCGAGGCCTTCATGCCCTCGGTCCCCATGGAGATGGCGTCGGAGATGGTGACGGTCCCGAACTCGATGGGCATCCCGCCCGCGGCGTCGATACCCTCGATGGCCGCGTCGGCAACGTCGTCGAGGTGGACGTTACACGGCGTGATATCGGCGGCGGGGTTCGGCACGCCGACCATCGGCGACGAGAAGTCCTCGTCGTCGAAGCCCATGGCGCGGAACATCGCACGGTGCGGGGCCTTGTCGGGACCCTCCGTGACCTCCGTGCTGCGGAGGTTCGGGTCCTTACCGCTGGAGAACACGTCGTCCGGGTCCTCCTCGCGTGGGGACTGCTGGCTCATACCTCTTCGGAGCGTGTGCGCGAACTTAAATGGCCGCGACTGGGCAGACGTTGCAGTCGGATTCGCCCGAGGACCCCCGATTCTGTGGGCACTTACCTACTCCTCGTCGCGCCGAGCTAGGCCGGTGAGATGCGGCGCTTCCGGGACGATTATCTCCGCGGTCCCGAGTCGGGCGGCGTTTTCGCTCCCCGGCAGACAGAACGTCGGCATCCCGTCGACGACGCCCGCGGTCGCGCGGGTGCCGACGACCTTGGTGCCGATTTCGTCGTACGAGAGCCGCCGGAACAGCTCGCCGAAGCCCGGAAGCGTCTTGTCGAACAACTGGGTCGCCGCCTCGACGGTCCGGTCGTCGGGCGTGACGCCCGTCCCGCCGGTCGTGACCGTCACGTCGACGTCGCCGCGGTCGGCCATCCGCGCGACCGCGGTCTGAATCTCGTCGTAGTCGTCGTCGACGACCCGCCGGACCGACACCGAGTGTCTGGCCTCTCGGAGCAGTTCCGCTATCGCGTCGCCCGCCGGGTCGTCGTCCACGTCGCGGGTGGACGAAACCGTCAGTACCGCCGCGTCGAGGTCGTCGATGTCGTGGTGGTGATGGTCGTGGTCGTGTTCGCCGTCGCCGTGGTGACCGTCGTGGTCGTGGTGATGGCTGTCGTCTCCGGCTCCGTGGCTCTCGCCGTGGTCGTGGTCGCTCACGGCCGCGGCTTCGTCGTCTGGCGATAAAATTCCCGCGTCGGCCCGGCGGTCGCTGGCTCGCGGCGGCCGGCCGGACAGTTCACCGCCGAGCGGTGCGGCTCACTCGCCGTCGGCTTCGTCGAGGTCATCGAGCGTCAGGCGTTCTGCGTTCTCGCGGAGCGTCTCGAACTGCTCGTTGGCCCACTCGACCGCGTCTTCGGTATCGTTGCGGGCGACCCCGCCGAGGCCGGTGTCGGTGTAGACGACGATGCCCGCCTCGTCTTCCGTCACCCAGAGGCCGAACCGGAACGGGACCTCGGCCCGGTAGAGCGTCACCGACTCGTGTCGGAGCTGGTCGGCGATGACCGCGTGAGAGTCCGGAGTGGCGACGAGACGGTCGAACAGCTCGTCGGCGATTATCATCTCGACAACCGTCCCGCCGGCCGTCGCCGTCTCGTAGAACGGGCGGAGCTGACCGACGAGCGCGACCGGGGCGACGCCGTAGACTCGCTCCGCGCTCTCGACGCTCGAAAACAGCTCCTGAATCGCGCTGTCCGGGATGTTCGGACTCGACGTGTGCACCGTCGCGCCCGTCAAGAACGCGGGGTCGAGCGGCGCGTCGACCGGGAGCATCGAGAGGAGGTCTCGGGCCGCGTAGACGCCGCGGAGCGAGTCGAGACACTCGTCGTACGCGTCGAGCGCGCGCCGGCCGACGCACGTCAGTCGGTACTCGCCGTCGCCGCGCTCGACGAGCCCGGCGTCGAGCAGTTCGCGGACGACGCGGTCGACCGTCGAACGCGACGTACCGAGGTCGTCGGCGAGCCCGCGCTTGTCTCGCGGTCGCTCCGCGAGCGCTCGGACGAACGCCGACCGCCTCACGAGCAGACGCGAGAGCTGTGCTGAAGTCCCGTCTCTGGTCACGTGCGTGCCTCTCTTCGGAGCAGGGTCCGACGACTGTCGGCCCGGCTGTTCAGCCCGCTGATCCCGTCGGCGAGCGCGACTGCCAAACCCGACTGTGTTGGGTACCCTGCGTCGTATATATCTTCGCACCGATAGGTTTTGACACCTATGAAATTACGTTAAATGTCGAAATAGAGGAAAGACGATTGGCGTAAACCCACACTTTAGTTCCTACCCTCCCTCGGTGAAGTCGAGATGAAAGCGGTCCAATTCACGGAACACGGCGACCGAGACGTCCTCGAATACGGCGACTTCCCGGACCCGGAGGTCAGCCCCGACGAGGTCCTCGTCGACGTGAAGGCGGCGTCGCTCAACCACCTCGACATCTGGACGCGACGCGGTCTTCCGGGCGTCGAGTTGGAGATGCCGCACATCCCCGGCAGCGACATGGCCGGCGTCGTCACCGAGGTCGGCGAGCGCGTGACCCGGTTCGAGGCGGGCGACCACGTCGCTCTCATCGCGGGCGTCGCCGGCGGCGGCGACGAGTTCTCCCGAAAGGGCGACCCGACGCTCGCGCCGGACTTCCACATCATCGGCGAGCACGTCCGCGGCGTCCACGCCGAGTTCGCGGCGGTTCCCGAGGAGAACCTCGTGCCCGTCCCCGAGGACGTGCCGTGGGAGGTCGCCGGTTCCGCGTCGCTCGTCTTCCAGACCGCGTGGCGGATGCTCGTCGACCGCGGCGAACTGCGCCCCGGCGAGAAGGTGCTCGTCCTCGGCGCGTCCGGCGGCGTCGGGCACGCGGCCGTCCAAATCGCCGACTACGCGGGCGCGGAAGTGTACGCGACCGCCTCCACCGACGAGAAACTGGAGTACGCGAAGGAGTGCGGCGCGGACCACGTCATCAACTACGAGGAGGAGGACTTCTCGAAGGAGATTCGGAAGCTCACGGACGGCCGCGGCGTCGACATGGTCGTCGACCACATCGGCGAAGCGACCTACAAGCAGTCGCTCAAGAGCCTTGTCAAGGGCGGCCGCGTCGTCACCTGCGGGGCGACGACCGGTCCCGACCCGGGCGCGGGCCTCAACTACATCTTCTGGAACCAGCTTTCGGTCATCGGCTCGACGATGGCGACGCCCGGCGAGGCCGACGAAGTGCTCGACCTCGTCTGGGACGGCACCTTCGAACCCCGCATCCGCGAGACGCTTCCCATGAGCGAAATCGACCGCGCGCACGAACTCATCGAGGAGCGACAGGGCTTTGGCAAGGTGGTCGTAATCCCAGATAGTGAGCTCTGACACCACGACTCGGGACGACGCGACCGCCGAGTCCGACACCTACGTCCACCGGCCGGACGGCGTCGCCGTCGGCGGCGGTAGCTCGGAGCCGGAGGCGACCGGCTTCGGTGACCGCGGCTGGGTGCTCGTCGGCGTCGTCGCGCTCTGCTTCCTCGTCATCCCCGGCGCGGTGTACCTCGTGCCGTCGCTCCCAGCGATGGCCGGCCTGCCGTACCTCGCGGCCATGCTGGCCCTGCCGATGCTCCCGGCGCTCGCGCTCGGCCTCGTCGCCGTCTGGTCGATGACCGCGGCGACCCGCGGCGGTGACTGAGCCGACCGACCCGTCGAAACCGCTCTTTCGGGGAGTCGAGACGCGACGCCCGTTTTCGTTTTCACCCCGATTCTCTCGCATCCGAGCCGCGCTCTCGTCTGCCGGTGTCGCACCCGGCCGCCGGCTCTCAGCGGTGGAATTGCGTGCCGATATAAATGGTTCTGACAAGGCTTATCCCGTTCCGTGGGTGACATTCACACGCACAGATGTTCGAACGGTTCTCCAGCAGTTACTTCCTCGGCCGCTTGTACGTCGAACCGTACGACGGAGCCGAGGCGGCGATTCACCGAACGGAACACGAGCGACTCAACGAGTGCGTCTACACGGACGGCCGCGGCGTCGAGCGAGTCGACTACCCGCTCGTGATGAAACTCGACACGGCCCACTTCCCCGTCGTCGGCGACGACGGCGTGCCCTCGGGAACGCTCGCGCTTCCCCGAGACGCCGTGGACGCGGACGCGCTTCCGGACGACAGACCGGTGCTTCTCGCCGACGCCCCGCGGGCCGCCGAGTTGCTCCGGTACGCCGGCTACGACCTCGACGGCCTCGTCCCCGGCGGTCCCGGTGAGACCGGCGGACCCGGCCCGGACCGACCCGACGACAGGCTGGCCTGAGACCCCGACGCCGTCGCGGCGAGCGGGTTCCCGCGCCGTCCGCCTCGCGTCCGAACGCTCAAGTGGTCGGCCCGCACGCGTCCGTGTATGCTGGACGAGTTGTTGGGTCGAGCCGAACTCAAAGCGCGCATCGCCGAGTTGGAAGACGAACGCGACGCGCTAGCCGGGCGTCTGGAGGGCGAGTCCGAGCGCCGAACGGAGGCGGCCCGCGCGCGACAGGAAGCCGAGAAGGAGGTCAACCGCCTCGAAGACCGCATCACCGAACTCGAAGACCGCGTAGAACGCCTCTCGGGCGACGACGACTCTCTCGACTACCGCGGCACCGAGGACCTCCGCGGCGACCGTCTCCGCGAGGTGCTGTCCCGCCTCGACTCGCTTTCGACCGACGCGGAGGGCGCGCTCACCGCCGCCGTCACCGACGACCGCTCGCTCCCCTCGGCCGTCGAGTCCGCCTTCGGCGACCGGGCCTCGCTCGTCCGACGGGCCGCGCCCTGCGTCGCGCTCGCCGACGACGCCGGAGTCGTGACCGTCGCGCTCTCACCGCCGCGGCAACCCGACGGCTTCGACGCGTGGAGCGACGGCTTCGACCTCGACCCGGCGTGGTTCCACCCGACCGAGACCACCGTCGTCGCGCTCGTCCGCGGCGACTTGTTCGCTCTCGGCCGCTACGAGGGCGGCGACCTCTCGTTCGTCGAGGGCTTCGAGAGCGACGTGAAGTCCGCCCACTCGAAAGGCGGGTTCTCGCAGGGGCGATTCGAGCGCATCCGCGAGGGCCAAATCGACGACCACCTCGACCGCTGTCACGAGGCGCTCGACGAGTTCCTCGACGGCGGTTCCGGCGCGGGCGCGGGTGCCGCCGGCGGCGACGTCGACCTCGTCGTCCTCGGCGAGCGGACCGTCCTCGGCGAGTTCCGCGACCGGGCCGCGCTGACCGCGACCGTGGACGCCAGCGGCGACCCCGAAGTGGCGCTCACGGAGGCGTCCAGAGAGTTCTGGACCACGCGGCTCTACCGGCTCTGAGCCGGCGGCGACGCCGCGGTGCGCTCCCTGTCGTCCCGAATAGTCGCAGACGACTCGGCGACGCGACCCGACGGTCGCCGCCGAACCGTCCCACCTTTTAGGGTGGCACGTAGTGTCACCCAGTATGAGCGACCCACAGCGAGTCGTCGTCCTCGCACACGAGAAGTTCCCCGACCGCGCGAAG
The DNA here is from genome assembly GCF_000336815.1 of Haloferax prahovense DSM 18310. Lineage (GTDB taxonomy): Archaea > Halobacteriota > Halobacteria > Halobacteriales > Haloferacaceae > Haloferax > Haloferax prahovense. Next base: position 161,491 of record NZ_AOLG01000047.1, read on the forward strand.
ACCGCCACGGGCGTCCTGAAGTACGCCGACTACGACGTGGTGGCCGTCCTCGACCGCGACAACCCCGGCACCTCCGCCGCCGATCACCGCCGCGACCTCCCCGACGTGCCGGTCGTCTCCTCGATGGCCGACGCGCCCGACGCCGACGCCCTCCTCATCGGCATCTCGCCCATCGGCGGCGCGTTCGACGAGACGTGGCGCGACGACGTTCGCACCGCCCTCGAACGCGGCTGCGACCTCATCTCCGGCCTCCACTACTTCCTCACCGAAGACGAGGAGTTCGTCCGACTCGCCGACGAACACGGCTGCGACATCAACGACGTTCGCAAGCCTCACGACGACCTCGGCGTCGCGCAGGGCAAATCGGCCGACGTGGACGCGGAAGTCGTCCTCACCGTCGGAACCGACTGCTCGGTCGGCAAGATGACCGCGACGCTCGAACTCGTCGAGGCCGCCCGCGAGCGCGGCATCGACGCGGGCTTCATCCCCACCGGCCAGACCGGCATCATGATTGCCGGGTGGGGCAACCCCGTCGACCGCGTCGTGAGCGACTTCACCGCCGGCGCGGTCGAGGAGATGATTCTCAAAAAGGGCGACGAACACGACGTGCTGTTCGTCGAGGGCCAAGGAAGCATCGTCCACCCGGCGTACTCCGCGGTCACCTGCGGCATCCTCCACGGCTCGATGGCCGACAAGCTCGTTCTCTGTCACGAGGCCACCCGCGAGGCGATTCACGGCTACGAGGAGTTCGCCCTGCCCGACCTCTCGGAGTACGTCTCGCTGTACGAGAACCTCGCCGCCCCGGTCCACGAGGCCGACGTGGTCGCCGGGATGCTCAACACCTCCCACGTCGACGACGACGTGGAGGCGGCCGAGGCCGTCGACACCTTCGCCGACGAACTCGGCGTCCCCGCGGTCGACCCCGTCCGGTTCGGCTCGGCCGACCTCGTCGACGAGGTGTTCTAGATGCTCGCGACCGAGTTCGAGCGCGTCTCGATGCCGCTGGCCGAGCCGTTCGGCATCGCCCGCGGCGTCCAGACCGAAGCCGAGAACGTCGTCGTCCGAATCGAGGACGAAGGCGGCATGACGGGCGTCGGCGCGGCCGCCCCGTCGTCGCACTACGGCGAGACCGCCGACACCGTCGAGGCCGTGCTTCCGGACCTGCTCTCGGTGGTCGAGCAGGTCGGCGACGCCCACGCCATCGACCGCATCGAGCGCCGACTGGCCGAGACGGTCCGCCGCAACCCGGCCGCGCGGACCGCCGTGAGCATCGCCCTCCACGACCTCGCGGCCAAGCGCCTCGGCGTCCCGCTGTACCGCCTCTGGGGGCTCGACCCCTCGAAGACGCCCACCTCGTCGTACACCGTCGGCCTCGACGACCTCGACACGATGCGCGAGAAGACCGCGGAGGCCTACGAGGCCGGCTACGACGTGCTCAAGGTCAAACTCGGCACCGACCGCGACAGGGCTATCGTCGAGGCCGTCCGCGACGAGGCCCCCGGCGTGACCATCCGGGTCGACGCCAACGAGGCGTGGACGCCCCGCGAGGCCGTCGAGATGACCGAGTTCCTCGCCGACCACGGCGTCGAGTTCGTCGAACAGCCGGTCCCCGCGGAGGACCGCGAGGGGCTGAAGTTCGTCTACGACCACGGCGCGCTCCCCATCGCGGCCGACGAGTCCTGTATCACGGCCGACGACATCCCGAAAGTCGCCGACCGGGTCGACATCGCGAACCTCAAACTGATGAAGTGCGGCGGCCTCACAGAGGCGAAACGCGCCGTCCACGCCGCCCGCGCCCACGGGCTGGAAGTCATGCTCGGCTGCATGATAGAGACGAACGCCGCCATCGCGGCGGGCTGTCACCTCGCGCCGCTGCTCGACTACGCCGACCTCGACGGCTCGCTCCTCCTCGCGGACGACCCCTACGAGGGCGTCCCGATGCCGAACGGCGAAATCGACCTCGACGCGCTCGACCGCCCGGGAACCGGCGCACAGCGTCGGTGACGCGGACGCGGTGACGCCGCGACGTCGTCGCGGGACCTCCGACTCCCTCAGGACTCCCAGTCGAGGTCGTCTTCGCGGGTCTCCGACCGGAGCACGAACGGCCCGATAGAGAGCGTCCGCTTGGCGACCGTGGAAATTCGGAGAACCGCGGCCGCGAGCACCGCGAAGGGCGCGAGCGAGACGGCCACCACGAACGCGACCGTGAGAAGCAGGTTCGACACGCCGAGCGTCGCGCCCGTAATCGTCGTCGGGTCGTCGAGAAAGAGAATCGCGCCGATGCTCGCCACGAGCGCGGGGACCGCCGCGTAGAACATCGTCCGCGAGAGGTCGACCAGTTCCCACCGGAAATAGAGCGTCTTGACGTGCTCGCGGGCGGGGCCGAACAGTTCGAGCGCGTCGCGAAGCTCCGACAGCGCGGTCTTCGTCTCCGCCGAGAGGTCGGCGTCGTGGACGCGTCGGAGCCGCGCCGCCTGATAGATTTTCCACGAGTAGTTCAGGTCCAGCGCCGCCGACAGCACCGCGAACGTCCCGAACTGCCGGCCTTCCAAGCGCCCCGCGACCGCCTCGGCGTTCGACTCGACCTCCTCGGCGAACTCGCGGACGCGGGTCGTCGGGTCGTCGGCGGCGTCGACGTCGCTCGCGTCCGCGTCGCCGCTCTCGCCCGCGTCACCGTCCGCACCGAGCGTCTCTTCGACCGCCCGCGCCCGCGACGCGATACCCTCGGCCAGTGCGCGCAGGAACGCCGAGGGCTCCGGCGGCGCGACCGGCGCGTCCAGCAGGTCCGCCACGTCCTCGCGGAAGGTCATCGACCCCTTCATCCGGTCGCGCTGGTCGCCCAGCGGGCCAAGTTCGCGCGAGAGCACGAGCTGATTGATGGTGACGACGAGCGTGACACCCGTGATAATCGCGGTGAGAAGCCCCTGCGCGAGCGTTTCGATGGGGTCCGAGGCCTCGACGGCGACCCGGAGCGGGGTCGGGTCCAGTTGGCCGAGGACGACGACGCTACAGAAGATGACGACGAGCGGGGCCGCGGCGACGACGCGGCGGTCCGCGTCGAGGAGGGCGCGTAGTTTCGCGCGGCTCGTCGTCCCGCGCTCCCGCATCGTGTCGTCGGGCTCGCCGGCCGACGGGCCGCCGGTGTTCGACATGGACGAAGCTATCGCGGGGTGGGGTCAAGTGCGTACTGGCGATTAGTCGGAGGGGCGACCGAGTCGCGGGACGGTGGGGGCGGTAGGGGGGCGGAGCGGTTGAGGCGGCGAGAGAGATTGAGACGGCGGGCGTGCTCAGGAGGAAGAGGACGAGTCGTCTTCGTTCTTCAGCTCTTCGAGCTCGGCTTCGACCTCCTCGTCGGCCACGTCGGTCTCGACGTCCACGTCGGCGTCAGCGGCGCTCTCGCTTTCGGCGTCCGACGACCCGGACGACTTACCCATCTCGGCTTTGAGCGTCTCCAGTTCGGTGTCGACCTCGGCGCTGGAGCGACCGGCTTCGAGTTCGCGCTCGATGGAGTCCTTGTCCGACAGGGCGTCGTCGAACGCGCCGGAGTCCATGAGTTCGTCCATCGCGGCCGAGCGGGCCTCCATCTCGTCGGTGCGCTCCTCGGCGCGTTCGAGCGCGCGCCCCACGTCGGCCATCTCGTCGCCGACGCCGGACATCGCCTCGGAGACGCGGCTCGACGCCTCGGCGGCCTCGTAGCGGGCCTTCATCGTCTCTTTTTTCGTGCGGAACTCCTCGATGCGGCTCTGGAGTTCGTCCTTCTTGTTGACGAGCTGGTCCTGCGTCTCCTGCAGGCTGGCGATTTGGGTCTCCAGCTCCTCGATTTGGCTCATCTTCGCCTGCTTCTTTTCGAGCGCCTTGCGCGCGAGGTCCTCGCGGTCCTGCTGGACGGCCTCGCGGGCCTGATCGTTGTGCTTTTCGACGTTCTCTTCGAGGCGGCGCTTCTGAATTTCCAGTCGCTTCTTCTGGGTGGTCAGGTCGGCGATACCCTGTTTGACCTGCTGTAGCTCGTCGCGCATCTTCTCGTAGGAGTAGTCGAGCGTCTCGGTCGGGTCCTCCGCACGGTTGAGGAGGGCGTTTATCTTCGACCGGATGACGTACGACGTGCGAGAGAGAATTCCCATACCCAATTACTACGCGACGTTCGGCTTAAAACCTCACCAGCGCAACCTGTCTCTATGACCGAGACGATTCTCGTTCCCGGGGGGCGCGACGTGCGGGCGACCCTCGACCGCGCCCGCGAAGACGGTGCGGACGGCACGAACGACCCGGCGACCCGAAGCGACGCCGTCGTCGTCGCCTGTCCGCCCCATCCACAACACCAAGGCCACCGCGGCGACGGCCGCCTCGTCGCCGTCAGCGACGCGCTCACCGCCCGCGGCGTCGACTGCCTCCGCTTCGATTACGGCGCGTGGGACGAGGGCTATGGCGAGCGCGCCGACACTCTCCGGGCGGTCGAGTGGGCCGCGGAACGCTACGACCGCATGGGCCTGTTCGGCTTCTCGTTCGGCGGCGCGATGGCGCTCCTCGCGGCCGCCGAGGGCGCGGCCGTGGACGCCGTCTCCGCGCTCGGCCCCGCCGGGCGACTCGCCGACGACCTCGACGCGATCGCGGCCTTCGACCGCATCCCCGTGCCCGTGCAGGTCGTCTACGGCACCCGCGACGACATCGCCGACTGGGAACCCGTCGTCGAGCGCGCCCGCGAGTACCACCAACCGGTCGTCGAGTTCGCGGCCGACCACTTCTTCGTCGGCCAAGAGGCGAAGGTCGCGGCCGCCGTCGCCGACTTCCTCCTCGCGAACCTCGGCGTCGAGTGAGAACGAGGGTGGGAGACGGGGTCGCCTCCGACGCCAGCGACCCGCGACGAAACGACCGATGACAATTCGACCGAACGACATTTTTGACTCGGCTCCGAAGCCGGGCGTATGGTCCCCCGAAAGCGACTCGCCGCCGTCGTCGCCCTTCTCCTCGTCGGCGTCGCGCTGAGTCAGTCGTTCGCCGTCGCCACCTCTACTTCCTCGCTCGAATCGACGTACGAAGCCGACGAGGTGACGGCCGATTCGCCGCCCGGCCTCGTCGCCTCCTACGACCCCGGCGTGGTCAACCTCGCCGCGACGGTCAACCGGACGCCGCAACTCCGAGAGCCGGTCGCCACCGCCGCCCGGACCGGCCGGTACGACGGCGATATCGAGCCCGAGGCGTACATGACCCTCTCGGACGTGAACGAAGACGCCGAGTTCGCGGTCTACGACGGCCGGTACTACCGCTTCTCGCTGAACGTCTCGGGCGACCCGGTCCGTGCGACAATCGAACTCGACCCGACCGACTGGGAGACCGTCGCCGCCACGGCGTCGTCGCCCGCCGCGAACGCCAGCGCCGACGTGCGCGAGGCCATCGACGGCGGCACCGTCACCAACAGTACGTTCGTCGTGCCGGGGCTCTACGAGCGCGGCGACGCGCACTATCTCGTCTCCCCCGCGAACGAGGGCGAGATTCTCGGGAACTTTCTCGCCGTCATCGGTGGGTTCCTGTTCAACCCCATCGGCTGGGCGTACACCGTCGCCGGTCTCGGCCTCCTCGGTGCCATCCGGATGCGCCGCCGCGCCCGCCCGCTGGACCGCCGAACCGCCCTACTGGTCGTCCCCGGCACGCTCGTCGCCATGTGGCTGGCGACGACGCTCACCAACACGGGCTCGCTCGGCATGCGCTACGTCCTCGTTCCCGGCATCGGCGCCGTGACCGCCTTCGGACTGTTCGCCGGCTTCTGCATTCGCCGCGGGTCGTGGAAGTCGCTCGTCGGTTGGAGCGTCGCGCTCACCGTCGTCGTCATCGCGGCCGACGCCGTCGCAATCGGCCTCGTCGGGACGATATTCGGCGCTCTGGGACTCGTCGTCGGCTGGTTCGGGAGCCTGTTGCTCCTTCCGTACGGCTACGCGCTCGCGGCCGATTCCGAGGACGAAGTCGAGGACGGGCCGGGTGCGGTGACGGCCGCGGAGTTGGGTGACGGGTGACTCGGCTCGGTAAGGTGTGAGTGTGTGGAGAAGTCGGGGGGCGGGGTCTCAGTTGTACTCCCGCCACCGATAGCCGCACTCTTGGCACTTGAAAAAGCGCGTCGGCGGTTCGTCGGCAGACCCGGTCTGCTTGATTGTGTACCACGCCTTGGTGTGGCCGCAGTCGTCGCAGTGAACGTCCTTCGCGGTGGGCTTGCCCTCGAACTCCGCGCCCTCTTCGGTCTCGATGAGTTCGTCGCCCGACTGCGCCTCGGTGGAGACGAACTCCGCCGCGAGTTCCTCGTCGCGCTCGGCGGTCCCCCCGCAGTCGTCGTTCGTGCAGGTCATCGCGCCGTTCTGGCTCACCATCATCGAACCGCACTCGTCGCAGAACTGCATACCCGCCGGTAGCGGACCGAGGGCAAAGAAGCTGTCACTCCGCGCTGTCGGGAGAATCAGAACCGACCCGCCGCGCCGCAGTCAGTCGTCTTTCTCGACCATCGGGCAGTTCCGCACCCGGAAGTGGTCGCTGTCTTCGAGTTCGACGATGGTCGTCCCCTCGTGGTGGCACGCGAGCGCCGGCGGGTCGCCGAAGTGCTCGCAGCGCTGGCAGAACTCGGTCTTGGGGACGACGTGGTCCGAGACGCCGTCGGCGTCGTCGACGGGGGTGGCCTCGGCTCCGACGCCGACGCCCGTCGCGCGCTCGTCGTCTTCACCTTCGACGAGCGCCGTCCACACGTCCTCGCGGTCGAGTTCGCCGACCTCGACCGACTCGAAGAGTTCGTCCGTCTCGTCGCGCTGGTCGGTGACGCGCGAGCGAGCGCGGCGTTCGGCCACGCGTCCGGCGAGGTCCGAAAGCGGGGCCGAGTCGGCGTCGTCGCTTCGCCCGTCGCGGCTTCCGTCCGGGGCGCGGACGGCTTCGGCGCTGTCGTCTCCCGGGTCGGCGCGTCCGAATGAGTCGTCGCGGTCGCCGGAGACGGATGGCTCGCCCTCCGCCGCGTCGTCTGTTGAGTTGTCGTCGGTCATCGTCCTCGTGAGTCTTCAGTCGTCGCCGTGTTCGCTCCCCGCCGCGGCACCCTGCTGAGCCGACTCCTCCTCCCGGGAGGCGTATCGGTCGTCGTCGCCGTCGGTCGCGTCGTCGACCACGCCGGTAATCGCCTCGTCGAGGAGGTCGGCGACCTCGTCGGTCGCGCGGGCGTCGTCCGCCGATTCCAGCGCGGGGAGCCGGCCGGTGTGGAGCGTCGCCGACCCGAAGAAACCGGGCGAGGACGACAGCTCGCGGAACGGGGACCGACACGACGGACAGCGGGGCTCCGCGAGCAGGTCCAGGTGGACGGTCTCGTCGCACTCCTCGCATCGCGCTTTCTTCTCGCCGGCCGCGTTCGCGGTGCGGAGGAGTTCGGCGAGCGCCTGTCGTTCGAGGCCGGCGGCTTCGAGGTCGGCCGCCCGACCGCGGAGGTCGAGTAGCGTCCGCGCGACCGTCCGGAGGTTCTCGTCGAGCGTCGCGGTCGTCTCGTCGAGGTAGGTGAGAATCTCCTCGAAGTTCTCGAAGCCGGCGTCGACCCGCTCGTCTAGGTCGGTCACGCGGTTCCGAGCCGCGCGCACGTCGTCGGCCAGTCGGTCGAGTTCGGCGTCTAACTCCGGATGCGTGTGGTCGCGCGGAGCCTTCTCGTCCGCCTCGCGCTTGACCTGCACGACGCGCATCCGAACGTCTGATATCTTCTCGTCCAGTTCGCCTTCGAGCTCATCGACGCGCGCTTCGACCCCGCCGAGGCGGTCCGAGACCGCGTCCGCGCCGTCGAGCGATTCGCCCGCGTCGCTCACGGCGAGCCGATAGGTCCCGAGGGCCCGTGCGAGCACCGTCTCCGGGTCGACGCCCTCCTCGTCGGCGCGCGCCTCGACCCACGTGCGGAGGTCGTCTGGGAGCGACACCCCGTCTTCCCCTTCCATCTTCGTTTCCAGTTTGTCTACGCAGCCTTAAGAACTATCCCCGAATTCGCGACTGTTCGGTGATTCGACAGTCGAATCAACGAATCTTCCGCACGTCGCTCACGTCGAGGCCGCTCTCGTTGATTTCGGTCTCGAACTGCACGATGTTCTCGCTCTCTAACCGGGCGAGCACGCCGCGGAACTCCTGGACGACCATGGTCCGCGCGCGCTTCGACCCCCCGGACTCCCACTCGAAAAGCAGCGAGCCGCCGGTCGCGCCCTTGAGGACGCCGAGTTCGGTCTTCGAGAGCGCCTCGGTGCTCACGAGCACGAGGATGAGCCCGCCCCACTGGTAGGAAGCTTTCTCCAGTCCCTTGATGACCATCGCGATGTCAGACCACGTCATCTCGTCGGACTGGCTCGCCACGAGGTCGGTCAGGGAGTCGATGACGACGAGGTTGCCGGGCGCGTGCTGACTCAGGGTGGTCCCTAGCGCGCCCAGCACGGACTCGCGGTTGTGTCGGTGGCCGAGGTCCTCCAACTTCGTCGGCTGGCCGAGGTACCACTCGCGCGGAATCGGGCTGAGTTGGAAGTACTCCGGCGAGAGGTCGTGGAACTCGATGTGTTCGACCGCGGATTCGACGAGTTCGTCGTCCATCGTGTAACCCATCTCGCGGCGCAGGTACTCCTCGCCGGCGGTAAACGAGACGTAGTGAATCTCCGGCGGCGGCGTCGCGGTGTCCGTGAGCGAGCCGTAGTGGAGGTCGAACAGCTCCTCGTCGGTGTGCGAGAGGGCGTTCATCGTCGCGCTCGTGTAGAGGAACTCCCGAGCGCCCGCGCCGGACTCGCCCGCGAGGAGCACGACGTTCCCCGGGGGTGCGCCGCCGCCGATGATGCTGTCGAGGCGGGGGACGCCGAAGGGGATTTGAGACATATCGAACCCGACTCGGCCGCGTCGGTTAGGCGTTTCGGGGAGCGCGACGCGAGGTTCCGCCGCCGGCGCTCCCGCCCCGTCGCCCCCCGCGCTCACTCCACGCTCGCGCCGCGGTTCCGCCCGCGGGCGACCGAGACGCTTCCGTCGATGTCGGCGTCAGCCAGCGCTGCCCGCCCCGCCTCGACCGCCTCGTCGACGTGGTCGGCGTCGGTCACGCCGTAGACGGTCGGCCCCCACGACGACTGACCCGCGCCGTAGACGACCGGCGACTCGGACAGCGACGAGACGAGCGCGCCGACCGGCGGTCGGTAGACGCCGCCCTGCTCGTCGGCGTACCACGTGCCGTTGAGCCGGCCGACGGACTCGACGGCCTCGCCGAAGCGCTCGGCGGACCCCTCGGCGAGCGCCGGGAGCAGTCGTCTGGTGACGATGCCGGCGATTCGGTCGCCGGTCTGTGCGTCCGCGCGCTCGACGACGGAGCGCATGCTCGACTCCTCGGCCGCGCCGTTGCGGCCGGGGTCCACGTCGGGGACGACGAGCAGGAACCGCCAGCGGTCGGGTATCTCGTGTCGGGCGGCGACCGCCGGCACCGACCACGAACCGTCTTCCGGTCGGTCGGTGGTGAACCGCGCGGTCGGGTGGCCCGCGTCGAGGACGGCCCCGCCGGCTTCGAAGGTGCCGACGCCGACGCCGGAGCGGCCGCCGCGACCCATCTCGGGGGCGAGTCGGCGCACGTCGGCCTCGCGGCCCGTCGCGGCCCCGACCGCCCGCAACACCGCGAGCGCGAGCTGTGTCCCGCTCCCGAGGCCGGCGTGTCGCGGCAGGGTGCGCTCGACCGAGAGGTCGACGCCCTCGACGCCGAGAAGTTCGACCGCCTGCTCGGCGTACTCGCGGGCGGCGGGATGCCGACACCGAACCTCGGACGCGGGCTCGGCGGCGACGACCACCCGCGGCTCGTCGAGCGCGACGCCCACGCCGCCGTAGAGGCGGTCGCGGGCGAGGCTCAGATTGAGGAAGCCGAAGTGGATGCGCGCGCCGGTCGAGACCCGGACCATGTCACCGGCTATCGGCGGGGACGCCAAAAGGGGGTTTCGACCATGGCAACGCGGGCCGGAGTCACCCGCCGCTGTCGGCCGGTTTCGACTCTCGTGGCGGTCGAAGAGGGTGGGCCGAGCGTTCGAAAGCGCAGGAAGAACGAAAGCGGGGCGAACTGAAATCGGGGCCGTGCCGCCGCGGTCGTCGCGCCGCCGGCGAGTAGCAGTCCGGTCGCGCCGAGGCTCTTCAGCATCGTTCGCCGGGAGAAAGACGACAGTTGCAACCGTCATGAAGGTCCATAAAGCCAGCAATATTTCTACAAATCAATTATTGAAAAAACTCTTCGGGTCGAGACAGTCAGGCGTTCCTGACCGTCTCAGACGAGTTCTTCGGCGACCACGTCGACCGAGAGCAGGTTCGGGTCGATGGCGAGGTCGGCCTGCGCCGTGGCGAACTCCGGGAGGGAGTCGTAGGCGTAGGTCACGACGCGCACGTCGGGGTTCAGTTCCTTCGCCACCGAGATGGCCGTCGCGTCGTCCATATCGGTGAGCACGAACAGGTCGGCGTCCTCGATACCGGCCTCGCCGAGCGAGTCGGCGGAGGCGATACCGCTGACGCGGACGACCGTCGCACCCTCGGTTTCGAGCGCCTCGCCGAGTCCGTCCGGGTCGGTCCCCGCGACGACTGCCGTCGTCATTCGTACTCGATGGTCGCCGGCGGTTTGTGGGTCACGTCGTAGACGACGCGGGCGACGTTCTCGTTCGTTCCGGTGATGCGCGACTGGATGCGCTGGAGGGTGTCCCACGGCAGTTCCTGCGCGCGGGCGGTCATGCCGTCGCGCGACTCCACGGAGCGGACCGAGACGATCCAACCGTGGACGCGGTTGTCACCCTTGACGCCGGTGCCCTTGCCGATGACGGCGGCGAACGCCTGCCACGGCTCGTGCTTTTCGGTCTCGTCTTCGACGACGTGACACGCGTCGCGGGCGACCTGCACCTTCTCGGGCGTGACTTCGCCGAGGACGCGGACCGCGAGGCCCGGCCCCGGGAACGGCATCCGCTCGGCGATGATGGACTCGAGGCCGAGCGCGCGGGCGACCTCGCGGACCTCGTCCTTGTAGAGGTCGCGGACGGGTTCGACGATGCCCTCGAAGTCCACCACGTCCGGCAGACCGCCGACGTTGTGGTGGGACTTGATGTTGCCCTCGGACTCGATGCGGTCGGGGTAGATGGTCCCCTGTACGAGGTACTGGGCGTCGGTCTCTTTCGCCTCGCGTTCGAACTCGCGGATGAACTGCTCGCCGATGACCTTGCGCTTTTCTTCGGGGTCGACGACGCCGTCGAGGGCGTCGAAGAATCGGTCCCGGGCGTCGACGACGCGGAGGCTCTCCATGAAGGAGAAGGTGTCCGCAATCTGCTCGGTCTCGCCTTTGCGCATCAGGCCGGTGTCGACGTAGACCGGGGTGAGTTGCTCGCCGACGGCCTCGTAGGCGAGCGTCGCGGCGACCGAGGAGTCCACGCCGCCCGAGAGGGCGATGATGGCGTGCTCGTCGCCGATTTGGTCACGAATCGATGCGGTCGCGTCTTCGATGAATTCGTCTACGTTTACCATTATGCTGTCACCTCTTCGTTGCCGAGTTCGCGCGCGTCGAGTTCGCCGAGGACCGCGCGGAGGAAGCCGAGGAACGGCGGGCTCGCGCGGTCGGGTCGGGAGCGGAACTCGGGGTGGAACTGCGTCCCGAAGAAGAACGGGTGGTTGGTCAGTTCGAGAATCTCCATGCGGTTTTCGGCGCGGCCGGAAAAACGGAGCCCCTCGGACTCGAGTTCGTCGATGAGTTCGGGGTTCACCTCGTAGCGGTGGCGGTGGCGCTCCGTACAGGAGGTGTCGCCGTAGACCGCCTCCGCGAGCGTGCCGGCGTCGATGTCGGTGTCGTGCGCGCCGAGGCGCATCGTGCCGCCCATCTCGTCGACCTCGTACTGCTCGGGCAGGAGGTCGATGACGGGGTACGGCGTGTCGGGGTCGAGTTCGGCCGAGTGGGCGTCCTCGTGGCCGAGGACGTTCCGGGCCTGCTCGACGACGGCCATCTGGAAGCCCAGACAGAGGCCGAGGAACGGGATGTCGTTCTCGCGGGCGTAGCGGATGGCTTCGATTTTCCCGCCGGTTCCGCGGGAGCCGAAGCCGCCGGGGACGACGACGCCGTCGGCGTCCTTCAGGCGCTCTTCGTGCTTGTCGAGCATCTCGTCGGAGTCGACCCAGAGGATGTTCACGTCGACGCCGCACTCGATGCCCGCGTGCTTGAGCGCCTCGTGGATGGACATGTAGGCGTCTTCGAGGGCGTACTTGCCGACGAGCGCGATATCGACCGAGCCGGTTCGGTCGGCCGTGACGAGCTCGCGCCAGCGGCTGTCGCGGTCTTCCTTCGGAAGCGCCTCGTCGGCGATGCCGAGTCGCTCCATGACGTACTCGTCGAGGCCCTCCTCTTCGACCATCAGCGGGACGTGGTAGATGTCCGGCACGTCGGGGTTGGAGAACACGGCGGCGTCCGGCACGTCGCAGAACTGCGCGATTTTGGTCTTCGTCGCCGGTTCGAGCTTGTCGTCGGCGCGGCCGACGAGGATGTCGGGCTGGAGGCCGATGCTCCGAAGCTCCTTGACGGAGTGCTGGGTGGGCTTCGTCTTCTGCTCGCCGTTCTTCGAGTAGGGGACGAGCGTGACGTGCGTGAACAGCACGTCGCCGTCTTCCTCCTCGGAGGCGAACTGGCGGAGCGATTCGAGGAACGGCATCGACTCGATGTCGCCGACGGTGCCGCCGACCTCGACGATACACACGTCGGTCCCCTCGGCCGCCTCGCGGATGCGGCGCTTGATGTCTTCCGTGACGTGCGGGATAATCTGGACCGTCTTCCCGAGGTAGTCGCCGTCGCGCTCCTTCTGGATGACGTGCTGGTAGGTCTTGCCCGTCGTGATGTTGTGGTCGGCGGTCATGTCGACGCCGAGGAACCGCTCGTAGTTCCCGAGGTCGAGGTCGACTTCAGCGCCGTCTTTCAGCACGTACACCTCCCCGTGCTCGTAGGGGTTCATCGTCCCGGCGTCGACGTTCAGGTACGGGTCAATCTTGACCGCGGTGACGTCGAACCCGGCGTTCTTCAGGAGTCGGCCGGTGCTCGCGGCCGTGATACCCTTCCCGAGACCGGACATGACACCCCCGGTTACGAAAATGAACTTGCGCCCCATCTCTGGGTCGTATTCGTCCGTCGGCATACTGACCGTGTGCGAGCGTACTTCAAAACCATTTCGGAGGGAACATCGTGTGCCAGAGCACCGCACGCTCCCGAATCCGCGAGAATCGCGCGACGGCGACGCGACGATGACGCCGACTCGGCGGCGCGTCCCCGGTCAGTCCAGCCTTTTAATGACCCGCGCCGGGTTACCGCCGACGACCACCGAGTCGGGCACGTCCTTCGTGACGACCGCACCCGAGGCGACCACCACGTCGTCGCCGATGGTGACGCCGGGATTGACGACCGCCCGGCCGCCGAGCCACGCGTTGTCGCCGATGGTCACCGGCTCCCCCGACTCGAGGCCCTTGATTCGCTCCGCGGCGTCGAGCGGGTGGGTCGCGGTGTAGATGTGAACGCCCGGCGCGAGCTGGCAGTTGTCGCCGAGCGTGATGGGACACACGTCGAGGAAGACGCAGTCGAAGTTGGCGAAGAACCGCTCGCCGACGCGGATGTTGTAGCCGTAGTCGCAGCGGAACGTCGGCTCGATTTCGAACGAGTCGCCGACCTCCCCGAACAGCTCCCGAATCAGCTCCTCGCGGCGTTCGATTTGGGTCTCGTCGGTCTCGTTGAACAGGCGCGTGAGCCGCCGCGCGCGCTTTCGTTCCGCGACGAGTTCCAGGTCGCTCGCGTCGTACAGTTCGCCCGCGAGCATCTTCTCCTTCTCGGAGGGCATACCCTCGATGACTGGGGGAGCGGTGGTAAGTGTACGCACGACTTCCGCAACCGCAGGATTTGACTCGCCCGCCCACGACCACCCGTGCATGAAGGACTTCCCGCGACTCGGCTTCGGGACGTACAAGCTCGAAGACCGCGACGAGTGCGTCGAGGCCGTCAAGACCGCCCTCGACGTTGGCTACCGCCACGTCGACACGGCCCAGATGTACCACAACGAGGAGTTCGTCGGCGAGGGGCTCGCCGAATCCGACGTCGACATCGACGACGTGTTCGTGGCGACGAAGCTCGACACCGACAACCTCGGCCACGACGACGTGCTGGAGACCGCCCGCGAGTCCGCCGAAAAGCTCGGCGTCGACACCATCGACCTGCTGTACGTTCACTGGCCGCTCGACAGCTACGACGAGGACGAGACGCTCGCGGCCCTCGACGAACTCGTCGAGGAGGGCGTCATCGCCAACGTCGGCCTGAGCAACTTCCGACCCGACCAGCTCGAATCGGCAATCGAGACGCTCGACGCGTCCGTGTTCGCCCACCAGGTCGAGATGCACCCGATGCTCCAGCAGCGCGAACTCCGCGAACACGCCGCGAAACACGACCACCGTCTGGTCGCCTACTCGCCCATCGCGCGCAACCAAGTCGCCGACGAGGCGGTCATCGTCGACATCGCCGAGAAGCACGACGCCTCGCCGGCGCAGGTCGCCCTCGCGTGGCTCATCGAGAAGGGTGCGACGCCCATCCCGAAGGCCGCCTCACCCGACCACATCCGCGACAACTTCGCCGCGCTCGACCTCGACCTCGACGACGAGGACGTGGCCGCCATCGACGACCTCGATTCGACCCACCGCATCGTCGACTTCGAGGAAGCGCCGTGGAACCACGCCTGACCTGAGTCGACTCAACCCTGACCGATACCGGTGACGCTGAGAATCCTCATTTTTCGCCGCGAACGGCCCGCTGTGTGTCGTCTTCGTCACCGACGAATCCCTGATAGAGCGGGCCGTGGGTCCCCGCCACAAACAGGGTGAACATATATGATGGACTCGGCCGTACTGGCGAATATGGTAACGGTGGTGGTGTGCCCGCACTGCGGACAGGAAGTGGAATCGAGATACGAGGGCGACGCCGACTTCGACGGTGTCAGACAGCGGTTAAAAAGCGAGTATCGCGTCGCGCGGCAGACCTGTCCGGTCTGTTCGAACCCGTACGATCTCCGTCGGGCCTAATCGGTTCCGACGGCGCGGCGACGACGGTCTCGGCGGGTGGCCGAGGGCGTCGGCATCGCGTTATCCCGTGTTCTTCATCCCGGCGGCGATTCCTTTGACCGTGAGCCGCAGGGTCTGTTCTTCCTCGTCGGTCCGGTGGGTCTGCGACAGCAGGTGCGTCTGCAGCAGGTTCAGCGGGTCGACGTAGGGGTTGCGGCGGCGGAGGCTCTCTTCGAGCCACTCGCGCTTCAGGAGACTGCTACGCTCGCTGATGTCGAGCATGAGGTCCGCGGCGTCCTCGTACTCCTCGGTGAGGCGGGTGAAGAACTCCTCGCGGAGCTCCTCGTCGGCGAGGTTCGCGTACTCCGTGGCGATTTCGAGGTCGGTGCGCGCCAGCGCCATCGCGGCGTTGTCGAACGTGCTCCGGAAGAACGCCCACTCGTCGTACATCTCGCGGAGGTCGTCCATGTCGCCGCCGTCTTCGAGGAAGGCGTTGACGCCGGCGGCCAGCGAGTACCAGCCGGGGAGGATACACCGCGACTGGGTCCACGAGAACACCCACGGGATGGCGCGGAGGTCCTCGACGCTGCGCTCGTCGGACCGAGAGGCCGGCCGGGAGCCGAGGTTGAGTTCCTCGATGACGGTGATGGGCGTCGCCTGCTCGAAGTAGGAGACGAAACCGTCGGATTCGAGGAGGTTCCGGTACTCCTCGCGGGCGGCGGTCGCCATGGTGTCCATGGCGTCGACCCAGCGGTCGGGCACCTCCTCTTCGGGCGTCCGGATCGCCTGCAGGCGGGCGCGAATCTGGGCGTTGAGCATCTGTTCGAGGTTCCGCTCCGCGATTCGCGGGTTGGCGTACTTCTCGGCGATGGCCTCGCCCTGCTCGGTGAACTTAATCTGTCCCGTGACGGTCTCGTTCGGGAGCGCGAGCATGGCTTCGTTCATCGGACCGCCGCCGCGGGAGATGGAGCCGCCGCGGCCGTGGAACAGCCGCATCGTCACGTCGAAGTCGTCGCAGATGTCGGCGAGGCGGCGCTGGTTCTTGTAGAGGTCCCAGTTGGCCGCGAGGAAGCCGTTTTCCTTGTTCGAATCGGAGTAGCCCAGCATAATCTCCTGGACGTCGTTCCGGGCGGCGAGCGCCGTCCCGTAGGCCTCGTTTTCGAACAGCGTGCCCATGATTCGGCGCGCGCCGTTGAGCGCCGACTCGGTTTCGAGGAGCGGGACCACGTCGATGCCGCAGTGGTCGGGCAGAGAGACCACGCCCGCTTGGTCGGCGAGGAACAGCACTTCGAGGACGTGCGACGGCTCTTCGGTCATCGAGATGCAGTAGGTGTCGATAGCGCCGACGCCGTACTCGCGCTGCCACTCGCCGAGCTTGCGGAACCGGCGGAGGACGCGCTCGGCCGTCTCGGAGATGTCACCGGGGTCTTCGAGGTCGACGACCGGCTCTTCCTGCAAAATCGCGTCGGTGAGGAGTTCGACGCGCTCCTCCTCCGAGCTCCCGTAGTAGTCGAGGCCCTCGTGGGCGAGCGCCTCGTGGACGGCCTCGGTGTGGTTCTCCTGGTGGTCGCGGAGGTCGAGGCTGGCGAGGGTGAAGCCGAACGTGTCGGCCTGCCGCATCAGGGGCTCGACGTACACGTCCGCGACCTGCGCCGCGCCGGTCCGCCGGAGGCTGGCGTCGATGACTTCGAGGTCGGCCAAGAGTTCGCTCTCGTCCGCGTAGCCGTTCGGCCGCACGTCCTCGACGCGGCGGAGTCGCTCGCGCATCAGTTTGAGCTTCTGGCGGTACGGCTCGTTGGGGTAGCGCTCGTCGGCCTCCTCGGCGACGACGGGGAGGAGTTCGCGGTCGGCCTTCAGCGAGCGTTCGAGCTCGTGGCCGGGGTCGATTCGCGTCGCGTCCTGACTCAGCACACCGGAGAGACGTTTGAGCGAGTCGCTGTACTTTTCCAGGGCGACGCTGCGCTGGCGTTCGAGCGTATCCTCTGTCACCTCGGGCGTGACGAACGGGTTGCCGTCGCGGTCGGAGCCTGCCCACGACCGGAACTCGAACAGCTTCGGCACGTCGAGGCCGGGGTACTCGGCCCGAAGCTCCTCTTCGAGTTCCTCGTACACCTCGCCGACAACGTCGAAAAGCGTGTTTTCGAGGTACCACTGGACGTTGCGGGCTTCGTCGGTCGGCTCCGGGCGGCGGTCGCGGACCTGCGAGGTCTGCCAGAGGCTCGTCACCTCGGCGACGACGTGCCGCCACTCCTGGTCGTGTTCGAGGTCGGTGAGGCGGCGCTCGTCGAGCGTCTCCAGCCGGTTGGCGATGGAGCGGAGCTTCGATTTCACCGTCTTGCGGCGGGCCTCGGTCGGGTGCGCCGTGAACGTCGGTTCGATGAGCACGTCTTCGAGGACCCGTCCCAGAAGCTCCTCGTCGACCTCCTCGTCGTCCAGCGCGTCGAGCGTGTCGAGGATACCGTCTTCGAGCGTCCCCTCCTGTGACGCCTCGCGGATGACGCGAACACGCTCGCGCTCCTCGGCGAGGTTGATGAGTTCGAAGTAGGTGGTGAACGCGCGGGCGACGACGCTCTCGCGCTCCGGTTCGAGGTCGCCGACCACGTCGTAGAGCCGCTCGCGCGACCCGGACTCGCCTTTCCGGTAGGCGATGGCCGCCTGCCGAAGCTCTTCGACCGTCTCGAACGACGCCGTCGACGTCTGCGCTTCGAGCACGTCCCCGAGCAACGCCCCGAGCTCGCGAACATCTTGCCGCACGTCTCTGGTGTGCAATCGCATCGTACTCGGATACGAGTAGCACATTCTAAAAGGCCACGAGTAACGTCGAAAATTTGCCCGGAAGTCGGTTCTAAACGAACGTTACGAACGTTTTCGTCCAGTTTTCGACGACCGACGAATTCCGCGCGTTCGAGCGGTCGAACCCCCTCGCTGGCGGCCGTTTCGTGGGGCGTACTACCACGGTGGATTCGTCACGCTTTTACTGGCCGCCTCGAAGGTGGGAGTATGAGCGATAGCGACAAGTACCCCGCCGACTCGGGTCGCCGTCGGTTCGTCAAGGGCGTCGTCGGGGGAGCGGCGCTCGCGGGCGTGGGAACGACAGGCGCGGCCGCCATCAACACCGCAACGTCATCCACCGGGACCGGTGGGGGGCCGACGCAGGCGTACGCCATCGAGAACACCGGCGGTCCCGCACCGCGCGGCATGCCGCAGATTCCGATTGAGATCGACGACGAGGGCTACATCCGCGGCGTCTGGCCGGAGGTACAGACCATCACCCAGAACGGTGTGGATGTCGAACTCGCCCTCACCGAGGACTACCAGGGGACGGGCGTCACCTACTCGCAGGACTGGTACCAGTACTGCGGCGTGCAGACCTACGAGGGCCTGAACCCGACCTACGAGTCTGACAACTACTTCCGCTCCGACAACGGCGGGTACGACTGGCAGTCCGAGACGTACAGCGCCGGCGACCGCCTGAACGTCAACGACTTCGACGAGTACGAGACCTGGGGCAACGGCATCGGACAGGCCGGCATCGGGATGCCCGCGACCGGCACCTGGCGCTCCCAAGACGCCGAGGACACAATTCCGATTCAGGTGCTCCGCTCGACGCGCATCGAGGAGGCCGCCCAAGACAACGAGTGGCTCGCCGCCTCGACGGACCAGGGCGTCATCGCGTGGCTCAACAAGTGTACCCACTTCTGCTGTGTCCCCGGCTACAAGCAGACGGCCAGTTCCGCCACGTTCGGCGGCGAAAACGGGGTCTACTGCCAGTGCCACCAGTCCATCTACGACCCCTTCTCCATCGTCCAGACGCTGTTTACGGCGCTGCCGCGCCCGGGCGAGTAACGACCCTCGAAGCCGCCCTCCCGTTTCGAGTCCGACCGCGACGCGTTCCCGCCGTTTTCTCTTTTCCGACTCCCGAACGACCCGTTTCCGCCCCGACGAGCCGCTCGTTTCGAGCCCGTGGCCTCGTTTTCGTCTTCCGCCCACGAATGCCGACGGAGCCGCCGCTCGCGGGATGTGGGTCGAATCCGAGAATGGTTTCGATTCGCCGGTTCGCTCGGCGCTCCGACGCGCCGGCGCGCTAGCCGCCGCTGACCGGCGGGAAGAGCGCGAGTTCGTCGCCGGCGGCGGCCTCCTCGCCGAGCGCGGCGGCTTCGCCGTTTCGCAGAACGTTGATGTGGTCGTACAGTTCACCGTCGTCGCCGAACACCCGCGATTCGAGCGCCGGGTGCGCCCCGACGAGGGCGTCGAGCGCGTCGCCGACGGTCGCGTCGCCGTCGACGTCGACCCGAACGGTCCGCGTGCCGGCGACTTCCGCGAGGTCGGCGAACAGCTTCCACTCCATACTCCCGTCTCGTCGCCCGGCGCTCATGAGGATTGCGCCCCTGACGACCGCGGCGCGTCGCCGTCGGAGTCGCCGTTTTCGTCTCCGTCTCCGTCTCCGTCTCCGTCGCCCCCGCCGTCAGTTCGGCTCGTGTCGGTCGTCGCCCGGCGTTCGACCTTTCGGAGGACCTCCGGCCGGCCGACGACGTAGAGCGTGTCGCCGGCCGCCAGTTCGCGTCCCCGGCCGGGAATCGCGTCCACCGGGCGGTTCGCCGACCGGATGGCGACAACGGTCGTGTCCACGTCCGAAACCGCCAGTCCGTCGAGGTCTGCACCCGGTGCGACGGTCGTGACCGCCATCGTCTCGTCGGCGTTCCGGAGGAGCGACGCGAACTCGCGGTCGACGTGGGGGTCCGCGGGGAGCGTCACGAGTCGGTACTGCTCGCCGCTCGTCAGGCGGTCGGCGTCCTCCTCGTCGAGGGCGACGGTCGCCACGTCGTCGGCGACGCCGCGAAGTTCGCCGAAGGCGACGCGGGCCGGCGCGGCCGGCGCGTCGGTGCCGCCGTCGGACAACGACCCCGAACCGCTGGGAGGCGTCTCGGTCGTCGGTTCGGCGGACTGGGCCGGTTCAGTCGCGTCGGTCGCTCCCGCGACGGCGTCGCCCGACGGGTCGTTTTCGTCGTCAGCCGCCGGCTTCGGAACCGACCAGACCTGCACGGGGTCGCCGGCGGCCGCGCCGGAACCGGGGTCGCCGCGAATGGCGACCGCGACGGTGCCGGGTGCGAGCGTCGGCCCGAGGCCGGCCGCGCGACTGCCGAGCGCGAGGTACGACACCTCGTTCCCGCTGGCTTCGAACTCCACGTCGACGTGACCGACGCCGTGGTCGTCCTTGATGCGCGTCGCGAGTCGGTCGCGGAGCTCGGCCTCGCTGAGCCGCCGGGGGAACAGCAGCGTCTTGCCGCTCAGTTGGGTCTTGACGGCCTCGCCGACCGGGTCGTACCCCTCGATGTCGCCGATGTCCTCGGGGAGCGTCACCGACGTGACGCGGCCGACGGTCCGGACCAGTCGGCTCACGTCGGCGTCGAGTTCCTTCGCGCCCGCGACGGCGAACACGTCCGTCGCGAGTCGGTCGCCAGCGACGCGGCCGACCGGCGCGATAAGCGCTCCGCCAAGGAGCGACACGGTGTTGAAGAGGACGGTGTCGAGTTGGAACACCTCGGTCTCGGTGCCGGTGGTGAACGCGCCGAACAGGCCGATCGTGTTCAGGTAGAGCGCGACGACCGCCCCGCCGAAGAGGACCGAAAGCGCCCGCGGGATTATCTCCCGGGTGTACCACCGGTAGAGCAGCGAGGCGATCGCCGAGACGACGAACGCGCCGACGACGAGTCCGACGAACCGGAGAATCTGCAGGACGAGCGAGTCGTCCGCCGGCGGAATCGACACCTGTCCGGCGGTCGCCGACCCCCCGACCGCCGCGAGCAGGTCGGCGGCGGGTGCGGCCGAAGCGGGCCCGGCGGCCGAGGCGAGGGCGGCGAACATCACGCGACCGCCTCCTCGAAGCCGGTGAGGTCGCTTCTCGACCCGACCGCATAGAGCGTGTCGCCGGCGGAAATCTCCTGGTCTCCCCGCGGCGCAATCGTCCAGTTCCCGCCGTGGCGGACCGCGAGAACGGCCACACCGTAGCCGTCGCGGACGCCGGCCTTCCCGAGTGTCACCCCGTCAAGTGGGCTCTCGGCGCGGACTGAGAGCCGCGAGAAGCGCTTGCCCGCGCGGCGGAGCAGGGAGACGAGTTCGAACTCCCGGCGGACGCCGCGGGAGGTGACGATGAACCGCTTCACGTCGCTCCCGAGAAGCGATTCGACCTTGCCTCGGTCGACCGCGAGCGTGACGCGGCCTTCGCCGCCGACGGCCGTCGGCGTGCGCGGCGCGGCCTTCGGGGCGTCGTCCTCGTCCTCGTCCTCGTCGGCGTCGCTCGGGGTCTCGACGACCGATTCGACTCCGGCGACGCTCGCCGGGACGGTGCCGCCGTCGGTGACGACGACCACCTCGTCGCCGCGCGCGAGTCCAGTCGGGACGAGCGCCGTCACCGACACCGCGCGCTTGCCCGTCGGGAGGCGCTTCGAGAGACCGCCGACCGGGGCCGCGGCGGAGACGGTCGCACGGGCTCGTTCATCGAGTCTGACCTCGACGGCGGCGAGGTCGAACTCGTTCTGCAGGCGGTCGGCGAACCGCGATTCGAGTTCCACGAGCGGGATGTCGGCGGGGAACGTCCACTCGCCGTTTCGGATACTGGTACGGATGTCCAGTGGGACCGGCGGGTAGCCCTCGATATCGCCGACCTCACCGGTGACGGTGACGCTGACCTGTCCGCGGCCGCCGACGAGTTCGACCACGTCGGTCGAGAGCGACCGCTCGGTGAGCTTTCGCAGCGACATCTTCCGCGGGATGTCGTTGGCGAAGGCGTCCCCGCGGTTGTGCGCGTACAGCGACCCCATCAAGACGACAAGCAGCGCGACCGTCAGCCTGACCTGACTCTCCGACTGGGTGATTGTCGGGTCGGCCAGCGCCATGAGACCGCCGCTCGCGCCCGCGATGGCGACGCTGAGGACGACGACGGCGAGGCCCGGAACGGTGACGCCGGTGACGTAGCGGAAGCCGAATCCGAGGAGCCACGCGACGGCGGCCGGGACGAGCCCGGTGAGAATGCCGAAGTACAGCCCGTAAACGACTTCGACGGGGAGTGAAGCCATGGACCGGTACACTCGCCGACGGAATAAAGACGTGACGACGCGCCCGTGACAGGCCGATACCCGACCGTTTTTGGCCTCGGACGCCAGAACTGGGAGAGACATGGCTTCGGTACGCGAGTGGGTCGGTGCCCGCGCGACGATTGGGACGGTGTTCTTCGCCGCCGTCCTATCGGTCGCCATCGGCATCCTCAACATCAGCTCCCCGGTCACCGGCGGCGTGCTGGCACCGTACATCCCGGAAGCGGTCCGCATCACCGCCGGCTTCACCGGGACGCTGACGGGCTTTCTGCTCCTCGCGAGCGTCTTCGGACTCCGCCGACGCTACCGCGCCGCGTGGTACTCGACCGCGGTGTTGCTCCCGGTGACTGCCGCGCAGGGGCTCATCCAGTCGCCGGAACGGGCGGCACCCCTCGTCGGCCTCTCGCTTATCAGTCTCGCGCTCCTGCTTTTCAACCACAGGGCGTTCGACCGCGACCTCGACCTGACGGCGACACAGCTGTCGGCCCTGCTCGCCATCGCGGGCGCACAGACCTACGCGACCGCCGGGGCGTGGGCGCTCAGAGAGCAGTTCAACGGCATCGACACGCTGTTCGACGCGTTCTACTTCGGCGTCGTCACCGGCAGCACGGTCGGCTACGGCGACATCACGCCACAGACCGCCATCGCAAAGCTGTTCGGCATCTCGGCGCTGTTGCTCACGGTGGCGACGTTCGCTGTGGCGCTCGGTGTCCTGCTCACGCCCGCAATCGAAGCGCGACTCACCAAAGCACTCGGACGCATGACCGAATCACAACTCGACATCCTGGAGAACCACGTCCTCGTCCTCGGCTACGGGGAACTGACAGAACCGATTCTCGAAGAGCTCGGCGACCGCGCCCGCGTCGTCATCGTCACGCCCGACGAGAGCCGCGCCAAGCGCCTCACCGACCGCGGCTACGACGTGGTCACGGACGACCCGAGCGACGAGGAGGCGCTCCAGCGGACCCGCGTGGACGCCGCCCGCTCGGTCGTCGTCGCCACCAACAACGACGCCGAAGACGCGCTGGCCATCCTCACGGCGCGACAGCTCAACCCCGACGTGCACATCGTCGCGGCGGCGACCCAGCGCGAAAACGAGCGAAAGCTCCGCCGCGCCGGGGCCAACACCGTCATCAGCCCGGCGGCGCTCGGCGGTCACTTCCTCGCCGAGTCCGCCGTCGGCGGGAGCGGCCTCGAAACCATCGAGGAACGGCTGCTCGACGAACAGCCCACCGACCCGACCGTAGACGAGACGGTCGAGACGAACGGGAAGGGTGCGGCCGACGAGACCGACGACACCGACGAGACGAACCGCTCGTAACCGCGCGCCGCCTCCGCTCTGACTCTACAACCGCGCGCTCAGTGCCCGCGGTCGAACACCGCAACGTCGCAGTCTATCTCGCGGATTCGCTCGAACGTCGGCGGCGAGATGAACCGCGAGGCGGGCGAGCGGTCGCCGCTGGACCCGAGCACCACGAGGTCGTAGGTGGCGGCGTTCGAGGCGATGAAGTCGGTCACGTCGGAGCGGGCGACCCGCGTCTCGATGTTCCCGTCTGCGGTTTCGACCAGATTGGCGAGTTTCGACTCCGCGGGCCGGCGCTCGACCTCGGAGGAGATGCAGGTCGTGACGCTCACGCTCCCGGTCTGCCCGGCGAGGCGGGTTGCGAAGTCTATCATCGCGTGGGCAGAGTCGCCCGGCCGCGAGACGAGGACGAGGATGCGCCGCCAGCGGGTGGTCTCACCGGTCGAGCGAAACGCCACGGTGTCGTACGACCCGCCGAAGAGGCCGCGGATGTAATCGGAAAGCAGGCCGCGATCCTCCTCGTAGGGCGTCACCACGAGGTCCGAGTTGGTGTTCGCCGCGGCCTCGGTCGTCGCGGTCAACGGGTCGCCGCGGGCGACCGCGACCTCCACGGGCACGCCCAGTCGGGTCCGCAGTTGGTGCGCGCAGGATTCGAGGCGCTCGACCGACGCGTCGGCGTCGGTGTCGAGTTCGCCGCCGGCGTTCGTCTCCGCGTCCGCGTCGCCCTCGGCGGTCGCCGCCGGCGGGAGCACGTCGAGGAGGACGACCTTGCCGGCGCTGTGGGCGGCGGCGAGTCGGGCGGCGAAGAAGGCCGTCTGGGTCGCCGCCTCCCCGCGCATCGGGACGAGCACGTGGTCGTCGCCGCGGACGGTCCCGTAGAGGTACTCCGCGCGGCGCTCGTAGAACTGCTCGCGCCAGATAGTGAACGCGATGGCGATGACGACGCTGGCGAAGAAGATGCTCACCACGTACTCCTCGGGGTTCACGTCGCCCGTGACGAGCGTCAGGAGCGCCGTCGAAAACGCGGAGGGGGCTTCCACGTCGAGGAGCCACGTCGTGACCCCCGCGAGGAAGATGGCGAGCGCCGCCGCCGACGGGTGGACGATTGCGGTCCCCGTCGGGCCGTAGGTCCACCCGGTAAAACCGACCGCGACGAGGCCGCAGAGCGCGCCGATAGTGAGTGCGACGACGAACTTCACCGGCGACGCGTACCGCCCCTCTGGGTCGGAAAACAGCGTGTACGACCCCGACGCGAGCGGCGGGAACAGCAGGAACGAGAGCGTGCTGACCGAGTTGGAGACGAACGTCACCCCGGCGATGAGCACGGGGATGATGAGGAGAATCGAGAGGTGAAGCAGGTTGTTCGTGTTCTCTATCCACCGACCGAACGCCACCATCTCACGCCGCTCTATCCGGCGGAGCCGGGCGCGGAGCGCGCCGGCGCGTGCGACCGCTCGGGCCGCGAGGTGGCGCAGGTCCACGGTTCGGTTACGCGAGGTCGGTGACGGCGTCGAGCGTGATGGAGATGGCGCGCTCGACGTTGTTCTTGGCCTTCTCGGGGAGTTCCTCGTCCGAGTCGGCTCCCTTCTGGGTGCCGGCGACGAGGTTGCCGTCGACCGTGCAGATAGCCCCGGCGCGGAGGCCCTTCCGGCGGGCGAGCGAGAACACCGTCGCGGCCTCCATCTCGATGGCGAGCAAGCCGGCGGCGTTCCAGTCGTCGACGTACTCGTCGGACTCGTTGTAGAACGCGTCGTCGGAGACGATGGGGCCGACGTGGACGTCCTCGTCGTTGGCCTCCGCCGAGTCGACGAGCGACGTGAGCACGTCGTAGTCGGGGACGGCCGGGTAGACTTCGGACTCGTAGCGCTTCGAGGTGCCCTCCTCCTTGGCCGCGCCCGTGGCGACTATCATGTCGCCGACTTCGATGTCCGCCTGCAAGGCACCGATGGTGCCGACGCGGATGAACGTCTCCACGCCGACGCGGGAGAGTTCCTCGATGGCGATGGCCGCCGAGGGGCAGCCGATACCGGTCGAGGAGATGGTGAGCGGGACGCCCTCGTACTCGGCGTTGACGACCTTGTACTCGCGGTTCTGCGCGACTTCCTCGACGTTGTCACACTGCTTCGCGATGCGGTCGACGCGCCCGGGGTCGCCCGGGATGAGCGCGATGTCGTTCACGTCGCCTTCTTCGACGAGGAGATGGGGCTGTTTCGCCATGTACCGACCGACTCGGGTCGCGGGCAAAAACGACGCGGTTCGAACGGGGGCGGGTGCGATCGGCTGGAACGGCCGGCCGACTGCTCGGCCGACCAACCGAGCCGCCGTCACGCGAACCCGGTGAAAAGCGCCGGCGCGAGGACCAGCAACGTCGCGCCGAAGACGAGCGAAGAGCGGAGCCACTGCCCGCGCACCGCCGTCGCGCGCTCCTCGTAGATTCGCCGGCCGGCGCGCGGGAGGACGAAGCGGGCGAACGCGACGTAGATGAACGCCACGACGACCGCGGTCGCGACGAGATGCGACGGGAGGTCGA
The DNA here is from genome assembly GCF_000336815.1 of Haloferax prahovense DSM 18310. Classification (GTDB taxonomy): domain Archaea; phylum Halobacteriota; class Halobacteria; order Halobacteriales; family Haloferacaceae; genus Haloferax; species Haloferax prahovense. Next base: position 187,463 of record NZ_AOLG01000047.1, read on the forward strand.
CGCCGGCGACCCCGAGGTCCGGCGCGACGGCGTCGGTCGCGAGGTAGACGAACGCGTAGAGGACGCCGGCGAGCGCGCCGGCGGCGTGGTGGACGACGTTGGCGTCGCCGAAGCTCACCTCGTCGGGCGTCGTCCGTCGGACGACCGCCGCGGCGACGTAGGCGGGGGTAAAGCCCTCGTCCTGTCGCCACATCGGGATGGCCATCACGACCGCGGCCGCGACCCCGACGACCGCGCCGAGGAGCAGTCGCCCGGCGACCGCACCGAGGCTCGACGCGGCGTCGAGGACGGCGACGGCGACCGGGAGCTGGTCTAACATCGTCCCGACGAATGACTGGTGGGGATAAAATTTGTCGGGTCGGAACCGAACGGTGTCGAACCGAGGCGTGCGGTCGGTTCAGCCCTCGACGAGGTCGTCCAGCCGCCGCCAACTGAGTTGCGTCCGCGCGCCCGGCTCGGCCGCGGTGAGCGCGCCGCAGGCGTTGGCGACCGCCAGCGCCCGCTCGTAGGCGGCCCCGTCGAGGCGGGCGGCGATGAAGCCCGAGGCGAAGGCGTCGCCCGCGCCGGTCGTGTCCACCGCGTCGACGGGGTAACCGGGGTGAACGTGTCGGTCGTCGCCGTCTCTGACCTCCGCGCCGCGCGGACCGTGTTTGAGGACGAGCGTCGTCCGCGCGAGCGCCTCGGCGACCTCGGACGGGGGCTCCGAGCCGGCGCTTCGGCCGCGCTCGACCGCCGCCTCGCCGAGCGCGGTTGCGGCCTCTCGGTCGTTGAGAAAGACGTAGTCAACCTCGCGGAGGGCGTCGGCGTAGCCCCGGTCGCCGACGCGCCGACCGGGGTCGAAGCTGACCGTCGTATCCACCTCGTGTGCCCGTCTGGCGAGCGTCGCGGCCGTGTCGGGCGACTGGCTCGTCAGGTGGAGGTGGTCGGCCACCGCGAGCGGGTCGGTCGGGAGGTCGGTCGCCTCGAACGCCTCGTTGACGCCGGGCGAACCGAGGACGAACACCTCGCCAGCGGCGTCGACGACGATGTATTTGACCGTGGTCGGGCCGCGGTCGACGCTGACGACGTGGCGGCAGTCGACGCCCTTCGAAGCGAGTTCGGCGACGGCGGCGTGGCCGTGTTCGTCGTCGCCGACGCTCCCGAGGAGCGCGGCGGGCACGTCGAGACCGACGAGGCCGCTGGCGACGTTGGCGGCGCTCCCGCCGCCCGCGCCGACCCGCGACTCGACGGTCGCCTCGCCGTCGGGCTCCGGCAGCGCGTCCACGCGGAGGGTGACGTCCCAGTTCACGTGGCCGGCGCAGATGACACGGGACATGCGTCCGCGTAGGTCGGTTCGCCGGTGGGATAACTCTCCCGGGTCGGGCGACTACGGAGCGCGGAGAAACAAAGCGTGGACGCGGGGCGCGGTCGCGACCCGGCCCGAACCTCAGCCGGCGATGGCGAACAGCAGGAGGTTGTGGACGCCGGGGCCGAGGCCGACGGCGGCGACGAGACCCAAGAGGAGCGACCCCTCGGTCGGGTCCTCGCGGACGTAGTCGGCGAGCAGGGCGACCACGAAACCGGCCACGACGAGTTTCACGAGGACGAACAGCCAGCCGACGCCGATGACCTCGGCGGTCGGGAGCGCAGCGGCGGCTTCGAGGATGATGCGCGACAGCGGCGTCCGCTCGCCGAATCCGAGCACGTCGATGCCGACGGCGGTCGACAGCGCGTCGAGGGCGTGCCCGAAGATGGCGAGCAGGCCGAGCGACCCCGCGGCGGCCGCCTCGGGTGCGACCCGGGTCACGACTCGCCACGTCAGCGGAGTGACCGCGAGCGCGGCGACGAGGGCGACGCCGGGCCAGACGATGGAGAGCGTGCCGGCGGCCAGACCGATGAACAGCGCGAAGCCCGAGAGTCCGGCGGCGACGAGCAGTCCGGGAACCGCGAGCGCCGTCGGGGAGGCGAGGTCGGCCGCGTCGAGCGCGAGCCACGTCGCGCCGGCGGCGACGGCCACGGAGAGGTAGACCGCGGGCGTGCCGGCGAGCGGTTCGACCGCGGGCGGGAGCGCGTCGATGACGTAGAGGACGTGCAGCGCCGACCCCGACACCATCCACGGGACGAGTGCGGCGACGTGGGCGGGCGTGACCGTCGGGCGCGTGCGGCTCAGTCCGACGCCGACGCCGACGAGTCCCGCGACGAGGACGACGAGGTAGGGAAGCGGCGGGAGCGCGAACCCCTCGGGAAGGATGGCCATGCAGGAGGCGCGGCGGGGCGGCGTGAAAGCCTTACGTTCTTTAGCCTCGGGTCGCCTCGACAGGGTATGAACCGAGCCGACCTCGCCGCCCGCATCGACCACACGGTCCTCGGACCCGAGACGACGATGGCCGACGTGGAGGCCGTCCTCGACGACGCCGACGAGTGGGGGATGAACGCCTGCATCCCGCCGTGCTACGTCGGCGAGGCGAGCGAGTACGCTCCGGACGTGTTGCTGGCGACGGTCGTCGGCTTCCCCCACGGGCAGAACACGACCACGGCCAAGCGCGAGGAGGCCGTCGACGCGTGGCAGGCCGGCGCGGACGAACTGGACATGGTCATCAACGTCGGCCGGCTCAAAGCCGGCGAGGACGAACTCGTGACCGAGGACATCTCCGAGGTCGTCGCGGCCGTCCCGATCCCGGTGAAGGTCATCATCGAGACGTCGCTCCTCACCGAGGAGGAGAAACACCGCGCCTGCGAGGCCGCCGTCGAGGCCGACGCCGCCTTCGTCAAGACCGCCACCGGCTTCGCCGACGGCGGTGCAACGGTCGAAGACGTGGCGCTCATGGCGGAGTACCTGCCCGTCAAGGCCTCCGGCGGGGTCGGCTCCTACGACGAGGCGGTCGCCATGTTCGAAGCCGGCGCGGAGCGCATCGGCGCGTCGTCGGGCGTCGACATCGTCGCCGGCGCGCCCGAGGAATAGGTCGGTCGTCGGCCGATTGGCATCGCGCGGTCGCCGGTGCCCAACATTGATTACTCGACTCCCGAGAACCCAGTACCATGCTCCGAGGCGGGCCGGTCGTTCAAATCGGCGTCATTTTCGTGTCAGTACTGGGGCTTTGGGTCGGCGCGCGGCTGTTGGTCGACGCCGCCGTCCGGTCGGCTCGGAGGTTCGGGCTCTCGGAACTTACCATCGGACTGACAATCGTCGCGATAGGGACCTCGACGCCGGAGCTCTCGGTCGCGGTCGACGCCGCGTACAAGGGTTTGGGCGACATCGCGGTCGCGAACGTCCTCGGTTCGAACATCTACAACCTGGCGTTCGTGTTGGGCGTCATCTCTCTGCTCCGGGTGATTCCGGTCGCGGAGTCGCTCGTCTATCGGGACGGCCTCGCACTGCTGGCGAGCACGCTCCTCGGCGGACTGGTCCTGTTCGACCTCCGGGTCACGAGGCTCGAAGGCGTCCTCTTAGTCGGGGCGTTCGTCGCCTACACGGCGTACCTGCTCCGGGGGTCCCAGTCAGACGGGGACGGCGCGACCGACCAGTCGCTCGGCGACGGCGGCGTGACCCGCCCGATAACCGAACGAATCGACTTCCCCGGACGAGACGCCGTGTTCCTCCTGGGCGGGTTGGGTCTGGTGTTGGTGAGCGGCGACTACATGGTGCTCGCCGCGTCGGGGTTGGCCCGTGGTGCCGGCGTCTCCGAGTGGGTCATCGGCGGGACAATCGTCGCGGCGGGGACGTCGACGCCGGAGTTCGCCGTCTCGCTGGTCGCGCTCCGACAGCGGAGTTTCGGGGTCTCGGTGGGCAACGTCGTCGGCAGCAACATCCTCAACATCACGGGCATCGTCGGCGTCGCGGCGGTCGCTAGCCCGCTCGCGGTGAGCGGGTCGGCGCTCGGAACGTTCGCGTGGCTCGTCGCGGTCACGCTCCTGATAGTCGCCGCGCTCTGGACGGGGCGGGTCCTGTCCCGCTTGGAGGGCGCTTTCTTCGCGACCTCCGAAGTCACCCGGTGGATACTGGGGCTCATCTGAGGGCCCCGGGAGTCCCCTGATGCGGTTCTTTCGGACGACCGCCCTCGCACTCTTCTGTTACTCGGCTCGCAACGCGACGAGCCGTCGCGGCCCGTCGTCGCCGCCGGATTCGAGTACGAACAGCGCGTCGCCCGCCGGCGTCGGGCCGGTCAGCGCGCCGCCCGCGAGTTCGTACCGCCAGCGCTCGGCCCCGATTCGGGTGTCGTCGAGGCCGACGCCGCCCCCAGCATCGTAGGCGACGACGCGGCCGTCGTCGCTCGTGTCCGAGACGAATATCGTGTCGCCGGCACCGGCGGGCGGGGCGAAGAAGTCGTCGCCGGCCTGCCACGCGGGCGACCCCTCGCGCCTGTCGAAGGCGTCGAGGCCGGTCCCGTCGGTCGAAAAGACGCGTCGAGGGCCGACGACGAGCGAACCGTGCGGGGAGGGGTGTTCGCGGTGCCAGTCCACCGCACCGGCGCGGAGGCCGCCTCTGAGCCGGGCGACGCCCGCGCCGAAGAAGCCGGCGAACACGTCGTTCGACTGGGCGACTGCGAGCGACTGCACGCCGCCGGGGAGTTTGGTTCGCCACTGCCCGGTCGCGCCGCGCTCGACGCCCTCGTCTTGGAATGTGAACACTTCGCCGCCCTCCGTGCCGGCGACGACGGTGTCGTACCGGGCCGCGAGGGACCGGACCGCGCCGAACACCTCCTCGCGCCACTCGACGGTCCCGTCGCTGGCGCGGACGCGGTAGAGGTTCCCCGCGGTGTCAGAGACGTAGAGGCGGTCGCGGTCCGGTTCGGGTCTGACGACGGGTGCCCAGACGCTCGACTCGGTCGGCGCGTGCCACGCTTCTTCGCCGTCGTGGGTGTACGCGAGCACGCCGGTTTTGGTCCCGACGTGGCCGATGTAGACGCGCTCCGAATCGACCGTCACCGACGAGCGGAAGCCGCTCTGGGGGTCGCTTTCGACCGACCACAGTTCGGTGCCGTCGGCGACCGAAAACGCTCGGAGGCGCTCGCTGGTCGCGAGGTAGACCGTCTCGCCGAACACGACCGGGCGCGCCAGTTCGATACCGTTGACCTCGACGCCCCACGACTCGCTCGGCTTCGAGGCCGGTCCGGTCGAACGGGGGTTGTAGCCAGTCCCCTCGGGCGAGAAGTACGGGTGCGGCCAGTCGGCGCGGCCGTCGCCGGTGGAGCCCTCGTCGCCGCCGACACAGCCCGCGAGACCGGCGGCCGCGCCGATTCCGAGGGCTCCGAGGAACGTTCGTCTGGATAGGTCCGCGTCGGGTTCCGTCACGACTCCGAACCTCCAGCGTCCGCGGCTGTCCTCGCGGTCGCGTTCGTCCCCGCAGCAGCGGTCGTTCCCGCGGTCGACGCGTCGGGGTCGGCGTCGCCGACGACGGTCAGGCTGAACAGGCCGTCGTCGCGGACGAGCGGGCAGAACACGCGCCGGTTGGTCGCGGCCAGCGAGTGGCCGACGTTGCGGCCGAGCGAAATCGACCAGCGCTCGCGGTCGCCGAAGAGGCCGCGGTCGCCGGTTCGATTCAGGGCGACGAGTTCGCCCTGCCCGGTGCCGACGTAGACCGTGTCGCCGACGATGCTCGCGGCGGAGACGGTCTCTCGCGGGTCGTACTTCCACCGCTCTTCGCCGGTCGCGCTGTCGAGCGCCCGGAGCGACCCGCGGGCGGCGTAGAGGCGCTCGCCGTCGAACGCGAGTCGCTTGTGGACGCCGCGGTCGTCCTCCCAGACCACGTCGCCGTTTCGCCGTTCGAGCGCGGCGATTCGGTCCCAGCCCGCGATGTACACCCGCTCGTCGCCGACGACCGGCGCGACGGGCTCGACCGTTTCGGTCGAGACCTGCCAGAAGGGGCTGCCGCCCGTGCCGAGGCAGTAGAGTCGCTGTCCCTCGGTGACCACGAAGAGCGAATGGAGGTTGACCGCGAGGGGACGCCGAACCGCGCCGAACAGCGACCGCGTCCAGTTGACTTCTCCGGAGTCGATGTCGACCGCGCAGACGCGCTCGTCGTCGAGGCCGAGAAACAGCGTCTCGCGGTCGTTGGAGAACGCCGGCGGCGTCTGCGGACGGCCCGGGAGTTCGATAGTTCGGAACAGCCGACCCGAACGGGCGTGGTAGAGCGCGAGCCGGTTCGGCCCGTGGACCGTCGTGCCGAGCGAGTAGACGACGCCGTCGAGGACGACGGGAGCGGTCCAACGCTCGCCCTGTGCGGCCCACAACTCCTCGCCGGCGGCCGGGGCGATTACTCGCATCGGGTCGCCGGGCGTGTAGCCCACTCCGTCGGCGACGACGGGCTCGGTGGAGTCCATCCCGAAATCGGGTTCGTATTCGATGGTCGGCTCGGAGATGGGAGTCCCCTCGCGGAGGTACGCGGTGTTGGCGTCGTCGTGGGCGTAGGTCCGCCAGCCGCTTTCGAAGCGGACGCCCTCGGCGGAGTCGTCGTCGGTCTGTTCGTCGCCGCCGAGGCAACCGGCGAGGCCGACGGCCGCACCCGACCCGAGTAGTCGAAGTACGTCGCGGCGGCGTGGAGAACCGACGGAAGACGGACTGTGAGCGGCGGACGAAGCGTCGCTGTCGGTCGAGCCCGAGTCGTGGGCGGAGGGCGAACCGGGCGGTGTCCTGCGGGAACGCATCTACCACAACTGCACAACACCGTGACAAGTAACTTTTCGCCGGGAGCGGTGGCGAGGGCGCGAAAGTGAGAGGGGGTGAAAGGAAGTGAAAGGGAGCGTGAGGGCGCGGGAGGAAGGCGAAACGCGGACGAAAAGCAGGAACCGGGGCCGAGTCGGCTCAGGCCGCGGGTCTGGTGCGGCGGGCAGCCGAGCGGTCGTGGAGCATGCTGCCGACCGCACCGCCGATAGCGCCGGGGATGCCCGCGAGGGCGATGACGACGACGGCCGCGGCGAACACGGTCAGGCCGAAGAACGCGCCCGCGAACAGGACGTTCATAATCACGAGGCCGATGGCGACGATAATCGCGCCCAGCGTCGTGCCGACGAGGCCGTTGAGCGCACCGTCGGCCATGCCGGTCGTGACGAGGTAGCCGGCGACGAGACCGCCGATGATACCCGTGAGGAGGTAGCCGACCGTGGGAAGCGTGACGTTCGTGAAGGGAACCGTGAGGCCTCCGAGGATGCCGACGACTACGGTCGCGATGAACCCGTAGGCGATGGCGCGCATGTTGAACTTCATAGCGAATCTAAATACAACTCTTGAGGTAATGAATTATATTCGTCCTCGGGCGGATGATACGGCCGACACGAGACTCATCGGCGACGGAGCGTCCGGTCGGTGCGACGCTCCGCCCACCGTGTTCGTCGGCGTTCGTTGGCTTGTCGGCATCCGCGTCGAGCGGGCGAAGCACTCGGGAGACGATATCACGGGCCGTGGACGCCGGCGGTCTCGGGGGAGACCGCGGCGTTTTTGCCCGCTGACCCGGTACGTGGGATAACCGAATGGCCCGATACCACATCGAGACATACGGCTGCACCTCGAATCGCGGCGAGAGCCGCGCCATCGAGAGCGCGCTCCGCGACGCCGGTCACTACCGCGTCGACGGGCCCGAGGAGGCCGATGTCGCCATCATGAACACCTGTACGGTCGTGGAGAAGACGGAGCGGAACATGCTCCGTCGGGCCAAAGAGCTGGAGTCGGAGACGGCGGACCTCATCATCACCGGCTGCATGGCGCTCGCGCAGGGCAACGACTTCCGTGAGGAGGGCATCGACGCCCAGATTCTCCACTGGGACGACGTGCCCACCGCCGTCACCAACGGCGAGTGTCCCACTCCCGGCCCCGGCGTCGAACCCGTCTTGGACGGCGTCGTCGGCATCCTGCCAATCGCCCGCGGCTGTATGTCGAACTGCTCGTACTGCATCACGAAGTTCGCCACCGGCCGGGTCGATTCCCCGTCGGTCGACGAGAACGTCGAGAAGGCGCGGGCGCTCGTCCACGCCGGCGCGAAGGAACTCCGCATCACGGGCCAGGACACCGGCGTCTACGGCTGGGACAAGGGCGACCGGAAGCTCCCCGAGCTACTGGACCGCATCTGCACCGAAATCGACGGCGAGTTCCGCGTCCGCGTCGGCATGGCCAACCCCGGCGGCGTCCACGGCATCCGCGAGGAACTCGCCGGCGTGTTCGCCGAACACGACAAGCTCTACAACTTCATCCACGCGCCGGTGCAGTCCGGCTCCGACGAGGTGCTCGAACACATGCGTCGCCAGCACCGCGTCGACAAGTTCAGAGAAATCGTCGAGACGTTCGACCGGGAGCTTGCGTACTGGACGCTCTCGACCGACTTCATCGTCGGCTACCCGACCGAGACCGACGAGGACCACGAGCGGTCGATGGAGCTGCTCCGCGAGATTCGCCCCGAGAAGGTCAACGTCACGCGTTTTTCGAAGCGCCCCGGTACCGACGCCGCCGACCTGAAGGGCCTCGGCGGGACGCTCAAAAAGGAGCGCTCCAAGGAGATGTCCGAGGCGAAGATGGACATCGTCGCCGCCGCCTACGACGAGATGGTCGGCACGGAGCGCGAGGTGCTCGTCGTCGAGGAGGGCACCGGCGATTCCGTGAAGTGCCGCGACGAGGCCTACCGACAGATAATCGTCCAGAACGCGACCGAACACGGCCTCGAACCCGGCGACTTCGCCCGCGTGAAGGTGACCGCCCACCAGACCGTCTACGCCTTCGCCGAACCGGTCGAGGCACAGCCCGACCCGCGCGAGCCCACCGCTGCCTAAGCGGTCGATTCCCCGCCGATTCCCCGCCGACCGCACTCGTTTCTCAGCGCTCGTCGCGCCCCCGAACGCCGTCCTCGCCGACCCGGAGAAACATCCCTTTGGACGCCGGCGCGGTCGGTTCGAACCCCCAGCGCTCGTAGTAGCCGTCCACGTCGGCCAGGAGGTTCACGAACGCCGACGGCGGGGCCTCGCGGTCGAGGTAGTCCACGAGCGCGTCCATCACGCGGGTGCCGAGCCCGCGGCCCTGATGGTCGGGGTGAACCGCCACGTCGACGACCTGAAAGACGGTGCCGCCGTCGCCGACGAGCCGACCCATGCCGACGACGCGCTCGTCCGAGTCGTCGCCGCGGGCCACGTCAGCGTCGCTATCGCGGTCACCGCCGTCGAAGACGACGCGCACGCCGAACGTCGTGTTCGGAACGCCGCGCTCGGCGGCCGCGAGCGACCGGGGAGGCATTCCGGCGGCGTCGCGGAGGGCGACGTACGTTTCGGGGTCGGGAAACTCGGTGACGAGGCGGTAGTCGTCGGTCACGATTCGACCGTCGCGCCGCCCGGTCCTAACGGTTTCTCTCCGCCGAACCCAGCAACAGATTGATAGCGACCCGCGGGGTGACAGCACCCGTGTCCGACGACAGCCCATCGGAGCCCCGAACGTTCGCGAGAGACGCGCTGGAGACGGTCGCTATCGTCGTCGCGGTCGGCGCGGTGCTCTTCGCGGTGAGCGGCGTGTGGCCCCCGATGGTCGCCATCGAGAGCGGGAGCATGCAACCCACGCTCGAACGCGGCGACCTCGTCGTCGTGACCGCGGAGGGTCGCTACGGCGGCCCCGCGGCCGACGACTACGGCGTCGTCACGGCCAACGCGAGCGAGGGCTACGGACGGCTCGGTGGGCCGGGCGACGTCGTCGTCTACGACGCGCCGTCGCACCCCACACCCATCATCCACCGCGCCGTCTTCTGGGTCGAGGAGGGCGAGAACTGGTACGACCGGGCCAACGAGTCCTACGTGAGCGGCGCGGACTCCTGTGCGGAGCTTCTGAACTGTCCCGCGCCGCACGCCGGCTACGTCACCCGCGGGGACAACAACGACTACTACGACCAAGCGCAGGGTATCACCGTGCCGGTCCGCCCCGACTGGGTGCGGGCGAAAGGCCAGTTCCACGTGCCGTACCTCGGAGCGCTACGGCTGGAAGCCGAGAAACTGTTCTGAACACCCCCCGACGCGTCAGCGACCGTCGCCGCCGTCGGGCGAGAACATGGTGTAGCGGTCCGTCTCGTCGTCTTCCTTCCACTCGCCGAGTTCCCGCGGGTCGATGTGGACGAACACGTCGTCGACCTCGTCGATGTTCCGAATCGCCTGGACGACCCACGTCTCGATGTCGTGGGCCTCGGTAATCGTCATGTCGCCTTCGACCTCGATGTGGAGGCTCACGTCGATTTCGGGGCCGACGTAGTGGGCGACCACGTCGTGTGCGCCGTAGACGTCGGGGTGCGACAGGGCGGTCTGGACGATGAGCGCCCGGAGGTACTCCGGCGGGGCGGCCCCGACGAGGTAGTTCACGTTGTCGCGGACGATTTCGTAGCCGGTGTAGACGATGCCGATGGAGACGACCATGGCGGCCAGCGGGTCCAAGATTGGGTAGCCGAACTGCCCGCCGATCACGCCGACGAGCGCCGCCCCAGCGGTGAGGATGTCGTTTCGGTTGTCGACGCCGGCGGCGACGAGCGCGGGCGAGTTCTGCTCGCGGCCGACCGAGTAGCAGTAGCGGTAGAGGACGTACTTGGCCGCCGCCGCGACGACGAGGACGACGACGCCGAGCATCCCCGCGTCTCCGCCGTAGGCTCCGGCGAGGATGCTGGACGTGCTCTGCCAGAGAATCGCCCCGCCGGCGGCGAAGATACCGACCGCGACGAAAAGCGAGATGAACGGCTCGATGCGCTCGTGGCCGTGGGGGTGTTCCCAGTCCGGCGGCTTCGTCGTCAGGTAGAGGCCGCCGAGGATGATGGTGCTGTAGACAACGTCCGCGAGGCTGTTGACCGCCTCGGACCCGAGGGCCAGACTCCCGGTCGTCCACCACACGCCGCCCTTCCCGAGGACGAGAAGCAGGTTCGCCACGAGGACGACGAATCCGACTCGACGGATGGCCCGCTTTCGCTCCATTACCGTGGCTTTCGGGAGTGGGGTTCAAATGCGCTTCGGGCCGGAGCGGCCCATTAGATGCACTTGATGCGAGTTTTAGAGTCAGTCTAATCCGAAGTGAACCGCGTCGTCGTCGCCGTCGACGACCGCGCCGTCGAGGCCGGCGAACGCCTCGTGAAGTTGGTCGTAGGAGTCGTCGAGGGCCTGCACGAGCACTTTCGTGTCGGAGATGACCGGCATGAAGTTCGTGTCGCCGCTCCACCGCGGGACGACGTGGGTGTGGAGGTGGTCGTCGATGGAACCGCCGGCGGCCGACCCGCCGAGGTTCTCGCCCGCGTTGCAGCCGTCGGGGTCGAAGGCGGCGTCCAACGCGGCGAGCGTCTTCGATTTGAGCCGCGCGTGGTCGAGGAGCTCCGCGTCGGAGAGGGCGGCGAACTCGCCGGTGTGGCGGTACGGGATGACCATGACGTGGCCCGGCGCGTAGGGGTAGTTGTTCAGGAGGACGAACGAGTGCGGGGAGCGAGCGACGATTTTGCTCTCCCTGTCGTCGTCGCGTTCGGGGAGCGCACAGAAGGGACAGCGGTCGTCGTCCGGGTCGTCGGCGTCGGCCGCGTCTTGGTCGTCGTCGCGGGCGACCCACTCGATGCGCCACGGGGCGAACAGTTGGTCCATGGCGGCCCAACGGGACCGGACGTGCAAGCCGTTTCGGTCTCGGAGCGGTCGATACCGACCTCGAGCCCGACGCCGACCCCGACTTCGTCCGATTACCGCGTGAGGTTCTCGTAGCCGTCTTCGGTGACGATGATGGTGTCTTCGGCCTGTCCGACCAGCGCGCCCTCCTCTTCTTTCAGGACGGGGTAGCCGCGCAGGATGCCCTGTTGTTCGAGCCGGCGGATGGCCATCTCGGAGCGGCCGCCCTCGAACCAGCGACCCGCGAAGGGGAGCAGTTTGTACTTCTCGCGGACCTCGTCGAGCAGTTTGCGCGACATGCGGTCGCGGACCGAGCGGTCGTTGACGAGGCTGTAAATCTCGTTTTTCGAGCCCTCGGTGACCTTGCCGGAGCCGTCGGTGGCGAACGGTTCGATGGCGACCACGTCGCCGACTTCGAGTTCGACGCCGCGCTCTGCGCCGCGGTTCGGGATGGTCGGGTCGGTGTGGGCGTCCCACTGTTCGACGCCGTGGCCCGAGAGATTGAGGACGGGCGTGTAGCCGTAGCCGCGAATCGCGTCCTCGATTTCCGCGCCGATTTTCCCGGTGTGTGCGCCCGCTTCGACCATGTCGAGGGCGGCGTCGAGCGCCTCTTCGGCGGACTCGACGAGTTCGTCGTTGCCCGAGAGGTCGACGGTCACGGCGGAGTCGGCGATGTAGCCGTCGACGTGGACACCGACGTCGAGACAGACCATGTCCTCGCCGAACACGGTGTCGTCGTCGCGGCCGGGGCTGGCGTGCGACGCCTCCTCGTTGACGCTGATGTTGACCGGAAAGGCGCAGCCGTCGGCGAGTTCGCGGATGCGACCTTCGGCGTACTCGGCGACTTCGAGGTGGGTGACGCCGGGTTCGACCATCTCGGCCGACTCGTCCAGCACCGTGCGCAGGACCTCCCCTGCCTCTCGATACTTCTCGACCGTCTCGTCGTCGAGGGGTCCGATGCTCATGGTCGCGACTTCGCGGCCGCGCCGGAAAGCGATTGCGGGATGGCCGGCGACTGAGCGCGGGCCGCCGCAGCCGACTCGGACACCATGCGAGACAAACGCTCTCACGTCTATATAGCACAACATTCCGAAACTAGCAACCCTTTCTTAGGTAGCCGTGCTCAGAAACAGGAGAGAACGTTTCCAATGAGTGTCCCATCCTTCCATCCCGACGTCGCCGAGCAACACCTTCGAGTCGACATCGACGACTGGGACGACGTGTACGTCGTCGGCGACGTACACGGGTGTCTGCCGGCGCTCGAACGCCTCGTCGATCGGCTCGACCCGTCCGAGGACGACCTCGTCGTCTTCGTCGGCGACCTCGTGCGGAAGGGGCCGGACAGCAAGGGCGTCGTGGACTACGTCCGCGAGCGCGACAACTTCCTGACCGTCCGCGGCAACAACGAAGAAAAGCTCATCCGGGGCACGAAGGAGATAGACGCGCTGACCGACGACGACCTCGAGTGGATTTCGAACCTCCCGGTCGCCATCACGTGGGACGGGGCCATCGTCGTCCACGGTGGCATCCATCCCGAGAAACCGCTGTCCGAACACGACATCGACGCCCTCGAAAACACCCGGGCGATGAACCCCGGCGACAGCTACGACGGCCCGTTCTGGTTCGAACACTACGAGGGCCCCGAGCGCGTCTTCTTCGGCCACACCGTCATGGCCCACCCCGCCGTCTTCGAGCACGCGATGGGTCTCGACACGGGCGCGGTCTACGGCGGCGCGCTCACGGCCTACGACCTCCGCGCCGACGAACTCGTCGCCGTCGAGTCCGAGGTCACCCACGAGTCACGCAAGGACTCGAAGATTCTCGAACCGCGCCAGCCCGCGCTGGTCTGAGCCGCGCCGGGGCGGAGGCGGCGAACTAAAGGTCGCCGCCGAACCATCTCCTCTCAGCACATGTCCGACGACGAGGCTCGCGGCGGCGACTCGCAGGCCCGGCAGAGTCAGACGACCGCGCCGGTCCGCGTCCGCGAGCGCGGAGACGGCGAGTCGACCTCAGCCGACGCCGACCTCACCGACCCCGCGCTGTACCTCAACCGCGAACTCAGCGAACTCGCCTTCCACGAGCGCGTCCTCCACGAGGCGGTCGACGACCGCAACCCGCTTTTCGAGCGCGTCAAGTTCCTCTCGATTCTCACCTCGAACCTCGACGAGTTCTTCATGAAGCGCGTCGGCGGCCTGAAACAGCAGATGGCCGCCGGCGTGAGCGAACTGTCGCCCGACGGTCGGACGCCGAGCCGACAGTGGTCGCTCGTCCTCGACCGCGCCCGCGACCTGCTCGACCGGCAGTCGGCCTGCTTTCACGACCTCGTCCGACCCGCGCTCGCCGACGCGGGCATCGAAATCGTCGGCTACGACGACCTCGCGCCCGACGAGCGGGCGGCGCTCCGCGACTACTTCGAGGCCTCGGTCCTGCCGACGCTCACGCCCCTGACGTTCGACCCGGCGCACCCGTTCCCGTTCATCTCGAACCTCTCGCTGTCGCTCGCGGTCCGGACGACCGAGGGCGACGACGAGCCGACGAAGTTCTCGCGGGTCAAGGTCCCCGGCAACCGCCCGCGACTCGTCAACGTCGACGAGCGCGTCGGCGACGCGGACGGGGCGACCGTCGCCGATGCCTCCACCACCGAATCCGCCGGCTCAGCCGCTCCGGTAAGGTTCGTCCCGCTCGTGGCCGTCATCGAGCGCAACATCGAACTCCTGTTTCCGAACGTCGACGTCGTCGACACCTCGGCGTTCAGGGTGACGCGGAACGCCGAGGTCCGCCGGAACGAGGAGGTCGCCGAGGGCCTCATCGCCACGATAGAGGACGTGCTCCGCCAGCGTCGGTTCGCCACGGTCGTTCGGCTGGAAGTCCAGTTGGGCACGCCCGAGGCGGTCCGCGACCTGCTCGCGGAACAGCTCGACGTGGACGACCCCGAGGTGTTCGAGCGCGACCTGCCGCTGGACTACGGGGCGCTCACGTCGCTTTTCGACCTCGACCGCCCGGAACTCGAAGTCGAGCCGTGGACGCCGCAGCCCCACCCGCGGTTCGCCGGGCGCTCCGCCGACGACCCCGAGTCGGTGTTCGCCGAAATCGCCCGGAAGGACGTGCTCGTCCACCACCCGTACCACTCGTTTACGGGCACGGTGGGAACGTTCCTCGCGGCCGCCGCGGCCGACCCGGACGTGCTGGCCATCAAAGCCACCATCTACCGGACCGCGCCGGACTCCGAGGTCATCGAGACGCTCATCGAGGCCGCGAAGAACGGCAAGCAGGTCGCGGTGATGGTCGAACTCAAAGCGCGGTTCGACGAGGAGAACAACCTCCGGTGGGTCCGCCGCCTCGAAGAGGAGGGCATCCACGTCGCCTACGGCACTATCGGGCTGAAAACCCACTCGAAGACGGCGCTCGTCGTCCGCGAGGAAGACGACGAGGTGCGACTGTACTCCCACGTCGCCACCGGGAACTACCACTCCCAGACGGCGAAGCTCTACACCGACCTCGGGCTGTTCACGACCGACCCCGACATCGGTCACGACCTCGTGCGCCTGTTCAACTTCTTCACCGGCCACTCGCGGCAGGAGACCTACCGGAAACTGCTGGTCGCGCCGACGAACCTCCGCGAGGAGATGACTCGGCTCGTCCGCCGGGAGGCCGACCACGCCCGCGCCGGCCGCGACGCCCGCATCGTCGCCAAGATGAACTCCCTCGAAGACCCCGCGATGGTCCGCGAACTCTACGAGGCGTCGATGGCGGGCGTCGATATCGACCTCGTGGTCCGGGGCATCTGCCGGCTCAGGCCCGGCATCGAGGGGCTCTCGGAGAACGTCTCGGTGTCGAGCGTCGTCGGGCGGTTCCTCGAACACTCGCGTATCTTCTACTTCGAGAACGGGGGCGAGCCGGACTACTACGTCGGTTCCGCGGACTGGATGACTCGCAACCTCGACCGTCGGGTCGAGGCCGTCGCGCCCGTCGAGGACCCCGAGCACCGCGCGGAACTCGACGCCGTCCTCGACGCGCTCCTGTCGGACAACCGCCGGCGCTGGGTGATGGACGCCGACGGTCGGTACGAACAGCGCCGACCCGGCGACGACGAGCGGGTCAGAGAGGCCCACCGAGAGCTGATGGACCGGGCGTTCGGCGAGGCGTACCGGGCGGGCGACGACTGACCAAAAAAGACCGATTCAGGCGCTCGGTTGCACCCGCGCGAGCACGTCGCCGCGGTCGAAGTCGCCTCCCTCGGCGACGAGTATCTCCGTGACCGTCCCCGTCGCCGGCGCGGCCACGTCGATGCTCACCTTCTCGACCTGTATCTCGCAGAGCGTCTCGCCCTCGTCGACCGCCGAGCCCTCGCGGACGAACCAGTTGGCGAGGTAGCCCTCGACCACGTCGTCCGCGTCGTCGGGCCAGACAGACGCCGAATCGACGTCGATGGCGTCCGTCATGCGCGACCTCCGTCTGGTTCCGACGCTCCCGTCATTCGTGGAGTTCGCGGACGGCCGCCGCGATGTCCTCGGTGCCGGGGTTGACTTCGTCTTCCAGCGAGCGGGCGTAAGGAATCGGCACGTCCGGGATGGCGAGACGCTTGACGGCCGAGAGGTCGTCCAGCGCGCCCTCGGCGGCCCGCGCGATGATTTCCCCCGTCACGCCGAACGACTGGTAGTCCTCGTCGACGACGAGGAGTTTGCCGGTCTTGCGGACCGAGTCGAGCACCGTCTCGGTGTCGAGAGGCACGAGCGTCCGGAGGTCGATGACCTCGGCGTCGATGCCGTCGTCGTCGAGCTGTTCCGCGGCCTCCATCGCCCGGTGGACGTGCAGGCCGAGGGTGACCACGGTCACGTCGTCGCCGGGGCGCTTCACGTCCGCCTCGCCGAACGGAATCGTGTAGTCGTCCTTGGGAACCCCAGTCTTCGGGCCCGAGGGCGAGGGCATCCAGCCGAGGCCCATGAGGCGCTTGTGGAACATGTAGACGACCGGGTCGTCGTCGCGGATGGCGCTGTGCATCAGCCCCTTGGCGTCGTAGGCCGTCGAGGGGACGACGACTTTCATCCCCGGCAGGTGGGCGAAGGTCCCGTAGAGCGTCTGGGAGTGCTGGCCGGCGTCGTTGTAGGTGCCGCCGACGGCCGTAGTCAGCACCATGGGGACGGAGAACGACCCGCCGCTCATGTAGGTGTTCTTCGCCATGTTGTTGTAGAGCTGGTCCATGGCGACGCCGAAGAAGTCGACGAACATCAGTTCGGCAATCGGGCGCATGCCGGCCTGTGCGGCCCCGACGGCCGCGCCGAGGTAGGCCGTCTCGCTGATGGGAACGTCCATCACGCGGTCGCGACCGAACTCGTCCAAGAGGCCCGTCGTACTGGAGAAGATGCCGCCGTAGTCGGCGACGTCCTCGCCCATGTAGAACACCTCCTCGTTCTCGCGCATCTCCCACGCGATGGCTTCCACCATCGCCCGGCTCATGGTCAGTTCGCGGTCCGTCTCGGTCGCCTCCGTGTAGTCTCGTGATTCGGTCGCCATCAGTTGTCACCTCCCGTCTCGTCGGCGTCACCCGACGCGTCTGTCGCGCTCCCGCCGTCCGTCGCCGCCTGCGCCGGCGGGTTCGTAAACACGTTCTCGTACGCCTCCTCCGGGTCCGGTTCGGGCTGTTCTTTGGCCCACGAAATCGCCTCCTCGACCCGCTCGTGGGCGCGCTCGCGAATCTCGTCGAGTTCGTCGTCGGTCACGCCGTGCGAGCGGAGGTCCTCGGCGAGTCGCTCGATGGAGTCGCGCTGTTTCGCGCGGTCGATGTCGGCCTCCGGGCGGTACGCCTCGGCGTCGCCCATGAAGTGACCCATCCGGCGGTGGACCTGCACCTCGATGAGCGTCGGCCCGTTGCCGTCGCGGGCGCGCATCACGGCCTCGCCCGCGGCCTCGTAGACCGCCGTGGCGTCGTCGGAGTCGATGCGGACGCCCGGCAGGTCGAAGCCGGCGGCGCGCTGTGCGCCGTTCTGCACGTCGGTCACGCGGTCTTTCGGCATGCTGATCGCCCAGTCGTTGTCCTCGACGACGAAGACGACCGGGAGGTCGTGGACCGCCGCGAGGTTCAGCGATTCGAGGAAGCCGCCCTGGTCGATAGCGCCCTCGCCGAGGAAGGCGACGGCGACCGAGTCGGTGTTCCGCTTTTTCGCGGCCATCGCCGCGCCGACCGCCGGCGGACAGCCCTGCGCGATGATGCCCGAACACGCGAAGTTCACGTCGGGGTCGAACAGGTGCATGTGGCCGCCCTTCCCGCGGCACAGCCCCGTCTTCCGGCCGAAAATCTCGGCCGTCATGCGCTTGAGGTCGACGCCCTTCGCGATGGCGATGTGGTGCGGTCGGTGCGGCGCGGTCACCGTGTCGTCGTCGCGGAGGTGCATGCAGACGCCCGCCCCGGACGCCTCGTGGCCGGCCGCGAGGTGCAGTTCGCCGGGAATCGGCCCCGCCGAGATGTCGAACGCCGGCTGTTTGCCGACGAGGTACTCGTCCACCAGTCGCTCCTCGTAGTGCCGAGCGGTCACCATCTGCTCGTACATCGTCTGTAGGTCGGTAACACTCACCATGGTTGGCGTCCGGGTGTACTCCCGTAGAACTATTAACATTAATTGTGTAAGTCATGACCATCAGAACGAGCGGACTGCGGATTCACGCGAAGCGACGGGTCGAGACAGGTCTAAGCCCGACTCGAGCGTATCGTCTCGTATGAACGACACGACCGCGAACCTCGTCTCGATACCCGTCGGCGACGCGGTGCTGGAGGGCGACCTCCGCGTTCCGTCCGGGGCGTCGGGACTCGTGGTGTTCGCCCACGGCAGCGGCAGCAGCCGCAAGAGCCCGCGGAACACCTTCGTCGCCGAGGTCATCCGCGACCGCGGGCTCGGGACGCTCCTTTTCGACCTGCTCACGGAGTCGGAAGACGAGACGTACGAGACGCGGTTCGACATCCCGCTTCTGACCGAGCGACTGCTCGGCGCGACCGAGTGGCTCCGCGGCCGCGACGACGCCGCCACCCTCGACTACGGCTACTTCGGGTCGAGCACCGGTGCGGCGGCGGCGGTCCTCGCGGCGGCCGACCTCGGCGACGACGCCGGCGCGGTCGTCTCTCGCGGCGGGCGCGTCGACCTCGCGGAGTCGCGGCTCGGCGACGTGACGGCACCGACGCTGTTCGTCGTCGGCGGTGCCGACGAGCCGGTTTTGAGCCTGAACCGCGACGCGTTCGACCGACTGGACTGCGAGAAGTCGCTGGCGGTCATCGACGGCGCGGGCCACCTGTTCGAGGGGCCGGGCGAACTGGACGAGGTGGCCGACCTCGCCGCCGACTGGTTCGAGAGCCACCTCGGCTGAGGGCGTCGCCCGCGGTCGCCGGCGACCACGGAGCGGCGGGTCGGGACGGTCAGCGCGAGAACTTGCGGTCCTTCGCGGGGTCTTCGACGACGACCCACCAGCGGACGTCCTCCTTGGGGTGGCGGCGCTCGACGTGTTCGTCGAGTCGCTCCCCGGAGTCGAAATCGCGGCCGCAGCGGTTGCAGCGGTGGTGTCTGTTGGCCATGGGTACGGATACGCCGTCGATGCTGATCAACATATATGGGTGGCCGCTTCCGACGCGACCGAACTGTTGTAGACGGCCTGAACCGGTACGTTTAGAACGGTTTATTCGAAAAACACCGCTCAATGACAGAACCCGAGTCGACGGAGCTCGACGAATCCGTTCGCGAGGCCGTCGAACGGTCACGAAGCGGCGCGCCGGCGGTCGGTTCGGTGGTTCGAGACCGGTTTTCGTCCGACGAGGTGTTCCAGCGCATCGTCGCGGCCGCGGACGAGGAGATAACCTCCGGCGCGCGGGAACTGTTCTTCAGCGCCCTCGCCGCGGGCTTCGCGATTACGATCACGTTCCTCCTCTACGTCTCGATGAAAGCGTCCACCGGCGGCGACCCGGTGTTAAGTGCGATGCTCTACCCGCTCGGGTTCATCTACATCATCATCGGGGGCTATCAGCTCTACACCGAGAACACGCTCCCGCCGGTCGCGTTGACGCTGGAGCGGTTGGCCAGTATCCCCGCGCTCTTGCGTAACTGGGTCGTCGTCCTCGCGGGGAACCTCTTCGGCGGGACGCTCGGTGCGGCCGCCCTCGCCTTCGGCGGCGTCCTCTCGCCGGAAGCCGCGAACGCGGCGCTCGAACTCGCTCAGAAGGGCGTCGAGACGCCCTGGTGGAGTCTCTTCTTCAAGGCCGCGTTCGCCGGCCTCATCGTCGCCGGCGTCGTCTGGGTCACCTTCGCCGCCCGCGACACCATCTCTCGCCTCGTCGTCGTCTACCTCGCGTTCCTCGCGGTTCCGCTGGGTGGCCTCTTCCACGTCGTCGTCTCCTACACCGAGATGGTCTACCTCGTGATGAACGGCCAGCTGGCGTTCCTCGTCGGCTTAACCGAGTTCGTCGTCCCCGTGCTGTTGGGCAACACCTTCGGCGGCGTCGTCCTCGTCACCGTCGTCAACTACTTCCAGACGACGGAAAACCGGTTGGAATCCGCTCGCTTCGAGGGGGCGAAACGACAGCTCTCGGTTCGCGAGTGGGTGCTGGGTGGGCTCGCGGGACGGTCGTACGTCCCGCTCATCGAGACCGAAGAGGGAACCGAAGACCACCCGGACTCCTACCGGGTCGTCGTCCCCATCGCGAATCCGCGGACCGAGTCGCACGTCGTCGAACTCGCCTGCGCGCTCGCGAAGTCGAAAGAGGACGCTATCGTCGATATCGTCCACGTGGTGCAGGTCCCCTCGCGCGTCTCGCAACGCTACGGTGCCGCACAGAACCAGCGGATTATCGCACACTCCAACGAGCAGCTCGAAGACGCTCGCGAACGCGCTGCCGGCTACGATATCGAAGCCCGGACGTCGACCGTCGTCTCACACCGCTCGTTCGAGGAGATATTCACCGTCGCCCGACGCAAAGACGCGGACCTCGTCGTCATGGGCTGGAGCAACGACCGAATCTGGGCGGGGGGACGTGCAGAGCGGACGATGAGCGAGTTGACGAGTCGCCTGCCCTGTGATTTCCTCGTCCTCAACGACCGGAACTACGACACCAGTCGACTCCTCTTGCCGACGGTCGATAGCGCCCACTCGGCGCTCAGCGCCGAAGTCGCGAAATCCCTCCACTCGACCGTCGGGTCGGAGGTGACGCTCCTTCACGTCGTCGACGGCCCGGACGACCGCGAACGGGGCGAGGCGTTCCTCTCCGACTGGGCGACCGAACACGGCCTGCAGGACGCGGCGCGAATCGTCGACGATTCCGGCGACATCGAACGAGCCATCGCCGACCGGGCCGACAGCCACTCGATGGTGCTGATGGGAGCGACCGAACGGGGCCTTCTCACTCGACTCCTGACCGACTCGCTGCACCTCGACGTGGTCAACGACACCGACCACGCGGTTCTCTTGGTGGAGCGCGCCACCGACCGAAGCCTCAGGCAGCGTCTGTTCGGACGCTGAGGCGGTCGGCTACTCTCCTCGCGGCCGTTCGCTCTCTGCAACTCAGTAGCGTCGGCATTCGAACTGGTCGCCCGCGACCGCGCCGTTTTTGTAACCGTAGGAGAGACAAATACGCATGAGTTCAGACGCCGACCAGGCGATAACGGTCTACTCGGACTACGTGTGTCCCTTTTGCTACCTCGGGAGGCAGTCCCTGTCGCAGTATCAAGAGACGAGAGACGAGGAACTCGATATCGACTGGCATCCGTTCGACCTGCGGAGTCAGAAGCGCCGCCCCGACGGAAGCATCGACTTCTCGGTCGACGACGGAAAAGACGAAGACTACTACGAGCAAGCGAGGCAGGGAGTCCGTCGGTTACAAGAGCGGTACGGCGTCGAGATGAACCTGGAACTCGGGACCGACGTGGACTCGCTTCCGGCGCAAATCGTCTCGTACTACCTGAAGGAACACGCCGACTACGAGACGTGGCTCGCGTTCGACGAGTCGGTCTTCGAGGCGCTCTGGCAGGACGGCAAAGACATCGGCGACGAGGCGGTACTCGTCGAACTCGCCGAATCGGTGGGCGTCGACGGCGAGGAAGTCACGTCCGCGCTCGACGACGAAACGCTTCGGACCGAAGTGCGCGAACGATTCAGTGAGGCCCAGCGACACGGCGTCACCGGTGTCCCAACGTTCGCGTACGAGGGCTACGCCGCGAGAGGTGCAGTTCCGCCGGAACAGCTAGCGCGACTCGTCGAGGGCGCGTAGACACCGGACGACCGACCAACGAGACCGACAGCGCTCGAAGAGTCGTCGCGCCCGCCGGCCGGTTCACCCGGCGGTGTTCGTTTCGAGCATCCGACGGAGCGCGACTTCCATCTCCTCGAACTCCGAGAGTTCGAGTTCGTCGGTGGTGACGATGACGCCGCGGTCCCCGGCGACGACGCGGCCGACGAACCCGTCCGAGAAGACGCGAAGGGTGAACTCGTACTCGCCGAACTCCGGACGCTCGCCGTTCCTGCCGGCGTTGTAGGTCTCCTGTGGTCCGAACCCGGTGCGCTCGCTCTCGACGAGTTCGGATTTGGCCGCGCGCGCCGCGGCCTCGTCGCCGCCGTAGAGGTCCCGCCGGACGTACAGTACGTCGAAATCGTCGCGGGTGAAGTGGACGATGCTTCGGAGAGAATCCCCGAGGGTCGTTCGGCAGGTGGAGACGAGGGCGTCGGCGACGCTCCCGGTGATTGTCGGCGTTGATTCGGTCACAGGAGTAGATAGCACGCCACAGTATTTGGCCGCCTCGCCTCTCTCACCACCCGGTTGCCGCGCCGCTCGGCCCGGCGCGGTTCAGGCCAGTCGGAACCGCGTGTCGGTGAGTTCCGCCGAGACCTCCCAGAGCCGTGCGGCAGTCTCCGGGTCTCTGGCGCGGTCGCTCGGCTCCGCGATGCCGGGGTTGCCGCGCATGCCGAACAGCCCCTGCGGGCCGACGTACTCCCCGCTTTCGACGGCCGGCGACGTGGCGGCGTACAGAAGCGGGAGCGCGCCCATCTCGGCCGACTGGGCGAATATCGCGTTGCCGAGTTTGCTCATCCAGTACCGGAGTGTCGACCCGGACGCCTCGGGGCCGCGGAACTGGAGGTTCGTGTCGGCGTAGCCGGGATGTGCGCCCACGCTCAGCACGTCGTCGATGCCCGCGGCGGTCAGCCGGCGGTCGAGTTCGAACGCGAAAAGCAGGTTCGCGAGCTTGCTCTGGGCGTAGGCGTCCCACTCGTCGTAGTCGCGTTCGCCCTGCAGGTCGTCGAAGTCCATCCGGCCGCGCTCGTGGAGGCCGCTCGACATCGCGACGAGTCGCGTCTCGCCGGGCGTGTCGCGGAGCGTCGGAAACAGGCGGGCGCTCAGGACGAAGTGACCGAGGTGGTTCACGCCGAACTGCGTCTCGAAGCCCTGTGCGGTCTCCCGCCGGGGAATCGCCATCACGCCGGCGTTGTTGCAGAGGGCGTGTAACGCCCCGTGTTCGGCGGCGAACTCGTCGGCGAACCGCCGAACCGAATCGAGGTCGGCGAGGTCGAGTTCCGAGAGGGTCAGCGAGGCCGCCGGCACCGAGTCGCGGATGTCGGCCATCGCGTCCTCGCCTCGGTCGAGGCTCCGGCAGGCCATGACGACGTGCGCGCCTTTCTCGGCGAACAGGCGCGTCGCCTCGAAGCCGAGGCCGCTGTTCGCGCCGGTGACGATGACGGTCTTCCCCGAGAGGTCGGGAGCGTCGGCCGCGGTCCAATCGCTCATGGGGAACTGCAAGGACCGAACCGAGTAAACCGTGGCGGCGACCGCCGGCGCGGCCGGGCGAGCGGTCGCAGACGCTCGATTGAGACTACTTCGACGCGGTGCTGGTCTGCATCCCGTCGGAGTTGTACGCCGAGCCGAAGCCCTCGTCGTCGAGGAGGATGATCCCCGCCGACGACCCGGTGAGTTCGCCGAACTCCTCGATGGCGAGGTCGGCCGCGGTCTGGGCGTCGCAGCCGCGTTCGAGGTGGCCGACCGCCCTGCGAGCGAGCGTCACGCGCGCGATGTCTTCTCCCGCTCCCGTGGTCGACGCGCCGCCAGCGGGGGAGGCGTAGAAGCCCGAGCCGATTTGGGGTACGTCGCCGACGCGGCCGGCGAGGGCGAACCAGCGGCCGCCGGTCGAGGTCGCGGAGGCGAACGTCTCGCCGTCGGTGGCGACCGCCCCGACCGTGTCGTGACCGGGAAGGCGAACATCGTGAGCCGAGCGGTCACTGCTTGCTGAGGTTCCCTCAGAATTGTCGTGGCCGGGCAGGCGAACGTCGTGAGCCGAGCGGCCACTGCCTGCCGAGGTCTCCTCGGAACTGTCGTGCGCCGGCAGATAACCGTCGCCCGCCTCGGCCGTCGGGTCGCTCGTGCTACCGCCGAATCGGTCGGCCAGCCACGCGAGGTGTTCGCTGGGCGAGCCCTCGGGCGCGTCCGCGTTCGCCCAGCGCTCGCGGGTCTCGTCGGTGAAGAGGTCGACGCCGGTCTCGACGCCCGCGTCGGCGGCGAAGTCGACCGCCGGCTCGCCCGTTAGGAGGACGTGCGGGGTGTCTTCGAGGACCGCGCGCGCGACGGAGACGGCGTGTTCGACGCCCTCCATGCCGGAGGCCGCGCCGGCGCGTCGGTCGCTCAGCATGACGCCCGCGTCGGTGCGGACGACGCCGTCGGACTGGACCGCGCCGCCGACGCCCGCGTTGAACCGGTGGTCCGATTCGAGGACGCGGACTGCGGTCTCGACCGCCGAAAGCGGGTCGGGTTCGCTCGCGCCCGCGTCGGCCGCGTCGTCCAGGACGGCCTGTCTGGGTTCCGGTTCGCCGGGGATGCCGCCGGCACCGCCGTGGAGGATAATTCGCATACGAGGGTGTCTTCGGAGCGCGGTCCTAAACGTATCGACCGACGAATAGAGCGATACTTGCACTTCGCCGTCGATAACGGCAGGACTTTTACACCGCACTGGAAAACCCAAATTGTTCATGAGCTACGACCAGATTGAGGTTCCGGACGACGGCGAGAAAATCACGGTCGACGAGGAGACGGGCGAGCTCTCCGTCCCCGACAACCCGATTATTCCGATCATCCACGGCGACGGAATCGGAACGGACGTCGGCCCCGCCGCACAGAAGGTCCTCGACGCCGCCGCCGAGGCGACCGGCCGCTCTGTCTCTTGGATGCGCGTCTACGCCGGTTCGTCCGCCCGCGACAAGTACGACGAGAACCTCCCGGAGGACACGGTAAGCGCCATCCGCAACCACCGCGTCGCAATCAAGGGCCCGCTCACGACACCCGTCGGTGCCGGCTTCCGCTCGCTCAACGTCGCGCTCCGCAAGAAGCTCGACCTCTACGCGAACGTCCGCCCGACCTACCACCTCGACGGCGTCCCGTCGCCCGTGAAGAACCCCTCGGCGATGGACATGGTCACGTTCCGCGAGAACACCGAAGACGTGTACGCCGGCATCGAGTGGGAAGCCGGCACCGACGAGGTCCAGAAGGTCAAGGAATTCGTCGAAGAAGAGATGGGCGCGGACGGCGTCATCCACGACGGTCCCGTCGGCATCGGCATCAAGCCCATCACCGAGTTCGGGACGAAGCGCCTCGTCCGCGAGGCTATCGAGTACGCCCTCGAAAACGACCGCCCGTCGGTCACGCTCGTCCACAAGGGCAACATCATGAAGTTCACCGAGGGTGCCTTCCGTGACTGGGGCTACGAACTCGCAGAAGAGGAGTTCGGCGACGTCACCATCACCGAAGACGAACTGTGGGAAGAGTACGACGGCGAGCGTCCCGAGGACAAGGTCGTCGTCAAGGACCGCATCGCCGACAACATGCTCCAGCAGCTTCTCACCCGCACCGCCGACTACGACGTCATCGCCACGATGAACCTCAACGGCGACTACATGTCCGACGCCGCCGGCGCGCAGATCGGTGGTCTCGGCATCGCCCCCGGCGCGAACTTCGGCGAGGGTCTCTGCCTCGCAGAGCCCGTCCACGGCTCCGCGCCCAAGTACGCCGGCCAGGACAAGGTCAACCCGACCGCGATGATTCTCTCCGGCCGCCTCATGTTCGAATACATGGGCTGGAAGGACGCCGGCAAGCTCATCCGCGACGCCGTCGAGAAGACCATCTCGGACGGCGACGTCACCTACGACCTCGAACGCCAGATCGAGGGCGGCAACAAGCTCGCCACGAGCGAGTACGCCGACAAGGTCGTCGAGAATATTCAGGAACTCGCGTAAGCGAACACACCACTTCTCTCTCGCGGCATCGACGCCGCAGTTCTTTCGCGCCGACTACAGTCGATTCGGGTCCCGCCAGCGCTGAATCCGGTTCCACAGGGGGCGGACGAACCCGAAGACAACCGCGCCGGCGGTGTCGGCGACGATGTCGACGCCCGTGTCCTCCAAGTAGACAGAGCGGGGCCACTCGACCCAGAAGCCGGTGAACAGACGCTCGTACACCTCGAACCACGTGCCGATGGCGGCGACCGCCATCGGGAGGACGACGAGGAGCGCGACCCGCGAGTGGAGCAGGCGGGGGTTGAGGACGTAGAGGACCGCCGCGACGCCGAACCCGGAGGCGGCGTGGACGAGGATGTCCCACCACCAGATGCGGGTGTAGAGAAACAGCGCCATGCTCGTGAAGTGCGTCGCGGTGACGGCGCCTCCGAACACCGCGACGGCGGCCATCTCTCGGGGGCGTTCTTCCCACCCCGCCAGCACCATCTCGTCCCAGGTGCGCCTCAGCATGCGCGAGGGGGTGCGCGGGTCGCGCCGAGTACGGTGTGGAGGTTCGGTGCCGGGTCTTCTGCGAGCGGAGGCATAGACGAGAGATAGGACATCATCAATATGTACGTTTTCCCGACGAAGCAACACGTTTGGGGTTAAATTAACCACCTCGACGGGAGCATCGCGTCCAGAGTCAGCGGTTCGACGGGGAGTCGTCGTCCGCCTTCTCGCCGCCGTCGGAGCGGAGGTGACCGGCGCTGCGCGGCGAGTCGCCGCGGGGGGAATCTGCCCGCGCCCGCGACCTGAGGACGCCCTCGACGAGGACGAAAAAGCCGAGGCCGCCGACCACGTCGACCACGAGGTCAATCGCGGTGTCCTCGAGGTAGTAGGCCATCGACCAGCCCCACCAGAAGTCCTTGAACAGGTACTCGTACACCTCGAAGCCCGCGCCGATGGCGAGGATGACGCCGGCGACAACCACCGGGGCGCGATCGCCCCGGAAGGTCCGCGGGAACACGAGGAACAACACGCCCGCGACGCCGAAGCCCGAAAGCGAGTGGGTGAGCACGTCCCACCACCAGATTCTCGTGTAGATGTCGTAGGCGAGCCCGCCGAAGTGGAGCGCGCTGACGACCGCCGCCCAGACGCCAACGAACACCCACAGCCACGGCTCGCGTGCGAGCTTCGAGTGACTCATGGTCGCCCGCTGCTCGGCGGGGTATCCGGGGTGTTCGGCGCGCCGGGCGCTATCCATAGAGGAAGTACGCGGGGGAAGGGCATAGTTAGGGACTACCGTCTATCGGATGGTGACACCGGACTGATAAATGCTTTCTCCTCATGTGTTTCGAACGAAACGTTCCGGGACTCGTTCGAGAGACCCCACCCCGACGGCCCGTCAGGGAGATTCTAACGGGGGGTCGCGCTCGGCGTCAGTCCAGCCACGGCGGGTTGTCCCGCGGCGGCGAAAACACGTCGATGCCGACGACGGTCTCGTCGCCGCGGTTCTCCGCGCCGTGGAGTTCGCCGCCTGCGAGCGAGTAGGCGTCGCCGGGACCGACGACGAGTTCCTCGCCGTCGTCGCCGACGAGGAACGTCAGTTCGCCGGCGACGATGTAGCCGACCTGCTCGTGTGGGTGGTCGTGAACCGGGACGGCCGCGCCGGGTTCGATGCGGAAGTGCTGGACGTTCATCTTCTCCCCGCCCGCGAGGAGCGAGAGGGAGACGCCGTCGGCCGCCTCGGCGGACGGCGCGTCGTCGAGTGAAACTCGGTCCATGGTGGCAAGCCACAGGGAACGGGGATAAATCCGCCGGGGAGGCGCCGCGGGGGTCGTCACCCGCGAGGGGTTCACGGTCGCTTCCGCTCCCGAACGTTCAAATCCGACGCCGCGGAACATCGGCGTATGTACGCGGTCGTGGGGTGTACGGACTGCGCGAACATGTGGCTCCTTTCGGACCCCGACGGGTCGAAGACGGCGACGTGTCCGCGGTGCGGCAGGCGACACCAGACGAAAAAGCTCCGGCGGTTCTTCGAGTCCGATGACCGGGACGCCGCGCGGCAGGCGCGGTCGGCGCTCTTGGCGAAGAAACACGGCGACAGCGAGGCGTTCGCGCAGGTCGAACACGTCTCGGAGCTCGACCGGCGGGTCGAGGAGTCGGGCGTCGACGACCGCGAGTACCTCGAAGGCTCGGGACTCGACGCCGACGAGGTGTTCGAGGCGGGCGAGGCCGCCTCTCGCGGTCGGAACTCGTCGGCGGCGTCGCCCGACCGCCTGACGGTCGTCCGCGAGGCGGTTCGGGATGGCGACCGTCCGACCGAGGAGGAAATCGTCGCGACTGCGGTCGAACGCGGCGTCCCGGACGACCGCGCCCGCGACCTGCTCGACAAACTCCGGCGGCGCGGCGAGGTGTCGGAGTCGCGGGGCCGACACCGACTGGTCTGAGCGTCGCGGCGGGCGACCGGTACAAAGGGGCCGCGAGCGCGTCCACCTCAGAGCGCGCCGAGCAACTTCGCCACGGTCAGCGCGGAGGCGACGACGCCGAGGGCCAACTTCACCAGCCTGAGCGCGAGCGCCAACCGCCGCGCGTCGTCGTAGTCGTCGGGCGATTCGGGGTCGGTACTGCGTGTAGAGAGTGGCATGGGAGGGGATGGGTTGTGGACACGCCCGCGGGTGCTGCCCGACGGACGCGTTTTCATCGTTTCCGCGGAAACGGAATAAACGCGAGCCACGGGTGCGGGGTGAAAGTGAAAGTGGACGTCGATGACTGAATCCGTCGATACAGGTCTGTGGGAAGCGAATAACGGCTGTTTAGTCGTCTCCGACAGCGGTGAAACTGAAACCGGGTTCGGATTACCGGCCGAGTTCGGCGTGGGCGCTGGAGAGGTGCCGCGAGGCGAGCGCGGAGAGGAGCGAGAGTTCGCCCGCGAGGGAGCCGACGGCGATGCATTCGGCGAGGGCGTCGGCGTTGGAGCCGGCGGGGTCGCCGCCGCCGCTGACGCCGAGGATATCGAGGCCCTCGGACTGCGTCGGGAGCTTCGTGCCGCCGCCGACGGTGCCGACTTCGAGGGAGGCGATAGAGACCGAGACGTAGAGGTCGCCGTCCTGCACCTCGGCGGTCGTGATGGCGTTCGCGCCCTCGACGACCTGCGCCTCGTCCTGTCCGGTGGCGAGGAACATCGCGGCGACGACGTTGGCGACGTGGGCGTTGAAGCCGAGGCTCGCGGCCTTCGCGGAGCCGACGAGATTCTTGCGGGTGTTGAGTTCCGCGACCGCCTCGGGCGTGGTGTGCAGGCGCGCTTCGACGACTTCGCGCGGGATGCGCACGTCGGCGGTGACGCTCCGTCCGCGCCCCTCGACGGCGTTGATTGCGGCGGGCTTCTTGTCGGTACAGAGGTTGCCCGAGAGGGCGACGAGTGAGGCGGTCGTCTCTTCTTCGACGACGCCGCAGGCGGCCTCGGTGGCGATGGTGGCCATGTTCATTCCCATCGCGTCCTTGGTGTCGTAGCGGAACCGCAGGTAGACCGAGTTGCCGACGACGTACGGCGTCACGTCGAGGAGTTCGCCGTGGTTCGTCGTCTCCTCGGCGGCTTCCTTCAGCGCCGCGAAGTTGTCGCGGGTCCACGAGACGAGCGCCTCGGCCTCGGCCACGTCGGCGACGCGGAACACGGGCGCGCGGGTCATCCCGGACTTGAGGACGCGAGCGGTCGCGCCGCCGGCGCTGTTGATGACCGAACAGCCGCGGTTGACCGACGCGAGGAGCGCGCCCTCGGTGGTCGCGAGCGGGAGGTACTTCTCGCCGGAGACGGAGCCGCCGTCGACCGAAACGGGGCCGGCGACGCCCATCGGCACCTGAATCGCGCCGACCATGTTCTCGATGGCCGACTCGGCGGCTTCGGCGGGGAAGCCGTAGTTCCCGACCGCGTCGAGCGACGCGCCGGACTGCGATTCGACGAGCAACCGGCGCGCCTCGGCGGCGGTGTCGGCGTCGGCGTGCGCTTCGAGTTCGTGGAGGCGGAGTTCGCCCTCCCGAACGCGGTCGGCGAGGGACGCGGCGTCTGTCATGCTCCGACGTTTTCCGCGCCGGCCCTAACGCGTTCCGGTTCTTTCAACGGTCGCTGTCCGGCTGCCTCCCGAACCGTTTTGCCCTCCCGCGTCGGGGTCGAACGTATGACCGCGGCAGCGGACCTCGTACTGACGAACGCGGAGGTACACACGCTCGGGTCGCCCGACGAAACCCACGAAGCCGTCGCCGTCCGCGACGGCGAGGTCGTCCGCGTCGGCCGCGCGTTCGACGTGGAACTGCTCGTCGGCGTCGAGACGCGGGTCGTCGACTGCGAGGGACGAGTCGTCCTCCCCGGCTTCATCGACGCCCACACGCACCTCCCGATGGTCGGCCGGTCGCTCGTCCACGCCGACCTCTCCACCGCCGACTCCGCGGCGGAGGCGGTCGAACTGCTCCGCGAGCGAGCCGCCGAAGTCGAAGCCGACGACGGCGGAGCCGGCGGTGATGGGGCCAGCGGCGGCGGGACCGGCGACGAGACCGACTGGGTGCTCGGCTACGGCTACGACGAGAGCACGTGGGACGAATCCAGGTATCTCACCCGCGACGACCTCGACGCCGTCTCCGAGTCGCTTCCCGTGGTCGCCTTCCGCGAGGACCTCCACACCGCCGGCGTCAACTCGGTCGTCCTCGACCGCTACGCCGACGAGATGCCCGACGCGGGCGTGCAGACCGCCGGCCGAGACGCTGTTTCCGAGGGTGTCGGCGACGGCGACGCCGCCGGCGAGCCGACGGGCGTCGTCGTCGAGGGCGCGGTCGACGTGCTCCGCGAGGCGACCGAACCGGGCCGCGAGGAGATGGCGGCGCTCGTCCGCGCCGCGCAGTCGTACGCGACCGCCCGCGGGGTCACCGGCGTCCACGACATGGTCCGTGGCTCCCGCGCTCCCGAGGTCTACCGTGACCTCGACGAAGCCGGCGAACTGGACCTCCGCGTCCGAATCAACTACTGGTCGGACCACCTCGACGCGCTCCGCGAGGTCGGCCTGCGGACGAACCACGGAGGCGGAAGCCACCGCGACCTCGTCACCGTCGGCGCGATAAAGACGTTCACCGACGGGAGCTTCGGCGGCCGGACCGCGAAGCTCACCGAACCGTACGCCGACGCCGCGGGTGACCCCGCCGCGGCCGACGACGAGACGGGCCAGTGGGTCGTCGACCCCGAAGAACTCCGCGAACTCGTCGCCGACGCGGACGAGTCGAGCTACCAGCTCACCGCGCACGCCATCGGCGACGCGGCCATCGACGCGGTTCTCGCGGCGTACGAGGAGACCGACGACCCCGGCTCGGCCCGCCACCGGGTCGAACACGTCGAACTCGCCTCCGACGAGGCCATCGAGCGGTTCGCCGAACTTGGCGTCGTCGCCTCGGTCCAGCCGAACTTTCTGAAGTGGGCCGACGAGGGCGGCCTCTACGACGCCCGCCTCGGCGAGCGACGCCTGCGAACCAACCGCTACCGCGACCTGCTCGACGCCGGGGTCGACCTCGCGTTCGGGAGCGACTGCATGCCGCTCGGGCCGCTTCTCGGCGTCGACCTCGCCACCGACCACCCGAACCCCGACCAGTCGCTCACCGTCACCGAGGCGCTCCGGGCGTACACGTCCGGCGCGGCCTACGCCGGCTTCGACGAGGACCGACTGGGAACCGTCGCGGCAGGCACCGCCGCGGACCTCGTCGTCCTCGACGAGTCGCCGTGGGAAACCGACTCGATTCGCGACGTCGCGGTCTCGATGACCGTCGTGGACGGTCGCGTCGTCTTCGAACGCGACTGAACGAGAAATCGCCATCGACGGAGGAGTACATTCGAAGAAAATTATTCTTCAACCGAGTAGACGACGTTCGAGGGTTCTGAACCCAATCAGACTGAAGTACCACCGACCAATCGGGGCTGAAGAGAATCTTTACTGGTGGGTTGCGAGTATTGAAGAAAAATATTTTTCAATAAGGGCCGATGATTGGACTTCTACCGTGGTGACCAATCGTGGTTGAATTACAGTCGGTCGGGTTCGAGTCGGAGCTCAGCCTGTTCAAATACGACACGCTCGAACAGCTTCCGGAGAGCCACCGCGACCTCGACGAGGCCGCCCGCTCCCGGCGAATCGCCGCCGCCCGCGAGGAGCTCGGCGACCGGGTTATCGTGCTCGGACACAACTACCAGCGACGCGAAATCGTCGAGCACGCGGACTTCATCGGCGACTCCTACGAGCTCTCGAAGCGCGCCGCCGAGTCCGATGCCGAGTACGTCGTCTTCGCCGGCGTGACGTTCATGGCCGAGAGCGCGGACATCATCACCGACGACGACCAGACGGTGATTCTCCCGTCGATGGAGGCGTCGTGTCCGATGGCCGGGATGGCCGAGGCCGTGCAGGTCGACTCCGCGTGGGAGACGCTCGTCGAGGAGTCCGGCGGCAAGGACATCGTCCCCGTGACGTACATGAACTCCTACGCAGACCTGAAGGCGTTCTGCGCCTCCCACGGCGGGCTCATCTGCACCTCCTCGAACGCCACCGACGCCTTCGAATGGGCCTTCGAGCGCGGCGACGCCGTGCTGTTCCTGCCCGACAAGCACCTCGGGCGCAACACGGCCGACGAACTCGGCATCGACGAAGTCGTCGAGTGGGACCCGTGGGCCGGCGACGTGGCCGAGTCGATGGGTGCCGCCGGCGAGGTCGAACCCGAGGTTCCCGACCTCGGCGACGCCGAGGTCATCCTCTGGGACGGCTACTGTCAGGTCCACGAGCGCTTCCGGGTCGACCACGTCGAGGAGGCGCAGGCCGACGGCGCGAAGGTCGTCGCCCACCCCGAGTGCCGCCCGAGCGTCGTCGCGGCCGCCGACGAGGTCGGCTCGACGAGCCACATCTGCGACGTCATCGAGAACGCCGCCCCCGGCGAGACGTGGGCCATCGGCACCGAAGTCCACCTCGCGCGACACCTCGCGCGCTGGCACCCCGAGGTCGACGTGCGGCCGCTCTGCGGCGACGCCTGTATGGACTGCAACGCCATGCGGCAGGTCGACCCCAACTACCTGACGTGGGTGCTCGAAGAACTCGCCGCGGGCCACGAACCCAACGTCGTCGAGGTCGCGCCCGAGGAGAAGGAACTCGCCGCGGTCGCGCTCGACCGCATGCTCGAACTATGAAGGCCGACGTGCTCGTCGTCGGCTCCGGTATCGCCGGCTGTGCCGCCGCCCTCGCCGCCGCCCGCGAGGGGGCCGACGTGCTGGTCGTCACGAAGGCGACCGAGCCCGAGGACGCCGCGTCCGACTGGGCGCAGGGCGGCATCGCCGTCACCCAGTCCGCGCCCGAGGAGTTCGCCGCCGACATCCGCCGGGCGAGCGACGGCACCGCCGACCCCGAGGCGGTCGAGACGCTCGTCTCCGAGTCCCGAGCCGTCGTCGAGGACGTGCTCTTGGACACGCTCGGCGTCGAGTTCGACGCGGTGGGCGGCGGCACCGACGGCACCGGCGCCGCCGACTTCGACCTCGCCCGCGAGGCGGGCCACTCCAGCCGCCGCATCCTCCACGTCGACGCCAGCACCGGCGCACACGTCCTCCGGCCGTTTCTCCAGCACCTCTCGGCCCGCGACGGCGTGCGCATCGTCGACGACGCGACGGCGCTCGACCTCCTGACCGAGGAGGGAACCGTCCGCGGCGCGACCGTCCTCGCCGACGGCGAGGTCGAACCTGTGTTCGCCGGAGCGACCGTCCTCGCCACCGGCGGCATCGGCGACTGTTACGCCCGGTCGACCAACCCCGCGGGCGCGACCGGCGACGGCGTGGCGATGGCCGCCCTCGCCGGCGCGACCGTCTCGAACATGCAGTACGTCCAGTTCCACCCGACGGCGTACGACCCCCGGACTGACCCCCAGGCCGACGACGCGCAACCGTTCCTCGTCAGCGAAGCCGTTCGCGGCGAGGGCGCGGCCCTGCGCGACGCCGACGGCCGCCGATTCATGCCTGACGTGCACGAAGACGCCGAACTCGCCCCCCGAGACGTGGTCGCCCGCGCCGTCTCTCGCGCCCGCGACCGAACCGGCCGCGTCGTCCTCGACGTGTCCGACCTCGACTTCCGCGAGGAGTTCCCCGACCTCGCGGCGCTCTGCGACGACCGCGGCGTCGACCTCGACGCCGGTATCCCCGTCGCCCCGAGCGAGCACTTCCTCTGCGGCGGCGTCGCCGTCGACGACCGCGGCAGGACCTCGCTGTCCCGCCTGTTCGCCGCCGGCGAGTGCGCCCGCACCGGCGTCCACGGCGCGAACCGACTCGCCTCGACCAGCCTGCTCGAAGGGCTCGTCTGGGGCGTTCGCGCCGGCGAGACCGCGGCCGAGCGGGGCCGCGGCGAAGCCGAGGTCGTCGAGTACGCGTCGCCGCGCGACTCCGACCCGGCGCTGCCCGACGCCTTCGCCGACACGAAGTTCGACCGCCTCGGGCGAACGATGGACGGGTTCGTCGGCATCGAGCGCACCCCCGATGGGCTCGGGACCGCGCGGGCTCGGCTCCGCCGCCTGAAGGGCGAGGTCGACGCCTACGCCCGCACCCGCGTCTCGCGGTCCATCTACGAACTCCGGAACGCCTGCGTCTCGTCGCTCCTCGTCGCCCGCGCGGCCGCCGACGCGCCGTCGGCCGGCTGTCACTCGCTGGTCGACCCGGACGGAAGCGAGGAAAGTGACGACGCGGGTCAGGGGGTGACCCCGAGTGCTGACGACTGAGACCGTCGAGCGCTGGCTGGCCGAGGACGTCGGCCACCGCGACGTGACGAACGACGTGCCCGGTGACACCACCGGGCGACTCGTGGCGAAGGAGCCGGCGGTCGCCGCCGGTCTCGACGCCGCCGTCGCCGTCTTCGACTCCCTCGGCGTCGAGGCCGAGCGAGCGGTCGAAGTCGGCGACGCGGTCGAAGCGGGTGACGAGGTTCTCCGGGTCGAAGGCGACGCCCAGAGCGTCCTCCGCGGCGAGCGCGTCGCCGCCAACGTCGTCGGCCACGCCTCCGGGGTCGCGACCACGACTCGCGAGGCAGTCGACGCCGCCCGCGAGGTTTCCAACTCGGTTCGAGTGGCGGCGACCCGCAAGACCACGCCCGGCCTCCGCGGCGTCGAAAAGCGCGCCGTCGTCGCCGGCGGCGGCGACACCCACCGCCTCACGCTCTCGGGGATGGTGATGGTCAAGGACAACCACGTCGCCGAACTCGGCTTGGAGGAGGCGGTCAACCGCTTCGCCGAGCGCAAGTCGTTCGCCACGAAGCTCGAAGTCGAAGTCGAGACGCCCGAGATGGGCGAGCGCGCCGCGGCCGCCGGAGCCGACATCGTCCTGTTCGACAATCTCCCGCCCGAGGCGGTCCGCGAGGGCGTCTCCCGGCTCCCCGAGGGCGTCATCGCCGAGGCCAGCGGCGGCATCACGCCGGAGACGCTCCCCGCCTACGCCGACACCGGCGTCGACGTGGTCTCGATGGGGTGGCTCACCCACAGCGCGCCGAGTTCGGACTTCTCCTTCCGGACCGGGTGAGCTGGGCGCCCCGCCAGCCGCGCCGAAGGGAAAACCCCTTACTTTCGGTCGTCGCACTCGCGGGCAATGGGCTTCTTCGACGACCTCCGCGACCGCATCGAGGCGACAGACAGCGTCGTCTCGGTCGGCCTCGACGCCGACATCGACCGTATCCCCGACCACCTCCTCGACAAGGACCTCCCGCGGTGGGCGTTCAACCGCCGCATCATCGACGCGACCCACGAGCACGCCGCGGCGTTCAAGCCGAACGCGGCGTTCTACGAGGACGAAGACGGCTGGCGCTCCCTGCGCGAGACCATCGCCTACGCCCACGGCAAGGGCGTGCCGGTACTCCTCGACGCCAAGCGCGCCGACATCGGCAACACGACCCGCAAGTACGCCGACCTGCTCGACGACGCCGACGCCATCACGGTCAACCCCTACATGGGCCGCGACTCCATCCAGCCGTTCCTCGCCCGCGAGGACAAGGGCGTGTTCGTCCTCTGCCGCACCTCGAACCCCGGCGGCTCCGACCTCCAGTCGCTCGAACTCGATTCGGGAGAACCCCTCTACGAGCGCGTCGCGGCGCTCTGCGACCTCTGGAACGAACACGGGAACGTCGGCCTCGTCGTCGGCGCGACCGGTCCCGACGAACTGGAACACCTCCGCGAACAGGTGCCCGACCTGCCCTTCCTCGTCCCCGGCGTGGGGGCGCAGGGCGGCGACGCCGAGGCCGCCGTCGAGTTCGGTCTCGCCGACGGCGTCGGCCTCGTGAACTCCTCGCGCGGCATCATCTTCGCCGGCGAGGACGACGGCGAGGACTTCGACAAGGCCGCCGGACAGGCGGCAAAGCGCCTCAAAAAGCGGCTGAACCAGTACCGTTGAGTCGGCGCGGGCGCTCGATTTTCGGCAGGTGACTCGTCGGCAGGTGACTCCCCGGCGAGACGTTTACCACCGTGCGCCCCTAACTGCGGCCGTGGACCGAGACCGACTCGTCATGGGGCTCGCGGCGGTGTTCGCGGGAATCACCATGCTCCTCGTCGTGTTGGCGTTCGCCTACCAACAGCTCCTGTTGCTGTTCGTCGCCATCCCCTTCGGCGCGACGACGTACTTCATGTACGCCCACGTCAGCGGCCGCCTCGAAGAGCGGTTCCGCCGGACGCGCGTCCGCGCCGACGCCGGGCGCGGCGGGTTCGGCTTCCGGTCGGAGCGACGGCGGGGCGACCGCCGACAGACCGGCGGCTTCGGCGCGGGTCCCCGCGGCGACCCCCAAGAGGGACCGCGAGCCGGGCGATTCGGCCCTAACGTCGGTCCCGACGGCGGGTTCGACGGCGGTCGGCGGAGACGGCGCGCCCGCGACGGAAGCGGGACGCGAGTCCGCCCGCCGCGGCGCGGTATGAGTCGGCAGAAAGCCCTCGAAACGCTCGGCCTCGACGACGACGACGCCTCCGAGGACGAGGTGAAGGCGGCCTACCGGAAGCGAGTCAAAGAGACCCACCCCGACTCGAAGACCGGCGACGAAGAGGCCTTCAAGCGCGTCAACCGCGCCTACGAGCGCCTGACCGAGTAACACGGTTTCCTTTTCACCCGCATTCGACCGCCACGAGCCCCGACGAGCGCCCCCGCGTCGGTTCCGTCTCGATTGCGGTACGTTCTCATGGTAATGGCTACCGCGGAAAGCGTTTTAACGGTCGGTTTCCTACCCGCTTCCATGAGCGCGGATCGGGCCCTCTTGGATGAGGCCCTCGAGCGCGGTGAGGAAGAAGGCGGCAACGTCGAGTTCAAAGAACGCCTCACCCGCGCCGTTCACCTGTCCGACGGCCGGATGGAGTCGCTCGCGGCTCAGCTCCGACACCGAGTGCTCTCCGGCGACGGCGTGGCGACCTACGTGGTCGGCGTCACCGACGACGGCGGCATCGCCGGCATCCCGCCGGACGACTTCTCCGAGACCATGGACGTGTTGTCGCTTCTGGCCGAGGAGGCCGGCGCGCACATCGAAGACGTGGAGACGTGGGGCGTCGGCGATTCGGCCGAGCGCGGCCTCGTCGGCGTCGCGACCATCCGCGAGGGGGCGATGCTCGACGTGGACGACGACCACATCGTCGTCGGCACCGCGGGCCACGTCGACCACGGGAAGTCCACCCTCGTCGGCTCGCTCGTGACCGGACAGGCCGACAACGGCAACGGCGGCACGCGGTCGTTCCTCGACGTGCAACCCCACGAGGTCGAACGCGGACTGTCGGCGGACCTCTCGTACGCCGTCTACGGCTTTTCGGACGACGGCCCGGTCCACATGCGAAACCCCCACCGGAAGTCCGACCGGGCGCAGATCGTTCAGGAGGCCGACCGGCTGGTCTCGTTCGTCGACACCGTCGGCCACGAGCCGTGGCTCCGGACGACGATTCGCGGCCTCGTCGGTCAGCGTCTCGACTACGGCCTGCTCGTCGTCGCCGCCGACGACGGCCCGACGCGGACGACCCGCGAACACCTCGGCATCCTGCTCGCGATGGAGCTACCGACGGTCGTCGCCATTACGAAGGTCGACGCCGTCTCCGAGGAGCGCGCCGCCGAGGTGGAACGCGAGGTCGAGCGACTCCTCCGCGACGTGGGTCGGACGCCCCTGAGCGTCGAGCGCCACGGCGTCGAGGCCGCGGTCGAAGAGATAAGCGAGTCGGTCGTCCCGCTGTTCCTGACGAGCGCGGTCACGATGGACGGCCTCGGCGACCTCGACCAGTTGTTCGAGTCGCTCCCGAAGCGCAGCGCCGCGGAGGGTGACTTCAAGATGTACATCGACCGTACCTACTCGGTCACGGGCGTCGGCGCGGTCGCCTCGGGCACGGTCAACTCCGGGGCGGTCGAGGCCGGCGACAAACTGCTCTTGGGGCCGATGTCCGACGGCGAGTTCCGCGAGGTCGAGGTCCGCTCCATCGAGATGCACTACCACCGGGTCGACCGGGCCAACGCCGGCCGCATCGTCGGTATCGCCCTCAAGGGCGTCCGCGAGTCCGAAATCGAACGCGGGATGGTGCTCCTCCCGGCCGACTCGGAGCCCACCGCCGTCCGCGAGTTCGAGGCCGACGTGATGGTTCTCAACCACCCGACGCGGATTCAGGAGGGCTACGAGCCCGTGGTCCACCTCGAAACCATCTCCGAGGCGGCCGTCTTCCACCCTGACGGGGGGCGGCTCCTGCCGGGCGACACCGGTACGACCCGCGTGGAGTTCAAGTTCCGACCGTACTTCGTCGAGGAGGGCCAGCGGTTCGTCTTCCGCGAGGGCCGGTCCAAGGGCGTCGGGACCGTGACGAAGGTCGACTAACGTAACACGGGCGGCGACGCGGATTCGTCCCCGCCGGCGGTCAAGACGATTCTTCGACCGGGGTGTAGCCGCCCGGTTTTCTCGCCGCCGCGCCGAACAGCACCGCCCAGTCGAGCAGCCGCGCGACCCTGTCTCGCCAGCGAGATTCCCACCCGTCGGGGTCGCGGTGGCGCTCCCAGTTCGGGACGGCCGGCTCGAACGCGTCGAAGACCGCGTCGGCAGACCTCGGCTCGTCGCCGAGCGCGTCGAGGGCCTCTCTCGCGCCGAAGACGTTCGCCTCGAAGGCGGCCCGCAAGGCGTCCCGCGTCGGGTCGTCGCGGACGCGCTCGAAGCCGCGGCTCACCTCGCGAGCGAGGCCGAGCGACTGGCAGAACACGAGCCAGTCGCGGCCCTCGTCGGGCGTCACGTCGAGTCGGTTCGCCACCCGGCCGCAGCAGTCGTCTTCGGAGCCCGGAATCAGGGGCACCGCGCGGTGGGCGTCCCACAGTCGGTCGAGGGAGTCCGGCGCGGGCGGGACCGGTTTGCGCCTCACAGTCCGAACGAGTCGGCGAGCACGTCCTCGTCGGTCTCGCCGAGGGTGTACGTCGGGCCGTCGACCACGTCGACGGTGACCTGCGCGGGGCCGAACACGTCGGGGTCGACCTCGCCGAAGTCCCAGTCGGCGTCCTCGAACAGTTGTTCGAACGGCACGCCGTAGTCGGGTCCGGCCGTGGAAATCGCGCGGTCGAAGTCGTCGAAATCCTCGCTGACGGTGACGTGGACGCGCCCGCCGTAGGCGACGGCGTCGTTCGTCCGTCCCATGGCGACGCTCTCGTCGTAGCTGACGGGGGCGAGCGGGGCGGAGCCGTTGATAGAGAGGACGTTCGTCGGGTCGTAGCCCGCCTCGAAGAGGTTGAACACGGCGAGTTCGGCCGCGCGGGCCGCGCCCGTGACGCTCCCGACGAGCGAGCCGGTCGCGTAGGTCGGCAGGAAGACGGCGCTCGGTTCGAGACCGGTCGTCTCCGCGACGTGTTCCGCGACCTCGTCGGTCGGGAGGTCGATGCTCTCGACGGAGAGGACCGTCAGGTCGAACTCGTCGTAGTAGCCGAGGTGGTGGAACTCCTCTTCCTCGCCGACCAGCGCGCGTGCGGGGCCGGAGCCGAGGCCGTCGAAGTCGTCGAAGGTGAGCTCCCAGCCGGCCTTCTGCGAGCAGAGGAGAGCCAGCGCGGGGCGGTCGGTGGAGAGTTCGACGTGCGGGCGGGGCGTGCCGGCGACCTCGCCCATCCGCGTCTGTACCGTGGCGAGACCCGCGGTCTGAATCTCCGCGAGGAGCATCCCCGCCTCGACACCGCCGTCGGCGTCGACGCCGAAGTCGATGACCGTCGCGCCCGAGTCGAGTTCGTAGCCCTCGATGCCGAGTTCCCCGGCGAAATCGAGCGCCTCGTCGACCAGTTCGATGGCCATCCGATTGATGCTGTCCATGCGAGGCGATTGCGCGCCTTCGGCTAAAGGGTTTGTCAGTCACCCACCGCTCCGGGGCGCGTGGACGTGCCACGTGGGGCGGGTCGCGGGAATGCGCGGCGGGTCGCCGCGCCCCCGTGCGACACTATTCGCGGTCGCTTCTCGCTTCCCGACCGAGGTGGGCTTCGACCGCGTCGACCTTGTCGGCGGCCGTCTGGTCCTTCGTGCGCTTGTCGTCTATCTTCAGGAACGTGCTCACGCGGTCGCCGTCGACCGCCTTGTGGGCCGCGCCGACCGCCGCGAGCAGTTCGTCGATGTCGTCGGCCTCGATGACCGTCCCCATCGGGTTCGTCTCGTAGGACACCTCGAAGTCGTCGAGGGCCGCGACCGCCTTGGCGACCTCGCCCGACATGCTCCCTTCGACGACCGGTGCGACGCTCAGCATCGCGATGACTGTCATGGTCGAACCCACGCGCCACGCGGTAGTAAAACGGAGTGGACCGAGACGGCCGATTCGACGACGGAACCGACGAGGCTATCCCCTCGAGCAGCCACAGGTTCCGATATGTTCCAGAGCGAACTCACTCGGGTGGCACTCGTCGTGGGGGCGAACGTTGTCGGCGGGGTGACCCTCGGCTCGGCCATCGGCGGAAC
This sequence comes from Haloferax prahovense DSM 18310, assembly GCF_000336815.1. Lineage (GTDB taxonomy): Archaea > Halobacteriota > Halobacteria > Halobacteriales > Haloferacaceae > Haloferax > Haloferax prahovense. The sequence goes on from NZ_AOLG01000047.1 coordinate 228,204, forward strand.
GGTCGGCTACGCGGCGGAGTGGACCGCGACGGGCGCCGTCTTGGGGCTGGCAGTCGCCGTCTTCGCCGCCCGACGATAGCCGCCTCCGCACCCCCGACTTGGCGGCGCATCGCGCTTTTCTCGTCGGCCGACGTATCAGTGTCCATGAATCCGCGTGTCACGAGAGCGCTCACGCTCGGCCGGGCCATCGTCTACGAGGTGCGAACCGAGCGGCTCACCTTCATGGCGGGAAGCATCGCTTACGGGGCGTTCGTCTCGCTGTTACCGCTGTTCCTGCTCGTCCTCGCGGCCGTCTCCGCCACCGGCGACAGCGGCCTCCGCGAGGGCGTCATCGCCGTCATCCAGTCCGTGTTGACCCCCGGCGTGGGCGACGTTATCATCGCCGAACTGGAATCGTCGACCCAACTGGCGAGCCTCTCGCTCGTCGGGGTGCTCGTGTTGGTGTGGGGGACGCTTCGCATCTTCCGCGGCCTCGACACCGCCTTCTCGGACATCTACGAGTCGGAGGCGGCCAACACCTTCGCCGACCAGCTCTCCGACGGCATCGTCGTCCTCGTCACCGTCGCCGTCGCCGTCGTCGCCGGCGCGCTCATCGAGTCCGCGCTCCCGGCGCTCGACGGGGCGCTCGGATGGGTCGTCTACCGCGGGCTCCTCGTGGTCGTCCTGTTCGTGACGTTCTACCCGATGTACTACATCTTCCCCGACGAGGACGTGACCTACCTCGAAGTCGTCCCCGGGACCCTCGTCGCCGCCGTCGGGCTGACGACCTTCGAGTCGCTGTTCCGGCTCTACGTCGAGTTCAGTAGCCGCGCGCCCGAGTCGAGCGTCGTCGCCGGCATCCTCGTCCTCCTGACGTGGCTCTACTTCAGCGGGCTCGTCATCCTCCTCGGCGCGGCCGTCAACGCGGTGCTGTCGAACCGCTCGCGCGACGTGAACGTCCGCCCACTGTTCGGCGGCGTCCCCCTCGACTCGCAGACCGACGCAGTGACTCGTGGCGAGGTGACGGCCGCCATCGAACGACTCGACCACCTCGTGGCGGCCGCTCCGCACGAGGACCTGACGGTTCGCGTCGGCGACGAGTCCGTCACGCTCCCCCGGCCCGAACGGGTCGTCGTCGACACCGAAACCAGTCGATTCCTGCCGGAGGGGCCTGTCAGACTGGAACTCCGATGGTCCTCGTGGCCTGACAGTCAGGAGGAGTGATGACGGGCGTTATGTGGCTGGCGTGCGTATGCGACACTATGGCAATAAAGACCCCTGCCCGACCGACTCAGCCGGCGCGACCGCTCGAACGGGACCGAACGAGGTGGGAGGCCGTGGAGACGACCGCCGAGACCGCCTCCCGCGCGGTTCGGCCTCCGACCGTCGTCGAACACCGACGACTGCCCGAGAAGGACTTCGGCGAGGCGCGACTCGTCTGGCGCTGTGACGACTGCGGCGAACTCGGCTCGCTGACCTCGTTCCCGACGGGGTGTCCCGACTGCGGCGCGGGTCGCGAGGCGCTGTTTTACTTCACCGAGGACTGACGCCTCGGTCGAGCGCGGTCCGCCACCGGCCGACCGCGACCGTTTTCCCGCCGGCCGACGACCCCCGGATATGTATCTCTCTCACCCCGTCCGTCGCATGCGCGACGACCCCCTCGACGACGAGGTCGCGGAACTCCGCGTCGAACCCGCGGACGACGACGCCCGCGCCGCGCTCGAAACCCGCGTCGAGTCGCTCGGCGGCAGCCTCGAACGCGAACTCCGGTTCGGCGGCGTCGTGGTCTCGATCGCCGAATCCGCCGTTTCTGACCTCTGCGAACTCGACGGCATCGAACGAATCGAGACGGTGGACACGCTCGGATATTGATTCTTCGCCCACGCGTGCGAGGCCAGAATCGCGAATGGTGTCAACTATTTAGTGTATCCTCTGCGGACGTGCCGTATGGTCTCCCTCCATTCCCGCGTCACGCGAGTGGTCGGCGTCGTCGCCGCCGCCGTCGGCGCGTCCGCCGCGCTCTCCGCCAGCGAGTTCGGCATCGAACTCCGTGAGAGCACCGCGCCCGCGTCGCTCATCACACGCCTCGCCACCCGGTCGCCGCTCGAATTCGGCGCGCTACTCGTCGTGTTCGCGGCCGTTATCGCCCTCGTGACGTTTCCGACCGAGTCATGAGCGTGCTCGCCGACCTCGGGGGCGTTCCCCTACTCGTCGCGTACCTGTTGCTCCTCGCGGGCACGGGCGTGCAGTACCGACGCGGAGCGCTCTCCGCCACGCGGGCGGTTCTCCTCGTCGGGATGTGTCTCACGTGGCTCTCGTACGCCCTCTTACAGGTGACGCAGTCCGGGACCGTGCCGACGGGAACGCCGCTCAACTACGCCCTCGACGCGCTCGCCGTCGTTGTCCTCATCGTCGGCGTGGCCGCGATGGTCTGGTGGTGGCGAGCGCGGGACGAAACGTGAGTTCTCGGGGACGCGACGAGACGCGTCGCTGACCGAGTTGAATTCAGAGAAGTGCGTCGGCTGGGATTTGAACCTCAGTCGCTCTGCTCACTCCGTTCGCGTCGCTCCCTGATTCAAATCCCACCGGGCCGCATTCACAACTCATAGTCCGACCGACACGCACAGCGGTCGCTCGGAAGGTAGATTCGTTGTAGAAGTGCGTCGGCTGGGATTTGAACCCAGGTTGTGACCATGGCAAGGTCACGTGATACCACTACACTACCGACGCATGTGGTGGAAGTGCGCTGGCTGGGATTTGAACCCAGGTTGTGACCATGGCAAGGTCACGTGATACCACTACACTACCAGCGCATTCCGCGTGTATCGTGGCGTGCTGCTGCGTTACTCGATAGTGTCGGGTTGATAAATAAGACTTGCGAAACGGGGGAGAAATCGGGCGACGGCGCGCCACCTGCTACCACGTGAGATTCGCCTTCGCCGACCTGTCGTCGACCGTGTAATTACGTACCACGCGTCATTCGCCAATCGTCCACAAACTGGGTCGTGGGACGCTCTATCACCCCAGAACGGATTCGCTACTCTTTTAGGTAGGCCCCCGGTACAAACGCCACAGTCTAGACGAGACGAGGATGAACCCGGCATGAAACTCAGCGTACTCGTGCCGTCCTCACTCGTCCGGGAAGCCGAAGATCAACGCGAGGCAACTCGCAAACTCGGCTACGTCGCCCGCGCGGCGGCGGTCTTCCGGGCGAACGAACTCGTCGTCTTCCCCGACGAAGACGGCGAGAACAAGTGGGGCGGCGAGTTCGTCGAAACCGTACTTCGGTACGCCGCGACGCCCCCTTACCTCCGCAAAGAGGTCTGGGGCAAGCGCGACGAACTCCGCTACGCTGGTATCCTGCCGCCCGTTCTCGTGGCGTCTACGACCGCGGACGACTCTGACGAGTCGCCCGCGTTGCGAGAAGGAATCGTGACCGAGGTCGGACCTGACGACCGCGTTCGGGTCAATTGCGGAATGCAACACCCGATCTCCCTGTTCGTCCCTCCCGGGATGGACCTCACAGAGGGAGAGCGCGTCGCTGTCAGGATCTCTTCGCGAGAACCGGTCCGTGCGCGGATCGTCGACGAGCCCCTCCCGGGCTTCGACGTATCCCGCATGGACCTCACGGAAGCACTCGGCAGGCCAGATGCGGGCGTGCGAATCGCCACGTCTCGCTATGGCGAACCGCTGTCGGTCCCCACATTGGGTGACTTGACGGCCCGCATCACCGATGTCGGCGGCATGACCGTCGTCTTCGGGTCGCCGGGCCGTGGGCTTCCGGACATGCTCGGGATGTCTCCCGAGGATGTTGCAGACGTCGAACCTTCCGTTGGTCCGGGGTTCGACCTCTGGCTCAATACGATTCCGCGACAGGGCAGCGAGGTCGTGCGAACAGAAGAAGCGATGTTCGCCTCCCTCGCCTCCCTGACACTCACGGAGTGAATCCATGCCACAACCAAGCAGACCACGAAAAGGCTCGATGGGCTTCAGCCCCCGCAAGCGTGTGACCAAAGAGGTCCCGCGTATCAAGTCGTGGCCAAGTGACGACGGTTCCCCTGCACTGCAGGGATTCGCTGGCTACAAGGCCGGTATGACCCACGTCATGATGGTCAACGACGAGGCCGACTCCCCCCGCGAGGGAATGGAGGAGTCCGTCCCGGTGACCGTCGTCGAGACGCCGCCGATGCGCGCCGTCGCCCTTCGCGCCTACGAGCAGACGCCGTACGGTATGAAGCCGCAGACCGAGGTCTGGACGGACGAGTTCCACGACGAACTCGACCGCGTCCTCGACCTGCCGGCAGAGAACACGTTCGACTCGGACGCCGACGCGCTTCGCGAGGCCGTCGAGGCCGGCGAAGTCGATGACCTCCGCGTCATCACGCACACGGTGCCCGCCGAGCTCGCGAACGTGCCCAAGAAGAAGCCCGACGTGATGGAGACTCGCGTCGGTGGCGGCTCCATGGTGGAGCGCGCCGACTTCGCCCTCGACCTCGTTGCCGAGGGCGGCGAACACGAGATGTCCGACGTGTTCCGCGCCGGCGAGTACCTCGACGCCGCGGGTGTCACGAAGGGTAAGGGTACGCAGGGTCCCGTCAAGCGATGGGGCGTCCAGAAGCGTAAGGGCAAGCACGCCCGCCAGGGCTGGAGACGCCGTATTGGCAACCTCGGCCCCTGGAACCCGTCCCGTGTCCGCTCTACGGTTCCGCAGCTCGGTCAGACTGGGTACCACCAGCGCACCGAGCTCAACAAGCGCCTCATCGACCTCGGTGAGGGTGACGAAGCCTCCGTCGAAGGTGGCTTCGTCAACTACGGCGAGGTCGACGGCTCCTACGCGCTCATCAAGGGCTCGCTGCCGGGCCCCAACAAGCGCCTTCTGCGGTTCCGCCCGGCCATCCGGCCGAACGACCAGCCGCGCCTCGACCCCGAGGTGCGCTACGTCTCTACCGCATCGAACCAGGGATAATCCATGCAGGCAACTATCCGAGACCTGAACGGCGACGACGCGGGCAGCATCGACCTGCCCGAGGTCTTCGAGACGGCTTACCGTCCCGACCTCATCAAGCGTGCCGTCATCGCCGCGCAGGCAAACCGAAAACAGCCGTACGGTGCCGACCCCTACGCCGGACTTCGAACCCCGGCAGAGTCCATGGGCAGCGGCCGTGGGATGTCCCACGACCCACGCCAGAACGGCGTCGCCCGACGCGTCCCGCACGCCGTCTCCGGCCGTCGCGCTCACCCGCCGAAGGCCGAGAAGGACCAGGGGAAGGAGATCAACACGAAGGAGCGTAAGCTCGCTGTCCGCTCGGCGCTCGCCGCCACGACGGACTCCGAGCTGGTCGCCGAGCGCGGTCACCGCTTCGACGACGACGTCGAGCTCCCCCTCGTCGTCTCCGACGACTTCGAGGACCTCGTCAAGACGAAGGAGGTCGTCGACCTCCTGCAGTCGCTCGGCGTCTACGACGACATCGAGCGCTCCGAGGAGAACAAGAAGGTCAAAGGCGGCCAAGGCAAGCTCCGCGGTCGCAAGTACACCCGTCCGAAGTCCATTCTCTTCGTGACGGCCGAGGAGCCCTCGAAGGCCGCTCGCAACCTCGCCGGCGTCGACGTCGCCACCGCGGCGAACGTCTCCGCCGAGGACCTCGCGCCCGGCACCCACGCCGGTCGCCTCACGCTCTTCACCGAGAGCGCGCTCGAGGAGGTCGCAGAACGATGAGCATCATCGAACACCCGCTGGTCACGGAGAAGGCGATGAACCAGATGGACTTCGACAACAAGCTCCAGTTCATCGTCCACATCGACTCGACGAAGTCCGACGTGAAGGACGAAGTCCAGTCGCGCTACGACGTGACCGTCGAGAAGGTCAACACGCAGGTCACGATGAAAGGCAAGAAGAAAGCAACAGTTCGTCTCTCTGAAGACGACGACGCGCAGGAAGTCGCGTCGCGTATCGGGGTGTTCTAACAATGGGACGCCGAATTCAGGGCCAGCGTCGTGGTCGCGGTACGTCCACCTTCCGGGCGCCGTCGCACCGCTACAAGGCCGAACTGTCGCACAAGAAGTCCGAGGAGAAAGACACCATCACGGGCACGGTCGTCGGCATCGAGCACGACCCCGCACGCAGCGCGCCCATCGCCCTCGTCGAGTTCGAGGACGAACAGCGCATGATTCTCGCGCCCGAGGGTGTCACCGTCGGCGAAGAGCTTCAGATCGGCGTTTCCGCCGAAATCAAGCCCGGCAACACGCTGCCGCTCGCCGAGATTCCCGAGGGTGTCCCCGTCTGTAACGTCGAGCACCAGCCCGGCGACGGCGGGAAGTTCGCCCGCGCCTCCGGCGTGAGCGCGCAGCTTCTCTCGCACGACCGCAAGGTCGCCATCGTGAAGCTCCCGTCGGGCGAGGTCAAGCGCCTCAACCCCAACTGCCGAGCCACCATCGGCGTCGTCGCCGGCGGCGGCCGCACGGAGAAGCCCTTCGTCAAGGCAGGCAAGAAGTACCACAAGATGAAAGCGCGCGGTATCAAGTGGCCGCGCGTGCGTGGTGTTGCTATGAACGCCGTCGACCACCCGTTCGGTGGCGGTGGCCGGCAGCACCCCGGTCAGCCGAAGTCCGTCTCGCGGAACGCTCCGCCGGGCCGGAAGGTCGGTGACATCGCCTCCAAACGCACCGGTCGCGGTGGCAAGGGAGGTAAGTAACCATGAGTACGCAATACCGCACCGGCCGCGAAGGTGAGTTCACCTACCGCGGCTACACGCTCGACGAGCTGCAGGACATGGAGCTCGACGAGGTCACGGAACTGCTCCCCGCTCGTCAGCGGCGAACCATCACCCGAGGCCTGTCGGCCGAGCACGAGAAACTGCTCGCGAAGGCTCAGGACAAGACGGAAGAGGAGACGGCTAACACGCCGATTCGAACGCACCTGCGTGACATGCCGATTCTCCCCGAATTCGTCGGTCTCACCTTCGCCGTCTACACCGGCCAGGAGTTCGAACGCACCCAGATTCAGCCCGAGATGATCGGTCACTACCTGGGCGAGTTCCAGCTGACCCGTAGCTCGGTCGAGCACGGTCAGGCCGGTATCGGCGCGACCCGGTCTTCGAAGTTCGTGCCCCTCAAGTAAACCATGGGAATCAACTACAGCGTCGAGGCCGACCCGGACACCACGGCCAAGGGGATGCTCCGGGACCGGCCCATCAGCATCAAGCACAGCAAGGCCATCTCCCGAGCCATCAAGGGGATGCCCGTCGCCGACGCAGAGGAGTACCTCGAAGCCGTCATCGACGGCGAGCGGTCGGTTCCGTTCAAGCAGCACAACTCCGGTGTCGGTCACCGAAGCGACATCGACGGCTGGGACGCGGGACGGTACCCCGAGAAGGCGTCCAAGGCGTTCCTCGAACTCCTCGAAAACGTTCGCAACAACGCGACCGAACAAGGGTTCGACGGACCGGCCATGGAGATCAAGCACGTCGCCGCCCACAAGGTCGGCGAACGTCAGGGTCGCAAGCCCCGCGCCTTCGGTCGGGCGGACCCGTGGAACACCCCAATCTGTGACGTCGAACTCATCATCGAAGAGGTCGAGGAATAATGGCTGACGAACACCAATTCATCGAGAACGGACTGCAGCGGTCCCAGATCGACGAGTTCTTCGCAGAAGAGCTCGGCCGAGCGGGCTACGGCGGCATGGACGTCGCCAAGACGCCGATGGGCACCCAGATCGTGCTCAAGGCCGAAAAGCCCGGGATGGTCATCGGGAAAGGCGGGAAGAACATCCGTAAGGTCACCCGCGAACTCGAAGAGCGATTCAACCTCGACGACCCCCAGATCGACGTGCAGGAAGTCGACGAGCCGGACCTCAACGCCCGGATCGTCGCCGACCGCCTCGCCAACGCGCTCGAGCGCGGCTGGTACTTCCGTAAGGCGGGCCACACGACCATCGACCGCATCATGGACGCCGGCGCCCTCGGTGCCGAAATCGTCCTCTCCGGTAAGGTCACGGGCGCTCGCTCCCGCGTTGAGAAGTTCAACCGCGGCTACATCAAGCACAACGGCGAGCCCGCACAGGAGATCGTCGACGAGGGCCAGGGCGTCGCAGTCATGAAGCTCGGCACCATCGGCGTGACGGTCAAGATCATCCCGCCGGGTGCGAAGCTCCCCGACGACTTCGAAGTCGAGGAAGACGCGAACCCCGAAGCGGTCGAACAGATCGAAGAGACCGAGAGCGTCGAGGACCTCCTCGAAGAGGAGCCGGAGGAGGTTCCGGACGTCTCCGAGGAGGCCGACGCCGAGACGGACGCAGTCGACGAAGACGTCGTCGAGGAAGCGGCCGTCGAAGCGGTCGAAGAAGAAGTCGTCGACGAAGCCGACGACGAGGACGACGAAGCGGTCGAGGAAGTCGTCGACGACGACGAAGAACTCGACGAAGACGTCGCCGAAGAGGCGGCCGACCTCGTCGCGGAGATGGAAGACGACGACGAAGAAGAAACGGAGGAAGAATAAATGGCGATCCTCTACACCGAAGAGATTCGCGACATGACGCCCGCAGAGCGCACCGCCGAGCTCGAAGAGCTCGAGACGGAGCTGCTCAACGCGAAGGCCGTGCAGGCCGCGGGAGGCGCGCCGGAGAACCCCGGCCGCGTCTCTGAACTGAAGAAGACCATCGCCCGAATCAAGACGATTCAGGGCGAAGAAGGCGACCTCGACGAAGAATAAAATGCCACTTACACCCGAGACCCTCACGCGACACGAGCTCAACGGCCTCCACGTGGAGGTCGTCGACGCGGCGAACCCCGACCTCGTCGGGATAGCCGGTCGCATCGTCGTCGAGACGATGCACACGCTCATGGTCGACGACGGGTCCCGGGTGCGGCAGGTGCCGAAACGAGGGGCGACCTTCGAATTCGAGATTCCGCGTACAGATGAAGCCGCCGGCGCCGCGAAGGCGTCGGGGACCGCGTCCAAACTTCGGTCGGATACTACTGGCGGATTTGATGCCAGTCAGTCTGATCGGCTCGCCGACTCATCATCGGCAGCTTCCCCTTCAGGGAATTGCGAGGGCGCGGCCTACGTTACGGTGGATGGCGCACAACTGCTCTCACGACCCGCCCTGCGCACCGAAACTACAGGTGACTCGAAATGGCGATAGGACTTGACGTTCCAATGCCTCCGGAACCTGACGATTCCGAGGCTTACGACTACGAAAAATGTCCGTTCTACGGCTCGCTCTCCGTCCGGGGTCAGACCCTGGAGGGGACAGTCGTCTCGACGGACATGGCAAAGACCGTCATCGTCGAGCGGGAGTACGACGTATTCGTTCCGAAGTACGACCGCTACATGAAGCGACGTTCCCGCATCCCGGCACACGTGCCGGGCGTGCTCGACGACGTCGCTGTCGGTGACGAAGTAACGATTGCGGAGACCCGACCTCTCTCGAAGACGAAATCCCACGTCGTCGTCGAGATTATCGGAGGTGACGAGTGATGGAAGCGCTCAAAGCGGACATCACCAAGGGTGTCGCCCGTGGCTCGCTGGTCACGTGCGCCGACAACACCGGCGCTCGTGAACTGAAGATTATCAGCGTCGCGGGTTACTCCGGCACGAAGAACCGCCACCCCAAGGCAGGCATCGGGAACAAGGTGACCGTCTCGGTCACCAAAGGTACCCCCGAGATGCGCCGCCAGGTGCTCGAAGCGGTCATCGTCCGCCAGCGGAAATCCATCCGCCGGCCCGATGGCACGCGTGTGAAGTTCGAGGACAACGCCGCCGTCATCATCGACGAGATGGAAGAGCCTCGCGGGACCGAAATCAAGGGTCCCGTCGCACGCGAAGTCGCCGAGCGCTTCGGGAGTATCGCATCGACGGCTACGATGATTGTATAGTATGACTCGACAACCGCGCAAACAGCGAACCCAGATTCGCGACGCGCCGCTCCACGAGCGGCAAAAGCAGGTCCGCGCACCGCTGTCGGACGACCTCAGCGAGGAGTACGGCAGCCGTAACGTCCGCGTCAACGCGGGCGACACGGTCGAGGTGCTCCGCGGCGACTTCGCCGGCGAAGAAAGCGAAGTCACCGAGGTCGACCTCACCGACGCCGTCATCTACGTCGACGGCGTCACCGTTGAGAAAGCCGACGGCGAGGAGGTCCCACGCCCCCTTCAGGCCAGTAACGTCCGCGTGACGGAACTGGACCTCGAAGACGACGTGCGCGAGGCCCGACTCAAGGAGGATAACGAATGACTCGACACCAGAAGCGACTGTCCGTACCGAAGTCCTGGCCGGTCGAGCGCAAGACAGGCACGTTCACGGTCAAGGCCGGAGCGGGTCCGCACGGCGAAGAGGGGGTTCCCCTCCTCATCGTCCTGCGCGACGTGCTCGGCTACGTGGACTCGAAAAAGGAGGCCCAGTACGCCCTCAACCACCAGAGCATTCTGGTCAACGGCGACGTGGCCTCCGACGTCCGCCGTCCTATCGGGATGTTCGACATCCTGGCGTTCGTCCAGCGAGAGGAGTACTACCGCGTCTTCCCCGACGAGGGAGGCCGCCTGGCGCTGACCCCCATCGACGCCGACTCGGCATCCAGCCGTCTCGGTAAGATCGTGAACAAGACGCAGGTCGGCGGTGGCGACTTCCAGCTGACGCTCCACGACGGGGCGACCCTCATCGTCGAGGACGCCTCGGAGTACAGCGGCAAGGACTCCATCGTCGTCGACAACGAGACGAAGGACGTCGTCGCGCACTTCCCCTACGAAGAAGGCGCGCTCGTCACGGCCGTCAACGGGCGGCACTCCGGCGAGATCGGCGAAATCACCGAGATTATCGTCACGCCCGGAAGCGGAAACAACTCCGTTGTCGTCGAGACCGAAGACGGCGAGTTCGAGACGGTCGAACAGTACGTCGTCGTCATCGACGAGAACTTCACGGGTTCGGACGACGAGTCCGAAGCACGTCAGGCTACTGACGGCGGTGATGACGAATGAGCGAGGCTGACTTCCACGCGATGCGCGACCCGCGCATCGAGAAGGTCGTCGTCCACATGGGCGTCGGCGAAGGTGGTCGCGAACTCGCGAAGGCCGAGGACATCCTCGAGGAGATCACCGGTCAGGAGAGCGTTCGCACGATCTCCGGCCGCGCCTCGCAGGACTTCGGCGTCCGCCGCGGCGAACCCGTCGGCGCGAAGGTCACCCTCCGTGGTGACACCGCCGTCGAGTTCCTCGAAACCGCACTCCCCATCGCGGACCTCTCCGTCTCGTCGTTCGACCAGACGGGCAACTTCGGCTTCGGCGTCGAAGAGCACACGGAGTTCCCGAGCCAGGAGTACGACCCGCAGATCGGTATCTACGGGCTGGACGTGACGGTCAACCTCGTCCGCCCCGGCTACCGAGTGAAAAAGCGCGACAAGCGTTCCCGTCAGATTCCGTCGTCCCACCGGATGACCGTCGAGGACGCCGTCGCGTTCATCGAGTCCACGTTCGACGTGGAGGTTGAAGAATGAGCGATAGCGAAACAGAACAGACGGGCGAGCACGCATCCCGCCGCACCGGCCAGGAGAACGAGTGCCGGCGCTGCGGTCGAAAGCAGGGACTTGTCAGCAAGTACGACATCAACCTGTGCCGCCAGTGCTTCCGAGAGATCGCCCGCGAGATGGGATTCAAGAAGTACCGATAAGCAATGGCTGACAACGACCCACTCAGTAGCGCTCTCTCCGGTGTGGACAACGCCGAGAGCGTCGGACATCTGTCCCACGAGATCCAGCCCGCCTCCAACATCATCGGCTCCGTCCTCGAGGTCTTCTACGACCGCGGGTACATCGACGGCTTCGAGTTCGTCGACGACGGCAAGGCCGGTCTGTTCGAGGTCGAACTGAAAGGCGCAATCAACGATTGTGGCGTCGTCAAGCCCCGGTATTCCGCCGGAGCCGACGACTTCGAGAAATGGGAGAAGCGATTCCTCCCCGCCCGTGACTACGGCGCGCTCATCGTCACGACGAGCCACGGCGTCATGAGCCATTACGAGGCCCGCGAGAAGGGCATCGGTGGCCAGATCATCGCCTACGTCTACTAGAACAATGAGCCGAATAGAAATCGAAACCCCAGACGAGGTATCCGCCGAGGTCAAAAACCTCGAGCTCACCATCGAGGGCCCCAACGGAAGCGTCACCAAGCGCCTCTGGTACCCGAACGTCTCGGTCTCCGCCGAAGACGACGCTATCGTCATCGAGAGCGACGTCGAGAACGCGAAGACCAACGCGACCATCGGTACCTTCGAGAGCCACGTGAACAACATGCTTCACGGCGCGACCGAGGGGTGGGAGTACAAGATGGAAGTCCACTACGCTCACTTCCCGATGCAGGTTAGCGTCGAAGGCAGCGACGTGGTCATCAAGAACTTCCTCGGCGAGAAGTCCCCGCGACGAGCGCAGATTCGCGGCGACACGGACGTACAGGTCGACGGCGAAGAACTCACCCTGACGGGCTCCAACAAGGAGGACGTCGGGCAGACCGCCGCCGACATCGAACAACTCACCCGCGTCAAGGACAAGGACACTCGCGTGTTCACCGACGGCGTGTACATCATCCAGAAACCGCAGACTGGTGATGCCTAATGTCGGAAGCAATCACCGAACTCGAAGACATCAGCGGCGTCGGCCCGTCGAAGGCCGACGCGCTCCGCGAAGCCGGCTTCGAGAGCGTCGACGACGTACAGGCCGCGAGCCAGTCCGAACTGGCCGAGGTCGACGGCATCGGTAACGCGCTCGCCGCGCGTATCAAAGCCGACGTCGGTGGCCTCGAGGTCTCCGACGAGGCCGAGGCCGAAGTCGAAGACGAGTCCGAAGCCGAGCCAGAGGAAGAGGAAGCCGAAGAGGTCGAGACGGAGCTTCAGCCCCGCGGTCACGCGGACAAGAAGCCCCAGCTCGACGAGGAAACCGCGGAAGCCCTGGCGCAGAAGCGCCGCGAGGGCAAGCCGCAGTTCAATCGGCAGGACCACCACAAGAAGAAGCGCACGCCCACGTCGTGGCGTCGCCCCCGTGGTGGGCTCTCCAAACAGCGTATCGGCATCAAGGGCAAGGGCCCCAAGGTCGAGGCGGGCTACCGCACGCCGAAGGCCGCCCGCGGCCTACACCCGTCGGGCTTCGAGGAGGTCCGCGTGTTCAACACGGACGACCTCGAAGGCATCGACGGCGATACGCAGGCAGTTCGCATCGCCTCCTCGGTCGGCGCGCGCAAGCGCGAGCGTATCGAGGAAGCGTGTGAGGACCGCGAGATTCGCGTCCTCAACCCCACCTACGTCGAAGTCGAGGTGGACAACTGATGACGGACCTCAAAGCGCAGAAGCGAATGGCGGCCGACGTCCTTGACGTCGGCAAGGGTCGAGTTTGGTTCGACCCAGAGGAACAGGCCGAAATCGCGGAGGCCATCACGCGCGAAGACATCCGTGAACTCGTCGACGAGGGCACGATTCGCGCCAAGGACGCCAAGGGCAACTCGAAGGGTCGCGCACGCGAGCGCGCCGCCAAGCGTTCCTACGGTCACCGCAAGGGTGCCGGCTCCCGCAAGGGCCGTTCCGGCGCTCGACAGAACAAGAAAGACGCATGGGTCAGCCGAATCCGCGCCCAGCGCCGTCGCCTGAAGGAGCTTCGCGAGGACGGAACGCTCGACCGTTCCCAGTACCGCTCGCTCTACAACAAGGCGTCCGGTGGCGAATTCGATAGCGTGGACCGGCTCGAAGCGTACATTCAGAACAACTACCAGGTGGAGATTCAATAATGGCGACCGGACCACGATACAAGGTTCCGATGCGGCGTCGCCGCGAAGTCCGGACCGATTACCATCAAAGGTTGCGCCTGCTGAAATCGGGCAAGCCCCGCCTCGTTGCTCGCGTGAGCAACAAGCACGTCAGGGCGCAGCTGGTCACTCCGGGCCCGCAGGGCGACGAGACCCACGCTGCAGCGACCTCTGCCGACCTCGACGAGTACGGCTGGGAAGCCCCCACGGGCAACCTCCCGAGCGCGTACCTCACGGGGTATCTGGCAGGTAAGCGGGCGCTGGCCGCCGGCGTCGAGGAAGCGGTCCTCGACATCGGCCTCAACACGGCCACGCCCGGAAACAAGGTCTTCGCGGTGCAGGAGGGTGCTATCGACGCTGGCCTCGAAATCCCCCACAACGACGCAGTACTCGCTGATTGGGACCGCAACCGCGGTGTCCACATCGCCGAGTACGCAGAGCAGCTCGACGAGCCGCTCTACAGTGGAGACTTCGATGCCACGAACCTCCCCGACCACTTCGACGAAGTGCTCGGGAACCTTCAGGAGGACGAATGAGCAGAAATAACAACGGCTGGGAGCCGCGAACGCGGCTCGGCCGCATGGTGCAGAACGGCGACGTCACGTCGATGGACCAGGCGCTCGAGACGGGACTTCCGCTCAAGGAACCCCAGCTCGTCGACCAGCTCCTTCCCGGACTGGACGACGAGGTGCTCGACATCAACATGGTCCAGCGCATGACCGACTCCGGCCGCCGGGTGAAGTTCCGGTGTGTCGTCGCAGTCGGGAACCGTGACGGCTACCTCGGCTACGCTGAGGCCCGCGACGACCAGGTCGGCGGTGCCATCCAGAAAGCCATCGAGGTGGCGAAACTGAACATCATCAAGGTAGACCGCGGCTCGGGGTCGTGGGAAGACCGCGCAGGCGGCCTCAACTCCCTCTCGCGCAAGGCAGAGGGGAAGGCCGGCTCCGTGACGGTCCGCATCATCCCCGCCCCGCAGGGTCTCGGCCTCGCGGCCGCAGAGACCGTCCGGAACATCCTCGAACTCGCCGGCATCCAGGACGCCTGGACCAAGAGCGACGGGAACACCCGGACCACGGTCAACCTCGCGAAGGCGACCTACAACGCGCTCAAGAACGCGTCGCAGTCCCGTACGCCCCAGCGCGCTCGTGAAGTGCGTCAGGAGGTGCGCGAATAATGCAGGCTATCGTTCAGCTTCGCGGTGAAGTCAACATCGCACAGGACGTCCGCGACACGCTCACGATGCTCAACATCCACCGCGTGAACCACGCGACGTTCGTGCCGGAAACGGACGCCTACCGCGGGATGATCTCGAAGGTCAACGACTTCGTCGCGCACGGCGAGCCGAGCGTCGACGTCGTCGAGACCCTCATCAGCACGCGCGCCGAGCCCGAGCAGGGCGACGGCGACATCACCGACGAGTGGGTCTCCGAGAACACCGACTACGACGACGTGGCCGCGCTCGCGCAGGCCATCGTCGACGAGGAGACGACGCTGCGAAAGCAGGGCGTCTCGCCCGTGCTCCGTCTGCACCCGCCGCGCGGCGGTCACCGCGGACAGAAGCACGTCACCAAGGAAGGTGGCCAACTCGGAAAGCACAGCACCGAACAGATCGACGAGCTCCTGGAGGACATGCGATGACGTCCAAGAAGCGACGCCAACGCGGTTCCCGCACGCACAGCGGCGGTACGCACAAGAACCGACGCGGTGCTGGTCACCGCGGCGGTCGCGGCCGCGCCGGACGCGACAAACACGAGTTCCACAACTACGAGCCGCTCGGCAAGCACGGCTTCAAGCGACCGGACGTCCTGCAGGACGACGTCGCCGAAGTCAAGATCCAGAAGCTCGACGAGGACGCGGCGCTCCTCGCGGCCGACGGAGTCGCCGAGAAGGACGGCGACACCTACACCATCGACGCCCGTGACGTGGCCGAGGACGGCTGGGAAGCGGACGTCGTGAAGGTGCTCGGTGGTGGGCAGGTTCGTAACGAACTGCACGTCGTCGCCGACGCCTTCACCGCCGGTGCCGTCGAACTTATCGAAGAGGCGGGCGGCAACGCCGAACTCTCCGAACGCGCCGAAGAAGCGGCGGAGGCCGAGGAATCGGCCGACGCCGACGAGGACGACGAGGAATAAATCATGGGATGGAAGGACGCCGCCGAACCAGTGCTGGCGCGGATGCCCGCAGTCGCCCGACCGGAGGGACACGTACCGTTCCGCCGGAAGCTCGGGTGGACTGGCGGGATCCTCGTTCTGTACTTCTTCCTGACGAACGTGACGCTGTTCGGTGTCGACGCCGCGACCGCGAACGACCTGTTCGGTCGGTTCCGGTCCATCTTGGCCGGCCAGCAGGGCTCGGTGCTCCAACTGGGTATCGGCCCAATCGTCACGGCGAGCATCGTCCTACAACTGCTTGGCGGTGCTGACCTGCTCGGGCTCGACACGGACAACAACCCGCGCGACCAGATCCTCTACCAGGGACTGCAGAAGCTGCTCGTCGGGGTCATGATCGTCCTGACGGGTCTGCCGATGGTGTTTGCCGGCAACTTCCTGCCGGCCGACCAGGCCGTAGCGGCGTCGCTCGGCATCGGTACGCTCGGCGTGAAGGGACTCATCTTCGCGCAGATCGCCGTCGGTGGTGTCCTCATCCTGTTCATGGACGAGATCGTCAGCAAGTGGGGCGTCGGCTCCGGGGTCGGCCTGTTCATTATCGCCGGCGTCAGCCAGCAGCTCGTCGGTGGGCTGTTCAGTTGGGAGGGCCTCGGCGGCGCGTCCGGGTTCTTCCCGACGTGGATCGGTATCGTCACCGGTGCCATCGAACTGCCTGCCTCGCCGACCGACCTGCTGTCGACGATCTTCCTCGGTCAGGGACAGCTGCTCGCGCTCATCACGACGGTGCTCATCTTCGGCATCGTCGTCTACGCCGAGAGCGTCCGCGTCGAGATTCCCCTCTCGCACGCCCGCGTGAAGGGTGCCCGCGGTCGCTTCCCGGTCAAGCTCATCTACGCGAGCGTCCTGCCGATGATCCTCGTTCGCGCCCTGCAGGCGAACATCCAGTTCCTCGGGCGCATCCTCAACAACTCGTGGGCCGCCATGCCAGCGTGGCTCGGCCAGTACACGAGCGGACAGGTCACCGGTGGCCTGTTCTACTACCTCGCGCCCATCCAGTCGCGGTCCGACTGGATGTGGTTCCTCGGGCTCACGTCGGCCGACCCGCTCGACATCGCCATCCGCGTGCTCATCGACCTGGTCTTCATGATCGTCGGTGGCGCGGTGTTCGCGATATTCTGGGTCGAGACGACGGGTATGGGTCCGGAATCGACCGCGCGACAGATTCAGAACTCCGGGATGCAGATTCCCGGGTTCCGACGCAACCCGCAGGTCATCGAGAAGGTCATGGAGCGGTACATCCCGCAAGTGACCGTCATCGGTGGCGCGCTCGTCGGCCTGCTCGCCGTCATGGCGAACATGCTCGGCACCATCGGCGCAGTCTCCGGGACGGGGCTGCTCCTTACGGTCTCCATCACGTACAAGCTGTACGAGGAGATCGCGGAGGAACAGCTCATGGAGATGCACCCGATGATGCGCCAGATGTTTGGCTCGGAATAAACACTGAGCCAACAACCCGGAGAAAATCTCCGGTTCGGTTTTTCTTTCGCAGCGCTTGACACATTTGCGGACGTTTAAGTCAGTCTGTTCGACCACGATGAGCCATGAGGCCATCTGGTCGGGATCTCGACATTGACGAAATCTCTACGCACGTCCACCTCGAAGTCTCGAAAGAGAAGAAAGCCCAGTGGTTGAAACACGCATTCGAACACTACCGTGGCAACCTGACCGCTCTGATTGAATCAGCGGTCGATAACACCGTCTCCTCTCGCTGGGTTTTGGAAGACGATACAGAGTCGGAGACACGAGTGGATCTCACTCCTCTCGAATCAGAGTTGGGCGAGCTGAAAGAACAGGTATCCTCAATCTCCAGTGAGATGTACAAATCGTCTCAGGAAGATATGGAAAATCTCTCTCGCATGGAGTTCCTGCGACTGGCTGCTGATGTGCAAGATTTGTTGCCCATTGTCTGGAACCCCAATTCTCTGCCCGACATAGACGAGACATCACGTCAGTCGCTTGAAAACGATGACGTGCCTTTGACCACAGCCCCGGATATTGCTTCACATATCGATGTTTCTGAGAGACTTGTCCGTCAGGCCTGTCGGCATCTCGAACAAGAGGAACCCAACGTTGATAGTGTAGTGAGAGACGGTGTGCGCTGTTGGTTCCAGACGCCAGACGAACCAGACGTCCGAGAGCAGATTGTTGAGACGGATGATACAGATTGGTCTTCGGAGGTGAACGATGATTAGAAACGAAAAGGGTGAGTTCGGGTCCAAGTACATTTTGGAGCAGTATACTGACCTGTACGACGATTATTCTGAATGGATAGAGCCGAACGTGGTAAAACAGACAACTTGTGATCGGCTTCAGGCTGGCGTCCGTGCATGGCTTTCATGGTGTGAAGAGAATGACGTTGACCCACTCGAAGTCGAAGAGAATGATGTTCGAGGTTATATTGTCGAAGGGCTTTCAAAATACGCCGATACTACGCTCATCAGGCGTGTAGCGACGATTTCAAAGTATTACCACTATCATCTCCATGACCCGAACTCGGGTGTAAACATCGAGAAGAATCCAACTGCGGGAATCAATCTGAGAAGAGACTACGATGTCAGACAAACTGCGGAATATGTCCGTGTACTGAGCAGGCAAGGAAAAAGCGACAAAATTGCATTGCCGTTCGAGAAACTCAAACCAATTTTCTCGGAGGTGGCAGGTAAAGACCCGATTTCGGTTCGAAACGAACTCATCTGCAGATTGTTGTGGCAAACAGCACTCCGAAGCGACGAGTTGTCACGTATTCGCATCGATAATATCGACTTTGAAGAGCGAGACATCAAAATTCGATCATCGAAGCTGAATAAGAAAGACCATCCACGGCTCTACCATCGACACGTCTGGTGGGAGAAGAACCTCGACCAGCTCATGTTCAAGTGGCTTGAAACGCACCGGTCACGGTCTTCGAAGTACGCTGAAGAGAGTCCGTACCTGTTCTTGACGACTCACAGTGAACAGATGCGACCAAGCCATATCAGCCGAATAGTCAAAGAAGCGGCACATGCCGCTGGGATTCAGGAACCATTGACACGGGAGTCATCAGGAGCCGTGGAACAGTGGCTCATCACAGGCCACCGGCTTCGGCACAGTCGTATCACACAGCTGGTTAATGAGACGGACATGGATCTGAACTGGGTTCGTATGATGGCAGGTCATGCCAAGATAGATACTACGCTACAGTATGTGCGCGAGGACTGGGGGCTTGCACACGACGCGTATCATGACGCGACCGAGGGTTGATTGGTTACCCGGATAAAGCAGGAATCTTCCTCGTATTCCATCGCAATCGATGGTTCGAGGGGTAAACCTGATGAATTAATGCCGTTAAGTCAATTGCTGTACTTCTGTTCTGCGTCGTGTTCGGCGCGTATGAGGGTGTGAACGCCATCGTCGATTCCCTCTCGCAGAACAGTTCTTCCGGGGTTCGTCAGTGTGTAGTACGAATAAGTCCCTTTCCGGTCAGTATTCGGGTCACGTCGCTGTTTGATGAGCGCAACTCGCATCAGGTCTCTGAGCTTGTCGTGGATGTCGTCCACATCGGCGGAATCAAGCGTCTCAACCAACTCGTTCTGGCTGAGTCGGTCGTTCTCCTCCAGAATTTCGAGGATGTCGGTTGCGAGTTCTGTTGACGCAACTTCTTGCATTCGTTCGTAGTCCTCCGAGTCGAAAATACTGCCTTCGGGAAGGTCGATGTCGTCTCTGTCGAGATCCATGCATGGTTTTCAATTTCCGGGGTTAGAAGACTTCTCCCAGTAAAATATTTACACTTAACAGAGTGGCGAAGACCGCGACGACATCCTTAGTAACCACGTTCTGGCTAGTATCAGAAACCGCCACCGCCCAACTCCAGAACCCGACGTGCTACATCCCCTACACCCACAATCACCAGCAGAAGCACGGTGAATCCTACCTCACGGTTCCCTGCCCAGACATCGAACAACCAGTCGCCGGGAACAGGTGCTAACCCGGTTACTACGAAACCCCACATAACGACCACGACACAGAGGACACCGACAGTACCCGCGAGAATTTTCTGACCGGGATTCATCTTCTCATCAAGCTAAGGTAGCCGATTACGAGTGTAATACCTCCAAATGCGAATCCCGCTATCGTGACAACTGTGTTCCCAGCACTAATCCGAACGGTGTCTGCGAGACCGGACCATGGCCCTCCTGTTGCCTCCATTGGTATCCCGAGGATGAGAAGTCCAATAATTGCGAGTAGAAACGCAATAACAGCGGTAGCGATACTGCTGACTACGTTCACAGTCGAACCAGTTGGCGTAACAGAATAAAGATGCTGCCGTGTTCGGAGTCTTTCTACAGAAACTCGCGAAGTCGACGCCGACATCCTTCGAACCGACCGTCTGAGCCACTCTCTTAAACGTTGATATTCTACTGGAGAAGGCTTCTAAGGCCCGAACTCAAACATTGAGGTATGGATAACGACATCCCAAGCGAGGTCAGCGACGACGTGCTTACAGACGACAACGACAGTTCTCTGGAAGACCATCTACTGTGGCTTAACGTTGCATCCGACCCTGCTTGTTTTACAATTCTGCATTTTTTATATAAATCAGACTTCGGATTGACCTTTGGTGAACTCATAGACAAAACAGAACTCAGTGAAGACGATTTACTGTATCATCTTGACGCGCTCCAAACAGCCAGACTCATCCACGATTGGACACACGACGTGGAGAAAACATACCGAATCCCTCCCTACTACAAAATAAACGAAGTTGGACGTATGGTCCACAAATCGGTCACATACCTCCTACATCGAGAACGCGAGTACCACTTCAAAGACGAGTAACCGCGCCACTCTACTAAATATTTATTTCACTACGTGGCTCGCGTATATTCTGTTCCCTCACGAATCTCATTCAATGGCCGACATCCTCGAACAAGCCGAGAGCGACCTACTTGCTGACGACAATCCACTGCCACTCGAACACCACTTGCGAGTCCTTGATGTCGCCGTCAGCGCTCCCGTCCGTTTCGCTCTCCTTCACTGTCTCTACACCGCAGACAACGGATTAAGCAGAACAGAACTCGCAGACTCAACAGGACTCGATGGCGACGAACTCGACAACCAACTCCACCTCCTCATGGATGTCAACCTCATCACTGGATAGACCCACCACACCACTGAGCTTGGCACTCACGAGCATTGTGAAATCACAGGCACAGGACACGTCATCTATGACGCTATTACCCACATTCTCGACCGTGAAAGAGATGCTGCCAACCACTTCCGAAGCGAGTAACCGCTGCGAACCCCTAAGTGAACTAAGGGTTTTTAGGTAACTAATCAACAGTCGACGGTACAATGGGTCGCATTAACATCGAAATCCCAGACGATCTGCACCAACAACTCCGAACCGAAAGCGCCGTCAAGAATGTCCCAATCAAAATGATTGTCATCAGGGCACTCAGGGACCACTCCGACTCTGTCGACCTCGATGTCGACCCCGCAATGCTCGACTGACACCCGGAGGAAACCTCAAAAAAGAGATTAATTTCGACCTGAATATCACATAACCCTATTACTGAGACGAACATCATGAGATAAACATCACCTATCCATGAAAATATGATTATCAATAAACACCCATCCAAATCAACGAACAGTATACTACAGAGGTAACCAGACGAATCCATGTGACGACCCCCTCCCGAGAACAGTCAATGGTATTTGTGAACAAAGATAGGAATCGGCCACAAACTCATCGAACAGTCAGTAGACATTATCTGCAACCAGAGAGTAGACCAATCCGGGGCGTCACCGACATCCAACTCATTTGGGCTTTCGGGTCACGACGCCCCGCACGCGGAACTACATGTGTCGAACGACATCTACCCAGACAGAACCCACTCCTCGAAGGGACCACCGTCCGGAAAGAAACTACTTGCTGGGCGAATCCGAGTTCCGGTACTCGTTGAGATTGACGTTAACTTCCGTTCGAAAGTAGCGACAGATTGCTCGTACAGCACCATTCATCTCGTCCAACTGACCCTGCAACGCTCTATGTATGGATTCGAGAGTCTCGTTGGTCTCCTCCATTTCTTCCCGCAACCCTGCGTTCTCTGCTTCGAGCGACTCTACCCTGTCTTCGAGTCGCCGGACGCGTTCTTCGACAGGGAGACCGTCACCGAGACCGTCGAAATTCCACGATGACAGGAACTCTCGCCCCTCATCGGTCAGGGTTGCGACTTTCACGTTGATGGTTTCATTCTTGCTCCACGGTTCGGTCGATAGAGAGGCCAAACCGGCGTGTTGAAGCCATTCGAACCTGCGACGGGTGTAGTCGTTGTCGCGGAGGTGGAGGCGTGATTTCGCTTCGCTGGTAGTCTTGTCGCCATCGTCGTGGAGGAGGCGGAGGATGTCGATGGCGTCAGTGTCGAGCTTCTGGTTGTTGACAGAGACCAATTCAGTCATACATAAAAATGTATGATTTCTGATTATTTATACTTGTTCCACGCGCAAACTCTACGAGTCACGCGCCGCGCGTAGACAGTAACGTGTGACCCACCGGTCACGAGCCAACACGAGTAGCCCGCCAACAATCCAAATCTGCTCCGTCAATAATAACCTCCCCGTGAACGGGGGTCCCCCCTCACAGGCGAGAGCAAGGGAGACTCTCAACAACGACCCGAACACTAATCTTGAGAATCCGAGGAATCACCCCAACCGGGATCAACCCCTCCAGCAACAAACCCATCCCACGTTGCCTCCTCAATCTCGAAAACCTCCCCGCAGTCATCGTCCAAATGCCCATACTTCTCCTCATAGATGTCGCGGTCAGTCCACTTCGTGTGGCACTCATCCAGTAACTCATGCATCTCCCTATCCCGAACCTCAATCACAGACCAATCCGACAGTTCAACCTCGGTAGGGTACTCGTCATCGTCAACATCGTCTGGAGCAACCCAGTGGTTTGGACGGTCAACATTACTGGCCGCACCGTAGTATGGCATACACAGAAACTTCGAACTGCCGTTCATTTAGACCCCTCTTGAGTCCGCAACCCCACCGACGGGAAACAAGCGAACAACCGTGAACACCTTCATGCGACGAAGATATGCGTGTTGCGCTGCACGTAGACTCGTAATCAACACAGTCCTCGAACAGGATGTTGGTGGGGTTGTGGAGCGGTGTAACTCTTAATCGCGGAGACTCAGTAGCGTCGACTGCGTGCGTGAAACACGGTCAGCATGCTGCCGATAGAACCCTGAGTTCGTTGTGCGCGTCTTCTGGGATTTCTTGATTCATGCGTCCCATGTTCGTCCCGGTTCATAACGATAGTAATCAACCTAATAAACCGTCCGATATGACCACTTTCAGTGCCCAAAGCCCACGATTTCAATGTTTGCGGGTGGGGTGTGGAAAAGGCTGGATAATCGTCGAACACCACGAACACCGAACGCATCCTCCCGCTGCGACACGCTTCACTTTCACCGAGCCTATCCCCGAGATATAACCCTTCAAACACCCATATTTACCAGTATGGGAGTTAGCGATTCTGAAACTGAAACCATCCGGCTCGATGAAGCGCCCGAGTACACCCCGCGCCGCCTCATCTACGACGACCACGACCTCACCGCCGACGACATCCCTCGCACCTTGCACGGACGGCGGCCAAAAAGCGGGATGTGGCAGGAACGAGTCGGAGTCCATGGCTTGAGAGCGAGAGGCGCAGTCGCAGAACGGAGCGTCGATCTCTTCGGGGACACCTACAACCCCCATTATGGGAAATTGCCGGGAGACCTCTCACACCTCTCTACTGATGAACTTCTCGAACTGGACAAAGTCGAGGACGACTTCACAGGATTCGAAATGGATGCAGTCGGCATCTCAGTCTATAACGTCGCAGGGGCAGGGAGATGGGAACTAATCTGTCTCGAAAGCAAAGACAAAGACCCAGCGAAAGGAGGCGTCGTCACATCATCAGAGGTGAGTCGTCTCGTCAGCCTGTCAGAAGCCGCAAACGCAACTGCTGTTATGCTTCGTTCGTGTCCGATGACAAAGCCAGCGAGACGCATGGCGACCCTGAACAGAGTCCAAGATTTCACCCTAACTGAATGGATACAGTGCGATCACACCTCGCAAAACCCGCGCGACAAACTATTCAACCGATTCGGACACGGAGAAGGACGCGCAGACACGAGGTCAGTCATGTGGCACACCTATGTAGACGTGCCTCCCGCGTGCGAGTTGTTCGACACTGAGAACAACGACATCACAGCAACAGACAATTATCGAACATACAGAGACACCTCTGAGAAGTAACGACAGCGACCGTTTACATGTTCACACAGATACCTCAACCATGACACTCCCAGAAAACCTGCTCGACACGCTGTTCGTCCGCGACGTGTTCGACATCCAGTCCGAGACGTGGGGGGACGGGTTCGAGGTCCTGCTCACCGACTCCACGCCCATCCTCCCCTCGCCAGTCATGCAGGAGATTCTCGCCACCGACTACGCCATCCGCGACGCCTACATGGAAACCAACGACTCCCTCCGCCTCTACCTATACCCCGAGGACAAGATTCTCGAACAACGCGAGAACGACCGTCGCGCCGTCGATGTCGACCCGGAACCGATTCCTTTGGCCGACTGGCTCGCAGAAGGCTAACCCACACACGGGGTTGTAACTGTAACCCGTCGAAAGAACACGTCTCACCGCTGAAAAACCGGTTTTTGTTTCTACGACTCACCGTACGCCGGACAGCCGTCACCCGAGCAATTTAGGCATCGCGACCGATTCCGCAACGCAGGCGCACCACATCACGAGCAGAGGCCGAACATAACCAGTTATCTCGCGTCCACCATCTCCACGCTCCCCACCAGACCCTTAATCGCCGCCCGGATCTGACTGTTCGTCACCCCTACATCGTCCAGAATCGCATCCAGCAACCACTCGTCACCCGTCGAAACCGGCCCCGAGGATGACGCGATAACCGTTCCCGAGGGGTTTTCGAGGTCGTAGTTCGTCGCCGTCGTCCGCTTCAATTTGTATCCAGTCGTATCCATGTGTAGCGTCTCCGTGTCGTCCACCGCATCCAGTTAAATGGCTGTGCGAGCTGCCGACCCCGGTCAATCACGGCAGCCCGAGAACCGTCGCCTCCAGCGTAATGTTTCCAGAGTCGGTGAAGAACCGGATGTCGTTCAGCGAGGCATCAGTGAGGTCGATATGCCAGCCACCGAACCTATACCCATTTTTGAGAGTGTTAATATTATTGGCATATGTCGCGCCCTGCCCAGTCCACTGCCCATTAAACAGCAGGTCACCCGAAACCTCCCCTTTTTGCATAGTGAACTGCGGGACATCATCAACGAGGCCGAGTTCGCTGTAAGAGAAATATATCACGAAGAATCGAAGACTGTCGCCGTCATCTTTCAAAGGCGGACGCTGATAGAGTATTACGACGGGAAACTCCCGCATATCCTTTAGCGGGAAACGGCTTCGTGAATCAGTGGCGTTCTCGTTGTCTTCCGGTCGGACGCGGAAACCCCGGCACAACTTCTCCGGGCGATTAACACCACCTCCTCTGCCAGTCGTTTTGATTTCTCGCCACTTTCGGTTGGTTTGTTAGTTTCGTTGTTGGGAGCTTAACAACGAATCATACAATTTCTGTCTATATTCTTGGTGTTTAAGCCCGCCAGATTAATCAAGGCACAGCAAACTCAATTCAAATACCCAGAAAAGCGGTCGCGTCCACTGAAGAATACTTCTGAAAATCACGACCGCATACATGTCCACAGTTACAACGCATTTCAAAAGCGGCTACCAGTACGACTCTACGAACGTCTGCAATCGGGAGGAGCGAAATGTCTGAGCCGGAATTGGTCCTCACGACCAAACCAAGTGACGATCCAGTGGCAAGTTCGCCGCCAACCCTTACTACATCCAAGGACCTTCACCAGTACCTCTTCAATCCATGGAAGACTGGTCTGACTAACACACTCATCAAAGCGACCCATGATGTTGTCGCCGGCTCCGATTGTCATACTGAGGCGCTCCGTGACGCCGGCGTAAAGGCACGTTATGGTGCCTACGCAGCCACCATCGCTGCTGGCTGGTGTCATCCACGATATGTCGAGATTCTCTACTCGTCGCGGTCGATTTCGAAGCTCAAAGAGAAATTCAGTCCCTTCTGGTTGGCAACCCACACAACTCGGCAATTAGCCAAAGGCACACTCATTATGGGGGCTACCCCTCGGGGGAGCCTTGAACAGGTATACAACGGTCCTTTTGCAGTCTTTCGTGCCTCGACAATCACACCTAGAGTCAACATCCAGATTGACGAGACCCTGTGGGACCACAGACGTTCAACTCGCAATCGCCTTGTCCAGTACCTCGTCCAGATGGCCAAGGGATGTCAAGTTCACGTTGTCGGTCCGACATACTGGATCAACCATCTCTATCGCGATCACCGGGACCAATTATCCACCGCTGTTAGCGAAATCCGCGACCCAGAACAAATAGGTGGTTACCACATAGGGGACCAAGTCTGGGAACAGGTCCGTGCTGCCCTCGCAGACTGCCCCCCGTCAAACGACATTTGGACCCTCGTGAAACTGTTGAATAACCGCGAGAATGGGCTGTACTCCTATCGAGAACTGTATCAACGTCCTGAACTCCCCGGTGGCAATAGTCGCAAGCGACAACTCATCGCTGACCTCTACCAGTATTCACTTGCTGAGCGAGTCACGGTGGCCGGAGATTCTCACGTCGCCCTGCTTCCCGCCGGAGAGGTTGCTTATCAACGCTACCAGCAAGAGTATGGTGAACAAACGCAGTTGGAGGGTTTCACTCGTGTCTGACCAACACCCAACCCCAAACACTCCAGACAATAACCGTGTAGAAAGCGTGGTTGGGTCTAAAGAACACCCCTCAAATCGATACCCCGTTTCCACCTTACGCCCACACGAACATGTTGCATGTGTAGTTGCCCCCCCCGCCAAGGGTCTCGGTATCGTTAATTGTCCTATCGACAAGCGGTCGGACCCACGACAACCTGCGTGGAGTTACGTCAAAAGCAGAGATGAGTTGGTTGTCTCGGCACAATACGAGAACCCACTTCAGTACGCAGTAAGCATCGCACGAGCGTTAACCTGCGAGCGGACGTGGCAGTACGTGCTTCCTCCAGAGCGACTGGCTGGCGACACTACCGATGAACGACCTCTCGAGGATATTCCTCACGACATCCTTCGTAACGCACGCTGCATGGGTTATCTTGACGACGTGGATTTCACCGGCGTTAATTACGTCGACGCTCTTCGTAAGGCACGCGACGACTTGTTAAGTCTCACCCGTCAATTGCACGGCGTCACTGACGACGATGAGCGACAACTCCGCAGTCGTATTCTCCGCAACGCACACGGGTTAATGGGGACAACAATGCACCTGCTCGATTTGTTCAGCGTCAGTGTCACCCGCGAGCTTCGTCTCCCCTTCTACAGTCGCGACTTCCACAGCGACGGCCACGACAATCGAAGGCGAAATGACCTTCTTCGGTTCCTAATGACTGCACTTCCAATCAGCAGCCGATATGGGCACTATTCAACTCAGCGTGTCCTGTTTGAGTCACGAGACGAGAAGCGGACGTCCATCCTAGGTGCGCCGACGTCAAGTAGTGAGCATCCGATTGGCGAATTGATTGGACAATGGACTATCGTTGGCCGGGGTGTCAACCGGCTCGTTCCCTATTTGGAAGATGTTCTTCGGAATCCTAACGAACTTCAAATCGACGGCGAGAACTTCACTGAGTTTCGTGTTGACTTCCGAATTGAATCCGACTGGATGCGGGAAAAAGCGACAGAAGCAGTTCATCGGATGTCGACACGACGGGGACGAACGGCCAACCGACAAATCGTCTGTGTATTGAGTTCTTTTCTCCGAAGCGTATACGACGTGTGTAGGGCACTTTCTGCCCTTCCGCGTCTGGACGAGCCATCAAGTACAGCGTTATCGACCGACGATTGCAGGTATGCGATGTCGACGCTACCCCCAAATCGTATTCTTCCCGGTGCGACTCCGACACAGTCTAAGATAATCCACGCACTGTTCGGTTCTGACGGTCCTCTTATCCAGAAAGAGTTGGCTGAGCGAGCAGATGTGAGTTCGCAGTCAATCCGGAACAACCGCGAAGCACTGCTTCTCTTCGACATCATTGAGCGGGCAGATCAGCGTTATCAACTTACGTTTGACATCGAAGGAGGCAGTCCAGTAACTCCATGGTTTGTAAAAGATGGAATCACACTTCACGATGTGCTTCGGGACGCTACAAGGAGTTTGCTTGAAGATGAAAAACGACTGAGTGATCTGACTGACTCATTTGGCTCCGCATTCTATTGGCCCACGGCGATAGAACCGATTACCGATGAATGGTCATGGATGCCTCCTTTCATACGGTACGTAGGAGCGTATGTCTGTGAGGATTTCTTTGCCCGCTCACTCGATAATGGACAGATGGGTGTTCCGACTGCAACGATGACTGGGTTTGGGGACTTTCCGTCCCAAACGTCCCTCTCGTCTTTTAACGGGACCTAAGTCGACTTATTGGTCAAAAACACGCGTATTGCTGGTGGAGAGCCAAAGCAGTATGAAGTAAATCGGGAGTTATTGGAACCCGTTCAATTCTTCTTTTCACAGTCATTCAGGTAGTCTTCAGCACGTTTGATTTCTCCTGCGGTCTTAGCGAGGAACTGCTCGAATGAGTTGTATTGTGTGTGGAGACCGTATTCTGCGTACATTTCAATCATGGTACTCAGCGCAACACCGGCGATGAGGTCAGGGCTGACATTGTTTTTTAATGCTCGATACATGTTGAGGTTCGCATCACGAGTGTAAGCGACAGCTGGATTGGTCACTTCAATCCCTGTGATCTCTGTGATTTCATCAATAGTCATTGAGCTTTCGTAGTCGTTGTAATCAAACTCGGTTGCCGAATCGGACATTACATGTTCAAGAATGTCGGTGTTTTGTTTGGTGGTTGCGGACGGCGTTCTGCTCGGTAGATTAGCACCGTTACCCCTCCAGCTTGTTGTTTCAACTCACGGACGCTGGAAGAATGTCGATATTGTAGAACTCGTTGGCGATGGGGAATGCACGGATGTTGTTGAATCTATATCGCCATTCAGTAAGCTAGCAAAATCGCTGTGGGTTTCTCTGAGTACGACTACCGAGCAAGCATTTCTGGCTCTACTAAGGAGTCAAGGAAGCTGTTGATTCCATTTGCGATTAATCGACGACGTTCCCCGAGGAAGTCTTCGTAATTTTCCATCTCCCAGAGTCTTTCATCGACAGGTACAAACGCTGGCTCTAACGCATTTGGATATTCCGTACTAACAGTCGGGAGATATTCTGATGGTGGCGAGTCGAAAATGCCGAGATTCCCACTCTTAGTTAATGGAACACGGTTAGCTATCTCATTCACGCGCTTTTTGTCGTAGTGATTACTTCCGGTATCATATCCCGCTTGAGATAGCTGCGCTCTTGGGAAGATATGGTGGCTCTGGATAGAGTAATCGTCCCCCACTGGCTGTGAAAGGTCGATTCCGTTTCGCCAATCAACACCTTCGTTGGCCCGGATTACAATCTGCATCATGTTGTATAGTGGATGGCGAATACCCCGCATATCGAGATTCTCTGGTGAAACGTGAGGATCTCCTTCCTCCTCTTTCAACGTCGTTATCAGAGCTGCAATCGGTTCGTCACCCTTGAGAACATTCAAGTCCTGCAGTAAGCTGGCGTCAAGTCCTCGCGTATGGCGACGCTGCAGCAGAGCGGCATACATCCAATACAACATTCGGTTCCGTTCGTTCGCTGACCGGAACTCACCATCTTGCATTGAGAGATACCCGATGATCGGAATAAGGACATAGGGCGTGTTGAGGTCCTTTGTTGAGTAAATGTACGCGTGGTCTCGTAGAACGTTAAGGACGTAATCAATTATCTGGGAGAGGTCGTTCCAGCCAGATTGTAGCTGTTCACGCGAGAGATCGTGAAGGTGTTCGAACTCTGCACTCTGGTTGATTACTGCATTCATCGATCGCACGAGGAACGTTAAATCGAAACTGAAACCAATCTGGTCTAGCCGGGAAAGTTTATTTTTGAAATTCCGTCGAGTTTCTGGCCATGCACTCACCATATGCGCCAGTGCAATGTCTGCGTCGCTGAGAGCAGTACCTTGGCTGTTTACTCTGTCGAAGACGGTGAGTGCTTCGCGAAGGGATGACTCATCGTCAACATGCATTATCGGAAATTCATCATTCCTGATTTCCTGTAGGGCTGTGAGATTTGCTTGGTACTCTTGGAATAGTTCAAACGAAGGCCCAGAGTCCCCTGAAACCTCTTCTACGATCTCTCCTACGTTGACACCACCGCTTATGAAGCAGTCTGTGACTTTTACCCATCGAGGATTCCCTTGCATCTCGGCTTTTTTGTAATACTTCAGCTCTTGTGTATCGAGATTATAATGGAGATTTCGGGGGTCGTTGTCGATGCTAGAATAGTACGGCGGTAAGTCGTCTTTGATGAGGAGATACAGGACCGTGAGCCGTTGTTGCCCATCCAGCAATACGCTCACTCGATTCCCGGATGGTATACTTGGGGAGTTCTTCAAAGCGGGTGGGTTGTCTGTAGCCCACAGTAAGAGAGACCCTGTGGGGTATCCTTCCATTAAGGAATCGACGAGGAGTTTAGACTGATCTCTATCCCAAGTGAACTCCCGCTGAAATTCAGGAAGGACGATCTCATTGTGTGCAATCTGATTTAGTAGATGACCGACATCCTCACTCATAATCCATCTTAACAGACAGGTCACCTACAATGAGCATAGTATTTTCCCTAGGGTTACCCCCCATTCCAAACAAGACGTCCGGTTATCATCGTGTGTGTAAACTTCGCACCTACGAGTGCATTCTCTCCGAGTTGCGTCCAAGCAAATTTGGCCTGAATTATACTCAAGATAGTTCATGTTGGTAACCGTGCTTGAGATCTCGCTATAGTGGTCGGTGCCGCACCACCCTGTCACGAGTGTCACGAGAGTCGGTTGTTTATAAACACACTCTCTCCCCACTTTGTCACGAGAAACGCCCCAAAGGTGTACCCCTCCCGCAGAACACCTTACTAAGATTATTATTTGAGAAACTTTTAACTTCTTATGTTTAATAACGTACCCGTAGTCCTCTTTTAGCCGTGGTTAGTGGAAGACGCTAACCCGGCAAAAGATGCACTCGATCCCCCCACCCACACCTTCGGAGCGTCTCTCGTGACAAAGTGGGGAGAGAGTGTGTTTATAAAAGAACGCCTCTCACGACACTAATGACACTCGTGACACGGTGGTCCAGTCAATTGCGTCTCCGAAACGATGTTAATCGAGATGCAACTCGGATTTTATCTCCTCGGGAGAGTTCATTCCATGCCTCAGAAGTGCTGGGTAGAAGCGCTTGTTTTTGGGTAATTTCACGCCAAAGCGTTCCTCGTGCTTGTTATTGAGTTCGTTATAGAGGTCATTGACCTCTCGAACGACATCCGTGCCGACATACATGGAGAAATGCTTCCTGTCTTTGACTGTGTCTTCTGATGTCTTCTCTGAGGTATCAGTGCTACGCCCCTGATTGGTCTGGGATTCTTCTGTGACAGTTCCCGGACCTGTCTCTTGGCCATCCTCATTCGACGATAACCCAGATTGGATGACCTGCTGAACATCTGCTTTACGACGTTGTTTGTTCTCACGTCCTTCACTAACAGAAGAGTCCTTACGCATCAGTACGACCCTCCTGCCACGCTTCATCAACCAGTGACTCAGCAATTCGGAGGTATTCAGCCTCCATATCACAGTCCACTGAATAGGCGAAAATCGACCCGGAATTATCTGCAGCTCGCTGGAGTGCGACCCGAGACCGGACAGCGAAAATCGGCGCAATGCTCTCGAAGGTTTCTTCAAACCAGTCCATCATTTCCTTTGATTCGTTGTCGTAGGATACCTCGTTGCCGACAACACCGACAATGTCGATGTTCGTTGAGTAACCATTCTCTAATGCAGATTTCTGGTGCATCAGAAGTTCGATGGCCTTGATGCTCTTGCTGGTCGGACGTGCCGGGAGGAGGATATGCTCAGCTGCGAGGAACGCGTTATTTGTGAGCGCTCCAAGGTTGGGCGGGCAGTCGATGAGGATGAACTCGTATTCCTTATTGAGTTCGGCCAGAGCGAGCTGAAGACGTTCCTCACGGCGGATGGCGCTGGTGAGTTCGCTTTCCGTTTGGAACATCTGTGCGTGGGCCGGAACAATGTCGAACTCATCGTGCGAACGAATTATTTCGTTGATTTGGTCTTGTTTCGACAGGTCGCTCAAGATGTCGTGCAGTGACATGCCATCGGCATCGTATTCGTTTCCAAGCCCACAGTCTTCGGAAAGATGTCCTTGAGGGTCAAGGTCGATGAGAAGCACGTCGTAGCCGGATTTGGATAATGCCCCACCAACATTCAGCGCGGTTGTGGTCTTCCCACAGCCTCCTTTCTGGTTACCGACCGCGAGGACGAGTGGACTATCTTGCGTGCGATTCTCTTCCGGTGTAGGAGTATTCGTTGACATTGGAGTTAGTTAGTCTGGTAGCGATCTGTGACGTGTCTGGGTGGCTTCTGTGAGACGTCCCTTATCGCTCGCAGGCTATTCTGGAGTATACTGACTCCTGCCATAAGTGTAACTGCTCTGTTATGTTTTGGAATGGGTGTTATAAAGTGCGGTGAAAATGGGGTCTAAACGCCTTTCCCATATACATTGGAACAATCGAATATTGACACAACCAGAGTAATGAACGAGGACTACGAGGCTGAGACTCCCATATCGAGTCGAGAATAGATGGAGGACACCAATTGTGGGCTTTTCACCGAGATCTGAATCTCCACACTGGACGGGGTTGGGTCGGGAGAACGGACACTGCGAACTCCGAATCCGACATCGCCCAAAAAACCTGCACGACAGACTATCGTGGTTGATGTGGAGGATGTCGTTGAACGAAAGACGGACGGTAAAGGGAACTTCACCGTTGACACGGATTACGCGGACGAGACGGTTCGTGTGGCGGTTCTCGGCGTTGAGAAGGGGAAGAGGAATGGTAGCGGATAATCAAACCGTCGAGATCGATCCAGACAAACTTGTCACTGGGTTTCTCAGATCACCGAGAATGAGTGACACGGATGAACGCAATAAGCTCCGTTGGCTGTGGAGCAATAAGTCGTCTTGATTTTAGTCTGAAGTCACCGTAAGCCACTCTCGAAGCGTCTCTTCAGTGGCCGTGATAGATTCCAGAGAACGGTCTCCCGGAAGATCGCACACCGATTCATCAACTGCACCGACCCCAACGACATCAGCGGTATCAAGACTCCCCTCTTCACCAACCACAATTCGCGGCGGTCCTACCTCACGGCGACTACCATAGACCAACTCAACATTCCGGGGATTCGTATCCGAAACCACCGACAATAACGTCTCAAACAGCGGATCACCGGGAAGTAACAGTCGAATCGATGGGAATTGATCCGCAACCTTGGGAGAGAACGTCACCACCACCCCCCGGCCACGTCCCAGAACCGATTGTGCCGTCTCTGTGACCTGCTCCGGTGACTCGACATCATCCTCGTCCAGTGTTTCAAGCACATACGCATTGGTTGATGTTCCAGCAAACTCTTCAGCTCGGTCGTGATTTCGGAGTGCTGTAAACGACCATCCTACCTCCTCGAGCTTCTCTGAATGGAGTAGTAACTGTTCGATGGTCTTGAGTCCAACCGTCGGCTCATAGCGTCGTTCTTCGACACCAACAGATGTGAGTGCGGGGTGCTTCGACCCATCCCACCCGACCAATCCGGCGTCCTCAATGATCTCTTCGCGAGTCGCTGGCTCCTCGGCTCCCTTTGCCAGCCCAGTCTCTTCCTCTCTCTCTTTAGCTTCTGCCGCTCGTTCATCTGCCATTTCTGCGACTCGTTCAGTTGCAGTTCGACTATCGTTGTCGTCAGCACCCATCATCGCATCTTTGAAATCCTGTTCGATGCTGTTCAGTACGGGTCGCATCGGGCCGACGACATTCTCAAAGAGTTCTAGTCGTTCTTCTAACTCCTCGTAGATGTCGCCATCTACACTGTCCTTGTAAGCGTAGTTGATTATCTTCACTACTTCATTGTCCTGCCCAATGCGGTCGATACGTCCTATGCGCTGCTCTACCCGCATCGGATTCCACGGCAGGTCATAGTTTATAAGCGCATCCGCTGTCTGGAGATTGAGTCCCTCACTGGCACTGTCGGTACAGATGAGAATATTCGTACCTCCTTCCTCAGTGAACGACCGCTTGATCGTCTCTTTTCCGACCGACGTCCACTCCCCGCTTTCTGGGTCGTATTGAAAACCACCAGCTCCGCTGTACGTACCTACGTTAGGGTGTGTATCCGTCAGCGTAGTTCGAATGTGTTCTAGCGTATCTTGATACTGAGTGAAGATGATGATGTCGTCAATGGCCTCCTTGCGAAGACTCCGGATGTCTTGGCTGAGTTGTGCTACCTTCGGATCGGTGTGTGTCCGATTGAGGTCATCGACGAACTCTCGAAGCATCTCTCGTTCTGCTTGTACGACACTTGCTGCGTGTCCTTTCGTGGGGCGGTAGGTGTCTAACGTCTCTTGTCCAACTACCTCGTCAATAGTTGCCTCGGTGACACCTGTGTCCTTGCCGAGCGCCGAGACTTCCTCAGTCATATCTTCGACTTCGGCATCAAGTTTGTCTTCCCGGCGTCTGAGGCTCTTTTTGATCGCGTGCAGGCTGCTCGTGAGACGCTGTCGGTACGTCGTCATCACGAATCCAAGGGCGAGTTTCTCCTTGCCCGTCAGCACCTTCTGAGATTCCTCGTAAGTCGTATCGATATACTCCTCGACCTTTTCGTAGAGAGGTTTCGCATCCCCAAGCTCGATTCGCTTCGTCTCGACTGACCGGCTGGGTACGGTATCTGTGAGTAGGCCAAGATTCTTACACTGTTCCAACACAGTCCGGGTGTTGCGGAAGATACGGGATTGGACCGGTGTGGCCCACTCGGAAGCGTCGACAAGTGCCCGCCATCCTGCCGGTCCACAGTCTAAGACGAGTGTTTCTGGGTCATCGAATCGGTTAGACGTCTCGCGTGCCCCGAGCAACTTTTCGACAGCCTTCCGTTCTTTCAACCTGAGCGGGTTCGATTCGATTACTTCGGCTACTTCGTCGTCGTATCCGGGGTGAGCGTTGATGTGATCATGAAGGAGCTTCGCGAACAGTTGTAGGCGGGGTTTGACCTCTCCCTTCTCCAGTTCAAGTTCTTCACGCAGTTTGAGGAGAACATCTTGCCGGTCGTGGGACCCCGAAGAGTTAGAACTGACTTCGCTGAGAGTGGTCTGGAGCGCTCGGCGCGTCTCGAAGAACTCAGTGAACCGCTCTTTGTTATCCCACGATTTGGGTAAATCACACAGTCGTAGGAGGTCGTACAACTCCCCGATGTTCAGTTGCATCGGTGTCGCAGTCAACGCGTAGATGCAAGCTGTCGCTTCCTCCACCTTACTGAGCAGATCGTAGAGTTTGGTATCCTCTCGAGCGCTGTGAGCCTCATCAATCACTGCTAAATCCCAAACGTCACCCTCACCGGACGGGGCGACGTGGTGGTGGTTCTCATCGCGACGAGCGGTGTGCCACGACTGAATAACGACGGTCGGTTGCTCACGCTGAGTAACGAAGTTCCCGATAGGTGTCTCAGACCACTCGTCTGTAGTGGAATCGCCCTCAATTCTCACGCGGTTATCGTTCTCGTCACCAAGAGGTCCGACAAGGTACTCTCCGTCGTATCTCCTGTCGTAGTAGTACGCGTGGATGTTGAACCGGCTGAGCAACTCGTCCTGCCACTGCTGGACGAGTCCTGCGGGGACGAGGAACAACGCATTATCCACTCTCCCCGTATGCACCAGTCGTGAGAGGGTGAGTCCAGCTTCGATGGTCTTTCCGAGACCCACCTCGTCACAGAATAGGAGATTGTTCGGGTAGATGCTGACAGCGGTGTCAGAAATCGTCCGCTGATGCGGCCACGGCGTCACGGTACTCACGTCCTCTGCGAGGTGGAGTCCGCCGGGAGTACGCCCAGCGACCGAGACGGCGGTCGCGACGTCGCCCTCCGAAAGCGCTGATTGCGGTGCGTGCTTTCGGACACGTTCGACGTGGTCCTCAAGCGCACCGTCGGTATCCTTCCAATTGATGAGGTCCTGTTCAGCGGCCTCATCAAGTTCGTGGACATCCACAGAGGGATGGTAGCCGTTCCAAAGCGCGTTGAACGTTGAGACGTCTTCCTTGATGTACTTCTCTTCACCGCGTTCCCACGAACGGTGGACTTTGAACCGCTCGTAATTGTACGTCCACGCGCTCAGCGTCTCGTTGACACTTCCCTCAAAGGTGAGGACGTTTCCATCTTCGTCTTCACCGATCCCGAGCTTCGGATGGAACAACCCATCTCCCGACTTCGGTTCCCCAACTTTGATGTGGAGGTCTCCACGGTCGAGAAGGGTGGCGATGATTGTGAGCTGCGATTCTACCCACGGTGCCAA
Organism: Haloferax prahovense DSM 18310; assembly: GCF_000336815.1. GTDB lineage: Archaea > Halobacteriota > Halobacteria > Halobacteriales > Haloferacaceae > Haloferax > Haloferax prahovense. Next base: position 264,751 of record NZ_AOLG01000047.1, read on the forward strand.
CGGTTCGTTCGCATCGGGAAACATCGCGCCTCTTTCTCGCTCTTGGAGGTCTGCTCCCGCAATGACTCGGATCGTACCACCGGACTCGAGCATAGAATCCACTCCTTCCAGCGCGTCCGCGAGACTCCGGAGACTGAGATACCCTGCCAGTCGATCGTATCGGTTAACCTCGCTCAGAAATGGACGATAGAACGTGTCTATGAGGCTGTTACTGTTGAACCCGCTCTCGTAGACGGGGTTCCAAGTCTGGTCTCGGAGTGTCATGTCCCATGGTCTCCCAGTTCTGCCTGTTGTGTTTCACCGGTCACGTCAATGTGGTCAAGGTTGATGTCGAGATAATCCCCTGTTTCACCAGACATAATGTTGACTAGTGTTTTTCGCATATCTGTTTCACTGGGTAAAACCTCTAAAAGTGCTGAGATCGCGGTTTTAAACTGGCGATCCGATTTCAGTCCGCGCTCAGTTAACCACGTCCACGCAGCAGATGCACCTTGGCGTTCATAGACATGGAGTGCTGCATGAAGTGTGTCAATCGTATACGCATACCGTGTATCTGTTGGATCTACCGGATACTTGACTGAGGATGGGTTATCTGCATCTCCGTCTTGAAGCAAAATAATATCCTGAACACGGTCGTTATGCTGCTTTAATTGAATGTCTCCACTTCTCTTGCCCCAAATTTTGGTAGATCGTTTGATGTCTTCAATATCTACTCCAGCAGCTACGCCTAGTTGGAGACCTTCGTCATAGGGGAAAGTGTCGTTCTCATATATTAACCATGCTAATATATACCAGCGTGTTAATGAATCTAGTTCGCCTAGACCTTCGGTGTTGAGGAACCGTTCAGCGATTACGCTAGTTACTGCTTTTCTTGCCTCGCCAAGTGCTTTGCGAGGACGGATTTCATTCCCCTTCTTATCAACCACTGGGAAAGTCTCTGCATATTTTTGTAATGTGGGCCCATATGCCGCAATTGCCGTGTCTGTTTTTGAAACAACATATCCAGAGTCCAGAATTTTTTCTGCTTCTTGTTTAGCAACGTGATTCAAACTATCTTTGATGTCTTCCCAGAGTGTAGTTTCGTTGTTCTCATTTTCCTGACGCTTGCGCCCTATGAGGAGGATAGAACTATCTGCACTAGATTTGTCCCTCAGCCCGACGCGGTCAGACATTTCAGTTTTAATGGGATGCGTGGCTGTGATTGTAAATCCAGATTGAATCAAAGCTGTGGTGAGGGTATCCCAAGCGTCCATGTCTCGGTGAGTAAACATGACAGTCATTACACCGCCAGAATTGAGAAGCGTATGAATCTCGGCAAAAATACTTTGCATCTTTGTTTCATAATGCTCATCTGCCAATTGTTTCTTTGATTTACCACCTTCATTGACGCCTTCGAATCGATCGGGATTCGCAACTGCTTCGTCATCTTTGTTTGTTAGCTTTGACTGAAACAGGTGTGGGTAATCGCCTTTCAAGTATTCCTTCTGGACAACATAAAATAAATCAGATAACTCTCCATACATAATACTGCTATAGTACGGCGGGTCAACAATTGCGGCATCCACCGTCTCAGGGCCCCATATATCAGATAAGGTTGCTGCATCTTGCGATGCAACTTCTGCGGGGTTCTTGCCAGAAACGTATGATGCTAGTTCGTTATATGACTCAATGGCGTGGTCACTGTTATTTATATACCCTCTTCGAGGGGCAGAAATGTTGTTATCGACGAACATTTTTTTCTGAGAATAGTTGTTCTCACCGAAAATATTCGCCCCATAACCTCGAGTGTCTCGCCAAACTGAAAGACGCGAGTTGTGGTCCACAGACTTGCATACGGGAAACGTAAGCAGTGTGAGTATTAGTTGGGACTTCGTTTTGTTATACGTCTCTCTTATTTCACTAGAGAATTTGTTAAAAGCCCGTAAATATTCGTAATGGGAAACGAGTTGTCGGGGAGTGAAAATGTCTCTCCATTCTGTCATTCCCCAAGTTGTCGGATCATTAGTACGGCTGCTCACATCAATTGGCTCTGTGAGGAATGTTAATAATTCAAAGTCAGATTCTACTCTCTCCGCTGCTTTTTTCATACCCTCTTTATCAATATCCGATCCTGCTCGGAATGCCCAGTTTCCGTTGGGTTCCATATAGTTGACCCCATATACACTATACTCAAATTCGCTAGCAGCCATTTTGGCTTGGATTGTGTCCTCCTCCGTAATCACCCCACAATGAGGACATTCTACGCTCCTTCCACTTACTGGTCCATCGTTCGGGTCAAACTCGTCATCAGAAATGTGTTCCACCTTGACATGATGGTATTCAACTTTCCCATCCGAGTAAGACGGTTTGATTGCGTCCCCCCCTTTCGAGGTCTTGTTCAGCCACCACCTGCTTACTAAGGGTATTTCACCGCTACAAGATTCACATTTGATCAGATAAGTACAAGCTGAGTTTAAGATTTCTCGGCCAGACTCTTCCGTAGGGTAGAAACGGGAGATATTATTTTTTGCTTCTGAATGAATCTTATCTCTCCAATCAAAAATCTCTGGACCGAGCTGCCCGACTTTAGGTGCGTATTCCAAAGCGACCTTGTTAATCAGGAATGGGACTGGGTTCAGTTCATTTGATTTCGCAGGAATCCCATATCTAATCGCCTCAAATGGAATAATTCCTCGGCCAGCGGTAGGGTCCAGAATTGTCGGGAGATTACCACCCCAACCCTTTCTCAAAGTCTCATGAAGTTCCTCTAATTGCGCTTTGGTTGGGGTTTGAGTATTCGGGTTGGGATACCCGTAATGCTCATCTAAAGTTCCAGATGTATTGTTGTCCGTGTACTTTTTTTGTACAAACTGTTGAATATTCGTATCGAGTGCTTTTGGCCCAATTTGTAATAACTTCAGCAGTTTGTCTGGCTCGATCTCACCGGGATATATAGAGCAGAGAATTGCTAAACGGGCTGCGGGAGTTGGCCGAGCGGCAAACCATTTGTGCAGACTCCGTAGCTTGTGATACCTTCCGGATTCCATATCCTTCTCGCTCTCGATGTCGACTGCGGTTAATGGGAGTTGAGACTCGATCGCAACCCGTTCTGGGGCAATCTGTTCGTTATCTTTGACATCTTCGTTAGGTTGGTCCGTCATAGTGTTTGCTTCAAATATGATCTGCGAGTAGTGTTCGTAGTGCCTTTACTCCGTTCGGAGAACTTGGAGACCGTGCCTTAGCATGCCAATAGTAGCACTCGCCAAGACTCATCTGACGGATACCGTCGGCAATCGCTCTCATCCGGTCACGTCGGGAAAGCGGTTTGAGCGCCCGAAAGGCAATTGACAGCCGGACACCTGCCCCCTCGGGTAGTTCAACCGTCGCTGGGTTGCCAGTACAGACTACTTCGGCATTCTTCCCCGCTTCCTTAAGCGTCGGCTCTATCAGATAACTCACCTCGTTGAATGCCACTCCACGGAGTGTGGCTATCTTAATTGCACACCAGCCGTCCCAATCGTATCCAACAGATTCGTCATCGGACGCGATGTCGGCGGGTGTCTCACCGTCTACGATGGCGTCTCCGAGACTGCGAATTGGAATATGGACGGTCTTCTGGCTTCGATTGAACCGAGCCTGCCGAGCGGTGGCGATGTCCTCTGGTGCCAGTTCGTACAAGGTAATCTGATGTCGGTCGTCCACCCGCTCCCGCGTCAACAGAAACGTAGGTCGGTTCCCGTAAGCACCAGTAGTGAACGCGAAGGATTTCCCTTCTACTCCACTTCGGCTCATTTCACTGCTCCTCGCCTGCTGTCGTGTCCTTGATGCGAATGTCTGCTTGCATGGTCACGGTGAAAGCATTGTCCACGGCGAGTAGCTCATCAAGCGAATCGAATGTCTCACTGTAAAGCCTGTTCTCGTCTTCGTTTATAAATTCTATATCGAAGCCCGATTCCGCAACACGCTCACCATCGGGATTAGAGATTCCCTCCGGCTCCATGTTGAATCGACAGTGGTCGGTGAACACCTCCGGATCACCATCGAATGATAAAGTGAACTCTGACCCCGAACCGTCGTCAGCGACGTAGTCGAACCGCATAGTCGTCACATTCGCGAACTCGCCAGACCCACTGAGTCGGTTCGCCGTGAACCACGAACCCTTCCACGCATCAGCGCCTTCGATCCGAATCCAGACGCCCTCTGCAAATGCGGAGAGTTCGTCGGGGTGCCCCCGGTACTCACTCCGTGCCTCAGTAATCTCTTCATCAATGTCTGCACGCATTTCTTGAAGTGCCCGAGAAACGTGTGCCGGAGAGGTTGTCGATGCTTGCACCAATTTGGAGAATGGTTCATCTCCGCATGAGTGGGCCTCGAACTCGGACTTCTTCGTAAACGTCTCGCCACATTCGTCACAAGTCTCCGGCCCCCACTCGATGTCACAGTCGTGGGTTTTGTACGCGGCTTCTGACTCGAACGTTTCGCCACAGTCCTCACAGGTAACGCTCGTATCCCAATCAATCTCACCCTCGTGGGCGTTGACGAGGGCGGTGGCGGATTTGTAAACGCGATGTGTGTCCAAGAGCTTCACATCACCGTAGACGAGTCCCGTTCGGAGATTTCGAGCATCATCAATGTCGTACTGATGGCCGTTGAGTGCCGTACCTTCCTGCACGTATCCGGTCTTAGTATCGTCATTCCAGTAGGCGTATCCGTCATCTGATACGAGTTTTGCGACGGTCTTCCGAAGGGGGACAGGAGAGAGGAGTATCTCGGCATCTGGTCGCTTCCCGAACTGCTCTTCGAGGTCGCGGGTCGTCATCATCTCCGCGCCACTGTTCCAAATCGTTGATTCGAACCATTCGACACCGTATGCTCCTTCTCCTTCGGGGATTATTTTCCCTGCCTCGTCCAATTTCTCGATGGCGCTCTGATGGATAGTGCTGTCCGTCGTTATCGAACGATGCGTGAGGCCATCTGCACTGGCGAAATATAGATGCGTATACGCTTTCTTGATGTCCTGATCAAGCGTCCCTTTGGCGCTGTCGAGTCGCTCAGCGAGTTTGTCCTGTTGCTTGTCGCTCAGGTCGTACTGGTCACCGACTCGCTGTTGGATGTGTTTGATTGCCGCAACTCGTTCGGCAGTCATCTCTGCATCTCTGACGCCATTCTCACCGGCTACGAGGAAGGTGACGTTATTCTTGTAGACACGTTGGGTCCGTTGCCCGCCACTCGATGATGCAGTCCACTTGTAGAGCGTCTGGATTGTCTCAGGGACGTTTTCTGGGTCACGAACGGTCACCGTATCAAAGTCCATTACGCAGAGGTGTGCTTCGTCGGCGGTATCCGGTATCTTATGTGGCTCTTCTGGGCCGACGATAACGTTGAGGCTTCCCTGTCCAATGGCCGTCTCAAGAGCTTCTTCCAGATTCCGACGCGCCAGTCCCGGTTGCATCTGCTCCACGACCGAATCGACGAGTTTCGTCAAGTTTGCCTCGGACTTGAACTGAATCTTCTCGCCGTTATCGCCATGGAGGTAGAAACAGGCGGAGGTTCGCCCTTCTCCGAGGAGATTGTTGAGTGCGTCGTCGTAGTGGGCAAGTTCGACTTCCGTATGAGCGATTGCGTGTCGGAGTGGCCGTCTGGTTGTCCCGCGTCCGCTAGCCCCTGCAACGATACTTTTCCAAAGGATTGCCGTCGTCAGGTGTGTCCCGAGAGGTGGGTGACCCTTCTTCGTCCATGCTCGGTCTTCTTCTTCGGCGTTTGCAGTTCCATCTTCGGAGTAGATGTCGGCCTTGATAGCGGCCTCGAAGTCCATGTCGACGGAGTCGAATAGTCTCAGGAGTGTCGAGCGAACATCACCATCTGCAGGATGGAGATCGAATAAGCGGACAAAGTGGCGGTCAAGTTGCTGGTCATCTTCAGACCAAAGACGATGGACACCCCGAGACAGGAGCTTGAGTGCCCCGCGTGTACGCTGGAAAGATGGGAGAGAGTCCAGCTCTTGAGTTAGAGTGTTGATGACGGTGGGATGAATCGGGTAGCTCTCTTCAAGTCGTTCGCGGTGTGCAGGGCTGGATGCCGAATCTGGGAATGATTGGCGGTCACCCGAATAGAATGAGGCGTAGGTCTTGGCCGTGTGGTCTCGGGCGCTTGAATCAACGCTCTCGAAGAGCCGATGACGGAGAACAGCAGCGATCTCGCTGTCCTCCGTTGGAGTTATCGAACTCTCTGTACGATCGGTGATGTTGTTGAACTCGGAGAGCGCTTCAGAGACGATACCCCGAACGTCCTCTGCCTGTCCAGCGAAAGCGGTGTCTGCGATGCTCAGGACGACCGTTACTTGGTCGGTGTTCTGTGTCGCTGACAACAGCGACATCAGGAACGTGTTAGTCTGTTTGGCGAGTGTGGAGTCCCCGATCTCGACACCAGCGGCTTGTTCGAGATACGCGGCAATCTCGTCAAGGAGAATGAGCGAGGGATTGGAGTGTCGCTCGAAAAGTCGTTCGAGTTTCCCAGTCCCCGGTGGGTTCTGGTTTTCATCGTTCTCACGGAGGAACTCGTACCCCTCTTTTCCGAACAACTGGTAGGCGAGTTCACCCCACATCGTCTTCGTTTTCGGGGCATCGGGGTCTGTGTAATCAGAGCGAGCCTCGATGCCGTCGACATGCGTGCCAACAAAAACTGCTGTGTTCACGTTCAGACCGAGAGCGGCAGCCTCGGTGTAGGCGTCTGCAACTTCTTGATTGTCGATGAAGTCCGAAAGATCGGGGACTGCGTTCGGTGACTCCGCAAGGTGATATGCTGCAATCTGATTGTGAGTCTTCCCGCCACCGAAGGAGGTGTCGAGCCGAAGAATCCCGTTCGTCCCGCTGTAGTCGCCCGAGTGTGAACTGGCAAAGCGGGTTGCGAGTCGGTTTAATAGATCTTGGAGGCCGTCAGTCGCGTAAGTCTTCTCGAAGAAGAGTTTGGGATCAGCGTACACCTTTGGCGCATCATCAGAGTGAGCGACATCCGCGAGACTCGCAGCGAACTGGTCTTCGGCCAGCTCACCCACGAGAACGTCCTGTCGCGGTGTACAGGCATCAAAGATAGTTGGCGTCTCATTGCTCTTCGCCTCAAGGTCAGATGTTGAATCGCTCATTGTAACTGATTTGTCTGGAGTAGATGTTCTGCGTGGAAACACAGTCCCGCTTACAGATGTTATCGAGTTATCGTAATCGGGGTATATATGACTAAGGGTACGGAGAAATGAAACCCGGACAACAGTCCTGTATATCGAGAAAGCATGGTCGATATTTTTACATAATGTCTGTGTAGCCAACTAATATGAGTAGGGATTGGAGTACCTCATTATCGGACCACTCTCCCATTGCACAATCTGTGCTATCGGTTTTGGAGCAATTCGTAGATGAGTTTGGGATACGCGAATGCCCCTCACAAGTTGAATACGTTGTAAGTGGCCGATACTTGGATAGCAGTGAGATAGGGCAACTCCCAGAACGGTTCATTGAGGACCACCTTGTGTGGCCTCTTCTCAATGTACTGGGTTACGAGTATCTGCCTCAACCGGTCGGGTATCCGCGTTGGGGAAATGAAGTTCCAGACTTTGCCATCACAAATTTTGAGACCACTGATGAGTTCGCGTTTATTGGTGAAGTGAAACCCCCAAACAACATCTCTAACGCTCGAGTCCAAGTGAAAAGCTATCTGAAGAAGGACTTGGGTCTTAATACACTTGCAATAGCAACCGACGGGCTGAATTGGGAACTCTATTTTCGACATGAAAAGGGCGAGTGCGTAGTGCCTCTGCTCAAAGTTGGCCTTAGAGCGATTATCTCGAAACTGCAGCGGCGACTATTCGAAAAAGAAAGCTACCGGTCATTTCAAATCCGAGGTGTGCTATCGGACGCTAAAGTTGAACAATTGTACCGGCCAAATCTCGAGAAAAGAGTATCTAACAAGCTTAACGGAACATCTTAAATCTCGCTTCAGTCTCAACAGTTAGAAGAGATACCGATAGCGGTGATTGCTTTCTTTGACGCCGACGGATGTTCCGGTTGTACTCCGCAATCCTATGCTCTTTCGATAAGGTGCCCGAAATTATCAAGGATCGTTTCTGTTTCGACTCTCCTATCTTGACACCACTCAGAGGCCTCTTGCTCACTGAGTGGTTCGATGTCCATCCCAAAAGTCCCGTCAGTATCCTCAAGAATGCCGAACTCTGCCTTTGGTGCGCCTTCTCTGTAAAGGAAATAGTTCCCTTTAGGAGTCTCAAAGAGGACCTCATGCAAGTAATCGTACTCAGTGTGTGCAGGAAGAGGACAGTAATCTGCAATCATTTCCGCACTGGTGGTCTCGTACAGTTTTGAATTGATGATCTGCGACATGATTATTCTCCGGCTGAATCGTTTCTGAAGTCCAACCGGTATGTGAAGGAGCAAGTGCCGACAATCAACGGTTGCGGACGACGAATTTGTGGGAGGATTATACTTTTGGCTGAGGCTATTCTAAAGCAGATTTCCAGCAAAACTTCTTCAGAACAATCATTTGGGACTCATATTTGCAGAACTCGTTGGCGATGACCTCAGCAGAGCGATGACCTCGTGGGTACACACTATTACATTTACTTGATGATCGGCACGAGGACGTCTTTTGGATGAGACTAGCGAAGAATGATCGATTCTACCTTGCGCTCACCGAACACGGGTTATCCAATGCTAACGAAATTCGATACGCAGTTCACCTGAGATTGCTCAAAGGTCAACCACAGATTTTTCAATTACTCAGTTTGCAACCGGTTTTGAAGTCCCTCGTAGATTAACTCCTTAGCGGCTTGGTCGACAGCGTCGTCATCGTTTTCAGACAGTAATTCGATAGCTGTCAAGACTCCATTAGGCAGTTCAATGGTGAGTTCTTCCTCCGCAATTGAATCAAAGCCGTACTCTGCTCGGATAGCTGCGGATACGAAATCCCCAACTGAATCGACCTCTTCTTCATTCGAAACTACCGTTTCAACCATTGCCAAGAGCTTGTCCGGAAGAGTCACCTCAACCGATTCAGCAGATTCCGCCTTGTTCCAGCTCGGACTCGTACCGTCAATCACCCGCTTCAATAGATGTCGGGTGGAATCCTCAACCACAGAATTGAACTCTTTCCCTTGCTGTTCTGCATCAGTCGTCACAATCTGGATTAGAAGAGGTTGGATTGTGATCTCTATTGTATCATCGTCGGATCCGGCCAACGTTGATTGTGTTCCCACATCAGCACTCACACCTTCAACGTGGGAAAACTTCTCACCGAATAAAGAATAGAACTCGGGTTCAGTGAGCGTCGGGATCTCGTTCTCCTCGAAAAACTCAATCTTCTCACTTCCGGGGTTCTTCCCAACGACAAGGACGTCGCTTTGATGAGAGATGTTGTTTGTAACCTTCCCGCCATGGCTTTCGACCAGTTCTGTTGACTCGGAACGGGTTAGCTCAGAAAGCCGTCCTGTAAAAACGACTTTGAGGCCATCCAAGTCTGTTGCGTCAGATATGCCAGCCCCGCCAATTTCGTGTCCGGGTTCCATATCGCTCATCTGATTGCTGATAATCAAGTCTTGGCTCACATATAAATTCACCATCGGGTTAGTCAAAAGTACGTATTCCTCCAACGATTTCTCTCAGACTCCTCAAGGACATCTTTGGGACGTTTCTGGGATACCTTTGGGACATCTCCCAGAACGGTCTGGGATTTCTCAGGGATAGTTCATAGAAATTCAGGGTTCGGCCATCACTGTTTGTGAATTTCTGTGTTTAACCCTAAACAAGGAACCCTACAAACCGGGCCAATCAAACCCAGAAGTACCTGTCTTCACGTCTAACCATCTACTGCTGAATGTGTGAGCAAGTGAAAACGGACTCGAGATTTCTTATTTGAGGGATTGTCAATCGTAAGGTCGTATGAATTGTTCTCGACTACGAAGGACGCATCGAAACTTGAAGTCGATAGTTGACTACCCACCTCATCAAAATACGCCTGTTGTCCATCTCTGAATTTTATGAACTCATCTCCAGAAAAGAGATAGATGTCCATTGCTGGTCCAGAAAGAACCTCCACTTCGTATTGTATACGGACCTGTTTTGGCGTAGCTTCCCAATCTATAGAATCACCCTCTGTTGCGAGGAGTCGAAGGATGTGAAACGTGACCATTGTTCCGGGAGCTATTTCTAACTCGACCGGATCACGGCTCGCGAAGTATTCGCGATCAGTTGGTTCTGGTGCAGATTCCGTTCTCTCTTGGAGTCTTTGGACAGATCTGACAGCCCCTCTGATCGCTGCTCCACGCAAACATCCAGAAAGAGATGCTGCCACTGCAAGCCCGGATATTCCCAGAAATTTGCGTCGAGATTCCATAGCGGTATTACACACAGCAGATATTTATATCGAATTGATATTTGTTGTTGGCTGATAACTAGTGGACAGCAACCACTTCGTGGACTGCCTGTTCAAGAGATCGGGGGTTGAAGAGATACACCAGCACATTTCGAACGTTGCTACCACCACGGAGGCTGAAATCTACTAGTACTGGAAGTGGATCAGAGAGTGTTGTCGTTCCCCCGACTGACACTGTTAGTCTTCTCAGACTGGCTTCCAATTATGCTTAAATCGGGGTGCCTGTATCAAGTCTAAGACTTATGTGCCGGTACGCAGTACTATCATGTATGAGTACCGTGAAGGCGATTAGTAAAAAGGAGCTACTTCCCCTCCTCCTTATGGACAATGGAGAGGAAGAAACGGTGAGTGGCATCACTAGGCTCCAAAAGCTCGTCTTCTTAGCTCAACATGGGGGCCTTGATGAGGATCCCATTCCCAACCTCAAGGAACAAGTTAGTTTCCACTATGTGGCTCATGATTATGGGCCGTTCTCTAAGGAACTGTATGATGTGCTTGATCAGCTTGCCGAAAAGAATCTGATTAACAAAGAGAAGACGACGACAAAAAGCGGGAACACCCGCTATGAGTTCTCCCTGAGCGACGAGGGGAAAGAAGTTCTCAAACACTCCAAAGAACAGTATGCCGATAACGACCGAAACATCCTAAAAGGTATTCAAATTCGGTATGGAGATATGCCGCTATTCGAGTTGCTTGATAAAGTCTACGCAGAGTTCCCGGAGTACGCTAAAAACTCGAAGTTAGCATAGTATTCTGTTTAGTCTGACTTTCCGAAGGAAATAACCCACTAGCTATTGACTGGATGGGTAGATGATACCGCTGCAGAACGGACTCTTTTCATTATCTCTTTTAGGTGCAGTGGCCCTACCCCTGTTGTTTATTGTTCCCGGAGTTGCGGCAATCCGTGTTGCTGGATGGACAACTAAACGGAGAGAGGACCACGACCGAGTTGAGATAATATTCTTCAGCTTAGTGTTCAGTATTGTCTCCTTGGTCATTCTGTATTTATTAGCATCAGTACTGAAATGGGACTGGATTACAGCAGGGGATGTAACCCGACTTGAGCTTTCGGCTGTGATCGGGTGGTATCTTGCTCATCTAGTGGTCGCAGGAACTATCGGAGCCATCTTTGGTTCATTTTCTTACAACTACATCTATGAGAATCAGTTTCGGGACCACTACGATAGTTGGGATTTTGCTTTCCAGTTTATACATCAATCTAGCGACGTTGTTGTCAAAACTACTAGTGGTGATTGGATTCAAGGACACGCGATTCAGTCTGGTTCCTCGAATGAGACTCGAGACCTGCTACTCGCCTACCCTCGATGGGGTGAGAAACCGGAAGATCTCGACATAGAACGGGAAGAGTTCAGTTCACAAGATGAGAATGATTCAACTCCGTCTAATGTTGCAGAGGCAGAGATGCCCAACCCGGATGATGTCGAAACTTTCGACCCAGAGGATGCAAGACGTAAACCTGCTCTGGGGCAATATCTGTACGTCAACGAACCTGACATCGAGACCGTGACTTTTCTAGAAGAATCTGATGAGGATCCGGACGGAACTCTGTTTGACAAAGATCAACTTCAGCAACGAGCGGGGCTGCTCTATGAGCAGTTAGAGGTGGACTCGGCGGTGAACCAATTAGCAAGAGTGTATCCACGTCTGGTGGGTTCGAAGATGCAGACCATTGTCTCAGTCTTCTCGGTAGTATTATTCTTTGCAATACTCTTAATTCCAGAGCTATGGGTCCCTATTCCAAGAACTCCGATTAGTACTTTCCAACTTGTGGGGGCGACAGGCGTTGGAATGGTTGTAGGCCTACGACAAGTCGAACGTAAATCACTGACTCCGTTGGAATTTTTCTTTGTGTTTCCCCTCGCTATTCTGTTAGCCATCATATTTGGTGGTTACTCAGTTGTAATGATATTCACCCACCCAGTCTGCCGAATTAATGTCCTCTCGCGAATCTCTACAACCACATTCTTACTCGTTGGTTTTGCCACTGGTGTTGTGTTAGTTCACGTCGTATCCCAAGTCAAACACCGCTACGGCGTTCGTCCGGGGTGGTACGTGATGACAATATTGGGTATTCTAAACATCGTTCTTACCAGCCTCATATTCGGTTTCTTCTCTCCAACATTGGGCCAACTTGCGACTGTCTTCTGTGGAACCATTGCTACACTTTTATTTGTTGACCGTATTCAAAGAGGGGTCGCTGGGAGATACAATGACTGGCCAGAATTTTGGGTGAATTGCATCAAACTTGGTGGCGAACTGGCTATTACTACTCTCCTCATATGGAACGCCCTCTACTATGACGGTGCTGTCCAGTTCGTTTTGGTGACAGTATTATTCATAGTCGGCTTGTTGGCCTACTGGTCCTTGACCCTGCAAGGATTACACAAAGCATGGTCAAGTTAGAATCCTTGTTCATCGCATGTTTGGCACTACGAGAATAGTCAGAATTGATGTCGTCTAACTTCGTGGTGGACAAAGTCGCAGAACTGTACTAGCACATTTCGACCTTGTTGCTACGAAGGCTGAGATTTGCTAGTACGAACAAGTGGCGTCAGGGAAAGAAGGGAACACAAGTAGGGTTGATCTTTGCTAACCCTTCGACTGGGGCAGAAGAACGGGGTTAAGCGTACCCTCGTTTCTTGCTGAGTTTGGTGTCGTTGCTCATGGCTCCCAAGACGTTAGACTGTACGCGTTCGTTTGCCGTCCGGGGTGGTACGGAACATTGCCGTACTGGACTGCTAGCCAGTCGATGTCGAATCTGTCGACAAGCGCCTGCGGTCGCTCATTATTCGGACCGATGGTTCCCCACCCTGCGACAACCTCGTCCGCGTTGTCAACCATATGCTGAAGAAATTGGTCGTTTAGGGGGCCAACAGGGTCATCGGCGTCTTGTAGTTCTCCGGGATACCGGTTCTGGTACGCCCAAACGTTTGCAACGACACAACTCCCGTACCCCTCTTTTCCGGAGTAGTGGGCGATCTTTTTCATTGTTTTATCAGCTGTGATGCCATCGGCGTACGACGGGTTACAGCAAATCCACGGGAGGGGCTGTTTCTCGTCGTCCCACACCATCCAAATGTAGTAGCGGTAGTCCCCGTCGTTACTGAATACAGCACCCATTCGCTCAATGGGGAGGCGAGGGCCATCCTTCAGATTAACAACTAGGTCGATATCCTTGTTTGTCTGTATAATCGTGTCTGGCAAGTCTGGGGGATAGAGCGACGATTCTTCAAACCTCATTGACTCAAATATTTTGACAGTAAGTATAAAGATGTGCCCCGGATGAAATCTGCTATTGTAATCTCGTGTCTTTGTTTCAGAATTATTTGATAAGAAGAACCACAACTCGATATTCGACGTAATCTGGATAGACTCGTTAAACGTCTATCTGAGGCGACGTGGAGATCGGACTATACTTTTTCTAATAAGGTTGCTTTCTTCTCTTCAAATTCATCATCCGAGAGGATTCCTTCATCATGTAACTCCTTCAATTTCTTGAGCTGGTCGAGGGGATCTGGCTCGGAAGATTCAGTATTTTGGATGACTTGTGGTTGGTTCGCTTCGGAGATTTTCTGTCGGATGAAGCGAACTGCATCCCGCACTTCGTCTTTTCCGGGTTCGTGCGCTTCGATGTGATACGTCTGACCTGCTGTTTGAAGGGTAAGCCGTTTATTCACTAATCCAGTATCAAGGTCAACACTGGTGATATTTGAGTATGGAATGGACCGCTCGTCACTGCCTAATATCTGGGGGACTTTGATTGCTACACGACGGTCTGTGATTGCTGCTCGCACCCATCCTTTAGTACCTGATTTCCGACTTCGGTCATCTCCCCAAAGAGAGTTTCCTGCACCCGACCCCTCGACGTCAACAGTTGACCCCCGAGTAATGTAGTGAACCTTCTCATCAGAGTCTAATATATCTCTTATTTTTTTGAACCGTTCTTTGGTGACATAGCCACCTTGAGGATTAACGTCGAGTGCTTCATCGGTGGAGATTGATTCGTCTGTAGGGTCCCAGACTTGCTGGAGGCCCGAAATTACCGTAGTGTCGACCGACGAATTGCCTGCCTCAGCCGCTTTTTCCAGAACATACTCACTAGCGGCCAGAACCTCATCATAATCCGTTTTCCCTGCAATGTAGACGATATATTCCGCCTCGTTCGTGAAGATGGATAGCCGCTGTTTTGAGAGGCCCTTGTTCGTTTCAGTATCTTCTACGGCGCCGTAATTCAGGGCTTCTCCTTGGTTTCCATTTGTGATGAGTAGTATCCTCTCATCAGTTATGAGACAAATAGTCCGGTAGTCGCTCGACATACCCCCTCCGACATTTTCGCTACCTTTCGTCAGCCCTTTGTTTGGAATATAGAAGTAATAGTGTGGCTGTTCTCCGTCGTGTAGGAGATCAATGAGCGGCTGTTTGGATAAATGATCTAAACCCAACATCGACCCTGACGTTGTTGTGAGTCGTTTCGATGTGACTGAATCACCGTTTGCTGCAGCCGCCAACTCTTCGGCTGGCCCGTCCGGTTTACTACTGCCCAAGATACCCATACGATATTGTCTTCAACAGATGACTTAATCTAATGTGTGAATTTCAACGAGTTCAGAAGCTAATTAAACACTTTTCAATTAGAGTGGGGTGGTGTTTTCCTCGGAACTGCAGATTTAACCCTGTAGCAGCCTTGAGGGGTTGTTCCTCTGCGAGATTCTTGATTGAGTGTCACTTCACAACCCGAAATACACAAGCACGACTCTTGAGTGCTGAACTACCAATGAACGCCGAGTACATCCGAACATCCCGCCCGCCCAAAGAGACTCGGCTTATTACCGCATTCCAGTGGATGATCTCAGCAGCGCTCTTGTTCCCTACTGTCGGAAGTGGAGTTGTCCTCGTAGCCAGTAACGTGACTAGTTGGTCGCCCACTGAACTCCTCCTTTGGAGTCCTCGACTCCTCGAACTGCTCTTCGTGTTCACTATCTTGGGCGGCTTAGTCAGTGGTGCCTACTGGCCGGTTTTCAACGGACACTCAACAGCACGCGAACAAGCCCTGTTTGAGTCCCGACGTAGGAGCGCCATGATGTTATCCGGTGGCCTCGCACTGTTCGGGGTCCTCTCACTGCTTAATGTCACGACAGTCACGGACTTACTACAGAATATGTTCGTGGTTGGATCAACGATGCTCGTTTGCATTTACATGTATGCGTATGAGGTTGGTGGCTGACGAGTTTGATTGTGGTCTAATACTCGTTGCCTGTCCTTCGTCTAACCCGTATTGGGGTTGATGCCATGAAGTGAGATACCGGATCTGTTGTAACCCTCCAGCCAGTAATAGTTTGTTGAGACTGTGTCGATTACAGTGGATACAAACAACCTCCATCTGTCCCTTACTGCTTTCTCACCAATTGTTAAGGAGGGAGTATGCTACCGCCAGCGCACCGACTACCATGGCAGAAATCGCGAAATCGCTGATTGTCCCTATTGCTTCGGGAATCTGAGCGAATATACCTGAGGTTGGGAAAAATGGCCACAAGGCAACAAGAACCAGACCTACGGTGAGCGGGAGGAGAACAGATTTTCCAATATTTTCAAGATTCACCGTCCAGCCCCTCGAAGAATCAAGATCGCAGTTACGGCGATACCAGTTCCACCAATCGCTAACGTGAGCGCGTCAGCCGCATCAATCAGGAGGTTTTCGCCCGTTCCAGCAAGGGAACCAGTTATCGTGATAGTTTGATTGAACTCTGAGAACAGGTAGATGCCGAGCATGACGACTATCGTCGTAATGACGACGGTGACGACTGCGCCAACCGGGTCGCCTTGTCCACGATCGCCCCTCATATCAATGACAAGTAAAATACAGAGTCTTTTGAGTTTTCCTACGTGGAGAAGTTGAGATTGGCCATGAGAGTGTCGTACTAGCACATCTCGATTGTTATTTTGGCTGAGGTATGCCGGGGATTGTGAGTCGTCGCCCCCGCTGTTAACGAACTAAAGGAGTGGACTGTGTTATTTTATCAAGGAGATTGTACATTGAGAAATCTATGGAACATATCTCATCGGGTCTCATCATGTGTGGACTGTTCATAGACATATTTGGTGCATTGTTAATCGCATTTCCAGATGTGCCTGACTTGGCAAATAAACGGGAGATGGGCGCACTTCGGTCTGCACGAGACAAAATGAATAACGGCTCTCTCGATCCTAGGGACAGTGGCTTCGATGAAGTTAAAGCTATTTTGGAAAATTCAACTCCGGTTGAAACTGCTAACGAAAAACCAAATCCGGACTATGTGAAAATCACAAAAACGAGCCGGAGTGGACTCGCAGCGAAGGAATCTCACGAATCGGATGTGAATTTGGGAGACGAATACATTGAAGGTCATTACCAACCCGCTGGTCACTTCGCATATTCTGACTTCTTCAGAGTCTCACCGGTATATGAGAAAATCAGAGAACGCATAGAAAACGACGAGACAAAAGTGCGATCGGGAGGGTTCATGTTACTGTCGATAGGATTCATATTACAAATATTTGGCACGGCAATGTAGTAAACAAAGAGGTTCACAGACTGTCAAGGGTCAAAGATTAGGAAACATACAGTACGGTTTGGGAAACATCTATACTTCAGGTTTGTTTTGAAGTTCACATGACAAAGGGGCCAGAAGATTTCTTTTCAGAACACGAGATGGAGGTGATAAAAAGCGAATCAATGAGATGGGGAGTCGAAGTAGACTACCACCAAGTAATCGAGGAAATGCAGAGTGTCGGATTTTATCTTGAAGACTGGGAGTCGCACCCAAGTGAATTTCTCAATCTCCCTCTCGAGACCCAGTTAGCAATAACGTTCCGAACGATGAGGCAACCTCACAAAAAGGTTGAGCAGTACCTTATCAAAAACCACAAAAAAACAATACAGTCCGGTCTCAGCCTAATCAAGGGATACGACGAATACTGGCGTTTTGAACCGTGTATCCTGAAATTACGAGAGATGGACCACGACTCACTGACATACTTATTGGAATATCTTGAGTCATTTTTTGAGACGGACTACTTCCACACGTTGAACCAACATAAGACAGTGGTACTCGACAAGCGAGAATATTGGAATCAAGATGAGACCAGTTCACAGAACACCATTCTTGGAAAAGAGATTTTCAACGAAGCATCGAGTCTGTTTGAGTCCGGATTTCCAAACTTGCTGGCAATGAAGCGGATTCTTGACGGAGAATGTCCAAAAAACGATGACCTGCAAAATCTCAGGGCATCCTCAGTCAGACGAGAATTAACTGATCGAGATGACGCTAATAGTGCCTATTTTGACCTGATCGTTGAGGGATATGATAACCAATTACGGAATGCGATGGCGCACGGGAGTTTCTTGAATGACCCGTCCAATAAGGAAATTCGAATCCCCACTAGAAATCTAACGTACTCGTATGAGCAATTCAATAATGCAGTCGCTGCAGCAATAGCAAACTCTGTCTTTTTAACTGGACTTTTCTATGCACTTGTACAGGAGAGTTGCTCACCTGAGACGGAGCATTCCTGATACGCCCAAATTCAACGGTGTATGTGAACACGAATGAAATGTCGGAGTCTCGTGTTTGACGAGGTGATCTATACTAGCACATTTCGACCTTTCTGTTATCACGGACAACCTTCACACGACCGCTCACCTTGGTTGGTCCAATTCCTATTGACAGACCCACAACAATACCTAGTCAGTATCATCTTCCAGCAAAGAGTTCCGGTATGTTGTGAAAATGTTGTACAATGACGAATGATGCGCAACATGTTCGGCTCCGAATAGCGGGCACCGACGCGCTTGACTGCCGCCGCACGCTCGCGGCGAACGTCACTTCCACATCACCTCATTTCTGACGCGCTCGCACCGAGAGCGGCGCGGCCGCCTCGGATCGCCCGTACCGCCG
This sequence comes from Haloferax prahovense DSM 18310, assembly GCF_000336815.1. Taxonomy (GTDB): domain Archaea; phylum Halobacteriota; class Halobacteria; order Halobacteriales; family Haloferacaceae; genus Haloferax; species Haloferax prahovense. The sequence continues at coordinate 283,119 of NZ_AOLG01000047.1, forward strand.
GACAATCCGGTCACTTTTGACTGCCGCCGCCGGAACAGCGGGGTATGCACGAGGGGCGACTCGCAGTCGACATCGAGACGGCCAGCCCGAACGGCCCGCCGAGCGACTTCCGGAACACCGACGACTTCGAGTTGGTCGCCGTCGGCCTCGGCCACCGTGGCGACGGCGACGACCCCGAGGTCGAAGTCGAAGTGCTCCTCCGCGACGGCGACTGGTCGCTTGAACACACCGCCGACCTCCTCCGACGGGTCGTCGAGTGGTGCGAGGCGCGCGACGAGGGCGTCGTCACCTACAACGGCGAGTACTTCGACGAACACCACCTCCGCGCGTGGGCCGACCGCGTCGCCGACGCCGGCGTCTGGGCGGACGCGCCGCGTCGAATCGACGCGCTGTTCGCCGACCACGTCGACCTCGGAACCCTCGCCGCGGACGCGTACCCGGAGGCGGTCCGTCCGAACCGCGACATTCCGGCGCTGTGGAAGGCGTGCAAGGAAGCCGGCGTCGACCAGCCGACCGTCTGGTACGACGACTACGACCTCCCGGCGGGCTACCTCGAACGCCTCGGCATCGAGGACGGCCACGTCAAGGGAGCCCACGTCGGGGAGGCGTTGGGCGAGGCGTACGTCGACGGCGTGGTCGCGGGGCTCGACCACACGCGGACGCACGCCGAACTCACTCGGCTCCTCGTCGACTACGCCGCCGGTGACATCGAACCGCTGTTTTCGCTCCACGACGCGCTCCGCCGGGCCGACGCGAGCGCGGACTGAGTCGTTTCGCCCCTGCCGACCCGGCCCGACGCCGTCGTCGGACCCGCGCGTCGTCCTGTCTCGCGGCAAACGTTTAGCCGCCGGCAGTCGTATCGCGTGGTATGAACGACCTCGAACCGGCGGCCGCCGTCGAGGAGGCGCTCCGCGGCAACGGCATCAGCGTCGAGTCAGTCTCGCTCGACGACGCCGTCTCGCTGACCTATCTCACGGCGTTCCCGGACGTCGAACCCGACCACGGCGAAGTCGGCCGCGCCGTCACGGCCTTCCTCGACCTCGCTCGCGACGACGAGTTCAACCCGAGGACCGTCGAGGCGACGGTGCTCCGAAGCGAGGGCGACGTGCAGGCGACGTGGACGCTCGAAGCCGACTGGATTCGCGCGTACAACGACTACTCGCTGGGCGACGAGGAACTGTCCCAACGCGTTCTCGACAGCCTCTACGAGGAGGGAGACGCGTGAGTGCGTGGCGTCACCGCGGCGAGCCCTCCGCCGCGCGCGGCCCGCGTCGGCCCTCGCACTTCGAGTACTCGCGCGTCTCGCTGACCTTCGAGAGCGAGGGGACGAACTGCGCGGGCTGGCTCTATCGCCCCGACGGCGTCGAGTCGCCGCCGGTAGTCGTCATGGCGGGCGAACTCGCGGCGGAGCGTCGCTTCGGGCTTCGACCCTACGCCGAGCGACTGGCCGAGGCGGGCTACGCGGCGTTCCTCTTCGACTACCGGAACACCGGTGACTCCGACGGGGAGCCCCGGAATCTCGTAGCCCCCGACTCGCAGGTCGCCGACTGGCACGCCGCGCTCGACGGACTCCGCGGGCGCGACGAAATCGACTCGCGCTCGCTCGTCCTCTGGGGTGCGGGGCTCTCCGGCGGCTACGCGCTCCGCGCGGCGGCCGAAGACGGTCGGGTCGCCGCGGTCGTCGCCCAGAACCCCATGCTCGACGGAAAGGCGGTCACGCGGGGCCGAGGCGTCAAAGGGACGCTCGCGACGGTCGCGGCCGCCGTTCGCGACAAACTCCAGTCGCGGCTCCTCGGCCCGTATCGCGTCCCCGTCGTCGGCGACGGCTCGTCGATGGCGGTCTTCGAGGACCCCGGCGTGCGCGCCGCCTACCGCGACCTCGTGCCGCCGGGGAGCGCGTGGCGCGACGAGACGCCCGCTCGGCTGTTCCTCTCGCTGCTCCGCTACCGGGCGCTCCCCGACCCGGAGGCCGTCACCTGCCCGACGCTCCTCGTCTCGGGGGCGCGCGATGACCTCGCGCCCGCCGACGCGGTGGCCGACCTCGCCGACGAGCTACCGGAGTCGACGCTGGTCGAACTCCCCGCCGGCCACTTCGACCACTACGACCGGGCGTTCGAACAGACGTTCGGCCACCTCCTGTCGTTCCTCCGAACGGTTCGCTGACGGGGGACAAGTCACCCCGTTGAACGCTCGCGCGAACCATTATGTCCTCGCCCGGCCTATACCACACAGAAATGTCCACATCCACACGTTTCGTCTCGTTGTTCCTCGCCGTCGCGCTCGTCGCGGTGGCCGCGTCCGCGCCGGTGTTCGCACAGGAGTCCGAGACGCCGAGCGACGAGGAGATGCAACAGCTCCTCGAAGAGGGCGTCGCGCTGTACAACGACAACGTCGAACAGCTCGACGTCTCGTTCGCCCGAAGCCTCATCGCGGGGAAGACGGTGAACGTCTACGTCGAAGACGGCGACGAGACGCACGTGTTCTCGGCGTCGGTGCAAGACGACATGCGCATCGACGACATCTCGACCGGTCCCAACGACGAGGCGTCGACTCGAATCACGACGGACCGACAGACCCTCGAAACCATCGCCGACTCGTCTGACCCGCTCGCCGAGGTTCAAGACGCTCTCGCCGACGATCGCATCCGCGTCTCCGGCGAACGGGGTCACCCCGTCGACCAGGTCGTCTGGACCGTCGCCAACACGTTCAAGGGCTTCTTCCTCTGAACACGGGCAGAACCGAACTTCGTCCGACCCCGTCTTTTCTCCGCGTCATCGCGTCCGTAACCCACTTTGCCGCCTCCCCCGTCTCTCCGTCGATGACGTTCACGCGCACGGTCGAACTCGACGGCCACATCATCGACTCGGGGATGATGCAACAGGCCATGGGCATCGTGATGGACCTCGGGGGGGACTTCGACGTCGAGCAGTTCGACGTCGGCCGGCAGAAAGACGAGACCTCCTACTGCCGGATGTCGGTGTCCGCGGACGACCGCGAGACGCTCCAGGAGATACTGCACGAACTCCACCAAATCGGCGCGAACCTCACTGACCCCGTCGACGCGCGCGTCGAGGCCTCGCCCGCCGACCGGGTCGTCCCCGTGGGCTTTTACTCGACGACGAACCACCCGACCGACGTTCGGTATCAAGGCGAGTGGCTCCCGGTCGAGGACATCGAGATGGACTGCGCGATAGTCGTCGAGGAGACCGACGACGGCCCGCGGGCCTACACGAAGGTCCTCAACGGCATCGAGGAGGGCGACCTCGTCGTCACCGACGAGGCGGGGATTCGCGTCAAGCCGCCGGAGCGCCCCCGAGACGCCTCCGGTCCCTTCGGGTTCATGCAGGGCGGCGTCTCCTCGGAGCGACCGTCGGAGTCGCTCATCGGCGAGGTGGCCGACGCGCTCCGCGAGACCAAAGCCGATGGCGGGAACGTCCTCGTCGTCGCCGGGCCGGCGCTCATCCACTCGGGCGGCGGCGACGCCCTCGCAGAACTCGTCCGCGAGGGCTACGTGGACATGATTTCCGCCGGTAACGGCTTCGCCACCCACGACATCGAACGCGGGCTGTACGGCACCTCTCTCGGGATGGACATGGAGACGATGGAACACCCCCGAAAGGGACACAAACACCACATCTACACCATCAGCGAGGTCATCCGCGCCGGCGGTATCGCCGAGGCCGTCGAGGAGGGACTCATCAAAGAGGGCGTGATGTACGAGTGCGTGAAAAACGACGTGCCGTACGTCCTCGCGGGGTCGATTCGAGACGACGGCCCGCTTCCGGACACCATCACCGACACCATCGAGGCGCAGAACGCCATCCGCGAGCAGGCCCACCGCGCCGACATGGTGCTCATGCTCTCGACGCTCCTGCACTCGGTCGCCGTCGGCAACTGCTTGCCCTCGACGGCGAAGACCGTCTGCGTGGACATCAACCCCGCGACCGTCACGCAACTGCTCGACCGCGGCTCCTCGCAGGCCATCGGCATGGTCACGGACATCGGGACGTTCGTGCCGACGCTCGCCGAGAAGGTGCTCGAAGCCGACGGCGAGAGCTGAGCGGGTCGCGTCGTGCGCCCCCGTCTGACGTGTCTATTATGACCCCGGGTGGCCTCTCGTGTCCTGTATGCAACCCACAGCAGCGCGAGTGCTTCTCGCGGCACTCATGGTTCTCCTCGCCGGGTGCGGGGGCGGCGTCGGCGGCGACGCCACGACCGCAACCGACGCATCGACGGGTGCGACAGACGCGACCGCGACAGCCACCGACGGCGAATCGGCCGACCAGAGCGGCGACGGCGACGCCGAACGGGCCTCGTTTTCGTTCAACGGGACGTGGGACCAGCGGTACCGGACCGGGCAGTACTACCGCTACGACATCACGAGTCCGAGCATCGATGGCACCGCTACCTACGAGTGGGAGGTCGTCTCCGCGACCGACGACGAGGTGACGATTCGGACGAAACTGGTCACGCCCAACACGACGAGCGAGCAGACCGTGAGCGCGCCGCCGGACGAGATTTACGGCGAACTCGCCGGAAGCCCGTCGGGGTCGGTCGCTACCATCGGCTTCGACTCGCCGTACTACAGCGGGGTCGACGGCGAGACGCTCCGCGTCGGCGACGGCTGGGAGGCCTCGGGCGAAAACGGCAACGTGAGCTTCAAAGTCGAGGAGATATCCACCTACGCCGGCCTGGAGTGCGCGAACTTCGTCGTCCGGACGAACGGGAGCGTCTTCTGGGAGAGCTGCGTCACGCCGGAGAGCCCGCTGCCGGGCTACATGGCGTTCTACGAGGAGGAAGGCGACGAAGAGCCCGCGTTCGAGATGGTGCTCGTCGAGTACCGAGCCGGAGACTAACGCGGCCGCGGGCGACCTCGGACGCGACGATTAGACTTTTTCCAGCGGGACGACCGCCATCGGGATGTTCGAGTTCAACAGCACGTCCTGTGCCGTGCTGCCGAAGACGATTTTCGAGGTCGGATTGCGCTTTCGGACGCCGATGACGATTTCGTCCGCGTCCTGTTCGTCGGCGCACTGGAGGATGTCGTCGGCGGCGTCGTTACCGCGGATGTACTGGTGAGTCTCCACGTCCACGAGGTCGCCGAGGCGGGAGACGACGACGTTCAGGGCGTCCTCGCCGTCGCGAACGTCCTCGCTGTCGGTCTCGTCGCCGCCGCGGTGGGAGTTGACGACGTGGAGCACGTCGCCGGCGTCGATTCGTCGCGAGAGATAGTCGCAGACTTCGGCGCTGGTGTGGACCGAGTTCGTCCCGATAACGTATGTTGCCATGCCACATATCGCTACGCCGTCCTATAAAAATCCACGCCCGACCGCGCTCGTCAGGCCTGCTTCATCATCGCCAGCACGTCGTCTCTCGTCATCTCTTTTCCGTGCTCGTCGTGGGCGTGGTGCTGAATCACTTTCACGACCTCGTTTCTGTTCTCGGAGGTCACGCTGAACCCGCACGAACACGTCGCCTGTTGCATCGCCTTCGACATGGTAGCAGAGATAGGCGCCCCGAGAGCAAAGCGTGTGTTCACACTCGTCGTGACACTCCCGCTGACGGGCGGGTCCCCGCGGCCACGGTGTCTCTGCGGCCGTGGTCTCGCCGTTGTGTCGCCCGCTCCGCCAACCCATCGGGGACAAAACATATACCCGACCGTAAATGTCAGTCGGGTATGGAAAGAAACGCCCTCCTCACGGCCGGGGCGGTCGGCGTCGTCGTCGTGGCGCTCGTCGCCGCCGCCGTCGTTCCGGGGGTCGTCGCGGACCCGACCGACGACGGCCCCGTCCGTCCCGGACCGGTGGACGTCGCCGGCGTCTCCATCGCGGCCGGACAGGCGACGGGGGAGACGGTCACGCTCGAAATCGAGACCAGAATCGACCACCGAGGTAACCCCACGCAGAACGTGAGCGTCCTCGTCCGCGCCGTCGACGCCGAGTCGGGGCTGTTGACGACGACGCAGGAACTCGACGTCGGGACGCTCTCCAAGGACGGTGAGGTGGCGACGACGACCAACCTCACGGTCCCCCGCGAGGGCGGCTACGACATCGAGGTCGTCCTCTACAGCGACGACGAGCGGGTCGACCAGGCGCGAAAGAGCGTCCGCGGCGTCTCGGCCATCAAGCCGCCGTACCTCCGGTCGACCACCTCGTTCACCGACAGCGAGGCGCTCCCGCCCGTCTCCTTCGCCATCGCCGAGGCCGGCGAGGACCGGACGACGCTCGACCTGACGGCGACGCTGACGAACGCCGGCGACGACCCGGCCGAGGACCTCTCGGTGCTGTTCGTCCTCCGGCAGGCCGAATCGAACATCGTGGCCTCCCGGACGACGGTCGACGCGGGGACCATCGCGGCCGGCCGGACCGAGACGGTGGACGCGTCGGCGAGCGTCCCGAACGACTACAACTACTACATCGACGCCGTGTTGCTCCGCGACGGGGTCGTCATCGACACCGCCCGCGGCGCGGCGAACCTGAACCCAACGAGGACGATTAGCGTGAACCAGACCAGAGAGGACGTGGAACTCCGCGTCGAAGACTTCGAGAACGGCGACGGCGGCGACGCGCCGCAGCGAACCGACTACGAGCGGACCGAGACCTCCTCGGCGGCACCGGGCTTCGGCCCGATAGTGGCCGTCGTCGGACTTCTCGTGGCCGTCTTCGCCACCCGGAGGTGGTCGAAATGAGCGACGAGACGCGGACGGAGGGAGCGCAGTCGACGACTGACGAGCCACCGACGACCGACGATGACGCGTCCGGGGTGGACAGACTTCGAGAGCCCACACCGGACCCGACCGACGAGGAAGAAGGCGAGAACCGCGAGTTCGCGGAGCGGATGCGCCGCTACCTCGACTACGCGGTCCTCGCGGGACTGCTGTTGCTCGCGCTCATCGCGGCGCTACAGTTCTACCTCAACGCCAGCCAGACCATCACGACGTGGGTGAACCCCGAGTACCGCGCGCCGTTCCAAGCGGCGTTCAACCTCGTGTTGCTCCTCGGGGCGGCGCTCGGCGTCTCCATCCAGCTTCGCCGGCTGACGAGCGACTGAGCGGTCGCCGAGGTAGCTCTCGCCACACACACAGTTTTCAGGCCGCCGCCCGACACCTTTGTGTGAACTTCCTTTTCGTGTCGGCGGACGCCGCGCTCATCACCGACCTCGCGTGGCAGGTCCACAGAGAGGGCCACGACGTTCGGTACTACATCGAAGCCGAGCGCGACAAAGAGATCGGCGACGGCTTCGTCCCGAAGACCGACGACTGGCGCGCGGAGGTCGAGTGGGCCGACGTGACCGTCTTCGACGACATCTGGGTCGGCTCCGACATCGGCACCGGCGCGCTGGCGCAGGAACTCCGCGAGGAGGGACACGCCGTCGTCGGCGGGACGCCCAACACCGACCGCCTCGAAGAGGACCGCGGCTACGCGATGGACGTGCTGGAGTCCCACGGCGTGAACACGGTCGAACAGCGCGTCTTCCACGACTTCGACGAGGGCATCGAGTACGTCCGGCGGAACCGCGCCCCCTACGTCATCAAGCCGCTCGGCGAGGTGCAGAACGTCAAGCGACTCCTCTACGTCGGCAACGAGGACGACGGCAGCGACGTGGTCGAGGTGCTCCGCGCGTACAAGCAGGCGTGGGGCCACCGAATGAAGGGCTTTCAGCTCCAGCGGAAGGTCGAAGGCGTCGAAATCGCCGTCTGTGGCTTCTTCAACGGGGAGACGTTCGTCGACCCGGTGAACTTCAACTTCGAGCACAAGAAACTGTTTCCGGGCAACATCGGCCCCTCGACCGGCGAGATGGGAACCTCGATGTTCTGGGCCGGGCGGAACCGGCTGTTCGAGGAGACGCTGGGTCGACTCGAATCGTGGCTCGCCGAGGAGGGCTACGTCGGGAGCATCGACATCAACTGCATCGTCAACGAACACGGCATCTATCCGCTGGAGTTCACGCCGCGGTTCGGCTACCCGACGATTACGCTCCAAGAAGAGTCCTTCGAGTCGTCGACGGCGCAGTTCTTCTACGACCTCGCCCACGGCAACGACCCCGAACTATCGGTCCACGGCGGCTACCAGATCGCGGTCCGCATCGTCCTGCCGCCGTTTCCCTTCACCGACGAGAAGACCTACGACGAGAACTCCCGCAACGCGGCGGTCGTCTTCGAGACCGACAGCCGCGAGGGCGTCCACATCGAGGACGCGAAACTCGTCGACGGGCAGTGGCGCGCCGCCGGCGAGAGCGGCATCCCGCTCGTCGTCACCGGGAAGGGCGAGACGATGCAGGAGGCGAGAAAACAGGCGTACGACCGCGTCGACGACATCGTCATCCCGAACCTGTACTACCGCGACGACATCGGCGAGCGCTGGATAGACGGCGACGGCGACCGACTGCTCGCGTGGGGCTACCTCGGCCCGACCGGCCAGTAGTCGATTAGTTGAGCACCAGCCACGCGACGAAGACGGCGAGCCCGCCGACGGCGGTGCTCACCGCGGCGTGGAACCGGAGACGGTCGAGAATCGCGTGGGCGTGGCCGTCTTCGACCGACAGCAGTTCGTGAATCTCGCTACCGATTTCACAGCGCGGGAGGAAGTCCATGGCGACGTGGAGGAAGACGCCGGAGGCGAAGCCGAAGACGAGCCCGCGGAAGGCACCGGTCGCCGGGAGCGACACGGCGCTGGAGACGATGGCGGCGATGCCGAGACCCGCCGCGGGGAGGAGAAGCGGGGCGACGGATTTGCCCTGTCCCGAGAGCCGCCGGGCGGCGGCGTAGCCGGCCGGGCCTTTGTGCGAGACGATGGCGAGTCCGAGGCCGACGCCCACGTCGATGTTCCCGTAGACGATACCGATAATCGCGCCCGCGGAGATGGCGTGCGCCGAGAGTTCGGTCACGGTGCGGTCAACGGGGAAGTCCATGTGGGCGAAGCGGTGGCCGACGGTGTGAGCGGCGAAGCCGGCGAGGATGCCGAAGGCGATGCCGAAGCCGCCGAACTGGGTGTGGTGGCCGAGCGCCTGCGGGACCAGAAACACCGCGGCGCTCGTCACCATCGCGCCGCTGGCGAGGCCGTAGCCCCAGACGAGTCCCTCGGCGTGCTCGGCCCGGCTGCGCGCGCCGAAGGGCGCGGCGAGCGCCATCGCGCCGAAGGCGGCCCACGAGACGACGAGCAGGTTCCACGCCTCGGCGCTCGCGGCGTACGCGGAGAGCGCGACGAGTGCCACGACGCTCCCCACGCCGATGGCCGTCGAACGGTTCATATTGTGAACGAACTGGTTCGGATTAATAAGGGGCGCGGTTCCGGCGGGATGGGGGAGTCGAAGCTGCGAGAACCCTCACCGCGTCGCTTTCTTCCAGACCCTGCGGTCCGCGATGTCGCCGTCGAACTCGGCGGGGTCGGCGTCGGTCGCCGCCCAGACGAACAGGTCGGCTACGTCGTCGGGGTCGCGGCCCTGTCCGCCGGTGAGGTCGGTGGCGACGAGACCGGGGTCGACCACGGTCACGGTCTGGTCGCAGTCGGCGGCGAACTGTCGGACGAGCGCCTCGGCGGCCGCCTTGGAGACGGCGTACGCCCCCATTCCCGGCTTCGCCTCACGAGCGATTGAGCCGGAGGGCACGAGGATGCGCCCGTCGTCGGCCATGTGCGGGAGCGCCTCTTTGACCGCCGCGAAGACGCCGCGAACGTTGGTCCGGAGCGTGTCGTCGAACGCCGCGTAGGACTCTTCGGGCGCGGGCATCTCGCCGGGCGTCCCGTGGGCGACGGCGGCGTTGGCGACGAGCACGTCGATGTGCCCGCCGGCGCGGGCCGCCGTCTCCATCAGTCGCTCCATGTCGAGTTCGTCGCGCACGTCGGCGCGGACGGCGCTCGCGGTCCCGCCGTCGGCCTCGATGTCGTCGACGACCGACTGGAGGGCGTCGCCGTCGCGGGCGCAGGCGACGACCGTCGCGCCGGCGCGACCGAGGGCGCGCGCGACCGCCGCGCCGATTCCGGAACTCGCGCCTGTGACCACCGCGGTGGTGTCGTTCATGCGGGGCCGTAAGGAGGGACCGAGCCTAAAGCTACCCCCCGACGGCGGTCGATTCGGTCAGTCGATTTATGTTCTCTACGTCCTTACGAACGGACATGAATTCTGTCTCGGCTCTCGACTCCCTCGCCGGCGAGTCCGTCGTCGTCGTCGGCGGCGGGTTCGGCGGCCTCTCGACGGCGTGCTACCTCGCGGACGCCGGTGCCGACGTGACGCTGTTGGAGAAGAACGAACAGCTCGGCGGCCGAGCCAGCACGCTCGAACGCGACGGCTTCCGGTTCGACATGGGGCCGTCGTGGTACCTCATGCCCGACGTGTTCGAGCGCTTCTTCGCCTACTTCGGCAAGCGGCCCGAGGACTACTACGGGCTGACCCGACTCGACCCGCACTACCGCATCTTCTTCAAGGACGGCGACCGCGTGGACATGCTCCCCGAGGTCGAGGCCAACAAGGCCACCTTCGAGTCCTACGAGCCCGGCGCGGGCGACAGGCTCGACGACTACCTCCGGAAGGCCGAGCGGAACTACCGCATCGGGATGGAGCACTTCGTCTACACCGACCGCCCGGAGCTGACCGACTACATCGACCTCGACGTGTTCCGGTACTCGTGGGGGCTGTCGCTCGTCGGCTCGATGCAGGACCACGTCGAGAAGTACTTCGACCACCCGAAGCTCCAGCAGATAATGCAGTACACGCTGGTGTTCCTCGGCGGCGCGCCGAACAACACGCCGGCGCTCTACAACCTCATGAGCCACGTGGACTTCAACATGGGCGTCTACTACCCCGACGGCGGCCTCGCGGGCGTCGTCGACGCCATCGTCGACCTCGCCGAGGAGCTGGGCGTCGAGTTCCACACCGACTCGCCCGTGGCCGAAATCGCCGGTCGCCGCGGCGGGTTCGCCGTCCGCACCGAAGACGGCCGCGAGTTCCTCTGCGACCAGGTCGTCTCCGACGCCGACTACGCCCACACCGAACAGGAACTCCTCCCGGAGAAGAAGCGCCAGTACGACGCCGACTACTGGGACTCCCGAACGTACGCCCCCTCGGCGTTTCTGCTCTACCTCGGCGTCGAGGGCGACGTGGACGAACTCGCCCACCACACGCTCGTGTTACCCACCGACTGGGACGACCACTTCGAGACGATATTCGAAGACCCCGCGTGGCCCGACGACCCCGCGTACTACCTCTGTGTCCCCTCGAAGACCGACGACACGGTCGCTCCGGAGGGCCACAGCAACCTGTTCGCGCTCGTCCCCATCGCGGCCGGGCTGGAGGACACGCCGGAACTCCGCGAGAGCTACCGCGACCTCGTCCTCGCCGACATCGCCGACAACACCGGCGTCGACCTCCGCGACAGAATCGTCGTCGAGGAGTCGTTCTGCGTGAACGACTTCAAGGAGCGCTACAACAGCACGCAGGGAACCGCCCTCGGACTCGCCCACACGCTGTTCCAGACGGCGCTCCTCCGCCCGCCGCACGGCTCCGAGACGGTCGACGGCCTCTACTTCACCGGCTCGTTTACCACGCCGGGCATCGGCGTCCCGATGTGTCTCATCAGCGGTCAACTCACCGCCGAGGAGATGGCCGAAGACGCGAGATGAGCGCCGATATGGCCGCACAGAGCGAGTCCGGCGAGGGCGGCGACGACGGACGAGCAGACGGCGGTCTCCGAGACCGACTCGTCTACCTCGCGGTCCTCTCGCGGCCCCGGTTCTGGCTCTACCTCGCCGGCCCCGTCGTCGTCGGCGTCGCGGCCGCCGCGAGCGCCCCCGCCGACCTGTTCGGCCTCGAACCCGTCGCCCTGTTCGCGTACTTCCTCGTCCCCGCGAACGTCTTTCTCTACGGCGTCAACGACGTGTTCGACGCCGACGTGGACGAAGCGAACCCGAAGAAGGACGACCGCGAGGCCCGCTGGCGCGGCGACCCCGTGAACACCGTCGTCGTCGCCGCGAGCGGCCTGCTCGGAGTCGGCCTGTTCGCCGTCGCTCCGCGGGTGGCGTGGCCGTGGCTCGCCGCGCACTTCTTCCTCGCCGTCGAGTACAGCGCGCCGCCGTTTCGGTTCAAGACGACGCCGCTTCTCGACTCGGTCTCGAACGGCCTGTACGTCCTGCCGGGCGTCGCCGCCTACGCGGCCGTTTCGGGGTCGAACCCCCCGATGCTCGCCGTCGCGGGCGCGTGGCTCTGGACGATGGGGATGCACACGTTCTCCGCGATTCCCGACATCGAGCCGGACCGCGAGGCCGGCATTCGAACGACCGCGACGGCCCTCGGCGAGCGGCGGACCTACTGGTACTGCGCCGCGACGTGGGTTCTCGCGGCCGTCGCCTTCGCCGCGGTCGACCCCCGACTCGGCGCGCTCTTGGCGGCCTATCCGGTCGTCGTCCTCGGTATCGCCACCTCCGGCGTCGACGTGGACCGGGCGTACTGGTGGTACCCCGTTATCAACACCGTCGTCGGCATGCTCATCACCCTCGGGGCTCTCTGGAGGCTCGTCAATGGGTGAACCGGAGGTGCGGCCGTGAGCGCGAGCGACCTGCGAGCGCGGCTGCCGTCTACCCGCGGTGAAGCGGAGGCGGCGCTCGACCGACTCGTGCGCGACAACCGCTTTACTATCTCGGTGTTCTTCCCGCTGAACGGCGCGGTGCTCCTCGTCGCCAGCGCGATGGGCTGGCTCCCCGACCCGCTGGCGTTCAACGCGTTTCTCATCCTCCTCGGGACGTTCGTGATGCGCTCGCCGCTCATCGTGGGCGTCCTCCCGCTCGTGACCAGACGTGCCGCTCTCGGCGTCGGCGCGCTCACCGCGTACGCCTACGCCATCGAGTACACCGGCGTCACCACGGGCTGGCCGTACGGCTGGTTCCACTACGGCGTCGACCTCGGGCCGACGGTCGCCGGGGTTCCTATCGGCTTGCCGGTGTTTTTCATCCCGCTCGTCATGAACGCCTACCTGCTGTGTCTGCTCTTGCTGGGCGACCGCGCCCGCAACGGGGCCGTCCGCCTCGGCGTCGTCATCGCGGCCGTCCTCGCCATGGACGTGGTGCTGGACCCCGGCGCGGTCGCGCTCGGCTTCTGGGAGTACTACCGCCTCGCCGACGACGCGGTGCTGTTCTACGGCGTCCCGCTTTCGAACTACGCCGGTTGGGTCGTCAGCGCGACCGTCGCCGTCGTCGCGCTCGATTGGTCGTTCGACCGCGAGGCGCTTCTCGCGCGACTCGACCGCACGGAGTTCATGCTCGACGACCTGGTGAGCTTCGTCATCCTCTGGGGCGGCATCAACGCGTGGTTCGGCAACTGGATTCCCGTCGCGGTCGCGGCGCTGTTCGGCGTCGGACTGCTCAAGACGGACCGGTTCGACTCGCGGCTTCTGCGGCTTCCGCGGCGGTTGCCGTGGCGCTCCTGAACGGCGGGATTCCCTCGCGCTCGCGCCCGTCTGTCGCGGCCCCAGCGCTGTCTCTCAGTCGGATTCGACGCCGCGACGCCGGCCCCGATAGGCGGCTCCGAGCCGTTTCCACTTGAGCAGGCCGAAGCCGAGGAGGACGAACCCGAAGCCGACGAGCGTGGTCGCGGTCACGGGCTCCGTGAACAGAAGCCAACTGTACACCGTCCCGAAGCCGGCGATGGCGTAGGTGACGAGGTTGAGCTCGACGGAACCGAGTCGGGGGAGAAGCGAGAAGTACAGCAGGTAGCCGACCGCGCTCACGAAGACGCCGAGATAGACGAGACCGACGACGCCCGCCGGCGACGCGTCGACCCCCGCCAGCGACTCCGTCGGACTCGCCGCGCTCGCGAGATGGGTCGCGGCGGCTCCGACGACCATCGCCCACGCGGTCTGGGTGGCGAACGGCATCTCGGTCTCGATTCGCTGGGCGAGCACGCCGCCGAGCGCGAAGGACGCCGCGGCGAGCACCAGTATCGCCTGCCCCGCGGCGTTCCCCGCGAGGAGGTTCGACGGGTTCGGGTCGGTGATGACGACTAAGCCGAGGAAGCCGACGACGACGCCGAGCAGTTCGACCGGGCCGAATCGCTCGTCGGGCAGAAACAGCTTCGCGAACCCGACGGTCAGTATCGGAATCAGCCCCGCGAGCACCGAGGCGACCGCGCTCGGGACGGTCTGCTGGCCGACGTTCTGGAGGACCCCGTAGCCCCCGAGCGTCAGGAGACCGGCGACCGAGACGGCCGCCCAGTCGCCTCGTGTGCGGGGTCGCCAGTAATCGGTGCGTCGCCCCGCGTACAGCAACAGGAGGACCGCCCCGATGTCGAGCCGGAGCGCGGCGTACAGAATCGGCGGGAACGACCCCAGCCCGACCGTCACCGCGGGGTAGGTGCCACCCCAGACCGCCGCCAAGAACACGAACAGGACGGCGTTCCGGTATCGACCGGCGAGGAGTTGGCTACCGACCATGACGAGGGACGGTGTGTGAAGCCGGCGTCGCGGGCGCGGTCGAGTCAGCGGTTCGCGGTGGCGTGTCGAGAATCGATCTCGGCTCGTCGGCGGTCGAGAGCGATGCGTCGGCGTGTGCGCTCATCACCGGGACCTACGCCCGCGAGCCGGGAGAACCGGAGGGTTAGGATGCTAACCCCCGTCGCCGGGCCGCGCAGCCGGCGGGTCGCGGTCGGCGTCGAGACCGGCGAGCGCGGAGACGGCGGCCCCGAGGAGCTTTCGCTCCGCACGGCGGAGCGTCTTCGAGATGGCGACGTCGGAGACGCCACAGCGGTCGCCGAGAGAGGCGAGCGACTCGCCCCGCGGCGTCTCGTAGTAGCCGTGTTCGACCGCGGTTCGGAGCACCCGCGCCTCCGTCTCGGTGAGTCGCTCACAGCCGTCGAGGAGCGTCGCGGCCTCGTGGAAGTTCCGGAAGACGGCGGCCGCACCCGAGTCTGTGAGCGGCGTCTGCTCGACGACGGTGAGTTCGTAGCGGCGGTCGAGCGAGTCGAGAGTGGCCGCCGCGGCATCCGGCTCGGCGAACCCGAGGTGCCACCGTTCCCAGCCGTCCCTGTCGCGGAACGGAGCGATGACAGCGCCGCCGTTGGCCATGACCGTCTCGATGGCGACGGTCTCTTCGAGCACGACGTGGGCCGTCGCGTGCGACCCGCGCTTCCACTTCAGTTCGAAGCGGCGCACCCCGTCGGCGTCTCTGAGCGCGCGGATGCCGGCCTCTAACTGCGACCGCCCCGGCGACGAGGCTTCGACCCAGAGGTCGCACTGGCCGGTTTCGGGCGAGAGATTCCAGTACGGCGTGGTCAGCGTCACGTCGTGCGCGGCGGTCACCCGTCCCAGCGGACAGTCGTCTAACCGGGTGTCGAGGGTGACGCGATGCATGCCGGGGGCTCTCTCGGCCACCCAGTAAATCTTTCAGTCGCGGAAAAATCGCGCGTCGCTCAGTCCGAGCCCCAGCGGTTCAGCGACCGGAGCCAGCCGGAGACGCGCCCGCTCCGTCGGCTGCGGCCGATCCGCGTCGAACCGGGGCCGAAATCAGCGTCGAGGTCGTCGTCGTCCGGGTAGGGGACGACGCTGACGGCCTTGAACACGGCCACGGGGTCGCGCCAGACGGCCCAGTACGCCGCGGTCTTCGCGAGGAGCGTGAGCTTCCGCCCGAAGCTCAGTTCGGGCGTCGCCGTGAGCGTGTCGTAGCCGAGGTTCCGAATCGACCGGTGGTGGTCGGCGTACAGCACCGCCGAGAGGAGCACCGGGAACTGGCAGTCCGCCGGGAGGTACTCGATGCCGGCGACGCCGTCGCGGTACAGCGACTCCGTTCGACGGAGTTCGTCGCGCATCACGTCGGCGACGCGCTCGTCGAACTCGAGGTCGAGTATCTGTTCGGCGTCGACGCCGTGGCGGTCGAGCGTCGTCCGCGGGAGGTACACCCGGTCGCGCTCGACCACGTCTTCGCCCACGTCGCGCAGGAAGTTCGACATCTGGAACGCCTGTCCCAGCGCCGTCGCGTGCGGGAGCGCCGCCTCGGGGTCGTCGGGACGCATGACGTCGGTCATCATCCGACCGACCGCGGAGGCCGACCCGTCCATGTACGTCTCAAGTTCGTCGTAGGTCTCGTAGCGGTCTTTTTCGATGTCCGACTCCATCGCGTCGATGAAGACGTTCACGTCGTCGGGGTCGATACCGTAGCGCTCTCTGAGTTCGGCGAACGCCGACAGGACGGGGTCGTCGGTCTCGACCTCGCCGAGCGCCTCGGCGCGGAGGTGTTCGAGACGCTCGCGCTGTTGTGCCGGCGGCGCGGTCTCCTCGGCGTCGACGACCTCGTCGGCGACCCGAAAGAACGCGTACAGCACGTACGTGGCGTGTCTGACGCGCTCCGGGAGGAGGCGCGTCGCGAAGTAAAACGTCTTTCCCGTCCGCTGTTGGATGTCTTTTCCCGCCTCGACCTGTGATTCGTTGAGCATCGTTTCGTGTACGTGGCCGCATCCGTCTCGGGACCAACTGAGCTGACCGGGGAGGACAGTCATTCGTTAGGTCTCCGCCGACATAACGCTTCGTGCTGTCGTGAAATCAACCCGCGAACCCGCCGACTTCGCAGTGGTACCAGCGCGGGCGTCTCCTGTCAGGTTTCGTTACCAGAACGTGTCGCTGCAGTCGTAGACGACCCCGTGTTCCGGGCAGACGTACTTGCAGTGGCGGTGGTCCATCGATGTGCCGCAGAAGGGACAGGGCCGTCCCTTCGGAGACTCGATGGCACACGCGTTCCGTCCGGTGTCGTCGTCCATACGAGTTTTCGTAGGACGCGACCGACATATCCCTTACTGCCGTCGGGGGGTCCTGCCGGTTCGAGTCGGTCCGCCGGTGAGGCCGAGTCGGTTCCGTCTCGGACACCGGCGAGCGCTGTCGGGGCGGCGGCACCGACCGACTCGGCGCGCCCGGAGACTCCACCCGAATTTGGTACGGAACTGGAACAACGCTCATGTGCGGTCGTCGCCGAGTCGAACTCGTCGCGTCGAACGGCACCCGCGAGAATAATACCGCGCTCGACCAATCAACCAAACGAACAGTCGATGGAGAAGGCGCTTTGGTATCTGCTCACGGCGACCCGCGGCGGCGAGAACCGCGTCCGCATCATCCGCGCCCTCTCGGAGCGCCCGCAGAACGCGAACCGCCTCGCCGACGAACTCGACGTGGGCTACAAGACCGTCAGACACCACCTCGACGCCCTCGAATCCCACGGGGTCGTCGAGGCCGGCGGCGACAAGTACGGACGGCTGTACTTCCTCACCGACCAGTTCGAACGGTACCGCGACACCTTCGAAGAAATCACGACACACCTCGAATGACCATGGCAATGGACACCCAAATCATGGCGGCCAGCGCCCTCTCGGGCGCGAACATCGTCTTCCTCGCGGCGCTGACCGCCGTGTGGATTCGCAACTACCGGACGTTCCGCACCTCGCTCGTCCTCGGTCTGCTCGCGTTCGCCGTCGTCATGCTCGTCGAGAACGCCGTCGCGCTCTACTTCTTTTTCACCATGCAGAGCCTCTACTCCGGGGACCCCCACGTCCAGCAGGCCGTGTTGGTCCTCCGCGGCCTCCAACTCGTCGCGCTGACGTTCCTGACCTACGTGACGGTCCGGTGAGCGACCCGGCGGTATCGACCTTCGGCCCTCGCCCCGGTCCGAATTTGGTACAGAGTCGACCCCGATTCGTCACGGAGTCACCCCGAATCTCGAAAAACCGCCTTTAGCCGGTCTCGCGTCTTCGTTGTCGTGGCACCGACCACACGTGAGACCAATGACGGACACGACGACTCCGACGACGCGACGAACCGTACTCGGACTGACCGGCGCGGGCGTGCTGGCCGCCCTCGCCGGCTGTTTGGGTAGTGCGAGCCTGCCGGGCCAATCGACCGGAAACGGAAACAGCCAGTCCGCGCGAACCTACCGCGTGACCGTGGCGAACCTGACGACCGGACAGCCGTTTACCCCGCCGGCGGTGGTCGCCCACCGCGCCGGCGTGGAACTGTTCGCCGTCGGCGACCCGGCGAGCGACGCCATCAGAGAACTCGCCGAGAACGGGAACCTCGGCCCGCTCGGTGAGCTGGCCGAAGCGAGCGACGACGTTCGCGGCGTCGCGGTCGGCGACGCGCCGCTCGTCCCCGACGAACTCCCGGCGAGCGAGATGTTTCCCGCGGCCGCGACGCTCGAACTGGAGACCGACGCCAGCGGCGCGTACCTCTCGTTCGTCAGCATGCTCATCGGCACGAACGACGGGTTCGCCGGCCTCGACACCGTCCCGCTCCCGGAGCGGGTCAACGAGTCGCGGTCGTACTTCGCGGCCAGCTACGACGCCGGAACCGAGGTCAACACCGAGGCGTACGGCGACATGGTCCCCCCTGCACAGGCCCTCTACGGCATCGACTCCGGGACCGACGGAACCGGCATGAGCGACCCCGACCTCGCCGAGAACGGTGTTATCGCGCCGCACGCGGGTATCGTCGGCGACGGCGACCTCGACCCCACCGTCTACGGCTGGGACGACCCCGTCGCGCTGGTTCAGGTCGAACGACTCGACTGAGTCGGCCGCGACCTGACTTCTCGACCGCTGAAACGCCGTCGCTCGCGGGTCACGAGCGTCGTCGGAGAACAAAAACCGAGGCGTGGACGCCGTCGGAAGCGAACGACCGGGGGCGGTCGTCCGGTGAAACCACGTAGCGTACCACGCGGCGAGTGCAGGGAGGCCCGACCGCGCGATGCTGTTGCAGCCGCGTCTACCCGTTGTCGGAGCGCGTTGAACCGCTCTGGTGGTGATGGTGGTGGTGGGGGGCATCCGGTCGGCGAGAGACCGACGCGAACGGGAGGGTCTCTGACAACGGCGATTACCAGTTCGTTATCACTCGTCAAAGCTGTACCGGTGGTTCGAGAGCCGGGCCATCGGACATCGACGGGCTCGGATTCGGCACTAAGACGGCGTTTCACGCCCCCTGTACTCGTGTTACCTACCGAAATGTCACCGGTGTCGGTCCCGAGTGACGGCGCTTCGCGCGTCGGCTCTCGGCCGGTTCACTCGTCGCCCCCGTCGCCGAACTTCGCGTACGGCCGGCGGTGAGTGTTCCGAATCAGATCCTCGTCGGAGACGCGAAGCCCCAGTTCGTCTAACTCCTCGCCGATTCGACTGAGGTCGTCGCCGTCGACGCCGATAGCTCGGACCATGACGTTTCGCTCGCCGGTCATCACCTCCTGTACCTCGACGACGCCGGGGACCGCGGCGGCGGCCTCGGCCAACTCCTCGCGCTCCGGAATCGGGGCCGTACAGACGATGAGCGTGTACAGTTGGTACCCCGCGCGCTCGTAGTCCACGTCGGCGTGGTAGCCGCGGACCACTCCGTCGGCTTCGAGTCGCTGGATACGGTTTCGGACGGTGCTCGCCGAGGCGTCGAGTTTGTCGGCGATGTCGGTCGACGACGTGCGGCGCGCCTCCGACTGCAACGTGTACAGTATCTTCCTGTCCAGCGCGTCGAGTTCTCGACTCGTCATTCGTCTGGTCGTCTGTCGCCCGCGACATTAACCCTCCCGGCATCGTTGTCAGAAGCTTAGTTTAAACTAGATAATATGCGACTCCCGACAATATACTACATATACTTCCGGACGGCCGATGCTTTCTAACGGGTCGAACGCGAACGAAGGGGACACCGACACAGATGAACCCAACAGAGATCGGTATACGCCTCGTCGCGGGGGCGTTGCTCATCCTCACGAACGGTTTCTTCGTGGCCATCGAGTTCGCGCTGACGCGCGCCCGCCAGTTCACCGAGTCCGAGTTCGTCGACGGCGACTCCCGACTCGAACGGGCCTGGGAGATGACCCAGGAGCTCGAACTGTATCTCACGACCTGCCAAGTCGGAATCACGGCGTCGAGCATCGCCGTGGGTATCGTCGCCGAGCCCGCGCTGGCGTCGCTGTTCGAACCGCTACTCGAGCCGCTGTTCGCCGGCACGACGCTCGCGACCATCGGTGCCGGCGCGCTCCTCGCCTACCTGATCATCAACCTCCTCCACCTCACCCACGGCGAGCAGACGCCGACGTACCTCGGCGTCGAGCGCTCCCGAATGGTCTGTCGCTACGGGGCGGCGCCGCTGCACTGGTTCTACGTCGCCATCTCGCCCGTCATCAAGTTCGGCGACTGGGTCGCCAAGTGGACGCTCAAGCTCTTCGGCATCGAGATGTCGGGCGCGTGGCTCGAGACCGAAGCCGAGGTAATCGAGTCCCGGGGTCAGCTCCGCGAGCGCCTCCACTCCCTGCTCGAGGAGGGCGAACTCCCCGAAGAACGCCGCGACGAGGTCCTCAGCGCGCTGGACGTGGACGAACTCTCCATCAGCGAAATCATGATTCCGAGCGACGACATCGTCTCGCTCTCGGCGACGGCGACGCCCGGCGAGAACTTCGACCGGATTCGGAACACGCCCCACACCCGGTTCCCGCTCGTCGGCGAGTCGCTCACCGACTTCCGCGGCGTCGTCTACGCGCCCTCCATCATCGACAACTTCGAGGCGCTCCGCGCCGGCGAGCGCTCGTTCGACGAAATCGCCGCGCCGACGATGACGCTCGCCGCCGACACGAACGTCAGCGACGCGTTCGACCAGTTCCAAGCGGAAGACCAGGAACTCGCGCTCGTCCTTCGGGACGGCGAAGTCGTCGGCCTCCTCACGGCGACCGACGCGCTCGAAGCCGTCATGGGCGAACTCGACGACCCGCTCGACTAGCGTCGCAGACGACGTTTTCGACGTTTTTTCAGACGCGACGCGTCGCTCACAGCGACGTGATTTCGCGGAAAACGGGCGCGGCCGTGACGACTCACGGACGGCTCTGCGTGCGTGACGAATCGAAGAATGCCCGGGGTGGGCTCCGAACCCACGATCTCCGCATGTCCCAGGTGCGAAGCCGGCATGACTTCGCGAGGGGCGGAGGCTTCCAAGGCGTTCCGCACCGATTGTGAAACCCTATGAGTGCGGCGCTATGTCCAGCTAAGCCACCCGGGCTCAACTTCCCGTTGTGTGCTGGTTGTATTTAAGCTTCTCATCTCCGACGACCGCGAGGCGAGTCACCACGCCACTCGATTCGCGTCATCACCCGCGGATTTATGTCCCAACACCGGGTGCACACACGCATGAGCCAACCGGAGATCGTCCAGTCCGTCCTCGGAGAGGAAGACGTGGTGACGCGCGTCCACCTCGGGGGCGAGGACGAACTGTTTGTGACTCCGACGCGGACGCTCGTCTATCGGGCCGAAGGCCTCCTCTCGGACGAGTCCGTCGACGAATTCTCGCACGCCGCGGAGCGACTGTCCGTCAAGGAAGGGCGACGAAAAGCGAAGCTATCGCTCGACTACGGTCTCGACGGGAGCGAGACGTTCTCGATGTCCTCGAAGCGGCTCGACGACGCGCTCCAGCCTATCGTCGAGGGCGTTCTCGCGGCAGCCGGCGTGACCGACGAGGAAGGCGAGCGCGTCGTCCAGACGTTCCGTTTCAGCGAACTCACGTTCGTCGTCACCGACGCCCGCGTCGTCCGGCACATCGGCAGCGCGGTCTGGGACGAAGACTACGAATCGTACCGCTACGCCGACGTGACCGACCTCGAATTCGAGTCGGGGAGCGTCGCCACGACGGTCGTGCTCACCGTCGACGGCCGCCAAGAGCGGTTCAAGATTCCCAACGAGGAGGCGCGGCTCGTCCGCGAGAAACTCGCGCGTGCGCTGTGCGACTACCACGGCGTCGGCAGTCTCGAGGAGTTCCGCGTCCAGATGGAGAAAGCGCGGGCGAACGACGAGTCCGCCGACGCCGCCGCCGACCGCGACAACACCGACTTCGGCGCGGGCCCCGACCCGCTGAGCGCGAACCCCGGAGAACTGTCCGACGAACCGGCGAACGGCACCCGCGCCGAGGGTGACGCGCCCGCCGAGCCGAGCCAACAGACCGCCCGCACGCAGTCCGTCGAAGCCCCGTCCGCGACCGGCGCGGTGGCGGAGGCGAAGCAGGCCGCCGAGTCGGCGTCGACCGAGTCGGCGTCGGGCAACGTCGCCGACGCCGCGGACCTCGGGTTCGAAGGCTCCGGCTTCGAGTCGGCCGCCGAGTCCGAGTCGGCGGACTCCGGCGCTGTCGATGCCGACTACGCCGAACTCGCCGACGAAATCGAGTCGCTCCGCGAGGTCGTCGAGGCCCAAAGCGAGCAGATTCGCCACCAGCAGGAGCTGGTCGAACAGCTCATCGAAGAACTCCGCCGCGGGCGGTAACCGCGGCAGTTCGCCCCCGACGACCGCCCGGACA
Source organism: Haloferax prahovense DSM 18310 (assembly GCF_000336815.1). Taxonomy (GTDB): domain Archaea; phylum Halobacteriota; class Halobacteria; order Halobacteriales; family Haloferacaceae; genus Haloferax; species Haloferax prahovense. The sequence continues at coordinate 305,392 of NZ_AOLG01000047.1, forward strand.
CCTATTCCCGCCCGAGCACTTTCCTGATACACGACGAGCCGAAGGGCCCGAGTTCGCCGGACTCGAACGTCACGAAGTGGCCGGTGGAGATGGACGCGCCGCAGCGGCGGCAGTCGAAGTCGCCCTCGCGCTGGACGACCTGACTCTCGAATCTGACGAACGTGCCGCCGCGGTTGTGACGGACGCGGCCGCCGTCGCGCTCGATGATGCCCCGAAGCTCCGCCGTGTCGAGGATGTCGCGCGTGAGCGTCGGGTCCGTGGTGACCGTCTCGATGCGGTCGACGACCTCGGCGAGGGAGAGTTCGTCGGCTTCGAGGTGCGCGAGGAGGTCGAGCGCGAGTTCGACGCGCTCGTCGCGTGTGGGCTCGGTCACGGTTCGGGAGCCAATCGAACCGGGTCGGGCTAAAGCCCTCCGAAGCACAAAGCGTTTGGTCGCGGCGCGACGACCGACTCCAGAGCTTCCGTGCCCCGTCCGCGTCTCGCCGCCGGCCTCGCGCTCGCGGCCGTCGTCGCCGGTCTCCTGTTCGCGTCTCCAGACGCCGTCATCGCGCGCGCGGCGTGGGTCGCAGCCGACCCCGTCCGACTCGTCGCCGTCGTGAGCGCGCTCGCGCTCGTCCGCCCGCTTCTCGCGTGGCCGACGACGCTCCTCGCGCTCGTCGTGGGCTACGGCCTCGGCCCGGTCGGCGCGCCGTTCGCGCTGGCGCTCATCGTCCTCACGAGCGTCCCGCCGTTCCTTTTCGCGCGGCGCTACCGCGGAACGACCAGACTGGCCGATGTCGGCGAGCGGACCGTCGAGCAGACGGGGTCGGTCAAGGGCGTGGCCGCGAGCCGCCTGCTTCCGGTCCCCTCCGACGTGGTGTCGGTCGCGGCGGGCGTCGCCAACGTCCGACTCGGCGCGTTCGCGCTCGGAACCGCCGTCGGCGAACTCCCGTGGGCTGTCGCGGGCGTCATCGCCGGCGCGTCGGTCGAGACGCTTACGACCGAGTCGCTGGCCGCGACCGTCCGCCCGGAGTTCGTCGTGCTCGCGGCGGTCGCGGGCGTCTCGATGCTCGTCCCGACCGCGTACCGTCGCTACCGGGGCGAGTCCGGCGCGTAGGTGAACTCGAAAATAGAGAGCGTAGAGGTACGTAGCGCGCGCGAGCGGCGGTCCTATTCTAACAGCGACTCGCCGGTCATCGCGGCCGGCTGGTCGACGCCGACGAGTTCGAGGATGGTCGGCGCGATGTCGCACAGCGAACCGCCCTCGCGGACGGTCCGGCCGCCCGAAAGCGGGTGGTCGGGGTCGAGGTCGGCGGCGTCGCCCTCGACGGCCTCGTCCCCGGCGTCGTTCTCCGCGGCCGCCTCGTCGTCGCGGTCGGCCGCGAGGTAGACGAACGGGACGGGGTTGAACGTGTGGGCCGTGTGCGGGTCGTCCTCGGTGCCCATGTCGTCGGCGTTGCCGTGGTCGGCGGTGATACAGACGTGGCCGCCGTGAGCGCGGACGCTCTCGACGAGCCGCCCGAGCTGTTCGTCGACCGCCTCGACCGCCTCGATGGCGGCCTCGTAGTCGCCGGTGTGGCCGACCATGTCGGGGTTGGCGTAGTTGAGAACCATCACGTTCGGGTCGTCGGACTCGATGATGCCGATGGCCGTATCGGTGAGCTCCGCTGCGGACATCTCGGGCTGGAGGTCGTAGGTCGGCACGTCGGGGCTCTCGACGATGTTCCGAATCTCGCCGTCGAACTCGACCTCGCGGCCGCCGTTGAGGAAGTAGGTGACGTGAGGGTACTTCTCGGACTCGGCCATGCGCAGTTGCGTCATGTCCGCCTCGGCGAGCACCTCGCCGAGCGTGTCTTCGGGCTGTTCCGGCGGGTAGGCGACCGAGACGTCGAACGTCTTGTCGTACTGCGTCATCGTCGTCATGAGAAGCTCCGGCGGCGTCGTCTCGAACTCCCAGACGGGCTCGATGTCGCAGAGCATCCGCACGAGCTGTCGCGCGCGGTCCGCGCGGAAGTTGAAGAAGATGACCGAATCGCCGTCTTCGAGGGCGGGCGCGTCGTCGACGACGGTCGGCTCGACGAACTCGTCGGTGTCGCCGCGGTCGTACGACTCGGTGACGGCGTCGACGGCGGTGTCGGCGGTCCACTCCGCCTCGCGCTCGATGATGGCGTCGTAGGCGCGCTTGGTGCGCTCCCAGTTCTGGTCGCGGTCCATCGCGTAGTAGCGCCCGGAGACGGTGGCGACGCCACCGGTTCCCTGCTCCTCGGCGACGGCTTCGAGGTCCGAGAGGTACGCCTCGCCGCCGGTGGGACTGGTGTCGCGACCGTCGGTAAAGGCGTGGGTGACGGCGTCGACGCCGCGGTCGGCGGCGAGTTCGATGAGCGCGTGGAGGTGTTGTTGGTCGGAGTGGACGCCGCCGTCTGAGACGAGGCCCATGAGGTGCACGCGGCCGTCGTGTTCGTCGGCGTGGTCGTAGGCGGCCGTGATGGCCTCGTTCTCGAAGAACGAGCCGTCGTCGATGCTGTCGCCGATGCGGGTGTACGCCTGCTTGACGACCCGGCCGGCCCCGATGTTGAGGTGGCCGACTTCGCTGTTGCCCATCTGGCCGTCCGGAAGGCCGACGCGCCGGCCGTCGACGATGAGCGTCCCGAACGCGCCCGCGTCGCGGTAGCGGTCGAAGTTCGGCGTGTCCGCCGCCTTGATAGCGTCGCGGCGGTCGTGGTCGCCGAGTCCCCACCCGTCGAGGATGATGAGTGCTGCGTCCATGCGTCGCCGTTCGGCGCGCCGGGCTAACTGTCCTTTGCTCCCGACATGGAATGACAACGTGTCGCGTACGGAGATGAGAGGGCGGCGTTCGCGCCCCGACGGGGGTTCGCGCCGCCCCAACCGCCCCCGCTGCTCCCGCCCCGACGGCCTTTTCTTTCGGGGCGTCGTCCGACTCGGCGATGGGTCTACGCGACTTCGACCTCGACGCGGCGGTCGACGACTGGACGGAGTACTACCTCGGGAACGGCCCGAGCCTCGTCGTCTTCCTCGTCCTCAACGCCGCCGCGTTCCTCGTCGGGGTGAGCTTCTACGTCCACTCCGACCCCGCGCTGTCGGACCTGCCGACGTTCCTCTACCCGCTTTTCGGCGACTCGCCGACCGCCCTCGCGCTGATGACGCTGTCGGCCGCGACGCTGCTTCCGAACCTCGGCCGCCGCGTCGCCGACGCGCCGGTCAACCGACCGCTCGCGTACCTCCACACGCTCGCGTTCGTCTGGCTCGTCAAGTACGGCGTCTGGACGGTCGTCGCGCTCAACCTCCGGCCCGACCTCTACGTCGGCTTCTCCGGGGCTGCGCTGTGGGACTACTGGGGCATCATGCTCACCCACGCGGGCTTTCTCGCGCTCGCCCTCGTCGTCCCGCGCTACGGCGCGACCACCAAGGGCGCACTCGGGTTCGCCCTCACCCTTGCGCTCGTCAACGACGTGTTCGACTACGGTCTCGGCTACTACCCGCCGCTGAAGTACGAGGCGGGGGCGCTCCTCGCGGGTATCACCGTCGCCCTCTCGTTCCTCGCGGTGTTCCTCGCCTCCCGGGCGTTCGACCGTCTCTCAGAGACGCCGGAGACGGCCCCGTGAGCGCCCCGGGACCGCCCCGACAGCGCCCCGTGAGTCACAATCGCTAATCGCATGACGGCGCGGAGTATCACATGAGTCAGGCTTTTCCCCGCCCGCAGTCTATGACCTCGTAATGGACTCCGCGGTACTGCTTGACCTACTCGGGAACGAAAACCGCCGGCGCATCCTGCGGTTGCTCTCGCACAAACCGTGCTACGTCACCGAGATAAGCGAGTACCTCGGCGTCAGCCCCAAGGCCGTCATCGACCACCTCCGAAAGCTGGAGGACGCGGGACTCATCGAGTCGCGCACCGACGACCAGCGGCGCAAGTACTTCCACATCTCACGAAATCTCCGACTGGAGGTGAACGTCTCGCCGTACGGGTTCGGCGCGAAGAGCGCCTACCCGCCGAGTCCGAGCCTCGACATGGCCGGACGCTGTCCGCACGTGACGCTCGAAGTCGAGAACGCCGGGAGTGACGACGTCTCGGAACTAGCGCGCGAACTCGGAAAACTGGAGGAACTCGACAACGAACTCTCCTTGGCCCAGCGGTGGGTACAGGGCCGCATCACCGACGTGCTCGACCGCCTCAACGACCGCCTCGGCGTCGACGCCGACAGCAGGTTCTACGCGGAGATTCTCGCCGCGCTCGCCAACGGGTCGAACACCGTCCGCGGCATCGCGAAGGACCTCAACGCGGACCCCGCGGTCGTCGACAGCGCGCTGCACCACCTCGCCGACGGCGGTCTGGTCGCCCACAACGGCGACCGCTGGCGAATCGACTAACGCCTACAACTCCTCTGTCAGGCCCGCCCGAAGGTCGCGGCCGAAGTAGTGACCGACCAGCCCCGCGAGCCCACCGCTCGCCGCGCCGACGCCCGCGATGGCGACGCCGTAGTCCGCGAGCAGTTGGACCGCGAAGGGCGCGAACACGGCGAACAGCGTCGAGAGGACGAACGCGAGGCCCGCGGCGATTGCGCCGGCGAGCACGACCTCCGTGTAGCGTCGCTTCGACCCGACGAGGCCGAGGACGAAGCCGGCGGCAGCGATGCCGACGAACCGCCCGACGAAACCGACGATGGGAATCGCGCCGCCGACGAGCAGTCCGCCGATGGAGAGCAGGAGCGCCGCGAGGAACACGCGCGGGGAGAACAGCCCGCTGAGGCGACCGCCGCCGGACGAGGCGGAGCGCTCCGCCCGCATCGAATCGTCGCTCTCGCGGTTCACGCCGGAGAGCAGGTCGTCGACGGACTGCTCAGACTCCCGTTGGTCCGACCGTTGCATGTGTACAGGGTCGCGGGCGAGCCTGATGGCTCTTGTGCCGGTTGGTCAGCCGCGGTGACTGTTCGGCGTCGCGTGACGGTGCGCCGCCCGGCTCGGTCCTACGCGTTGCGGCCGAGGATGAAGTACAGGACGAGTCCCAAAAGCGGCGCGAGGAAGACGACGACCGCCCAGAGGAACGCCGGGTGACTGCTGTTTCGCTTCGCGTCACTGTACGTCCACACCACCATCCCGAGGAACAGGAGGAAAAACAGCAGGCCGACGACGAGCGCGCCTGCGCCGCCCGACTGGAGGGGTATCGTGGGGAGCATACGCTGGCCGACGGACGGTCCGGTAAAATGTCTTGTGTCCGTTATGTCGGTGGTGCGTCCGTCTCCCTCGTTTCGCTCGGTCGGTTCGGTTGCGCTCCAGTCGCCGTACCGAGTCGCGAGCGAAGCGAGCTACTCGGCTTTTTCCCTCCAGGTTTTTGCCGTGAGCGGGTCGCCTCCGGCGACCCCGAACGGTAAAAAGGTGGGTTTGAAGTCTGCCCCCACGGTATCCCGCGATATGAACGCAGGGGACCGCGTCCGCGTCACCCGCGCGGACGTCACGAACGAAGGCGTACTCATGCCGTCTTCCACCGAGGACCATCTCGTCGTCAAACTCGACGGCGGGTACAACGTCGGCATCGCCCGCGAGGGAGCCGACGTGGACGTGCTCGAAACCGACGTGTACGACATCGAAGACGCACAGTCCGAGGGCGACGGCACCTCCGAAATCGAGTTCGACGACGACCTCCCGACCGTCTCGCTCATCTCGACCGGCGGGACAATCGCCTCGACGGTCGACTATCGAACGGGCGCGGTGACCGCGCAGTTCGACGCCGAGGACGTGCTCCGGGCCGTCCCCGACCTCGCGGGCCGGGCGAACTACCGCGGCCGCGTCGTCGCCAACATCCTCTCGGAGAACATGACGACAGACGTGTGGGTCGACCTCGCCGAGGCCATCGCCGAGGAAATCGAGGCCGGGGCCGACGGCGTCGTCGTCATGCACGGCACCGACACGATGCAGTTCTCCGCGTCGGCGATGTCGTTCATGCTCGACACGCCCGTCCCCATCGTCTTCACGGGCAGTCAGCGCTCGGCCGACCGCCCCTCGTCGGACAACGTGATGAACGCCGTCTGCGCCGTCGAGGCCGCCAAGGCCGACGCCGCCGAGGTCATGGTCTGCATGCACGCCTCGGAGTCCGACGACGTCTGCGCGCTCCACGAGGGGACGCGCGTCCGCAAGAACCACACCTCCCGGCGCGACGCGTTCGAGACCGTCGGCGCGAAGCCGCTCGGCGAAGTCGACTACGAGGCCGAGGAGGTCACGTTCCGCCGCGACTACGCCCCCCGCGGCGAGGCCGACCTCGCGCTCCACGCCGACATCGAGTCCGAGGTGGAACTCGTGAAGTTCACGCCGGGGATGGACCCCGCGGCGCTCGACTACCTCGACGGGAAGGCCGGCGTCGTCATCGAGGGGACGGGCCTCGGCCACGTCCACACCGACCTCATCCCGCGGTTCGAGGAACTCGTGGAAGACGGAACCACGGTCGCCATGACCTCGCAGTGTCTCGACGGCCGCGTCTGCGACCGCGTCTACGACACCGGCCGCGACCTGCTCGACGCCGGCGTCGTTGAGGCGGGCGACACGCTCCCCGGCACGGCGAAGGTGAAGCTCATGTGGTCGCTCGCCAACCTCTCCGACCCAGCCGGCGCGATGGGCCGGAACCTCGAAGGCGAGCTGACCCAGCGCTCCGTCCCGTGGGAGTGAACTGATGGAGATTCGACCCGCGCGACCCGAGGACTACGACGCGGTCGCCGCGTTCACCCGCGACACGTGGGCCGACCGCGGCGGGTCGGACTACATCCCCGACATCTACCACGACTGGATTTCCCCCGGCGAGTTGGACCAGGCGACGCTCCTCGTGGACATGGGCGAGGAGACGCCCTCCGACGATGTGGCCGCCATCGCGCAGGTCGTCATGCTCTCGGAGTACGAGGGCTGGGCGCAGGGGATGCGCGTCGCGCCCGACTACCGCGAGCAGGGGCTCGCGACCCGGCTGTCGCACGCGCTTCTCGACTGGGCGCGCGAGCGGGGGGCGCGCCGCGTCCGCAACATGATTCACTCGTGGAACGTCCCGAGCCTCGCCAACGCCCGCACGGTCGGGTTCGACCCCGGCGTCGAGTTCCGCTGGGCGACGCCCGAACCGGACGCGACCGCCGAGCCGGAGACGGCGGTCGGCGACGACGCCGACGCCGCGTGGGCCTACTGGACCGGGTGCGAGGCGCGAACCGCGCTGTCGGGGCTCGCGCTCGACCCCGTCGAGTCGTGGGCGCTCTCCGAACTCACCCGCGCGCGCCTCCACGACGCCGCGGCCGACGACCGACTGTTCGTCGTCGGCGACGACTGCACGACAGGCTTCACCTACCGGAACCGAACCTACACCCGCGAACGCGACGACGAGGGCGAGGTGACGTGGGCCGAGTACGCGGTCGCCGCGTGGGACGACGCGCCGGCCTGCGAGTCGCTGTTGGACGCGGTTCGACGCGACGCCGCCTCGGTCGGCGCGGACCGGACGCGCGTCCTGTTCCCCGAGCGAATCGAGTGGATTTCCGACGCGTCGCTCGCCCGGAGCGACCTCGCGGAGGAACCGACGTTCGTGATGGAAGCGGACCTCTCCTGACCGGCGCGTCTCGTTCGCTCCCGGCCGAGCGCGGCCTACTTCCACACGACGCCGCGGACTTCGAAGCGCGCGCCGCCGAGTTCCGAGTCGGCCACGTCGAGTTGCCACCCGTGGAGGTCCGCGATTCGCCGGGCCGTCGAGAGGTGAAGCGAGTCGTAATCGACGCCGAGCAACTGGTTCGGGCTCGCGGCCGTCGCCGCGCGCTCTTCGGACGACGGGTGGGGGCCGTCGTCGTCGACGTAGAAGCCGTCAGCGGTCGTCCCCACGACGACGTCTGAGGATGGCCCGGACGGCGCGTTCCGCTCGAAGCAGTTCGTAAAGAGCGCGACCAAAAAGAGCCCGAGGAGATGGGTGTCGGCCAAGAGCGTCCCGTCGCCGACGACCCGGTAGCTGGCGTCGTTCGCGCCGTCGAGCGACGCGACGGCCCACGCCTGTGCGACGTGCTCGCGAAATCCCACCGGCGCGAGGTCGAGCGTGCTCGGTTGCTCGGCGGCGTCGATACCCCACTCGACGAGCGACTCGATCCGAGAGAGGCTCTCGGAGAGCGCGACGGCGGCGTCGCCGTCGAGCGACGCGAGTCGCTCGGCCGCCTCGATGGCCGTCGTGAGGTTGGTTCTGAGCTCCGACGCGAGCGCGCCGACGAGCGCAGCGAGGTGTTCGTTCTTCTCGTTGACCTGCAGTTCCGCGAGCCGCCTGTCGGTGATGTCGAGGTGGACGACGAGCGCGAAGTTCCCGTGTCGCGGTGTGTCCACCTGGACGACCCGGAGCGCGAACCACCGGTAGACCGTCGGTGAGTGACACGGGTACTCGGCGGTGAAGAGGTCGCGGTCGCCGCGGAGCACCGCGCGGATGCCGTCGGCGACGACGCCCGCGATTTCGTCGACCTCGCGGGCCGCGTCGCACACGTCGAGGTAGTTGACGCCCGTCGAATCGGGGTCACCGACGTAGTCGTTCGCGTCGGCGAACGTCCGCCACGCCCGGTTCGTGTAGACGATATCCCCGTGTCTGTCGAGGAGGGCAATCGTCGCGGGGAACTCTTCGAACCCGCGTTCGATGAGCGAGACGTCGTCCATCACAGAGCGTACGTCGGGAAACCGTTTGACAGTTTCTACCACATCGGGGCCGAGACACGAGCCGCGCCGCTCGCTGGGTGGCGTGTCGGAAAAATCGGCGTTCCTCCGGTCGCGGCCGGGTGCAATCGGCCGCGGATCCGAGTTCGGTCGCGGTTTGGGTGGTCAGTCCGAGGCGACGGCTCGGGGCTTATGCTCGTTTCCCTCTGTACCCGCCATGGCGAGCACGTCGTCGAAGAAGCCGAGCGAGTCGTGGGGGCCGGGATGGGCTTCGGGGTGGTACTGGCGCGTGATGACGCTCAGTTCCTCGCTGGCGAGGCCTTCCGCGGTGTCGTCGTTGACGTTCACCTGCGTCACGTCGAGTTGGTCGCCGGGGTCGGCGACGGTGTAGCCGTGGTTCTGGGTGGTCATGACGACCTTTCCGCTCTGGAGGTCGCGGACGGGCTGGTTGACACCGCGGTGGCCGAAGGCCATCTTCTCGGTGGTGCCGCCGAGCGCGCTGGCGACGATCTGCTGGCCGAGGCAGATACCCGCCAGCGGGACCTCGCCGGCGAACTCCTCGACGAGTTCGCGCGTCGCGGTGTAGTTTTCGGGGTCGCCGGGGCCGTTGGAGATGAACAGCACGTCGGGTTCGAGCGCGGTTACGTCCTCGGCGTCCGCGTCGTAGGGAAGCACGTGGACCGTGGCGCCGCGGTCGACGAGAGAGTCAACGATGGAGCCCTTCGCGCCGCAGTCGACGAGCGCGACGGTGGTGTCGCCGTCGCCCTCGAACGTCGTCAGCTCGGTCGTGGTGACCTGCGCGCCGATGTCGACGTGCTCGCTCATGCCCTTACACTGCGCGAGTTCTTCCTTCGCGTCCTCGGGGGTCACGTCCTCGCCGACGGCGATTCCGACCTTCATCGCGCCCTCCTCGCGGATGGACGTGACGAGGTCGCGCGTGTCGAGGTGGTCGACCGCCGGGACGCCCTCGTCGGCGAGCCACTCGACGACCTCCTCGGTGAACTCGCGTGCGACGGCCGCCCGAGGGTGGACCCGGTCGGACTCGAATCGCTCGGCTCGGACGCCGTAGTTCCCGATGAGGGGGTACGAGAAGGTGAGCACTTGTTCTTCGTACGAAGGGTCGGTCAGACTCTCTTCGTATCCCGTATATGCGGTTGTGAACACCAGTTCACCGCGTGTGCGCCCCGGAACACGGCCACGCGCTTCGACCACGCGACCGTCTTCCAGCGCCAGATAGGCGTCCGACATTACGAGAAACGAACGGAACACGGGTGCATAAGTGTTACTTTCGAAGTCGAGTTACGAAATTCGTAATCGGTAAGTCGCTGGGGACGGCACGTGAGATATGGACGAGCTTGACCGACGTATCCTCGATATCCTTCGACGGGACGCTCGGACCCCCAACACGGAGATCGCGGCCGAAGTCGGGACCTCTGAGGGGACCGTCAGAAACCGCGTCGAGCGGTTGGTCGAGGAGGGCGTCATCGAGCGCTTTACGATTTCGACCCGCACGGGGAACCTGAAGGCGATGATAGAGGTGACCGTCGCGGTCGACGTCGACACCAACGACGTGTCCGAGCTGATGGCCGACTGGAAGGACGTGGACTTCGTCTGGCAGGTCTCCGGCGAGGAGGACATCGTCCTCGTCGTCGACGCCGCCGACACCCGCGCCGTCAACGACCTCATCACCCGCGCCCGCGAGCACGACGACGTGAAGAGCACGAAGACCCGCCTGATTCTCGACGAGCGCCTCGGCTAATCCCGCGCCGCCGCCGCGTGGTCCGCGGTTCGCATCGAAGCTTAGTTGACCCCCGACTCCGACGGAAGGCACATGAGCAACGCAGCGGCCGACGAGGCTACTGAACTCCACAAGAACGCAGCGCAGGACGTCATCGCCGTCGACTCCGACGACAACGCCGAGGGGACGGTCAACCGACTCGACGCCCACACGGGCGACGGCATCCGCCACCGCGCCTTCACCTGCCTCGTGTTCAACGAGGAGGGACAGATACTCCTCGCCCAGCGCGCGCCCAACAAGCGCCTGTGGGACACCTCCTGGGACGGCACCGTCGCCTCCCACCCCGTCGAGGGCCAGACCCAAGAGGAAGCCACCGAAGAGCGCCTCGAAGAGGAACTCGGCATCTCGCCCGACCAGTACTCCGACCTCCGCGTCACGGACAAGTTCGAGTACAAGCGCTACTACGAGAACGCCGGGCTGGAGTGGGAAGTCTGTGCCGTCCTGAAGGTCACGCTCGAAGACACCACGCTCGACCCCGACGAAGAGGAAATCGCGGGCATGCTCTGGGCGGATTACGAGCACCTCCACGACAACCCCGAGTGGTACCGCCAACTGCGTCTCTGTCCGTGGTTCGAAATCGCCATGCGCCGTGACTTCGAGTAGGCTCTCTCTCGCAGCTGACGCGCGGGACTCGATTCTCTCGCACGCCCGCGAGGGTGCCGCCGGCGACCCGCCCGCCGAGGTCTGCGGCGTCCTCGCCGGCGACAGCGACGCGCGCACCGTCACCGCCGCCCACCCCGTTTCGAACGTCGCCGACGACCCACGGGTCGCCTACGAACTCGACCCCGAGGAGACGGTTTCGATTCTCGAAGCCATCGAGTCCGCGGGCGACGACGCGGTCGGCTTCTACCACTCGCACCCCGAGTCCGACCCGGTCCCGAGCGCGACGGACCGGGAACAGGCGTCGTGGCCGGGATACGTCTATCTCATCTGCTCGCCCGACGGCCGGATGACCGCCCACGAGTGGACCGGCGACGAGTTCGACGAACTCACTATCGCGGTCGAGTGATCCGTCGGCCTCCCGAACCTCGCCGGTACGCCGCGACCGCCGGCACGCTTCGGTGAGAATATCCTTTCTCAGTTCACAGACGCAGCCATGGAACCCGACCGCTACGACGACCTCGACGGACAGGTCGCGCTCGTCACCGGCGCGAACCGAGGTATCGGCCGCCAGATAGCCGAGAACCTCCGCGACCGCGGCGCGACGGTGTACGCGGGGTCGCGCAGCGTCACCAACGAGACGCCGGAGGAGACGGAGCGAGTCCTCCTCGACGTGACCCAAGAAGGGGACATCGAGGAGGTCGTCGACGGCATCTTCGCCGACCAGAACCGCCTCGACATCCTCGTCAACAACGCCGGCGTCGGCGGCGAGGGCGAGGACATCGTCGCCGAGTCGACCGAGCGAATCGACCGCACCCTCGGCGTCAACCTCCGCGGGCCGATGCTCCTGTGCAAGCACGCGGTTCCCCTTCTCCTCCAGTCCGACGGCGGCCGCGTCGTCAACGTCTCGTCCGGCATGGGCGCGCTCGGCGAGGAACAGTCCGGCGGGTCGCCCGCGTACCGAATCTCGAAGACCGGCCTCAACGGCCTCACGGCCTACCTCGACGGCCAGTACGGCGACGACGGCCTCATCGCCAACTCGGTGTGTCCCGGCTGGGTCCGCACCGACATGGGCGGCGAGGAGGCCAACCGGCCGGTCGAGAAGGGCGCGGAGACGCCGACGTGGCTCGCCACGTTCAAGCCCGGCGCGCCCGCGGGGAAGTTCTGGCGCGACAAGGAAGTCATCGACTGGTAAGCGACCGACCCCCCGCCGCGACCCTCACGTGACGCCGCCGCTCTGCTTCTCGAACGCCTCGTATGCTTCCCCGTCCAGAATCTCGCGGAAGTGCTCGACCGCCCGGTACACGTCCTCGAAGCCGACGTAGGCCGGCGCGGGAGCCATCCGGACGACGTTCGGTTGACGGAAGTCCACGATGACGCCCCGCTCCTTGAGCGCGAGGCTGACGCGGTAGGCCTCGGGGTGCTCGACCGCGACGTGGCCGCCGCGGGCCGCGGGGTCACGCGGGGTGCCGACCTCGCACTCCGGCAGTCGCTCGTCCACGAGGGCGATGAGGTAGTCCGTGAGCGCCAGCGACTTCTCGCGCAGGGCGGCCACGCCGCCGGCGTCCTCGACGACGTCGAGCGCGCCGTCGAGGGGGGCTGCGGACAGCACCGGGACCGTCCCCGACTGGAACGCGCCGGCCGACTGCGCCGGTTCGTAGGTCATCGCCATGTCGAACTGCGTCTCCTTGTCGTTGCCCCACCAGCCGGCGAGCGCGGGCGTGACGCCGAAGTGGCGCTCGTTGACGTAGAGGCCGGCGATGGAGCCGGGACCAGCGTTGAGGTACTTGTAGTGACACCAGACCGCGAAATCGACGCCGACCTCGGAGAGCCGGTGCGGGACCGCGCCGACCGAGTGCGCGAGGTCGAAGCCGGCCAGCGCGCCGGCCTCGTGAGCGGCTTCGGTGATGGCCTCGATGTCGAACAGCTGGCCGCTCCGGTAGAGGACCGACGGGAGAAACACCATCCCCACGTCGTCGTCGATGGCGTCGAGCACGTCCTCGGTCTCGATGGTCCGCCCGTCACGGCTCTCGATCACGCGGAGCGCCTCGTCGGGATCGCGGCCGGCGTGCCGGAGTTGCGCGCGAATCGCGTAGTGGTCCGTCGGGAAGTCGAGGTCGTCGACGACGATGTTCTCGCCGCGGGCGGGGTCGTAGAACGTCCCGACGAGCGCGTGGATGTTGACCGTCGTGGAGTTGGCGACCACGACTTCGTCGGGCTTCGCGCCGACGAGCGGGGCGAGTCGCTCGCCCAGGCGCTCGCCGTAGGTGAACCACTCCGGGTCGGCGTCGGTCCACCCGCGGATGGCGAGGTCGCGCCACTCGTCGACGACGCGTTCGAGCGCCGCCTCCGCGTCGACAGACAGCGGGCCGAGCGAGTTGCCGTCCATGTACAGTTCGCCCTCGGGGACGTAAAAGCGGTCGCGGAGGTCCGAAAGCGGGTCCGCCGCGTCCATCTCGCGGGCGGTCTCGACGGTGGGGTCGTCGGTCATACGCGTGTCGAAGCGCCGGCGCGACAAGTAGATTCACGACCCGCACGGCGTGGTGTTTTTCACGGTCGCCCGCGGCCCACCGGTATGGTTCGCTCCGACGGCGACTCCCGACCCGACCCCGACGACCCCGACGACGGCGATTTTAACGACTCGTCTGCCATCGGGGTCGCCGACCGCGCGGCCGACCTCGACCCGCAGGCTCACGCCGCCGTCGCCGAGGTCGAGCGTCTGGGCCTCCCCGAGTGGTCCGCGCTCGGCGTCGAGAGCGCCCGCCGGGTCGAAGACGAGGTGTTCTCGGCCGGCGACGCGCCCGAGGTCGCCCGCGTTACGAACTTCGCAATCGACGGCGAGAGCGGGGACGGGGCCGCCTCGACCCACGAGATTCCGCTTCGCGTCTACCACCCCGAACCCGGCGAGACGCGCCCCGCGGTCGCGTTCTTCCACGGCGGCCTCTGGGCGATGGGCACGCTGGACTCCATCGACGGCGTCTGCCGACGACTGGCGGTCCGTTCGGGCCGCGTCGTCGTCTCGGTCGACTACCGACTCGCGCCCGAGTACCCGTTTCCCGCCGGCCTCGACGACTGCGTGCGGGCGGTCGAGTGGCTCGCCGAACGCGGCGCGTCCGTCGGGGCCGACCCCGACCGAGTCGCCGTCGCGGGGACCAGCGCCGGCGGGAATCTCGCGGCCGCCGTCTGCCTCCACGCCCGCGAGTTCGACGGCCCGACCATCGAGAAACAGGTCCTCCAGTACCCGATGACCGACTGCTCGGCCGACCACGACTCGCTCCGGGAGAACGCCGACGGCCCGCTTCTCACCCGCCGCGACGTGCTGTGGGCCCACGACACCTACCTTCGGAACCCGGTTGACCGCCACAACCCCTTCGCCGCGCCGCTCCGGGCCGACTCGCACGCCGACCTCCCGCCGGCGCACGTCGTCACCGCCGGCTTCGACCCGCTTCGAGACGAGGGCGCGGCCTACGCGTCGGCGCTCGACGCCGCGGGGCCCGACGTCGTCCACGACCACGAGGCTGCCATGCCGCACGGCTTTCTGAGCCTCGCGGCCGACGTCGACGCGGCGGACGCGGCGCTCGACCGGGTCGCGGACGCGCTGGAAAACGAGGGCTGAGTCTGCTTATTCGGCGTCGGCGTTCGCTTGCTCGGCCTCGCGGGCGAGTCGGTCGTAGGCGGCCCACGAGGGGTCAACGTCGGGGTGCTCGATGCGCTCGCCGTCGACGACGACGCCCTCGCCCGCGACGACGGTGCCGGCGACGCCGACGGGGGTGCCGCGGGCGTCGAGCGCGGCGACCACGTCGTCCGTGACGTCGGGGTCCGTGGCGACGACGAGCGACCCGGCGGTGGTCGAGCGCCACGGGTCGATGCCGAGGAAGTCGCAGGTCTCGCGGACGCCGGGCCGGAACGGGATGCTCGACTCGTCGATTTCGAGTTGGACGCCCGCGCTCTCGGCGATTTCGTTGAGCGCGCCGTGGACGCCGCACTCGGTGGCGTCGTGCATGGCGTGGACACCGCGGCCGCCGGCGGCCGAGACGGTCATCGCGTCGCGGACCGCGTCGGTCTCGTCGAGTCGCGCCTGCGCGTCGGCGAGCACGTCATCGTCGAGGTCGACGAAGGCGTCCGGAAACAGCGTCGTCAGGAGGCCAGTCGCCTCGACGCCGGGGCCCTTCGTCACGAGCACGTCGTCGCCGGGTCTCGCGCCGTCCGGGCGGACCACGTCGTCGTGGTCACCGACGGCGAGGGCGGTCGCGCCGCCGACCCACGGGTACGAACAGCCAGCGTAGCGGGCGGTGTGGCCGGTGACGATGCTGACGCCGAGGTCGTCGGCCTCGGCGTGCATCGCCCCCCAGAGTTCGGCGAACTGCTCGTCGGTCATCTCGGGCGGGAGCGTAAAGGAGACGGCGAGGTGCGAGGGGTCCAGCCCCGAGACGGCGATGTCCGAGAGGACGATGTCGATGGCGAACCGGCCCGCGCGCTCGAAACCGAGCGCGGGGAGCACGGAGACGGGGTCGGTCGCGATGGCGACGGCGGTGCCGTCGATGTCGAGGAGGCCGAAGTCGACGCCGTGGGTCGGGCCGAGCGCCACGTCGTCGCGGGCCGCGCCCAACCGCGGGTAGATGTACTCGTCGAAGAACTCGCGGTCGACCTTTCCGAGGTCGGTCATACGCGACCTGCGGGGGCCGCGAGTAAGAACGTACTCATCCGGCGACGACGGGTCCGGCCCGGTGGGGTTCGAGGCCCGGTCGTCGGCGCGGTCGCTCGCCGGTCGAAAGGTGGGACGGTCCCCCGTCCCTGCTCATGAAGAGACGCGGAGACGGTTCGAAGGGGCATGGAAAGTCCCACCACCGGACTGCTCCCGCGTCGGTTCAACGTGCACGCCGGACGTACAAGAACCTCGCTAAGTTCCCTCGATGGACCTATATAGCTTCAACGAGCAGCCGGCAAATACTGCCTCCATTGGTCGAAATCGCCGGCGGAGCTCAGACCGGGCGATGGCCCGCCTCGTCGGGGGTGTTGTTCGGCGTTCGCCACGCGTCGTCGAGGTGCTCGACGAGTGCGCGGGCGACGGCCACCGGCTCCTCGTGGTGGACCCAGTGGGTCGCCTCGTCGAACGTCTTGAGGTGGCCGTCTTCGCAGAACGCGAGGCTCTCGCGCGCCATCTTCGGCCGGAGGAACCGGTCTCGGGTCCCCCAGACGACGAGCGTCGGGGGCTCGACCGTCTCGACGCGGGGCCGCGGGCGCTCGCGGGCGACCGCCCGGTACCAGTCGACCATCGAGCCGTAGGCTCCGGAGACCGACCACGCGGCGCGATAGCAGTCGAGGTCGGTCGCCGAGAACGTGCCGGGGAGCGCGGTGCCGGTCATCGTCCGCTCCAAGACGGCCCAGTCGCCGACGGGGGCGACGAGCTCGGGGAGCTTCGGCAGTTGGAAGAACAAGACGTACCAGCTCCGAAGCTGTTGGCCCGGGTCGCGTCTGAGGTGGCGGGCGAGCACTACCGGGTGCGGGAGGTTCATCGCGGTGAGAGAACGCACCCGGTCGCGGTGGTGGAGCGCGGTCCACCACGCCACCGCGCCACCCCAGTCGTGACCGACGACGTGGACCTTCTCGTAGCCGAGCGCGTCCGCGACGCCGACCACGTCACCGGCGAGTTCGTCGATGCTGTACCACTCGACGCCCGAGGGGCGGTCGCTCAGGTTGTAGCCGCGCTGGTCGAGCGCGACGACCCGGTAGCCCGCTTCGGTCAACGGGCGGAGGTAGTCCGCCCACGCGTACCAACACTCCGGAAAGCCGTGGAGGAGGACGACGAGTTCGCCGTCTTCCGGTCCGGCTTCAACCGCGTGGAGCGTGACCTCGCCCGCGTCGATGCGGCGGCTCGTCGCCTCGACGGACAGCTCCGCGTCGTCGCACGACAGCCCCGATTGCTTCGCCATACCCCTCGCTACGGCGGCGAAGGACAAATGTGCCGCGGCGGCGCGAGAGGCCATCGGCGGCGAGAAAACGGGTCGCTTCCGCGGCGCCGTTCGGACTACCCGAACAGGCGCTCCCTGATGCTCCGAGCGCGACTCCGTTCGGCCAGGAGGACCGAACACTCCACGTCGTCGACGACGTCCATGACGACGGTGCCGCGGACGAGCCGCGAGAGGAGGCCGCGTTCCGTCGCGCCGACGACGAGCAGCGACGCGTCGGTCGCGTGCGACTCGATAGCCCTCTCGACGTCGCCGGTCTCGACGGTGAGCGTGGCATCTCCGAGACCGCGCTCGTCGGCCCACTCGCGGAGGAACTGCTCACCCGCGTCCCTGTCGTCGGCGACGTGGAGGTTGATGTAGTAGTACGCGCCGCCGGATTTCGGCATCGCGGTGCCCAGTTCGCTGGCGGACATGGCGGTCAAGAGCGCGATGACGCCGCCGAGAACGAACGCGGCGGCCGCGAGCGGCCCGGCCTGTTGGACCGCGGCCCCCGGAAGCACGAAGATGCCCGCGCCGATCATCGTCCCGATACCGATAGTCAACGCCGCGAGCGGGCCGAGGTCTTTGGCGAGTTCCTCGTCTGTCATGTTTCACCGTCTTCGTCGGCGTCGCCCGCCGGCAGCACGACCACGGGACGGTCGCTGTGCCGAATCAACTCCTCGCGGACCGCGCCCGAAAAGAGGTCCCACCACGAGCGGCCGCCGCGCGGGGTGAAGACGATGGCCGTCGCGTCGGCCTCGCGAGC
This sequence comes from Haloferax prahovense DSM 18310, assembly GCF_000336815.1. Lineage (GTDB taxonomy): Archaea > Halobacteriota > Halobacteria > Halobacteriales > Haloferacaceae > Haloferax > Haloferax prahovense. The sequence goes on from NZ_AOLG01000047.1 coordinate 323,144, forward strand.
CGCTTCGAGAATGGCGTCGCCGACGTCGGTCGCGAATCGGAGGTCGGTCTGAAGTTCGATGCCGGCGTCGTCCGCGGCGCGGCGGGCGATATCGAACAGTTCCTCCGCAACCTCCTCACGCTGTTCGACGCCGGCTTTGTCCGGCGCGCCGCCCGCCTTCTCGATGACGTGGACGACAGAGGCTCGACCATCGGCCGCCGCGATGCGCGGGAACGCGGTGGCACAGGTGATATCGGCGTCGTCCGCGTTCGCGAGCGGGAGCAGCGGGCGAGAGAACAGCGACTCGACGTGTTCAGTCATGGGTTGTGCGGCAATAGATGTAGAAGTTCGCAAACCGGGGCACAGCGTCGAAGCGAATCGAACGCGGAGGGAACGCGCCCGCTCAGACGGCGGTGACCCACGCCCGGTACGCCTCGTCGCGGCCGTAGACCGCCTGAAAGACGCGGTCTGCGAAGCCGGCGAGGCGGTTCGCGTCCGAGCGGGCGGTGATGCGGACGTTCGTCCCCTCGGCCTCCTCGGGGCTCTCCAGTTGGTCGATTCGGAACTCGGGGAACTCCGTGAGCAGCCCCTTGAGCCGGTCGAGTTCCTCGTCGGTCACGTCCATGTTGAACGTCTGGTCGGCGAACTGAATCCACGGGCCGGGCCCCTCGCCGTCGACGTCGGCGAGGCGTTCGGCCTCGATGGTGAGAAAGGCGCTGCCGCGGTCGCGGTGCGCCGACACGGCGTCGGCGAAGAGCTTTCGGCGCTCGCGCGCGGTGTCGGCCTCGAATCGGGTCATGCGACCTGCTACACCCGCGCGGTACAAAAACGGCCCGCGTCGGGGCGGTGAGTCTCGGACGGCGGAGCGACCGGAACGGCCGTCAGCGCGTCAGAACAGCGCGAGAACCGCGGCGAGCGCGAGCGCGCTGATGGTGAGCAGTTGCAGTCCGAGGACGGCGAGCGGAGCCGCGCCCGTCTGTCGCATCGCGTCGAGCCGAACGTCGAGGCCGAGGCCGACGAACGCGAGCGCGAACAGTGCGTCGCTGGCGGTGCCGACGGTCGCGAGCGTCGCCTCCGAGAGGAGGCCGAGGTTGGCGACGGCGGCGACGGCGACGAAGCCGACGAGGAACCGGGGAACGCCGTCGAAGACGGCGCGCAGACCGGTGGCTGCCTCCTCCGCCCGGCCGGCGTAGCGAACCGCGTAGGCGACGGCGACGAAGCCGAGCATGGAGTTTCGCGCAAGTTTGGTCACGGTCGCCCAGCGACCGGCGACCTCGGAGTGGGCGAAGCCGGCCGCGGTGACGGGGCCGGTGCTGAACATGCTCAGGCCGGCCCAGATACCGAACTGGCGACCGGACAGCGGAAGCAGGTCGCCGGCGATGGGGAACACCGCGAGGGTGAGCGCGTCGAACAGGAGGACCGCGGCGACGACGTGGGTGAGGGACTCACCGTCGGCGTCGATGGTGCCGGCGATGGCGGTGGCCGCGGAGACGCCGCAGACGCTCGCGCCGGCCGCGAGGAGCGACCCGGTCTTGTCGGCGAGGCCGAACACGCGCCCGGCGACGGCCTCGACGAGGAGGACGCCGGCGGCGACGGTGACGACGACGAGCGCGACGAGCACCGGTCCGGAGGCGACGAGTTCGTCGATTGCGATGCGAGCGCCGAGCAGGACGATACCCGTTTCGAGGAGGAGCTTCTGCGTGTCGACGCCGGGGCGCACCCAGTCGGGAACGCCGACCGTGTTGGCGACGACAGCCCCGAAGAGCACGCCGAGCAGGAGCGCGTTGACGCCGGGGACGAAGCCGGCGACGAGCGCCGCCGCCCCCGCGAGGACGACGAGGAGGCCGACGCCCGGTGCGAGTCGCGCGAGCCGGCCGATGCCGGCGTCCGAGCTCTCCCCGGCGCTCACGGCCCGAGCGTCGCGAGGACGGTCACGACGACGAGACCGAGGGCGGTCGCGCGCCAGCCGCGTTCGAGCGTACACCACAGACCGTACGCGCGCTCGACGGTGGCCGCGCCGAACGCGTCGCGCATGAGGGACGAATCGCGCATCTGTCGGTGCCACGAGGGCCGCGCCGTTGAACGTGTCGCTTCCGTCTGCGAAACCGGCAACAAAACCCGCCAACACCGCGGTGGGACGGCCGTGAGAGCTGTAGAACGACGAACAAGGAGCAACATTGTCTCATTCCTCTGACCGCCGCCGTCGCAGAACTCAGTACGTATCTTCAACACTATATGCTCTCGCCGGATGGGGTCAGATATGGGAAAGCGCATCCTCCTGCTCGGAGCGCCGGGCGCAGGTAAGGGCACACAGTCGAAGCGGCTCGCCGAGACCTACGGCGTCGAACACGTCACCACCGGCGACGCGCTGCGCGCGAACAAGGACATGGAGACCGAGTACGGGACGCCCCGCTCGTTCATGGAGAAGGGCGAACTCGTCCCCGACGCGGTCGTCAACGAAATCGTCGAGGCCGCGCTGGAAGACGCCGACGGCTACGTCCTCGACGGCTACCCGCGGAACCTCTCGCAGGCGGAGTACCTCACCGAGATCACCGACCTCGACGCGGTCATCTACCTGAAGGTCGCCGAGTCCGAACTCGTCGAGCGCCTCACCGGCCGCCGCGTCTGCGACGACTGCGGCACGAACTTCCACGTGAAGTTCAACCAGCCCGAAGCGGAGGGCGTCTGCGACGACTGCGGCGGCGAACTCGTCCAGCGCGACGACGACACCGAAGAGACGGTCCGCGAGCGTCTGTCGGTGTTCAAGGAGAACACCGAGCCGGTCATCGAACACTACCGCGACGAGGGCGTCCTCGTCGAGGTCGACGGCGAACAGACCCCCGACGAGGTCTTCGAGGACGTCCGGACCGTCGTCGACGACGCGTAAGCGCGCACACGGAACGACGCTTTTCACCGACTATACTCGGAGCGCCGGCGCTGTCGCCGGCGCGCCCGCTCTCGTCTCCAGAGTAAAACCTTGATAACAGCCGGTTGCTAAAGGGCCGGTAATGGCACGAATCGAATCTCGGGTGCGCGACCTCGTCGGCTCCGACGCCGACATGCGCGCCGCCGTCGAAACCGTCCTCGAACGGGCGGACGACGGAGAAGTCGAGTGGGCCGACGTTCGCGACGAGCTCACGAGCGGCCAGTGGGGTCGCCTCATCGAGAAAGGTATCCTCGTCGACGGCGACGAGGGGTTCCGGCTCGCCGACGCGGCGGAGACCCGCGCCGGCCTCGAAGACGACACGTCCGACTCCGGCGGCTCGTCGTCGTCCTCGTCGGCCGACACCGACACCGGCGACTCCTCGTGGTCGAAGTACGACAAGGGCGCGGCCGTCGTCACGGTCGGCCTGTTCCTCGGCTACTCGGTCGCCGAGGTTCGGAACGTCATCGGCGGCGTGATGGACGTGGCGCTCGGCCCGCTGGCCGACATGCTCCCGTTCTACGCCGTCGTGATGGTCCTCGCGCTCGCGACCGGCCTCTACTCCACGCTCCTGCAGGCGAACCTCATGGACATGGAGAAGATGGGCATGTATCAAGAGCGGATGAAGGACATCCAACAGCGGCAGAAGGACGCCAAGGAGCGCGGCGACGACGCGGCGCTCGAGAAGATTCAAGAAGAGCAGATGGAGGCGATGGGCGACCAGATGGGCATGTTCAAAGAGCAGTTCCGCCCGATGGTCTGGATCATGTTCCTCACCATCCCGGTGTTCCTCTGGATGTACTGGGCCATCGGCGTCGGCGGGGGCTCCGACCCGCACATCGTCACCGAGAACATCGTGCTCCCGCTCGTCGGGTCCGTCGAGTGGAAGCAGGGTGTCATCGGGCCGATGCAGGCGTGGATTGTCTGGTACTTCCTCTGCTCGATGGGCTTCACCCAGATCATCCGCAAGAGCCTGAACATCGACATGTCGCCGTCGGCGTCGTAAGCCGACCCGAGCGACTCGAAACGACTCCGTTTCTCTCTCCGTTTCCGCGTCTCACCACCCTCGGTTCTCTCCCACTCTCCCCCGTGAGAAGCCTCCGCAGGGGCGGTCGGCAACGATAACACCTTTTAGCCGACCGCACCCAGCATGGATATGTTACTGACCGTCTCCGGACCACCGGGCAGCGGGAAAAGCACGACCGCCGCCGCGCTCGCCGAGGCGTTCGACCTCGAACACATAAGCGGCGGGGACATCTTCCGCGAGCTCGCCGCCGAGCGCGACATGACCGCCGTCGAGTTCAACAAACTCGCCGAGGAGGACGACCAAATCGACCGCGACCTCGACCGCCGCCTCCGCGACATCGCCCTCGACCGCGACGACGTGCTCCTCGAATCTCGCCTCGCCGGCTGGCTCGCCGGGGACGCCGCAGACCTCCGCTTTTGGCTCGACGCCCCCGTCGACGTTCGCGCCGAGCGCATCGCCGACCGCGAGGACAAAGCGCCCGATATCGCCCGCGAGGAGACGACGACCCGCGAGGCGAGCGAGGCCAAGCGGTACGACGCCTACTACGACATCGACATCACGGACCTCTCTATCTACGATATCGCGCTCAACACCGCCCGTTGGGGGCCCGACGAGGTGACGGCCGTCTGCATCGCCGCGGTCGACTCCTACGACCCCAAGGCCGACGAGGGCAAGTACCCCGTCGAAGGCGTCCGCTACGACTTCTGACCATGCTCCGAGACCCGCCCGAAGACCGGAGCGTCGACGACCTGCTGTCGTTCGGCGTCGTCAACCTCGACAAGCCGCCGGGGCCGTCGGCCCACCAGGTAACCGGGTGGGTCCGCGATATGGCCGACGTCGACCGCGCCGCTCACTCGGGGACGCTCGACCCGAAGGTGACCGGCTGTCTCCCCACGCTCCTCGGCGACGCGACCCGCATGGCGCAGGTGTTCCTCGAAGGCTCGAAGGAGTACGTCTCCGTGCTCGAACTCCACGGGCCCGCGCCGGCCGACATCGACTCGACCGTCGCCGAGTTCGAATCGAAGCTCTACCAGAAGCCCCCGCGGAAGTCCGCCGTCTCGCGCCGCCTCCGCGTCCGCGAGGTGTACGACCTCGACCTCCTCGAAGTGAAAGACAGACAGGCGCTGTTGCGCATCCGCTGTGAGTCGGGGACGTACATCCGAAAGCTGTGTCACGACCTCGGACTCGCGCTCGGCACCGGCGGCCACATGGGCCACCTCCGCCGGACCGCGACCACTCCCTTCGACGACGCGGACCTCGTGACGCTCCACGACCTCGCAGACGCGCTCGCGTTCGCGGAGGAGGGCGACGAGTCGTGGCTCCGCGACGTGGTCTCGCCCGCCGAGCGGGCGCTGTCGCACCTCCCATCGGTCACCATCGCCAACAGCGCGGCCCGCGAAGTCGCCAACGGCGCACCCGTCTACGCGCCCGGCGTCTTCGACGTCGACGCCGACGCCTCCCGCGGCGACCTCGTCGCCTGTTTCACCGACGACGGTTCGGCCGTCTGTCTGGGCGAACTCGTCGGCGACGCGGACGCCGACGCCGGCGAGGTCGTCTCGCTGGAAGCCGTGTTAGTCTGAGACCGCTTCGCGCTACTTTCTCCGGCGCTTTTTCTCCGCGTCCGCGAGCGTCTCCGCCTGCTCGTTGACCGACGCGACCTCTCGTTTCGCATCCGACTTGTCGAGGTCGTAGACGTAGCGCCACGACGCCAGCGGGTAGCCGTGGGACTCCTCGGGGCGGTCAGCCGACGGTTCGGACTCGGAACCGCGGCGAATCGACCACCACCGGAGGCCTGCGACGCCCAACGCGAGGAGGACGAGGAGCATCGCGACGAAGGGGAGGAGTCCGAGCGGGACGCTCTGGAGGGGCGTGAGCATACGTTGTCATTAATCTCGAGGCGGCAAAAGCGTACTCGTGGTCGGGAGTCAGCTTCTCGGCACCGTTCGAACCGCACGACGACGGTGCGATACCGTGGCACGCCAGCCCTTCGCGTCGCCGCGACGAAACGAAGGGCTTAACCGCGAGACACGCATCGCTTTGAATGCACCCCGGGACCGTGGGGTAGTGGTATCCTCTGCCGATGGGGTCGGTAGGACCTGAGTTCGACTCTCAGCGGTCCCATACCACCTTTTTACTCCGTCGACTGTCGCTCACAGAGCGATAGTCTCCTCGCAAGGAGCTGGACGAAAAACGTCCCGCGAGGACTCGCTTCGCCCGCATCGCAGTGCAGTAATCCGGGTGTCCGGGCTCAGTCTGGTCTCGGCTACTCAAGCGGTGCCGTGTCTCCGAGTGACCGGTGTCGTGCAGACCCATGCGTGAGACACTAACTCGGGCTGCCGAAAATAGCTAAATAGAACACTCTACTGCGACGAGGAACCCCTTTCCGAACATGATTAACGCAGAGATAGTCAACAGAGTGGAGAGACCAATCAGAACCGCACCGTCCCGCTGGACGACCGAATTCCCTCGTATCCACTTTTTGTATCCACTCAGAAGCCAATTTTCCACAAACACCTGTGAGTGCTCTTGGGAGGTGAATATCTGGTCAAGTGTGTCACCAGAGATACCGCCAGTATACTCTACGGTCACATACAGATACGTTGCTGAGAAAATTGAAAACGTCAGTAGTCCGCTCCCGACCTGCGTGAACACGTTTACAAAAGAAACTGCGGTAACACAAGAGTCAGAGTCGATGCCAATAGCAATAGCCGAGATGAGGATACTGGCTAGCAGCAGGTTCAATTTGATCAACTGAATCGCGTCTGTTCGCAAGTTCTGGATTGAACTGACCTGATGATCGACTACGGTTCGAGCCTCTTCGAGAAGGGTTGAGAGTTCTTGATCGGAATCTACTGTTGGGACAATTCGGACGTTATCTTGCCCAACTCGCCGGGGTTCCTCGCGAATGAGTGTACTGAATAGAATGAGGAACCCACCCGCAACGATACCCAAGGCGGGCCAATCATACGGGGTAAGTGGGGTGTATACTGGGTGGTTTTGGATGATTCCGGATAGTTGAACGAATATGAGACTGGCCAGACCAACAGAGAACAATACCCGCCCAGCCAGCGATGTCCCCGATTTGAATAATTCCTTGAGCCAGGACATGGTATCTGAATGAGCGTATACACAACGTGTGTGAAAACTCTATTCACCCGTCGCCAGACCTCTTTCGTGGTTACATTCCTTTTGTGGCGGAAGCAGCTCGCTGTGTCGATTCTTTCGGCTCAATGTGAACTCCCCCGCCCTACTCAGCCGCTGACGCGGCTTCCTTGAGGACGGGGCTTCCTGTTTCTGTGACGCGACTTGCATCCACGACGATGGACGATGAATCGCCACCATCAGTGGACACAGCGGTCGCAGTCTCCACAGGCGTGTCTTCGGAGTGAACCACTCCTAGTTTGTCGAGTCCTCGTGAGAGGNCCATCAGTGGACACAGCGGTCGCAGTCTCCACAGGCGTGTCTTCGGAGTGAACCACTCCTAGTTTGTCGAGTCCTCGTGAGAGGACGTTAAGAGCCGCATTCCAATCCCTATCGAGTTCGAACCCACACGACGGGCACGAATGCTCGCGCACCCACAACGGCTTGCCAGTCGAAACGCCACAGCTCGCACACTCTGTGGTCGTCCCGCGCGGGTTAACCTGCACGACGTGACAGCCGTTCTTCTCACCGTGGTGTTCGAGGATGGTGATGAAGTCTCGCCAGCCGACTTCGGCCTTGTTACGAGCGTTTTGCGGGGATTCGAGCATCCCCTTGACATTGAGGTCTTCAACGAATACGGCATCGTACTCAGTGGTGTAGAAGTGTGCTAGCTTGTGTTTGAAATCACGCTTCTTGTTCGACATTCGTGCATGGATTTCCGTGACGCGACGCCGTTGTCTCTCCCAATTGTTGGACTCGTAGTCCTTTCGAGAGAGCGAACGTTGCTCTCGTTCGAGGCGTTCTCGGTCGTTAGACAAGTCGAGTCGCCCTATCGAACGCCCGTCCGAATCGTGGGCGAAGTTGAGAACACCGAGGTCGAGACCCACCGCATCGTCAGAGCCGATGGCTTCGACGGCAGGTTTCTCGGGAGTTTCTGTTTCGATGCAGAATGATACGTACCACGCTCCCGTGGGTTCTTTTTTGAGCGTGACTTCTTTGACTTTCTCGTGGTCTGGAAGGTCACGATGGATGCGAATTGGAATCTCGCGGGTTTCGCCTTTGAGTTTCTTGA